>NZ_JENB01000022.1 GCF_000708715.2 Pseudomonas putida W15Oct28 | reverse complement strand
GCCCTCCCCTGCAGCCCCGCCCCAGGTGGCAGCATTGCCTGAAGGTGGCCTGCGCGAAGCGGTCGAAATCTACCAGCGCCAGGTGATCGAAGCCTGCCTGCAACGGCACCAGGACAACTGGGCGGCAGCCGCGCGGGAACTGGGCCTGGACCGCGCAAATTTGAGCCGATTGGCCCGCCGGCTGGGGCTTCGCTGAGGGTCACCTACAAAAGGATTAACCCAGAAAGCCATCTGGTTGCTTCCTGCCTGACTGCTATATCTCCCTAACCACCCAAATCTCGACTGCCTGGTCGAGGCTGCGCGTAACACACCTGCAAGGGCTCTGTTATGGCGTTTGTGGCCCGAACAGTCGGGCCGGGGATCCGGATACCAGCAGGGAGCATCCATGGACAACATCGTCATCGCCGACAAGCAATCCGAAGTCGCCACTCAGAGCGCCTGGGGCAATATCAATCTCAAAGCACCAGGCGTCGTGCAGATGCCGGTATCTCCCGACCAGGTGGCCACCGTTACCCAACGCGGGCAGGACCTGATCATCACCCTGAAGTCGGGTGAAAAAGTCACCGTTGGCAACTTCTTCGCGGTGGACCAGGCCGGGGTCGGCAGCGACATCGTCTTCGTCGGCGAAGACGGCACCCTGTGGCACGCCCAGTACGATGCGGCAGCGTTCACCGGTTTCACCTTCGAAGACGTAGCCTCGCTGGACGAACTGGTCGCGGGTATCGGTACCGCCGGTAGCGCCATGCCGACCTGGGCGATTGCCGGGCTCAGCCTGCTCGGTGTCGGTGGCGCAGCAGCTGCAGCCGACAGTGGCGGTGGCGGTGGCGGAAGCAGCGGTGGCGGCTCGGATGCCGATACCACCGCACCGGCCACACCCATCGACCTGCTGGTGTCGCCGGATGGCCTGCGCCTGACCGGCCGCGGTGAAGCGGGCGCCACGGTGAATATCCGTGATGCTGCCGGCAACCTGATCGGCAGCGGCACCGTGGGTGCCGACGGCAGTTTCAACGTGACGTTGTCCCCACCACAGATCAACAGCGAAAACCTTGAAGTCACCCTGACCGATGGCGCCGGCAATGTCTCGGCGCCAGGCACTGTCACCGCCCCGGATGCAACTGCACCACTGGCACCGACCGACCTGGCCATCGATGAACAGGGCACCACGCTTACCGGTCGTGCCGAACCCGGCTCGACGGTTTCCGTGCGCGGCGCTGGCGGCGTATTGCTGGGCACTGCGGTAGCCGGTGCGGACGGCCAGTTCAGCATCACCCTGCAACCGCCACAAACCGACGGCCAGGCCCTGGAAGTCAGCGCCGCGGACGCGGCCGGCAATACGTCGCCAGCTGCCAGCATCGCGGCACCGGACGTCGACAACCCTGACACCACCGCCCCTGACCAGCCGACCGACCTCGCCCTGGCCAACGGTGTAACCCTCACCGGTCGCGGCGAGCCCGGCGCCACCGTGCAGGTGCGCGATGCTACCGGCAACCTCATCGGCAGCGGCCTGGTCAACGCCGACGGTACCTTCAGCCTTACCCTCTCGCCTGAGCAGGCCAACGGCGAAGCGCTGGACATTCGCCAGGTGGATGCCGCAGGCAACAGTTCGATACCGCTGGCGTTCACAGCACCGGACATCACCCCGCCTGCCGCACCGACCGAGCTGGCCATCAGCGCTGACGGCACCGCGCTCACTGGCCGTGCCGAACCGGGCAGCACCGTGCGTATCCTGGCAGCCGACGGCACCGAGCTGGGTACGGCCGTGGTCGGCCCGACTGGCGTGTTCAGCATCAACCTCAACCCACCGCAGGTTGACGGTGAAGTCCTGCAAGCTACCGCCACCGATGCTGCTGGCAACACGTCGGTCGCCGGCTCGGTCACCGCGCCGGACATCGACGGCGGCGACACCACGCCACCCGATGCGCCTGTCGACCTGGTAATTGGCCTGGCCGGCAAGCAACTGAGCGGCCGCGGCGAAGCCGGCACCACCGTGCAGGTGCGTGATGCCGCAGGTAACATCATCGCGACTGGCACCGTTGGTGCTGACGGCACCTTCTCCATCACCCTGGACCCTGCCGTAATCGACGGCAGCACCTTGCAGGTGACCCTCACCGATGCCGCCGGCAACATTTCCCAGCCGGGCTCGGTCACCTCATCCGACCTGCTCCCGCCTGCTCAACCGACTGACCTGGCCCTGGCCGACGGCGTGACCTTCACCGGTCGCGGCGAGCCCGGTGCCACCGTGCAAATCCGTAATGCCGCCGGCACCCTAATCGGCTCCGGCATCGTCGGTGCCGATGGCCTGTTCAGCATTACCCTTGCGCCCGCTCAGGCCAACGGCGAAGCCCTGGATGTACGCCTGGTGGATGCTGCCGGTAACAGCTCTGCGCCGTTGCAATTCGATGCACCGGACACCACCCCGCCCGCTGCCGTGAGCAACATCGCGGTCGGCGCCGGGGGCCTGGCCCTGAGCGGTCGTGGCGAACCGGGCGCCACTGTCGAAGTCCGCGATGCCAACGGCACCGTGATCGGTACCGGCGTGGTCGGTGCCAACGGCACCTTCCTGATCGACCTCAGTCCAGCTGCACAGCCGGGTGATCAACTGAGCCTGGTGCAGACCGACCCAAGCGGCAACGCCTCCGTTGCCCTCGAATACGATGTACCGCTGACCACTGCACCGGTCAGCCCGAGCAATCTGGCCATCGATGGCGACGGCACTACCCTGACCGGCTCTGCGCCAGCGGGCAGCCGCGTCGAAGTACACGACGCCAATGGCACATTGCTTGGCAGCGCCATTGCCAATGCCGACGGCACCTTCAGCATCGAACTGAGCCCAGCCCAAGCCAACGGCGAACTGCTGGATGTCGTTGCCATCGATGACAGCGGCGTTTCCTCGCTGCCTGCGCAAATCACTGCCCCGGATATCACTGCACCTGCCGCCCCGACCGAGCTGGCCGTCAGCGCTGACGGCACCGTGCTCACTGGCCGTGCCGAACCGGGCAGCACCGTGCGTATCCTGGCAGCCGACGGCACCGAGCTGGGAACGGCCGTGGTCGGCCCGACCGGCGTATTCAGCATCAACCTCGCGCCGCCGCAAGTAGACGGCGAAGTTCTGCAGGCCACCGCGACCGATAGCGCTGGCAATACTTCCGTGGCCAGTTCGGTCACCGCGCCGGACATCGACGGCGGCGACACCACACCACCTGAAGCCCCGACCAATCTGGTAATCGGGTTGGCGGGTAGCCAACTGAGCGGCCGTGGCGAAGCCGGCGCCACCGTGCAGGTACGTGACGCCGCAGGCAACGTCATCGCGACTGGTACCGTCGGTCCGGATGGCAACTTTGTATTGTCCTTGAGCCCTGCCGTGAACGACGGTAGTGCCCTGCAAGTCACCCTGACCGACGCGGCCGGCAACGTGTCGCAACCGGGCTCGGTCACCTCGGCCGACCTGCTGCCACCTGCCCAACCAACTGACCTGGCCCTGGCCGATGGCGTAACCTTCACCGGTCGTGGCGAACCGGGCGCCACCGTGCAAGTCCGTAACCCCGCCGGCACCCTCATCGGCACTGGCATCGTCGGTGCCGATGGCCTGTTCAGCATTGCCCTTGCGCCCGCTCAGGCCAACGGCGAAGCCCTGGATGTACGCCTGGTAGATGCTGCCGGTAACACCTCGGCACCACTGCAATTCGATGCACCGGACATTACCCCGCCCGCTGCCGTGAGCAACATCGCGGTCGGCGCCGGGGGTCTGGCCCTGAGCGGTCGCGGCGAACCGGGTGCCACCGTCGAAGTCCGCGATGCCAACGGCACCGTGATCGGTACCGGCGTGGTCGGTGCCAACGGCACCTTCCTGATCGACCTCAGCCCGGCTGCGCAGCCGGGTGATCAACTGAGCCTGGTGCAGACCGACCCAAGCGGCAACGCCTCCGTAGCCCTTGAATATGATGTACCGCTAACCACTGCACCGGTCAGCCCGAGCAACCTGGCTATCGATGCCGACGGCACCACCCTCACCGGCTCCGCCCCTGCAGGTACTCGCGTAGAGGTGCATGACGCCAACGGCACCCTGATCGGCAGCGCCATCGCCAATGCCGACGGCACCTTCAGCATCGAGCTGAACCCTGCCCAAGCCAACGGCGAACTGCTGGATGTCGTTGCCATCGATGACAGCGGCGTTTCCTCGCTGCCTGCGCAAATCACTGCCCCGGATATCACTGCACCTGCCGCCCCGACCGACCTGGCCGTCAGCGCGGACGGTAGCATCATCACTGGCCGTGCCGAACCTGGCAGCACCGTGCGCATCGTTGCGGCCGACGGCACCGAACTGGGCACGGCCGTGGTCGGCCCGACCGGCGTATTCAGCATCAACCTCGCGCCGCCACAAGTCGACGGTGAAGTCCTGCAGGCCTCCGCGACCGATGCCGCTGGTAATACTTCCGTGGCCAGCTCGGTCACCGCGCCGGACATCGACGGCGGCGACACCACACCGCCTGAAGCCCCGACCAATCTGGTAATCGGCCTGGCCGGCAGCCAACTGAGCGGCCGTGGCGAAGCCGGCGCTACCGTGCAGGTGCGCGACGCCGCTGGCAATATCCTCGCAACCGGCACCGTCGGTGCTGACGGCACCTTCACCATCACCCTGACCCCTGCCGTGATCGACGGCAGTACCCTGCAAGTCACCCTGACCGATGCGGCCGGCAACGTATCGCAACCCGGCTCGGTCACCTCGGCCGACCTGCTGCCGCCTGCCCAACCAACTGAACTTACCCTGGCTGATGGCGTGACCTTTACCGGTCGCGGCGAGCCCGGCGCCACCGTGCAAGTCCGTAACCCCGCCGGCACCCTCATCGGCACTGGCATCGTCGGTGCCGATGGCTTGTTCAGCATCACCCTTGCGCCCGCTCAGGCCAACGGCGAAGCCCTGGATGTGCGCCTGGTGGATGCGGCCGGCAACACCTCGGCGCCACTGCAATTCGATGCACCGGACACCACCCCGCCCGCTGCCGTGAGCAACATCGCGGTCGGCGCCGGGGGGCTGGCCCTGAGCGGTCGCGGCGAACCGGGTGCCACCGTCGAAGTGCGCGATAGCCCGAGCAATCTGGCCATCGATGGCGACGGCACTACCCTGACCGGCTCTGCGCCAGCGGGCAGCCGCGTCGAAGTACACGATGCCAATGGCACATTGGTTGGCAGCGCCATTGCCAATGCCGACGGCACCTTCAGCATCGAACTGAGCCCAGCCCAAGCCAACGGCGAACTGCTGGATGTGGTCGCCATCGATGACAGTGGCGTGTCCTCGCTGCCGGCACAAATCACCGCTCCGGATATCACTGCACCTGCCGCGCCGACCGAGCTGGCCGTCAGCGCGGACGGTAGCGTCATCACCGGCCGTGCCGAACCTGGCAGCACCGTGCGCATCGTTGCGGCCGACGGCACCGAACTGGGCACGGCCGTGGTCGGCCCGACCGGGGTGTTCAGCATCAACCTCGCGCCGCCACAAATCGACGGCGAAGTGCTGCAAGCCACGGCAACAGATGGCGCCGGCAACACATCACCCACCAGCGCGGTGACCGCACCGGACATCGATGGTGTCGATACCACGCCACCCGCAGCCCCGACTGACCTGGTAATCGGCCTGGCCGGTAGCCAGCTGAGCGGGCGCGGCGAACCCGGCACCACCGTACAGGTACGCGATGCGGCAGGCACTGTGCTGGCCACCGGCACCGTCGGCGCCGATGGCAGCTTTGCAGTTACCCTGACCCCTGCCGTTAGCGACGGCAGCGCCCTGCAAGTAACCCTGACCGATGCGGCTGGCAACGTCTCGCCACCCGGCTCGGTCACCTCGCCGGACCTGCAGGCCCCTGCCCTGCCCACCGAGCTGGCCCTGGCTGACGGCGTGACCTTTACCGGTCGCGGCGAGCCCGGTGCCACCGTGCAAGTACGTGATGCCGCCGGCACCCTCATCGGCACCGGCATCGTTGGCGCCGATGGTTTGTTCAGCTTGACCCTGAACCCTGCCCAGGCCAACGGCGAAGCACTGGACGTACGACTGGTGGATGCGGCCGGCAACACCTCTGCGCCGCTGCAATTCGATGCACCGGACATCACCCCGCCCGAGGCAGTGAGCAACATTCTGGTCGGTACCGGAGGCCTGGCCCTGAGCGGGCGCGGCGAAGCCGGCGCCACCGTCGAAGTGCGTGATGCCAACGGCGCCGTGATCGGCACCGGTGTGGTCGCCGCCAACGGCACCTTCCTGATCAACCTCGACCCGGCGGTGCAGCCGGGTGAGCAACTGAGCCTGGTGCAGACCGACCCAAGCGGCAACGCTTCCGTTGCCCTCGAATACGATGTACCGCTGACCACCGCCCCAGCCAGCCCCAGCGACCTGGTGTTCGCCGAAGACGGCAGCAGCATCAGCGGTACTGCACCTGCAGGCACCCGCGTGGAAGTGCATGACGCCAACGGCACGCTGCTCGGCAGCGTCGTGGCTGGCCCCGATGGCAGCTTCACCGTGGTCCTCGACCCGGCCCAGGCCAATGGCGAACTGCTGGACGTGGTGGCCATCGACGATGCTGGCGTATCTTCCCTGCCAACACAGGTCACCGCGCCGGACATCACCGAACCTGCCGCCCCGAGCGAACTGGCCATCAACGCTGACGGCACCGTCGTCACCGGCCGCGCCGAACCGGGCAGTACCGTGCGTGTGCTGGCCGCCGATGGCACCACCGTGCTGGGTAGCGTGGTGGTTGGCGCCACCGGCAGCTTCAGCATCACCCTCAGCCCCGCACAGGTCGACGGCGAAGTGCTGCAAGTCACCGCCACCGATGCGGCAGGCAATGCCTCGACCGCTGGCTCGGTCACCGCACCCGACATCGACGGTGGCGATACCACGCCACCTGACGTACCGACCAACTTGGTGATCGGCCTGGCCGGTGGCCAGTTGAGCGGGCGTGGCGAGGCCGGCACCACCGTGCAGGTGCGCGATGCCGCAGGCACTGTTCTGGCAACCGGTACCGTCGGCCCGGATGGCACCTTCGCTGTAACCTTGTCCCCTGCCGTGAACGACGGCAGCACGTTGCAAGTCACCCTCACCGATGCCGCCGGCAACGTCTCGCAACCGGGCTCGGTCGCCTCGCCCGACCTGCAAGCCCCGACGCAGCCAACCGAACTGGCCCTGGCCGATGGCGTCACCTTCACCGGGCGCGGCGAACCCGGCGCCACGGTGCAGGTGCGCAATAGCGCCGGCGCCGTGATTGGCACCGGCCTGGTCAACCCGGACGGCACCTTCAGCCTCACCCTGTCCCCCGCTCAGGCCAATGGCGAAGCGCTGGATGTGCGCTTGGTAGATGCCGCCGGCAACAGCTCTGCGCCACTGCAGTTCGATGCACCGGACATCACACCGCCTGCGGCTGTCAGCAATATCGTGGTCGGTACCGGTGGCCTGGTGCTTAGCGGTCGCGGCGAGGCCGGTGCCACTGTTGAGGTGCGTGATGACCTCGGTACCGTCATCGGCACCGCCACGGTCGGCGCCAACGGCACCTTCGTGGTCAATCTCGACCCGGCTGCCCAACCGGGCGCCGCACTGAGCCTGGTCCAAACCGACCCGAGCGGCAACGCATCCGATGCCTTGCAGTATGAGGTGCCGCTGACCACTGCCCCTGCCAGCCCAAGCGACCTGGTAGTCGCCGCGGATGGCACCAGCATCACGGGTGCTGCCCCGGCCGGCAGCCGCGTGGAAGTCCGCGATGCCAACGGCACCTTGGTCGGCAGCGTGGTGGTGGGCGTCGAAGGCACCTTCACCGTCATCCTCAACCCGGCCCAGGCCAACGGCGAACTGCTGGATGTGGTCGCCATCGACGGCACGGGTGCATCGTCCCTGCCGGTGCAGGTTTTTGCACCGGACATCACCGCACCGGCCGCCCCGAGCGAACTCGCGATCAATGCCAACGGCAACGTCGTCACCGGCCGTGCCGAAGCGGGCAGCACCGTGCGTGTGCTGGCCGCCGATGGCACTACTGTGCTGGGTACGGCGGTAGTGGGCGCCACCGGCAACTTCAGCATTACCCTCAACCCGGCACAGGTGGACGGTGAGGTGCTGCAAGTTACCGCCACCGATGCCGCCGGCAATGCCTCCAGCGCCGGTAGCGTCACTGCCCCAGACATCGACGGTGGCGATACCACCCCACCCCTGGCCCCGACCAACCTGGTCATCGGCCTGGCCGGTGGCCAGCTGAGCGGCCGTGGCGAAGCGGGCGCCAGCGTGCAAGTGCGTGATGCCCAGGGCAACGTGCTGGCCAACGGTACGGTCAACCCGGATGGCACCTTCCAGGTCACACTGGCCCCGCCGGTCAACGACGGCAGTACCCTGCAAGTGGTGCTGACCGATGCCGCCGGCAATGCCTCCACCCCTGGCACGGTGGCCACACCAGACCTGCAAGCCCCGGCCCAGCCGACCGGCGTGGACCTGGCCGGCGGCGTTACCTTGACCGGTAGCGGCGAGCCGGGTGCCACCGTGCAGGTGCGCGACGCCTCGGGCAACGTGATCGGCACCGGCGTGGTGAACCCGAACGGCAGCTTCAGCGTGACCCTGTCCCCTGCCCAGGCCAATGGCGAGATACTCGACATCCGCCTGGTGGACGCGGCCGGTAATGTCTCTACCCCCTTGCCGTTCGATGCTCCGGATACTACGGCCCCTGCCGCAGTCGGCAACATCGTGGTCGGCGCAGATGGCCTGACCCTGAGCGGTCGTGGTGAAGCCGGGGCCACCGTCGAAGTACGCGACGTCAATGGCACAGTGATCGGCACGGGCACGGTGACCGCCAACGGCACCTTCCTGCTCGACCTGGACCCGGCCGCGCTGCCGGGTGAGCGCCTGAGCCTGGTGCAGACCGACGCCAGCGGCAACGCGTCCGAAGCCTTGACCTTCGACGTACCGCTGGTGGCCATACCGACAAGCCCGAGCGACCTGGTATTCGCTGAGGATGGCACCAGCATCAGCGGTTCCGCGCCGGTCGGCAGCCGCGTGGAAGTGCATGATGCCAACGGCGCCGTGGTCGGCAGCATCGTGGTGGGTGCCGAGGGCACCTTCACCGTTGTGCTCAACCCGGCCCAGGCCAACGGCCAGTTGCTGGACGTGGTCGCCATCGACAACAACGGGGCCTCGTCACTGCCGGTACAAGTGTCCGCGCCGGACATCACCGCGCCTACCGCACCAAGCGAACTGGTCGTCAGCGCCGATGGCAGCGTGGTAACCGGGCGTGCCGAAGCCGGCAGCACCGTGCGTGTGCTGGCAGCCGACGGCACTACCGTACTGGGCAGTGTCGTGGTGGGGGCCAACGGTGCGTTCAGCATCGGCCTCACCCCGCCACAAGTGGCAGGCGAGCAGTTGCAGGTGGCCGCCACCGATACCGCAGGCAACGCCTCCACGGCCGGTACCGTCACCGCGCCGATCATTGATAACGGCGGCGACACCACCCCGCCAGCGCCAGCCACTCAACTGGCCATCAGCGACGATGGCCGCACGGTCTCCGGCCGTGGCGAAGTGGGCGCCACCGTGAAAGTGCTCAACGATCAGGGCCAGGTGCTGGTGAGCGGCACCGTGCAGCCGGATGGCAGCTTCAACGTGCAACTGCCAACCCCGGTGGTGGATGGCTCATCCCTGCAAGTGACCCTGACCGATGCCGCCGGCAACGTGTCCACCCCTAGCCCACTGGCGGCCCCGGACCTCGTGCCACCGCAGCAACCGACCGGCCTGGTGCTGACCGATGGCGACAGCCTGACCGGCACGGCCGAAGCGGGCGCCCGGGTGGAGGTAAGGGATGCCTCGGGCAACCTGATCGGTAACGCCATTGCCCAACCTGATGGCAGCTTCAGCCTGACCCTCGACCCGCCACAGGCCAATGGCGAAACCGTGTCCATCACCGTGATCGATGAGGCAGGCAACATCTCGCCACCGCTGAGCTATGTGACCCCGGACATCACCGCCCCGGCACTCGTCACCGACGTGGTGGCAGCCGATGGCAGCCTGGCCGTGTCTGGCCGGGGCGAACCCGGCGCCACCGTGGAAGTGCGCGACGCACAGGGCGCGGTCATCGGTACCGGCACCGTGGCACCGAATGGCACCTTCGTGGTCGACCTTGAAGCACCGCTGGTGGCGGGCGAAACCGTCGTGGTGGTACAGACCGATGCCGCTGGCAATACCTCGGTGGGGCTCAGCGTGACGGTTGCCGATACACCGCTGCCCGAGAGCCCGAGCGGCATTGTAGTGGCCCCTGACGGCTCTACCCTCGCCGGTACCGCCCCGGCAGGTACGCAGGTAGAAGTGCGCGACGCACAGGGCAATGTGCTGGGCAGCACCCAGGCTGGCCCGGACGGCAGCTTCCTCATCACCCTGACCCCGGCACAGGCCAACGGCGAAACCCTGGATGTGGTGGCTGTCGATGGCGCTGGCAACAGCTCGCTGCCTACCCAGATCCTCGCCCCCGATATCACCCCGCCCAATGAAGCCAGCCAGCTGCAAGTAAGTGCCGATGGCAGCCTGCTGACCGGCCGCGGCGAGCCGGGCACCACCGTGCAGGTCATCAGCGCCGACGGTACTGTGCTGGGCAACGCCCAGGTGGGTGCCGACGGCGTGATCAGCTTGGTCCTGATCCCGCCACAGACCGACGGTCAGGAACTGGACGTGGTGCTGCGCGACGCAGCCGGCAATACTTCGAGCGCCACTACCATGGCGCCCGACATAGACGGCCCACTGCAACCCTCGGGGCTGGCCATCGATACCGCTGGCATTCACCTCACCGGCCAAGGCCAGAACGGTTCCATCGTCACCGTGCGCGACGCCGACGGCAACGTGCTGGGCACCGCCACCGTAGGCGCCGACGGCCGCTTCGATGTCACCCTCAACGCACCGCAGCGCAATGGTGAAAGCCTCACAGTCGAAGCCACCGACAACCTGGGCAACAGCGCAGGGCCCGTAGACTTCACTGCACCCGACTCCACCCCACCGCAAGTGGTCACCACCCCGGCCATCGATGGCACCGGCACCACGGTCACCGGCAACGGCGAACCCGGTGCCACGGTCACCGTGCGCGGGCCGGACGGCAGCGTGCTGGGCAGCACCGTGGTCGGCGAAAACGGTGCGTTCGAAATCACCCTCACCCCACCGCAGACCAACGGCCAGGCACTGACCGTGGAGCAGCGTGACCCGACCGGCAACCTGTCGGCGGCAGTCGACCTGCCGGCACCGGACACCGAGTTGCCGGCTACCCCGACCGGCCTGACCCTGTCCGGCGATGGCCGGACCATTACCGGCAGCGGCGAGCCAGGTGCGCAGGTGAGCGTCACCAACGCCGAAGGCACCGTGCTGGGCACCGCCACCGTTCAGCCCAATGGCAGCTTCCAGGTGAGCATCGACCCGCCACAGCTCAATGGCCAGACCCTGTCCGTCACCCAGGCGGACAACGCCGGCAACGACTCACCCGCCGGCACCGTCACCGCACCAGACTTCGAGGCACCGCTGCCGGCGCAAGGCCTGGGCCTTGATCCTACCGGCACGCTGCTCAGCGGCCAGGGCGAGCCTGGCAGCACCGTCGAGGTTCGCAACGCTGCAGGCGACCTGCTGGGCACCATCCCAGTGGGTGCAGGCGGTACGTTCGAAGTGACACTGACCCCCGCCCAGACCAACGGCGAAGTGTTGTCGGTGGTGCTGATCGATGGCGGCGGCAATGCCTCGCCGTCGGCTACCTTTACCGCCGACGACAACACGGCACCGACCGCTCCGGCCGGCCTCACCATCACCCCGGGCGGCAACGCCATCCAGGGCACCGGCGAGGCAGGCAGCACCGTTGAAGTACGCAACGCTGGCGGCGACCTGCTTGGCACCGTGGTAGTACCGGCAGGTGGCAACTTCACCGTGCCGCTGGCACCTGCACAGCTGGATGGCCAGACCCTGCAGGTAACCCTGACCGATGCCGCGGGCAACGTTTCCGACAACACACCGATCAATGCACCGGACATCACCCCACCGGCCCTGCCGACCGGGGTTGAGGTCAGCGAGGATGGCACTACCGTCAGCGGCAACGCGCCGGGTGCAGAAACCGTGACCGTGCGTGACGGCGCTGGCGTGGAAACCACGGTTCCGGTGAATGCCGACGGCAGCTTCAGCGTGACGCTGCCGACCACCCAGAACAACGGCGAAACCGTGACCGTGATCGTCACCGACCCGGCTGGCAACAGCTCGGCGCCGATTACCGTCACCGCACCAGACAACACCGACCCGGAACCCGCTACCGGCGTGACCGTGAGCCCGGATGGCAGCACCATTGGCGGTACCGCCGAGCCGGGTAGCACCGTGGTCATCCGCGACCCGGTCACCGGCGACGACCTCGGCACGACAACTGCCGGCCCGGATGGCACCTTCGTGATACCGGTCAACCCGCCGTTGACCTCGGGCGATCAAGTCAGCGTGGTGGTCATCGACCCTGCCGGCAATGAGTCCGATGGCGTTACCCTGACCGGCCCGACCGGCACCGAGGTGGCAACGCCTGCAGGCTTGGCCATCAGTGCCGACGGCTTCGTGCTGACGGGTACCGGCACGGTCGGCTCGCTGATTACCGTGACTTCCGGCGGCGCCACCTTGGGCACCGCGACGGTGGGCAGCGATGGCTCCTTCCGGGTGTTCTTCGGCAACGCCCAGCTCAACGCGCAAACCTTGCAGGTCAGCGCACGTATCGGCGCCGATGGCCAGCCATCGGTTCCGGCCACCTTAGTCGCCAACGACACCACCGCGCCAAACGCACCTACCGCAGACATCGACCGCACCGGCAGCACGCTGACCGGCCAGGGTGAAGTGGGCGCGACCGTGCGGGTCACCGACGCTCAGGGCACCCTGCTCGGCAGCGCCGTGGTTGGCAACAATGGCTTGTACAGCGTCAACCTCTCCCCGGCTGCGGCAAACGGCCAGAACCTGATCGTCACCCAGGCCGACGCCGCCGGTAACGTATCGTTGGCAGCCAGCGTGCAGGCACCCGACCTGCAAGCACCGCTGGCGGCCAGCAACCTCAGCCTGAACAGCGCGGCTACCGTGCTCAGTGGCCAGGGCGAGGCCGGCGCCACAGTGACCATTCGCGATGCCAGTGGCGCTGTCCTGGCCACCGGTACCGTCAACCAGAACGGCCAGTTCCAGGTCACCCTGCCCAGCGCGCAAACCACCGGCAGCCCGCTGCAGGTCACCCTCAGCGATGCTGCCGGCAACGTCTCCGGCCCGGCCAGCCTGGCCACGCCAGACCGCACGCCACCCGCCGCCATCACCAACCCGGCCTTGAGCCAGGACGGCCGGCAGCTGTCCGGCAGCGGTGAAGTGGGCGCTACGGTGCAGGTGCGCAACGCCGCCGGCAGCGTGCTGGGTACCGCCACGGTGGGCGCCGACGGTCGCTTCACGGTGACCTTCGACACCCCGCAAGCCAACGGCCAGGCCATCGGTGTCACGCAAGTGGATGCCGCCGGCAACACGTCGCCAGCCGTCAATGTGACGACCCCGGACCTGACCCCACCCGCACCGCTGACCAACGTGGCGCTGAACAACAACGGCCTGACCCTGACCGGCCTGGGCGAAGCCGGCGCCACAGTCACCGTGCGCGGCCCGGATGGCACCATCATCGGCACCGGCCTGGTGGCCGCCAACGGCAGCTTCACCCTGACCCTGGACAGCGCCCAGCTCAACGCCCAGCACCTGAGCGTGACGCAGACCGACGCGGGCAACAACACCTCCACCGCCGTGGCAGTCACCGCGCCGGACTTCACCCCACCCGCTGCACCGACTGCACTGGCGCTGGCGGCCACCGGGCTGCAACTGACCGGTAATGCCGAGGCCGGCAGTACCGTGACCGTGCGCGATGCCAGCGGCAACGTGCTGGGCACGGCGGTCGCCGGCAGCAACGGCACCTTCCAGGTCACCCTGAACAGCGCCCAGACCAATGGCCAGAGCCTGCAGGTAACCGCCACCGACGCGGCGGGCAACGTGTCGCCGGCCGCGCCTTACACCGCAGCCGACACCACGCCGCCAGCGGCCGTGACCAACCTGGCGGTCTCCGCCAGTGGCGCCACCCTCACGGGGAATGGCGAAGCCGGTGCAACGGTCACCGTGCGGGCACCCGACAATACCGTGCTGGGCACTGCCACGGTCGGCGCCGACGGCCACTTCAGCGTGGCCCTGTCGCCGGCCGCACTCACCGGTGAAAGCCTCAGCGTGGTTCAGGCTGATGCCGCACAGAACGTCTCCCCTGCGCAAAACGTCACCGCGCCGGGCCTTCTGGCACCGGCAACGCCAGACAACCTGGTGCTGGCCGCCGACGGCCTGTCTGTGACCGGTACCGCAGCGGTGGGCAGCACGGTCAAGGTGTATGGCCCCAACGGCGTATTGCTGGGCAGCAGCCCGGTAGCCAACGACGGTACCTTCACCGTCAACCTGGGCAGTGCCCAGGCCAACGGTGAAGTGCTGCAAGTCAGCGCCACCGGCAGCGACGGCGCAGTCTCGCTGCCGGCCACCCTGCTGGCACCGGACACCACAGCACCGCAGGCGCTGACCAACCTGGTGCTGTCCAACGACGGCCTGGTACTCAGTGGCCGCGGTGAACCGGGCGCTACCGTCACCGTGATTGGCGAAGGCGGTATCGACCTGGGCACCGCCGTGGTTGATGCCAGCGGCAACTTCAGCGTCACCCTGGGCACCGCACAGATCAACGGCGAACAACTCAGCGCCAGCCAGTCCGACGTCGCGGGCAACGAGTCCAACAGCGTCAGCCTCACCGCCCCTGACCGGGTGGCGCCGGATGCCGCCGCCAACCTGGCCTTCGCCGGAGGAGGCAGCCTGCTCAACGGTACCGGCGAGGCGGGTGCAACTGTCCGCGTACTCGCCGCCGATGGCACTGTGCTGGGCAGCACAACGGTGCGCGCCGACGGCACCTTCCAGGTCAGCTTCGCATCGCCTCAGGCCAACGGCCAGCAGGTGCACGTGGTGCTGACCGATGCGGCAGGCAACCAGTCCGCCGCCAGCGCCATCACCGCAGCGGATACCACACCCCCTGCAGCACCCAGCGAGCTGGCCATCTCCAGTGATGGCGTCACCATCACGGGCCGCGGCGAAGTCGGCGCGCAGGTGACCGTGACCAACCCCGCCGGCGAGGAAATCGGCAGCGCCATCGTCGATGCCAGCGGCCACTTCACCCTCACCCTGAGCCCGGCATTGGGCAACGCCGAACTGCTCAGCGTCACCCAGGCCGATGGGGCGGGTAACGTGTCGGCAGTGGCAACACTGCAGACGCCGGACTTCACGCCGCCGGCCCCGCTCACCGAGGTGGACATCACCACCGATGGCAGCGTGGTCTTCGGCCGAGGCGAAGCGGGCGCGACGGTCACCGTAAGCAACGCCGCCGGTACCGTGCTGGGTACCGGCACGGTGCTGGCAGACGGCTCCTTCCGCGTCGAACTGACGCCAGCGCAAATCAACCGCGAAGCGCTGTCGGTGTTGCAGGCCGACCCACCCGGCAACATCAGCCTGCCAGTCACCGTGCTGGCCCCGGACCACACGCCGCCGGCAGCCGCAACCGAGCTGCGGCTCAATGCGGCGGGCACTGAACTTGGCGGTGTCGGCGAAGCGGGCGCCACGGTGAAGGTGTACGTCGGTACCGAGCTGATCGGCACGGCCGTGGTGGCTGCCAACGGCATCTTCGTGGTCGAACTGGATTCGCCACAGTTGAATGGCCAGGTGCTGCAGGTAACCCTGACCGACGGCAAGGACAACATATCGGTGGTCAGCACCGTCACGGCGGTGGATATCACCCCACCGGCTGGAGTAATTGCCACCATCAACAACAGTGGCACCCAGTTGGTCGGTACCGCCGAAGCCGGCACCCGGGTGACCGTGGTCAACAACAACGGCGACCTGCTGGGCCAGGTCACGGTCGATCCGGACGGCACCTTTGTCCTCAACCTCAACAACCCGCAAATCAACGGCGAAACGCTGACCATCATCGCCCAGGACCCCACCGGCAACCCTTCGGCGCCACTGGCAGTGTTCGCCCCAGACCTTACGCCACCGGTGCAACCGAGCAACCTGTTGCTCAACCCGGCTGGCACGTCGATGACCGGTACGGCCGAAGCCGGCACCACCATTACAGTGCGCGGCCCGAACAACAACATCGTGGGCTCGGTGGAAGTAGGTGAGAACGGCCAGTTCACGGTGCCGATCAGCCCGGCGCAAAACAACGGCCAACTGCTGACGGTGGTGTCCACGGACGATGCCGGCAACGCCTCGGTGGTTGTCCCCTACCAGACCAACGACACCTCGCCGCCTGCCGTGGTCACTGACATGGCCATCAACAACACCTTCGACGTGCTGACCGGCAAGGGCGAGCCCAATGCCACCGTCACCGTCAGCCGTGGTGGAACCGTGCTCGGCACCGGTACGGTGGATGCTGCAGGCAACTTCCAGATAACGCTGGTCCCCCCTGCCGGCATTCTCGCGACGTTGGGTGTGACGCAGTCCGACGGTTTCAACACCTCCGCCGTCGCGACCTACGTCACCCCACTGATCGCACCGCCCGTGCCGCCGACCGACGTGACCTTGGGCAGCGACGGCCTCACCCTGACAGGCAATGCGCCAAGCGGCGTTGGCATCCGCGTCTACGATGCCGCAGGCAACCTGATCGGCACAGGCGGCGCTACTCTTAACGGCACCTTTACCCTGACGCTGAACACAGCCCAGCTCAACGGCCAGCACATTTCGGTGACTGCTGTTGCACTGGTGGGCGGCGAATCCCAGCCGACCTTCCTGCAAGCGGGCGACATCACGCCACCGGCCAACCCGCTGGTGACCAACCTGTCCGTCAATGGCCTGGTGCTGACCGGCACCGGTGAAGCCGGGGCCACAGTGACCGTGCGCGACGCCAGCAACAACGTGCTCGGTACGGCGGTGGTGAATGGCGGTGGTGTGTTCACCGTCAACCTGAACGCCCCGCAGCTCAACGGCCAGGTCCTGGGCGTGAGCCAGGCCGACGCTGCGGGTAATGTGTCCGGCAGTACCAGCTACACCGCCGCCGACCTGCAGCCACCGGTCGCACCGACCAACGTGGCCGTCAACGGCACGGGTACCGTGCTTACCGGTAACGGTGAAGCGGGCGCGACCGTAACGGTCCAAGGCCCGAACGGCCAGGTCGGTACCGGCGTGGTGCAACCCGACGGCACCTTCACCATCACCCTGACCTCGCCACAGAACGACGGGCAACTGCTGGTGGTGCGCCAGGCCGATGCTGCGGGCAACTTGTCCGGTAGCACCAGCGTGACCGCACCGGACACCACCCCGCCAGCCGCCCCGCTGGCCACCATCAACGCCAACGGTACCGCAGTCAGCGGCTCTGGCCAGATCGGCAGCACGGTTACCGTGCGCAACAGTGCCGGGACGGTGCTGGGTACCGCGACGGTGGGCAGCAACGGCCTGTTCGTGGTCAGCCTGACCGCCGCGCAGATCGACAACCAGGCACTGAGCGTCACCCTCACCGACAGCGCCGGCAACGTGTCCACCGGCACCGCGCTGACCGCACCGGACCTGACCCCGCCTGCGGCTGCCGGCAACCTGCTGTTCAGTGCCGATGGCGGTACCCTCACCGGTACCGGCGAAGTGGGTGCCACCGTGACCGTGCGCAGCGCCAACGGTACCGTGCTGCAAACCGCCACGGTGCAGCCGGACGGCGTCTTCACCGTGACCCTGAACCCGCCTCAGGACAACGGCCAGGTCCTCTCGGTAACCGTCAGCGACCCGCGCGGCAACGTGTCGGGCAACGTCAACGTCACCGCGCCGGATGTGGACGCCAACGCGCCGGTCATCGCCAGTGACAACCTGGCGACGGCAACGGTCAACCTGGTACCGGTCAGCGCTACAAAAACCTATACCGACAGCTTCACCACGCTGATATCGGGTTTCACCAAGACGTATACCTGGACCGTGGCAGCAGGCACGACAGTGGACCCGACGCTCACGCTGACCACCAACAGCGTGCTGGCATTGCTCAACAACTCCACGTTCACCCTGCAGGTGAAGGACGCTACCGGCGCCTGGGTGACCATCGCCACCGGCAACAATCAGGGCCTGCTCGACCTTATCGTGCTGCCGCTCGGCCTGCAGGTCGATATCGGTACCCTGCAAGCCGGTGACTATCGCCTGACCGTCGGCAGTGGTGGTATCGGCCTGGTAACCAACGTGACCACCTCGCTGGACATCACGGCCACCAGCCTGACCCAGTTCACCGGTACCGGCACCCCCACCTCCGGCAACGTCATCACCGATGTCGGCACCGATGGCACCGTGGATGCCCGTGGCCCGGACAGCGGCGCTGTGCTGCAAGTGCTGAAGAACGGCAGCTACGTTGCCGCTGGCACTGCCACCACGGTGCAGGGCCTGTACGGCACCCTGGTGATCCACGGTGACGGCAGCTACACCTACACCCCGAACGGCAGCCCAGGCAGCGTCGGCAAGGTGGATGTGTTCAGCTACCAGCTGGTGCACCCGAACGGCCTGTCCGATGCGGCCAACCTGTATGTACGCATCGACAGCCCGCAAGCCACGGAGATCTGGAGCAACACCAACTACGGTGCGCCGGCCACGGTAGTGGATGCGGTCAACGACGTGGGCAGCAGCCATATCACCCTGGTCAACCCGGAAACCACCTCGTCCACCACGTTCACGCCGCTCAGCCTGCCGGTAATCGGTTCGCGCTCGGCCACGTACACCACCACGGTCGCTGCCAATACCGTGACCGACCTGCAGGTGGTGGTTAACTCCACCAACCTCCTGAGCCTGCTCAACGGCACCACCATCGAGCTGCTCAAGCTCAACCCGGCGACCGGCCTGTACGTGTCGGTGCAGGTCGTGAACGGGGGCTCGCTGGTCAGCTTGCTGGGCGGAGGTGCCGGCTATACCTTCCAGGACCAGGGGCCAGGCACCTACCACGTGAAAGTGTCGGCAGGCGGCATCGGGCTGCTCAGCTCGATCACCACCACCGTCAATGCCACGGCCACGCACCTGGATCAATTCGTGGTGGGCAGTGCTACCGCGGCTACCGGCAACCTGCTGAGCGATGACAATGTAGGGTCCGCACTGACCGTGCTGAGCGTGCTGACAGCGGCCAACACCTACACCATCCCGGGCTACAACGGGGTGAGCGTGGCCGGCACCTATGGCACCTTGCTGGTGCATGCCGACGGCAGCTACACCTACACCCTCAACGCGGGGCTCACCTCGGCAGTGGTCGGGCAGCACGACACCTTCACCTACGAGCTGACCCACCCGAACGGCACCACCGACACCGCGACACTGACCGTCAACCTGGACAATGCTGCCGGCCTCACCACCTTCACTTCACTGCAGGCCGACACCGGTGACGAGGCCGTAGCGCTGGCCAGCCTGGCAGCCGCTACCGATGTGATCGCCGGCACCGACGGCAACGACCACCTCGATGGCAGCCAGGGTGGCCATATCACCCTGCAGGGTGGTGCGGGCAACGACACCCTGGTGGTGGTTGACCAGAACTTCGCCAGTGTCGAGGGCGGCACCGGTACCGACACCCTGCTGTGGGGCGGCGGCGATGCCAGCATCGACCTGGGCAACCTGGCCGGGCGCGTGCATGACATCGAAGTCATCGACCTCAACGACACCAGTTCGGTGGCGCTGACGCTCAACCTCGCGGACGTGGTGGCCATCACCGAAACCGGCACCGACACGCTGATCATCAAGGGGGACGAAAAAGACTCGGTTCACATGACGGACAACTGGACGCTGGTCGGGAACCAAACTGCCGACGGTATCGACTATAACCAATACACGGCCCAGGAGGATCCAAGCCATCACCTGTGGGTACAGAACGGTATCCATGTGGTCTGAGGCCGCTGCAAACCCGCCGGGCATATGCCCGGCGGCAAGGACGACCAGCAGTAAGGGAACTATGTGAAGCGAAGCAGTCCGCTGTCACCGCTGTTGCTGGGAGCCTTCGGGCTCCTGGCCCTGAACTTCCACCCGGCTGCCCAGGCAGCCGATGATATAGACCCCCAACTGCGCCAGATCGGGCCATCGCTGCTACGCGATGCGCCCGAAGCGGTGCCCGCACGCCCCCCCACCGGCATGGCCCCGGTCGCCAGTGGCGAGCGGCTGGGGCTGACCGACGCGGTGCTGCAGGCCGCGCAATGGCACCCGAGCATCGCCGAAGCCATCGGCAACCTCTACAAGCAGGGCGAAGGCATCAACGTCGCCCGCGCCGGGTATTACCCGCAGATTTCCGGCGGTATCCGCACCGGTTATGACACCGGTTATGGCGGCGACCGCAACAGCCAGGCCCTGAACCTGTCGCTAAAGCAGATGCTCTACGACTTCGGCAAGGTCGACAGCGCCGTCAACGCCGCCCAGGCTGCCGCCGCCCGCGCCCAGGCCAACATCCTGCTGGTGGTCGACGAGCTGGCGCGCGACACGGCCTACGCCTGGATCGAAACCCGCCGCTATGAACAATTGATGACCATTGCCCGCGACCAGATCCGCGGGGTGGGCGACATTGCCGGCATGGCCCGCCAGCGCAGCGACATGGGCGCCAGTACCCGTTCCGACGTGGTGCAGGCCGAGTCCCGTGTGGAAAGCGCCCGCGCCACGCTTGAGGAATACCAGTCGCAGTACGAGCGCTGGCGTTCGACCCTGGCGGCACTGATGGGGCGCATCACCCCACCGGCGCTGGCCGAGGATTCGCCAGCAGCGCTGAACCAGGCCTGCAAGCGGCCCTCGCAAGGCGATGACCGCCTGCCTGCCGTGCTGATGGCCCTGGCCCAGCGCGCTCAGGGCCAGGCCGAGCTGGCCCAGGCCAAGGCCGAGGCCTACCCGACCCTGTCGTTGCAACCACAGGTCAACCACTACCTGGACAACGACTACAACCGCGACAACTCACGCATGGACCGCACCCAGGCGGGCATCTACCTGAACGTCGAGGTGCCCATCTATCAAGGGGGTGCCATCAGTGCCCGCAGCCGCGCAGCCGGTCACGCCCTGACCGCCGCCGACTCCGCCGAAGACGCGGCCCGCCTGCAAGCCCGTCGTGGCCTGGCCGAGGCCATGGCACAAACCTCCGGGCTGGGCCGCCGACTGACTTCGCTGGAAGCGCGCCAGGTCAGCATCCAGGAAGCACGCATGCTTTACGGCCGCCAGTACCTGGACCTGGGCACGCGGCCGCTGCTCGACCTGCTCAACGCCGAGCAGGAGATCTACCAGTCACGCTTCGAACTCGCCGGCACCCGCTCCGACCTGCTGCGCCTGGATGTCGACTGCCTGTACAACACCGGCGCCCTGCGCACGGCCTTTGGCCTTGAGGGGCGCAACCTGCAAGGGGTGGAGATCCAGCCATGACCGATTCGATCAATGTGACCCTGCCTGAACAACCCACTGCCCCAGCGGCCGAAGCGCCTCATCGACCAGACCTTGGGCCTTGGCTGGAAGTGATGCTGCAGGTAGCGCACCACTACCGCCTGGACGTGTCGCCCCAGCGTATTCGCCTGGCCGCCGTCGAGGATGCCCGCCCGCTGGACGAGATCCTTCGCCACATGGCGCGCCAGGCCGGCCTGGCCCTGCGCTTCGTGCGCTTCGATGCCAAGGGGTTGCGACAGTGGCGTACACCGCTGGTGCTGGAACTGGATGACGGCCAGCTGGCGGTGGTCGAGTCGGTCACCGAAGAGGACGACCTGGCGGTGGTGTTCGCTGGCGACCAGGGCCTGACCTCTCGCCTGCCCCGCGACACCCTCAAGGGCCGCATCAACCGCGTCGCCCTGCTGCGCCCGGCACGGCCGCTGCGCGATGTGCGCACCGATGACTACACCGCGCCCTACGACCGCCACTGGTTTGCCCGCATCGTGCTGCGCGACCTGCGCCCCTATGGGCAGGTGATGGTCGCCTCGCTGGTGGCCAACGTATTGGCCCTCGCGGGGGTTCTGTTTTCGATGCAGGTGTACGACCGGGTGATCCCGGCCGAGTCGCTGCCAACCCTGTACGTGCTGTTCGGTGGCGTGGTGCTGGCGCTGGTGTTCGACTTCAGCATGCGCCTGTTGCGGCTGAAGGTGACCGACCTGCTCGGCAAACGCGCCGACCTGCGGGTGAGCGACCTGGTCTACGGGCATGCCCTGCGCCTGCGCAACTCGGTACGGCCGAAGTCCACCGGCTCGTTCATCTCGCAGCTGCGCGAGCTGGAATCGATCCGCGACCTGATCACCTCCAGTACCGCCACGGCCCTGGCCGACCTGCCGTTCTTCCTGCTGTTCCTGTTCGTATTCTGGCTGATCGGCGGCGTGCTGGTGATCATCCCGCTGGTTGCGCTGCTGGCCATGGTGTTGCCCGGGCTGCTGGCACAACGGCGTCTGGCCAGGTATGCCAACGCCTCGATGCGTGAATCGGCGCTGCGCAACGCCATGCTGGTGGAAAGCATCCAGGGCCTGGACGAGATCAAGGCACTGCAGGCCGAAGCACGCTTCGAGCGGCAGTGGAACCAGTACAACGCCGCCTGCGCCCACACCAACCTGCGCCTGCGCACCCTCACCAATGGCCTGGTGACCTGGACCCAGAACGTGCAGGGCGCGGTGTTTGCCGTGGTCATCGTGGTCGGCGCACCGATGGTCATCGCCGGCGACCTCACCACCGGTAGCCTGGTGGCGGCGTCGATGCTGTCGTCACGGATGATGGCGCCACTGGCGCAGCTGACCCATGTGCTGACCCGCTGGCAGCAGGCCAAGGTGGCCCTGCAAGGGCTGGACAAGCTGATGCAGTCACCGGTCGACCACCCCGAAGGCGAAGCCCGCGTGCACCTGCCGGCCATTCGTGGCGAGTACCGCCTGCGCCAGGCCAACTTCCGCTACAGCGAGGAGTCCCCGCCCGTACTGAACATCGGCCAACTGGATATCCAGCCGGGCGAACGCATTGCCGTCCTCGGGCGTAACGGCGCCGGCAAGTCGACCCTGCTGCAAGCCCTGGGAGGGGCCATGGACCTGGTGCAAGGCGAGGTCAGCCTGGACGGCATCGCCATGGGCCACCTCGACCCTGCCGACCTGCGCCGTGACGTGGGCCTGCTGCCACAGTACGCGCGCTTGTTCCACGGCACCCTGCGGGAAAACCTCACCCTCGGCGCCGGCCAGGCCAGCGACCAGGAACTGGTGGCCGCACTGGCTGCCACGGGCGCGCTGGACTTTGTCCGCCGCCTGCCCAAGGGCATGGACCACCTGATCCTGGAAGGCGGCCTGGGCTTGTCTGGCGGCCAGCGCCAGGCCCTGGTGCTGTCGCGCCTGCTGGTACGCCAGCCGCAAGTACTGCTGCTGGACGAACCGACCGCGTCGCTGGACGACATGACCGAGCGCAAGCTGCTGGATAACCTCGAACGCTTCTGCCAGGGCCGTACCCTGGTGATCGCCACCCACCGCCTGAGCGTGTTGCAACGGGTCGACCGCATCCTGGTGCTGGACGGCGGGCGCATCGTCATCGATGACACCCGCGATGCCGCGCTGGCCAAACTGCAAGGAGCCCAGGCATGAGCAACCATGAACTCCCGGCCTCCTACCTGGATGGGCAGGACGACCAGGCGGTGTTCCGCGCCGGCCGCATCATCACCATCTGTGCCTTGATGCTGGCTGCATTCCTGGCCTGGGCCGCCTGGTTCGAGGTGACCGAAGTGTCCACCGGCACCGGCAAGGTAATCCCCAGTTCGCGCGAGCAGGTGATCCAGTCGTTTGAGGGCGGCATCGTTGCACAAATGAGCGTGGCCGAAGGCGACCTGGTCGAGCGCGGCCAGGTGCTGGCCCAGCTCGACCCGACCAAGACCGCCTCCAGTGTCGGCGAGAGCGAAGCCAAGTACCGCGCGGCAAAGGCCAGCCAGGCCCGCCTGCAGGCAGAGGTGACCGGCAAGCCGCTGAAATTCCCGGAAAGCCTGCGCGACTCACCCGACCTGATCGACGCCGAAACCGCGTTGTACCAGACCCGCCGCCGCGGCCTGGAGCAGACCCTGGCGGGCATCCAGGACTCGCTGCAACTGGTGCGCAGCGAGCTGAAGATCACCGAGAACCTGGCAAAGATGGGCGCCTCCAGCCGGGTCGAAGTGATTCGCCTGAACCGCCAGCGTTCGGAGCTGGAGCTCAAGGCCAACGAGGCGCGCTCCGACTACCTGGTGCGCGCCCGGGAAGAACTGGCCAGGGCCAGTGCCGAGGCCGACAGCCTGTCGGAAGTGGTCCGCGGGCGCAGCGACTCGCTGACTCGCCTGACCCTGCGCTCGCCGGTGCGTGGCATCGTCAAGGACATCGAGGTCAACACCTTGGGCGGCGTGGTGCAGCCCGGTGGCCAGGTGATGAAGATCGTGCCGATGGACGAACGCCTGCTGATCGAAACCCGCATCGCGCCGCGGGACATCGCCTTCATCCACCCGGACCAGGCGGCCAAGGTCAAGATCAGTGCCTATGACTACTCGGTGTATGGCGGGCTGGAAGGCAAGGTGGTGGGTATTTCGCCGGACACCCTGCAGGATGAAGTGAAACCGGAAATCTATTACTACAGGGTGTTCATCCGTACCGAGCAGGACAGCTTGCAGAACAAGGCCGGCAAGCACTTTGCGATCGTGCCGGGGATGATTGCCACGGTGGATATCCGCACCGGGGAGAAGACCATCCTCGATTACCTGATCAAGCCGCTGAACCGGGCCAAGGAAGCCCTGCGCGAACGCTGACCCGGGGCCGAACACACATTCCTTGTGGGAGCGGGCATGCCCGCGAACACCGGCGCAGCCGGTGCCATATACCGCGTCGTCTGCTTCGCGGGCTTGCCCGCTCCCACAGGGGACCGAGCGCTCCCAGGGTCTGTGCAAAATACCTAAAGCCCAGCCTGAACAGGCCGATAACCGGTTATCCCCTGTTCCCCACCGAAGGTCACCATGGCCACGCAAAATGCCCGCGCGGACTCGTTGTCCCTGCTGCTGTTCACCCTGCGCAGCGGCAAGTTGATGGCAATCAACCTGCTCAAGGTCAGCGAAATCATCCCCTGCCCGCCGCTGACCAAGCTGCCGGAATCGCACCCCAACGTGAAAGGTGTAGCGACCCTGCGTGGCCATTCGCTGTCGGTCATCGACCTGTCACGTGCCATTGGCGAACAGCCACTGGCCGACCCGTCCGGCGGCTGCCTGATCGTCACCGAGATCAGCCGCTCGCGCCAGGGCCTGCATGTGCAGGCGGTGAGCCGCATCGTGCATTGCCTGAGCACCGACATCAAACCGCCACCCTTTGCTTCGGGCAACCGCTCGTTCATCACCGGCGTGACCCGGGTCGACAACGCCCTGGTGCAGGTGCTGGACATCGAAAAAGTCATCCACTCCATCGCCCCACCGGTGGCCGAGGCGCCCCACGGCACCTTGGGCGAAGAAGACGCCAGCCTGCTGGCCGCCGCCAATATCCTGGTGGTGGACGACAGCCAGGTGGCCCTGCAGCAGTCGGTGCACACCCTGCGCAACCTGGGCATCGAATGCCACACCGCGCGCAGCGCCAAAGACGCCATCAACGTGCTGCTGGAGCTGCAAGGCACCGCGCAGGAGATCAACATCATCGTCTCCGACATCGAAATGAGCGAAATGGACGGCTACGCCTTCACCCGCACCCTGCGCGAAACACCCGACTTCCAGCACCTGTACGTGCTGCTGCACACCTCGCTGGACAGCGCCATGAGCAGCGAGAAGGCAACCCAGGCCGGGGCCAATGCCATCCTCACCAAGTTCTCCTCGCCAGAGCTGACCGATTGTCTGGTGGTGGCTGCACGCACCGTGGTGTTCGCCGAGCGGGAACGCTGACGAAGAACACACAGAGAGGTACATACCTCTCTGTGTAAAGTCTCAACGCTTAGGTTGCATGCGTAACTGGGCGGGCTCTGCCGACTTATCAGACCTAAAAGGGGCCTTCAAAGCCTCCTGTTTCCAAGTAGGCCATTGCTCGACTTTTTTACGGCAATCGTCAAGATAACGAAGAAAATCTTGCTTAGCCCCGCTCATCTGATTTCTCCTTCAAGTATGTTGACAGCATCGTACTTGCTATGGCCTCTCTCTCTATGTATGAGCAAGGCAGCATTTGGGTGCGCAATTTAGCATCTGCTTCTGTCCAGTCAACCGTTTGCCCTTCATCTGTCTTACGAATGACAGGATAGCCACTTCCCAGATTTGTTGAAAAAAGATCAAAAAATCTCCTGGGTCCTACGCCCATAAAGGGTTCAAAAAGTACTCCGCTTGCACCTTCAGCAGTAGAAATTGCGTCAGAATGAAATTGGAGCGCCTTACTCTTGGGATACGGCTCCACGTAAATGACACGCTTGATGCCGGCGGCGATCATATGTTTTGCACAATTATGGCAAGGGAAAGTCGTGCAATACAGCTCACTGTCCATCACGCTGATACCTGACCGACTGGCGGAAAGCAAAGCTTCCATTTCAGCATGAACGACCCTCCCATACTCAGTAATGTCTTTAATTGTGGATTTTCTTATAAGCGGCGCTAACGTATCACGAAGAGCCTCAGGTAATATCCTGACAATCTCATCAATAATAATTTTTTTCTGAGCAGCGTTCGAGTCTTCACCACGCATATAATCACGACCATCATCGCTGTCTACAATCGCATGCGATGCATTTTTGTAGGGCCAATACAGACCACCTCCTGCTTTTGGCACATCGTTCGCTCCGGTCGCGACGATGCAGTGATTCCTAGCGACTACCGCTCCTACCTGACGCGAGAGGTCGCCAGACCTAAGCGATGAGGAAAATGCCATAAACATTGCATACTCATCGAAAGTTGGAGTGATATAGGGCCGACCAAAGAGCAGATCCAGCACTCTCCAAATCTGCATCTTTAGAGCATCGTGATTACCATTATAACTTATGAAAAAGTCAGATAAGTGATAGGTATCCCTTGTGTGCTGGCCGTACTCATCGCTTTCGTTTTCATCGCGGGAAATCAAATCTGCTGCTTGGGATTTCGTCAGCCGTAAATCCTGGACCAGGTAGTTATGTCGACGCTCGTGATCTGCATGCACACCAATTAGAAAAAAACCACCCGCATAGATTTTTCGTAACCGCTGCACCTCGTGCGGGCTCTTCAACGAATTGATTAGATAGGCATTTCTTCGGGGGGCGTTCTCCGCACGCCTTCTCCCAATAACCGCCGCTGCACCCAGGGCAAGAACCGAGTTATCCTTACATTTTTTGCGCAGCCTATTACCTTCAGTCATGAACCCATCAATACGCTCATACTCATCGCCAGCAGTCGGCTCATCGCCCAGCATTGCAATTACGTCGGAAGAAATCTTGATCTGGTCGGTGCAGTAGTGGAATGCTTTCAAACGCTCGCTAATAAGTTGCGAGACAATTCTCAAATCAGTACCTACGGCACCGACCAGCCCTATCACCAACTCAGAATCCGAGTACGAATCGTCCAGGAAGGAGGTATTATCGGCGAACACAGCCTCAGACAAATGCTTTATGGCCTCATCAGCGGCAAACGTGACAGTCTCAGATTGCGGCCCTTCCTCCATACCCAAAATATCCCTAATTAGCCGCTCCAACTCGTCCGCTGCCGCCGATTTCCCTTGAAACCAGAAATTTTTCGTCGTCGGATACCAACTCAACACCCCGCCACTATTGGATCTGAATTGATACTGATTTTGGTTTAACTGCTTCCAAACGCCGGCAGAGTCGAGCTGTACCAACTTATTTCGCAGATCCTCGTAACTCCCGTCAAATTTCATCCCCCAGTCCTCAAAGCGATATTTACGGTATACAATCCCCCTTGAACTTATAGCTCGCAACCCATTGAAATCAAGGCAGGAGCTTCGGATAATTGTTGGAGTTTAGATCTACAGAAACAAGGTGCAAAAATTCTTATTTCTCTGTAGGAAATTTTCACTTGCACCTGGAGGTCGCAAAGGCATAATCCCCATATTTGCAAATGGTCACTATCATGATCCGCGTGGTTTGCTTCCTGATTTGTGCTTTCCCGATTTTGTCAGCCCAGGCCTCTAGTACCCAGGCCTGGAACGAGCAGCGCCAACAGATGCTCAAGGCCTGCCTGGCCGCCAGCCAGTTCAAGGATGCCCACGCCCGCGGCAAGCCCGCCGAGTTCGATGACCAGGTCGGCATGAGCGCCCTGCTGGTCGAAGGCGTCTACCCCCAGAAGCACATGCAGCAGCGCACCGGCACCGAGCTGTGCCTGTACGACCGCCAGCACCAGCGTGCCTTCGTCAGCGAGTGGAGCCCGGAAGCCAAGTGACCGACAGCTTGCGATTCGGCTGTACCGGCTGCGGCAAGTGCTGCACCGGGCACCATGTGCCGTTGACCCTGAATGAAGCACGCCGCTGGGCAGACGCAGCCGGCCAGGTGGTGGTGCTGATCGAGGCGTTCGTCACCGATGGCCCTGGCATGCCGGCAGAGCAGCGCGAGCATGTATTGCGCCGCTCTCATCCCGTGCACTGTGGCGACGGCGAGGCACGCGTGTCAGTGACCTTTGCCGCGTTCAACCCCGGGCGCTGCCGCAACCTCGACGACAACGACCTGTGCACCATCTACGATGAGCGCCCGCTGGTCTGTCGCATCTACCCCGTGGAAATCAACCCGCACATTCCACTGCGCCCGGACAACAAGGATTGCCCGCCGGAAGCCTGGCAGCAAGGGCCGGAACTGATTCACGGCACGCAACTGGTCGATGCCGAGTTGGAGGCGCTTGTACAAGCCTCGCGGCAGGCCGACCGGGACGACATTGCCGCCAAGGTGGCGGTGTGTCAGGCGCTGGGCATGACCACCAGTGCGCTCAAGGGCAATGGTTTTACCGCCTACCTGCCAGACATGGGCGCGTTTGCCACGGCCCTGGCGCAGGTGCAGGGGGATGACGGGGGGCAGTGGACTTTGCATGTGCAGGATGAAGCGCTGGTCGACAGCTTGCAGGGGCTTGGTTTGCGCACCACCAGCGAAACCCCGGTGTACTACGCCTTTATCGGTTTCTAGCCTGACTGTCAGGTTGCAGGATTTGCACGGCCTTTGTGGGAGCGGCCTTGTGTCGCGAAAGGGCCGCAGAGCGGCCCCTGGATTGTTGCTGTCATGCTGATATTGCTGGGGCCGCTTTGCGGCCCTTTCGCGACACAAGGCCGCTCCCACAAAAAGCGAGACCGCACATGGTCTGAATAGCATGTATCTGCCCCGAAACTGACAGCGCTGTCAGCCAGCGGTCACGCTGCCGACCCGGTTCGGGGGCTATAAGATTGGTACAGACCACCGTTTCCCTCCCTTCTGGCCAAGGTGCCCGCACCGATGCGACGTCCGTCCCGCTCTGTCCTCCTCGCCGCCCTGGCGCTCCTGGCCCTGGTGGTAGCAGGCTTCTGGTTCAGCCAGCGCCAACCCGCACCGGCCGCCCGCGCGCAAACCGCCGTGCCGGTGCGTGTGGTCAGCGTCGCCCAGCAGGACGTGCCGCGCTATGCCAGTGCCATCGGCTCGGTGTTATCGCTGCACAGCGTCGAGGTGCGGCCACAAGTCGAGGGGATACTCACCCAAGTGCTGGTCAAGGAAGGCCAATGGGTCAAGGAAGGCGACCTGCTCGCCACCCTCGACGACCGTAGCATCCGCGCCAGCCTCGACCAGGCCCGCGCCCAGCTCGGCCAGAGCCAGGCACAGATCCAGGTGGCCGGCGTCGACCTCAAGCGCTACCGCCTGCTCAGCAGCGATGACGGCGTATCGAAGCAAACCCTCGACCAGCAACAGGCGCTGGTCAACCAGTTGCAAGCCACGGTCAAGGGCAACCAGGCCGCCATCGCCAATGCCGAGGTTCAGCTCTCCTACACGCAGATCCGCTCCCCGGTCACCGGGCGCGTCGGCATCCGCAATGTCGACCCTGGCAACCTGGTGCGCACCAGCGACACCCAGGGCCTGTTCAGCGTCACCCAGATCGACCCGATTGCCGTGGAGTTCTCCCTGCCGCAGCAGATGCTGCCAACCCTGCAAAGCCTGCTCAAGGCGCCCAGCCCGGCGCTGGTGCAGGCCTACATGGACGCCGACGGCGAGCGTAGCCTGCTGGGCGAAGGCCACCTGGCGCTGATCGACAACCAGATTTCCGCCACCACCGGCACCGTGCGGGTAAAAGCCGAATTCGACAACAAGGACGGCCGTCTGTGGCCGGGCCAGCTGGTCACCATTCGCCTGCGCACCGCCGTGGAAGAAAACGCCCTGGTGGTGCCGCCGCCCGTGGTGCAACGGGGCATCGACGGGCACTTCGTCTACCGCCTGGACGGCGACAAGGTCACCAGCGTGCCGGTCAAGGTGCTGTACCAGGACAGCGGGTTGAACATTATTGCCGGGGTCAAGCCGGGCGATCGGCTGGTACTCGACGGCCAGTCGCGGATCAAGCCAGGCTCGCAGGTAGAAGTTACTGCCGATGCCCCCGCAGCATCGGAAATGGCTGACCGCCGGAGCCAGCCATGAACACGCGCAACGGCGTTTCCGCCTGGTGCATCGACCACCCCATCGCCACCCTGCTGCTGACCTTCGCCCTGGTGCTGCTGGGGGCCATCGCCTTCCCGCGCCTACCAGTGGCGCCACTGCCTGAGGCGGACTTCCCGACCATCCAGGTCACTGCCCAGCTACCCGGCGCCAGCCCGGAAACCATGGCCTCGTCAGTGGCGACGCCCCTGGAGGTGCAGTTCAGTGCCATCTCCGGCATGACCCAGATGACCAGTAGCAGTGCGCTGGGCTCGACCACCCTGATCTTGCAATTCACCCTGGACAAGAACATCGACACTGCCGCCCAGGAAGTACAGGCGGCGATCAACACTGCCACTGCGCGCCTGCCGCAAGACCTGCCCAACCCGCCAACCTGGCGCAAGGTCAACCCGGCCGACAGCCCGGTGCTATTACTGACGGTCAGCTCCAAGCAAATGCCAGGCAATGACCTGAGCGACTACGCCGAAACCCTCCTGGCCCGCCAGCTGAGCCAGATCGACGGGGTCGGCCTGATCAACATCACCGGGCAACTGCGCCCGGCGATTCGCGTGCAGGCGCAACCGGAGAAGCTAGCCGCCATCGGCCTGACCCTGGCCGACCTGCGCCTGGCCATCCAGCAGACCAGCCTGAACCTGGCCAAGGGCGCGCTGTACGGCGAGCACAGCGTGTCGACCATCGCCGCCAACGACCAGCTGTTCCACCCCGAGGATTACGCGCAACTGATTGTCTCGTACCGCGACGGCGCCCCCGTGCACCTCAAGGACGTGGCCAAGGTGATCAACGGCGCCGAAAACGCCTACGTCAAGTCCTGGTCCGGCGACCAACAGGGGCTGAACCTGGTGATCTTCCGCCAGCCCGGCGCCAACATTGTCGATACCGTGGACCGGGTGCTTGCTGCCCTGCCGAAGCTGCAAGAGATGCTCCCGGCCTCGGTCGAGGTGTCGGTGCTGCAGGACCGCACCCAGACCATTCGCGCTTCGCTGCATGAAGTAGAGCTGACCCTGATGATCGCCGTGGCCTTGGTGATCGGGGTCATGGCGCTGTTCCTGCGGCAATGGTCGGCGACCTTGGTGGTGTCCAGCGTGCTCGGCGTGTCGCTGATCGCCACGTGCGCACTGATGTACGTGCTGGGATTCAGCCTGAACAACCTTACCCTGGTGGCCATCGTCATCTCGGTGGGCTTCGTGGTGGATGATGCCATCGTGGTGGTCGAGAACATCCACCGCCACCTGGAGGCCGGCGACGACAGCCGCACGGCGGCGCTGAAGGGCGCCGGAGAAATCGGCTTCACCGTGGTGTCGATCAGTATCTCCTTGATTGCCGCCTTCATTCCGCTGCTGTTCATGGGGGGCGTGGTCGGTCGGCTGTTCAAGGAGTTTGCCCTCACCGCCACCGCCACCATCCTGATTTCGGTGGTGGTCTCGCTGACCCTGGCGCCCACCCTGTGCGCGCTGTTCATGCGCCGACCGCCGGGCGACCACAAGGGCGGCTTTGGCGAGCGCCTGGTCAAGTGGTACGAAAAGGGCTTGAACCACGCCCTCGCCCACCAGCGCCTGACGCTTGGTGTGTTTGGAGTGACCCTGGCACTGGCGGTGGCAGGTTACGTGGCTATCCCTAAAGGTTTCTTCCCGCTGCAGGACACCGGCTTGATCCTTGGCACCAGCGAAGCCGCAGCGGATGTTTCGTACCCGTCGATGATCGAGAAGCACCAGGCGCTGGCCAGGATCATCGAGGCAGACCCTGCCGTGCGCGCGTTCTCCCATTCGGTGGGCGTTACCGGCAGCAACCAGACCATCGCCAACGGCCGCTTCTGGATCGCCCTCAAGCCACGTGGTGAGCGCGACGTGTCGGCCAGCGAGCTGATCGACCGGCTGCGGCCCAAACTTGCCCAGGTGCCGGGTATCGTCCTGTACATGCGCGCCGGCCAGGACATCAACTTAAGCTCCGGGCCTTCGCGTACCCAGTACCAGTACGTGCTCAAGAGCAACGACGGCGAGGCGTTGAACCTGTGGACCCAGCGCCTGACCGACCGCCTGCGGGAAAACCCGGCGTTGCGCGACCTGTCCAACGACCTGCAATTGGGCGCCAGCGTCACCCGCATCGAAATCGACCGCCAGGCCGCAGCGCGTTTCGGCCTGACCACCACCGACGTCGACCAAGCACTGTACGACGCCTTCGGCCAACGGCAGATCAGCGAATTCCAGACCGAGACCAACCAGTACAAGGTGATCCTTGAGCTGGATGCGCGCCAGCGTGGCAAGGCCGAGAGCCTGAACTACTTCTACCTGCGCTCGCCACTGACCAACGAAATGGTGCCGTTGTCGGCCGTGGCCCACGTGGCGCCGCCCAGCACCGGTCCGCTGTCGATCAGCCATGATGGCCTGTTCCCGGCGGCCAACCTGTCGTTCAACCTGGCCCCCGGCGTGGCCCTGGGTGATGCGGTGAGCATCCTTGATCGTACCCAGCGCGAGCTGGGCATGCCCGACTCCATCAGCGGCAACTTCCAGGGCGCGGCCCAGGCCTTCCAGAGCTCGCTGTCGAGCCAGCCGTGGCTGATTCTGGCGGCGCTGGTGGCGGTGTACATCATCCTGGGTGTGCTGTACGAAAGCTTCGTCCACCCGCTGACAATCATCTCCACCCTGCCCTCGGCCGGCCTGGGCGCGCTGATACTGCTGTGGGCCATGGGCCAGGACTTCAGCATCATGGGGCTGATCGGCGTGGTGCTGCTGATCGGTATCGTCAAGAAAAACGGCATCCTGCTGATCGACTTCGCCCTTGAAGCCCAGCGCCATCATGGCCTGACACCGGAACAGGCGATTCACCAGGCGTGCCTGACGCGCTTCCGGCCGATCATCATGACTACCTTGGCGGCCTTGCTGGGCGCGGTGCCGCTGATGTTCGGCTTTGGCACCGGCGCCGAGCTGCGCCAGCCATTGGGCATTGCGGTGGTTGGCGGCCTGCTGGTGAGCCAGGCCCTGACGCTGTTCACCACCCCGGTCATATACTTGGCCCTGGAGCGCCTGTTCCACCGCCGCAAGGCTGCCCATGCGGCAGCGCCAAGTGCCAGCTAGGACAAGACCATGCGTGTGCTGATCATCGAAGACGAAGAAAAAACCGCCGACTACCTGCATCGCGGCCTGAGCGAACAGGGCTTTACCGTGGACCTGGCCCGGGACGGCATCGATGGCCTGCACCTGGCCCTGGAGGGCGACTACGCGGTGATCGTGCTGGATGTGATGCTGCCCGGCCTCGACGGCTATGGCGTGCTGCGCGCCCTGCGCGCGCGCAAGCAGACGCCGGTGATCATGCTGACCGCCCGCGAGCGGGTCGAAGACCGCATCCATGGCCTGCGTGAAGGCGCCGACGACTACTTGGGCAAGCCGTTTTCGTTTCTTGAACTGGTCGCCCGGCTGCAAGCCCTGACCCGACGCAGCAGCAGCCATGAACCGTTGCAGGTGCAGGTGGCAGACCTGTGGATCGACCTGATGGCGCGCAAGGCCACGCGGGCCGGCCAACGCCTGGACCTGACCGCCAAGGAGTTCTCGCTGCTCAGTGTGCTGGCCCGCCGGCAGGGCGAAATCCTGTCGAAGACGGCGATTGCCGAGCTGGTCTGGGACATCAACTTCGACAGCGACGCCAACGTCGTGGAAGTGGCGATCAAACGCCTGCGCGCCAAGCTCGACGGGCCCTTCGACAACAAGCTGCTGCACACCATCCGAGGCATGGGCTATGTCCTGGAAAACCGTGCGGGTTAACTCCATCGCGCTGCGCCTGTCGGCGCTGTTCATTCTGGTGGCGCTGGGCGTGTTCCTGCTGATCGGCTCGGCACTGTACCGCCAGGTCGACCGCAGCCTGGACCTGCTGCCGCAAGCGGAGCTGGATGCGCGCTTCAGTGTGCTCGAATCCACCCTCAACCGCTTTGGCACGCAGGAACATTGGAGCAAGATCAACAACAAGCTCAACCTGCTCAGCGAAGAAGACAAGCGCATCCGCTTCTGGGTAGTCAGCAGCAACCCGGCCTACGAATACGGCCACCCGAGCGAGCTGGTACGTGCCTTCGCCGAAGGCCCGCAGGGTATGCGCGACCTGCACCTGCCCGACCGGCCCTACCCGTACAAGGTGCTGGTGAGCGAGCTGCCGGCGCTGGGCGAGCGCCCGGCGATGCGCTTTCTGATCGGCATCGACACCGAAACCTTCTGGCAGGCCCAGCACAGCCTGCTGGTGGCGATTGTCGGGCTGGCGGTGCTGGGTGTGCTGCTGGCTTCAGTGCTGGGCTACTGGGTGGCGCGCATTGGCCTGCGCCCGCTGCTGGCGTTGTCCAACGAGGCCCAGGCCCTGGCCCCGCCACGCCTGGACGGGCGGTTGCAAACCCACGCCCTGGCCCCGGAGCTTGCACAGTTCGCGGGCGCCTTCAACGCCGCGCTCGACCGGGTCAGCCAGGCCTACTCGCGGCTGGAAGCCTTCAACGCCGACGTCGCCCACGAACTGCGCTCGCCGCTGACCAACCTGATCGGCCAGACCCAGGTAGCCCTGACCCGTGGCCGCAGCGCCGAGCACTACTTCGAAGTGCTGCAATCGAACCTGGAAGAGCTGGAGCGCCTGCGCAGCATCATCAACGACATGCTGTTTTTGGCCAGCGCCGACCAAGGCAGCAAGGCCACCGCCCTGACCCAGGCCTCGCTGGCCGAAGAAGTGGCGACCACCCTCGATTACCTGGACTACATCCTCGAAGACGCCCAGGTCAGCGTGAGCGTGACCGGCGACGCCCAGGCGCCCATCGAAAAGGCCGAGTTGCGCCGGGCGCTGATCAACCTGCTGAACAACGCCGTGCAGCACACCGCGCCGCATCAGGTGATCCAGGTGCAGATCGCTGCCGGGCCGGAGCAGGTCAGCATCGCGGTGAGCAACCCGGGGCCGGCGATTGACAATGAACACCTGCCGTTGCTGTTCGAACGCTTCTACCGCGTGGATGCGGCGCGCAGCAACAGCGGTGGCGGCAACCATGGGTTGGGGCTGGCCATCGTCAAGGCGATTGCACTGATGCATGGCGGGGAGGTGTTTGTGCGCAGTGCAGCAGGGGCCAATACCTTCGGTATCCGGCTGCCGATTCACGCCTGACAGGCGAACGCGGTCCTTGTGGGAGCGGCCTTGTGTCGCGAAAGGGTCGCGAAGCGGCCCCAAGTTCTGTGACATAGCACCAATTGCCGGGGCTGCTCTGCAGCCCTTTCGCGACACAAGGCCGCTCCCACACAGGGCTGCGCAAGCTCTCTAGAACAAGGGTTTGCGGCGAAAGTACTATTGCTTTCTCGTGGATCGTTACCTTTTGCGCAACAGTGCTTATCGCACTTCGCTCTGTTTCAAGTGTACTGAAAGGACTAACTTTACCCCTGTCCTCATTAGCACTTGCCCCGCAAGAAGGTAGTTTCAAATGTCCAACAGTATGGGTATTGCCAGCGTCTTCGTTCTGTCTTCCCTGTTGTTGTCGCCCCTGGCCATGGCCGAAGAATCCAGCGCTTTCGTCACCCGTAATGCAGAGTTCGCCGCCGTCCATCAAGACGCCCGCGACGCGGTAGCTGCAAACAAGGCTGACGCCGCCAAAGACGCAAAACAGACAGCTTCCAAAGTTTCGGTCGATGCCAACGCCGACAGCTGATCAAGCGCTGTTGCTGCTCCCGATTTCCCTTGGCTACGCAATGGGCACCACCGGTGCCGATATGTTAGCCTTTTAAAGCCGCTGCCGATCAGCGGCTTTTTTTATGTGCTTTAACTCTCAGCCACGCTGTAACGTCTACCTATAAAAAAGACGCACATTCAAAAATAAAAACTGCCCCACCGTCAGACCAAAGGAGCTAGTACCGGTGCCTTCCGCGTTCCGTTTTACCCCGCTGTTCATTGCGTTGACTGCAACGATCCCTTTCGCCGCCCAGGCAGATGAAGACAAGGCTGATGGCTTCATCGAAGGCTCGTCGTTCAACCTGCATTTGCGTAACGCCTACTTCAACCGCGACAACCACAACGCTGGCGTGCGTGACACCCGCGAGTGGGGCCAGGGCGCGGTTGCGCGCTTCGAGTCGGGCTACACTCCAGGCGTGATCGGTTTTGGCCTGGATGCCCATGCCATGCTGGGCCTGAAGCTGGACGGCGGTGGCGGCCATGCCGGCACCAGCATCCTGCCCGAGCACATCAAGGACGACGGCGAGCTGGGCGCTGCCCCGCATTCGTTCTCCACTGCCGGTGCGGCGATCAAGCTCAAGGCGTTCGACACCGAACTGAAAGCCGGTGACCTGTTCCTCACCAACCCGGTAATCGCTGGCGGCGAAACCCGCATGCTGCCGCAGACCTTCCGTGGTGTGAGCCTGACCAACACCAGCATCGACGGCCTGCTGCTCGAAGGCGGCCAGGTGAGCTTCACCCACCCGTACAACCAGAGCGGCCACCGTCGTATCGACACCTATTACGGGTCGCTGGACGAGCACGACAAGAGCAAGCACCTGAACTGGGCCGGCGCGTCGTGGAGCGGTACCGAGAACATCACCACCAACCTTTACGCCGCCGAGCTCAAGGACATCTGGAACCAGTACTACGCTGACTTCGACTACACCTACGTGGTCAACGACCTGGTCAGCCTGAACCCGGGCGTGCACTTCTACCACACCCAGGACACCGGCCAGGCCCTGCTGGGCAAGATCGACAACAACACCTACAGCGTGCACTTCACCGTCAACGCAGGCTTCCACAGCGTCACCGCCGCCTACCAGCGGGTCAATGGCAACACGCCATTCGACTACATCAACCTGGGCGACAGCGTGTACCTGGACAACTCGCGCATGTACTCGGACTTCAACGCGCCAAACGAGCGCTCGTGGAAGCTGCAGTACGACTATGACTTCGCCGGTGTCGGCCTGCCTGGCCTGACCACCTCGCTGTCGTACTCGCGCGGTGAAGCCGACCTGACCAAAGCCACCCAGGACACCAGCCACTACGACTACTACCGTGAAGATGGCAAGAACGCCATGCACTGGGAACGTGACCTGGACGTGAAGTACGTGTTCCAGGAGGGTGACCTGAAGGACCTGTCGGTACTGGTGCGCTACGCCACCCACCGTGGCAGCCAGGGTTATGCGTCGATCGACAGCAACAGCGACAACGACGAAGTGCGCGTGATCGTGGATTACCCGCTGAACGTGTTCTGATCCAGGATCGCAAGCCAGACGCGTAACCTGTGGGAGCGGGCGGGCCCGCGAACACCGGCGGAGCCGGTGCCATGCACCGCGGCGCTTGCTTCGCGGGCATGCCCGCTCCCACAGGGTCTGGCGTAAATTCAAAATACAGCGCCACGTGATTCCGTCGGACAAATCTTGTCCGACAATCTCCGCTTCCCTAGAATATCGCCGCCGCGAATGGCCCTGCCCACGCAGTAGCGAGCATGCCCACCCGATTACCGCGCTTCGCATTTCACAGGTCGCACCCCGAGCTGACCCTCAACCTGGGCAGTTGCCTTGCCGTGCTCGCCATCGTGGCCATCGTCAGCTTCCTGCTGGCGCGTGAACGTGACAGCGTCGAGCTATCGGCGATTCGCTCGTCCAACAACATCGTCCAGCTGATCGAAAGCGACATCCTGCGCAACGCCGAACTCTACGACCAGTCACTGCAAGGCCTGATCTGGGCCGTCGGGCGCAAGGAGCTGCCGGAAATACCCGGGCCGTTGCGCCAACGCCTGCTGTTCAATGAAGCCTTCGTCGACCGCAAACGCGGTGACGTGCTATGGCTCGACAAGCAAGGCAATGTGGTGGGCGACTCCACCAGCAATGTGCCGCGCCAGGCCAACTTCGGTGATACCGGGGTCTTCAAGGCACACCAGCGCGATGCCAACCTGGGCCTGCTGGTGGGCCCGCCGTTCAAGGCCAGGCTCGGCGGCCTGGACTGGTGTATCAGCTTCAGCCGGCGCATCTCCGGCCCCGATGGCGAGTTTGCCGGGCTGGCAGCAGGCGCACTGCGCCTGTCGTACTTCAGTGAGCTGTTCAAGCGCCTGGACATCGGCGACGACAGCAGCATCAACCTGTTCAATGCCGACGGGCAACTGCTCGCCCGTCAGCCCTCACGCCCGCAAGACCCACCAATCGGTAGCAACTATGCCGAGCGGCCCAACTTCAAGCGCATTCTCAGCGAACAGAGCGGTAACTTTACTGCCCGCTCCGGCAGCGACGGCAACCCGCGCATCTACACCTTCGCCCGGGTCGCGCAGTTGCCGCTGATCGTGCTGGTGGTGCACTCGGCCGACGAGGTGTTCCAGTCCTGGCGCCGCACCGCGATTCTGGTCAGCGTCGCCACAGGTGTGCTGTGCGTGGGCATTCTCTGGCTGACCCTGCTACTGGGCCGAGAACTGCGCCGCCGCCAGGAGGCCGAACAGGGCCTGGCAACGTTAGCCGCCACCGACAGCCTGACCGGCCTGGCCAACCGCCGCCGTCTGGATCAGGTGCTGCGCCAGGAGTGGGCGCGTGCGCAACGCAATCGCAAGCCATTGGCAGTGCTGATGGTAGATGTGGACCACTTCAAGGCGTTCAACCAACGCCACGGCCATGCCGGTGGAGACCACGCATTGCGTGAGGTGGCCAAAACCATCGAGGCGAGCATCCGCCGTCCTGCAGATCTGGCCGCTCGTTATGGTGGGGAGGAGTTTCAGGTGGTACTGCCGGAAACCGACCTGGCCGGCGCGCGGCTGCTGGCCGAGCGCATTCGGACCAGCGTCGAAGCGCTGGCACCCTTTGCCGATGACGCCCACTCGGTGACGGTGAGCATCGGCATAGGCCTGTCCGGCACCCAGCACGACCTGAGCAGGGTGCTGGGGGCTGCGGACGAAGCGCTCTACCGGGCCAAAGCCAAGGGCCGCAACCGGGTAGAGGGGCCTGACGCTTAGGAGCGGGCGCGGGCGGCGTTGCGCAGGGCCTTCACCTGGTCATGGTTGCGCTGCACGCCTTGCAGCTGTTTTTCCACCAGGCTGTAAGTCATGTCGCTGGCACTGCGGCCCAGTTTCACCAGCTTCTCGCGGGCTTCTTTGTAAGCCTTGAGGGCGTGATCCTCGCCGCGCTCGACTTCGTTCAGCACCGCTTCTTCATCTTTGCCGGTGACCATCGATTTCAGGTTGACCCACCCGCGATGCAAGTCGCCGCTGATGCTGGTGGAAGTTTCCGGGTCGCCGCCCAGACGGCGCACTTCGCTTTGCAGCTCGCCAGCGGCATTGGCGCATTCACCCGCACGTTGGACGAAGAACGCCTTCAACTCGGGATTTTTCACGTCTTCGGCCGAGGTTTTGAAGCCCTTCTCGCCATCCTTGCTGTACTCGATCAGGTCGTTGAGCACATCAATCACGTCTTTGTTGGGGTTGCTCATGGTCGAACTCCTTGGCAGGTGATAGTCATCTGTAAGGGAGCAGAGTTCGTGCCAGTCTCTCAGTTAAAATTAAATCCATATAAATCAGTTATTTAGGAACATGCGCATACTGCCTGATGAGGGCGTTCTGCATGATTGCCGCTTGGGCCTTCGTGCAGATTGCAGTATGGTCGGCGCTTTTCCACAGCCAGGAGCGTCGATGATGAAGCCGGAAACCCTCGAACTGCTGGTGACCCGGACCATGCCGTTTGGCAAGTACCAGGGCAGAGCCATTGCCGACCTACCGGGGGATTACCTGGCGTGGTTTGCGCGCAAGGGCTTCCCTGCGGGGGAATTAGGCGGGTTGTTGGCATTGATGCATGAAATCGACCACAACGGGCTGGGTGACCTGCTGGTGCCGTTGCGCAAGAAGCATGGGCGTTGACCTGTCCCGGCCTCTTCGCGGGCATGCCCGCTCCCACAGGCCCTGCATGATCTCGAAATGTGCAGGAACCTGTGGGAGCGGGCATGCCCGCGAAGAGGCCAGTAATGCCTACAGAGGGCTCTAGCCCTTCACAGGCGCCACCGCCAGCTCGACCTGCTCGCTCTTCTTGATCACCGCATACACCACCGCCGTCAGCAGGCTACCCGCGACGATAGCCAGCAAATACAGCAAGGCATGGTTGATGGCATTGGGGATCAGCAGCACGAACAAGCCGCCATGCGGCGCCATCAGCTTGCAACCGAAGTACATCGACAATGCCCCCGTCAGCGCACCACCGGCAATACTGGCCGGGATCACCCGCAGCGGGTCCTTGGCAGCGAACGGGATCGCCCCTTCGGAAATGAAGCACAGCCCCAGCGCCAACGCGGCCTTGCCCGCCTCGCGCTCGCTCTGGGCGAACTTACGCCGGGCCAGGAAGGTGGCGATACCCAGGCCAATCGGCGGCACCATGCCGGCGGCCATGGTCGCCGCCATCGGTGCGTAGCTCGACGATGCCAGCAACCCCACCGAGAAGGCATAGGCGGCCTTGTTGATCGGCCCACCCAGGTCGACACACATCATGCCGCCCAGCAATAGCCCCAGCAGAATGGCATTGGTGGTGCCCATGCTGTCGAGGAAATGCGTGAGGCCTTCGAGCATGGCTGCCACCGGCTGGCCGACCACATAAATCATCACCAGACCAGTGATCAGGCTGGCCAGCAGCGGAATGATCAAGATCGGCTTGAGCGCCTCCAGGCTACTGGGCAAGCGCGCCCAGCGGGCAATGGCCTTGGCGCTATAACCGGCAATGAAGCCGGCGACGATGCCACCGATGAAGCCGGCCCCCAAGGTGCTGGCCAGCAGGCCACCGATCATGCCCGGCGCAAGCCCCGGGCGGTCGGCGATGGACCAGGCGATATAGCCCGCCAGCAGCGGCACCATCAGCTTGAACGCGGCCTCCCCGCCGATCTGCATCAACGCCGCCGGCAAGGTGCCCGGCTGTTTGTAGGCCTCGATGCCGAACACGAACGACAGGGCGATCAGAAGGCCACCCGCCACCACCATGGGCAGCATGAACGACACGCCGGTAAGCAGGTGCTTGTACACACCCGTCTTCTCCCCCTTGGCCGTGGTGGAGGCCGCTGCGGCATCGGCGCTGTTTTCTACCTTGGCTTCGGCCAGGGCCTTGTCCAGGGTGGCGCGTGCCCGCTTGAGCGCAATGCCGGTGCCGCAACGGTAGATGCGCTTACCGGCAAACCGCGCGGTCGGCACTTCGATGTCAGCCGCCAGCAGCACCACATCCGCTTCAGCGATGGCCTCGGCAGACAAGGGGTTGCGCGCACCGACCGAACCCTGGGTTTCGACGGTGAGCTGATAGCCCATCTGTTGCGCAGCTTGCTGCAAGGCCTCCGCCGCCATGAACGTGTGCGCGACCCCCGTCGGGCAGGCCGTGACCGCGACGATGCGTGTGCCAGCGCTGGCAACCTCGGCCGGCGCGCCTGCTGCTGCCACCAGCGGTTGGGCGTTGGCCGCGGCTTCATCGAGGAAGCCCTCGCGGTCGGCCAGGGCCTGGGAAGGCGTGCTCTGGTACACGCGCTTGCCGACGAAGCGGGCCAGGTCCACCGGGCCGGTGCTGATCACCAGCACCCAGTCGGCCTCGGCGATCTGCGCGGCGCTCAGTTGCCGCTCGGGGTGCTCGGCGTCCTGTACTTCGACACTGGTGCTCCAGCCGCGCCGCTGGGCAGCGGCAGACAGCAAGCGCGCGCTCAGCACACTCGACACCTGGCCGTTGGGGCAGGCGGTGACAATGGCAATGTTCATCGGCAACCCTCTTGTTGTTCTGTCAGTTGCACGGCGGCTTCCAGACGCGCCAGTTGCTCGCGGTCACGGATGCCGAAGCCAACCTGGGTGACGGCCTGGGCGGCAATCGCGGTGGCGCGGGCCAGCGTCTGTGCAGGGGCCTCGCCCTGCAGCAGGCCATGGACCATGCCGGCCACCAGCGAATCCCCCGCCCCTACCGTGCTGGCAACCCGCACCGTGGGCGGGCAGGCATGCAGGGCCAGGTCGCGGGCGAACCAGCTGACGCCCTGCTCGCCGGCAGACACCACCACGTGTTCGACGCCGCGGGCCAGCAACTGCTCGGCGGCAGCACGTTGCTGCGCCGGGTTATCCACAGCCTGGCCAAGCACTTCGCCAAGCTCTTCGGTATTGGGTTTGACCAGCCAGGGCGCGCTTTGCAGGCCGGCGCGCAAGGCTTCGCCGCTGCTGTCCAGCGCTACCTTGAGGCCCAGAGCCTTCAACTGGTCAAGCAACTGGCGGAACCAGTCGGCGCTGATCCCTCGCGGCAGGCTGCCCGCCACCACCACGGCATCGTGCCCCGGGGCGACCTGCTGCAGGCGGTCCAACAAGGCAGTACATGCAGCCTCGTCGACCTCCGGGCCTTGGCCATTGATGTCCGTGACGCGGCCATCGGCCTCCACCAGCTTGATGTTGCTGCGGGTTTCGCCCGGTACGCGAACAAAGCAGTCGGTAAAGCCGCGCCAGTCGATCAGCGCCTCGAACGGCTGCAGGTTATCGCGCCCGAGGAAACCGCCAACAGTCACGCTGTGCCCCAGGTCGGCCAGTACCTGGGCAACGTTCAGCCCTTTGCCCGCCGCATGGCTCTGTTGCGCCTGGCTGCGGTTGACCTGCCCCGGGCGCAAGGTATCGAGGCCGATGGTGATATCCAGCGCCGGGTTCAGGGTGAGGGTGAGGATCTTGGCCATTCAGTAACGCTCCACCAGCGCGCGAACCGCTGCGGCGCTGTCTTGTTGCAGGGCCTCGCGCGCCAGGGCGCGGGCCGTCTGATGATCGGCCTGGCGAACCAGGGCCTTGACTTCGGCGATGCTGCGCGCGGACACGCTGAGTTCGTCCACGTCCAGCCCCAGCAACACAGGCACCGCCTGCGGGTCGGCCGCCAGCTCGCCGCACACGCCCACCCATTTGCCGTGGGCATGGGCGGCGCGCACGGTCATGTCGATCAGGCTCAATACCGCCGGGTGCAGGCCGTCGGCCTGGGCCGAAAGGCTGGGGTGGCCGCGGTCGATGGCCAGGGTGTATTGGGTCAGGTCGTTGGTGCCGATACTGAAGAAGTCCACTTCGCGCGCCAGTTGCGCGGCCAGCAGAGCGGCCGAAGGCACCTCGACCATGATGCCCAGTTGCAGGTCATCCACCGGAATTTCTGCACGCAGGCGCTCGACCATGGCCCGCGCCTCGCGCCACTCATGCACCTGGCCCACCATCGGGAACATGATGCGCAGCGGGCGCTGGTCGGCGGCCCTGAGCAAGGCGCGCAGCTGGTCTTCCATCACCTGCGGGCGTTGCAAGGTCAGGCGTATGCCGCGCACGCCGAGGAAGGGGTTTTCCTCGGCGGTGATCGGCCAGTATGGCAGCGGCTTGTCGCCGCCGACATCGAGGGTGCGCACCACCAGCGGCCGCCCGCCCAGGCCATCAAGCACGCGTCGGTACTCGGCCTCCTGGGTGGCCACGTCCGGGGCCTGGGGGTGGGCCATGAAAATCAGTTCGGTGCGCAGCAAGCCCACACCTTCGGCGCCCTGCTCCACCACCTTGGCGATACCGCTGCTCTCACCGATATTGGCGAACACTTCCACGGCATGGCCATCGCGGGTGACGGCCGGTTCAAAACGGTTGGCCCAGGCGGCCTGCAAACGCTGTTCACGCGCATCACGCTCGGCCAGGGCGCGTTGCAATTCATCCTCCGGCGGTGCCACGCTGACCACGCCGCGCTGGCCATCCAGCAGCAATGGTGTGCCAGCTTCCAGCAACAGGATCGCTGCCCCCGCGCCGACCACGGCCGGGATGCCCAAGGCACGGGCGACAATGGCGCTGTGGGCGGTGGCACCACCCTGTGCAGTGACAATACCGGCGACCCGGTTTGGGTCCAGCCGGGCGACGTCGGACGGGCCAACTTCGGTCATCACCAGTACGTACGGTTGCTCGGGCTCAGCCTGGGCGTGCACACCGCACAACTGCGCCAGCACGCGGCGGCCGATGTCGCGCAAGTCGGCGGCGCGCTCGGCCAGCAGGGCATCGTGCAACGCCTCCTGCTGGCGGGCCGCGGCCTCGATCACTGCCATCCACGCCGCCGCCGCGCTTTCCCCCTGGGCAAGGCGCTGCTCGACATCATCGGTCAGAGCCGGGTCGGCGAGCATTTCCTGGTGAGTGACGAAAATCTCGCCAATGGCCTTGTCGCTGCGCTGGACCAAGGCCTGCAGTTCACTGTCCACGGTTGCCAGGGCCTGGCGCAGCTTTTGCCGTTCCTGGGCACAGGACTCGCCGCGCAGGGGGTAGTCGAACTCACGCTCGACACACACATGCGCAGGGCCACTGGCAATGCCGGGGGCAGCGCCCACGCCCTGAACGCGGCTACCGGCCGCGGGGGCTTGCAGCACCTGGGCGGCAACACTGGCAACGGGCTCCGCACTTTGCGGCAGCGGCTCCACCTCTTCACCCAGGCCTTGTTCGATGGCGGCCAGCAGCACCGGCAAGGCATCGGCGGCGATACCCGGCTCGGCCACCAGTTCCAGGGCCTGGCCACGACGGGCGCCGAGGCTGAGCAGCTTGCTCAGGCTCTTCACCGACACCGCCGGCTGCGCACTGTCGACCAGGCGTATACGGATTTCCCCTTCAAAGCCTTTCGCCAGTTGCGCCAGCACCTTGGCCGGGCGGGCATGCAAGCCATGCGGGTTCGCCAGCACGATGCGCGCGCTGGGCCAGTCTGCTGGCACCTCGCCGCCCAGCACTTCCAGCACTGCACGGCTGCTGGTGGCCTGATAGAGCATTTGCCCGCGGCCTTCGATCAGCACTTCACACAGGCGCTCAAGCAGGGCCTGGTGAGCAGCGCCAAGGCTGGCCAGGCAGAACAGGCCATTAAGCGGCTGGTCGCGGTAACGCAGCGGCTGTTGCGGGGTAATAAAAGCCAGGCCCGGCTGGCGCACCTGGCGCTCGCTGTGCAGCCACCACAAGCCCTCGCCCAGTGGCAGTGGCTCGGCCTGCTGCAGCACAGCGGCAAAACCGCTGTCGACGCAGTCGGCGCGCTGCAACAGGCGGGCACCGCGCCAGGCCAGTTCGTCGAAGTCTTCAGCCGGCAGGTTCAGGCCGACCAGTTGCGCATCCAGCGCCAGCTCTTGCGGGGCGCCTTGCAGCAGCTTGAGCAGCGCTTCGGCGGAACTGGCCCGGCGCAGCGCCTCGGCCAGGTCGGTCTCGCCCAGGGCGCGGGTCAGCAGTTGCAGCAAGCGCAGGTGTTCGTCGGAACGGGCGGCGATACCGATGGCCAGGTAGACCATTTGCCCGTCGCCCCAGTCCACGCCCTCGGGAAACTGCAACAGGCGCACGCCGGTGGCATATACCAGGTCACGGGTTTGCGGGGTGCCATGGGGGATGGCAATGCCCTGGCCAAGGAAGGTGGAGCCTTGCGCCTCGCGGTCCTGCAGCCCCTGCAGGTACCCCTGCGCGACAAGGCCATCAGCAACCAGCCGGTCCGCCAGCAGGCGCAACGCCTCGGCCTTGTCGGCGGCCGTCTGGCCCATGGCTATCTGCTCCTTGGCGAGTTCGAGCATGACCTTCTCCTTTTGCAGTTCCCGGTCGGGTACTGGAGTATTGTTGTGAAATTCACATGAAGGGCCAGTTCAACAGCCTTGCACAGATGGCAGCCGAGGCAGAAAATTCGGCAGCTGAAACGTTTAATCTGACCAGACGGCCACGTTACTCGATAATCTGCCCGGTAAAAAGCCCCATCCTGTCGGACAATTGCGACAATGGTCGTCTGCGCATGGCGCCAGCGCCGGGTCAAAATACCCGGTCCGGCCTCAGAGCCAGCCCCGGAAATAACAAGGAAAATTCGGTGAAACTCAGCGATATCGCCCGTCTGGCCGGTGTGTCCGTGACCACGGCCAGCTACGTCATCAACGGCAAGGCTGAACAGCAGCGCATTAGCAGCAGTACTGTCGAACGGGTGCGCGCGGTGGTCGAAGCCCACGGCTTCACACCCAACCCGCAGGCCGCTGGCCTGCGCAGCCGACACACCCGCACCCTGGGCTTCATTCTCCCGGATCTGGAGAACCCCAGCTACGCCCGCATCGCCAAGCAGCTGGAGCAAGGCGCCCGCGCCCGTGGCTACCAGTTGCTGATCGCCAGCAGCGACGACCAGCCCGACAGCGAGCGCCAGTTGCAGCAGCTGTTCCGCGCGCGCCGTTGCGATGCCTTGTTTGTCGCCAGCTGCCTGCCGCCGGAAGACGACAGCTACCGCGATTTGCAGGACAAAGGCCTGCCGGTGATCGCCATCGACCGCCGCCTGGACCCTGCGCACTTCTGCTCGGTGATCAGCGATGATCGCGATGCCAGCCGCCAACTGGCCACCAGCCTGCTCAGCGCAGCCCCACGCAGCATTGCCCTGATTGGCGCACGACCCGAGCTGTCGGTCAGCCAGGCACGTGCCGGCGGGTTCGACGAAGCCCTGCAAGGCTATGCCGGTGACGTCCGTCGCTACCAGGGCGAAGCGTTCAGCCGTGAGTGCGGCCAACGCCTGATGCAACAGCTTATCCATGACCTGGGCGGCCTGCCGGATGCCCTGGTGACCACCTCGTACGTGTTGCTGCAAGGGGTGTTCGACACCCTGCAGGCGCGCCCTGCCGACTCGCGCCAGTTGCAGCTGGGCACCTTCGGCGACAACCAGTTGCTCGACTTCCTGCCACTGCCGGTCAATGCCATGGCCCAGCAGCATGGCCTGATTGCCGCCACCGCGCTGGAACTGGCGCTGGCCGCAATCGAGGAAAAACGCTACGAACCGGGCGTGCATGCCGTGGGCCGCACCTTCAAGCAGCGCATCACGGCGGCCTGAACATGCGCCTGATCGACACCCACACCCACCTGGACTTCCCGGATTTCGACGCCGACCGCCCGCAGCTGCTGGCCAACGCGGCGGCACGCGGGGTGGAACGGATGTTGGTGCTGGGGGTGTACCAGGCGAATTTCCAGCGGGTGTGGGACCTCGCCTGCACCGATCAGCGCCTGTTCGCGGCACTCGGCCTGCACCCGGTGTACCTCGACCAGCATCGCCCGGAGCACCTGGTGCAATTGCGCGAATGGCTGGAGCGCCTGCATGGCGACCCACGGCTGTGCGCCGTGGGCGAGTTTGGCCTGGACTACTACCTCGAAGACCTGGACAAAACCCGCCAACAGGACCTGTTTGAAGCGCAACTGCAAATGGCCTGCGACTTCGGCCTGCCCGCGCTATTGCACGTGCGCCGCAGCCATGCCCAGGTAATCGCCACCCTCAAGCGCTACAAACCGGCGCGGGCGGGCGTGATCCATGCGTTTGCCGGCAGTTACGAAGAAGCGCGCGAATACATCAAGCTAGGCTTTCGGCTTGGGCTTGGCGGTGCCGGCACCTGGCCGCAGGCGCTGCGGCTGCGCAAGACCCTGGCGCGGCTGCCGTTGGAGAGTGTGGTGCTGGAGACCGATGCGCCGGATATGGCGCCGGTGATGTACCCGGGCGTGCGCAATAGCCCGGAGCATCTGCCGGAGATTGCCGGGGCGCTGGCCGAGGTAATGGGTGTTGATGTCGGGGAGCTGGCTGAGGCTAGCAGCCGCAATGCTTGCGAGTTGTTTGGCTGGTGAAACTCCGGTGAACGCGCTTTATGTGGGAGCGGCCTTGCGTCGCGATAGGGCTGCATAGCAGCCCCAGATTTTCAGCTTCGCCGCTTGGATTGCTGGGGCCGCTCTGCGGCCCTATCGCGACACAAGGGGGATGCGGCTGGCTTCAGACGAGTACGGTCCACAGCGCAAACCCGGCATACCACAACACCGCACAGCGCAGCAGCAGCTCCCACAGGCTGTCCAGCCGGCCCAACCCACGCTGGCTGTCTTCTTCATCGGGAATATCATCGGCAATACGCCCCACCCGCGCCACCAGGTGGGCAGCGCTGATGTGCCAGTTGAGCACCTCGTGCAGCATCACCCGGGTCACTGCAAGGAAGTTGCCCACCAGCGCAAAGCTCAACGCCATCAAGCGAACCGGCAGCCAGTCCATGATGTGCCGCAGCTGTTCGGCCCGCGCCTTCAACGCAGGCTGCTGGCTGTGCTCGCCGCACAGCGCCAGCAAGCGATAAGCCAGCGCGGCACCAGGGCCCAGCACGAAATACCAGAAGATCACCGCGAAAAAGCCTTGGTACACCTGCCACAGCAGGTTGCCCTGCACACGCACCAACAGGCTATGCGGCTCGTCCGCCACCACGCCCAGGTCGCGCTCTGCAACATGCAGTGCCGCTTGATCATCACCGCGCCGCCAGGCATCACGGAACGGGCCCAGCGACGCCTTGGCATCGCCACGGCCCAGGCTGTAGACCAGCACCAGCAGATGCACCGGCAAGGCCAACAGCCCATAGGCCACCGGTTGCAGCACATGCAGCAGCAACACCAGCAGCGCTACCGGTGCCAACACCAGGACGGCCAGCGTCCACCAGGGCTGCACCTTGCCGCTGCGCTCCAGGCGTACCAGCTCGCCAAGAAAGAACCCATCACGCTGCACTTGATGGCGCAGGGCCGAAAACTTCTCGACCCACAGCGCCAGCAACAACACCAGAAAACTCATGCCTTGTCCTCGTTGTGCAGCAACGCTTCGCGGTAGCGCGGCCAATCGAAGGACGGGCCAGGGTCGGTCTTGCGTTGCGGGGCAATGTCGCTGTGGCCCTGAATGCGGCCCAGATCGATGGCCGGCCAGGCGCTGCGAATGTGCCGGGTAAGCTGCTCCAGCACGCCGTACTGGGCATCGGTATAGGGCAGGTCGTCGGTGCCTTCCAGCTCGATGCCGATGGAGAAATCGTTGCAGCCTTCGCGCCCGTCGAAGCACGACACACCCGCGTGCCAGGCGCGCTCCAGCAACGACACGAACTGGGTCACCGCCCCGTCACGCTCGACGAACAGGTGCGCCGACACGGTCAGCTGGCTGATGCTGGCGAAATAAGGGTGTTCGTTAGGGTCCAGGCGGTTCTGGAAGAACTGCTGCACCTTGCCGGTACCAAAGCAGGCCGGCGGCAGGCTGATGTTGTGGATCACCAGCAGTGAAACCACTTCGCCTTCGGGGCGGGCATTGAAGTTCGGCGAGGGGCAGTGGGTGATTCCGATTCCGTGGAACCAGCCAGTGGCACGGTCCAATTGCATGGGGCAAATCCTGAAAGCGCCTTGAACAGAACCACAGTATGCCCTGCCGCCAACACCGTTTGCATGTGAATGATTGTAATGTTGCCGGCTACCGCACCTGCGGCTGCCGCAGCCCGTCAAGCACCGCCTCCAGCGCCCGCTCGAACAGCAACCCGCCATCCAGCACCCGTACGTCTCCCCGGTGTAGCGCCTGCGCCAGGCCGGCGCCGTTCCACTCGCGCACCTTCATGCCGGTGCGGTTGGCAAACACCAGCCTGTCGCTGCTGTCGATGTGCGCCACCAGCTTGCAGCGCAGCGGTTCGTCGTCATCAAGTACTTCAACCCAGGTACCGATGCGCAAGCGCTGCACCTGCCGCAACGCTGCTGCCTGGCCATCGGCAACGTGCAAGGGCGCGCAGGACGGTTCTTCGGCAATCGCCAGCACGATATCTTCGTCCACCAGCACTTCGGCCAAGGGTTGGCCATGGCCAACCGCTGGCTCAGCGCCTGCGCAGGCACGCAGGTGCAGTTGCTCCAGTTGCAGGAAGAACTCACGGGTTGCCGCCGAATTCAGGGCCACGCTGGCCAAGCCATCGCGCAGCGCCTTGAGCAGGCCCGGTACCTGCTGCAACAGGGTTTGCGGCTCATGCCCGGGGGTGATAGTGACCAATAGCGTGTCCACCGTCTGCAAGCCATCCCGCCAGGCCTGGGAGGCCTCACCCTGCTTGAGCCAGGCCAGCAGCAGCACCTGGCTCCAGGCCTGTACCAGCATTTGCACCACCACCAGGGGCAATACCCGGCCACGCAGGCGCTGGTTGAGCACCCGCTGCACCTGCTGCCGGGCCTGCAGGGCACGGGCGCGCCCTTCTTCGGCGTCGCGCGTGCGTTGCTCAAGCAACTCGTTGCGCCGGCGCTCCTCCTGGTTGAACGCAAGGAACTCATCGAGCAATTCGGCAAACAGGCCGGCATCTTCGGCAAAGTCATTGATCAGGCGCTGGACGATGCGCTCTACCCGCAATTGCAGGCTATCGCGCAGGCCATCGCCCCCGCACTCCCAGCCAATGGCTGCGCCAGCGATTTCGTTGAGCAACCGGCGTGCAGGGTGGCTGGCCCGGCTGAACAGCCCCTTGTCCAGCAGGGCCACCTTGAGCAGCGGGATATGCAGGCGGACGATCAACCCACGCAGGCTGGCCGGCAGGTTGTCGTCGCCTTGAATACAGGCGAACAGCAGGCCAACCAGGTTGATCATGTCCTCGTCGGCCACGGCGATTCGCCGGCGCGTGCCGCTGCGCACACTGACGCGCAGCAGCAATTGTTCAAGCTGTTGGCCGAGTTCGAAATCATCAGTCTCGCCGGTAGCGGGCACGTAGCGCTGCAAATGCGAAAGCAGGCGTACCAGGTCCGCGGTGCTGATCGACTGGGCGGCAGCCACCGCCTGCAATCGTGGTGCGAACTGCCCGCGTGCCGGGGCCAGCAAGGTTTGCAACGAGGCAAAGAAGGCCTGGCCTGCCGCATCCGCCCCCACTTCCTGGCCTTGGTTTGCCGGCCCTCGCCCTGCCCTCATGCGCCGGTCTTCGGCGCGACGGCGCGGGGCCGGTTGCAACTCCGGCAGCACACCGGCGGCGGCCAACAGCTGGTTGGCTTCGGCATAGATGACATCGGCATCGCGCAAGACATAGCGCTCGAAAAGCTTGAGCAGAACCAGTTTGACCCTCAGGCCAACCCCCAGATTACGGCCAGCTTCGAGGAAGTAGCCGCACAACGCTGCTGGGCCCAGCGGGTTGCGCTGCTCATGCACGGGGCGGTCGAGCAAGGCCTGCAAACGCAGGCCCAGTTGCTGCAGGGCAATGCCATCGCGTGACAGCACCCGCGCAACCATGCCTTCGATGGCCGCCGCCCGCTCAAGTTGAACCTTGCTGCGCAGGTTGCCCGGTTCGGCCGGATGCGCCATCAGGTCTACCTGGCCGATGCGGGCGTAGGTGTCATAGAAGGTATCGAGGAAGCCGCGTTCGATACTTTTGCGCTTCAGGCGCAGGTCGCGCATGGCCTCGAAGTACAGGTTCTGGTCGCAGCGTTCAACAGCCTTGTCGGCCATCTCGAACAGGGTGTCGTCGGCATTGTCGAACAGCGCCTGCAAGCCCTGGCGCAATTGCAGCGCAGCCTTGTCGCGCACCTGCAGGAGCAATACCGGAAGGCAAGGCAGAGGCGTACGCCCCCCTCGGTCGATGGCTGCCGCCAAGGGCACCACCTTGCCTTCTTTTTGCATCCTGGACTCCTTGCAGGGTGTCATGCCCGACGGGGCTGGGAATCGTCAAAGCTATGACGCCAAATACTGGTCGCCATTATCGGTAAAAAATCGCACAGCTGCCAGCGCCGATTCATGGACGGGCTAATGACCCTCGATTGCAGTCATTGCTCACGAAGACCGACCAAAGGTCATGGCCGGGGCGGCTGTACACATCGGCCCCCTGCCCTATAATCGCCGGCATCTAGCTTGTGGAGCCGACCATGCCGAACCTACGCCTTGCCGACCTGACCGCTGAAATCGAAGCCAACGTGCGCCGCGCACTGTTGGAGGACATCGGCAGTGGCGACATCACCGCGCAACTGATCCCGGCCGAGCGCCTGGCCAAGGCGACCATCATCACCCGCGAAGACTGCGTGATTGCCGGCACTGCCTGGGTCGACGCCGTGTTCCGCCAGCTCGACGCGCGCGTGGCCGTGCACTGGCAGGTGGCCGACGGTGATCGCGCCACGGCCAACCAGCCGCTGTTTCACCTGGAAGGCCCGGCCCGCTCGTTGCTCAGCGGTGAGCGCAGCGCGCTGAACTTCCTGCAGATGCTGTCGGGGGTCGCTACCCGTGCGCGCTTCCTGGCCGACCTGGTGGAAGGCACCCAGGTGCGCCTGCTGGACACCCGCAAAACCCTGCCCGGCCTGCGTCTGGCGCAGAAGTACGCGGTGACTTGTGGCGGCTGCGACAACCACCGCATCGGCTTGTACGACGCCTTCCTGATCAAGGAAAACCACATCGCCGCCAGCGGTGGTGTGGCCGAGGCCGTAACCGCGGCGCACCGTATTGCGCCGGGCAAGCCGGTAGAGATCGAAGTGGAAAGCCTGGATGAACTGCGCGAGGCGCTGGCAGCGGGTGCAGACATCATCATGCTCGACGAGCTGAACCTGGACGAAATGCGCGAAGCGGTGCGCATCAACGCCGGCAAGGCCAAGCTGGAGGCCAGCGGCGGGGTCAACGAAACGACCCTGCGGGTGATTGCCGAGACTGGCGTGGACTACATCTCGATTGGTGCCATGACCAAGGATGTGAAAGCAGTGGACCTGTCCATGCGATTGAGCCTGTGAGCTGACCGCAGGCAATAAAAAACCGGCCTTTCGGCCGGTTTTTTTTGGCGCGCTATCTGATCAGAACGAGGCGTTGGCCAGGCCGTCCAGGTAACGCTCCACGTCCAGGGCCGCCATGCAGCCAGCGCCGGCCGAGGTAATGGCCTGACGGTAAACGTGGTCTGCCACGTCACCTGCAGCGAACACACCTTCAACGTTGGTGGCGGTGGCGTTGCCTTCACGGCCGCCGTTGACCACCAGGTAGCCGTCCTTGAGGGTCAGCTGGCCTTCGAACAGCGAAGTGTTCGGGGTGTGGCCAATGGCGATGAATACGCCGTCGACCTTGATTTCGTCGCTGCTGCCGTCGTTGTTCTTCAGACGCGCACCGGTCACGCCCATGTTGTCACCCAACACTTCGTCCAGGGTGGCGTTGAGCTTGAGCTCGATCTTGCCTTCGGCCACACGGGCGTTGAGCTTGTCGACCAGGATCTTCTCGGCGCGGAAGGTCTCGCGACGGTGCACCAAGGTAACCTTGCTGGCGATGTTGGCCAGGTACAGCGCCTCTTCCACGGCAGTGTTGCCGCCGCCAACCACGGCGACCGGCTTGTTGCGGTAGAAGAAACCGTCGCAGGTGGCGCAGGCCGAAACGCCCTTGCCCATGAAGGCTTCTTCCGACGGCAGGCCCAGGTAGCGGGCGCTGGCACCGGTGGCGATGATCAGCGCGTCGCAGGTGTACTTGCCGCTGTCGCCCTGCAGGGTGAACGGCTTGTTGGCCAGGTCGACGGCATTGATGTGGTCGAAGACGATTTCGGTCTCGAAACGCTCGGCGTGTTCCTGCATGCGCTGCATCAGGGCCGGGCCGGTCAGGCCGTGGGGGTCGCCCGGCCAGTTGTCGACTTCGGTGGTGGTGGTCAGCTGGCCGCCCGCCTGCATGCCGGTGATCAGCAGCGGCTTGAGGTTGGCGCGGGCAGCGTAGACTGCAGCGCTGTAACCGGCAGGGCCGGAACCGAGAATGATGACGCGCGAATGACGTACTTCAGACATGTCGAACTCCTGTCGAGCCGGCGGCACGGGCCGGCATCGGTGTACCGGCTGCGCCAGCTGGAAAATTAAAAACGGACCCACGCAGCACTTGGGGAAGGCTACAACGCGCAGGCCCGAAAAGCGGAAAGTTGAGCGCACTGTAGCGAGGTCGCAAAGATTAAGGAAATATCCTTAGACAATCCACCTCATAGGCACCGTCTATTCATTGATTTCATCGATAGCCCAGACCCCGGCGCTTTTGTTACAGCCCGTTTCCCGTTTGCCAGCCGCCTTTCGTCGGCGCGGCAAACTCGGTAAGGTCAGCGCGTTTTCCTTCTCTGCGGAGTCTCCCGATGCAAGCCCCTGTCCTCTCCGGCCCCCAATACCTGCGCGAAGGCCTGAAACTGGTGCTGAGCCCCAACCTGCGGTTGTTCGTGCTGCTGCCGCTGGCGGTCAACCTGCTGCTGTTCGGTGGCATGGTCTACTTCGCCGGCCACCAGTTCGCCCTGTGGCTCGATGCCCTGATGCCAACGCTGCCAGACTGGCTGAGCTTTCTCAGCTACATACTCTGGCCGCTGTTCGTTGCCTTGCTGGTGCTGATGGTGTTCTTCACCTTCACCCTGGTGGCCAACATTATTGCCGCCCCGTTCAATGGCTTCCTGGCGGAAAAGGTCGAAGTGGTGGTGCGTGGCGAAGACACCTTCCCGGCGTTCAGCTGGGGTGAGCTGGTGGCCATGGTGCCACGCACCTTCAGCCGCGAAATGCGCAAGCTGGGCTACTTCCTGCCACGGGCCATCGGCCTGTTCATCCTGTCGCTGATCCCGGTGGTCAACGTAATCGCCGCGCCACTTTGGCTGATGTTCGGGGTATGGATGATGGCCATCCAGTACATCGACTACCCGGCGGACAACAACAAGATGAGCTGGCAGAACATGCTCGCCTGGCTGCGCCAGAAGCGCTGGCAGTCGCTGGGCTTTGGCGGCATCACCTACCTGGCGCTGATGATTCCAGGTGTGAACGTGCTGATGATGCCGGCGGCGGTGGCGGGGGCTACGTTGTTCTGGGTGCGGGAGCGCAACTGACTGCCGAGCTGTACACGATCCCTGTAGGAGCGGCCTTGTGTCGCGAAAGGGCCGCAAAGCGGCCCCCTAATTTCAGCATCAAGGCAAAAATCGAGGGGCTGCGTTGTAGCCCTTTCCGACCGGTACGGCGCCCCGGCAAGGCCGCTCCTACAAGGGGCCTGTGCCGGGGCTTTACTGCCCCAACCGGCTGGAAAACTGCCCCACTACATCCACCACCCGTTTCGCCCCGTCCTGAATCTCGACAATCACGCTGCCCGTCTCGTCGGCCAGCGCCAGCCCCTGCTCCGCCTGGCGCTTGCTGGTGTCGATGATCTCCACCGCCGCCTGTGCCAGTTGCTCGTTCTGCTTCACTACCCGGGCAATTTCCTCGGTAGCGGTGCTGGTGCGCGAGGCCAGCTGGCGCACTTCGTCGGCAACCACGGCAAAACCCCGCCCTTGCTCGCCCGCGCGGGCCGCCTCGATGGCGGCGTTGAGCGCCAGCAGGTTGGTCTGCCCAGCAATGTCGCTGATGGTCTTGATGATCGAGCCGATCACCCGCGACTGCGTATCCAGCGCCTGGATGCCCTCGGCCGCCTCCTGCATCGAGGCTTCCAGGCCGCGCATCACGCTGACGGTCTGGGTGACCACATCGGTGGCCTTCTGGGCGCTGACATCAGTACCCAGCGAGGTGTGGTAGGCCACATCTGCTGCCTCGGCCACCGCCTGCTCCTGGTTGACCTGGTCGGTAATCACGGTGGCAAACTTGACCACTTTGTAGAGTACGTCGTGGGCGTCGAACAGCGGGTTGTACGAGGCTTCCAGCCAGATCACCCGGCCATGGGCATCGATGCGTTTGAAACGCTCGGCAACGTACTCGCCACGGCGCAGCTTGTCCCAGAAGGCCTGGTAGCCGGAAGAGTTCGCCTCCTCCGGCTCGCAGAACATGCGGTGATGCTTGCCGCGGATCTGCTCCAGGCGGTAACCAACGCTGGCCAGGAAGCGCTCGTTGGCCGTGAGGATGGTGCCGTCGAGGGCAAACTCGATGACCGCGGTAGAGCGCATCAGCGCTTTGATCAGGCTTTCGTGCTCGCGAGACGTCTCGATGGTGCGGGTCAGGTCGCTGGAGTGCAGTGTGAAGTACTTGATGCGCCCCTCACTGTTCTTCACCGGCTGCAGGATCGACCGCAGCCAGGCTTCCTGGCCGTTGCCACGCAGCAGGCGGAAGGCGCCGTTCAGGTGCTCGCCACGGCTGATCGCGCTCTTCATGCGTTGGTAGAAATCCAGCGATTTCACATGGGCAGGGACGATGTCCTCGATGTTGCGTCCAAGCAATTGATCGGAACGGTAGAGCATTTCGGTCTCGAAATTACCGTTGACCATCTCGATCCGTCCCTGTGGATCGAGTTGAAGTACCAGCATCTCGCTGTCGAGGCTACTCTTGACCTGTTCCACAGACATCAGGTCTTCGCGCAACTGCCGGATTTCTTGCTTGAGCTTGCTGTTGAACATCACCGCACTCCTGGAGCGCATCACCTAGTCGAATGCATCTTCATCGGCTGCCGGTTGCACCTTCTTGAGCACCGCGCAACGAAATATTCATGAAGGCAAAAGCGTCAGCGGTCAGGCGTCATCTGCCCGTCACATCGAGGTCACATTGGCGCAACCCAGCAGGCGGAAACTTTTTGTCATGAATACACCTGCCCTACGCATTACCCTGGTCAGCGAAACCTTCCCACCCGAGATCAACGGCGTGGCCAACACCCTTGGCCGCCTGAGCGAAGGCCTGCGTGAGCGCGGCCATGAGGTCGAGGTAGTGCGCCCGCGCCAGGCCGGCGAAACGCCAGTGCACAACGACCCGCACCTGATGCTGTGCCGTGGCTGGGCGCTGCCTGGCTACCCCGGTTTGCAGTGGGGCGAGGTGTCGATGCACAAGTTGTTGCGCCGCTGGCGGCGGCAGCGCCCGGACGTGCTGTACATCGCCACCGAGGGGCCGCTGGGGCTCAGCGCACTGCGCGCGGCCAGGCGCCTTGGAATTGCGGTCGTCAGCGGCTTTCACACCAATTTCCCGCAGTACTCCGGCCAGTACGGCCTGGGTTTGCTGGCCCGCCTGCTCACCCACTACCTGCGCTGGTTCCATCGGCGCACGGCGATCACCCTGGTGCCCAGTGTCAGCCAGCGCCTGGAGCTTGAACGCCGTGGTTTCGAGCGCCTGGAACTGCTGGCCCGTGGTGTCGATGCCTGCCTGTTCAACCCGGCCCGACGCAGCCAGGCGTTGCGCGAAAGCTGGGGGCTCGGCCCGGACGATCTCGCCGTGCTGCATGTCGGGCGGCTGGCGGTGGAAAAGAACCTTGGCTTGCTGCGGCCTTGCCTTGAGGCACTGCAGACGACTTATCCACAGAAGCGCCTGCGCCTGATCATGGTGGGTGACGGCCCGCAGCGCGCCGCCCTCCAACAGCAGATGCCGGATGCCATGTTCTGCGGCGCCCAACGCGGCGAGGTGCTGGCCGAGCACTACGCCAGCGGTGACCTGTTCCTGTTCCCGAGCCTGACCGAAACCTTTGGCAATGTGGTGCTCGAAGCGATGGCTTCGGGGTTGGCGGTGGTTGCCTATGACGAGGCGGCGGCTGCGCAGCATATTCGCCATGGCCACAGTGGTGCGCTGGCCATGCCGGGGGACCAGGCGGCGTTTGTCGATGCGGCTTGCTGGCTGCTGGAGGAAGAGGAAACCTTGCGCCGGGTGCGCCTGAATGCGCGGCAGCATGCCAGCCGCCAGGGCTGGCCGGCGATTGTCGAGCAGTTTGAGGGGTATCTGCATGCAGCTCGGGGGCAGGTTGCGGCCTCACCCGCTTCGCGGCTGGGTGCTACGCGATCTGTGTAGGAGCGGCCTTGTGCCGCGAATGGGCTGCAAAGCAGCCCCTCGATACTTGCGGCAACGCTGATATCCGGGGGCCGCTCTGCGGCGCGATCGCGACACAAGGCCGCTCCTACAGGGACCGCGCAAGACTTTCAGACCAGCGCTTTCTCGATGGCCTGCACCACCGCAGGGTCATCCGGCGCCGTGCGCGGCGAGAAACGGGCCAGCACCCGCCCATCCTTGCCCACCAGGAACTTCTCGAAGTTCCAGCTGATGTCACCAGGAAACTCGGCCCCCTCGCCCGCCAGCAGCCGGTACAACGAATGGCGTTGCGGCCCGTTGACTTCCAGCTTGCCGCCCAGCGGGAAGCTCACCCCGTAGTTGAGGCTGCAGAAGTCCTGGATTTCCTTTTCACTGCCCGGCTCCTGGCCGGCAAACTGGTTGCACGGCAGGCCAAGCACGTTGAAGCCCTTGTCCTTGTAAACCTGGTAGAGGTTTTCCAGGGCCTTGTATTGCGGCGTGAGACCACATTTGGAGGCAACGTTGACCACCAGCACCACTTGGCCCTTGAACGGTGCGAGCGGCAGCTCCCCGCCGTTCAGCGCGTCCAGTTTCAGGTCGTGAAATGCACTCATGATGAAATCCCCTCTCAGATTCCCGGTTGCCGCGCAGGCGAATTCCGCCCACTAAAAAGGCGCCCGTCCAAACCGTTCACCTCCCGTAGGAAGGCAAATCGGCTTGCCCGAGCGCCTGGCGACTTTCTGAGCTTAGCGCAGAAAATCAGTGGTGATGGCCACCTTCACCGTGGATGTGACGGTGAGCGATTTCTTCTTCGCTGGCGTCACGCACGTCGACAACCTTGACCTGGAAGGTCAGGCGCTGGCCGGCCAGCGGGTGGTTGCCGTCAACGGTGACGTCGTCGCCGTCGAGGTCACGGATGGTGACGATCTGCATCTGGCCGTCCGGTGCCGAAGCGTGGAACTGCATGCCCACTTCCAGCTCGTCGACGCCTTCGAACAGGCTGCGGTTCAGGGTGCTGACCAGCTCGGCCAGGTATTCGCCGTAGGCGTCTTCCGGCTCGATGGAAACGTTCAGCTCGTCACCGGCCTGTTTGCCTTCCAGGGCTTTTTCCAGGCCCGGGATGATGTTGCCGGCACCGTGCAGGTAGACCAGCGGCGCGCCACCGGCGGAGCTGTCGATGGTCTCCCCGGCGTCGTTGGTCAGGGTATAGTCGATGGAGACAGCCTTGTTGGCGGCGATCAGCATGGGGCAAGACCTTTTGCAAAAGTATGTAGAGCGGACAAGTGTAACCAAGCCATCGTCCGATTGCGAACGCACTGCGGACAAGCAACGGCCCATCAGTCGGATCACCGGCTTTCACCAGGACGAAGAAGGCCACTGGGTGGCCGAACTTTCTTGCGGCCATACCCAGCACCTGCGCCACCAACCGCCGTGGCAGTCACGCCCCTGGGTGCTGGACCCGGCACAACGCGCGCAGCGCATCGGCCAGGCTTTTGCTTGCGGCTGGTGCGCACAAGGGGCCGATGGCGCTACCCTTGGCCGCTAATTTCTTGCACCGCTTATTTCGAGAAGCACGCATGCAGACATTTTTCATTGCGCCGACCGACTTCGGTGTCGGCCTGACCTCCATCAGCCTGGGCCTGGTGCGCACCTTGGAGCGCGCTGGCCTGAAGGTCGGTTTCTTCAAGCCGATCGCCCAGCCCCACCCGGGTGACACTGGCCCCGAGCGCTCTACCGAACTGGTGGCCCGCACCCACGGTATAACTCCCCCGGTGCCACTGAGCCTGGGCCAGGTCGAGCGCATGCTCGGCGACGGCCAGCTGGACGAGTTGCTCGAAGAAATCATCCGCCTTTACCAGCAAGCCTGCGTCGGCAATGACGTGGTGGTGGTCGAGGGCATGGTGCCCACGCGCCACGCCAGCTATGCGGCGCGGGTCAACCTGCACCTGGCCAAGAGCCTGGATGCCGAGGTGATCCTGGTGTCCGCCCCGGAAAACGAAGTGCTCAGCGAATTGTCTGGCCGGGTCGAACTGCAGGCCCAGCTGTTCGGCGGCCCACGCGACCCGAAGGTGCTCGGGGTCATCCTCAACAAGGTGCGCACCGACGAAAGCATGGCAGACTTCGCCACCCGCCTGCGCGAGCACTCGCCCCTGCTGCGCGGCAATGACTTCCGCCTGCTCGGCTGCATCCCCTACCAGCCTGAGCTGAACGCCCCGCGCACCCGCGACGTGGCCGACCTGCTCGGTGCCCAGGTGCTCAACGCCGGCGACTACGAGCAGCGGCGCATGAGCAAGATCATCATCTGCGCACGCACCGTGGCCAACACGGTGCCGCTGCTGACGTCGGGTACCCTGGTGGTCACCCCGGGCGATCGCGACGACATCATCCTTGCCGTCAGCCTGGCGGCAATCAATGGCGTGCCGCTGGCCGGGCTGCTGCTGACCAGCGACAGCAAGCCCGACGCGCGCATCCTCGGCCTGTGCCGCGGCGCGCTGCAGGCCGGCCTGCCGATCCTGTCGGTCAGCACCGGCTCGTACGACACCGCCAACCAGCTCAATTCGCTGAACCGCGAAATCCCGGTCGACGACCGCGAGCGCGCCGAGTTCATCACCGATTTCGTCGCCAGCCACCTCGACGCGGCCTGGCTGCACCAACGCTGCGGTACCCCGCGCGAGATGCGCCTGTCGCCAGCGGTGTTCCGCTACCAGCTGATCCAGCGGGCCCAGCAGGCCAACAAGCGCATCGTCCTGCCAGAAGGTGCCGAGCCGCTGCTGGTGCAGGCCGCAGCCATCTGCCAGGCGCGCGGCATCGCCCGCTGCGTGTTGCTGGCCAAGCCCGAAGATGTCGAGGCCGTGGCCCGCGCCCAAGGCATTACCCTGCCGCCTGGCCTGGAAGTCCTCGACCCCGAGCTGATTCGCGGGCGCTACGTGGAGCCGATGGTGGCGCTGCGCAAGAGCAAGAACCTCAACGCACCGATGGCCGAGCAGCAACTGGAAGACCCGGTGGTGATCGGTACCATGATGCTGGCCCTGGACGAAGTGGACGGCCTGGTATCGGGCCTGGTGCACTCCACCGCCAACACCATCCGCCCAGCCCTGCAGTTGATCAAGACCGCACCGGGCTCCAGCCTGGTGTCGTCAGTGTTCTTCATGCTGTTCCCCGAGCAAGTGCTGGTGTACGGCGACTGCGTGATGAACCCCCACCCGAGCGCTACCGAACTGGCCGAGATCGCCCGACAGAGTGCTGAATCGGCGCAGGCCTTCGGCATAGCGCCGCGGGTGGCGATGATCAGTTATTCAAGCGATTCGGCCAGTGATGAAGAAGTCGGGAAAGTGCGCGAAGCAACCCGCCTGGCACAGAGTGCCGCGCAGGCGCTGCTGATCGATGGGCCGCTGCAGTATGACGCGGCGGCCAACCCGGCAATTGCACGGGAGCTGGCGCCGGATAGCCCGGTGGCCGGGCGTGCCACGGTGTTCGTGTTCCCTGACCTGAATACCGGCAACACCACACACAAAGCGGTGCAACGCAGTGCCGACGGGGTCAGCCTGGGGCCGATGCTGCAGGGGTTGCGCAAGCCGGTGAACGACTTGCCGCGCGGGGCTCAGGTTGACGATATCGTGCATACCATTGCCCTGACGGCAATTCAGGCCAGCGTGGTGCGCTGATAGCTGGGGCTGCTTTGCAGCCCATTCGCGGCACAAGGCCGCTCCTACAGGGATCGCGTAGTTCCTGTGGGAGCGGCCTTGTGTCGCGATAGGGCCGCAAAGCGGCCCCGGGGATCAATCAGGGATACTGCTGAACCTGGCCTTGTTGCTGGTCATACTGCTGGCCCGGAATCGGCTTCAGGTTCACTTCCACCCGGCGGTTCTGCGCACGGCCATTGGCGTCGGCGTTGCTGGCGATCGGCTGGTCCGGGCCCATGCCACGCACCGAGATACGCGAAGCATCCACACCCTGCGAGGTCAGGTATGTGCTGACCGCCTGCGCGCGGCGCTGGGACAGGTCCATGTTGTGCTGGCGGCTGCCGGTGCTGTCGGTGAAGCCGACCACTTCGATGGTGTTCTGGTTGAACTGCTTGAACGAGCCTGCCAGGTTGTTCAGCGGCGAGTAGAAGCTTGGGGCGATGTTGGCAGAGTCGGTGGCAAAGGTGATGTTGCCCGGCATGATCAGTTTGATCTGGTCGCCCTGGCGCTGCACTTCCACGCCGGTGTTGGCCATCTGGGCGCGCAGTTCGGCTTCTTGCTTGTCGGCGTAGTAGCCATAACCGGCTGCAGCAGCACCCACGGCTGCGGCGCCGATCAGTGCACCCTTGCCACGGTTGTTGTGGTCGATGGCAGCACCGGCGATGGCGCCAGCCAGCGCGCCCAGGCCGCCGTACTTGGCGGTCTTGCTCATCCCCGTGGAGCCCTGCGCCTGACCCTGGTTGTCATAAGGGTTCTGGCCGGCACAGCCGGTCATCAGTGCAGCGGCAGTTGCGACGATAATCAGACGACGCATGGTGAACATGGACAAGCTCCTACTGAAATTCATAAATGCGGCAGATCACGAAGGGATCTATGCCAGCCTTGGATTGCATCGGCAATGAAAAATTCAATGAAAGTGCCTTCATGTGCCCTCAGGCACGCACGAAGGGGTTTTCACGCATCTCGTCACCCAGGCGGGTATCGGGCCCGTGGCCGGTCACCACGATGGCCTCTTCGTCCAGCCGGTACAGCCGTTCCTTGATGGAACGCACGATAGCCCGCTGGTCACCCCCCCACAAATCAGTGCGGCCAATGCCACGGCGGAACAGGGTGTCGCCGGCGATCAGCAGTTTGGCGTCGGCGAACCAGAAGCTCATCGAACCCGGAGTATGGCCAGGCGTATGCAGGGCCACGCCGCAGCCACAGGCCAGTTCTTCGTCATCGCCCAACCAGCGATCGGGTGCCGGTACCGGGGTATAGGGAACGCCGAACATCTGGCACTGCATTTCCAGGTTGTCCCACAGTACCTGATCGTCCTTGTGCAGGTGCAGGGTGGCGCCGGTCAGCGCCTTGAGCTTGCCCGAGGCGAGGAAGTGGTCGAAGTGCGCGTGGGTGTGGATGATGCTGACCAGCGTCAGGCCGTGGGCCTGCAGGCGCGCGAGGATCTTCTCCGGGTCACCGCCCGGGTCGACGACGATGGCTTTCTTGGTCAGCGGGTCGCCGATCAGCGTGCAGTTGCACTGCAAGGGGCCTACGGGGAAGGTTTCGCGGATGAGTGCAGGTGGGGCTTGGGTCATTGCATTACTCATGAGGAAAGCGGGGAACACTGAAAGCTTCAAGTCTGTTTATTCAATCAAGCGCAGTCATGTCACAAAAGCTACAAACTCGTTCCCGGAGCCAAACAAAAAACCGGCCAATAGGCCGGTTCTCAACCAATATGAATACGCGGTAGAGGCTTGCACCAGAGCCTGACGAGCTTTCGCTCAGGATGGAGTGCCTGCCAGAGGGCCTGCGGGCTCAAAGTCAGCCCCCTTCGCCTTTGCGACCTGCAGGAAGCGCAGCTGGTTGCTGGAGATTCGACCAGCAAGACGCCTTGCTTCAGCCTCAAATCTCGCAATCGCAAGCAACTCTACCTGTCTCGTTTTGGAACGCATTGTGACCTCCAAAAGCTTGATCGACACGCTATCGATGTTATTAGGGATCAACCACGATCACAAGCCGACCTTCAGCGCTCCAAGTGAAGCCAAGCGCTTCATACACTGACCAGGCGCCCTCCAGAGGGTCTTGTATCTCAATCTCCTGGCAGCCCAACATACGAGCATAGAAATCTATCGATGTAAGCGCCAAACCTGCGATCTCTCCCCTAAGTGGATGCGACGGGCAGGGACTACCTTGGAGCAGTATGACCTTGATGCACAAGCGGCTCTTTCTAGGACTTGCGTAGCAAAGACCGCAGAGCTCGCTACCGAACCAGATGGCAAGATCGAACCCTTTGGGATCGCTATCTTTCCAGTCGACAATCTCCTCCCAAGGGAACAGACACCGACTTTCCGACCACTCCAGGCTAGCAGTGAGGGCCTCGTGCGTTATCGGCTCCATCCGGACTTGGCCGACATCAACATCTCCACTCAACAGGCCTGGCCGCCGATTCAGCAGTTCATGAGTGAGCGTTCGAGCTTGTGATCTATAGATCTGATACCGAAGTTTACTGATCCGCCTTCTCATGCAAGCACCGCGTCCGAAATGGAGCCACCACCATTCAGAACTCGCGGCCTGCTGGTCGCATGTCGTTCCACATCTGCATATCCTTTGGATGCGGGACGTCGAAGTCACACTGCCCGAGCAGTGAAGCAAGATCATAGGGGGGTACACCGGAGCCTGCGTTCGCCTGGTGCTTATTCACCTTCATGTTTTCGGTTGGTGAGCAGTATTTCGACTTCGGGGTATGTTTTTTCATAGCCGCTCCTCTGGTAGTCATCGAAACCGAATAACTACCAGCATCAGCGCCATTCACAAAGAGCTCCGAGGCTCGTTTGGTAGAGATCAGATTGCTCCTACAGCATCGGACGAAGCGTCGCCCCTGATCTCGCCTTAAGCATTGCGCGATGTGTCAATCCAAGCCGTAACCGGCCCGTCTTTCTCAAGGCAAAAACAACCTGAACAACCCGCCCCCAAGCGCCCCGCCATTGGATATCTCGATCCGCCCGCGCACCCCGCCGCTTTCATGCAGTGCCGCGATCCGCGCCGCAAAGTACAGGCCAAGGCCAGTGCTGCCGCTGGTCGAGTCGATGCCCTGGATGTATTGCTCCTGGCGCTCGAGCATGTGCTTTGGATAACCCGGGCCGTCATCGTTCACGCAGATGGCCAGCTGGTTGTCGGCCTCTTCGATGGTGATCAGCAAGGCGTGCCCGGCAAAGCGGGTGGCGTTGGTGATGACGTTGGCGATTACCGAGGCCACCAGTTCACGGTCGAAGAAGCCCAGCGGGTTGTCGGTGTCGACACGCCAGGTGGCGAGGATGTCGTTGTGCTTGAGCACTTCCTGGTGCGCCGCCAACTGGGCTTCGATGAAATCGTCCAGTTCGTGGTAGTCCGGGCACACCGGCAACTGGTTGATACCCAGTTTGTAGAGGCCCAGCAACTGCACCAGCATGCCGTTGAGGTGGCGAAACTCATGCTCCATGATTCCCTGCTCGGCACCACCGCGCAGCTCTTCGGGCAAGCGTTCCATCCACTGGCTGTGGGACTGGATCAGCGCTGACAAAGAGCTTTTGAGGTCGTGCACGGTGGAGGCGATCACCGTGGAAAAATCCAGCCCCTGATTGTCTTGATTCATGCGCCGAACACTCGGATGTGCAGTTTGCGGTAACGGTCATAGCGATTGTCGCTGACAGGGATACCGGCCACGCTGGTCAAGGCGTCCTGGCATTCCTGCATGATCGCGGGCTGAGGATTTTCACCGCCAATGCGCAGCAGCGCCTGGGCGGTGTTAAGGGCGATGCTGATGTTTTTTGGCTGCATACCCAGCGCCTTGCGGAACATCTGCAACGCCTCGCCAAGCTGCCCTCCCTGGTAACTGCGCACACCCTGGCGATTGAGGGTGACCGCTTCGGTAATGGCGTTGAGCACGCTGGGGTCGTCCGTCAGCTTGCCCACTTTCTCCATGACCTTGGGGTCATCGCCATAACTTTCCACACAGTTCTTCAGCACGCCGAGGGCAGCGGCTTCCTGCCCCATCGCCTGCAACTGTGCGGCAACGGTCAGGGCCGAATCGACCGAGAAGAACTGGTTCATCTTGTCCAGGCGCTGGATCGCCTGTTCGGTCAGCTTGCCGGCCGTTTCCGGGTCGCCCGCCTGTTGCAGGCTGGCGGCCTTCATCATCCGCGCACGCACCTGCAAGCCCTGGTCCTCGGGGTTTTCCTTGGCCACCTCGCTGAGCGTGGTGTTGATCTCGACCCGGGTACGGGCGTCCAGGCCGAAGCCTGCGTTCTTGCTCATCAGCGCCTGCACCAGGCCAAGGTTGTTTTCAGCATCCTTGTAGCGTGAGCTCTGCCCCTGGTTCACTGCATGGCGGAACGCCTTCGACGCACTCTCAAAGTCTTCGTTTTCCAGCGCCAGCTTGCCCAGCGTCGACTGCCGACGTACCGACAGAGGCGACAGGCGCACGGCTTCTTCAAGCAGGTTTTGCGCGCGCCTGGTATCGCCCTGAGCCACCAGCACTTCGGCCATGCCGTCGTACAGACCGGGCATGATCGGGAACGCCTTGAGCGCCTGCTCGTACACACCCTGGGCCTGGGCATTCTGGCCACGCTTGTGCATCAGGGCGCCCAGCGCGGCGTACACCCAAGGCTGCGGGCGGCTGGCCAGAATGGCCTTGAGGAACTTTTCCAGTTCCTCGAAGCGGTTGAGGTTGCGCAAGGCATCGGCCCGATAGCGCAGGCACAGCGGTGCCAGGCGCGGGTCTTTCTTGCACAGCTCAGCACAGGCAGCCAGCACTTCGGCCGGGCGATTGCGGTCCAGCGCCTGCAAAATCGGCTTGAGCAGCGTCTTGCGCTGGAACAGTTTCTCGACGCGCTGGGCCAGGCCAACCCGGTTGAACGGTTTGGTCAGGTAGGCATCGGGCTCGTGCTCGATGGCGCTGAGGACAATGGCCTGGCTGCTCTCGGCGGTGACCATGATGAACACGCACTCATGGCTGATGTGCTTGTCGATGATCAGGTCTTCGAGCACCTGCTGGCCGTTTTTCTTGCCGTCGCCCAGGTGGAAGTCCTGCAGGATGAAGTCATAGCGCTTCTGCGCGCACATGCGCAGCGCCTGCTCGCCGCTGTCGGCGGTGTCCACGTCGCGCACGCCCAACTCGCGCAGCATGGAACGGGTCGACGTGCGAAAGTCGGTAAAGTCGTCGACGATCAGAAAGCTTTTTTGCCCGTACTGCAGCATCAACACGACCTGCCTTGGAATGATTGAAAAATCGCGCGAAGCGATGCCACCGATCGCTGTATCGGCAGCTGGTCGGGAAAGATGAGGGTAGAGCATTGCCGGCCGTAATCCATGGCCTCAGGCCAGCACTTTAGCGGGCAATGACCTGCAGGGCCAGTATCACGCCAGCACCCCCAGGGATTTGGCCTTGGCCACCGCCTGGGTGCGCCGCTCAACCCCCAGCTTGCTGTTTATGTGGCTGGCGTGGGTCTTCACCGTGTGCAGGGAAATGAACAGCCGCTCGCTGATCTGCTGGTTGGAACAGCCCTGGGCAATCAGTTCGAGCACCGCCAGTTCGCGGCCGCTCAGGGCTTCGCCGGTGCCCGTGGTGGCGGTTGGCTGCTGCGGCAGACGCTTGAGCAGTTCGGCTTGAACCGGGCAGGCGGCACCTGCCTGCAGTTGCTCATGCAGCCATTGCGGGTGCTTTTCCAGCAGTGGCTGGAACGGTTGCAGCACACCGCCATGAGCGGCTTCCAGCAAGCCAGGAAGCAACTGCGCGGCCTGCCCTTCCCGGCCTTCGTCCAGCAACAGGGCGAGCCATTGGCACAGGGCGCTAACGGTGAGCATCATGCCGCCACTGGCCTGGCCGCGCTCGACCAGGCTTGTCAGGCGTTGCACGGCGTCGTCACCGCGTAACTGGATGCGCTCGAGCAATGCCTGCTGTAACGCAATGTGCAACGGCAGCAGCGGGTGGAACTCCGGTGCTGCCGCCGGCTGCTCGCCGCCGTAGGTCTGGCCCAGGCGCAGCAACCAGGACTCGGCCAGGTCGGTACGCCCCTGGGCCAGCCACAGTTCGCATTTGACCAGGGTAATCATGGCCAGGTAGTAGACCGGTGGAACGTCCCAGATATGCATCAGGCGTTCGGCCTCGGCCAATTCGGCAAAGGCCTCGGCAAAGTGCCCTTCCCGGCCATCGAGCGTAGCAATCACGCAATGGCCGATAAGCACACTGATATCCCGGCAGGCCCGCGCCTCGCCCAGCCCCGCGCGCAAACGCGCACGGCCCTGGGCCGGCTGCAGGCGCGAAACCAGCAGGTAACCTTCGTAAAGTGTCAGGCGCGCACGCACGGCATACAGCCGCTGCGCCGAAAGCCCTTGCAGGCGCTGAAGCCCTTGGCGTACTTCATCCAGTGCGCGCAGCACCTCGCCACGGGCGTGCAGCACCCGCGCCCGGTCGTAATGGGCCAGCGCCTCGAACAACGGGTTGCCGACTCGCTGGGCCAGCTCCAGGGCTTCGCGGTTCCAGCCTCGGGCCCGCCAGAAGTCGCCATCGGCAATGGCCAGGTTGGACAGCGTCGACAAGCACACCAGGCGTTGGCCATAGCGCTTGCTCGGCAGGCTCTGCAACGCTTCGCCGCAATAGGCCAGGGTGCGCTCGCGGTCGCCACGGCCCCGGGCAATGACCCCACTCAGCGCCAGCCACTGGGCCAGCATCGACTTTTGCGCGGTCGCCGAAGGCGCTGGCAGAAAGCGGCTGAGGTAGCCGGCCAGCTCCTCGGCTGCGTCCAACTGGCAAGCCAGGCCCAACGCCCAGCTGTACAGCACGATCAACCGTGGCGTGCTGATCAGCAGGCTGTCGGGCAGGTCCATCTTCCAGCGCAGCAACATGCCGACGTTCTGTTCAGCCAGCAGTTGCTCCTCGGACAGGCTCTGCACCAGGTCGGCAGCGACATCGAGGTGGCCGGCACGCAGCGCCTGCTCCACCGCTTCGTCCAGCAGGCCCTGCTTTTCAAACCAGCGACAGGCACGCAGCTGCAGACCGGCCAGTGGCTCGCTGGCCTGCCGGCTGCGCAGCAGATCGGAGAACAGGTGATGGTAGCGGAACCAGTGCCCATGCTCGTCCAGCGGCACCAGGAACACCTGGTGCGCCTGCAGAAAGCGCAGCACTGCGGCGCTGTCGTGGCGGCCACGCAAGGCATCGCACAACGGGGCGCAGAAGCGTTCCTGGCAGGCCGTGTCGTACAGGAACGCCTGTACGTCGGCGGGCAGCATGTCGATGACTTCTTCAAGCAGGTAGTCGCGGATCAGGCCTTCGCCGCCATGCAAGGCCTGGGGCAAGGCTTGCTCGTCCGCCGACTCGCTGGCTGCCAGTTGCCAGAAGCGCAAACCGGCCACCCAACCGTCGCTGCGCTGGATCAGGTTGTCCAGTGCCTGGCCGCGCAGGCCCGTTGGCTGGCGGCCGATCACCGCCAGCGACTCTTCGGCGGTGAGGCGCAAGTCCTGTTCGTTCAGTTCGACAAGCTGGCGCGACAGCCGCAAACGCGCCAGGTGCCAGTCCGGGCGCTGGCGGCTGGTAACCAGCAACACCAGGCCGGCGGGCAGGTGATTGAGAAAGAACTGCAGGCAACGGTCGAGTACCGGCCCCTGGGCCAGGTGATAGTCGTCCAGTACCAGCAGCAAAGGGGTATCGGGTTGCAGGTACAGCGCCAGCTCGTCGAGCAGGCCGTCGATCCATTCCTCGAAGGCGAACGGCTGGTGGCGCTGGCGCATTTTCAGCAAGCCCATGGCCTGCCCGCCCAGTGCCGGGCAGTACTGCTGCAGGCCTTCGAGCAGGCGTTCAAGAAAGCGGCCAGGGTCGGCATCACGTTGGCTCAGGCCCAGCCACAGGCTGCGCCAATGCTCGGGCAGCGCTTCGCAAAATTCGATGGCCAGGGAGCTTTTGCCGAAACCCGCCGGGGCATTGACCAGCAACAACCGGCCACCAAGCCCGGCGTGCAGACGCTGACACAGGCGCAAGCGCGGCACATGGCCGTCCGGCAGCGGCGGCCGGAAGAAACGCCCGTCCAGCAGGCCCAGGGCCTGGCTGGCGAATCCATGTGTACGGGACAAATCTGTCATGGCCGGCTCGTTCTGGGTGGAGGGCTACGGCGGTATGGATGCTTGCGAGACTAGCCGGTAACGCAGCGCATTTGAAGATGATGGGCGCAATTGCCCCGGAAAAGACTGCGACAAAAAGCAACATGACTGATGGACAAAGGCTGGGGCGGGGGTTTGGGTGGGTATTCAGCAGATTTATTGCCTGTACTGGCCTCTTCGCGGGTAAACCCGCTCCTACAGGTACCGTGCATGTCTGAGGCTGGGTGCGATCCCTGTGGGAGCGGGTTTACCCGCGAAGAGGCCATTACAGGAAAACAGAAACGCCCCGGGCAAGCCGGGGCGTTCTGGGGATCACACGGAGTAAAGGGCTTTCAGATCAACGAATACCCGACTGGCGCAACGCCGCAGGCTGGAAGTCAGCCTTGCTGGCACTGAAGCCGAAGTCGTAGGCACGCTTCTCTTCGTTTTTCATGCCCAGGGCCAGGTAACGACCCGACTGCAGGTCGTAGATGGTTTCCAGGGTGTACCAAGGCACCTCTTTGTTGTAATACGGCTGGGAATGGGCTTCGGAAACGCGCCACAGCTGGCCACGCCCGTCGTACTGGTCGATCACTGCGGCCTGCCAGGTGTCTTCATCGATGTAGAAGTCACGCTTGGCGTAGATGTGCCGCTGGCCCGGCTTGAGGGTTGCGACCACGTGCCAGACGCGGCGCAGTTCGTAACGGGACAGGTCCTGGTTGATGTGCCCGGCCTTGATGATGTCGGCGTACTTCAGCTTGGGGTCATCCAGCTTGAAGGCGTTGGAGGCGATATACAGCTCCTTCTTGCCTTCCAGCTTCCAGTCGTAGCGGTCTGGCGCACCGTTGAACATGTCCAGGTTGTCCGAGGTACGCAGGCCGTCGGCAGCGGTACCCGGGCCGTCGTACGACACTTGCGGTGCCTGGCGTACGCGACGCTGGCCGGCGTTGTAGATCCAGGCCTTGCGCGGCTCCTTCACCTGGTCGAGGGTTTCGTGAACCAGCAGCACGGTCCCGGCCAGTCGCGCGGGCGCGGTGACTTCCTGCTTGAAGTAGAACAGGATGTTACCCGGGTTGCTGGGGTCGTAATCCTTCATCTTGTCGCGGAAGACGAACTGGTCGGAGAAGTACACCGGGTTGAAAGAGCCGTTCTGCTGCGGCGTGGCCTGGGTTACCAGGCGGCTGACACTGCCCCCCCGATAGCGGGTGATGTGGTTCCAGATCACTTCCAGGCCGCTTTTCGGGATCGGAAACGGCACCGCCGTGTCGAAGTTGTTCAAGCCGTTGCCGCCTTCCACCAGCGTGGTCTGGGTGGCGTTTTTCTTGATGGCAGCGAACACGTCGGCAGGGACCGTGGAGCCGCGATGGGTTTTGAATACCGGAATCCTGAAGGTTTCCGGGTAGCGCTTGAACATGGCCAGCTGGCCCGGCGAAAGCTTGTCCTTGTACTGATCGGCGTTCTGCGCGGTGATGGTGAACAGCGGCTTTTCACTGCCATACGGGTCGGCCAAAAAGCCCTTGCCGTCGACGCTGCCCGCACTCTTCGACAGCGGCTCCCACGGGCCGATCGAGCCATCGGCGTTGCCGGCCTTCTCCGCGCCCATCGGGGTCAGGGTACTGCCCAGCTTGGCCGCCTCGTCGGCGGATACCGCAGCCATGACGCTGGTCGCCAGCAGGGACAGGCCCAGTACACCGGCTTGCAGCAGACTTCTGGTCTTGTTCATGTCGTGTCGTCCTGGATCTGTATGCTTAGAAGTTCACGCCGAAGCTGAGCGCGACAAAGTCACGGTCATCCACGGTGCTGTACTTGCCGTCGAAGAAGTTGGTGTACGACAGGCTCGCGGTGTAGGTGTTCTGGTACTCGGCGTCCAGGCCCAGGCTGACCGCCTTGCGGCCTTCCTCGAAGTTGGCGCCAGGGCCGGGCGAATAGCCGGACACGTCATGCGACCAGGCCACGCTGGGCTTGAGGTTGACCCCGGCGAAGACGTCGTTGTAGTCCCAGATGACCCGGGCGCGGTAACCCCACGAGGTGCTGGTGGTGTAGCCGTCGTTCTCGCATTTGCGATTCAGGTTGGTGGTGGATGCCCCGGCACCTGCGCCGGCGATGGTGCTGGCATTGAGCGCCTGGCAGGTGTCCGCACCGCCAGTGGCAGGCAGCGGGCCAGGCCCGAATACCGGGTCACGGCCATAGCGGGTCTCGCGTGCGTTTTCCAGGCCGCCGACGTGGGTGACCCCAAGTTCGCCCACCACGGTCATGCGGCTGGCGCCCATGACCTGGTCGAAGAAGTGCGTCAGCGTGGTCTGGAACTGAGTGATTTCCTTGCGACGGTAGCCGTGCAGGTCTTGGCCAGGGGTACCGGTGAGCAGCGAAGCGTTGGTCAGTGCGCCACCAATCGGACGCACGCCCGAGAACAGGATATCGGTGGTATTGAGCTGCACGGGGGCATTGGGGCGATAGCTGACCTCACCACTCCAGGCCGTACCCGTAGGCAGCGTAGTGGAGAAGCTCAGGCCGTACAGGCGAATGTCCTCGGGGTACTCGACGAAGTACTCGGAGTTACCGGCCACAATCAGCGGTGCCAGCGCCCGCAATTGTGCAGGCAGCGCGCTGAGGCCGGCGAACACCGAGGCTGGGGCGCCGGTGGCGCTGAAGATCGGCGCGCGGCTGTGGTAGTTCATGAAGTAGGCACCGAACTCGGTGTCCAGCGGGTCGAACATATAGCGCAGTGCCACGCCGAACTGGCCGCTGTCGCGGGCATCACGGTCGGCGCCGCGGCGCACCATCACCCCTTCCTCGTTGATGTCCACGCCCCGGGAGGCGAGGAACTGCTGGGCCGCGCCTGGTACCGTGCGGCTGCTGTTGAGCACGCGCAGGTTGTCGGTACAGCCGTCTGCGATGATGTCTGGCTGGGAGAAGAACGTGCCGCAGTTGTCGACGACCGTCTGGTCCCACTCGATCTGGTAGAAGGCCTCGGCCGACAGGTTATCGGTCAGGCTCTGGGAGATGTAGAACATGTTGACCGGGATCAGGCCTTCCTTGATCTCGGCCCCAGGGCGGCGGAACGCCGACACGTCGATGGGGTTGATCGAGTTGATGCCGCCGCCGATGAAGGTGCTTTCACCCCAGCTGACAACCTGTTTGCCCAGGCGCACCGAGCCTGGCATGTCGCCAATCGAATAGTTGTGATAGACGAACGCATCGAGCAGTTCGGCGCCGGACGACTTGGCGCCTTCCTTGCGGTTGGAGTCGCTGATGTCCTTGAACTCGCGGCTTTCGTCTTTCAGCTCGAAGTCGTACCAGTACTTGCCACGCACGAACACGCCGGTGTCGCCGTACTTGAGCTCCAGGTCATGGATGCCCTTGAAGATCTTGGAGAACGTTTCGCCCTTCTTGAAGTTCAGGTGGCCATCGTCGGAGGTCTGCGACAGGCCCTTGCCGCCGTTGTTTACCCCGATCAGGTTCTTGTTGGGGTTGGCCGTCGACCAGCTGGCGCCAATGGAGAGCGACGAGTCAAACTGGCCTTCGATTTCACCAATGTTGAAACTGACAGCGAAAGCAGGACTTGCGAGCGTGGAAGCAAGGCTGACGGCCAGAGGCAACTTGGCCCGGCGCCAGAACAGGTTTGCAGATTTCATCGACGCTACTCCATGTACTTTATTGTTATGGCAGTGAGTCCTTTCAAGAACGGCCCGAGCGACCGGTTTGCAGGTTTGCACCTGCGGCGACACGGCTTGCGCGTATCGCCCTCCCCCATTCCTGAAAATCCCCTGGCCCCGACTATAGCCAGCAAGGCACAGGCGCTTGATCCCTCTAAAGTGTGATTTGCGCTCCATGCCGCCAACTCGCTGCAGTGTTGTCCCGGTTGCGGGCTGGCAGAGCTCAAGGATGGCGCATTTCTGCCATTTGGCAAGGCGCCGGGGCCTCTAGCGTGCGGGTCGCGTTCTGACGTTCGCGACCCGCACGGCGGTTACAGCGTGGAAAGGAACGCGCTGTTGCTGGCCTGCCACTGGACGATGTCCTGGCGGATGCGTTTCTTGTCGAGCTTGCCGACACTGGTCTTGGGAATTTCAGTAACAACGGCAATCTGGCTAGGAATCGCCCACTTGTTGATGTGCCCTTGCTCGACAAATGGCTTGAGATGGTCCTTGAGCGCCTTGGCATCGATGGCCTGGCTGTCGCGCACCACCAGCAGGGCAAACGGGCGCTCGCCCCACTGCGGGTCGGCCACCCCCACCACCGCCACTTCGCGCACGGCCGGGTGACGGCTGATCAGGTCTTCCAGGTCGAGCGAGGAAACCCACTCGCCACCGGTCTTGATCACATCCTTGATGCGGTCACGAATGTCGATGTAGCCCATGCCGTCCAGGGTGGCGACGTCGCCGGTGTGCAACCAGCCCCCCTGCCACAGCTCCTCGCTCTTTTCCGGCTCCTTGAAGTAACCCATGGTCAGCCACGGCGCGCGCAGCACCAGCTCGCCCTGGGTTTCGCCGTCTGCCGGCAGGAAGTTGCCGTCGCCATCGACAATGGCCGCCTCGACCAGCGGCACCGGCACACCGGCCTTGATGCGGTAGGTGACGCGCTCATCCTCGCTGCCGGCCTGCAGCTCGTCGTTCAGGTGCGCAGCGGCGATCAGCGGGCAGGTTTCGGACATGCCATACGCGGCGGTCAGCTGGATGCCACGCGCCAAGGCAGCCTGGTACAGCGAACGGTTGAGCGAGCTGCCGCCGATGATGATCTTCCAGCCGCCGAAGTCCTGCCCTTGCGCGTTCGGGCAGTTGAGCAGCATCTGCAGGATGGTCGGCACACAATGGGAGAACGTGACCTTTTCTTCGCGCCACAACTTGACCAGCATGTCCGGCTCGTAGCGCCCTGGGTACACCTGTTTCATGCCAAGCATGGTGGCGGCGTACGGAATGCCCCAGGCATGCACATGGAACATCGGGGTGATGGGCATGTACACGTCGTTGCTGCCCAGCAGGCGCACGCTGTCGATGCTGCCGGTGACCGACGCTTCGGCCAAGGTGTGCAGTACCAATTGCCGATGGGTGAAGTACACGCCCTTGGGGTTGCCGGTGGTGCCGGTGGTGTAGAAGGTGGTGGCCACCGAGTTTTCGTCGAAGTCCGGGAAGTCGTAGCGCGGGCTGGCGGCTGCCAGCAGTTGCTCGTACTCGCCCACCAGGCCGGGCAGCTCGGCGGTCTTGTCCGGGCCATCGGTCAGCAACAGGGTCTTGTCGACGGTGGTCAGTTGCCCGGCAATGGCCTGGTAGAGGCCGACGAAATCGCTGTTGACCAGCACCACGCGGTCTTCGGCGTGGTTCATGGTGTAAAGGATCTGCTCGGGCGACAGGCGCACGTTGATGGTGTGCACAACGGCGCCAATCATCGGGATGGCGAACATGCACTCCAGGTAGCGGTGGCTGTCCCAGTCCATTACCGCCACCGTGTCACCGGCCTTTACCCCGGCCTCGGTCAGCACGTTCGCCAGGCGCGCGATGCGCTCGTTGAGCTGCGGGTACGTCAGGCGCAACTGGTCGCGGTAGACGATTTCGCGGGTCTTTTCATAGCGGCTGCCGGACATCAAAAGGCGTTTGATCAGCAGCGGGTAGTCGTAGGCGCCCTCGGCGGGCTTTATGATGCGGGTCTGCAGCATGGGTATCCCTTTTCTGAAAAGCGTGCCGGACAAATCTGGTAACTACTGTAGTTCGCGAATGTGACGGCTAAATCAGCCGAAGGAATGATTTGGCTGCACGGGGTATGAGTGGCATTGTCCGGGTGATGGATCATCCCTGCCCTGCCAACGGAGCCTTACTGATGCCCAGCCCGCGTCGCGCCGTGTTTCTCGATCACCAATCCCTGGACCTCGGTGACCTCGACCTTTCCCCGCTACGAAGCCAGTTCGATGAGTTCGAGCTGTTCGCCGCTACCCGTCCGGATCAGGTCGCAGAGCGCCTGCAGGGCGCCGTGGCGGTGGTCAGCAACAAGGTCATGCTCGACGCCGCGACCCTGGCCGCCAACCCACAGCTCAAGCTGATTCTGGTGGCCGCCACCGGCACCAACAATGTCGACCTGGCAGCAGCGCGCGCCCAGGGCATCACGGTGTGCAACTGCCAGGGCTACGGCACGCCGTCCGTCGCGCAGCACACCCTCGCCCTGCTGCTGGCCCTGGCCACCCGCCTGTGCGACTACAACCAGGCGGTGGCGGACGGCCAGTGGGCCAAGGCCAGCCAGTTCTGCCTGCTGGACTTCCCCATCGTCGAGCTGGAAGGCAAAACCCTCGGCCTGCTCGGCCACGGCGAACTGGGCGGCGCGGTGGCGCGGCTGGCCGAAGCCTTCGGCATGCGCGTGCTGAGCGGGCAGATACCCGGCCGGCCGGAGCGCGCCGACCGCCTGCCGCTGGACGAACTGCTGCCACAAGTCGATGCCCTGACCCTGCACTGCCCGCTGAACGAGCACACCCGGCACATGCTCGGTGCCCACGAACTGGCTCAGCTCAAGCCTGGTGCGCTGGTGGTCAACACCGCCCGTGGCGGCCTGATCGACGAACAGGCGCTGGCCGATGCCCTGCGCAGTGGTCACCTGGGCGGCGCGGCCACCGACGTGCTCAGCGTGGAGCCACCGGTCAACGGCAACCCGTTGCTCGCACCCGGCATCCCGCGCCTGATCATCACCCCGCACAGCGCCTGGGGGGCAGTGGAATCGCGCCAACGCATCGTCGGCCAGCTCAGCGAGAATGCCCAGGCCTTCTTCGCCGGCCAGCCACGCCGCGTGGTCAGCTGAGCGGGGCGCCCGCCTCTGCTACACTGCGCCACTTTTTCAGGAGGCGTCGTCCATGGACCCGCGCAGTGAAGTATTGCTCCGCCAGGCAGAGCTGTTCCAGGGGCCGCTGCTGATCGCCGGCGCCCCCGCCGATGGCCTGCTCGGCCAATTGCCACAGGCCCAGGCCTGGACGTGGCACGCAGGCGATCAGGCCCTGCTCGACAGCCGCTTTGCCGGCCGCAGCCACCATGGTGTCGAACCGCCTGAAGTGACCTTCGACAGCGCCGTGCTGTTCCTGCCAAAGTCCCGCGAGCTGGCTGCCTACCTGCTCAATGCCCTGGCGTCGCGCCTGGCCGGCCGCGAGCTGTACCTGGTCGGCGAAAAGCGCGGCGGCATCGAAGGCGCTGCCAAACAGCTGCAGGCCTTTGGCAAACCGCGCAAGCTGGACAGCGCCCGACACTGCCAGCTGTGGCAAGTCACCATCGAGCAGGCGCCCGAGGCCAAGCCGCTGGAAAGCCTGGCCGAACGCTTCGAACTGGCCCTTGAAGACGGCCCGTTGCAAGTGGTCAGCCTGCCTGGCGTATTCAGCCACGGGCGCCTCGACCGCGGTACCGCCCTGCTGCTCAAGCACCTCGACGGCCTGCCGAGCGGGCATGTGCTGGACTTCGGCTGTGGCGCCGGGGTATTGGGCGCAACGGTCAAGCGCCGCTACCCACAAAGCCGGGTAACGCTGCTGGACGTGGATGCCTTCGCCGTGGCGGCCAGCCGCCTGACGCTGGCGGCCAACGGCCTGGAAGGCGAGGTGATCAGCGGTGATGGTATCGACGCGGCACCGACCGAGCTGAGCCTGATCCTGAGCAACCCGCCGTTCCACACCGGGGTGCACACCAATTACCAGGCTTCGGAAAACCTGCTGAAAAAATCGGCCGTTCATCTGCGAAAAGGCGGCGAAATGCGCCTTGTTGCCAACAGCTTCCTGCGCTACCAGCCGCTGATCGAAGGGGCGCTGGGCAACTGCCAGGTGCGCGCCGACGCTGACGGTTTCCGGATCTATCAGGCAACACGCGGATAAAAACAGCGCTTGCCGAAAGCGTTTTGCCTAGGCAGAATCCGCACCGTCCTAGGGGAGTAGTCTCCCGCGAGCACCCAGCTCGCCCGGTACGCGTCAACATACTTGGTCAACAGACCATGGCGCGTGCGACCCACCATGCCAGCCTGCATGGAGAGATCCGCAGAGACGGATCCAGGGTTTGACAAGACCTATGACACGCACACCTTACCCGGGGCGGGGAGGCTGTACGTGTCATAGCCGTGTCGACCCGCCCCCGTAGGAAACCTGATGCTGGAATCTCTGCTGGTCCCCACCGCCATCGTTGCCTTGGCCGAAATCGGCGACAAGACGCAATTGCTCGCGCTCATTCTCGCTGCCCGCTTCCGCAAGCCCTGGCCGATCATTGCCGGTATCGTCGCCGCCACCTTGGCCAACCATGCCGCCGCCGGCGCCGTGGGCGCATGGGTTGGTAGCTTTTTCAGCAACTCGGCGCTGCACTGGATCCTGGCCGCCAGCTTCACGGCCACTGCCCTGTGGACCCTGGTCCCGGACAAGATGGATGACGACGAAAACCCGGCACGCCGCTTCGGGCCGTTCCTGACCACGCTGATCGCGTTCTTCCTGGCCGAAATCGGTGACAAGACCCAGGTCGCCACCGTGATGCTGGCGGCGCAGTACCCACACCTGATCATGGTCATTATCGGCACCACGCTGGGCATGCTGATTGCCAACGTGCCGGTGGTATTGGCGGGTAACTTTGCGGCAGACAAACTGCCGTTGACCCTGATCCGTCGCCTGGCGGCCACGGCGTTCTTCGTGCTGGCAATCGTGGCCGTGTACTCGGCGATGAAGGCCAGTGGCTGGTTGGGCTAACTGAAAAAAACGGGGCCGCTTCGCGCCCCTTTCGCGGCACAAGGCCGCTCCTACAGGGGATCGCGTACCGGTGTAGGAGCGGCCTTGTGCCGCGAAAGGGCTGCAAAGCAGCCCCTTGCGGCCTTACTGCTTGGCCGCTGCCTGGTACAGCGGCATCACCTTCGGAATCGCCGCCTGCAGCGAAGCAATGCGGCTGGCGGACGCCGGGTGAGTGCTCATGAACTCAGGCGGTGCGCCTTCGGAAGCCTTGCTCATCTTGTTCCACAAGGTGATCGCGGCATTCGGGTCGTAGCCGGCACGCGCCGACAGCTCCAGGCCAATCAGGTCGGCCTCGTTCTCGTTGGCCCGGCTGTTGGGCAGGGTCATGGCGTAGTTCACCACGGTGTCGGCCATGGCCATGCTGCCTTGGCCGAGACCGAAGATGGCACCGGCCCCCTGACGGGCCATTTCCACGCCGTACGCCTTGGACATGGCCTCGCGGCTGTGCTCACGCAGGGCGTGGGCAATCTCGTGCCCCACCACCGCGGCGATTTCCGCATCGGTGAGCTTGAGCTGATCGATCAGCCCGGTGTAGACAATGATCTTGCCGCCCGGCCCGCAGTTGGCGTTCAGCTCGTCGCTCTTGATCACGTTGACTTCCCAGTTCCATTGCGCGGCATCCGGGCGGAACTTGGGCGCCTGGGCGATCAGGCGGTTGGCGATGACCTGTACGCGCTTGGCATCGGCACTGGACTTGTCGAGCACACCTTTGTTCGATGCCTCACCCAGGGTCTGCTGGTACGACTGGGCATACATCTGGTTGACCTCATCGGTCGAGAGCATGCTGAACATGTACTGCTGGCGCTGCACGCCGACAGCGCCGCCGCTGGTGGTGTTCACCGCCTGGCAGCCGGCCAGCAGGATGCCAGCACTCAACAGGCTGACGACAAAAGACTTACGCATGAAAACACTCCCTATCCACATGCGGCGTATCCTAGGCCGAGTCGCTTGGTGCCGCCATAGCCGCAGGGAAGATTTTCTTCGCCTGCACCGGCCTCTTCGCGGGCACGCCCGCTCCCACAGGTATTTCATTTCCCAGGCATACCGAACAACCTGTGGGAGCGGGCGTGCCCGCGAAGAGGCCGGTACAGGCAACACTTCAAGCCGGGGTCAGGCACTCCGGCGCATCCAGCTTCGGGTCATTGACGAAATTGGCCAAGGCACGCTCTCGTAGCGTTGCCGGCGGGCTGGCCAGCAACTCGTGCAAGCGGGTAACCGGCGTATCCGGGTCAAGCCACGCCGCCTGCCCGGCCTCGTCCAGTATCAGCGGCCGACGCTGGTTCATGGCGGCCTGGGTCACCACCGCACAGCTCAGCCACACCTGGTCCTGCACCGGGTAGGCCTCCCACACTGCTGCAAAATACAGCGACGAGCCCTCCCCCGGGGTCAACCAGTACGGGCGTTTACGCACGTTGCCACGCCACTCGTAAAAGCCGTTGGCCGGCATCAGGCAACGACGCTGGCGAAATGCATCGCGAAACATTGGCTGCTCGACCAGGGTTTCGGCGCGGGCATGCGCGGGGGTGCGGGACAGGTCTGTGAGCCAGGCCGGGGTAAGCCCCCAGCGCGCCTTGGCCAGTTGCTGCTGGCCATCGAGCTGGCGCTGGATCAACACCGAAGCCCCGGGCGAAATGTTCCATTGGGCCGGCTGGCCTTCGGGGAAGCCAGGCAGGCTGGCAAGCGCCTGGGGCCAGCGAAACAGGGCATAACGTCCACACATGGGCGAATTCAGAACCTAGCAGATCAAGGTACCGGGGAAGCTCTCCGGTTCGTCGCCAACCAGTGGCTGGGCATCATTGTACGCATCGATCAGCTGCCGTGCGTACTCGGCCTGCTCATCCGCCACCGCAAGCCCGAGCAGGCCTTGCATGGGCAGTTCGCCCACACCCCCCATCAAGTCACGTCCCACCAGCTGCACGCTGATGCCTTCACTGGCCAGCATACCGACCAGCATTTCGGCTTCGAGCAGGTTTTCAGGTTCGTAGATACGCCGCATCAGTCATTCTCACCGAAGACGTCCAGCATCCACTCCTCGCCATGAACCTGCAGCACGAAGCGGATAGGCTTGCAGCACACTTGGCAGTCCTCGATGTACTCCTGATCGCCACCGGACAGGTCCACTGTGGTTTCGACTTCCTCGCCACAATAAGGGCAATCGTAGTTCGCAGTTTCCAGCATCGCGGCCTCCGGGGTGACTTATGCGTATAATTGCCGGTCTGTTTACAGGGCCTGTGTGTGTCCGAGCCGTTTTTCGGAGCCCGCCCCTACCTTATTACCCTAGCCGTTTCCAACAAGAGAGCATGATGGGCGAATTCGATGCCATCCGACCGTACGACGACGCTGAGGTACCTGCCGTTCTGGCACGCCTGCTCAGCGACCCGGCATTCCTCGATATCCTCACCCACTTCCGCTTCCCGCGTGCGGCCGGGGCCCTCGGCTGGTTGCTCAAGCCGCTGATTGCCCGCTGCCTGCGCAAGGAATTCGCCGGCGTCACCTGCGTTTCGACCCTGCAGGACAAAGTCGAGTACTACGTCGACCAGACCATCGACCGCGCCACCGACGGCGTTACCTATTCGGGCGTGGAACAGCTCAAGGCCGGCACCGCCTACCTGTTCCTGGCCAACCACCGTGACATCGTCATGGACCCGGCCTTCGTCAACTATGCGGTGTACCACGCAGGCTTGCCCACCCCGCGCATTGCCATTGGTGACAACCTGCTGCAAAAGCCCTTTGTCAGCGACATGATGCGCCTGAACAAAAGCTTCATCGTGCACCGTTCGATCAGCGGGCGCCGCGAGAAGCTGGCGGCCTATCAGCTGCTCTCGGCCTACATCAGCCACTCGATCCGCAACGACGCCACGTCGATCTGGATCGCCCAGGCCGAAGGCCGAGCCAAGGACGGTGACGACCGCACCGATTCGGCGATCCTCAAGATGTTCCACATGAGCCGCAAGGACGAGCCGTTCGGTGCGGTGATCCAGAGCCTGAACCTGACGCCGGTGTCGATCAGCTACGAATACGACCCGTGCGACCAGGCCAAGGCCCGCGAGCTGTACATCCGCGCCACCACCGGTACCTACAAGAAGGCGCCCGGCGAAGATGACAACAGCATCGCCAAGGGCATTACCGGCTACAAGGGCCGGGTGCACATCACGTTCACCCCGCCGGTGACCGCGTACCACGAGGACACCAAGCAACTGGCGGCGGAAATCGACCGGCAGATCCTTGGCAGCTACCGCCTGTTCCCGGTGCATTACCTGGCGTATGCGATGTGGGACAGCAAGGATGAGGCGCTGCAGGTGCCGAGTGCCGAAAAGGTGTTCCCGGCGGACGAGCTGGCCAAGGCCAGGGAAGAATGGCAGCGCCGCCTGGATGCGTGCCCTGAAGAGCAGCGGCCTTACCTGGTGTTGCAGTATGCGACGCCGGTGCGTAACCAGTACCAGGTCAGGCAGCAGGCACCCGTAGCCTGAAAGATTGCCGGGGCTGCTTTGCAGCCCATCGCGACACAAGGCCGCTCCTACAGGGGAACGCGATCTCTTGTGGGAGCGGCCTTGTGTCGCGATGGGCCGCAAAGCGGCCCCAATTTCTCAGATCCAGGTACTGAACCAGGACAGCAGCAGCGCCATCGCCAGGCAAGCGAACCCGAGGATGTAGAAGTACTTGGGCACCCGCAGGTCGAACGCGTCCACCACCCCCTCATCCACCGCCATGTATTCGCGGGTCTCGGCCTGGCGCCGCCGCGCGCTGTGCAGCAGCAACCCGCCCGGGCAGGTCAGCAGCAGCGCCAGCAGGTTGATCAACTTGGTGGGGTGGGCGGCCAGGAACCCCCAGAGCACTTGCAAGGACATCACGCAACCTCGGTGTGAGCAGCGGCAAAGGCCCGCATTCTACCCAAGTCGCTGTTCGGCGCCCGGCATGGGCGACAAAGTGTCATTAAATTTCATCTGTCATTCGCTCGTCATCTGAACAGGCCACCCTGTCGGCCTCTCATGACCCGGAGCTTGTTCATGCTGCACGCCGAAAACCAGGACCGCCTCTACCTCGTTGCCCAGAGCGATGAACAACAGGCGCTGATCGATGGTTTTGCCATCAATGTGCAGGACCGCCAGTGGCTGGTCTACTGTGCGCTGGGTGGGCATGTGCATGAAGATTTGCCGGAGGTGGATGCCGGGACGGGCTTCAGCTTGCTGGATTTCCACATAGAAGCCGCTTGAGCCTGTGCCGGCCCTTTCGCGGGTGAACCCGCTCCCACAGGGACCGCACCAAACTCAAGGTCTGCGCCGCACCTGTGGGAGCGGCTTTCGCCGCGAAGAGGCCCGCACAGACAACAAAAAACCCGCTGCCTGGCACTCAGGCAGCGGGTTTTCGTTTAAAGCATGAAGCTTACTGGCCCAGCACCTGCCCGATGGTCGCGTCCTTGAACAGGCGGGTCAGCGCATCGCTCAGCACATCGCCCACCAGTTGGGTGTTGGTGTCCTGGTTCGGCGCCATGCCGAAACGCTGGTCCAGCGAAGCGCCGTAACGGCCGCTGTAGCTGCGGCCGCCATTGCGCACGTCAGCACGGAAGGTGGCACCGATGGTGGCCTCGGTCACGTACAGGTTGTCTTTGGGCGACTGATACTTCAACTCGGCCAAGGTCACGGTCAGCTGTGGTGCATTAGCGGCGTTCGGCGTCGGGGTGAAGCCGAGCAGGCGCACGGCAGCTTCGGCCTGGGCCTGCAGCTTTGGCACCACATCGTTACCGCTGACGCTGATGGTGCTGGTCTCGGGGTACATGCCACCACGGGTGCCCAGGGATTGCGAGGCCCGGCCGTCAACCACCCGGACCACCACCGGCTGGCCGTGGCCTACCGGGGCAAGCTGGGCCTTGAGCGTGGGTTGCGGGTTGAGTTGTTGCGGGCTGTGGGCACAACCGACCAGGCTGAGGCTGGCCACGGCAATCAAACCGAACAACAGACGTTGCAACATGCGCGTTTCTCCAGAAAATGCGGCAAAGGCCCACAGTATACCTAGCCAGGCACAGACCAGTCATCGGCCCGCACCGCTTGTCACAATCGTTTCATGGCCACGCCCTTATCCTTGCGCCAAGCCCTCACGCAAAGGACTCGCCGCCATGGCCTCGCTCTGGACTCTGCTCTTCCAACGCCCGCGCCACAACACCTACGCCCGCCTCGATGGCCAAGGCAAATGCCTGGCTTTCAAGCAATGCCGCCAGGTGCCAAGCGGCAGCGGCTGGGTCCAGGTCGGTGAAATCCGGCTGGCCTGGCTGGGCCGCGAGCTGCCCGCCGACGCCCGGGTTTGCGCCCGCGCAAGCCGCCGCTGGCACCAGCGCATCCTCGCGGCCTGACAAACGCTGCAATAAAAACCACGAATGGCGACATTTCTGCCCGCGACATCGCTATAATCTCCCCCCGATTATAAGGACGTCTCCTGATCGGGCCCCGCACTCGCCGATTGACCCCGGCAACTTCACCCGCTTCGCCCACAGAGAGCCTTCCACTCAGGTCTTGCATCGGCTGTCGTGCCTGCTTTTCCGGCCCTTCACACTGCATGAACCTGCGGGTTGCCATCGCGCAGTCCCCTTTTGAGGTTCACGTCTCCAAAAGAGCGTGAAAAAACGGTTTTCACAACTTCACAAGAGTGTGGCGAGCAAATGAACAGTCTGGCATGTGCAAAAGCGGCAGATGTGTCCCGAACAGCCCTGAACAGGCGGCAAATGCGCTCATCCCGTATGAGTGTCTGAACCGTTCCATAACGCACGCACGACACCTTGACCATAAGTCGAATTGCCGCACCCGTGGCAAACGGCGTTCAATAGCTGAACCCGAAGACTGATTGGCGGTGTCCGCGGAAGTTGCAAGAACTGCGAAAAGTCGGACATGGCGACCCTGGCTACCCCGGGTCCTATGCTGTCAATTAGGTAGCTGTAGATTGTGGAGACGCGTTAAATGGCGCAGAACGAATCGGTTGATGTAGTACTGGTAGGCGCGGGCATCATGAGTGCCACCCTGGCCGTACTGCTGAAGGAGCTTGACCCGACCCTGAAGCTTGAGGTCGTCGAGGCGATGGACTCCGGAGCCGCGGAAAGCTCCAACCCCTGGAACAACGCAGGCACCGGCCACGCTGGTCTGTGCGAGCTTAACTACACGCCCCAGGCCGCCGATGGCAGCATCGACATCAAGAAGGCCGTGCACATCAACGCCCAGTTCGAGGTGTCGCGCCAGTTCTGGGCCTACCTGAGCAAGAAGGGCAACTTCGGCGCGGCGCGTGCGTTCATCAACCCTGTCCCGCACCTGAGCTACGTCGAGGGTGACAAGGGTGTTTCCTTCCTCAAGAAGCGCTTCGAGCTGCTCAAGCAGCACCATGCCTTCGCTGATATGGAATACACCGAAGACAAGGCGGTGATGAACGAGTGGATGCCGCTGATGATGCCAGGCCGCCCGGCCGACCAGCAGATTGCAGCTACCCGTGTAGCCAAAGGCACCGACGTCAACTTCGGCGCCCTGACCAACAAGCTGCTCAAGCTGCTGGGCGACTCGCCGGACGCGCAGGTGAAGTACAGCAAGAAGGTTGTCGGCCTGCGCCGTAACGGCAGCGGCTGGACCGTCAGCATCAAGGACGTCAACAGCGGCGGCAGCCGCGAAGTCGACGCTCGCTTTGTCTTCCTCGGCGCCGGCGGCGCGGCCCTGCCGCTGCTGCAAGTGTCCGGCATCCCGGAAAGCAAAGGCTTCGGCGGCTTCCCGGTCAGCGGCCAGTGGCTGCGTTGCGACAACCCGGAAATCGTCAAGCAGCACCAGGCCAAGGTCTACAGCCAGGCCGCCGTGGGTGCCCCGCCGATGTCGGTACCGCACCTGGATACCCGCGTGGTGGACGGCAAGACTTCGCTGCTGTTCGGCCCGTACGCCGGCTTCACCACCAAGTTCCTCAAGCACGGTTCGCTGATGGACCTGCCGCTGTCGGTGCGCATGGGCAACATCGGCCCGATGCTGGCCGTGGCCCGTGACAACATGGACCTGACCAAGTACCTGGTCAGCGAAGTGATGCAGTCGATGGAGCAGCGCCTTGAAGCCCTGCGTCGTTTCTATCCGCAGGCCAAGGCCGAAGACTGGCGCCTGGAAGTGGCTGGTCAGCGTGTGCAGATCATCAAGAAAGACCCGAAAAAAGGCGGCGTACTGCAGTTTGGTACCGAACTGGTCTCGGCCCAGGACGGCAGCCTGGCCGCACTGCTTGGCGCTTCGCCAGGCGCTTCGGTGACCGTGTCGATCATGCTGGAACTGATCGAACGCTGCTTCCCCGAGCAGGCCAAAGGTGCCTGGGCTGCCAAGCTCAAGGAAATCTTCCCGGCGCGCGAGAAGACCCTGGCGACCGATGCCGCCCTGTACCAGAAGATCAGTGCCGACAACGACGTGGCGCTGGACCTGGCGGAAAGCAGCCCGGCGGCCAAGCACTACGCCTGAACTGCCCGGTAACGAAAAAACGCCCCTCGGGGCGTTTTTTTGTGCCTGGATCTCTATCAGCCTGTGCCGGCCTCTTCGCGGGCTTGCCCGCTCCCACAGCTTCGGCGCTGCCCGCAGGCTCTGCACTATCCCTGTGGGAGCGGGCGAGCCCGCGAAAGGGCCGGGACAGGTTTAAGATCAGCCGCGGGCCTTGTCGATGATCTCGATGTACTCAGGTGCATTGCGCTGGTCGGCAATTTGCTCGACGAAGGTCTTGCCGTGCTCGTCCTTGCCATCAAGGTCCAGGCCAGCCTCGACGAAGAAGCCGACAAAGCGCTCGAAATCGTCGACGCGCAGCCCACGGTAGGCCTTGACCAGCTTGTGCAGCGACGACGAGGTCACGCCATCGGCCGGTTCGAACTGAAGGTACGACTTGATGTAGTCGTCGCTGATTTCGTCGCCGATTACCTGTTTCTTGTCTTTACGCATTGCCGACTCCAACTGGACCATCACGGGATTTCGAAGGCCGGCAGTTTACCCCTCGCAGGCCGCGTGCCTCAACGCGTACGTACGGTACCGGTGTGCAGGTCGGCCCAGATGTGGCCGTTGCCATAGGTGAGAAACTGCACGTACAGGGTCTCGTTGCGCAGCAGGTCCATGATTACCCGGTAGTCACTGACCGGGTAATTCAGGCTCAAGGTGCGGCTTTTTTCGTCATACACAGGCTTCTTCAGGCTCTTGGCCGCTTCACCGTCGAACGTCAGCAATACCTGGGCGATGGTCGCGCCCTTGCTCAACGGCTTGCCCTTCAGGCGCACCTGCAACGACGAGGTGATCGGGATAGGCTGCTGGTCGGACTGGCGCTGGGCCCCCACCACCACCGAGTAGTCGGTCACTTGCAGCAGTTGCTGGCCGGTCGGCGCTTCCTGGCGCAGGGACAGGTCGTCAGGCGGCAGGAACTGGCTGTGCAGCGGTGCGGCGGCGAGTGGCAGGCTGACCGCCAACAGGAGGGGAAGAATCGCACGCATGTGAGGCTCCTTGAATGAAGGCGCACTCTAGCATGGTGTATCCAGGCTGTACCGACCCCGTCAGGCGAACTGGGCGAGCAACCAGGCCTGGTATTCGGCCACACCCGCCTCGCCCTCACGCGGCGCCCAGTGCGCATGTTCGCCCTCGCCCACCGGCCGGTATGGCCCGGCCTTGCATTCGAACAGGATGCTGTCCGGTTCCAGCACCACCAGCCCATGGTAGGTACCGGGTGCCAGGTCCACGCCCAGGCAGTCACCGCCTGCCTGCAGCACCCGCTTGTCGGTGACGGCGCCCTGCTCATCGAAGATCAGCAGGCCGAAACGCCCCTTCAGCACTATCAAGGTTTCAGCCTTGTCGGCGCTCAAATGGCGGTGCGGCGGAATGTAGGTACTCGGCTGCAGCCCGACCGCCATGCGGTGGCAGGGCTCTTCCATCTCATGGAAGGTATGGTGCTGCCGCCCACGCGGGTTGGCGGCAGCCTTTTCGGCCAGCCCGGCGAACAGCGATTGGTCGATGAACGCAGGCTGGCGCATGGTCACAGCCCCTTGACGGCGAAAATGCCGTTGGCATTGCGCCAGTAGCCTTTGTAGTCCATGCCGTAACCGAAGATGTAGCGGTCGATACACGGCAGGCCCACGTAGTTGGCCTTGAGGTCCGGGCTGGCCTTGCGGTCGTGGTCCTTGTCGATCAGGACCGCGGTGTGCACCGAGCGCGCGCCGGCATGCTTGCAGAACTCGATGATGGCGCTGAGGGTGTGGCCTTCGTCGAGGATGTCGTCAACGATCAGCACGTCACGGTCGATGAACGACACTTCCGGCTTGGCCTTCCAGAACAGTTCGCCGCCGCTGGTCTGGTTACGGTAGCGGGTGGCGTGCAGGTAAGAGGCTTCCAGCGGGAACTGCAGGTGAGTCAGCAGTTTGCCCGAGAAGATCAGGCCACCGTTCATCACGCAGAACACCACCGGGTTCTTGTCGTGCAGGTCCTTGCAGATCTGCTCGCCGACGTTGGCGATGGCCGCTTCGACTTCGGCTTCGGTGTACAGGCAGTCAGCTTCACGCATGACTTGACGGATGTGCTCGAGATCGGCGGACATGGCGCTCTCCGGGGGTGCATTTTGGAAAAGCGGGCAAAGGTACGCATCCGCTCGTCCCAGATCAAGCATTTATGGACTAACGTCCAAAATGACCAGACGACAGCACAGGTTGAATAGATTAATCTAGCGCGGTTTTTTTGCCCGCCTTTCGGAGCCCCCTATGCCCACTCGTGAGATCCGCCACCCGCTGATCCGCCACAAGCTCGGCCTCATGCGCCGTGCTGACATCAGCACCAAGAATTTTCGCGAACTCGCCCAGGAAGTCGGCGCGCTACTGACCTACGAAGCCACCCAGGACCTGCCACTCGAAACCTACGAGATCGATGGCTGGTGTGGCAAGGTGCAAGTTGAAAAAATTGCCGGCAAGAAGATTACCGTAGTGCCCATCCTGCGCGCCGGCATCGGCATGCTCGACGGCGTGCTCAGCCTGATCCCGGGCGCCAAGGTCAGTGCCGTGGGCGTTGCCCGCAACGAGGAAACCCTCGAAGCCCACACCTACCTGGAAAAGCTCGCGCCGGACATCAACCAGCGCCTGGCCCTGATCATCGACCCGATGCTGGCCACCGGCGCCTCGATGGTCGCGACCATCGACCTGCTGAAAAAGGCCGGCTGCAAGGAAATCCGCGCGATGGTACTGGTCGCAGCACCCGAAGGTATCGAGGCGGTGGAAAAAGCCCACCCGGACGTGAAGATCTACACAGCTTCCATCGACCAGCGCCTGAACGAACACGGCTACATCGTGCCGGGCCTGGGCGATGCCGGTGACAAGATCTTCGGCACCAAGCAAAAGGACGCCTGACCATGCAGGACGGCTTCAACGACCCGCTCTGGCGCCAGGTCGTTTCGGGCGCGCAGATGCTCTTCGTGGCATTCGGCGCGTTGGTGCTGATGCCACTGATCACCGGCCTCGACCCGAACGTCGCGCTGTTCACCGCCGGCATCGGCACCCTGCTGTTCCAGTTGGTCACCGGCCGCCAGGTCCCTGTGTTCCTGGCCTCCAGCTTTGCCTTCATCACCCCGATCATCCTCGCCAAGGGCCAGTTCGGCCTGGCAGAGACCATGGGCGGCGTGATGGCTGCTGGTTTCGTGTACACCTTCATGGGCCTGATGGTAAAAATCAAAGGCACCGGCTTCATCGACCGCATGCTGCCACCCGTGGTGATCGGCCCGGTGATCATCTCCATCGGCCTGGCCATGGCACCGATTGCCGCCAACATGGCGATGGGCAAGGGTGGGGACGGCGTTGCGTTGATGCCGTACAAGACCGCCATGCTGATCTCCATGCCAGCCCTGTTGACCACCTTGATCGTCGCCGTGTTCGGCAAGGGCATTTTCCGCCTGGTACCGATCATCTCCGGCGTGCTGGTGGGCTTTGCCCTGGCCTTTGCTTTTGGCGTGGTCGACACGGCCAAGATCGCCGCCGCACCGTGGCTGGAAATCCCTAATTTCACTGCACCAGCATTCAACTGGCAGGCCATCCTGTTCATCGTCCCGGTTGCCCTGGCGCCGGCGATCGAGCACATCGGCGGGGTGATTGCGGTCGGTAGCGTGACCGGCCGTGACTACCTGAAAAAGCCTGGCCTGCACCGCACCTTGCTGGGTGACGGCCTGGCTACCACTGCCGCGGGCCTGTTTGGTGGCCCGCCCAACACCACCTACGCCGAAGTGACTGGCGCGGTGATGCTGACCAAGAACTACAACCCGAAGATCATGACCTGGGCGGCGGTCTTCGCCATCACCCTGGCGTTCATCGGCAAGTTCGGCGCGCTGCTGCAAAGCATCCCGGTACCCGTGATGGGCGGCATTCTGTGCCTGCTGTTCGGCTCGATCGCGGCGGTGGGCATGAACACCATGATCCGCCACAAGATCGACCTGGCCGAAGCGCGCAACCTGGTGATCGTGTCGGTAACGTTGGTGTTTGGTATCGGCGGCGTGCTGATCGGCAGCGGTGACGGCCCGGATGACTGGGGCCTGAAGGGCATCGCCCTGTGCGCCATCGTGGCAATTGCCCTGAACCTGATCCTGCCGGGCAATGATGGCTGGAAGCATAAGCCAAAGGATGATCTGCTGCCTTGAGATCCTGGGGCTGCTTCGCAGCCCATCACGACACAAGGCCGCTCCTACAAGTAGATCGCGGTCCCCTGTAGGAGCGGCCTTGCGTCGCGATTGGGCCGCAAAGCGGCCCCAGCTATTCAGGCCCTTTCGCACATCCCGGCCAGCACCCTCACCCACTCCGGGTGATCATTCAGGCACGGCACAAGCACCAGCTCCCGCCCGCCGGCCTCGACAAACTGTTCGCTGCCACGCATGCCGATCTCTTCCAGCGTCTCGATGCAATCGGCCACAAACGCCGGGCACATCACCAGCAGCTTTTTCACGCCTGCCTTGCCCAGCTCGTCCAACCGCGCCTCGGTATAGGGCTCGATCCACTTGGCCCGCCCCAACCGCGACTGGAACGACACCGACCACTTGCCGTCCGGTATGCCCATTTTCTGCGCAAAGGCCCTGGCCGTGGCCAGGCACTGCCCGCGATAGCACACCGCGCGCATCTCGGCGCTGGCGTCCTTGCAGCAGTCAGCGGCCTGGAAGTCGTGCTTGCCGGTCGGGTCCAGCTTTTTCAGGTGCCGTTCCGGCAGACCATGGAAGCTCAGCAGCAGGTGATCGTAATCCTGCTCCAGGTACGGCCGGGCGCTGGCAACCAGCGCCTCGATGTAGTCAGGGTGCTCGTAGAACGGCTGCAACACGCGCATCTGCAACGGCAACTGGCGCTCGCTGATTGTCTGTTTTGCCAGCTCGATCACAGTGGTCACCGTGCTGTCGGCGAACTGTGGATAAAGCGGCGCCAAGGTCACCTTGCGTACACCCTGGGCCGCCAGGCGTTCCAGCACTTCAGGCAAGGCTGGCTGGCCATAGCGCATGGCAATCTCCACCGGGCCATGGGGCCAGTGCTCGACCATTGCTGCCTGTAGACGGCGGGTCAGCACCACCAGCGGCGAGCCCTCCTCCCACCAGATCGAACCATAGGCATGCGCCGACTGCTCCGGGCGCTTGACCAGGATCAGCGACACCAGCAAGCGCCGCACCGGCCAGGGCAGGTCGATCACGTACGGGTCCATGAGGAACTGGTTGAGGTAGCGGCGCACATCGGCCACCGAGGTGGAGGCCGGGGAACCCAGGTTGACCAGCAGCAGGGCGTGATCGGTCATGCAGCGTCCTATGTCAGAGGCGGCTGGACAGGTTGTCCAGGGCCGATTGCAGATCGTTGAAGCGGAAGGTGAAGCCAGCCGCCAGCAAGCGTACCGGGCGCGCCCGCTGGCCGCCCAGCAGCAAGGTCGACATCTCGCCAAGGCCAGCCTTGAGCAGCAATGCCGGCACCGGCAGCAGCGCCGGCCGATGCAGGGCCCGGCCCAGGCGCCTGGCGAACTCGCGGTTACGCACCGGCTCCGGGGCGCAGGCATTATAAGGACCGCTGGCATCCTTGTGCTGCAAGAGAAAATCAATCAGGGCGACCTGGTCGTCTATATGGACCCACGGCATCCACTGCCGCCCATCGCCCAACGGCCCGCCCAGCCCCAGCTTGAAGGGCACGCGCAGGCGTGACAAAAAGCCGCCATCGCTGGCCAGCACCAGCCCGGTGCGCACCAGCACCACGCGGATACCCTGTGCCTGGGAGCGCTGGGCCGTCTCTTCCCAGGCAATGCACAACTGGCTGGCAAAGTCTTCGCGCACCGGTGGCGAAGCCTCGGTCAATTCGCGTTCGCCACCGTCACCGTACCAGCCCACCGCGGAGCCGGAGATCAGCACCTGCGGGCGCTGCTCACGGGTGCCCAACCAGGTCAGCAATTGCTCGGTCAGGGTGACCCGGCTGGCCCACAGCAGGTTGCGCCGGGCGGCCGTCCAGGGCCGATCGGCAATCGGCGCACCGGCCAGGTTGACCACCGCATCAAGGTGATCGTCCGCCTCCAGTTGCTCCAGGCGGGCGATGCCACGTACGCCACTGCCACATATTTTCGCCACCTGTTCAGGTCGCCGGCTCCATACCGTGAGCCGATGCCCCTGGCCAAGCCAGTACTGGCAAAGATGCTTGCCAATCAACCCGGTGCCACCTGTCAGCAATATATGCATGGCTGTGTCCTCGCAGAGTGCGGCGGTGGTCTATTTTTAACATCAAGGCACTTTTTTGACCCGACGCTCTCGGATAAACATAGGCCAACCTGCCCGCCAAAGCGGAATAACCTTATACAGGATTTCTGCATTGTACAGGTTTGCCTGACAGCGTAGTCTGCTCATAGCAAGGTTTGAAGAGGCCATCATGACAGTACCTATTGCCATCATCGGGGCCGGTATCGCCGGCTTGTCAGCCGCCCAGGCCTTGCAAAAGGCCGGGCAATCCGTGCATCTGTTCGACAAAGGCCACGGCAGTGGCGGGCGCATGGCCAGCAAACGCAGCGAGGCCGGCGCGCTGGACCTCGGTGCCCAGTACTTCACTGCACGTGACCGGCGCTTCGTCGAGCAGGTGCAACAGTGGGTTGCCGCCGGCTGGGCCGAGCAGTGGAAGCCACAGCTGTACAACTACCGTGATGGCGAGCTCACTCCCTCCCCTGACGAACAGACGCGCTGGGTGGGCGTGCCGCGCATGAGCGCCATCACCCGTGGCCTGCTCAAGGATGTGACGGTGAACTTCGGCTGCCGCATCGCCGAGGTGTTCCGCGGCAAGCAGTACTGGCACCTGCAAGACACCGAAGGCTGCAGCCATGGCCCCTACAGCCGCGTGGTGATCGCCGTGCCGGCACCGCAGGCCACGCCACTGCTGGCCTCCACCCCGAAACTGGCCGCTGTGGCTGCGGGTGTGCAAATGGAACCTGTCTGGGCGGTCGCCCTGGCCTTCCAGGCACCTCTGGACACCCCGATGCAAGGCTGCTTCGTGCAGGACAACCCGCTTGACTGGCTGGCCCGCAACCGCAGCAAGCCCGGCCGCGACGAGCAACTCGATACCTGGGTGCTGCACGCCACCTCTGACTGGAGCCGGCAGCACATCGACCTGCCCAAGGAAGGAGTGATCGAACAGCTGTGGGGCGAATTCGCCGAGCTGGTCGGCTGCGTGGTTCCAGCGCCCACCTTCGCCCTGGCCCACCGCTGGCTCTATGCGCGCCCCAGCAGCAATCATGAGTGGGGCGCACTGGCCGATGCCGACCAAGGCTTGTACGCCTGCGGGGACTGGTGCCTGTCCGGGCGGGTCGAAGGCGCTTGGCTCAGCGGCCAGGAAGCGGCGCGGCGACTGCTCGAACACTTGGAGTGATGTAGCGCCATACACAAATTCTAGTTTGCATAACGTCCGGGCTGTGCTGGAATAAACTTGTACAATATTTTTGCTTCGTACAGGTTTACCGGAGGCAGCCATGCACGACCCCTCAGCCCACAGCAAGCCGCGTATTGCCATCAGCGCCTGCCTGACCGGGCACAGCGTGCGTTACAACGGCGGCCACAAGGCCTCAGACCTGTGCCGTACGCAACTGGATGCTCACTTCGATTGGCTGCCGGTGTGCCCGGAAGTCGCCATCGGCCTGGGCGTACCGCGTGACCCGATCCGCCTGGTGGGCAATCCCGAACGACCGGAAGTGGTCGGTACCCGCAACCCTGACATGGACCTGACCGGCCCGCTACGCAGCTATGGCGAGCAAATGGCCGCCGAGCTCGACGATATCTGCGGCTATATCTTCATGCAGAAATCGCCCTCCTGTGGCCTGGAGCGGGTCAAGGTGTATCAGGACAACGGCCACCCGGCCTTCCAGGGAGGGCGCGGCGTGTACGCCCAGGCCTTCTGCGCGCAACGCCAGGACCTGCCAGTGGAGGAAGAAGGCCGCCTGCATGACCCCGTACTGCGCGAGAACTTCATCAGCCGCGTGTATGCCTACGCCGACTGGCAGCGCCTGCTCGCCGAGGGCCTTAGCCGTGGCAGCCTGGTGCGCTTTCATTCGCGTTACAAATACCTGGTGATGGCCAACAACCCGCAGGCCTACCGCACCTTGGGCCGCCTGCTCGGCAGCATGAGCAAGGATGACGACCCACACAGCATTGGCCCACGCTACTTCAGCCAGCTGATGCAGGCCCTGAGCCGCTGTGCCAGCCGCGGCACCCACTGCAATGTGCTGCAGCACCTCTGCGGCTATTTCAAGGACAGCCTGACGCAACAGGACAAAGCCGAGTTGCAGACAATCATCAGCCAGTACCAGCAAGGCGAGGTGCCGCTGGTGGTGCCGCTGACCCTGCTCAAGCACCATTTGCGCAAGCACCCCGACCCCTACCTGCAGCAGCAAGCCTACCTGCAGCCGCACCCCGAGAGCCTGGGCTTGCGCAATGCGGTCTGAGGATTTGCTGCCCATCGGCGAACTGGCCCGCCGCACCGGCGTCAACCCGGTCACCCTGCGCGCCTGGGAGCGCCGGTATGGCCTGCTCAAGCCTCAGCGCACCGCCAAGGGGCATCGCCTTTACCCGCTGGATCAGGTCGACCGGGTCGAGGCTATTCTTGGCTGGTTGCAACGTGGGGCATCGGTTGGCCAAGTACGCGAGCTGCTCGACAAACCCTCCAGCACGCCGCCCAAAGGTGACTGGCAGGCCCGGCAGTTCCAGCTGATCGAGGCCATCGCCAACCTCTCACAGCGCGCCCTTGACCAGCAGCTCAACCAGGCCATGGCCTTATACCCGGCCGTTACCCTGTGCGAACAACTGCTGCTGCCGCTGCTCGACCTCCTCGACCTGCGCTGGCGCAATTACTTCAATGCGCAGCTGGAGCAGGCGTTTTTCCACAGTTGGCTACGCAGCAAGCTAGGGGCCCGCGTCTACCATGACAACCAGTTGCTGCAGGGCTCTGCGGTGTTGCTGGTGGAAGACAGTGAACGCGCCTTCAGCCCCGGTTTATGGCTATGTGCATGGCTGTTCACCAGCAACGGGTTCCCGGTCGAGGTGCTGGAACACGCCGTTGCCGGCCCTCACCTGCAACGCGCCGTGACCACGCTCAACCCTCGCGCCGTGCTCCTGCACCTGGGGCCGCGCATCGATGGCAAGGCACTGCAACGCACCCTGCACAACCTGCCCATGCCAATCCTGGCCGGCGGCCCGACGCTGTTGCTGCATGAAGCGCAGCTGCGTGCCCTCGAGCTACCCAACCTCGCCCTGTTCGACACCCCACAGGTGGCACTGCGCTTGCTTCAAGCCCATGACCGCCAGCTTGTAGAGATGAATGCCCCATGCACCTGACCTGGCTGCGCAGCGACCTGCGCATCGATGACAACACCGCACTCAGCGCCGCCACCGAGCGCGGCCCGACCATCGCCCTGTGGCTGGTAAGCCCCGGGCAATGGCAGGCCCATGATGACGCCGCCTGCAAAGTCGATTTCTGGCTGCGTAACCTGCGCGATCTGCGCCAGTCGCTGGAAAAGCTGAATATCCCCCTGCTGATCCGCAAGATCGACACCTGGGACCAAGCCCCCCAGGCAGTGCTCGACGTCTGCCGCCAACATCAGGTGGCAAGCGTTCACTGGAACGAAGAGTACGGCATCAACGAGCAGCGCCGCGACGATGCCACCCGTGCCCTGCTGGAAAAGTCTGGCATTCAGGCACACAGCCACCTCGACCAGCTGTTCTTCCGCCCGGGCACCATCCTGACCCGCAGTGGCGACTACTTTCAGGTCTTCAGCCAGTTCAAGAAAACCTGCCTGGAGCACCTGCACCGCAGCCTGCCTGCCCTGGCCCACCGGGTTAAGCCTCAGGCACCGCTGCAGATCCAGAGCGACCCGATTCCGGAACACGTGGACGGTTTTGAAACACCCGCGCGCGCCTTGCGTGAACATTGGCCAGCGGGTGAAGCCGAGGCGCAGGGGCGGCTGTCCCGCTTCCTGGATGAAGCCATCGACGACTACCACCTACAGCGTGACCTGCCTGCCAAGCCCGGCACCAGCCAGCTTTCGACTTACCTCGCCGCTGGCGTGATCTCGCCGCGCCAGTGCCTGCACGGTGCACTGGCCAGCAACCGGGGGGAGTTCGACAGTGGCAGTACGGGCGTGCAGACCTGGATCAACGAGCTGCTCTGGCGCGAATTCTACAAGCACATCCTGAACGGTTATCCACAGGTCTCGCGACACCGCGCCTTCCGCGCGCAGACCGAGGCCCTGCCCTGGCGAGATGCACCGGCCGACCTCGAAGCCTGGGAGCAGGGCCGCACGGGTTTCCCGATTATCGACGCCGCCATGCGCCAGCTGCTGCACACCGGGTGGATGCATAACCGGCTGCGCATGGTCGTGGCCATGTTCCTGACCAAGAACCTGCTGATCGACTGGCGCAAGGGCGAGCGGCACTTCATGCGCCATCTGATAGACGGTGATCTGGCTGCCAACAATGGCGGCTGGCAGTGGAGCGCATCCACCGGCACCGACGCAGTGCCCTATTTCCGTATCTTCAACCCGATTTCGCAGTCCCAGCGTTTCGACCCACATGGGCGTTTCATTCGGCACTGGCTGCCGGAATTACGTGAATTAGATGAGAGAACTATCCATGAACCGATGAAATCCAGCGATCTTTTTGCTAATAATTTGTATCAAAATCCCATGGTCGATCTCAGCAGCAGTCGCCTGCGTGCACTGGAAGCCTTCAAGGGCCTACCACGCAGGCAGGATTAGAGGAAAACGTCTTGTCTAACTCACGTAGTTTTTGGGTTACGGGCGCCAGCAACGGACTAGGTCTGGCTTTGGTGGAACGCTTGCTCGAACAGGGCCATCGCGTTGCCGCCAGTGCAAAGGAAAGCGATGAACTGAACAAGTTGGCAGCACAACATGGTCGGCGTTTTTTGCGCCTGCCATGGCAGCTGCATGCCGAGCCAGATGCAGCGGATGCCTGCCAGCAGATATGCCATGCCTGGTGCTCGCTCGATGGCCTGATCATCAATGCCGGTACCAGCGATTACCTGCCGGAGGATGTAGCCGATAGCGAGCTGTTCGAGGCGATAGGCAGTTCCAACCAGCTGGCAGGTGAGCTTTGCCTGACCAAAGCGCTGCCTTTGCTGGCGAAGGGGAATTCGCCGCAGGTGATGGCGCTGTTCAACCGTTATTCGGCGTTGCAGCTGTATGCACCGACACAGGTCGTGGCGGGCTGGAACAACCTGCCGCAATGGATGCGTGAGCAACGCAAGGCTTTGAAGGCGCTGGGCATAGAGCTGACCGTAGTGGCGCCACAGTCGCTGAAGGTACCGGTGACGTCCGCGCAGGCGATACCGGAGGAATGGACGCCGCAGGGGGTCGCTGAAGCGTTGTTGCGTCGGTGGCCGCAGGGCGAACCGGAACTGGTCCTGGAGACCCTGGACGTCAGTAGCCTGTGGCCGTTGACGCGCTAATACCTGAAAAACAGCCTTCGCGGGCGCGCCCGCTCCCACAGGAATACCCAGGCCTTGAATGCTGCGGTACCTCTGTAGGAGCGGGTTTATCGAAGCGTCGACCCGCCGCGAAGACGCTGGCGCAAGTGAACTCAGAGCGCCATGCGGTAATGCAGGCTGTAGCTCTCCACCCCATCGTTGGGCTGCTTGATACCCGCGTTGGAGTAATGTATCGCCCGCACCCCGAGCTCATGCCCGCCGGCAAAGCGCAAACCAAAGCCGATACGGTCCTCGAACTGGAATGCCGAGCCTAGCTCGTTGCTTTCCAGCTCAGTGCTGGAAAACGCCGCCACACCGATCCCCGCTTCGATGTAGGGCTTCACCGACTCCCCGGCAAATTCGTAGACGAACACTGGCGCAAACGACAGGCTGTGGTTGCTCGCCGTCTTGTCACCGTCCCAAAAGGTGTAGGCCCCATCCCAGTAGCCGGTCAGCCGACCTACGCTGGTCTGCCACCAACTCGCGTCCCAGTTCGATTGCAGCCCTAGCCGATAGACCATGGTCGAGTCACCGGTCTGTCCCACCGAAAACGAAACGTCGGCAGCCTGTGCCGACATCGCTTGCCCCAAGGTAAAGGCAGCAGCCGCCGCCAAGCCAAGCAGTTTCCCCATAAGAAACATCCTTCTTCCTGATGCTGTTGTTAGTGTCCGCCTCATCTCAGGCAAAGCGGTAGAAAGCATAAGTGGAACGATAGTTCAGCTGTTTTTCACGTTTTTTTCACAACGCAAATCTTTGCACATCGTCGGACTTATGCCACAGCACAGGTAGGATTGTTCTGAGGGTTTCTGGGTCAGCGCTGGTCCAGAAGCGGGCATCGCCGGCCGGGCCTTCGGCCAACAGGTCATTAGCCCCCAGCAGCCGCTGCAGTTGACGCGCCACCGCGGCGCCGGTGTCGATGATGGCCACGTCCGCTGGCACCAGGTCGGCCAGTAACGGGCGCAAGAAGGGGTAATGGGTGCAGCCGAGGATCAGCGTATCGCAGCCGGCGGCCAGCAACGGCTGCACATAGCCAAGCAGCATCTGGCGCAGCGCCAGGCTGGTCAGGTCGCCGGTTTCGATCAGCTCGACCAGCCCCGGGCAAGGCTGGGTGATGACCTGCACGTCGTTGGCAAAGCGGTCGAGCAAAGCGGCGAATTTGGCGCTCTGCAGGGTACCGGTAGTGGCCAGCACACCGACCACGCCCGAGCGGGTAGCCGCCGCCGCGGGCTTCACGGCGGGCTCCATGCCCACCAGCGGCCAGGTCGGGTACAACTCGCGCAAGTCAGCCACCGCCGCCACGGTGGCGGTGTTGCACGCCAACACCATGGCCTTGGCGCCTTCGGCATGGAAGAACCCGGCAATGTGCCGGCAGCGCTCGCGGATATAGTCCGGCGACTTCTCACCGTAAGGCACATGGCCGCAGTCAGCCACGTACAGCAGCGTCTCGTTGGGCAGCAGGCGCTGGATCTCGGCGAGCACCGACAAACCGCCGACCCCCGAGTCCATCACGCCGATCGGCGCCGAGCGCTCAGCCATCGCGTTTGCCGCAAACAGTACAGGCCGGGTCACGCTTGACCCGCAACTCGCGAATGCGTGTGCCGAGGGCATCGATCAACAGCAGGCGGCCAACCAGCGGCTCGCCGAACCCGGCCAGCAGCTTCATCGCCTCCAGCGCCTGCAGGCTGCCCACCAGGCCCACCAGCGGCCCGATAACACCCGCTTCGCTGCAGGTCAGTTCATCTTCACTGCCATGCCCATACAAACAGTGGTAGCAAGGGCTGTAGTCGCGCCTAGGGTCGAACACCGACAGCTGCCCTTCCAGGCGGATCGCCGCGCCGCTCACCAGCGGTTTGCCAGCAGCCACACAGGCAGCGTTGACCGCTTCACGGGTAGCAAAATTGTCGGAGCAATCCAGCACCAGGTCGACCGCCGCCACAGCAGCGGCCAGCGAGTCTTCATCCAGGGCCTGGCGATGGGCAACCAGGCCGATCTCCGGGTTGATCGCCTGCAAGCGCTGCAAGGCCGAATCGACCTTGCTCATGCCGACGCTGGCACTGTCGTGAAGCACCTGGCGTTGCAGGTTGGTCAGGTCGACGGTGTCGAAGTCGGCCAAGTGCAACTCGCCCACCCCAGCAGCAGCCAGGTACAGTGCAACCGGAGAGCCCAAGCCGCCGAGGCCGACGATCAGTGCCTTGCTCTGCTTGAGCCGCAGCTGGCCGTCGATGTCGATCTGGGCCAGCAATACCTGCCGGCTGTAACGCAGCAGTTCCTCATCACTCAGCATGGCAGGCGCCCCAGGGTAATGCGTTCATGGCCACCCAGGTCCGTGCGGCTGGCGACCTCGATAAAGCCTTGCTCAGCCAGCAAGGCGCGTACCGCCGCTGCCTGGTCGTAACCATGCTCCAGCAGCAACCAGCCACCCGGCAACAGGTGCGCGGGGGCCTGGGCCGCGATCACGCGCAGGTCGTCCAGGCCATCGGCGCCGGCCACCAGCGCACTGCTGGGCTCGAAGCGCACATCACCGGCCACCAGGTGCGGGTCGGCGGCGGCGATATAGGGCGGGTTGCTGACAATCAGGTCGAAACGCTCACCGGCCAGGCTGTCGAACCAATGGCTTACCCGCACCTGGGCATTGGCAAGGCCCAGGCGCAGGCGGTTGCGCTCGGCCAAGGCAGCGGCTTCTTCCACACGGTCAACCGCAGTCACCTGCCAGGCCGGGCGATCGCTGGCCAGGGCCAGGGCAATCGCACCGGTACCGGTGCCCAGGTCGAGGACCTTGGCTGGCGAGGCGGGTTGCAGCTCCAGGGCAGTCTCGACCAGCAGTTCGGTATCCGGCCGCGGGATCAGGGTATGCGGCGCCACTTCCAGGTCGATCTTCCAGAAGCCCTGCTGCCCGAGGATGTAGGCGACCGGCTCACCGCCACGACGGCGCTGCAGGTAACCGGCGTAGGTCTCGGCATCTTCGCTGCTGACGATACGCTCGGGCCAGGTGTGCAGGTAGCTGCGCGACTTGCCGATGGCAGCAGCCAGCAGCAGTTCGGCATCCAGCCGCTCGGTGGGCGATTCGGGCAGCTGCGCGTTGCGCAGCAAGCTGGCGATGATGGTCATCAGTCCCCCAGGGCAGCCAGTTGGTCGGCCTGGTATTCGGCCAGTAGCGGTTCGATCACTGCGTCCACGCCACCGCTGAGGATGTCGTCCAGCGAGTACAGGGTCAGGTTGATACGGTGATCGGTCACCCGGCCCTGTGGATAATTGTACGTGCGGATGCGCTCGGAACGGTCACCGGAGCCCACCAGCAGTTTGCGCTCGCTGGCGATGGCGTTCTGTGCTGCGCTGGTCTGCATGTCGTTGAGCTTGGCCGACAGCCAGGACATGGCACGGGCGCGGTTCTTGTGCTGCGAACGCTCTTCCTGGCATTCGACCACGATACCGGTGGGCAAGTGGGTGATCCGGATCGCCGAGTCGGTCTTGTTCACGTGCTGGCCACCGGCGCCAGATGCGCGGTAGGTGTCCACGCGCAGGTCGGCCGGGTTGATTTCGATGGCCGCTTGTTCGTCAGGCTCGGGCAGCACCGCCACCGTGCACGCAGAGGTGTGCACGCGGCCTTGGGATTCGGTTTCGGGCACGCGCTGGACGCGGTGTGCGCCAGACTCGAACTTGAGCTTGCCGTAGACGTTCTCACCCTCGACACGGGCGATGATTTCCTTGTAGCCGCCGTGCTCGCCCTCGTTCTCGGACAGGATCTCCAGGCGCCAGCCGCGTTTTTCGGCGTAACGCGAATACATGCGGAACAGGTCGCCGGAGAAGATCGCCGCCTCGTCGCCACCGGTGCCGGCGCGGATTTCGAGGAATACGTTGCGGCCGTCGTTGGGGTCTTTGGGCAGCAGCATGCGTTGCAGCTTCGCCTCCAGCGTCAGCAGCTGTTCCTTGGCTTCACGCACTTCTTCCACGGCCATTTCGCGCAGGTCCGGGTCGCTGTCCTTGAGCAGCGCCTGGGCGCCTTCAAGGTCGCCCTGGACTTTGCACCACTCTTTATAAGCAGCGTAGACCGGCTCGACCTCGGCGTATTCACGGGAATACGCGCGAAAGCGCGTCTGATCGGAAATGACCTCGGCATCACCGAGCAGTGCGGTGAGCTCTTCGAAGCGGTCCTGGAGGATATCCAGTTTGTTCAGCAGCGACGCTTTCATTGCGGGGATTTGTCCGTGGAGCCCTCGTTGAGGGCAAAGAGTTCCTGGGCCATGGCCAGCGCATCAAGGCGGCCCTCGGCCGAGAGCTTTTTCAACTGCACGCTGGGCGCATGCAGGAGTTTATTGGTCAGTCCCCGGGCCAGTTGGGCCAGTACGTCCTCGGGGTTGCCACCGTTGGCCAGCAGACGCTGGGCCTTTTGCAGTTCTTCGTCGCGCAGGCGCTCGCTTTGCTGGCGGTAGGCCTTGAGCACATCCACCGCAGCCAGTTCGCGCAAGCGCACCATGAAATCTTCGGCGCCCACCGATACCAGCTCTTCGGCAGCCTGGGCGGCGCCCTGGCGGCTCTTGAGGTTTTCCGCCACCACGTCGTGGAGGTCATCGACAGTGTACAGGTAGACGTCTTCCAGCTCGCCGACTTCAGGTTCGATATCGCGTGGCACGGCAATGTCGACCATGAAGATGGGCTTGTGCCGGCGCTGTTTCAGCGCACTCTCCACCGCGCCCTTGCCCAGGATTGGCAGCTGGCTGGCGGTGGAACTGATGACGATGTCACTGTTGGCCAGTTCCTGGGGGATGTCGGCCAGCAATACGGCATGCGCGCCGAACTGCTCGGCCAGGGTACTGGCCCGCTCCAGGGTGCGGTTGGCCACGACAATACGGCGCACGCCTTGCTCATGCAGGTGGCGGGCGACCAGGGTGATGGTTTCGCCGGCACCGATCAACAGGGCCTGGCTTCGGCCCAGGTCGCTGAAGATCTGTTTGGCCAGGCTGACCGCGGCGAACGCCACCGATACCGGGTTTTCACCGATGGCGGTGTCGGTACGCACCTGCTTGGCAGCGCTGAAGGTGGCCTGGAACAGGCGCCCGAGCAACGGGCCGACGGTGCCGGCCTCTCGCGCCACGGCGTAGGCGGACTTCATCTGGCCGAGGATCTGCGGCTCGCCGAGCACCAGCGAGTCCAGGCCCGAAGCCACGCGCATCATGTGCTTCACGGCATCGTGCTCTTCATGCACGTAGGCACTGGCGCGCAGTTCGTCCAGGCTGAGGCGGTGATAGTCGGCCAGCCATTGCAGCACGGCGTCGGCGGACAGGTGGTCCTGCTCTATATAGAGCTCGCTGCGGTTGCAGGTCGACAGGATCGCCGCTTCGCGGCTGGAAGTCAGTCGGCAGAGCTGCTGCAGGGCGTCTACCAGCTGCTCTGGGGTAAACGCCACGCGCTCGCGTACGTCTACCGAGGCAGTCTTATGGTTGATACCAAGTGCAAGAAAGGCCATGCAAGGTCGCTGGTTGTGACGGGAAGCCGATAATTGTCCTCTTTCGCAGGTTTTAGAACAACCACCGTTCGCTATTGCGCTGATAGCGCTGCGGCTATCGCCGCGTGCAGGCCACCACCGGCAAGGATTTCAGGTTCCCCCCTGCTTTAACCCTGGCTTTTGATCTGGCTTTTGATTTGCTCTTGATCTGGCTTTTGATCTTGATCTTGATCTTCGCGACTTCAGGAGGCCGAACGCAGGCCTTGCGAAGGGAGGTGACGGGCATGGATGCCCGTCAAGCGCTGGGCCCCAGGATGGGGCCTGCAGCGCGGTCC
>NZ_JENB01000021.1 GCF_000708715.2 Pseudomonas putida W15Oct28 | reverse complement strand
GCCCTCATCCAACTGTTCGGGCTCTCGCCAAAGTGGAACGGTGAATGGCAGCTTTTGCTCCCACACGTGCTCTGGGCACCTCGGGTTATCAGCTTGCCATTCACCGCTCTCACTTCAGATTCTATTCCCTCTCCAAGACACAAGCGGGTTTACCCGCGAAGAATCCATCGCGGTGGATGGCACCGGCTTCGCCGGTGTTCGCGGCTGAAGCCGCTCCTACAGGTACTGCATTAGCCTGAAGCCTGCGCTGTACCTGTGGGAGCGGGTTTACCCGCGAAGAATCCATCGCGGTGGATGGCACCGGCTTCGCCGGTGTTCGCGGCTGAAGCCGCTCCTACAGGTACTGCATCAGCCTGAAGCCCGCGCTGTACCTGTGGGAGCGGGCGTGCCCGCGAAGCATCCAGCGCGGTGGATGGCACCGGCGTTGCCGGTGCAGGCATCAGGATCTGAACTTCACAAAAACAAGCTCTGGGTCGCCTTCATCCAGGTTTTCAACCTGACCACTGCCGATAAAACCGCACTTCTCAAGCAGCGCCTGCATCGGCAGGTTCGACGCATTGGTGGAGGTGAACAGCTTGGCCCCCAGGGCCCGGGATTCCAGCCCACGAAGAAGGGCAGCGCCTACGCCACGCCGACGGGCCGAATCCCGTACCACGATGAGCGGGATGAAGTCCTGCCCAAAAAATGAGTTGTCCAGCACGCCATAGCCCAACAGCAGCGCAGTATCGTCAGCATCCATTGCCACCCAGCACTGGCCGCAAGCTACCGCGTGGGCAATGAACTCCCTCCGGTCTTCTTCGCGCTGCGCGATGACATCAAGATCAAAGAGCGCATCAAGGTCGGCTTGCCGAGCGAGCCGCACATCTGATTCGTGAGCCATTTCTTCACCGTATCAATCATTCAGCAAATCACCCGATCAATCGCGGCGCGATCGACAAGGTTCAACTCAGCAAGGCGGCGCAGCGTCGCCATCAGCCTATCGCGCTCCGCAACAGGGGTGACCGGGTCGATGATCCGATATTGGCGGTCGCACCACTGCGCAATTTCGCGCAGCCAGACGGCCTCGAGCACAGGTTCGTTGCCCAGCCGTTTCAGCAGGTATGCCAGTTGCTGCCAGCCTGCCAGCAACTGCAGCATCATCAGCCGACGCTCTGGCGAGCACTCCTGCCAACAGCTATCCAGCCTGGTCGCCAGTGGCTCGCCAAGCGCGGACCACGGTAACTTGCCCAAGCGATTTATCATGCCCTTGAACACCTCGTCGCTGGGGTCTTCCAGCGCATCAAGCAGCGCGCACAACGGCCAATCTCCGGGCATGTTTACCGCACGAAGCCGAACAGACGAATAGCGCGAACGCAGGGCAGACCGCCACCAAACCTCAGGCACTTGCCGGTCAAGCTCCATGGCAAGACCAAGCAGCCCCAGCCACTCGCGTTTGTGGTTTGGCATGCTGCCCACCAGCGCAGCATTCAGCACCGCCCCGACATCGATACCCTGTCGTTTGGCCTCCCAACGCGCCAGGCTACGCACGGCTGCCGATGCATCCAGCAGCGCCACACGCAGCACCTCCCGTGGGTCGTCGAGCAAAGGCAGCAGTACTTGCAACGCACCGACACGAACCCGGGCAACCGGCTGCGCCAAGGCTGCATGCAACAGGGGTACTGCCTGCTCCGGGGGAAGCTTGCGACAGGCATCAAGGGCCAGGCAGCGCACGACGATTTCGCGGTGGGCCAGCGCGCTGCCCAGAAGTGGCGTTGCCGGCTCGTCGGTATCGAGCAGCAGCGCAAACAGAAACCGCGCCGCCTTGCCTTGGCGCTCCATGAAATTGCCCAGCACCTGGGCGCGCACCTGTGGCGCTTGCAAAATCTGACGCACGCTGACCAGTGTGGCGCCATGATCGATGCGCTGTTGGCCTGCCAGCGCTATCAACGGGTCGAGTGCATGCAGCAATGACGGTACATGCTCGCTGGTCAGGTACGGCTGTACACCCGCAGCGGCCAGCTCACGCACCTGCGGGACCCAGTCATTCAGGCGCTCGACCAACGCCACCAATGCCTGAGGCGAAGCAGCGGTGCTCAATGCCCGCACTGCCACCTCGCGCACAAAACCATTGGAATGGCGGCTCAATGCCTCCCAGCTGCCGTCCTGGTCAGCACGCGCAATCAGCTCCAGCGCTTCGTTGCGCCGCCAGTCGGCCCATTCGGATACCGGTCTTTTGGCTGTCATCCATTCAAGCCAGCTGCGTACAGAGGTCACCTGCGCTTCCTTTCAGTGGGTTTGTAGTCAGACCCTACCACGCATGCTTGCAGGCAGGCGCGGTCGGATGGGCTGCGCAGGGGCCCCGTTGTCGCGAATGACACAACGCTTGCACATGACACAATGTGTCATTAATATCGCCATGTGTCCTGGCAACGCCACTACGACGATCAGCCAGTACCCGCCCTTTCCCACGCAGGTACCGCCCATGACGACCACCATGCACACCCCCAAGGACCAGTTGGTCAAACTCGCCCAGCAACAGATGCTGACGGCGCTGGCCGACAACACCTACACCGCCCGGCAAAAACTTGCCCTCACCTGCCGCATCCTGTTCGACGGCGGCCATGACTCCGGCCTGGCCGGGCAGATCACCGCGCGTGCGCAGGAGCCTGGCACCTACTACACCCAGCAACTGGGCTTGGGCTTCGACGAAATCGCCGCCTCCAACCTGCTGGTGGTGGACGAGGACCTCACCGTGCTGCAAGGCCGCGGCATGGCCAACCCGGCCAACCGTTTCCACAGCTGGCTGTACCGGGCCCGCCCCGACGTCAACTGCATCATCCACACCCACCCGCTGCACAGCGCTGCCCTGTCGATGCTGGAGGTGCCGTTGGCCATCTCGCACATGGACCTGTGCCCGTTGTTCGATGATTGCGCATTCCTCAAGGAATGGCCCGGCGTGCCGGTGGGCAACGAGGAAGGTGAAATCATCGCCAAGGCGATCGGTGACAAGCGTGCGATCCTGCTTTCGCACCACGGCCTGCTGATTGCCGGTGGCTCGATCGAGGAAGCCTGCGTGCTCGCCCTGCTGTTCGAACGCGCAGCAAAGATGCAACTGCTGGCCATGGGCGCCGGTGACATCCGCCCCATCCCCGAAGCACTGGGCAAAGAAGCCCACGACTGGATCTCCACCCCCAAACGCCACGGCGCCGCGTTCAGCTACTACGCGCGCCGGGCCTTGCGTGCCCACGGCGACTGCCTGGGCTGATCGAAGCTGTACTCTTTCCTCAACAACGGCAGAGGTGCCTGGTCATGTCTACACCTGTAGTTCGCGGCGTTATCGGCTACACCATCACTCCCTTCACGGCTGACGGCACGCTGGACCTGGATGCGCTGGGCACATCCATCGACAGCCTGATCGCAGACGGCGTGCACGCCATCGCCCCGCTGGGCAGTACTGGCGAAGGGGCCTACCTGTCCGACAGCGAGTGGGAAACCGTGGTGCGCTTCAGCCAGGCACGCATTGCCGGGCGCGTGCCCAGCGTGGTCAGCGTTTCCGACCTGACCACCGCCCGTACCGTGCAGCGCGCCCGCCTGGCGCAGGCCTGCGGCGCCACGGCGGTGATGGTGCTGCCCATTTCCTACTGGAAGCTCACCGAAGCCGAAGTGATCGCCCACTACAAGGCCGTCGGCGCGGCCATCGACATCCCGATCATGCTCTACAACAACCCCGGCACCAGCGGCACCGACCTGTCGGTGGAGCTGATCCTGCGCATCCTCGGCGAAGTGCCCAATGTGACCATGGTCAAGGAAAGCACCGGTGACATTCAGCGCATGCACCGCCTGTTCAAGGCCACCGATGGCCAGGTGGCGTTCTACAACGGCTGCAACCCGCTGACCCTGGAAGCCCTGGTAGCCGGCGCCACGGGCTGGTGCACCGCCGCCCCCAACCTGATCCCGGCACTGAACCTGGCGCTGTGGGACGCCGTGCAGCAAGGCGACCTGGCCGAAGCCCGTGGGCTGTTCTACCGCCAGTACGAGCTGCTGGAGTACATCACCCGCCGCGGCCTGCCCACCACCATCAAGGCCGGCCTGAAAATGCTCGGCCAGGATGTCGGCGCCCCACGCCTGCCCCTGCAGCCGCTGGACGCGCAGGGCAGTACCTACCTGAAAGGCCTGCTGGCCGAACTGGGCGCGGCCTGCTGACAACATCGACACCGGCCCGGCAGCACCTCGCTGTCGGGTTATGCCTGCCGCGCGCTCATTCAGAGAGTCACCATGAAAGTCCATTTCATCGTCCACGAACCGTTCGAAGCACCCGGCGCGTACGAAACCTGGGGCAGAACGCGAGGCCATGAGGCCAGTTACTCCCGTGTCTACGCAGACCAGGCCTTGCCAGCAGATGCAAGCCACTTCGACCTGCTGGTCGTGCTGGGCGGGCCGCAAGCCCCCGCTACAACCGTCGCGCAATGCCCACACTTCAATGCCGCCGCCGAATGCCGGCTCATCCAGCAAGCCATCACAGCTGGCAAAGCCGTCGTCGGGGTATGCCTGGGTGCCCAGCTCATTGGCGAGGCGCTGGGGGCCAGATTCGCTCACAGTCCGGAAAAAGAGATTGGCAAATTCCCCATCAGCTTGACGCTCGAAGGTAAAGCCAATGACAAGGTCAGCCACTTTGGCGAAGTGCTGCAAGTCGGCCACTGGCACAACGACATGCCAGGCCTGACGGCCGACGCCAAAATCCTCGCAGCTAGCGAAGGCTGCCCGCACCAGATCGTCGAGTACACCCCGCTGGTGTATGGCTTCCAGTGCCACATGGAGTTCACCAAGGAGGTAGTCGAACTGCTGATTGCCGCATCCGAAGCTGACCTGGCCACCCTCACCGGCCACCGCTTCGTGCAGCAACCTGCCGCACTGCGCGCCAACAACTGGGATGAGATGAACCAGAAGCTCTATGTGTTCCTCGACAAATTGGTGGAGGACTATTCAGCCAACCCCATCACGTAAACCTGACGAGACATCACAGCAGACTACCCTGACTGCCACTTAAAGGTTTCGACATGCCCCACGCTGGCCCCAAGCTACTTACACAAATTGCTGCCGTGCACTTCGTCAGCCATGTGCACATCATGCTGATCCCGGCATTGCTGCCCGTGCTCCCCGGCCTGCTGGGCGTGGGGTTCGTCGAGCTTGGCGTAGCCCTGGCGGTGTTCAACATCGTCTCCGCATTGGTGCAGGCACCGCTGGGCTTTGCCGTCGACCACTACGGTGCGCGCAAGGTGCTCAAGGCAGGGTTGCTGCTGGGCAGCCTCAGTTTCCTGCTGCTTGCGGTCAGCCCCGGCTATGCAGTGTTGCTGGTAGCGATGGCCATGGCCGGCCTGGCCAATGGCGTTTACCACCCTGCCGACTACGCGTTGCTGGCCAACGGCATCGAGCAAGATCGCCTGGGGCGCTCGTTTTCGATCCATACGTTCGCCGGCTTTCTCGGTTCGGCGGTAACGCCTGCGGTGTTTCTCGGCATTGCCGCCGCGTTCGGTACGCAGGCAGCCTTGGCAGCGGGTGCAGTGGTGGGTGTTGCCGCTTTGCTGCTAATTTCGGTGCCCGGCAGCGGTGTCTATCAGGTATCCGGGCATGGCGGCACAAGTGACGCCGGACCTGCCGCTGCGCCGGGCCGCGTGCGCTTGCTCACGCCGATGATTGGTGTGTTGACGGTGCTGTTCGTCCTGCTGAACCTGAGCACCAGTGCCATCGAGAAATTCTCGGTAGCCGCCCTGGTCCAGGGCCAAGGCCTGACCCTGGCCTGGGCCAACACGGCGCTCACGGCCTTTCTGCTGTGCAGTGCAGTGGGCGTTTTGTGCGGCGGGGCCTTGGCTGACCGCACCCGGCGCCATGGCCTGGTGGCCGCCCTGGCCTTTGCCCTGGCGGCGGCGCTGACGACGCTGGTGGCGCTGGGGCTGGTGCAGGGCTGGGCATTGGTGGTGGTGCTGGGGGCCATTGGCTTGCTGACCGGGGTCATCGCGCCATCGCGGGACATGCTGGTCAAGGCAGCAGCGCCACGGGGTGCCGAGGGCAAAACCTTCGGACTGGTTTCGACCGGCTTCAATATCGGCGGCGCCATCGGGCCCATTGCGTTCGGCTGGATGCTCGACCAGCGCCTGCCTGAGGGCATTTTCATCGCTTCGGTGGTGTTCATGCTGCTGACCGTGCTGCTGACCCTGGCGCAGGAGGCGTACCTGGCCAGGAAACGAACTGCTGAACCGCTGGCGCGCACCGTGTAGGAGCAACTGTCCTGCTCAATATCCAAAGGCTTGCGCGATCACTGTGGGAGCGGGCTTGCCCGCGAACACGGGCGAAGCCCGTGCCATCCTCCGCGCAGCCTGCTTCGCGGGCATGCCCGCTCCCACAAGGTCGGCGGTGCACTGTCGGTTGTCAGGATGCCGGGTTCGCATGCACTAAACGTCCATCCACTCCGGGCCTGTTGACGAACAACACATCCAGCACACTGTTGCGCAACCCCTTCAAGGCATTCCAGTTCGCCGACGTATGCACGTACCTGTCACGCAACAAGCACTGCTCCTGCTCGGTCAACCCCATCTCGTCACTGACACCCAAGGCAAAATCATGCAGCTTGCGGCTAATACCCACCAATTCATCAGGCACCTGGTGCTCTGCCCGCCCGCCCAACGGCTCAAACGGCACCCCTGCACGCACCGCCAGTTCACGCATGACGCTCAAGTACACCCGGGAAAGCTGCCCCGCCACCTCCCGTTCACGGTGCACCGCCGCATACACCTGCTTTTGCGCCTCGTCCGGCCGCCCACCGGCAATCGCGTCCTCCCAGGTAATCACCCGCGCACCCTGGCCGCCAAACGTCGAAGCCAACAAGGCGCTGACCGTGGCATACGCGCGGGTCTGTTCGGCGCGGGTGCCCAGCGATACACGCTGTGACTGCGGTTTGCACAGCAGTACCTGCTCTAGCGTACTGTTCGGGTAACCACCGCCAATATTCGAGTGCACACCCGGCAACACGATGTCGTGACCGCTGCTCACCAATGGAAAGTTGTGCCGCTGCTCATCCCCTGCCACCAGTTGCACCACGTCCAGGGCAATGCCCGCACCCAGCCCCAGGCACAAGCCGCCATGGCGGTCGTCGGCAGGGTCGAAGTCACCCTGCAACGGCGCAATCATCGCTGCCACGGTGTCGAACAAGCCGATGAAATTGATCGTGATGCCGCAAGGTACTGCCAGCAGCCTGCCGCCGTCATCGTGCAGCAGATTCGCCAAATGACGCACCGCCGCCGCACCCCGGCTGAAGCCCAACAAGTCGAACTCGACCCGCGCGAGCACGGCCTGCGGATGCGCCTGGCGCCAATCCTGCAGTTGCCCCGCAAGCCCCGCCAAGGCTTCGGCAACCCGCGCTTGCGCGCCCGTGCGCCCACCCCCGGTGGCCGAGGCATAGGCGCCATCCGCCTCACCAGCGAGGGTACCCACCCCCTCCACATAGCATTTCAGAAACGCCAAGGCCCCATCGGTATCGGCCGCCTGCGCCGGGTACAGCGCATGCAACAGGGCCACATTGCTCAAAGCGTTGGCATAACTGGCGCCCTTGCCGCCATTTGCATGCGCTGGCATCGCGTTGTGCTGGTTGTTACCCGTGCCGTCGAAAAACACGCCGAACCGGAGGGTGACCGGCGCAGCGGTTGCAGTACTGCTGTTGTTCAGTTCCATCGTGGTGCTCCTGCTTGCGTCAAAAGCACAAGCAGGCGCCAGGGCGCCGCCGCAGAACATCAGCCTATGGCCAGCCATTTGCAGGACATTTCTGTACTTGCATGGCCCAGGGCCGGATAAATTTCCAAGCCGCCATTGGTCGCCACCCCCCCGGATGGATTAAAGTATCACCCCTTGCCAGGGCAGCTGCCTCCAGCCCCGCCTGCGGCCCCATACCAGGAACCGTCGCCGATGGAACACCGTGAAGCGCTGACCGCGCTGCGCACCTTTCTTTCTTCCCAGATCCTAGGCCAGGAGAAACTGGTCGAACGGCTGTTGATCGTGCTGCTGGCCGACGGCCACATGCTGGTCGAAGGTGCGCCGGGCCTGGCCAAGACCAAGGCCATCAAAGAACTCGCCGAAGGCATCGAGGCGCAGTTCCATCGCATCCAGTTCACCCCTGACCTGCTCCCGGCCGACATCACCGGTACCGAAATCTACCGCCCGGAAACCGGCAGTTTCGTGTTCCAGCAGGGGCCGATCTTCCACAACCTGGTACTGGCTGACGAAATCAACCGCGCCCCGGCCAAGGTGCAGTCGGCACTGCTCGAAGCCATGGCCGAGCGCCAGGTCAGCGTGGGCCGAAGCACCTACGACCTGTCGCCGCTGTTCCTGGTCATGGCCACGCAGAACCCGATCGAGCAGGAAGGTACCTACCCGCTGCCCGAAGCGCAGCTCGACCGCTTCCTGATGCACGTGAAAATCGGCTTCCCCGACGCTGCGGTAGAGCGGCGCATCCTGGCGCAGGCCCGTGGCGAAGCCCTGGGCGGCGAAACCAAGCCCGAGCGCCGGGTCAGCCAGCAGGCCATCTTTGCCGCGCGCAAGGAAATCCTTGGCCTTTATATGGCCGACGCGGTGGAGGAATACCTGGTACAGCTGGTGATGGCCACCCGCACCCCGGCCAAGTTCGACACCGAGCTGGCCGACTGGATCGCCTACGGCGCCAGCCCACGCGGTTCCATCTCGCTGGACCGCTGCGCGCGTGCCCACGCCTGGCTGGCAGGGCGCGACTTCGTCAGCCCCGAAGACATCCAGGCAGTGCTGTTCGACGTGCTGCGCCACCGCATCATCCTCTCGTTCGAGGCCGAGGCGGCGGGGATCGACCAGGACCGCGTGGTCCAGCGCATCCTCGACGTCGTCGCCGTTGCCTGAGCCCATGCCCACCACGCAGCTGGCCGAAACCGGCATCCGCATCGGCCTTGCCGAGCTGATCGACATGCGCCACCGCGTGCGCGAAATCCAGTTGTTTTCCAAGCCAGGCCAACGCAGCCCGCTGGTGGGCCTGCACCACTCCAAGCTGCGCGGGCGCGGGGTGGACTTCGACCAGGTGCGCGTGTACCAGGCCGGCGACGATGTGCGCAACATCGACTGGCGCGTCACCGCACGCACCCAGGAACCGCACACCAAGCTGTTCCACGAAGAGCGCGAGCGGCCCATCTTCATCCTCGTCGAGCAAAGCCAGCGGCTGTTCTTCGGTTCAGGCCTGCTGTTCAAGTCGGTGCTGGCGGCCCAGGCCGCAGCCCTGTTCGGCTGGGCCGCGCTGGGCCACAACGACCGCATCGGCGGGCTGGTATTCGGCGATAACGACCCCCACGAAATCAAGCCCCGGCGCAGCAAGCAGAGCCTGCTGCAACTGCTCAACCGCCTGGCCAAGGTCAACCAGTCGCTGCACACCGAAGCCGTGCCACAGGCCGACAGCCTTGGCCTGGCCTTGCGCCGGGCGCGCGAAGTACTGCGCCCGGGCAGCCTGGCCATTGTCATCTGTGACGAGCGTTCGCTGACCGCACAGTGCGAACAGCACCTGGCCATGCTCTCGCGCCACTGCGACCTGCTGTTGTTGCCGGTATCCGACCCGCTCGACCACGCCCTGCCCGCCGCCGGCCTGTTACGCTTTGCCCAGCGCAGCGCGCAGCTGGAGCTCGACACCCTGGACGCCAACCTGCGCCAGGCCTATCGCAAGCAGGCCGAGGCACGCATCGAGCGTTGGGAGCTGATGGCGCAGAAGCTGCGCGTCGTGCTGATGCCACTTAGCACTCAAAGCGACATGGTCGAGCAACTGCGCGAATACCTGAACGCCCAGCGGCCAAGGAGCGCGTCATGAACCCGCTCGATCAGTTGCACCCGCTGATCGACCCGGCGCCTGTCGGCCTGTGGCCGCCGGCACCCGGCTGGTGGCTGCTGCTGGCCGTGCTGCCACTGCTGGGCTGGGGCCTGTGGCGGCTGCGCCGCTGGCGCCCGGGCAAACGCCGCATCGTGCGCGCCGAACAACCCTTGGACCCGGTGCGTGTGGAAGCCCTGGCCGAGCTGGCACGCCTGCCGCGCCCGTACGACGGCGCCCCGGCCGGCGCCTGGCTGCAACAGATCAATGCCCTGCTCAAGCGCCTGTGCCGCAGCCATTATCCGGGTGCCAACAGCCACACCCTCAACGGCCGCCAGTGGCTGGCGTTTCTCGACAACCGCTGCCCGGCCGCGGGCCTGACCCGCTGGATGGTACTGGTAGAGGGCGCCTACAAGCCCGAGTGCAAGCTCGACGACAAGGCCATTGTCGGGCTCAGCCAAGCCGTCGAAACCTGGATCCGCAAGCATGTTTGAACTGGCCTGGCCGTGGGTCTTCGCCCTGTTGCCGCTGCCTTGGCTGGCGCGCCTGCTGCTGCCGGCCGCCGACAGCGGCGAGCCGGTGCTCAAGGTAGGCTTCCTCAACGAACTGGAAGGCCTGGCCGGGCGTCGCGCACGGCTCAACCTGCCCACCTGGCGCCAGCAGGCGCCGTTCGTCGTCATCTGGCTGTTGCTGCTGTGCGCCGCCGCCCGCCCGCAATGGCTGGGTGAACCGGTACCGGTAGCCGCCAGTGGCCGCGACCTGCTGGTGGCGGTGGACGTGTCCGGGTCGATGGACTTCCCCGATATGCAGTGGCAAAACGAAGACATCAGCCGCCTCGACCTGGTCAAGGCGCTGATGGGCGACTTCCTGCAAGACCGTGAAGGCGACCGCGTGGGCCTGATCCTGTTCGGCAGCCAGGCCTACCTGCAGGCGCCGCTCACCTTCGACCGGCGCACCGTGCGCACCTTCCTCGACGAAGCGCAGATCGGCATCGCCGGCAAGAACACCGCCATCGGTGACGCCATTGGCCTGGCGGTCAAGCGCCTGCGCCAGCGGCCGGCACAAAGCCGCGTCCTGGTGCTGATCACCGACGGCGCCAACAACGGCGGGCAAATCCACCCGCTGACCGCTGCCCGCCTGGCTGCCCAGGAAGGGGTGCGCATCTACACCATCGGCATCGGCGCCAACCCCGAAGCCAGTGGCACTCCCGGCCTGCTTGGCCTTAACCCGAGCCTGGACCTGGATGAAGCCTCACTCAAGGAAATCGCCGACATTACCCACGGGGCCTATTTCCGAGCCCATGACGGTGCCGAACTGGGCGCCATCGGCGACACCCTCGACCAATTGGAGCCGGTAGCCCAGCAACCGACCCAGGCACGCACGGCCCAGGCCCTGTACGCCTGGCCCCTGGCCCTGGCGCTGCTGCTCAGCGTGCTGCTAGTGGTGGCCGTGCAATGGCCCGACAACTTGCTGCAACGCCTGCTGCGCAAGCGGCGTTTCCTGCAACCGCACCCGGAATGGCGCCAGCGCCTGAAGCGCCTGCGCCTGAGGAGGCGGCGATGATCGACCTGTGGCCCCAATGGCTTCGCCCGCTGTGGTTGCTGGCCGTGCCCCTGCTCGGCTGGCTGCTCTACAAGTTGTGGCACCGGCGCAAGCGCGCCGGGCGCTGGCAGATGATCTTGCCGCCCGCCTTCCATGGCGTATTGCTGGGCGGTGGCAGCGGCAGCGCCAGCAAGCTGCCGTGGATAGCACTGGGCCTGGCCTGGGCGCTGGTGGTCCTGGCCCTGCTCGGGCCCAGCTGGCAGCGGGTGGAAGAAAGCCGCCAACGTCCGGCCGACCCGCTGGTGATCCTGTTGGAGCTGACCCCGCAGATGCTCGCCGAAGACAGCCCGCCCAACCGCCTGGAGCAGGCGCGGCGCAAGGTCCTCGACCTGCTCGAACACCGCCGCGACAGCCAGACTGCGCTGGTGGTGTATGCAGGCTCTGCGCACACCCTTGTGCCGCTGTCCGATGACCTGGCCACCACCCGCAACCTGCTGGAGGCCATCGACCCGTCGATCATGCCAAAACCCGGCCAGCGCGCCGACCTGGCCGTGCAAAAGGGCCTGGCCCTGCTGGCCCAGAGTGGCCTGGGCCAAGGCCGTTTGCTGCTGATCGGCTCGTCGCTGAGCGCCCCGGAACGCCAAGGCATCAGCCAGGCCCTCGGCCGCCAGGGCCCGAGCCTGCTGATGCTGGGTATCGGCAGCCGCGAAGGCGCCCCGGTGCGCCAGGCCAGCGGCGAATACCTCAAGGACGACCAGGGCGGCATCTTGCTGCCACGGCTGGACAGCGCCAGCCTCAAGGGCTTCATCAGCGGCACTGGCGGGCGCTACCGGCATGCCCGTATCGACGACCTCGACCTGCGCGGTTTGGGCCTGTTTGACAACCCGCGCACCGGGCGCAATGACGGCCAGACCCTGCAACTGGACAGCTGGGCCGACCAGGGTTACTGGCTGCTGATCCCGTTGCTGTTGCTGGCTGCCTGTGCCGGCCGTCGCGGCTGGCTGTTCTGCCTGCCACTGCTGCTGGCCCTGCCACAGCCCAGCCAGGCCTTCGAATTCAACGACCTGTGGCTGCGCCCCGACCAGCAAGGCCAACGCCTGCTCGAGCAAAACCGCCCGGCCAGCGCCGCACGCCACTTCCACAACCCGCAGTGGCGCGGCATGGCCCTGTACCAGGCCGGCGACTACGCCGGTGCCGCCGAGGCGTTTTCCCAAGGCGATACGGCCGCCGCCCACTACAATCGAGGCAATGCCCTGGCCCGCAGCGGCGAACTGGAAGCCGCCCTGGACGCCTACGAGCAAGCCCTGGAGCGCCAGCCAGACCTGCAACCCGCGCTGGACAACCAGGCGCTGGTGCAACAAATGCTGCAACAGCGCGAGGCCAAGGCCGAAGAACAGCCGGCCAACAGCGATGCCCAAGGTACCCCCGGCAGCGAAACCGAGGGCAATAGCAGCTCGGCCAGCAGCCCGGCCCAGGGCACGCCCGGCAGCGACGAGCAAGCCAACGCCGAACAGCCCGGTGAAGGCAGCAACAACAGCCAGGCCACGCCCGGCAACCAGGCGGGTGCTGACGACAATGTCATCCAGCCGCCACAGCGCCCGGTATCGACCAACCTCGACACCGAACAGCGCCAGGCCCTGGAACAATGGCTGCGGGAGATCCCCGATAATCCGGCGGAGCTGCTGCGGCGCAAATTCTGGTATGAACAGCAATTGCATCAGGAAACCCCACGATGAGTCGCTTCGGCGTCTTTCTTCTCACCCTGCTCTGGGCCGTGCTTGCCCAGGCCGAGCCGCTGCTGCAAGCCAGCGTTGACCGTACCCGCCTGGAAGCCGGCGAGAGCCTGGAGCTGACCCTGGAAAGCCAGGACGTCACCCAGTTCGGCAAGCCCGACCTGCATGCCCTGGAAGGCGACTTCGAAGTGCGTGGTACGCGCCAGCTGAACAGCCTGCACACCCTCGACGGCGAAACCCGCGCCAGCACCCGCTGGATCATCACCCTGCTGCCACGGCGCAGCGGCAGCCTGCGCATTCCCGAGTTGCAGCTGGGCCAGTCGCACAGTCAGGCCATCGAACTGCAGGTGCTGCAGGCCGATGCCAGCCGCCAGGACAGCGCCTCGCAAGTGTTCATCGAAGCGACCCTCGACAGCAGCGACGTCTACGTCCAGGCCCAGGCCGTGCTGACCCTGCGCATCTACCATTCGGTGGCGCTGTACGACGACAGCAACCTCAGCCCGCTGCAACTGGAGAACGCCAAGGTCGAGCCACTGGGCGAATCGCGCACGTATGAAAAGGAAATCAACGGCGTGCGCCACGGCGTGATCGAAACCCGCTATGCGGTGTACGCCCAGCAAAGTGGCAGCCTCGAAATCCCGCCGCTGACGTTCACTGCCACCGCCGCAGCCAGCAATGACGAAGCCCCGCAGGCCAACGGTACGGCCCGTGCCGGCCGCCAGGTGCAGGTCAACTCGCTGCCGCTGCGGCTGGCCGTGCGCCCTGTCCCGGCCGCCTGGCCAGCCGATGTGCCGTGGCTGCCTGCGCGCAGCCTGACACTGGAAGAACACTGGAATCCCGCCCCCGACAGCCAACAGGTGCAGATTGGCGACTCGCTGACGCGTAACATCACTTTGCGTGCCGAAGGCTTGTCCAGCACCCAGCTGCCACCGCTGCCGGCCACAGAGATCATCGGCCTGCGCCGCTACCCCGACCAGCCGCTGCTGCGCAACGAAATCAGCGAGCGTGGCATGACCGCCAACCGCGAAGAGCGCGAGGCACTGGTGCCCACCCACGCGGGCACGCTGGCCCTGCCGGCGCTGGAAGTGGCCTGGTGGAACACCCGCGAAGACCACCTGGAGCACACCAGCCTGCCGGCGCGCACATTGAACGTGCAAGACAACCCGGCGCTGAGCGCCGACACCCCGGTGGGCGACAACAGCAGTGCCAGTACCCTGCTGTGGCCGTGGCAGCTGGCCACTTTGGTGTTCGCCCTGACCACCCTGCTTGGCTTTGCCCTGTGGTGGCGCGCCCGCTCGCGGCCTGCGGTGCTGCGTGCTGCGCAGAACGGACCAAGCCCGCGTACCCTGCTGGACGACCTCAAGCGTGCGTGCCTGGCGAACGATCCGCAGGCTACCCGCCAGGCGCTGGATGCCTGGGCCCGGCAACAGCCGGAAACCCTGGCCGAGATGGCGGCGCGCTTCGTGCCGTTGTCGGATGCGCTGGACGGGTTGAACGGGGCGTTGTACAGCGAGAGCGGGCAGTATTGGCAGGGTGAGGACTTGTGGCGAGCGATCGGCACCATTCCGCCGGCCGAGCAGGTGTTGCTGCCGGCGGGTGACAATGGCAGCTTGCCGCCGCTTTATCCCAAGTAAGGGAAGCGGGGTCAGGGCCACCAAGTGTTCGCCACCACATTTTTAGCGCCTGTGAGATCGAGCGCCGCCCGCGCGGCGCTTCGCGGGGCAAGCCCGCTCCCACATTTATTTCGGGCCAGTTACGCCTGTAACAGAGGCGCGCGCACCCTGGGTGCATGACCGGAGATTGATTAAGAGCAGCTGTGCAATCCTTGGCATTGAATGGAACAACCAAGGCGGACCGAGGTGAACTTACAGCAGTGACTGGCCCGAAACAAATGTGGGAGCGGGCTTGCCCCGCGAAGCGCCGCGCGGGCGGCGCTCGATCTCACAGGCACCGAAAATGTGGTGGCGAACACCTGCAGGCCCTAACCCAATCCCCCTCCATGCACCCCGATGCCAGCTTGGGTTACCATACCCGCTTTTGCGTAACGCCCACCCTCCAAGCCAAGCCCTCGCTTGCTCGAATCGACACCAACAGGTCATCCATGCGTCTGTTTCATACCTCCGACTGGCACCTGGGCCAAAGCCTGCACGGCCAGGAACGCGACTTCGAACACGCCTGCTTCTTCGACTGGCTGCTCGGCCAACTGCGCCTGCGTCAACCCGATGCGCTGCTGATTGCCGGCGACATCTTCGACACGGTCAACCCGCCGGTCAAAGCCCAGGAACGGCTCTACGACTTCATCGTCCAGGCCCACGAGCAACAGCCCAAGCTGGACATCGTGATGATCGCCGGCAACCACGACTCCGGCTCGCGCATCGAGCTGCCTGCCGCACTGATGCGCCGGCTGCGTACCCATGCCCTGGGCCGTGTGCACTGGCTGGACGAAGGCCAGCTGGATGCCGAGCGCCTGTTGATCCCGCTGACCAACGGCCGCGGCAAGGTCGCCGCCTGGTGCCTGGCCCTGCCCTTCCTGCGCCCGGCCGAGGTCACCGGCCCGAACCTGGGCGACGACTATCTGCAAGGCATCACCCAGGTGCACCAGCAACTGATCGCCGCCGCGCAGAAAAAGCGCAAGAAAGACCAGGCGCTGATCGCCATCAGCCATGCACACATGGCCGGTGGCTCGGTGTCGGAGGACTCCGAACGCAGCCTGATCATCGGCAACGCCGAGGCGCTGCCGGCCAAGCTGTTCGACAAGGCCATCAGCTATGTCGCCCTGGGCCACCTGCACAAACCGCAGAAGGTCAACCGCGAAGACCGCATCCGCTACAGCGGCTCGCCGATCCCGCTGTCGTTCGCCGAAATCAACTACCCGCACCAGGTGCTGGAAGTGGAGCTGGACGGCACCGAACTGGTCAGCGTCGAACCGCGCCCGGTGCCCCGGGCCGTGGCCCTGCAACGGGTCGGCCCGGCACCGTTGGGCGAATTACTGACAGCGCTGGCCGAGCTACCCGTGATCGACCTGCTCGAAGACCCCAACCGCCAGCCTTGGCTGGAAGTGCGGGTGATACTGGATGAGCCGCAACCCGACCTGCGCCAGCAGGTTGAAACGGCACTGGAAGGCAAGGCCGTGCGGCTGATCCGCATCAGCGCCGAATACGCCGGCCGCAACAACGCCGAAGAGGATGACCTGGCCTTTGTCGAGCTGTCCCAGATGACCCCGCAGGACCTGTTCAGCCGCGCCTGGGAGCAGGCTTACGGCAACCCCGCAGATGAGCAGGCGCTGGCCGACTTTGCCCTGCTGTTGCAGGACGTGCAGCAGGAAGAGGAGCAGCCATGAAGATTCTCGCCATTCGCCTGAAGAACCTGGCATCCCTGGCCGGCCCGGTCGAAATCGACTTCACCGCAGAGCCCTTGGCCAGCGCTGGCCTGTTCGCCATCACCGGGCCAACGGGGGCTGGCAAAAGCACCCTGCTCGACGCCCTGTGCCTGGCGTTGTTTGGCACGGTGCCACGCCTGAACGACATCGGCCGCGAGGCCAAGGTGCCCGACGCCGACGGTGAAATCCCTACCTACGACCCGCGTAACCTGCTGCGCCGGGGCACCGGCAGTGGCTTTGCCGAGGTCGATTTCGTCGGTATCGACGGCCGCCGCTACCGCGCCCGCTGGGAAGCCAACCGCGCCCGCGACAAGGCCAATGGCAAGCTGCAACACAGCCGTCAGAGCTTCTACGACCTGGACAGCGAGCAAGTGCTGGGCAGCGGCAAGAACGAATACAAGCAACTGGTCGAAGCCCGCCTTGGCCTGAACTTCGAGCAGTTCACCCGTGCGGTGATGCTGGCCCAGAGCGAGTTCGGCGCCTTCCTCAAGGCGGACGACAAAGAGCGCAGCGAGCTGCTGGAAAAGCTCACCAATACCGCCATCTACACCCGCCTGGGCCAGCGCGCTTTCAGCAAGGCCCGTGAAGCCGGCGAGGCCCACAATGCCCTCAAGGACCGCGCCAGCCACCTGCTACCGATGGCCGCCGAAGCCCGCACCGACCTTGACCAGCGCCTGGAGCAGGCGCAGCAGCAGTTCAAGGCCGACCAGGCCGGCGAGCGCCAACTGGAACAGCAACGCAACTGGCTGAATGAACAACGCCAGTTGCAGGCCCAGCATGCCGAAGCCGGCACCGCGCTACAGGCTGCCGAACAAAGCTGGCAGCAACTGGCCGAACCCCGCCTGGACCTCGTTCGCCTGGAGCGCCTGGCCCCGCAGCGCCACCAGTTCCACCGCCAGCAGGCGCTAACTGCGCAACTGGCGCCCGTGGCCGCGAAGATCGCTGAGCAACAGCAGCAGCAAACCGAGCTGCAGGTGCGCACCCTTGAGCTCGAACAGGCGCTGGGCATCGCACGCCAGGCGCTTGCCGACAGCCAGGCCCAGCACGGCGAAAACGCCCCGCGCCTGCGTCAGGCCTTTGCCGCCCAAGACAACCTGGCCCGCCTGGACCAGGAGCTGGCCGCACAGCGCAACACCAGCCAACAGGCTGAACAGCAGGTCGCCGATGGCCAGCAGCAGGTGCAGCAGCTGGAAGACAACCAGCAGCGCAGCCTGCAGCAACTGGCCCAGATCGACACCGCACTGGCCGACAGCCAGCACCTGGCAGGCCTGGCCAATGCCTGGCACGCTTACCTGCCGCAGCTCAAGCAGGTGATGCTGATCGGTGGCCGCCTGGCCAAAGGCCGTGAAGAGCTGCCTGGCCTGCAGGCCCAGGCCAGCCAGGCCAACGCGCACTTGCAGGCCGAGCGCGACGCTTACGACCTGCTGTTCCGCGAAGCCAAGGCCGAACCACAGGCCCTAGCCGAGCAAATCGACCTGCTCGGTGGCATGCTGCAGGACAACCGCAAGCAGCAGCGCGCCGTCGAAGAACTGTCGCGCCTGCATGGCCGTGAACAAGAGCTGCGCCAGCAGCTGCATGCCGTGCGCGAACGGCAGCAGCAGGCCATGCAGCAACGCCAGCAACTGATTACCGAAGGCACCGCCGCCAAGGCCGAGCTGGAAGCCGCCGAGCAAGCGCTGAACCTCACCCGCCAGCTGCTGGAACGCCAGCGCCTGGCGCGCAATACCAGCGTCGAAGAACTGCGCGGCCAACTGCGCGACGGCGAACCCTGCCCCGTGTGCGGCAGCGCCGAGCACCCGTTCCATCAACCAGAAGCGCTGCTGCAAAGCCTGGGCCGCCACGATCAGGCCGAAGTAGACGCCGCGCAGCAGCAGGTCGAAACCCTCAGCAGCAAGCTGGTAGAGCTGCGTACCCAGCTGGGTGTGATCAACGCCCAGCTCAAGGACAACCAGCAACAACAGCAGCAACTGGGCGAACAGCTGCAACCGCTGGTGGCCGAGGTACAGGCGCACAGCCTGTGGCCTGCCCTCGCCCCGCAGGACGACAAGGCCCGCAGCACCTGGCTCGACAGCCAACTGCGGCGTCTTGAAGAAGAAATCGGTCAGGACCAGAAGCGCCAGAGCGCCCTGCTCGCCCTGCAAAAAGATGCATCCCGCCTCAACCAGCAGTTGCAAGCCGCCCATGAAGCGCAACAGCAGGCCCAGCGCCACCTGGAGCACCAGCACCAGGCCTTGGCCAACGACGAGCAGCAACTGCAGCAAGGCCTGAGCGACCTGACCGGCGTGTTACCCGAAGAGGCCGTCAAGGCCCTGAACGACGACCCGGCCAATGCCTTCCTCGCCCTGGACCAGCAGATTGCCCAACGCTTGCAACAACTGGAGCAACGCAAGGACGAACAGGAAGAACAACAAGCCCGCCAGGCCCAGCTGGACAAGCTGCGCGACCAGCAACAAGCGCGTGTGCAAGGCCAGCAGCAATTGCAGCAGAATCTGGCCGCCCTCGACGCGCAACGCCAGCAAGCCCAGGCCTCGCTTGGCGAACTGCTCGGCGAACATGCCAGCGCCGAAACCTGGCAACAACACATGGACTGCGCGCTGGAACATGCCCGCGCCCTCGACGCCGACACCGCACAACGCCTGCAAGACCTGCGCACCCAGGGTGTGCAACTGGCCAGTGAGCTCAAGGCCAACGCCCAACAGCAACAGGCGCTGGACGCCGAGTGCCAGCAGTTGCAGGGCCAGATCGCCCAGTGGCGCAGCGAGCACCCGGAACTGGACGACGCGGGCCTGGATCGCCTGCTGGCCATGAATGATGCGCAAGTCAATGAACTGCGCCAGCACCTGCAAAACGCCGAAAAAGCCATCGAGCAAGGTCGCGTACTGCTGCAGGAACGTGAACAACGCCTGCAACACCACGCCGCACAAATGACAGTGGACACCTCGGCTGACGCCCTGGAGCAAGCCTTGGCCGAACTGCGCGAGCGCCTGGCCGGCCACGAGCAGCAGTGCGCCGAACTGCGCGCACAGCAGGCCGACGACCAGCGTCGCCAGCAGGCACACCAGGCGTTGGCGGCAGAAATCGAACAGGCCCATCAGCAATGGCAACGCTGGGCACGCCTGAACGCCCTGATCGGTTCGGCCTCGGGCGATGTGTTCCGCAAGATCGCCCAGGGTTACAACCTCGACCTGCTGCTGCACCACGCCAACACCCAGCTGCGCCAGCTGGCCCGCCGCTACCGCCTCAAGCGCGGCGGCAGCGCCCTGGGCCTGCTGGTGCTGGACACCGAGATGGGCGACGAACTGCGTTCGGTGCACTCGCTTTCGGGCGGGGAAACCTTCCTGGTATCGCTGGCCCTGGCCTTGGGCCTGGCCTCGATGGCCTCCAGTACCCTGCGCATCGAATCGCTGTTCATCGACGAAGGCTTCGGCAGCCTCGACCCCGAGTCGCTGCAACTGGCCATGGACGCCCTCGACGGTTTGCAGGCCCAGGGCCGCAAAGTGGCGGTGATCTCCCACGTGCAGGAAATGCACGAGCGCATCCCGGTGCAGATCCAGGTGCGTCGCCAAGGCAATGGCCTGAGTGACGTGGAGGTGTGCGGGTGATCCTCTACTCGTTCCGCCGCTGCCCCTGGGCCATGCGCGCGCGCCTGGCCTTGCGTTATGCCGGGTGCGAGGTGGAAATCTGTGAGGTGGCGATGAAGAACAAGCCGGCAGCCCTGCTGGCCTTGTCGCCCAAGGGCACGGTGCCGGTGCTGGATACCGGTGCAGGGGTACTGGAAGAGAGCCTGGACATCATGCGTTGGGCGCTGACGCAAAACGACCCGCAGGACTGGCAGCTACAGGCTGACCCTGTGGCCGCGCAGCAAGCTGATGCACTGATTGCGCGCAACGACGGCACGTTCAAGGTGCAGGTGAACCTGTACAAGTATGCCGAGCGCTACCCGGAACATTCCCGCGAGCATTACCGCCAGCAGGCCGAAACCTGGCTGGCGGAGCTCGAAGGCCTGCTGGCTGGGCGAGACTACTTGCTGGCAGACCACCCGAGCCTCGCCGATGCCGCGTTGCTGCCCCTGATGCGCCAGTTTGCCGGGGTCGAACCGCAGTGGTTCGCCGAGGCGGCTTATCCGCGGGTGCGGAGCTGGCTGGAGGGGTGGCTGGCTTCGGCGCTGTTCAAGGCAATCATGGTTCGCTGATCGAACATCTGGCTGCAAATGGGTCCCTGTGGGAGCGGGCATGCCCGCGAAGCAGGCACCGCGGTGGATGGCACCGGCTTTGCCGGTGTTCGCGGGCATGCCCGCTCCCACAGAGACCTCACATAAGCCGAATCAGTGGTTGTGTTTGCCACTCAGGGCCGCATGGAAGTTGGCGCTCTGGCGCAGGTACTGTTCGGTGTAGCTGTGGGTGGCAGAAGCCTTGCTGCTATCGGCATGGGCATGGGCCGGCAGTACAACCGATGCGGAAATGGCGGATGCGGCAATAACCGGGAAGAGATTGAAGTTCATCTGGGCTGACCTCGACGGCGGTGGTTTGACGGTGGCCCGTTTGGGCCTTGGGTCAAACTTACGCCGCCGAGGCCGCACGCAAAAATTCATTGCGGCAGTACCGATTATCACGCTGATCGATATCACTCGATGAACTTGAGGTCCGAGGGTGCATCCTGCTTCAGCGTCTGCACCGTCTCCAGCAGCTTGCCACTGCGCGGATCGCGACGTATCACCACGATCTGGTTGCTCTTCTGGTTGGCCACCAGCAGGAAGTTGTCACTCGGGGCCAGGGCAAATTCCCGGGGGTGATCACCTTCCACCGAGCGACGCTGCAGGAACGTCAACTGGCCGTCCTGCTTGCCCACACTGAACGCCACAATTTCATTGGCCGTGCCGCGGTTGCTCACGTACAGGAAGCGCCCGTCCGCCGACAGGTGCAAGCCACCCGCTGCCTTCGCTGCTGCCTCCTGGCGCTCGGTCAGGGGTAAGCGCTGGCGTTCGACCAGGTTGCCGTCCTGCACATCGAACATCACCACCTCGGCGTTCATCTCCAGGGTGAGGTAGGCGTGCCGCCCCTTGGCGTCGAACAGCAGGTGACGCGGCCCGCTGCCCGGCGGCAAGGCCACGGACGCTGGTATTGCCGCTGTCAGCGGGTGGTCCGCACTGGCACCGTCATAGCGGTAGATGAACACCTTGTCGGCACCCAGGTCGCTGGCATACAGGTGCTGGCCATCCGGCGACAGCACCAGCGAATGCACGTGGGCACCGGCCTGGCGCTCAGGGTTGGCCCCGCTCGCCTTGTGCCGGGCCTGTTGCACCACGGGCTTGAGCTTGCCGTCCTTGGCCACCGGGATCACCACCAGGCTGCCACCGGGGTCGGGGTTGACCGCGTAATTGGCCACGAACAGGTAGCGCTGGTCACGGCTGAGGCTGGCGTGAGTCGGCTCGTCACCCTGGGTGGCCACTTGGTTGAGCGGCTTGATTTCGCCTTTGCTGCTGATGCTGAAACTGCTGGCATGGCCCTGCGGCGTTTCATTCACCGCGAACAGCTGGCGCTGGTCGGCCGACAGCACCAGCCACGAAGGGCTCACGCTTTTCACCACCTGCAGGGGTGTGGGGCCGATTTGGCCGGCCTTGTCGTCGAACTGATAGCGGTAGATACCCTGGCTGGCGCCATCGGTGTAGCTGCCCACCAGCAAGGTTGCGCCGTGGGCGTGGATTGTCAGGCTCATCAGGCTAGCGGTCAGCAGGCTCGTCCAGGTCCGGTTCATCTTGGTCATCATCCGGGGCGCGAAAGGCACTCATACAGACTAGCCGATGCTCGCCGTTGGCATCGTTGAGTTGCCATTCATCACCGCTTGCGATGGCGGCGGCGACTTGTTCGGGGGTGAAGGACCAGCGGCGCAGCTGTCGGCCATCCATGCATTCGACGGTGAGGCCGGCTTCGTCGGCGGTGAAATCGAAGGCGTGCAGGCCGTCGATCAGGAGCATGTCGCAGGACTGCAGGGCGGTGGCGAGGGGGGACATGGGGGTACCAATCTGAAATGAGTTGGCATTATAGCCTTGGGGCTGCTTTGCAGCCCATTCGCAGCACAAGGCTGCTCCTACAGGGGATCGCGTAACCTTTTAGGAGCAGCCTTGTGCTGCGAATGGGCCGCAAAGCGGCCCCCAGCATTTCAATGGGCGAAAATCGACCCACCCTCCTTGCCCACCATCTTCTCCGGCTTGATCAGGAACCGTGCCAGCGCCGGTAGCAGCCACAGCGCGCCAAACATGTTCCACAGCAGCATGAAGGTCAGCATCAGCCCCATGTCAGCCTGGAACTTGATTGCCGAGAAGATCCAGGTGCACACGCCGATGGCCAGGCACAAGCCAGTAAACAACACGGCTTTACCCGTCGAGCGCAGGGTCTGGTAATAAGCCTCCTGCAACGGCAACCCGGCACGCAGGAAACTCTCCAGCCGGCTGTAGATGTAGATGCCGTAGTCCACGCCAATCCCCACACCCAGCGCCACAACCGGCAAGGTCGCCACCTTCACCCCGATGCCCATGTAGGCCATCAGCGCGTTTCCCAGCACCGAGGTCAGTACCAGCGGCAGGACGATACACAGGGTGGCGGCGAACGAGCGGAAGGTGATCAGGCACATAACCGCCACGCAGATGTACACCAGAATCAGGATGGTCAGCTCGGCCGACTTGATCACTTCGTTGGTCGCCGCCTCGATCCCGGCGTTGCCCGCCGCCAGCAGGAACTGCAGGCCTTCCTTGTTGTGGCTGTCGGCAAACGCCTTGGCTGCGGCAGTGACCCGCTCCAGGGTCTCGGCCTTGTGGTCGTTGAGGAACACCAGCACCGGCGCCAGCGAGCAGTCACCGTTGTACAGGCCGTCGGCCCGGGCGATGGAGTTGTTGAGGATGTCCGAGTTGCGCGACAGGGTTTCCCATTTCAGGCTGCCCTCGTTCATGCCCTTGATCACCTGCTTGGACACGGTCACCAGGGAAATCGCCGACTGCACACCCGGGGTGTTCTGCATGGTCCACATCAACTCGTCGATCGGCGCCATGGTCGAGTGGACCGAGCACTTCTCCGACGGGGTCTTGACCATGATCACCAGCACGTCGGAACTGGTCGAGTAGTTGCTGATGATGAAGCTGTTGTCCTGGTTGTAGCGCGAGTCGGGGCGCAGCTCCGGCGCGCCCTGGTCGAGGTCGCCTATCTTCAGGTTCTGGCTGTACCACAGGCCTCCGGCGAAGGCGATCAGCGCCAGGGTTACAGACACCGGCGCCACCTTGGCACTGGCGAAGTTCGACAACAGGCGCCAGAACGGGTGCTCGCGGGTGGCGTCCTTCTTGCTGCGCTCGATGGCCTTCCTGCTGATGCCGACATAGGAAATAGCCACCGGCAGCAGGATCAGGTTGGTGAACACGATCACCGCCACGCCGATGGAGGCACCGATGGCCAGCTCGCGAATCACCCCGATATCAATGATCAGCAGGGTGATGAAGCCCACCGCGTCGGCGAGGATGGCGATCATGCCCGGCAGGAATAGCTGGCGGAAGGTGCGCCGGGCCGCCGTCAGGGCGTTGTCGGCGTCACTTGACTGCAAGGCGATGCCGTTGATCTTCTGCACCCCGTGGGAAATGCCGATGGCGAAGATAAGGAACGGCACCAGCATCGAGTAAGGGTCCAGGCCAAAGCCCACCGCATGCATCAGCCCCAACTGCCAGACCACCGCCACCAGGGTGGTGATGAGTACGGCGATGGTGCTGCGGATGCACCAGGTGAACCAGTACAACAGCACCCAGGTAATGGCCAGGGCGACGCCGAAGAACATCGCCACCATCACCAGGCCATCAATCAGGTCACCGACCTTCTTGGCGAAGCCGACAATGTGGATTTTCACATTGGGGTTCTGCGCCTGGAACTTGTCGCGGATCTTCTCTTCCAGCAGGTGCGAGAACTGCTGGTAGTCCAGCTTCACCTGCTTGCCCGGGTCCTGCGGGTCGGGGTAGCTCTCCAGCAGCGGCACGTCGACGATGCTGGACTTGAAGTTGTTGCCCACCAGCCGCCCCACCTGGCCGGACTTGAGCACGTTGTCGCGCAGGGTGTCGAGGCTGTCCTGCGAACCGTTGTAGGTGTTGGGGATCACCTCGCCACCGGAAAAGCCTTCTTCGGTAACCTCGCTCCAGCGCACGCTGGGGCTCCACAGCGACTTCAGCCCGGCACGGTCGACGCCGGGGATGTAGAACACCTCGTCATGGACCTGGCGCAGGGTCTCCATGTAGTCCTTGTCGAAGATGTCGCCATTCACTGCCTCCACCGAAATGCGTACGGTGTTGCCGAGGTTGGCCAGGTCGTTGCGGTGCTCCATCATCTGCTCGATGAACGGGTGCTGCAGCGGGATCATCTTCTCGAAGCTGGTCGAGGGGCGAATCTGCGTGGCCTGCCAGAACAGGAAAATGCTCACCAGCACGCACAGCGCGATGACCACGGGGCGGTTGTTGAAGATCAGGCGTTCGAGCAGCGTGGCCTTGTCCTGGTGGTGCGGGTGCATGGTAATGCTCTCCCTGCTGGTCATTGGCTCGCCCCCTCGGCACCCTGGGCATCCGCCAGGTGTACACCGCCCTGCCCTACCAGCAGCAGGCCGCCATTGGCCAGGCCGCTGACGCCTGCCAGGGCGATGCGGTCGGCACGGTTGTACACGCTGAAGGTCTGGCCGCCATCGGCACTGCGCAGCACGCTGCCGCCGTTGCCGACCAGCACCAGGGTGCCATCATCGAGAAGCGTAGCGCTTGCCAGGCCGAATTCGAGGTCGCCGCGCGCGGCCTTGAGTTCGATCGGCTGCCAGCTGTCACCAAAATCAGTGGAACGGAACAGGTTGCCGCGCAGGCCGTAGGCCAGCAAGGCGTGCGCCTGGGCGGTGCCGATCACGCCGAACAGCGAGCCCTCGTAGGGGCCCTGGACCCTGGTCCAGGTCTGGCCGTTGTCTGCCGAGCGGAACATGCCGCCCTGCTCGCCGACGATGAACAGGCCGGCGTCACGCACCCGGGCAATGCCGTTCAGGTGCAACTGGTCCGGGTTGTCCAGGCGCTCGGCCACGTCCTGCCAGTGCAGGCCGCCGTCTGTGGTTTCCAGCAAAGCGCCGTAGGCACCCACGGCAAAGCCGTGCTGGGCATCGAGGAAGGCAACATCGAGCAAGGGCGCTTCGCGGGCGAGGTCTTCGAACTGCTTGCTCCAGGTGGCCCCGCCGTCGCTGCTGGCGAGGATCTGCGCATCATGGCCCACCGCCCAGCCGCGCTTGTCATCGAGGAAGAACACGGCGGTGAGCAACTGCCGGGTGGGGACCCGGGCCTGGGTCCAGGTGCTGCCCTGGTCGTCGGAGAACAGAATGTGGCCGCGATCGCCCACCACCACCAGGCGCTTGCCGGCATGGGTGGCGTCGATCAACAGGCTTTGGCTGGCCTTGGCGGATTCGGTGGAGTATTCGTCGGCGGCGGCGGCCTGGGCACTGTCGGCCCACACCCCCAATGCCAGTGCCAGCACTGCGCTGGCCGCCCATGGCCAGGCACCACGCCTGGCTGGCGCCCGTAGCTGTTCCCTCATGACTGCCCCCTTGTTGTGTTCTTGTTGGTGGGTCAATGCATTGCAGGTACTGCGAAAAGCCTGATCTAGAGGCCTGCAATAGCTTGAGGGGACTGTAGCGGGGATGTTGGCGGGGATACAACGGGCGGGGTGTTATGTTTTGTTGTCGGCTTGAAAAAGCCGGGGCCGCTGCGCGGCCCCAAGATCTACCAGGCTTACGCCAGGCTCTTGCTCACCACTTCATACACATCACTGGACAGCTCGCCAGAAGCCAGAATCCGCTCCAGCTCGCCCTTCATCAGGGCCTGACGCGCATCGTCATACTTGCGCCAGCGGGTCAGCGGTGCCAGTTGCCGCGAGGCAATCTGCGGGTTCAGCGCATTCAGCTCGATCACCAGGTCCGCCAGGAAACGGTAGCCCGAGCCATCTGCCGCATGGAAGTTGACCAGGTTCTGCCCGGCAAACGCACCTACCAGTGCACGTACCTTGTTCGGGTTCTTCAGGGTGAACGCCGGGTGCTGCATCAACGCCTTGACCCGCGCCAGCCCACCCGGCAGCGCGCTGGCCGCCTGCACGCTGAACCACTGGTCCATGACCAGCGGGTTGTCCTTGAAGTGCTCGGCAAAGGCTTCCAGGGCCTTGGCCCGCTCGGCTTCGAACGGCGAGTTGACCAGCACTGCCAGGGCCGTGAGGCGTTCGGTCATGTTGTCGCACTGATCGAACTGCTCCAGTGTCGCTTCCAGCACCTGCGGTTTGCCGCTCTGCATCAGGTACGACAGAGCGATGTTCTGCAGGCTGCGCCGGGCGAAGTGCTCGGCAGAAGCCACGTAGGCGGTGCTGCGCGACACTTCACGGTTGGCCTGGTAGCGCGCCCACAGGGCGTCGAACAGCTGTGCGGCGATCTGCTGGCGGGCGAACTCGCGGGCAGCGTGGATGGCGTCCACGTCGGCCACCTGGCTGATTTCGGTGAGGTAGGCCTCGCCCGGCAGCGAAAGCATTTCGGCAACCATGGCGGCGTCCAGCGACTCGTTGCCCAGCACGGTGCCCAGGGCAGTGATCAGCCGCTGGTCGAGTTTCAGGGCTTCGCCGCGTTGGTGCTGGCCGATCAGTTCTTGCAGTACCTGCACCGACAGCTGCTGGCCCGCTTCCCAGCGGTTGAAGCCGTCGCTGTCGTGCTGCATCAGGAACATCAGCTGGTCGCGGTCGTAAGGGAAGCTGAGCTTCACCGGCGCGCTGAAGCCGCGCAGCAGCGAAGGCAGCGGCTTGGCCTGGACACCCTCGAAGGTGAAGGTTTGCTCGGCCTCGGTCACCGACAGCACGCGGCTGCTGGCTACGTTACCCGCTATGGCAGCAGCTTCACCGGCCAGGCGCAGCGGCAGGTCATTGCCTTCGGCGTCCAGCAGGCCCAGCTCGACCGGGATCACGAACGGCAGCTTTTCGGCCTTGTCCGGGGTCTGCGGGCAGCTCTGGCGGAAGGTCAGGCTGTAGGTCTGCGCAGCAGCGTCATAGGCTTCGCTGACTTCCAGGCGCGGGGTGCCGGCCTGGCTGTACCAGCGTTTGAACTGGGTGAAGTCCACACCGTTGGCGTCTTCCATGGCCTTGATGAAGTCGTCGGTGGTCACCGCCTGGCCATCATGGCGTTCAAAGTACAGGTCGCTGCCTTTGCGGAAGCCTTCGTTACCCAGCAGGGTACGTACCATGCGCACCACTTCGGCGCCCTTCTCGTACACGGTCAGGGTGTAGAAGTTGGAGATTTCGATGAAGCTGTCCGGGCGCACCGGGTGGGCCATGGGGCCGGCGTCTTCGGCGAACTGGTGGGTGCGCAGGTAGGCGACGTCTTCGATGCGTTTGACCGTGCGCGAGTTCATGTCGGCGCTGAACTCGGCATCGCGGAACACCGTGAAGCCTTCCTTCAGCGACAGCTGGAACCAGTCACGGCAGGTGACACGGTTGCCCGACCAGTTGTGGAAGTACTCGTGGGCGACCACGCCTTCGACGCGCTGGTGCGCGGCATCGGTGGCGGTTTCGGCACGGGCCAGCACACAGCTGGAGTTGAAGATGTTCAGGCCCTTGTTTTCCATGGCGCCCATGTTGAAGTCGTTGACCGCAACAATCATGAAGATGTCCAGGTCGTACTCGCGGCCATAGACTTCTTCGTCCCAGCGCATGGACTTCTTCAGGCTGACCATGGCGTGGTCGCACTTGTCCAGGTTCTCGGGCTCGACATAGATGCGCAGCATCACATCGTGGCCAGACTGGCGCGTGAAGTTGTCCTCGACGCACCAGAGGTCACCGGCCACCAGCGCGAACAGGTAGGCCGGCTTCTTGAACGGGTCTTCCCAGGTTGCCCAGTGGCGGCCATCCTCGGCCGGCCCGCTGCCCGTCGGGTTGCCGTTCGACAGCAGTACCGGGTAGCGATGCTGCTCGGCAATCACCGTGGTGGTGAAGGTGCTCATCACGTCCGGGCGGTCGAGGTAGTAGGTGATCTTGCGGAAGCCCTCGGCCTCGCACTGGGTGCAGAACATCTTGCCCGACTTGTACAGGCCTTCCAGCGCGGTGTTGCTCTCGGGGTGGATCTTCACGCTGGTGTCGAGGGTGAACTGCTCGGCCTTGGGGTGCAGCGTCAGGCTGTCGGCTTCGAGCTGGTAGTCGCCCGCCTGCAGTTCCTGGTCGTCCAGCGCGGCGCGCAGCAGTTCCAGCTGCTGGCCGTCGAGCACCAGGGGCGGCAGGCCGGCTCCGCGTGCCGGGTTGCGGCGCATGACCAGTTGCGCGTGAACCAGGGTGTGGTCCTCGAACAGCTCGAAGGTCAGGTGCGTCTCGTCGATCAGGTACTCGGGCGCCTGGTAATCCTTGAGGTAGATCACTTGCGGTTGTTCGGTACGCATGTGCAGGTCCTTTTTACTGGAGCACGGCCAACTGGTAGGCCGTGTACTTGCGAATATTGATCACACCGGTGTCGAAAATCAGGTACTGACCTTTGATGCCCAGCAGCGTGCCTTCGGCTACCGGGTCCTTGTCGAGGTTGAAGCTGACGATCTTTGTCGGGTAGGCCTCTACCGGATACTTCATCTGCACCACTTCGGCGTCGGGCAGCGGCTGGATCGCCTGCAGGCCAAAACGCCCGTGCAGCTCGCGCAGGCCGTCGGCGCAGGCGTCGAAGATCTGATCGCGGATAGCCGGCAGGTCGAGCACCTCGGCGTCGCCTTTGAGCAGCGCGCGCCAGTTGGTGCGGTCCGGCACCTGGCTGCGCAACACGTCTTCGACCAGGCCTGACTGCTGACGGGTAGCCACGCGCATGATCGGCAGGGCCTGGCTGGCGCCCTGGTCGAGCCAGCGGGTGGGCAGCTGGGTGGCGCGGGTGATGCCGACCTTGATCCCCGACGAGTTGGCCAGGTAGACCACGTGGTCGGTCATGCAGAACTGTTCGCCCCACGACGGCTCGCGGCAGGTGCCGGCGTCGTAGTGGCATTTTTCCGGGGCCATGATGCACACGTCGCACTGGGCCAGCTTGGTCATGCACGGGTAGCAGTACCCCTGGCTGAAGCTGGTCTTGGTGCGCTTGCCGCAGTGGTTGCAGTGAATGGCGCCAAGGTATTCCAGGCGCAGGCGCTGGCCGATCAGCGGGTTGACCGGCACCTGCGTGTCATCCAGGCGGAAGCTGTATTGCACCACGGGTGCTTGCAGGCTTACCGCCATTTTGCTCAACGAGCCACGAGCGAGTTCGATCAATGTACCGAGTCCGATTTGAACAGAATATTGGCGATCGGCGCAGACTTCGATGCGCATTCCTGCGGGCCCATGTAGCCGGTGCGCTGGTCTTCGGGCAGGTTCTGGATTTCCCAGGCGATCACGGCTTGCAGCGACAGCTCTTTCTGCTCGGCGGTGAGCTTGCGGCCATCGGACCATTTGCCGATTTCCACGGCCAGTTTCAGGCTTTCGTAGATTTCCGGGGTAATGTTTTCAATCATTTGCGCGAAAGTGGACATAGTGTCTCCTGATTCAAGCCGACAGTTTACGCCGGGCCAGCGCCCCACCCAAGAGCCCGGTCAGGCATCCGATGAGCAACCCGCCAACATGGGCGGCGTTGGCGATCTGGCCGAGGCCCAGGGTGCCGACCACGCCGGTCAGGCACACCACCAACCAGATCAGCATCATTACCAGCACGCCCTTGGGCAGGTTGAAGTAACGGTTGGGCGCCAGCCACTGATACAGCCAGATATGCCCGAGCAACCCGTACAGCACGCCAGACAGGCCGCCGAACAGGCTCGGCCCGCTGGTGTAGTGCTGGGCCAGGTTGGACACCAGGCTGAACAGCAGGGTCAGGCCCAGCAGCATCCAGGGGCCCTGGCGCAGTTCGATACGTTTGCCCAGCTCCCAGTACCACAGGCTGTTCATGGCCAGGTGCAGCACGCCGAAGTGCAGCAGCATGGGCGATACCAGGCGCCACCACTGGCCTTCGTCCAGCACTTGCGCCAGCGAACTGAAGTACAGGTAGTCACCCTGGACGCGGAAGTCGAGGAAGGTGAACCAGCTGATGGTGGTGAAGTTGTCGCCCAGGCTTGTGAGGCCGGCGACGATGAAGCACAGCAGCAGCGTGAGGGTGGTGACCTTGCAGGCTTTGGCCTGTTCTACCAGGGAGGGCTGTGTGGGGCTATTCGCGGCGGTTCGGCGCCCCGACAAGCCCGCTCCCACAGGTTCGTCGGTTGTCTGGATGTCGGCGTTGCCGTCGGGGTAGCGCTGGTAGAGTTGCAGCACGTCTTCGACCAGGGTGTCAGGGGCCCAGAGCACCTGGGCATCGCCATCCTCGCTCACCCGGTGCGGCACCTGCAGGCGCTGCAGCAGGTGGATAAAGCCGCTGAGGTCGACCGACAGCGGCAGGCGCATCACTTCGATAATGTTCATTGGTTGGCCTGTGGGCGGTCGACGTCGACCCAGACGAACTTGTGCGGGTCGATGCGGGTTTCATCATCCAGCCGGTAGGCGGCCAGCTTGCCGTAGAGCACGGCACTGTAGTCCAGGCAGGCCAGGTTGGACCGGATCGGCGCCGGTCGGCCGCTGCGCCAGTAGTGGCCAACGAACAGCAAGGGCTCGTCTTCGGCATAGCGCAGCAAGGCGTTCTTCTGGCTGTGGCTGAGCGGGGTGCTGGCCACCTCTTCGGGCAGGGCATCGGGCTGGAACACGATGTCGCCGTAGGTTTGCGGGTCTTCTTCCCAGAACTTGGTGCGGAAGAAGGCACGGGTCAGGCCGTCGCCGCCGGTCAGGGTCAGGCCGTCCGGCAGGCGCATGTCGGTGCCGCGCAGCAAGCGGTTGCACACCGTGTCGGCGAAACTGCCACTCACCGCCGAGGCCTGGATGAAGTGCTCATCGATGCGCCCGTCCGGGTATTGCTGGCGCAGCGGCTCGATCAACCGCGGGTCCCAGCAGGCGTGCACCAGGCGGAAGCGCCCGGCGTCGATGAACAGCGGCAACTGGTAGAACCAGTTGACGAAGTCGTGCCAGTCGCCAGGGTGGTGGGCGAACTGGGTCAGGGTTTCGTCGATCAGCCGGGCATGGCGTGGCGTGTGCTCGCGCACATAGGCCTTGCCGCTGCCAGGCAGCGCCGGGGTGACCCAGCCCAGGGCGTTGTATTCGTGGTTGCCCATGATGCAGAACGCCTGGCCGGCCTCGACCATGTCATGGACGATGTGCAGCGCCTCGCGAATGCGCGGCCCGCGGTCGACGATATCGCCCAGGAACAGCGCCAGGCGCCGCGGGTGGCGCCACACGCCGGCCACACGCTTGTAACCGAGGGCGTCGAGCAGGCGTTCAAGGGTCAGTGCACAGCCGTGCACGTCACCAATGATGTCGAAACTTCGCGCCGGATCGAGCATCAGTCGTCCCTGCTCCCAAGACGGCTGCCCCAACCCAGTTTGGTGCGGCAGACCTCGTAGTAATTGTGGTCCAGCGGGTGGATCAGGCGCAGCTTCTGCGGCTTCTTGCTCACCGTGATGGTGTCGCCGGGGGCGCAGGTGAAGTGGTTCTGGCCATCACAGGACACCTGCGGGTAGATCTGCAGGTCCTTGGACACCACGATCTTCAGCTCGCTGTTGCCGTCGACCACGATCGGCCGGCCCGACAGGGTGTGCGGGTACATCGGCACGATGACAATGGCGTCGAGCTTGGGGTGCATGATCGGGCCACCGGCCGACAGCGCGTAGGCGGTGGAACCGGTGGGGGTGGCGACGATCAGCCCGTCGGCCTTCTGGCTGCAGACGAACTGGCCGTCGATGTAGATCTCGAACTCGATCATGCGCGTGGACTTGCCCGGGTGCAGCACCACGTCGTTCAGCGCATCACCCTGGCCGATGGCTTCGTGGTGGCGACGCACCTCGGCCTGCAGCAGGAAGCGGTTTTCCACCAGGTAGTGGCCGTCGAGCACTTCGGCGACTTTCTCTTCCAGCTCGTCGGGGCGAATGTCGGTGAGGAAGCCCAGGTTGCCACGGTTGATGCCCAGCACCGGAATGTTGTGCCGGGCAAGGGCGCGGGCGGCGCCCAGCAGGCTGCCGTCGCCGCCAACCACGATGACCAGGTCACAGACCTCGCCCAGCAGCTTGCGGGTGGAGGTTTGCAGGCCATGGCCGGGCAGTACTTCGGCAATGGTGTCTTCGAGAATCACATGCAAGTGGCGCTCGAGGAGGAATTTTTTCAGTCGGCGAATGGTGTCGAGCACCTGCGAGCTGCCAAGGCGACCGATGATACCGATATTGCGAAATTGCTCCATGGGGCTCCTGCGGGGCTCTGCGACGGGTGACGATGGACCGATTATGGGCGAAACCACCGGGCAGCGGCAAACCGGCTATGCTCGCTGGATGATGCCATTCGCCCTGCTCAACGACCTGCCCCGGCAGCTACGCCGCCCCGCCGTGCGCGACCTGGCCTGGGCCCTGCTGTCGCCGCCCCTGCTCAGCGCCCCGCCCTGCCCGCAGCGCCACCCGCTGACGGGCAGCCTCTGGGCGGAGCAGCCGCAGCGCCTCGAGGGCTGGTTGCGCGCGCTGGATACCGATGACCGCCCGTTGCGCGAGTGGCTGGCAAAGCTCGGTAGCCGGCGGCTGGGGCTTTACTACGAACGGCTGTGGCAATTTGCCCTGGGCCAGGCACCCGGCATCGAACTGTTGGCGGCCAACCTGGCAATCCGTGACGGTGGGCACACCTTGGGCGAACTGGACGTGGTGCTGCGCGACCGCGACGGTGTGCACCACCTGGAACTGGCAATCAAGCTGTACCTGGGGCCGCAAGACGCCGCGCACGACCCGCATGCCTGGCTGGGGCCTGGGTGCCATGACCGGCTGGGGACCAAACTTGCGCACCTGACCGGGCACCAGCTGCCCATGTCGAACGGCGCGCACAGCCGCGAGCTGCTGGCGCGGTTGGGGATTGAGCAGGTACACGCCCACGTGTGGCTGGGTGGCTACCTGTTCTATCCGTGGCCTGGGCATGCCGAACCACCCGCGGGCGCCAACCCGCAGCACTTGCGCGGGCGCTGGGTGCGCCGGCGCGAGTGGGTCATGGCAGAGGGTGAGCATTGGCAACCGTTGCAGCGGCATGCCTGGCTGGCACCTGCGCGGGTCGAGGCAGGCGAAGGCTGGACGGTGGAGCAGTTTGCGGCCTGGTTGCATGTGCTGGAGCGGCAGGCGCCGGCGCAGTTGCTGGTGAGGTTGGAGCCTGATGCTGAGGGCGCCTGGCAGGAGGTGGAGCGGGTGTTTCTGGTGGCTGACAGTTGGCCATTTTCAGCGCAAGCATGATGTTGCCTGACCCGGCCTCTTCGCAGCACAAGGCTGCTCCTACAGGGACCGCACGGCTCTCAAGACCTGTGAGGTCCGTGTAGGAGCAGCCTTGTGCTGCGAAGAGGCCGGCACAAGCAACACCATTTTCACAGACCCAGCGCAAAGATTTGTTTCTGGTAACCACTACAGTGGTACCTGAGCGCCAGCAAGAGCGCCATTTTGACCTGATGACGAGGACCGATCATGGTTTCATCCACCCCCGCGACCCATTACGCACGCCTGTCCATCGCCCTGCATTGGCTGATGCTGGTGCTGCTGGCCGCTGTCTATGCCCTCATCGAACTGCGTGGCCTGTTCCCCAAGGACAGTGCCGAACGCAACCTGATGAAGGACCTGCACTTCATGCTCGGGCTCAGCGTGTTCGTGCTGGTCTGGCTGCGCCTGGCCATCCGCCTGAGCCGCCCTGCCCCGCCCATCGTGCCCAAGCCACCGGCCTGGCAGACCGGCCTTGCACACCTGATGCACCTGGCGCTGTACCTGCTGATGATCGGCCTGCCGCTGGCCGGCTGGCTGATCCTCAGCGCCGCCGACAAACCGGTGCCGTTCTTTGGCCTGGAGCTGCCGCACCTGATCGGCCCGGACCCGGACCAGGCCAAGTTCATCAAGGGCTGGCATGAACGCGTGGGCAGTTGGGGCTACTGGTTGATCGGCCTGCACGCGGTGGCCGGGCTGTACCACCACTATGTACAGCGCGACAACACGCTGCTGCGCATGCTGCCCTACAAGTAACCGCGCCGGCCCTGCAGGCCACCGGTGTGTACGAAGATCAGGCGGGTGCCGGGCGCAAACAGCCCGGCCTCGACCTGATCACGCAGGGCCAGCAGGGCCTTGCCGGTGTAGAGGGCTTCGAGCGGTACACCGCTGCGCAGCTCGCACTCGGCGACGAAGGCCAGCAGCTCATCGTCGAATTTGCCGAAACCGCCACGGCTGGCGTCGTGGATCTGGTAGCCGGGCGCGCCGGCCAGTGCGGCCACCGTCTCCGGCACACCATGATCCCTGGGCACAGCCAGTGCGCCATGTACGGCATGTGCACCCGCCTCTGCCTGCACAAGGCCGGCCAGGGTAGTACCTGTTCCCGCAGCCAGCCACCAGGCGTCGTAGTCCGACCAGCCCAGCGCCGCGATTTGCGCGCGCGCCTGCTGCATGATCAGGGCACAGCCCTGTGCACCGGCCGGCCCGCCGCCGCCTTCGGGGATGCAATGCCAGCCGGGGTAGCGTGCCTGCCAGGGCGCCCAGAACTCAGGTTCGTTGCGCGCGCGGTAGCCGCCGTAGCCCAGCCAGTGCAGTTCCATGCCCAGCGCCTGAAGGTCACGCACAGTGGGTGTTTCCTGGGCGTGGCCCCGTAGCAGGCCGGCGGTGGCGAAGCCGAAGCGCTTGCCGGCGGCGGCCAGGGCGTGCAGGTGGTTGGAATGGTTGCCGCCGAGGCTGATCAGGCCCGGGGCTTTGCGGGTGCTGGCTTGCTGCAGGTGATGGCGAAGCTTGAACCATTTGTTGCCGCTGATCAGCGGGTCGATCAGGTCAAGTCGCAGGATGGCGGCCTCGACCTGGGCTTTTTGCAGCCAGGGTAGGTTCAAGGGTTGCAGCGGGGCTTGAGGGAGATCGAATACATGCATGGACGCAGTTTACAGGGAAATCCTGGGGGCGCTTTGCGCCCCTTTCGCGACACAAGGCCGCTCCTACAAGGGATCGCAAATCCTTTGGCATTACGCGTTCCGTGTAGGAGCGGCCTTGTGTCGCGAAAGGGCCGCAAAGCGGCCCCCTGCAATCTCAGAGTTCTGCCGCCAACCTTGACCCTTGGTTGATCGCCCGTTTGGCATCCAGCTCGGCCGCCACATCGGCCCCGCCAATCAGGTGCACCGACTGCCCCGCCGCCACCAGGCCGTCCTGCAGCTCGCGCAGCGGGTCCTGCCCCGCGCAGATCACCACGTTGTCCACCGGCAGCACCTGCGGCTCGCCGTCCGCCACGCGAATGTGCAAACCGGCATCGTCGATACCCAGGTACTCGACGCTGTTCAGCATCTGCACCCGCTTGTTCTTCAACCCGGTACGGTGAATCCAGCCGGTCGTCTTGCCCAGGCCATCACCCACCTTGGACTTCTTGCGCTGCAACAGGTAAACCTGCCGCGCCGGAGCGTGCGGCTCGGCCTTGATCCCGGCCACGCCACCACGCGCCTCAAGCTGGGTATCGATGCCCCACTCCTTCCAGAACGCCTCACGGTCCTGGCTGGTGGCCACGCCCTCGTGCACCAGGTACTCGGACACATCGAAACCGATGCCACCCGCACCAATCACCGCAACCGCCTTGCCCACCGGCTTGCGCTCAAGCAGCACGTCCAGGTAGCTGAGCACCTTGGCATGCTCGACACCGGGAATGGCGGGGGTACGCGGGGCGATGCCGGTGGCCAGGATGATTTCGTCGTAGTCGCCATCCACCAGCGCCTGTACGTCGACACGGGTATTCAGGCGCAGGTCCACGCCCGTGCTTTTCACCTTGTTGCGGAAATAGCGCAAGGTTTCGAAGAACTCCTCCTTGCCCGGCACCCGCTTGGCCACGTTGAACTGGCCGCCGATTTCGCTGGCGGCGTCAAACAGCGTCACCGCATGGCCACGCTCGGCCGCCACTGTGGCCGCAGCCAAACCGGCCGGGCCGGCGCCGACCACGGCAATGCGCTTAACCGCCCGCACGGGCAGGTAGTTGAGCTCGGTTTCGTGGCAGGCACGCGGGTTGACCAGGCAGCTGGTCAGCTTGCCGCCAAAGGTGTGGTCCAGGCAGGCCTGGTTGCAGCCGACGCAGGTGTTGATCTCGTCGGCGCGGCCAGCCGCTGCCTTGTTGACGAAGTCCGGGTCGGCCAGGAACGGCCGGGCCATCGAAACCATGTCGGCATCGCCTTCGGCCAATACGGCTTCGGCCACTTCCGGGGTATTGATACGGTTGGTGGTGATCAACGGAATACTCACCACGCCACGCAGCTTGGCGGTGACCTTGCTGAATGCCGCACGCGGCACCTTGGTGGCGATGGTCGGGATACGCGCTTCGTGCCAGCCGATGCCGGTGTTGATCAAGGTCGCGCCGGCCTGCTCGATGGCCTTGGCTAGCAGCTCGATCTCGTCCCAGGTGCTGCCACCCTCGACCAGGTCGAGCATCGACAGGCGGAAGATGATGATGAAATTCGGCCCCACCGCGCCGCGTACCCGGCTGACGATTTCCACCGCCAGGCGCATGCGGTTTTCATAGCTGCCGCCCCAGCGGTCGGTGCGGTGGTTGGTGTGGGCCGCCAGGAACTGGTTGATGAAGTAGCCTTCCGAACCCATGATTTCGACGCCGTCGTAACCGGCGCGCTGGGCCAGTGCCGCGCAATTGACGAAGTCGGCGATCTGTTTCTCGATGCCCTCCTCGTCCAGCTCCTTGGGCTTGAACGGGTTGATCGGCGCCTGGATTGCGCTAGGTGCCACCTGCCGTGGGCTGTAGGCGTAGCGCCCGGCGTGCAGGATCTGCAGGCACACCTTGCCACCGGCGGCGTGCACCGCTTCGGTGACGATACGGTGCTTGTCGGCCTCTTCCTCGGTGCTGAGCTTGGCCGCACCGGAATACACCCCGCCTTCATCGTTGGGCGCAATGCCGCCGGTGACCATCAGGCCGACGCCACCCCGGGCGCGCTCGGCAAAGTACGCGGCCATACGCTCGAAGCCACCGGGGCGCTCTTCGAGGCCGGTGTGCATCGAGCCCATCAAGGTGCGGTTGCGCAAAGTGGTGAAACCCAGGTCCAGCGGAGCGAGCAGGTGCGGGTAGCGGTCGGCGGCCATGGAAGGTCCCCTGGTGGCGTGATCACGGTATGCGGGCACCTCACTGGTCGGCGGGGCCCGTCGTTTGTCTGTCAGCGACATTAAACAGCCGTTTGAATTGGCTCAATGATCAAAACTTACAACTTAATGATCAAAACGAACACGTGAACTCGCCCCCAGCAGCAGTAAGGCTCAATGACACCACCGCTATAAGACCCGCATGGCTTGATCGCCAAACGGTCTGCCTGCGCATTTGCCAGGCAACTCGGCTCTGCCAGACTCTTCAAGCGCGTTAAATCATCCACCCATGGAACGTGGCGCCTACCCAGTGCGCCCGGAGGGTTTGTTCATGCAGACAAAAGGATGGGACACCATCAGCATCGTTCGCCAGGACAGTGTGAACAGTGACCTGGCGGCCAGTTGGAAGAACCTTGACCACGAATTTTCCTACACCTCGGATGAAGGCTACGCCTGTCACGGGGTCTTCGACTGCTGGTCAGTGATCAATGGTGGTGGCGGTCGTTTGTTGCGCCTGCGTATGCCTATACGTTCCGGTTTTTTCGAGGCCAGCGGCACCAGCCGCTCGCTGGCCGGGGCGGTTGCCATCATCGAGGTCACGTTGTCGTTGTTGCCACAAGGCGATAGCCAGATGCAGTTGAAATCGGCCTTCCTGCATAAAGCCGATTCCACCCGCCTACCACAAGGCGACGAAGGTGGCTGGCTGCGCGGTATTACCCTGCAAGACCCTGACGGCTCGTTAGGCCCTTTCGCCACCGTGGTGCTGGACTGCATCTGCAACTATCTGGTCGAACAGCCCCGACAGTTCACCCATACCTTCGCCACTATCAACTTCAGCAAAGCCAGCGCCCCCGATTGGGCCCGGCCACGCAAATGCACGTACGCCTACCTCGATTCGGGTTATCTGGCAATCATGGCGGTGTGTACCGAACGCGACATTGGTGAACTGCCACTGGATATCGATGTGTCGGGCATCAGCCAAGGCGGGCAGTCGAGCTATGTGCTGTCACCACGCCTGGTCCTTGAACACCTGGTCTTGCCTGGGCTGCTGCAGCTCTACCAAGGCGCCACGGCGCAGGACTACCGCATCGACAATACGCAAATGGTGAACATCCCAACCTTGCGCATGAAGGCAATCAAGTCAGGGGCCATCTGGTACACCCCCGTCGTATTCGCCGGTTGCAACCCTGCAAGAATGCTCGGTGACTTCATCACCATCGATTATCAGGGCGATTGCGACCTGCACGCAGGTATCGACATGAAGTGGAACGGCTGGTTGAGGATGAAGCTGGTGTTGGACGGCAACACCATCAGCTTCGTCAAGCAATCATCCGACTTCAGAAAGGAAGTGCATATTCCCTGGTACCTGGCCTGGCTCTCACCCATCGTCAGCCTGATCACCCACATCGTCACTGCTGTCATCTCCGATGACCTGATCAGCGCCATCGCCGCGCGTGGCGGCTCGGTCAAGGCTGACACCATCGATTGCGTGTCCTGGAGCAACGACACGCATACTGCTTCGTCGAGCTATCTCGCCGAGGCCCTTGTCATCAACTACGTGTGACCCCACCAACACAAGGAGCCGTATCATGAGCAATGAAAGCAAGGTCATGCTGTCCGGGTTTGCCCAGCCCATCTCGCTGCGACTCGATCACCTCAACGAAACCGCGCGGCAGACCCTGCGCGAATCGCCCCTGTACCGCAACGCGGCGCGCGTACACAGTTCCGAAGACGCCTTGCAGGCCGCGCAGCTGCTGACCAATGCCGCAACATTGGCCAGCCCGGTCTCGACCAATGGCTGGGATACCGTGAGCATCTGCCGGGTCTCCGCGCTAAACCAGCGCATAGCCTTGGAAAAAACCTACCCCGCCAACATGGACGCCGGGGTCGACAGCTTCTCGATCAAGGCCGACTTCGATGCCTGGTCAATTACCACCGGCGGCGACGGACGCAATGTCAAGGTACGCATACCTTTTGGTTCAGGGACTTACAAAGGCCTCGGTGGCAAGACCTACCAGGTCCAGGGGATGTCTGCGGATGTCTACGTCAAGCTCAGCTACTTCCCGGCGCCAAACCCGATATCGGCCTCTGACGGTAAATACGAGCTGCAGATCAACACCCAGGCGACCGACCCTGATGACCCGATCGCTGCGGTGATTGCCCTCAAGGACCCGGGCAACGTCTTGAGCGGCATCGACCAGAGTGTGATGCGCGGCGTACTTGAAGCCTGGCTGAACCAGCCCGAGAACCTGAAGAAGTTCGACACCCTGTTCAGCACCGTACTGATCAACAACATGGGCAAGGAAAGCGAGGATTTCAAATGGCTGCGAGCAACGTCCATGAGCTACGCCTACACCGACAAGAACAGCGAGGAAAGCAGTATCTTCGGGGTACTGGCCATGACCAACGAACGTGACTCCACCGGCCTGCCAAACCAGTTGCCTGCCGTGCTGCTGGCTGCGGACAACAATGCCAACTTCCTCATCAGCCGGGAAATCTTCGTCAAGTACCAACTGCTGGCGGCATTGCCGTTCATCTTCGAGGGTACCACAGAGGCCAACTTCACCCTGGATGCGGCGGGCACGTCCATCACGGCCAACAACCTGAAGCTCGACAGCGTCAAGTATGGGGCCATCACCTATCATCCCGTGGCCGAAAAATTCGATATCAACTTTGACGAGTCCTATATCCGTACCGAGTGCAAGGTACGCACGGACATCTCGCCCGGTATCGTGGCCTATACCCGCATCGTCACCAAGCAGACGCTGCAATTGGGCGTCAACGACAAGGGCGAACAGGTCATGGTGTATGCCATGGTGGGAGACCCGGATGTCCAGAACACGACCGACATCGCCACCTGGGTGGTCGTTACCGAAGCCATTCTGGGCGCAATTGCCGCCGTGGCCACTGCGGTGGCCGGTGGTGTCGGTGGCAGGGTGATGGCGTTGATCGTGGGCATCATCGCGGCGTTGGTAGTGGCCATTGTCAGCATCGTCATCCACGTGATCATCGAGCGCGTGGTGGCTGGCGGGGTAACCAACAACATTCCGTCCATAGCGCCCATGGTCAAAGTGGCGGCGAATCAGGTCAAATGGCCATTCAGTGAACCAGATGCCTTTGTCCTGACCGACATCACCTATTCCGGTGCCCTGATATTCGGCGGCTCGCTGAAGTTGCTCGAGAAGTTCTGCGTCCAGAACGGACGCCTCGCCCTGGCGACGCTGGCCGCCTGACCTCGCCAACACAACCCCGGGCATCAATGCCCGGGGTTCGTGCACGCCCATCGCCATTCCTTTGGTATGATCAAAAGTCGATTGTGCATGGATCAATGCAGTGCGCTGCTCAAGCCGATTAAAAGGCTTGAGCTTGCGACCACATTGATCCGCATGGCCACTCAACTTTTAGCGAATGCCCAACGCTTCATGCGAAAACTCCTGGCAAGCGCCCTGGCGCTGGTGATGATCGCCGCTCTCTGCGGCTACGGCTTCTGGACCCAACAGCGCCCGGAAGGCCACTACCTGTCCGACCTGCGCATCGAGCTGGCACTCAACCATGGCGTGCCGGGCGAACACGGCAACCTGCTCGGCATCGAGCCGCTGCTGTACCCGGGCGACTACCAGAACCTGCAACGCCTGCACCGCAAGCTTGCAGCCTATCTGGAGCAGGCCCGCGCCCAGGGCCTGGTGAGCCCGCGTACGGTGGTGGTGCTGCCGGAGCACATCGGTACCTGGCTGTGGGCTCGCGGGGAAAAAAACGAGCTTTATCAGGTCACGCAAAGCCGCGAGGCTTTGCAGTGGCTGGAGCTGAGCAACCCGCTGCGTTACGGCCTGGCCATGCTGGGTGCCGACGGCGACGACTGGCGCGCGGATGCGCACCTGCGCATGAAAGCCGAGCAGATGGCTGCGGACTACCAGCAGCTGTTCGGCGGGCTGGCCAAGGAATTCGGCGTCACCTTGGTGGCCGGCTCCATCGTGCTGCCTGCGCCCTACGTAAAGCAGGGCGTGCTGCACGCCGGCAGCGGCCCGCTGTTCAACAGCAGCCTGGTGTTTGCCGGTGATGGCTCACTGCTGGGCCAGCCACAGCGCCAGCAGTTCCCCGACAGTGAAATCCGCCGCTACGTCCACGATGGCCGCCAACAACCACTGCAAGTGGTGCAAACCCCTGCCGGGCGCCTGGGTGTGCTGGTGGGCAGTGATAGCTGGTACCCGGAAAACCATCAGCAACTGGCACAACAAGCGGTACAACTGATCGCCAACCCGGTGTTCCTCAGCGGCAAGGGCAGTTGGGATGCTCCATGGCGCGGCAACCGCCACCAGGAGGCCAGCGCCGGGCTGCCCCTGCAACGTGGTGAAGTCAGCGAACAGAGCGCCTGGCAACGCCTGACCGAGGCCGCCGGGGCCAGCGTCAGCAGCATGAGCGTGTTCATGCGCGGGCAGTTCTGGGAACAGGCCGGCGACGGCCAGGGCTTTGCCCGTCAGTCGGGTGAGTTGCTGGCGGGTCCCCCCAGCCGTGGCGCTCGCCTGCTGAACCTGTGGCTATAGGCCCATGGCCCGCCCTCGCGTACGCCTTGGCGACCTTTCGGTAGGCTTTGTCCAGCCGCTGGCCGAGGCCCTGCGAGAGCTGGGGCACGACCCTGAGCCGCTGCTGCGCCGCTATGGGCTGGATGCACCACGCCTGGCCGAAGCTGGCGCGCGCTTGTCGATCCCCCGTTACATGCACCTGGGCCACGCCGCCATCGAGCTGAGCGGCGAGGCCGCACTGGGCCTGCACATGGGGCGCCTGAGCCGCCTGGCGCATGCCGGCCTGGCCGGGGTCACCGCCGCCCAGGCGCCGACCCTGGGCGATGCGGCGCGCACCCTGCTGCGCTTCGAGCCACTGTACGCGGCCAACTACCGTGGCCATTCAAGTTTTGAGGAAGATGCCCAGGGCGCCTGGTTGCGCTTCTACTCCATCAGCCCCTACAACGCCTTCAACCGCTTCGTGGTCGACTCACTGCTCGCCGGCTGGCTAGCGCAACTCGCCGACGTGGCCGGTGTGGCGGTACAAGCCGAACGCCTGGAAATCGAATTTGCCGCGCCCGCCTACGCTGCGCGTTATCAGGCCCTGAGCAGCACACCCGTGCAATTCGCGGCCGAGGGCAACCAGCTGCGGCTCAGCCGCGCCACACTGCAACTGGCCAACCCCAGGCACTGCCCGAGCACCTGGCAGCACCTGCTGCAACTGTGCGAGGCAGAGTTGCTGCAACGCACACGGGTACGCAGCCTGGGTGAGCGCATCACTCACTTGCTGGGCCCGCTGCTCAATGGCGGCCGTGAACCGGACCTGGAAGAAGTGGCGCTGCACTTGCACTTACCCACCTGGACACTGCGCCGCAAGCTGGCCGAGGAAGGCACGCGGTTTCGCGACTTGCTCAACGAAACACGGCGCGACCTGGCCGAGACCTATATCCGTGATACGGAACTGGCCTTCGGCGAGATTGCCTATCTGTTGGGGTTTGCTTCGGCCGAGGCCTTCCAGCGCGCGTTCAAGCGCTGGACGTGCCTTACGCCGGGGGAGTTCCGCCGCAGCCAGCGGCGGGCGGGCTAAAGCTCGGTAGCGTCGTCAGCCGGTTCCGGGGTGTCGAGTTCGTAAGCCTGGGTCTCTAGTAGTTCTTCCTGGTATTCATCCATCGCCCTGCGTCCTCTTTGCTCATTTTGTCTTCGTAGGTATCACCTTCAGCCTAAGCAGGTGGGATGAAGGGATGATGACAAGCCTATGAGTGGTAAACGTAGCAGGTGTTCAGGAAGTTATCGCGGGGTGTCTGTAACAGGGAATGTTTACAGCCTGCACCGGCCTCTTCGCGGGCTTGCCCGCTCCCACAGGATCTCTACAGGCTCTGAAACTTGCGCATTACCTGTGGGAGCGGGCAAGCCCGCGAAAGGGCCGGTACAGGCGACCCATCAAAGTGAGGGGGACGCGGTCTCGGCAGGCTGCGACTCCTGCTGTACCTGAATTGGCGCAGCCTCGACCGGTGGCGCGACCGGCTGCGAGCCCTGGCTGTCATTCACCACCGGTGCCGGTGGTGCTTCACTGGCCGGGGCAGCTTGCGCCACAGGTGCGGCTTCCGGAGCCGGGGCAGGTGCCACCGGGTTCGCAGCTGCCTGCTCCGGCAGCCCCAGTACCACCGCGGGTTGCTGGGCCTTGGGCGCCTCGACCTTGGCCTCTTCGATCTTCTTCGGCTTCGGCTTGGGCAGGTAGCTCTCTACCAAGGCGAAATAGCGGTCATAGAACTGCGCGGCGGTCACCGTCTCGCTGGCCACCTTGACCATCGAGTCGTCGCTGGAGCCGATCGGCATCGATACCGAACCCAGCACGCCCACGCCCAAACTGGCGGAGGTGTTGGACTTTTTCAGCGCATAACGGTCCTGCAGGGCGTTGGCGAACATGGTCGAGCGCTGTTCGTCGCTCACATCCGGCGCACAGGTGACGTTGAAGCTGATCTGCAGGTGGTTCTCGCTGTTCTGCTGGAAGCTCTTGTTACCCACCACCTGGTTGGCGCCGCTGTTGGTGATGATGTAGCCCTGGCTGAGCAAGGCACGCCGGGCGGCCTCGCAGGAGCCGGCATCGCTGACCGGAAAGCTGCGCGAGAAGGTGCCCGAGTCATCGAAGTTCTCGTGCTCGTACACGGCAGGTTTTTTCGAGGAACAACCGGCCACCCCCGCCAGCACCAGGGCCAGCCCGAGCGCACCAAAGACGGAAGATCTGGTCATTGCGAATTCCGGGTAAGTCAAGAAGGTGCCTATTGTGCAACACAGCAGGCAGGCACAGGAACCACTGGTCGGTGAAGAGTCTGTCAGGTTGGTGTAAATCTGGGTAAAGGCCGGGAATTTCCGCCGTAGAAACAAAAAAAGCGACCCGAAGGTCGCTTTTTTCGTGCTTCAAGGCGTTCAAGGGGCCTTGAGGCTAAGATGGCGCAGCGGACGGGACTCGAACCCGCGACCCCCGGCGTGACAGGCCGGTATTCTAACCGACTGAACTACCGCTGCGTATCATTCAGGCTTGCGCCCGATTGAAACCTGGGTCTACCCTTCCGGCGCAATGGCCTCAGGGCAGGCACAAAAAAAGCGATGACAAGATCGCTTCTCTTGTGTGTGCTTCAAGGTGTTCTAGGGACCTTGAAACGAAGATGGCGCAGCGGACGGGACTCGAACCCGCGACCCCCGGCGTGACAGGCCGGTATTCTAACCGACTGAACTACCGCTGCGTATCGTTCAGGCTTGCGCCCGATTGAAACTGGGATCAGCCAAAGGCAATTTGCCTTGTGGCTTCAGACCGGTGCATGACACCCATCTGTTACTGAAAAATGGCGCAGCGGACGGGACTCGAACCCGCGACCCCCGGCGTGACAGGCCGGTATTCTAACCGACTGAACTACCGCTGCGCAGTGCGTTCCTCTCTGGCTATCGGCTTCTTGCGAAACCTTTGCACCAGGAACTTCTCAGGAAGTGGTGGGTGATGACGGGATCGAACCGCCGACCCTCTGCTTGTAAGGCAGATGCTCTCCCGGCTGAGCTAATCACCCTCGCGATGTTGCTTGTTGCGTTTGCTTCTCTGAGGCCGCGAAATTTACGCAGGTGGCGAAGCTAAGTCAATAGCCCCATTGAATTTTTTTCAAAAAAGGCAAAAACAGAAAAGGGACCTTTCGGTCCCCTTCCCTTACAGCGCCAAACTCAGGTGTAGATCATCTTGCGGGTCATGCCGCCATCGACCACAAACTCCTGGCCGGTGACAAACGCCGCCTGGCGCGACAACAGCCAGGCAACCATCGCCGCCACATCTTCCACGGTACCCACCCTGCCCGTCGGGTGCTGGGCATGGTCGGCCTCGGTCAACGGTTCGGCACGGCGCTGCGACGGGTCACGGGCATCGATCCAGCCCGGGCTCACCGCATTGACGCGAATCTCCGGGCCCAGGCTCATGGCCAGGGCATGGGTCAAGGCCACCAGGCCGCCCTTGCTCGCCGCGTAGGCCTCGGTGTCGGGCTCGGACTGCCGCGCCCGGGTAGAGGTGAGGTTGACGATCGCCCCGTTGTGCGCACGCAGGTACGGCGCACAATGCTTGGCCAGCAACATCGGGCCATTGAGGTTAACCGCCAACACCCGGTTCCACTGCGCCAGGCTCAGGCTTTCCAGCGTCTGGTTGTGCGGGTTGGCGATGGCCGCATTGCACACCAGCGCGTCCAGCCGACCGAACTGCCCGAGCACTTCGGACACCCCGGCAATGACCTGGGCCTCGTCGGCAACGTCCATGGTGATGAACCAGGCGTTGTCGCCCAAGGCCTTGGCCACTTTGCCGCCACGCTGACGGTCCAGGTCGCTCAACACCACCTGCCAGCCTTCACAGATCAGCCATGCGGCAATGCCCAGGCCGATGCCGCGCGCGGCACCGGTAACCAAGGCTACCCGGCCATTCTGGCCCGGGGTACTGCCGCGGATTTCGATCACAGTGCGGCCAGCCCGCGTGCAAGGTCAGCCTGCAGGTCAGCCACGTCTTCCAGGCCCACGGCAACGCGGATCAGGCTGTCGCGGATACCGGCGGCTTCGCGCTCCTGCGCCGACAGGCGGCCGTGGGAGGTGGTGGCCGGGTGGGCGATGGTGGTCTTGCTGTCACCCAGGTTGGTGGTGATGGAAATCACCCGGGTGGCGTCGATGAAGCGCCAGGCGCCTTCTTTGCCACCCTTGACCTCGAAGCTGACCACCGCACCAAAGCCACTCATCTGGCGCTTGGCCAGTTCGTGCTGCGGGTGGCTAGGCAGGCCTGCGTAATGCACCTTCTCCACGCCGTCCTGCTGCTCCAGCCATTCGGCCAGGGCCTGGGCGCTTTCGCAGTGCGCACGCATGCGCAGGCGCAAGGTTTCCAGGCCCTTGGTGAAGATCCAGGCATTGAACGGGCTGAGCGTCGGGCCTGCGGTACGCAGGAAGCCCACCACTTCTTTCATCTGTTCGGCACGGCCGGCAACCACGCCCCCCATGCAACGGCCTTGGCCGTCGATGAACTTGGTAGCCGAGTGGAACACGATGTCGGCACCCAGCTTCAGCGGTTGCTGCAACGCCGGGGTGCTGAAGCAGTTGTCCACCACCAGCATGGCACCACGGGCATGGGCGATTTCACTGAGCGCGGTGATATCGACCAGTTCGGCCAGCGGGTTGGACGGCGACTCGACGATCAGCAGCTTGGTGTTGGCCTTGATGGCCCTCTCCCAGCCGCCGAGGTCGACCAGTGGCACGTAGTCCACCTGTACGCCAAAGCGCTTGAAGTACTTTTCGAACAGGCTGATGGTCGAGCCGAACACGCTCTGCGACACCAGCACATGGTCACCGGCGCTGCACAGCGACATCACCACGGCCAGGATGGCTGCCATGCCAGTGGAGGTGCCCACGGCCTGCTCGGCGCCTTCCATGGCCGCCAGGCGCTCCTCGAAGGCACGCACCGACGGGTTGGTGTAACGCGAATAGACGTTGCCCGGCGTTTCACCGGCAAAGCGCGCGGCCGCGTCGGCGGCCGTGCGGAACACGTAGCTGGAGGTCAGGAACAGCGCTTCGCTGTGCTCGCCCTCGGGTGTACGGTGTTGACCGGCGCGCACCGCCAGGGTGTCGAAACCGACACCCTCGAGGTCGCTGTCCAGTCGCCCGGCATCCCATTGATCCGTCATGCCGTCGCTCCCTGAATCAGTTGTTGTAGAGGTCGATGATCGCGCTGACCGCATGATTCTTGACCTTGGCCAGGTCATTACGGGCCTGCTCGATACGCTCGAGGTAGGCGTCGTCGATATCACCGGTGACGTACTCACCGTTGAATACCGCGCAATCGAAGTGCTCGATCTTGATCTTGCCACCACCGACCGAGTCGATCAGGTCCGGCAGGTCCTGGTAGATCAGCCAGTCGGCGCCAATCAACTCGGCCACTTGTTCGGTGGTACGGTTGTGGGCGATCAGTTCGTGAACACTCGGCATGTCGATGCCGTAGACGTTGGGGTAGCGTACTGCTGGGGCTGCGGAGCAGAAGTAGACATTCTTGGCACCGGCTTCGCGGGCCATCTGGATGATCTGCTTGCAGGTGGTGCCGCGCACGATCGAGTCGTCCACCAGCATCACGTTCTTGCCGCGGAATTCCAGTTCGATGGCGTTGAGCTTCTGGCGTACCGATTTCTTGCGCGCGGCCTGGCCGGGCATGATGAAGGTACGGCCGATGTAGCGGTTCTTGACGAAGCCTTCGCGGAACTTGACGCCCAGGCGGTTGGCCAGTTCCAGCGCGGCAGTGCGGCTGGTGTCCGGGATCGGGATGACCACGTCGATGTCATGCTCCGGGCGTTCGCGCATGATCTTGTCGGCCAGTTTCTCACCCATGCGCAGACGGGCCTTGTACACCGAAATACCGTCGATGATCGAGTCCGGGCGCGCCAGGTACACGTGTTCGAAGATGCACGGCTGCAGTTTCGGCGCTTCGGCGCATTGCTTGGTGAACAGCTGGCCTTCTTCGGTGATGTACACCGCTTCGCCCGGCGCCAGGTCGCGGATCAGGGTGAAGCCGAGCACGTCCAGGGCCACGCTTTCGGAGGCGATCATGTATTCCACGCCTTCGTCTGTGTGACGCTGGCCGAACACCACCGGGCGGATGCCATGGGGGTCGCGGAAGCCGACGATACCGTAGCCGGTGACCATCGCCACCACCGCGTAACCGCCGACGCAGCGGCTGTGCACGTGGGAAACAGCAGCGAACACGTCTTCTTCGGTCGGCTGCAGCTTGCCACGCACCGCCAGCTCATGGGCGAACACGTTCAGCAGCACTTCCGAGTCGGAGTTGGTGTTGACGTGGCGCAGGTCGGACTCGTAGATCTCCTTGGCCAACTGCTCGACGTTGGTCAGGTTGCCGTTGTGGGCCAGGGTGATGCCGTACGGCGAGTTGACGTAGAACGGCTGGGCCTCGGCCGAGGTCGAGCTGCCCGCAGTGGGGTAGCGCACGTGACCAATGCCCATGCTGCCCACCAGGCGCTGCATGTGGCGCTGCTGGAAGACGTCGCGCACCAGGCCATTATCCTTGCGCAGGAACAACCGGCCGTCATGGCTGGTCACGATACCGGCAGCGTCCTGGCCGCGGTGCTGGAGGACCGTAAGCGCGTCATACAGCGCCTGATTGACGTTCGACTTACCGACGATACCGACGATGCCACACATGCGACGCAACCCCTACTTTGACGAAACTTGAGTGAATAGCGCTCAGGGCTTTGCGGGCCCGAGCAACTGTTCCTTGAACGGCAGATCAGCCGGAGCGCTGATCAACCCACTGGGCGACCACTGGCCGGTGAAACCCAAAATCAGGTTTTTCGACCAGTCGGCGACCAAGAGAAATTGTGGTATCAGGCGTGATTCCTGCCACCAGATGTCTTGTTGAACCGGCCCCAGGCTGATCAGGCCTATGGCCACCACTACCAGCAAGGCCCCGCGCGCGGCGCCGAAGGCCATGCCCAGGAAACGATCGGTACCGGACAGCCCGGTCACACGGATCAGCTCGCCGACAAGGAAGTTGACCATGGCCCCCACCAGCAAGGTGGCGACGAAAAGAATGGCGCAGCCGGCGATGACGCGCATCGATGGCGTCTGGATATAGCTCTCAAGATACACCGAGAGCGAACCGCCGAACATCCAGGCAACCGCACCGGCAATGATCCAGATGAGCAAGGACAAGGCTTCCTTGACGAAGCCGCGCTTGAGACTGATCAGTGTGGAGACGGCGATGATCGCGATGATCGCCCAATCAACCAAGGTAAATGCCACGGTGCTGCCTGCAGACGTTTGAGGCGGCGCATTTTATCAGAGCGGAGGGCTGGGAGTAAGCGGAATGTCGGGTGGATTAGTGTTAGGCCATTCGCGGGTAAACCCGCTCCCACAGGGACCGCGCTGACATTGAATACAGCGCTGCACCTGTGGGAGCGGGTTTACCCGCGAATGGGCGGCAAAGCCGCCCGGGCTTTGTCAGCTGCGCTCTGGCTGGAAGCGCACCACAAAGCCCTTGAGGCTGTTCTGGCGGTTGATGGCATCGCGCGTGCGCTCGGCCTCGGCCCGCTCGATCAGCGGCCCGACATACACCCGGTTCATCCCGCCCGCCGCGCGGATATAGGCGTTGTAGCCCTGGCTGCGCAGAGTTTGCTGCAGCTTCTCGGCACCGGCACGGTTGGACAGGCTGGCCAACTGGATGGACCAGCTGACAGGCAAGCCATTGACGTCGATCTTCGAGGGGGCAGCTGGCTTGGCCACTGCGGTGGCAGGTGCCGGGGTGGCCGCCGGCTTCGGCTCGACCTTGGGTGCCGGGGCCTGCGGTTTGGCCGGCTGAACCTGCGCCTGGGTCTGCGGCGAAGGCGTGATTGGCTGGCTGGGCGTAGCGGCCGGCGCAGTGGACTCGTCGACCACCACCGGTGGCTGCTGCGGCTCCTCCGGAATGACTTGCGGCTCCGGCACGGCGACCGGGTCCACTTTCACTTCCGGCAGGCTTGGCATGGCCGGTGCCTGCGGGGCTTCGACGTGCACCTGGCGCATCTCGTCCTCGCGGGTGAACAGCATCGGCAGGAAAATCACCGCCAGCGCCACCAGCACCAGCGCACCCACCATGCGCTGTTTCATCCCTTTATCCAGCACTGCCATCTTCTCCACCCTCCTGGGCGTGCCGCTCCAGCCACTCCAGCGCCTGGGCAACACAGAAAAACGAACCGAACAGCAGGATCTGATCATCCGCCGTCGCCTGCGCACATTGCCCTTCAAGGGCGGCGTCGACGCTGGCATAAGACTTCACCGCAGCACCGAGGTTCGTCAAGGCCGTGGCCAGTTCCGCAGCCGGGCGGCTGCGTGGGGTGTCCAGCGGCGCCACGGCCCAGTCGTCGACCAGGCCCTGCAGCGGGGCGACAACGCCTTCCAGGTCCTTGTCAACGAGCAGACCGAACACCGCCAGGCGACGCCCTTTGAGCGGCCGGGCCGCCAGACGCCGGGCCAGATACTCCGCCGCATGGGGGTTGTGCCCCACATCCAGCAGCAGCTCCACCGGCTTGCCCTGCAAGTTGAGGAGGCGGCGATCGAGGCGGCCGGTGATCCGGGTCGCCAGCAGTGCCTGGCGCACCTGCGCGCCATCCCACGGCAGCCCCATCAGCAGGTAAGCCTGCAGGGCCAGCGTGGCGTTTTCCATGGGCAGGTCAAGCAAAGGCAGGTCACGCAGCTCTACCTGCGCACCATCAGCCGCCGTACCGCGCCAGCTCCAGCTGCCATCGGCACTGACCAGATCGAAGTCACGGCCACGCAGGAACAGCGGCGCAGCCAGTTCGGCGGCCTTGTCCAGCAACGGCTGTGGCGGGTCCAGGTCACCGCACAGGGCCGGCTTGCCCGGGCGGAAGATGCCGGCCTTCTCGAAAGCCACCAGCTCGCGGGTATCGCCCAGGTAATCGACATGGTCGACGCCGACACTGGTCACCAGGGCCAGGTCGGCATCCACCACGTTCACGGTGTCCAGGCGGCCACCAAGGCCCACTTCCAGCACCACGGCATCCAGCTGCGACTGGTAGAACAACCAGAACGCGGCCAGTGTGCCCATCTCGAAGTAGGTCAGAGAAATTTCGCCCCGCGCCGCCTCGACGGCGGCGAAGGCTTCGCACAGGCGCTCATCGCTGGCCTCTTGGCCATCGATCACTACCCGTTCGTTGTAACGCAACAGGTGCGGCGAGCTGTACACGCCGACCTTGAGCCCCTGGGCGCGCAGCAACGAGGCCACGAAGGCGCAGGTCGAGCCTTTGCCGTTGGTGCCGGTTACCGTCACCACGCGTGGCGCCAGCTTGCCCAGCGCCAGCCGGGCAAGCACCTTCTGCGACCGCTCCAGGCCCATGTCGATGGCCGAGGCGTGCAACTGCTCGAGGTAGGCGAGCCATTCGCCCAGGGATCGTTGTTTCATCACGCGACGGCAGCCGCCTCACGCGCTTGCTCCGGGGTATCCTGGCCGGTCATCTGCGCCAGCAGGCGGGCCAGACGCGGGCGCAGTTCGCCACGGGAGATGATCAGGTCGATAGCACCGTGCTCCAGCAGGAACTCGCTGCGCTGGAAGCCTTCTGGCAGCTTCTCGCGTACGGTCTGCTCAATCACACGTGGGCCGGCGAAGCCGATCAGGGCCTTTGGCTCACCGACGATCACGTCGCCGAGCATCGCCAGGCTGGCGGAAACGCCGCCGTACACCGGGTCGGTCAGCACCGAGATGAACGGGATGCCTTCTTCGCGCAGGCGCGCCAGCACGGCCGAGGTCTTGGCCATCTGCATCAGCGAGATCAGCGCTTCCTGCATGCGCGCACCGCCCGAGGCGGAGAAGCTGACCATCGGGCAACGGTGTTCCAGGGCGTAGTTGGCCGCGCGCACGAAGCGCTCGCCGACGATGGCACCCATGGAGCCGCCCATGAACGAGAACTCGAAGGCGCTGACCACGATCGGCATGCCCATCAGGGTGCCGCTCATGGAGATCAGCGCGTCTTTTTCGCCGGTCTGCTTCTGGGCGCCGGTCAGGCGGTCCTTGTACTTCTTGCCGTCACGGAACTTCAGGCGGTCGACCGGCTCCAGGTCGGCACCCAACTCGGCACGGCCTTCGGCGTCGAGGAAGATATCGATGCGCGCACGTGCGCCGATGCGCATGTGGTGGTTGCACTTGGGGCAGACATCCAGGGTTTTTTCCAGCTCCGGACGATACAGCACGGCCTCGCAGGACGGGCACTTGTGCCACAGGCCCTCAGGCACCGAGCTCTTCTTCACCTCGGAACGCATGATCGAAGGGATCAGTTTGTCGACTAACCAGTTGCTCATGCTTTCTTTCTCCAGTATTGGCAGGCGGGGGTCGGTTTCACCGGCCCTGCCCTGCCCTTGAGCTCAAAATCTTTTATGAAACAATGATGGACCGGCCGCCGGGGCTTCCAGCGTGCCACTCCACCGCTAATGTGTTGTTCTGCCGCCACCGGCGGCTGCCCCGCAGGGCTGCGAAAGCTATGGACGATGGCGCGCAGCCAGCCGTCACATCTGCCATCACGCCTGTTTGACCGCCTGCATGAAGGCCTCGATTTTCGCCGCGTCCTTGATGCCCTTGGCCTGTTCGACACCACCGCTGACATCCACCGCGTAAGGCCGCACCTGGGCAATGGCCTGGCCGACGTTATCGGCCGACAGCCCGCCCGCCAGGATAATGGGCTTGCTCAGGTGTGCCGGCACCAGTGACCAGTCGAACGCTTCACCGGTTCCCCCGGGTACGCCCGCCACGTAGGTGTCCAGTAGTATGCCGCGAGCCCCCGCGTAAAGCTGGCAGGCCGCCTCCAGGTTATCGCCCGGGCGCACACGCAGGGCCTTGATCCAGGGGCGGTGGTAGCCTTCGCAGTCTTGCGGGGTTTCGTCGCCGTGGAACTGTAGCAGGTCCAGCGGAACCACTTCGAGGATCTCGTTCAGCTCGCAACGTGAGGCGTTGACGAACAACCCGACCGTGGTCACGAACGGTGGCAACTCGGCAATGATCGCCCGCGCCTGGCGCACGTCCACGGCCCGCGGGCTCTTGGCATAGAAGACAAAGCCGATGGCATCGGCACCCGCTTCGGCAGCGGCCAGTGCGTCTTCGATACGGGTAATCCCGCAGATCTTGCTGCGAACATTGCTCATGGACAGCGAACCCTGATTGTTACGGTGAAAGGCCGGATGTTAGCAAATGGCTTTTCGTCCGTCAGTCTGCCAACGCTTCGTAGCCGGTCAAAAAGTGTGGGCCGATGTAACGCTGGGGCAACACATATTCCTCGGGGTACTCCACCTTGACCAGGTAAAGCCCGTACGGATGGGCGGTGACCCCGGCTTCACGGCGGTCGCGCCCTTCCAGCACTTCACGCGCCCAGGTGACCGGGCGCTCGCCGGCGCCGATGGCTGTCAGCACACCGACAATGTTACGCACCATGTGGTGCAGGAAGGCGGTGGCGCGCACGTCCAGCACGATCATCTGGCCATGGCGGGTAACGCGCAGGTGGTAGATGTGCTTGATCGGCGACTTGGCCTGGCACTGGCTGGCACGGAAGGCGCTGAAGTCGTGAGTACCAAGCAGGAACTGCGCCGCTTCGGCCATGCGCTCGACATCCAGCGGGCGGTGGTTCCAGGTCACTTCCTCGGCCAGGTGCGCCGGGCGAATCGGGTCGTTGTAGATGACGTAGCGGTAGCGCCGGGCACACGCCTTGAAGCGGGCATGGAAGTCGGCCGGCATCGGCCGCGACCAGACCACGCTGATGTCGTGCGGCAGGTTGAAGTTGGTGCCCAGGGTCCAGGCGCGCTCGTCGCGTACGGCGCGGGTATCGAAATGCACGATCTGCCCGCAGCCATGCACGCCGGCATCGGTACGCCCGGCGCAGATCACCGAAATCGGTTCATTGGCCACTTTGGACAGCGCTTGCTCAAGGGCTTGCTGAACGCTGGGCACTCCACTGGCCTGACGCTGCCAGCCGCGGTAGCGGGCGCCCTTGTATTCCACGCCCAGGGCGATTCGGGAGTAGCCTTCGGCCGCGGATTCGGCGGCAGCGGTGTCGATGATGTCCAAGCGCATGAAACCTGTGGGGTGTACGGAATGGCGGGGATTATAACGACAACGGCAGCCGTGTAGGGCTGCCGTTGTTGATGGCACATCAAGCTGACGCAAGCCCTTGTAGGAGCGGCCTTGTGTCGCGATGGGCCGCAACGCGGCCCCAGATTTTCAGCTTCGCAGCAGATATCGTCGGGGCCGCTTGCGGCCCGTTCGCGACACAAGGCCGCTCCTACAGGCACTGCACTGCCTGCGGTAGCGCCTCAGACCAGGCGAGAGAGCATGCCCTCGGCTTCCTGGCGCTGGGTGTCGTCGCCGTCCTTGACCACTTCATCAAGGATGTCGCGCGCGCCCTGGTTGTCGCCCATGTCGATGTAGGCGCGGGCCAGGTCGAGCTTGGTGGCTACTTCGTCACTGCCGGAGAAGAAGTCGAAGTCCAGGTCGTCCAAGGGCTCTGGCTCAGGCTGCGCAACCGCGTCCTCGCTGGTGAAGTGTGGCTCCAGCGATGGCGATTCGAGGCTCTGCGACAGCTTGTCCAGCTCGGCGTTGACGTCGTCCAGCTCCGAGGCAAAGCTCTTGGCTGCCGGCGAATCGTCGTCCAGCGACAGCGACAGGTCGAAGTCCGACGGCATGTCGAACTCGGAGACCGGGTCAAACTCCGGCACGCTGTCGAAGGCAGCCAGTTCGGCGGCGATGTCCACCGGGGCCTCTTCCACAGCATCCGGGGCGGCAGGGGCAACCGGCTCGGTGACATCGAGGTCGAAATCGGACAGGTCCACGGCAGGCTGTGGCTCTGCCTGGGCCAGCATGGCCTCGAAATCAGCGTCGGCGTCGGCTTGCAGTTCGGCATCCACGGCAAACGGCTGTTCTTCTGGCTGAACCTCTTCCAGCCCCGGCTCATCCAGCACAGGCTCGGCAATTACCAGCTCGTCGGGTACAGGCTCCTGTGCCGCCGGCTCGTCCAACAACGGCGCTGCCAGCGGGTCTTCTTCCGGCAGGTCTTCACCCAGGCTCAAGTCAAAGTCACTGTCCAGGTCCTGCTCATCCAGGCCCGGTGCATCAAGGGTCGGCACTTCTTCGAAGGCATCCAGCTCGGCTTCAGGCTCTGCTTGCGCCACAACCTCTGGCTCAGCGTCTACCTGTGGCTCGAACTCAGGCACCTCGTCAGGCACCACATCGGCAACTACCGGTGCCTCTGGCTCGTCGTGCAGCAGTTCCTGCACGTACTGCTCATCCATCTCGGCAGCCAGTGCCGCCGCACCCAGGCCGGCAGCGGCCAGGCCAAGCATGGCCGGGTAACGTTCTTTCAGCCCGGCGACTTCAGCAGCGTTCTGCTCGCTGGCCGGCAACTTGCGCTCCTGTTCGGCGAACGCGCTCTGGTCACCCTGGCGGGCGTACACGTCCATCAGTTTCAGGCGCAGGTCGTCACGCTCCGGCGCGGTGTCCACGGCGGGCTCCAGCAGTTCGGTGGCGCGGTTCAGGCGGCCCTCGGCCAGGCATTCATCGACTTGGGCCAGCAGCGCGGCGTGCGGGTCGGCGTACGGCTCAGGCTCGAGCTCTGCCTCGGTGGCTGGCGCTGCCACTTTTTCCGCAGCAACAGCAGCGGCAGCCGAAGCTGCGACCACAGCGGGCGACAGGGTCACGCTTGGCTCCGAGACTTCGACGCCGTCGAGGCTCTCGGTATCGTTGTCGAAACCTGTGCCTTGCTCTTCTTCCAGCGCCCGCGCCATGCGCAGGTGCTTTTCAGCCTCTTGCTGGGCCTTGCGCTTGCGCGCCAGCAGCCACAGCAACAACGCCAGCACCAGGATGCTGGAGCCGGCAATCAGCCCAAGCAGCCACGGGTTGCCCAGGACCTGGTCGAGTGCACTGTTCGGCTGGGTCGCTGGCACAGGTTTGGCGGCCGGCACCGGCTTGGGCGCGGTGTCGACGGCAGCAGGTGCCGGCTTGACTGCCGGCTGAGCTGCCGCTGCCGGCTGGGCCGGCGTTGCAGCAGCCACTGCCGGAGCGGCTGCGCCCTGGCCTTCAAGGCGCGCCAGCTGGTCGTTCTTCAGCTCGATCAGACGCTGCAGCTTGTCCAGCTGGCTCTGCAGGTCGGTCATGCGGCTTTTCAGTTCGTCGTTGTCGCGGCGGCTGGTGTCCAGGCTTTCCTGGGCCACGGCCAGCTTGTCGTTGAGTGCCTTGGCCTGACCAGCACCGGCCTGGTTACCCGGGCTGACCAGGCGCAGGTTGTCGCCCTGGGCGATACGCGCCGGGGCAGCTTCGGCGGCGCCACGGCGGGTAGCGTCGAGCTGGCGGGCACGCGGGCCCAGGCGGCGGCCTTCACGCCAGGCGGCATACTGTTCGGCCACCTCGCGGTTTGCCTCGCCCTGCGCAATGTTCTGGACCTGCTGCTGGTCGGGCAGGCGCAGTACCTGGCCAACCTTCAGCTGGTTGATGTTGTTGCCGATGAAGGCGTCAGGGTTCAACGCCTGGATCGCGATCATGGTCTGCTGGATCGAGCCACCCTGGGTGTTGCGCGCAGCAATCTGCCACAGGGTGTCGCGGCGCTGGGTGGTGTAGTTGCTGGCACCGGTTACCGCCGGCGCGACGTTACCCGCCGCCGGCTTGTCACCCTGGGCCTTGGCCTGGTCGAGCAGCACGCTGTAGTCACGCAGCAGGCGGCCCTGCGGCCACATCACCTGGACCAGGAACTTGACCACTGTCCCTGGCAGCGGCTGGCTGGAGGTAACCCGCAGCACGCTCTTGCCGTTGGGGTTGATCACCGGTGTGAAGGTCAGGTCTTCGAGGTACGTCGGAAACGCCACCCCGGCCTTGCTGAACTCTTCCGGCGGCGCCAGGCTTGGCGCCACTTCGGCGGCTTTGAGGTCGCGCACGTCGAGCAATTCGATCTCGGCGTCCAGCGGCTGATTCTGTGCCGACTTCAGGGTCAGCTCCCCCAGGCCCAGCGCATTCGCCATGCCAGACGACAGCGCTGATGCTGCAGCCATGGCCAGAACCAGTTTGCGAATTCGAAGCATGACCTCTTCCCTTGTATGAATCGTCCCGAAACCTGCAAGCAGAGCAGGACAAAAGTGCTCGCCAGTATCTTTTACGGCATCTGTTTAATCAACAATTGTGCCACTTGCACGGCATTGAGCGCGGCGCCCTTGCGCACGTTGTCGGTGGTCAGCCAGAGGTTGAGCTGCTGGTCTTCATCAACACCGTGACGTACACGACCAACATAGACCACGTCTTGGCCCACTGCGTCACCGACCGGGGTCGGATAATCGTCACGTTCTACCAACTCGACGCTGTCGGCTGCCTCCAGGGCCTGGTTGACCGCTTTCAGGTCGACCGGGTGACGGCTCTGTACGGCCACACTGAAGCTATCGCCGAAAAACACCGGGACTTGAACGCAGCTCACGGAAATCTTCAATTCAGGCAGGCCCAGCAGCACGCGCAACTCGCTGACCAGGCGGCGCTCCGGCGCCGTATGGCCCTGCTCATCGGCGGCCCCCACCTGGGCCAGCAGGTTGAATGCCACCTGGCGGTCGAAGAAGCGTGGCTCCAGCGGCCGGGCATTGAGCAGCTCGGCCGTTTGCCGTGCCAGTTCGCTGACGGCTTCGCGGCCTTGCGCGGACACCGCCAGCGCCGCCATCACCTGCACCCGCTCGATGTCCAGCAGGCCCTTGAGCGGTGCCAGCGCGACCGCCAGGGCAACTGCAGCCGAGCACGGGCTGACAATGCGCGCAGGCAATGCCAGGCCGTCCAGGCGCTCTGCGTTGGCTTCAGGCACCAGGGCCAGGGCGTCGTCCAGGCCACCAGACAGGTCGATGACCGTGCAGCCCGCCTGCAGCGCCTTGCCGGCAAAGCTGCGACTAACTGCGGCAGCGGTGGCGAAGAAGGCCAGTTTGACCTGGGCGAAGTCGAAGCTGTCGACTTCGCGCACCTTGAGCTTCTTGCCAGCGAACATCACGCTGCTGCCCGCCGATTCCATGCTGGCCAGCAGATGCAGGGTGGCGACCGGAAAATCCAGCTCTTCGAGGATCTGTACGAGGGTTTCACCGACGCTACCGGTGGCGCCGACGACGGCGATGTCCAGGGGTTGGGTCATGGAGGGGATCCTTTTGCTGAAACGGCGGGGGCGGCACTTTACTCGGATTATGGAACAACGAACACCCTCAATGCGCCAGCCCCTCTGCGACCGACAGCCGAACATCAGGCCGGTCGGAACGACAGGCGCTACCTGACATTTTTGCCAGTATCGGGTTTTCTCAATCACCCCCACTCTTGCATGACGGCTATTAATCAAAGGACACGTTATGCGCCCGCTACTGATAACAACGCTTCTGTCATTTTTGGCCACCACCGCCTGCGCACCCCAGACTAGCGTCGCGGATGCGCCGAGAAATGATTTACAGGGCGCTCTGGGGGGGCAGGTCGATTTCGCCCAGACACATGTAGTAGCGGCGACTCGGAGAATCTTTGACCCCTTTCTGGTGCCGCACAAAGCGGCCCTGGTCATGTTCAGGCCGATCAAGCCAGTTACTGACGTGGACATGACTATAACGTTGAATGGCAGCACCACCACTGTACGCATGGAACGCCCTGAAGCACTTCCGAGCACCGCGGTATATGACCAGGAGAACACCTTCTCCGGTAAGACCATTGAAGGCAGCTACCCGAAGTTCAGGGAAAACACGTTCAGCTATCAGGTCCCCTGGAACTTGTTCAGCCCCGATGCACGCATCAGCTTTCAGCAAGCTGGCAATCCTAGCAATCAAGGCTCGCTATCCGCTGACAAATTCGTGTTCATGACCCCCGAAAGCGAGGGGCTGGTACTTATGAACATCAAGGGCTGCGTCTTTAAGGGTGAGTCGACGTGCAGGGACACCCTCGATCAGTTCGACGGTGAGTATAACCCCGCTGCCGCGCGTATTGCAGCACGGGAAATGCTCTCCGAACTGCCCACCCAACGCCTTCATCTTGGCACCGGCAAAGCTTACTGGCCACGCATCATTGCCATGGGACCGGATCAAAAGCCGCATGTTTACGACAAGACCAATGGCATGGAGTGGGCTGAGTTCGGCGACAAGACGCTACCGGCTAAAGTGGGAATGGGCAATTACTGGCGCGCGGCCTCGAATCTGGGCGACAAGAAATCTGGCTACCCTGTAGCCATTACGGGGCAGCTGCTTGACACGCCCGAAGGCATGCCTCCATTGCCGCCAGGCGTAGCCGCCAGCTGCGGAGGTAACAGCTGTAATTACCCTTACTTCCCCGATGGCTTCTGGCATGAAACCGGTCACGCATTTGGGCTTCCCCACGATACCCCCGGACGCTATGAAGACTGGTCGTATCGGGCGTATGACAATGTCTTCCTGCCTAACACACACCCTGACCCACACCGTTACGGGCTGCCGGTAGACTACCTGGGCTTGCATTACTTCGGTCATGTGCTTGGATCACTCTCCGCCCCGCCTTGGCATCCCAGTACCGCTTCGGCGCCCTTGATTGACGAGTTCGAAAAACTGGGCCTGAATTCGACAGAGGGCGCCAGCTGGAAACGTTACATTGCGCCCTATACACACCAGCAGACGCTCCGTGTACAGCAGCGCTTCGGACGGCTGCCGGACGGCGCGGAGTACGCTGAACTGGGTGACGACCACCGCCCGCCAGCCGTTGGCGTGACGGGTGCTGCCGCCGACGATGGCCAAAGCTTTGAGAAGAAGCCCTTATCTCAAGGCTTCCTTGACGCAGGCATCCAGCTACCTGCCTCTCTGCCGCCGTTGCTTTCGCCCAAAGCAAATCAAGTGCCTGTTGAAACTGCAGTGCCGGTTCATACCTTGGTGGCAACCTTTTCCGACCCTTCCCACAACAGGGACGGCATCAACCAAATCTATCCGGCCATTTTGAGCAACTATGGGAATGTCTTCAGCCCTGCGCAGCTATCCACCAGCTCTGTGACCAACCCGCAGCGCAGCACGAGCGATTCCGCATTGATGACGGTCACCTCGCAATGCCTCGCCTCGGAACACGACCAACTGGTATTGAAAGCGTGCGATGACGAGTCCGCTCAACTCGACATTCAAAGCGTGCCCCCGCAAAACGAAGCAGAAGCGCCGCTCGCGCCGATTATCATCGTGCGCAACAGCGCCGGCAGATGCCTGGATTTCAATTTCAACTTTCGCAGTTGTTCCAACATCGAACCGCAAGTTCGCTGGCGTGGCCGCATAGACCTGACGAATAACTCTCGCCTGCTGAAGCTGCAGGAAAGTAATACCGGCAAGTTCATTACCCCCATTGGCAACCAAGGCTTGGCCTTGCTCGCCGACAGCAGCGATAACGAATTGGTTCATTTCAAGCCAGGCGACGATCGCAGCCCGCACATTTATCAGGTCGATGTTCATTACGTCAGCGGAGCCGTCGAGACACACTTACTCTATGCCGGCCCCATCGGCAAAGACACCTTGAAAACAGCCGCTTTCAATGTCAATTCCGAGCGTAAACCTGTCAAAGCAGTGCTCAAAGTGGATGACACCGTGGTCCATGAGCGGCAGCTTGAAGATAACCCGCTTCCCCTGGCCATCAGCATGGGGGCTGAGCACGGCGAGCAGATAAACCGGGTCTGGGAACCGCAATGGCTCTATTCAAAAGAACAGAACGCCTGCCTTAAAGCCACCGATCAGGGTTTGAAACTTGCGACCTGCAATGCGGAGGCAATTTGGCGCCTCCCCTACAAGAAGGTGTTCCCCCATCAGTTCGACGCCTACCAACCACTCGACATCTCGGGCCGTTGCATCAACGCTAGCTTAGCAACCGGCGAATGCCATTTCCCGCGTAAAGATACCGTTTGGTGGACACGCCAAGACTTGACTCAAACTCCGTCTGACATCTATCTGCAGGAACTGATCACCGGACGCTTCATCACCACAACCCACGGTAGTGACACGCCAGTGCTTGCCCCGCTGGGCCAAGCCGAAAACCAACATTTCCAGAAACGAGCGCTCGTGAAGTTTCTGGTGCTACATAACGGTCGATACCTCACACCTTCGCGCGGAACAGTAGCATTTTCGGACGGTGGGCAGAGAGAGATGGTTCGCTGGTACATGATCAGCACGGCCACAACGCCGCTGCCAGATGGAAGTACCGAGATAACGCTCATGAACGGCGATGGCCAATGCCTGAACGACGAGTTGAGGCTGCAGGAGTGTGCACAACCGCATGCGGACAAACTTACCTGGTTAACTCGAAAGGACCTAATAGGGAGGCTCTTCTGGATTCGACTCCAGAACAAGAAGAACGGTAAATTCCTTGATGTAGGGGAAGATGGGACGGTTTCACTTAAACCCTTGGCGGGTGACTCCCAAGTCTTCAACTACGTCATTCCGCTGCAATGATTGCAGATGACATACCGCCTGATCGCGAACACGCTGCCCATCGCCAACGCTGTACGAACTAAAAAAGCCCTGCAAGACCAGCGCCTTGCAGGGCTTTAAGCGATCAAACCCGGCTCAACGCTCCAGCAGAATCCGCAGCATGCGGCGCAGCGGTTCGGCAGCGCCCCACAGCAGCTGGTCACCCACGGTGAACGCGCCCAGGTACTGCGAGCCCATGTTCAGCTTGCGCAGGCGGCCCACCGGGATGTTCAGGGTGCCGGTGACCTTGGTTGGGGTCAGTTCCTGCATGCTGATTTCACGCTGGTTCGGCACCAGTTTCACCCAAGGGTTGTGCTGGCTGATCATGCCTTCGATGTCGGCGATCGGCACGTCCTTGTTCAGCTTGATGGTCAGCGCCTGGCTGTGGCAACGCATGGCGCCGATGCGCACGCAGATGCCGTCGACCGGGATCGGGCTCTTGAAGCGGCCGAGGATCTTGTTGGTCTCGGCCTGGGCCTTCCACTCTTCACGGCTCTGGCCGTTCGGCAGTTCCTTGTCGATCCACGGGATCAGGCTGCCCGCCAGTGGCACGCCAAAGTTCTCGGTCGGGAAGGCGTCGCTGCGCATGGCCTCGGCAACCTTGCGGTCGATGTCGAGGATGGCGCTGGCCGGGTTGGCCAGGTCATCGGCAACGGCCGCTTGGGTGGCACCCATCTGCTTGATCAGCTCGCGCATGTTCTGCGCGCCGGCACCCGAAGCTGCCTGGTAGGTCATGGCGCTCATCCACTCGACCAGGCCGGCTTCGAACAGGCCACCCAGGCCCATCAGCATCAGGCTGACGGTGCAGTTGCCGCCGATGTAGTTCTTGGTACCGGCGTCCAGCTGCTGGTCGATGACCTTGCGGTTGACCGGGTCGAGGACGATCACGGCGTCATCCTGCATGCGCAGGGACGATGCCGCATCGATCCAGTAACCCTGCCAGCCGGCTTCACGCAGCTTGGGGAAGACCTCGTTGGTATAGTCGCCGCCCTGGCAGGTCAGGATAACGTCGAGGGTCTTGAGTTCTTCAATGGAATACGCGTCCTTGAGCGGCGCTGTATCCTTGCCCACGTTCGGGCCTTGGCCGCCAACGTTGGAAGTAGTGAAGAACACCGGCTCGATAAGGTCGAAATCCTGCTCCTCCAGCATCCGCTGCATGAGCACGGAACCGACCATACCGCGCCAACCGATCAGACCTACACGTTTCATCGCAACTACACCTTTGCTAAAAGTGGGCCGCCACCGGGAATTTGGGGTGGCGGGCCAGAGAGATTACAGATTCCGCAGCGCTGCGACTACTGCGTCGCCCATTTCCTGCGTACCAACTTTACGGCAGCCTTCAGAGAAGATGTCGCCGGTGCGCAGGCCCTGGTCCAGGACCAGGCTGACGGCCTTCTCGATCGCCTCGGCGGCAGCCGACTGATCGAAGCTGTAACGCAGCATCATCGACACCGACAGGATGGTCGCCAGCGGGTTGGCGATACCAAGGCCGGCGATGTCCGGCGCCGAGCCATGGCACGGCTCGTACATGCCCTTGTTGTCGGCATCCAGCGACGCAGAAGGCAGCATGCCGATGGAACCGGTCAGCATGGAAGCTTCATCCGACAGAATGTCACCGAACATGTTGTCGGTCACCATCACGTCGAACTGCTTGGGTGCACGTACCAGCTGCATGGCAGCGTTGTCGACGTACATGTGGCTCAGTTCGATATCCGGGTAGTCCTTGGCCACGTCTTCGACCACTTCACGCCACAGCTGGCTGGAGGCCAGGACGTTGGCCTTGTCCACCGAGCACAGCTTCTTGCCACGCACGCGAGCCATGTCGAAGCCGACACGGGCAATGCGGCGCACTTCGCTTTCGCTGTACGGCAGGGTGTCGTAGGCCTGGCGCTCGCCGCCTTCCAGCTCGCGCTGGCCACGCGGGGCACCGAAGTAGATGCCACCGGTCAGCTCACGGACGATGAGAATGTCCAGGCCCGAAACGATTTCCGGCTTCAGCGACGAGGCATCGGCCAATTGCGGGTAGAGGATGGCCGGGCGCAGGTTGGCGAACAGGCCCAGTTGCGAACGGATTTTCAGCAGGCCACGCTCCGGGCGGATGTCACGCTCGATCTTGTCCCACTTCGGGCCACCCACGGCGCCCAGCAGCACGGCATCGGCCTTGCGCGCACGTTCCAGGGTTTCGTCGGCCAGCGGCACGCCGTGCTTGTCGATGGCGGCGCCACCGATCACGTCGTGTTCCAGGCTGAAGCCGAGCTGGAACTTGTCGTTGGCCAGTTCCAGCACCTTGACCGCTTCGGCCATGATTTCCGGGCCGATACCGTCACCTGGGAGAATCAGAATCTGCTTGCTCATGCTTTCCTCTATCCATTCACGCGGTGCGGCCAGACGGGCCCCACCGAAAAGTGCTTAACGCTCGGCCCACAACACCAGCACATCGGTGCTGAACGAGCCATCGGCCTCGATCTGGTAATACTGCCGTACTTCTTCACCCATGGCTTGCTGCAATTGGCGGATGGCCAGGCGCATCGGCTCGGGGGTGCGCATGCGCTCGACCCAGCTGGTGAACTCCAGGCGCAGCGGCTGGCGCGTGTGGCTGCGCACATGCAGGCCGGCTTCGCTGACCTGGCGCTGCCATTCGGCGGCGGAATAATCGCGTACATGGCTGGTGTCGCGCAGCACTTCGACCGTTTGCAGGTAGGTGTCGAGCAGCGGGCTGCCCGGCGACATCACATCGATGAACGCTGCCACGCCGCCTGGCTTGAGCACCCGGCGCACTTCGCGCAGGGCCAGGCCCAGGTCGCTCCAGTGGTGGGCCGAGTAGCGGCTGAAGACGAAGTCGAACGAGGCATCTGCGAACGGCAGGCGTTCGGCGGCGCCGCGCTCGGTGGTGATATTGGCCAGGCCGCGCTCGGCGGCAGCGCTGGCAACCACGTCGAGCATGGATTGTGAAAGGTCGTAGGCGACCACTTCAGCGACCAGCGGGGCGACGTGGAAACTGACATGACCGGCACCACAGCCCAGGTCCAGCACGCGGGCATGCGCCTGCCCTGCCAGCTCGGCCTGCAGCAGGGCGAATTCACTGCCCTGGGCGTGCACGGCGCTGCTGAGGTAGGCGCTGGCCTGTTCGCCGAACTGGCGCTGGACCACGTCGGTGTGTTGGGTGCTGGTCATGTCTCAATCCTTTTGGTTTTGTATTGCCTGTGCCGGCCTCTTCGCGGGCTTGCCCGCTCCCACAGGGACCCCACACTTTTCAGGACTGTGATAGTCCTGTGGGAGCGGGCGTGCCCGCGAAGAGGCCGGCACTGTCATCTACATACTTCAGGCATCACGGAACAGCCAAGGCTGGCTGGCGCGGTGCTTGCCTTCGAAGGCCTTGATCGCATCGCTGTCCTGCAGGGTCAGGCCGATATCGTCCAGGCCGTTGAGCAGGCAGTGCTTGCGGAACGCATCGATCTCGAAGTGCAGCACCTTGCCATCCGGGCGGGTCACCGCCTGCGCTTGCAGGTCGACGGTCAACTGGTAGCCCGGGTTGGCTTCAACCTGCTTGAACAGCTCGTCCACTTCCTCATCGCTGAGGATGATCGGCAACAGGCCGTTCTTGAAGCTGTTGTTGAAGAAGATGTCGGCAAAGCTCGGCGCAATGATGCTGCGAAAGCCATACTCGTCCAGCGCCCACGGGGCGTGCTCACGGCTGGAGCCGCAACCGAAGTTCTCCCGCGCCAGCAACACGCTGGCACCCTGGTAACGTGCGTGGTTGAGCACGAAATCCTGGTTGACCGGGCGCTTGCTGTTGTCCTGGTAGGGCTGGCCCACGTCCAGGTAACGCCATTCGTCGAACAGGTTCGGGCCAAAGCCGGTGCGCTTGATCGACTTCAAGAACTGCTTGGGGATGATCTGGTCGGTGTCGACGTTGGCACGGTCCAACGGCGCGACGAGGCCAGTGTGCTGGGTAAAGGCTTTCATGCTGCGCTCCCTTGGATCAACTCGCGGACATCGATGAAGTGGCCGGTCACCGCGGCAGCGGCAGCCATGGCCGGGCTGACCAGGTGGGTACGGCCACCGGCGCCCTGACGGCCTTCGAAGTTGCGGTTGGAGGTGGACGCGCAGTGCTCGCCGCTCTCCAGGCGGTCCGGGTTCATTGCCAGGCACATCGAGCAGCCTGGCTCACGCCATTCGAAACCGGCTTCGACGAAGATCTTGTCCAGGCCTTCGCGCTCGGCCTGGGCCTTCACCAGGCCCGAGCCCGGCACGACGATGGCTTGCTTGACGGTAGCGGCTACCTTGCGGCCCTTGGCGATTTCTGCCGCGGCGCGCAGGTCTTCGATACGCGAGTTGGTGCACGAGCCGATGAACACGCGGTCCAGCTGGATATCGGTGATCGCCTGGTTGGCGGTCAGGCCCATGTACTTGAGGGCACGTTCGATAGAACCACGCTTGACCAGGTCGGCTTCGGCAGCCGGGTCCGGTACGCGCTGGTCGACGGCCAGGACCATCTCGGGCGAGGTGCCCCAGCTGACCTGTGGCTTGATCTGCGCTGCGTCCAGTTCGACCACGGTGTCGAAGACGGCATCGGCATCCGACACCAGGCCTTTCCACGACTCGACCGCTTGTTCCCACTGCTCGCCCTTCGGCGCATACGGGCGGCCTTCGACATAGGCAACGGTGGTGGCGTCAGTGGCCACCAGGCCCACACGGGCACCGGCTTCGATGGACATGTTGCAGATGGTCATGCGGCCTTCCATCGACAATTCGCGGATGGCGCTGCCCGCGAACTCCATGGCGTGGCCGTTGCCACCGGCGGTGCCGATCTTGCCGATCACGGCCAGGACGATGTCCTTGGCGGTAACGCCGGCAGGCAACTGGCCTTCCACGCGCACCAGCATGTTCTTCATCTTCTTGGCGACCAGGCACTGGGTGGCGAGCACGTGCTCGACCTCGGAGGTGCCAATGCCGTGGGCCAGGGCACCGAAGGCGCCGTGGGTGGAGGTGTGCGAGTCACCGCAGACCACGGTCATGCCAGGCAAGGTGGCACCCTGCTCCGGGCTGATGACGTGGACGATGCCTTGGCGTTCGTCATTCATCTTGAATTCGACGATGCCGTATTCGTCACAGTTTTCGTCGAGGGTCTGCACCTGCAGGCGCGACACCTGGTCGACGATGGCCTCGATGCCGCCCTTGCGCTCTGGCGTGGTCGGCACGTTGTGGTCGGGGGTGGCGATGTTGGTGTCGATGCGCCACGGTTTGCGGTTGGCCAGGCGCAGGCCTTCGAAGGCCTGGGGCGACGTCACTTCGTGGATGATGTGGCGGTCGATGTAGATCAAGGACGAGCCGTCATCACGGCGCTTGACCTCATGGGCTTCCCAGAGTTTGTCGTAGAGCGTTTTGCCAGCCATCAGACTGTTCCTCATCAGCGTCTTTCTATGCCAAAGACCCCTTGGCTTGTACGGACGATGCTATGGGGTTAGATTGAATAACTCAAATTCATAATTTTTATGCTTTGGATAACCCAAAGGAATACAACTCCATGGACCTGGCCAACCTCAGTGCCTTTATAGCCATTGCCGAAACCGGCAGCTTTTCCGGGGCGGCCGAACGGCTGTTCCTGACCCAGCCGGCCATCAGCAAACGCATCGCCGGGCTGGAGCAGCAACTGGGTGTGCGGCTGTTCGACCGCCTGGGCCGCGAGGTGACCCTGACCGAGGCCGGGCGCGCCCTGCTGCCACGGGCCTACCAGATCCTCAATGTCCTTGATGATACCCGACGGGCGCTGACCAATCTGACCGGGGCCGTGAGCGGTCGTCTGACCCTGGCCACCAGCCACCACATCGGCCTGCACCGCCTGCCTCCATTGCTGCGGGCTTTCACCCGCCAGTACCCGGCCGTGGCGCTGGATATTCAGTTTCTGGATTCGGAACAGGCCTACGACGAAATTCTGCATGGCCGGGCCGAGATTGCGGTGATCACCCTGGCGCCCGACCCGCACCACCTGGTCAAGGCGGTGCCGGTGTGGGACGACGCCCTGGACTTCGTCGCCGCCCCCGAGCATCCGCTGGCCAACAACCATGAAGTCAGGCTGGCGGATGTCGCCCGCCACCCGGCGGTATTCCCTGGCGGCAACACCTTCACCCACCACATTGTCCAGCGCCTGTTCGAAAGCCAGGGCCTGACGCCGAACATCGCCATGAGCACCAACTACCTGGAAACCATCAAGATGATGGTATCGATCGGCCTGGCCTGGAGCGTATTGCCGCGCACCATGCTCGACGAACAGGTTGCACCCATCGCCTTGCCGGGCATACAGCTGTCGCGCCAGCTAGGCTACATTCTGCATACGGAGCGAACGCTATCGAACGCGGCCAGGGCATTCATGGCCCTGCTCGACAGCCACGCAGGGCCCGCCTGACCGGCCGTCAGCCCGGTACTTCCAATTCAAGGACGCGTCATACGCCAAAGGTCTGGTACCGATGCCCAAATCAGCAAACCGCTTTTTGCGCCTGCCGCGTATCTCAGCGGCCGATCCCCAAGAGTCGGAACAGGCCTGGCAGAACGCCCCACAACTGCTGGCCGCGCTCAACGGCGCGCGCCTGGGGGCTTGGCTGTGGGATATCGAAAGCGGCCGGGTCAGCTGGTCGCGGGGCACCCAGGCCCTGTTCGGCTTCGACCCGCAGCGGCCGTTGCCCGCCGATGTCGACTACCTCGACCTGCTGCCCGAGGAAGACCGCGCGCGCACGCGCCAGGTATTCCAGGCCGTGTTCAACGGCGAGCCGGTGGAACAGGCCATGCGCCACCGTATTCGCTGGCCGGACGGCAGCCTGCACTGGCTGGAGATCAACGGTAGCCTGACCCACGACCAGCATGGCCGGCCGCAGATGATCGGGGTGATCCGCGAAATTACCCGCCAGCGCGAGCGGGAAACAGCGCTGATCAATTCGGAAAAGCGCTTCGCTACCCTGTTTCACCTCAGCCCCAACGCCATTTTGCTGACCCGCCGCCACGACGGCATGATCTTCGAGGTCAACCAGCACTTCGAAGACATGTTCGGCTGGCCCGGCAGCCAGGTAATAGGCAAGACCAGCCTGGAGCTGGGCCTGTGGGTCAACCCCGAGCAGCGCCACCAGGTGATGGAGTCGACCCGCGCCAGCGGCGGCCCGCTCATCATCGAGGTGCAGTTCCGCGCCAGCAGTGGCAAGGTGCACGACGGCATCCTCTGCACCCAGGGCATTGAACTTGAGGGCGTCACCTTCCTGATCAGCACCTTTGTCGACACCACCGAGCGCAAGCGCGCCGAGCAGGCCCTGAAAGACAGCCAGGAACGCCTGGACCTGGCCCTGGACTCGGCGCAGCTGGGCACCTGGGACTGGCACATCCCCAGCGGCATGCTCTACGGCTCGGCCCGCGCCGCGCAGCTGCACGGCCTGCCGCCCACCCCTTTTCACGAATCGTTCGATGCGTTTTTCGAGGGGGTGCCGGAGCAGGAACGCAACTCGATGCGCCAGGCCTACCGCAGCCTGCGCGAAGGGCCTGCCGGCAACTACCAGATCACCTACCGGGTGCAGCTGGAAAACGGCATTTCACGCTACATCGAAAGCCGCGCACGGCTGTACCGCGACGAGCAGGGCAACCCGTTGCGCATGGCTGGCACCTTGCTCGACATCACTGACCAGGTCGAGCGTGAGCAGCGCCTGAGCGCCTCGGAAGAGAAGTTCGCCAGCCTGTTCCAGGTCAGCCCCGACCCGATCTGCGTCACCCGCCAGGACACCGGCCAGTTCATCGAGATCAACCCGGCGTTCAGCCAGACCTTTGGCTGGGACAGCGACCAGGTGATCGGCCGCACCGCCGAGGAAATCGGCCTGTGGGCCGAGTCCATCGAGCGTGCGCAACGTATCGAGCGGGTCATCCGCGAACAGGCCCTGAGCAACGTTGCCGTGGTGGTCAACCACCGCAACGGCGCGCCGTTGACCTGTGTGATCTCCAGCCGCCTGATCACCGTCGACGACCAGCCCTGCAGCGTTACCACCCTGCGCGACATCACCCAGCAGCAACGCGCCGAGGCGGCGCTGAAGTCCAGTGAGGAGAAGTTTGCCAAGGCCTTCCACTCCAGCCCCGACGCCATCACCATCACCGAACGCCACAGCGGCCGTTACCTGGAAATCAACGACGGTTTCTGCCGCCTGACCGGCTACAGCGCTGCCGATGTGGTCGGCCACACGGTGTACGAGATCGGTATCTGGGCCGACGAAAAGCAGCGCAGCGCGTTGCTGACCGAACTGCGCGACCGCGGCCGGGTGCATCACCGGGAAATGCTCGGGCGTAACAAGCGCGGCGATATCCTCACCGTGGAAGTCTCTGTCGAGCCAATCACCCTCAACGAAGTCGACTGCCTGCTGCTGACCGCCCGCGACGTCAGCCAGCTGAAGAACGCCCAGGCGCAGATACGCCACCTGGCCTACCACGACCCGCTGACCAACCTGCCCAACCGCGCCCTGCTGATGGACCGCCTGAGCCAGCAGATTGCCCTGCTCAAGCGCCACAACCTGCGCGGCGCCCTGCTGTTTCTCGACCTCGACCACTTCAAGCACATCAACGACTCGCTGGGCCACCCGGTGGGCGACACGGTGCTGAAGATCATCACCGCCCGCCTGGAGGCCAGTGTGCGCCTGGAGGACACCGTGGCCCGCCTGGGTGGCGATGAGTTCGTGGTACTGCTCAGCGGGCTGGAGGGCAGCCGTGAGCTGGTGGAAGAAAAGGTGCGTGAACTGGCCGACACCCTGCGCGAGCTGCTGGCCGAACCGATGTCGCTGGATGGCCAGCGCTTGCAGGTAACGCCCAGCATCGGTGTGGCGCTGATCCCCGACCACGGCACCACCCCGGCCGACCTACTCAAGCGTGCCGATATCGCCCTTTACCGGGCCAAAGACTCCGGGCGCAACACCACCCAACTGTTCCACACCACCATGCAGAAGGCCGCCAGCGAGCGCCTGCGCATGGAAAACGACCTGCGCCTTGCCCTGGCCCGTGGCGAACTGGCGCTGCACTTCCAGCCGCAGGTGGACGCCCGCGACAACCGTATCGTCGGCGCCGAGGTGCTGCTGCGCTGGCACCACCCGCAACTGGGCCAGCAGCCGCCCGCGCAGTTCATTCAGGTGTTGGAGGAAAGCGGCCTGATCCTGGAAGTTGGCAGCTGGATCCTTGACGAAGCCTGCGATGCTTGCGCACGCATGCTGAACGACGGGCTGATCGACGCGGATGATTTCAGCCTGTGCGTGAACATCAGCCCACGGCAGTTCCGCCAGAACAACTTTGTCGAGCGCGTGCTGCGCAGCCTGGACGATTACCGGCTGCCTCGGCACATGCTCAAGCTGGAGATCACCGAAGGCATCGTCATTCAGAACCTGGAAGACACCATCAGCAAGATGCGCGAACTGAAGCGTTACGGGGTGAGCTTTGCCATGGATGACTTTGGCACTGGCTATTCCTCGCTGACCTACCTCAAGCGCCTGCCGGTCGATGCGCTGAAGATCGACCAGACTTTCGTGCGCGATGCACCGATCGACCCCAACGACGCCGAGATCGTCCGCGCCATTGTCGCCATGGCCCGCAGCCTGGACCTGGCAGTGATTGCCGAGGGGGTGGAGCTGACCGAGCAACTTGAGTTTCTCGAACGGCTGGGCTGTCACCTGTACCAGGGTTACCTGCACAGCCGGCCGTTGCCGTTGTCGGAGTTTCGCAAGATGCTGCTGGAGGCGCCGGCGGACTACTGATCGTATGACTGGTGCGATCCTTGTAGGAGCGGCCTTGTGTCGCGATGGGCTGCAAAGCAGCCCCAAAATCTCCGCTCCAGCACAGATTGCCGGGGCTGCTTTGCAGCCCATCGCGACACAAGGCCGCTCCTACAAGGGACCGCGTGAGAAGGCACAAAAAAGGGCACCCCTAGGGGTGCCCTTCTTCATTGCGGTGCGATCAGTTCAGCGCTGGTTTGTCGCCATTGATCGGGATGCGCTTGGCCTTGGCTTCTTCAGGCACGATGCGCAGCAGGTCGATGCTGAGCAGGCCGTTGGCCAGGCCGGCGGCTTTCACTTCGATATGGTCGGCCAGGCGGAACGACAGCTTGAAGGCGCGTTGCGCGATACCTTGATGCAGGTAGGTCACTTCAGCGGCGCCGTTGTCGCGCTTGCCACCGGTCACGGTCAGGACACCTTTCTCGACCTGCAGGTCGAGGTCCTGCTCCTGGAAACCGGCTGCGGCAACCACGATGCGGTAGTGGTCCTCGCCATGCTTTTCCACGTTGTAGGGCGGGTAGCTGCTACCGGCCTCATTGCGTGCCGCGGATTCGAACAGGTCGTTGAAACGGTCGAAACCAACGGAATGGCGGAACAGTGGAGCAAGAGAGAAAGCGGTAGTCATGGTCATAAACTCCTGAGATTCAGCAAGTAAGTCATTACGCGACCCGACTTCGGCATCGCGTACTCAAGAGATATGGCCGAGGGAAAGGCTTTCAAGGGGCAAGTAGAAAAAATCTGAAATCGGTGTTGCCCTTTTCGCGGGCACGCCCGCTCCCACAGGATCACCACAAGCCTCAGGGCCGGTGCAATACCTGTGGGAGCGGGCGCGCCCGCGAAAGGGCCTGATCAGGCAACACAAGCTTCGAAAGCAGCCGCATCAACGCCAAGCAACCGGCTGATCCGCGCACAGTCATCTTCCCGGCGCAACTCGGCAAACAACAGCACCGCCTCGGGGTAACTGCGGGTCAGCATTGCCAGCCACTGCTTCATGCGCCCCGGCGCATAGCGCGGCGACAGCTTGGCCTGGGCCTGGCGCCAGAACTCGCGCAACAACGGCAGCAGGTCGTCCCAGCTCATCGGTTGGTAGTCCCGCCCGTCACGCGCCGCGGCAATCTGCAGGCCCAGGTCGGGGCGCGATACCAGCCCACGGCCCAGCATGATGTCTTCGGCCCCACTGACCTCGCGGCAGCGCCGCCAGTCATCGACGGTCCAGATCTCGCCATTGGCGAACACCGGCACCTTGACCACATCCTGCACCCGCGCCACCCACTCCCAATGCGCCGGCGGCTTGTAGCCCTCGACCTTGGTCCGCGCATGCACCACCAGGTGCGCCGAGCCGCCTTCTGCCAACGCCGTGGCACAGTCCAGCGCGCCGTCTGGGCTGTCGAAGCCCAGGCGCATCTTCGAGGTTACCGGGATATGCGCCGGCACCGCGCGGCGCACCTCGCGCACGATGGCGTGCAGCAACTCCGGCTCCTTGAGCAGCACGGCACCACCCCGTGACTTGTTCACGGTCTTGGCTGGGCAGCCGAAGTTCAGGTCGATCACTGGCGCACCCAGCTCGCAGGCCAGCGCCGCGTTTTCCGCCAGGCACACCGGGTCCGAGCCCAGCAACTGCACGCGCATGGGCACCCCGGCAGCTGTGCGCGCGCCTTGGCGCAGCTCGGGCGCCAGCTTGTCGAACGAGGACGCCGGCAGCAGGCGGTCGCACACGCGAATGAACTCGGTGACGCACCAGTCGATACCGCCCACGCGGGTCAATACGTCGCGCAGGATGTTGTCAACCAGCCCCTCCATGGGGGCCAGGGCAATTTGCATGTCGGGGTCTCGGCGGAAAAGCCGGCAGTCTAACAAAAATCGCCGGCGATTCAGGTGCCGATCAGCGCCGGGCCGTAACCTTCGACGAATTCCGCCGGCATGCGCCTGGGCTTGCCACTGGACAGCTCGATGCAGGCAAAAGTGGTTTGCGCGCGCAGCAGGGTTACGCCGTCACGCGGGCGCTTGAGCTGGAAGCGCCGGGTCATGCGCAGGCGCTGGTCCCAGTCGATGATCCAGGTGGCCAGTTGCAGTTCGTCGTCCTCATAGGCGGCGGCCAGGTAGTCGATTTCGTGGCGCACCACCGCCATCGCCCGGTCCAGGCGCCGATACTCGGCCAGGTCCAGCCCCAGCCGCTGGGAGTGGCGCCAGGCGCAACGCTCCAGCCAGGTGACGTAGACCGCGTTGTTTGCGTGGCCGAGGCCGTCGATGTCCTCGCTGCCGACGCGCAGGTCGATGACGAAGGGTGTTGCCAGGTCCCAGCTCATGTTCGCTTCCTTGGCGGAAAAAGAGAATTTAGCAGCGACCTGCGGAGAAAAGTCCAGCCCTTGCATAGGATTTACCGGCCTCATCGCCGGCAAGCCAGCTCCCACAGATACGGCGCCTGACTCAAGTATTGCGCCTTACCTGTGGGAGCTGGCTTGCCGGCGATGAGGCCGGTACGGGCATTACCATCAGGCGCTTTGCCTTGCCGGTGCAGCTGCGCGAGCCAGCAATTCGAGCACGGCTTCACTCACGCGAGGATCGGACAGCACCCGCTGGTGCCCTCCCTCCTCCAGCAGCATCAGGCGGCTATCGAACCAGGCCTTGTGAATAACCTGGGCTTCATCGGCGGCCACAAGCGCATCATCGGCGGCATGCACTACCAACCCCGGCAGCTCCAACTGGTAACCGGTCACATCCAGCCGTGCGATCTGCATGCCCACATCCCGCTCTACCTGGCGAATGAACGCCGCCCGCGCCCGCGCCGGCATCCCCAGGTGATGAGCAAAACCGCGCAGCACGCCCAGCAGCCGCGCCGGGGCAGCAATGCTGACTGCTGCCTCTGTGCGCAACCCCATCTGCAAGGCCAGCAACACACTGGCACCGCCCATGGAATGGCCAATCACCGCACGCAGCGGCGGCAGCTCGGCAGCGGCCTCCAGCAGCGCCCGGGCAAACAGCACCACATTTGCCTGTTCGCCAGGCGAACGGCCATGGCCCGGCCCTTCCAGCGACACCACCGTGTGCCCGGCCTGGACCAAGGTTTCGATCAACGCGGCAAACTGGGTCGGGCGCCCCTCCCAACCATGCATCAGCAGCACGGTCGGCCCCTTGCCCCAGCGCAAGGCAGACAAGCCGAAGCGCAGGGTGATGCGCTCGGCGCTGGCCAGCACGGGCAGCTCCCAATCCCGAGGCGGCAGATTGCGCGGGGTCATGAAGGCACGGCGCATCTTGCCCGCGACATGCTCGGGGGCCAGGCGGCCCAGGGTGCCATTGACACCACGAATCCAGCTCAGGGTAGTCATCGCCATGCTCCAGGGTTAAAGCACCGCCGATTTGGCGGCGCGCAGAATACGGTCCGACAGCTCGCTGGTACCCAAGGCACGGGCCAGGGCAAGGCCGCCGACCATGAGCGCCAGGTCGGCCAGGGCCTTGTCGGCATCTTCGGGTCGGTCGACCATGGCAGCAGTCATCAGCTCGATGTGCTCGGCCAATACCTCGCGGAAGACCTCCGGCAGGCGCTGCATCTCGCCCAGCGAGTTGGGCAGCGGACAGGCGTGCACTTCGGCATCCCGGTGTTTGCGCGACAGGTAGAAGGCACTGGCCAGCGCCCGCCGCCCTTCACCATCAAGGCTCGGGTCGATCTGGGCGAGCAAGGCGCGGCGCTCACTCAACAGCTGGCGGAACGCTTCAAGCATCAGTTCGTCCTTGCTGTCGAAGTGAGCATAGAAACCGCCGACGGTAAGCCCTGCTGCCCCCATCACCTGGCTGACGCTGGGCTCGGCAGGGCCGTGCTGGATCAGCGCACTGCGTGCCGCTTCCAGAATGCGCTCGCGGGTTCTGCTCTTCTTGTCGCTCATCGGGCACTCGCCATGCAAAATATGATGATCGAAATATTATTCCTATCATATTTTTTGGCAAGCGAAATTTAACGCCGCTTGTCAGCCGCGAAATGTTCGGAAGGGAGAAAAAACAAAAGGCCCATTCAATAAGCGAATGAGCCTTTAAAGTCCCGCAAAACGCGGGTAAATATGGCGTCCCCTAGGGGACTCGAACCCCTGTTACCGCCGTGAAAGGGCGGTGTCCTAGGCCACTAGACGAAGGGGACGTAACCTTCGTGCCGATCCGCTTACGCGAACCGCGGCAAAATTGGTGGAGCTAAGCGGGATCGAACCGCTGACCTCCTGCATGCCATGCAGGCGCTCTCCCAGCTGAGCTATAGCCCCGAAACAAAAGGCTCATCAATAATCGACGAGCCTTTTTAAACCCTGCAAAACGCAGGAAAAAGTGGCGTCCCCTAGGGGACTCGAACCCCTGTTACCGCCGTGAAAGGGCGGTGTCCTAGGCCACTAGACGAAGGGGACGTAACCTTCGTGCCGGCCCGCTTACGCGAACCGAGGCAAATTGGTGGAGCTAAGCGGGATCGAACCGCTGACCTCCTGCATGCCATGCAGGCGCTCTCCCAGCTGAGCTATAGCCCCGGATTTCTAGCCTCGCGGCCCAGCGACATAATTAAACATCGCTTGTGTAAAACTGGCGTCCCCTAGGGGACTCGAACCCCTGTTACCGCCGTGAAAGGGCGGTGTCCTAGGCCACTAGACGAAGGGGACGAACCTTCTTACCTTCAAGACCCGGTTGCTGGACCCGGTCTTGCTTATCAGCCGTGGCTGACAAGCGGAATTTGGTGGAGCTAAGCGGGATCGAACCGCTGACCTCCTGCATGCCATGCAGGCGCTCTCCCAGCTGAGCTATAGCCCCACAATGTCGCTTTGAACTGAATCGCTGGCTGGGTGGCTGGCGTTTCGTTTTCGTTCATCGCTGTGGACGGGGCGCATATTAAGATCGGATTGCAGGGCTGTCAAACGAAATTTTGAAAATATTCAAAAGTTTTTTCACAGATAACAATCACTTACCGCCCTGCCCCAGCAAAACCTCAGCATCGTACCCTTGTAGGAGCGGCCTTGTGTCGCGATAGGACCGCAGCGCGGTCCCACAATCTTCGCTTTAACGCAAAATCGCCGGGGCCGCTTTGCGGCCCTTTCGCGACACAAGGCCGCTCCTACACGGTTCAGCGGCAGCTTTCAGAACACCTTCAGGCGATGGAGGCCAGCAGCTTTTCCCACTCTTTGTTTTCTTTCTTCGACACACCACCCAGCAGGTCCAGGGCCTGGCGCAGGCGGTAGCGGGTCAGGTCGGGGCCGAGGATTTCCATGGCGTCCAGCACCGACACCGAGCTGGCCTGGCCAGTAATGGCGGCGAACATCAGCGGCATGGCATCACGCAACTTCAGTTCCAGGGCTTCGACCACGGCCTGGATACAACCGGTGATGCGCTCTTTTTCCCACTGGCGCAGGCTTTCGAGCTTCCACAGGATCAGCTGAATCACCTGGCGCACCTGGTCGGCCGACAGTTTCTTGCTTTCGAACAGCTTGGCATCCAGCTTCAGCGCGCCTTCAAAGAAGAACCCGCCCAGCGGGGCAACCTGGCTGAAGGTCTCGACCCGGCCCTGCACGTGCGGGGCAATCTTCATCATGTAGTCGCTGTTGAATGCCCATTTCTGCAGGCGTGTGGCGAATTCCTCGACCGGCAGTTCGCGCAGCCACTGGCCGTTGAGCCAGGACAGTTTCTCGATGTCGAAAATCGGGCCGCCCAGCGAAATGCGCGACAGGTCGAAGTGCTCGACCATCTCGTCCAGCGAGAACTTCTCGCGCTCGTCCGGCATCGACCAGCCCATGCGGCCCAGGTAGTTGAGCATCGCCTCAGGCATGAAGCCCATGCGCTCGTAGAAGGTCACCGAGGTCGGGTTCTTGCGCTTGGACAGCTTGGACTTGTCCGGGTTACGCAGCAGCGGCATGTAGCACAGCTTGGGCTGCTCCCAGCCGAAGTATTCGTACAGCTTGATCAGCTTGGGCGCAGACGGCAGCCACTCTTCGCCACGCAGGACGTGGGTGATGCCCATCAGGTGGTCGTCGACCACGTTGGCCAGGAAGTACGTCGGCAGGCCGTCGTTCTTCATCAGCACCTGCATGTCCATGCGGTCCCACGGGATTTCAACGTCGCCGCGCAGCATGTCCGGGACCACGCACATGCCTTCGCTCGGCACCTTCATGCGGATCACGTGTGGCTCGCCAGCGTCCAGGCGGCGCTGTACTTCCTCGGCGCTCAACAGCAACGCGCGGCCGTCATAGCGCGGGGTTTCGCCACGAGCTTGCTGCTCGGCACGCATCTGATCCAGCTCTTCGGCGGTGCAGAAGCAGTAGAAGGCGTGGCCGGCGTCAACCAGCTCCTTGGCATATTTGGCGTAGATCTCGCCACGCTCACTCTGCCGGTACGGGCCGTGCGGGCCACCCACATCCGGGCCTTCGTTCCATTCGATGCCGAGCCAGCGCAGGGCGTCGAAGATCTGCTGTTCCGACTCGCGCGTGGAGCGCAACTGGTCGGTATCTTCGATGCGCAGGATGAACTCACCGCCGTGCTGCTTGGCAAAGCAGTAGTTGAACAGGGCGATGTAGGCGGTGCCGACATGGGGGTCGCCGGTAGGCGATGGCGCGATACGCGTGCGTACGGTGGTCATGGAAGGTCTCGAACTGAAGATGAAACAAAGGCGGGATGTTAGCAGGAGGCAGGCACCGGGCTCCAGCAATGGCGCGAACGTCACTTGTCTACAGGGCCTGCGGCGCTGTTAAATTTGCTTACACTTCTGGAACGATAGTCCCCATGCCTGCCCAACTCAAACGCCGCCTGGCGATCTTCTTCACCCTGGTGGCCATCATCGCCCTCGCCTTCCTGGCCCACTGGTACTTCAAGGGCCGTTTCTACGAGAGCACCGACAACGCCTACGTACAGGGTGAGATCACCCGTATCTCCAGCCAACTGGGCGCACGTATCGACGCGGTGCCGGTGGAAGACAACCAGCATGTCAACAAAGGCGACCTGCTGGTACGCCTGGAAGCGGCAGACTTCGACCTGGCGGTTGACCGCGCCCGCGCCACCCTGGCCACCCGCGAAGCAGAATACGCACAGGCACAAAGCCGCCTGACCCAGCAGGGTAGCCTGATCGCCGCCGGGCAGGCTCAGGTGGCAGCCAACCAGGCCACGTTCGACCGCTCCCGGGTGGACCTGAGCCGCGCCGAAAAACTGCGCAAGCCAGGTTTCATATCCGAAGAGCGGGTCACCACCCTGTCGGCAGACAGCCACGTCGCCGGCTCTCAGGTCGACAAGGCCCGCGCCGACCTGCAAAGCCAGCGCCAGCAGGTCAACGCCCTGAACGCCGACCTCAAACGCCTCGATGCACAAATCGCCAATGCCCGCGCCGACCTGGCCCAGGCCGAGCTGAACCTGACCCGCTGCGAAATCCGCGCGCCGATCAGCGGCACCATCGGCCAGCGCAATGCGCGCAATGGCCAGGTGGTGCAGGCCGGTGCCTACCTGCTTTCGATCGTGCCCGACGAAGACATCTGGGTGCAGGCCAACTTCAAGGAAACCCAGATCGGCCGGATGCAGCCTGGCCAACGCGCCGAGCTGCTATTCGACAGCTACCCGGACACCCCCATCGAAGGCCGGGTCGACAGTGTCTTCGCCGCCTCGGGCGCGCAGTTCAGCCTGCTGCCACCCGACAACGCCACCGGCAACTTCACCAAGGTGGTGCAGCGCATCCCGGTCAAACTCATTTTCAGCGCCGACAACCCGCTGCACGGGCGCATCCGCCCCGGCATGTCGGTGACCGCTACCATAGACCTGCGCAGCGAAAGCGAAGGCCACAATGGCCGGTGACCCGTTGCTCCAGCCCACCGCCGAGCCCACCCGGCGCGACTGGATCGCAGTGATGAGTGTGATGCTCGGTGCGTTCATGGCGGTGCTGGACATCCAGATCACCAACTCGTCGTTGAAAGACATCCAGGGCGCACTTTCAGCGACGCTGGAGGAAGGCTCGTGGATTTCCACCTCGTACCTGGTGGCGGAAATCATCATGATCCCGCTGACCGCCTGGCTGGTGCAGTTGCTGTCGGCACGGCGCCTGGCGGTGTGGGTATCCGGGGGGTTTCTGTTGTCGTCGCTGCTGTGCTCGATGGCCTGGAACCTGGAAAGCATGATCCTGTTCCGCGCCCTGCAAGGCTTTACCGGTGGCGCGCTGATTCCACTGGCGTTTACCCTGACCCTGACCAAGTTGCCCGAACACCACCGCGCCAAAGGCATGGCGATGTTCGCCATGACCGCCACCTTCGCCCCCTCCATCGGCCCCACCCTGGGCGGCTGGCTGACCGAAAACTGGGGCTGGGAGTACATCTTCTACATCAACATCCCACCGGGCCTGGTGATGATTGCCGGCCTGCTGTACGGGCTGGAGAAGAAAGACCCGCACTGGGAACTGCTGAAAAGCACCGATTACGCCGGCATCGTCACCATGGGGCTGGGGTTGGGCTGCCTGCAGGTGTTTCTTGAGGAGGGCCACCGCAAGGACTGGCTGGAGTCGCACCTGATCGTCGGCCTGGGCAGCGTCGCCCTGGTCAGCCTGATCACCTTCGTCATCCTGCAGTTTTCCAAGCCACACCCGCTGATCAACCTGCGCATCCTTGGCAACCGCAACTTCGGCCTGACGAGCATCGCCAGCCTGGGCATGGGCGTTGGCCTGTACGGGTCGATCTACCTGTTGCCGCTGTACCTGGCGCAGGTGCAGGGCTACAACGCCTTGCAGATCGGCGAGGTGATCATGTGGATGGGGGTGCCGCAGCTGTTCCTGATCCCGCTGGTGCCGCAGCTGATGAAAGTGGTGTCGCCCAAGCTGCTGTGCGCCTTGGGGTTTTGCCTGTTCGGCGCCGCCAGTTTCGGCTCCGGAGTGCTCAACCCGGACTTCGCCGGGCCGCAGTTCAACCATATCCAGATCATCCGCGCCCTTGGCCAGCCGATGATCATGGTGACCATTTCGCTGATCGCCACGGCGTACATCCAGCCGCAGGATGCGGGGTCGGCATCGAGCCTGTTCAATATCCTGCGTAACCTGGGCGGTGCGATTGGCATCGCCTTGCTGGCCACGTTGCTGGATGCGCGGACCAAGGTGTATTTCGATTACCTGAGGGAGTCGGTGGTGCCGAGCAACCCGCAGGTGGCGGAGCGGCTGGCGCAACTGGCGGAGCGCTTGGGCAGCGATAACGCAGCGTTGGGCAAGTTGAGCGAGATCACTCACCAGCAGGCGATGATCATGGCGTACAACGATGCCTTCCATTTTGTCGGGATCGGGTTGGCGGTGAGCATGCTGGCGGTGTTGCTGACCCGCAAGCTGCCGGCGGGGTTGAAGGCTGGGGAAGCCCATTGAGGCTATTTTCAGAGGCTACGCGCCCCTCTGTGGGAGCGGCCTTGTGTCGCGAAAGGGGCGCGCAGCGGCCCCAGGATTTCAGCGTCACAGCATAAATTGCTGGGGCCGCTGCGCGGCCCTTTCGCGACACAAGGCCGCTCCCACAGAGGCCGCGCCAGGCTTTAGCTGGTAATCAACCGCTCGCGCAGCTGGGTAATCTCGTCGCGCAGCTGCGCTGCCGCCTCGAACTCCAGGTCGCGGGCGAACTGCATCATCTTCTCTTCCAGCTGCTTGATGCGCTTGGTGATCTCGCCCGGCGTACGCAGCTCCGCTTCGTAACGGGCGCTCTCTTCTGCCGCCTTGGCCATGCCCTTGCGCTTTTTGCTGCGCGCGCCAGGCACGGTGGCGCCTTCCAGGATGTCGGTGATGTCCTTGACCACGCCCTTGGGCACGATACCGTTGGCTTCGTTGAAAGCGACCTGCTTTTCACGGCGCCGCTCGGTTTCGTCAATCGCCCGCTGCATCGAGCCGGTGATGTTGTCGGCGTACAGGATCGCCCGGCCATTGAGGTTACGCGCAGCACGGCCGATGGTCTGGATCAGCGAGCGCTCCGAACGCAGGAAGCCTTCTTTGTCGGCATCGAGGATCGCCACCAGCGAAACCTCCGGCATGTCCAGGCCTTCGCGCAGCAGGTTGATGCCCACCAGCACGTCGAAGGTGCCCAGGCGCAGGTCGCGGATGATCTCCACCCGCTCCACCGTGTCGATATCCGAGTGCAGGTAGCGCACCCGCACATCGTGGTCGGCCAGGTAATCAGAGAGGTCCTCGGCCATGCGCTTGGTCAGCGTGGTGGCCAGCACCCGCTCGCCTAGCGCCACGCGCTTGCGGATCTCCGACAGCAGGTCGTCCACCTGGGTCAGTGCCGGGCGTATTTCGACCTGCGGGTCGACCAGGCCGGTCGGGCGCACCACCTGCTCCACCACGCGCCCGGCATGCTCGGCCTCGTAGGGGCCCGGGGTAGCGGACACAAAGATGGTCTGCGGGCTTACATCCTCCCATTCGTCGAAGCGCATCGGCCGGTTGTCCAGTGCCGAGGGCATGCGGAAGCCGTACTCGACCAGGGTTTCCTTGCGCGAACGGTCGCCCTTGTACATCGCGCCTACCTGCGGAACGCTGACGTGTGATTCGTCGATTACCAGCAGTGCATCGGCTGGCAGGTAGTCGTACAGGGTGGGCGGTGGCGCACCGGCCGGGCGCCCGGACAGGTAGCGCGAGTAGTTCTCGATGCCGTTGCAGTAGCCCAGCTCCATGATCATTTCCAGATCGAAGCGGGTGCGCTGCTCAAGGCGCTGCGCTTCCACCAGCTTGTTGGCCTTGTGCAGGTACTCCAGGCGCTCCTTCAACTCTTCCTTGATGCCCTCCACGGCCTCCAGCAGGGTTTCCCGCGGGGTGACGTAGTGGCTCTTGGGGTAGAAGGTGAAACGCGGCAGTTTGCGGAAGACCTCGCCGGTGAGCGGGTCGAAGGCGGCGATGTTCTCCACCTCGTCATCGAACAGTTCGATGCGGATGGCTTCAAGGTCCGACTCGGCCGGGAAGATGTCGATCACATCACCGCGCACGCGGAAGGTGGCACGGGCAAAATCCATTTCGTTGCGGGTGTATTGCAGGTCGGCCAGGCGGCGCAGCAGTGCGCGCTGGTCGAGCTTGTCGCCGCGGTCCACATGCAGGACCATTTTCAGGTACGACTCGGGGCTGCCCAGGCCATAGATGCACGACACGGTGGTGACGATGATTGCATCGCGCCGCTCCAGCAGCGCCTTGGTCGCCGACAGGCGCATCTGCTCGATGTGGTCGTTGATCGAGGCGTCCTTCTCGATGAAGGTGTCCGACGACGGCACGTAGGCCTCGGGCTGGTAGTAGTCGTAGTAGGAAACGAAATACTCCACCGCGTTATTGGGGAAGAACGCCTTGAATTCGCCGTACAACTGCGCGGCCAGGGTCTTGTTCGGCGCCAGCACCAGTGTCGGGCGCTGCACCTGCGCGATGACGTTGGCGATGCTGAAGGTCTTGCCCGAACCGGTCACGCCGAGCAGCGTCTGGTGCGACAGCCCCGCCTCGATGCCTTCGACCATCTGGCGGATGGCCTCGGGCTGGTCGCCGGCCGGCTGAAAACGGGTGACGAGCTGGAACTCGGACATGTCGGACCTCGCGGTGTTGCAGCAACTGTAAATTTAGCCAGTAGTCTATACCCAAATGCGGCTATCCGGGGGCGCTTTCAAGGCGGGGCTGTGAGCGCCTGTTACTGTGGACCCGGCATTTAGACCAATGGTCGAAAAATATTTGCGCAAATAGCCGGAAAAGCTGTGCCAGAGTGTCGCAGTGACCGAGCGGTATCACTATACTGACTCCCCGTTTGTGCACCGCTTCAGTGCATTCGGGCTGGAGCGTGTACGTCCTATCACTCTCCAATCAGAGCCAAGGTAACAATGAGCCTGTTTTCCGCTGTCGAGCTGGCACCCCGCGACCCTATCCTGGGCCTCAACGAAGCATTCAACGCCGACCCACGTACCGACAAGGTCAACCTGGGCGTTGGCGTGTACTGCAATGAGGAAGGCCGCATTCCGCTGCTGCGCGCCGTGATCGAAGCCGAAACCCAGCGTGCCGCCCAGCACGCCTCGCGCGGCTACCTGCCGATCGACGGCATCGCCACTTACGACCAGGCCGTGCAAAAACTGATCTTCGGCGCCGAGTCGCCACTGCTGGCCGCTGGCCGCGTGGTCACCGTGCAGGCCGTTGGCGGTACCGGCGCGCTGAAGATCGGCGCCGACTTCCTCAAGCGCCTGTCGCCCAACGCCGTGGTAGCCATCAGCGACCCGAGCTGGGAAAACCACCGCGCACTGTTCGAGACTGCAGGTTTCCCGGTACAGAACTACCGGTACTACGACGCGCCGAGCAACGATGTCAACCGCGCCGGCATGCTCGAAGACCTGAACAACCTGCCGTCCGGGTCGATCGTCGTACTGCATGCCTGCTGCCACAACCCGACTGGCGTCGACCTGGGCCTGGATGACTGGAAAAACGTCCTGGAAGTGGTCAAGGCCAAGGGCCATGTGCCGTTCCTCGACATGGCCTACCAGGGCTTTGGTGACGGCATCGCCGAAGACGCCTTCGCCGTGCGCCTGTTCGCCGAGTCGGGCCTGGACTTCTTCGTTTCCAGCTCGTTCTCCAAGTCGTTCTCGCTGTACGGCGAACGCGTTGGCGCACTGTCGATCGTCACCGGCAACAAAGACGAAAGCACTCGCGTGCTGTCGCAGGTCAAGCGCGTAATCCGCACCACCTACTCCAACCCGCCGACCCACGGCGCTACCATCGTTGCTACCGTGCTGAACAGCGACGAACTGCGCCAGATGTGGGAAGCCGAACTGGGCGAGATGCGCCAGCGCATCCACGGCATGCGCCAGCAAATGGTCAGCCTGCTGGCTGAATATGGCGCCAAGCGCGACTTCAGCTTTGTTGGCCGCCAGGCGGGCATGTTCTCCTACTCGGGCCTTACCGTCGACCAGGTGGCACGCCTGAAGAACGAGTTTGGCATCTACGCGCTGGACACCGGCCGCATCGCGGTTGCCGCGCTGAACCAGAGCAACATCCACGTGGTCACCAAGGCCATCGTAGAAGTGCTGTAACCTATTGATTTGCTTGGGAGTGGCTTGACATCTCCCGGGCAATCAGTAAGATATGGCGCAGATTCCGCGATAGCTCAGTCGGTAGAGCAAATGACTGTTAATCATTGGGTCCCTGGTTCGAGTCCAGGTCGCGGAGCCAAACATTGAAAAGCCCCCGGGTGCGCAAGCAACCGGGGGCTTTTTCGTTGCGTCGGGTTTACTGGCCCAGCGGCTCGGTCACTGGCTTGCCCTCGTCCACCAGGCTCCACACCAGCAGCTTGGCGGGCTGAGTCTTGCTGGCGTTGCGCGACACGCTGTGTACGGTGCCTGGCGCCTCGTACCAGTACTCGCCGGCCTTGTAGGTCTTTTCCTGGTCGTTGTTTAGCTTCGATACCACTGCCCCCTCCAGAACGTAAGCCATCACTGCGCCTGGATGCTGATGCGCGGGCGATGCCTCGCCAGGGGCGTAGCTCACGGTGAGCATGACAGCAGTTTTGCCGGGGGCATTCGAGGGTTGTTGTTGCTGCAGGACTTTGACCTGGTCTGCAACGTCGCCGTGGGCCCAGGCGGGGGTTTGGGCGGCGAACAGGGCAAAAAGGACGATGGCTAGGGGTTTCATGGCGGGCTTCTCCTGAATGGCAATTGCCAGCAGGTTAGGCCCTCATTGGCTGAAGACAAATGGCCAATTCGAGGTAAAAGCAGGGGGCCGATTTTGCCTGTGCTGCCCTCTTCGCGGGCATGCCCGCTCCCACAAGTTCTCCACAGGCTCCAAGGGCAGCGCTAAACCTGTGGGAGCGGGCGTGCCCGCGAAGAGGCCGGTACAGGCAACAGAGATCTCAGCTACTACGCCCAATCGGGTAGAACTCGCCTTGGCTCCACACCCCCAACCATTCCTCACCCTCGATCTCACGCGGCACCGCCAACTCTACCAACTGGTAGAACACATTGCGGTGAATCAGCGCCTCAAGGTTGCTGCGCATCAGCACATAGGGCGATGGCTCTTGCGTCACCGGGTCGATGACCACACGCAGGGGGTTATCCGGCCCGGCGTCAACCTGGTCCTCGACATTGCTGGTAAAGCGCAGCACCTGCTGCTCCCCCTCCCCCAGCACCTCCAGCGCCACAGCCACGAACGGCGCATCGTCGACGCGAATGCCAACCTTTTCTACCGGGGTAATCAGGAAGTAGTCATCGCCATCGCGGCGAATGATCGTGGAAAACAACCGTACCATCGGCTTGCGCCCGATCGGCGTGCCCAGGTAATACCAGGTGCCATCGCGGGCAATGCGCATGTCGATGTCACCGCAAAAATCCGGGTTCCACAGATGCACCGGCGGCAGGCCCTTGGCCTTGGGGATCTGTGCCAGAAGATCATTGGCCTTGCCGGAATCACTCATCACGCCTGCCTCATTCGCTCATACCCAGAAGGCTACGAGCGTACTCGCGCATCGGCGCACCAAGCAAATCCTCCGGAGTGTTGTCGTGGAACGTCAACAAACCGCCACGGCTCTTGATGCGTGCGGTGTCGATCAGGTAACGGGTGTTGGTTTCGATCAACATCATCTGCACCACGCCAGTATCCCAGCCCAGCCGATCGACGGCCTGCTCGTCATACCACTCATCGCCATTGCCGATGCGGTCGTCGGTACGGGCGAAGCGGGTGTACAGAACGTAGTCGGCACCCACCGAACGGGCTTGGGCAATGGCCTCTTCCAGCCCCAGCGGGCCTTGGGCGCGGCGCACCATCGGGAAATACTCGACAAAGCTCTTGAACGCCTCGTCCGCCACTGCATTCTGCCGTGGCACCGGCCCCTTGCCCGGTGGCACGAAAGCACCCTGGCCGATGAAGATGAACGAGTCGGGCTGCAGGCGGATAGACAGGGTGCGCCGGGTATCGCTGTGGTCCAGCAGACCGGCATCGCTCATGTGGTAGCGGACGCCTTCGCCCATATCGCTGACATTCATGCAGCCGCCCAGCGCCATCAGCGCCAGCAGCAAGACCAGGCTACGCATCTTTCCTCCAGTGGCCGGCGACGAAAAACCGGCGAATAGCCGGCGGATGCAGCTTTTGCGCCAGCTTCAGCCACCAATCACCTTCATCACCATCACATCCCCGGAAAACGCCAGGTCTTGCTTGTCTGCCAGCGCCTTGACCAGCAGGCGCTGCAGGGCCGGCAGGGCCTGATGACGCGGTTTTACCAGCAGATCACCGACGAAGTGGCGATTGCCCGAAGACAGGCAGCCATGCAACCAGCCCGTGGAGGAAAGGCGCAAGCGCGAGCAGGTACGGCAAAACGGTACGCTCTCGTTGGCGATGATGCCGAAGTGACCAATGCCCGGGATCTGATAGCGCAAGGCTGTGGCATCCAGCGGCGCATCGACCTGGACATAGGCATGCTTGGCGCCGATCAGCGTGAGCAACTGGTCGAGGCCGACGAACTGCTGCACAAAGGCATTGTGCTCACGGGCCAGGTGGCCCATGCGCATAAGTTCGATGAAGCGCAACTCGAAGCCGCGCTCCAGGCAGTAATCGAGCAGCGGCAACACCTGATCGAGGTTGTGCCCACGCATCGGCACCATGTTCACCTTGATTCGCATGCCCAGAGCACTGGCCTGCTCCATACCCGCCAGCACACTGGCCAGGTCGCCGCCCCGGGCAATGCGGCGGAATGCCTGGGCGTCGAGGGTGTCGAGGGAAACATTCAGCCGGCGGATGCCGGCCGCCTGCAACTGGGGCAACTTGCGCGCCAACAGCTGACCATTGGTGGTCAGCGAGATATCGTCGAGGTCGAGCTTGGCCACGGCTGCCAGGAAGGCATCCAGGCGCGGGCTGACCAGCGGCTCACCCCCTGTGATGCGCAGGCGATCGATACCAGCTGCTTCGATCAGGTAGGCCACGCCGCGGGCCAATGCATCCGCCGAGAGTTCGTCCTGCGCCGCCACCAGGCGTTTGCCGTCTGGCACGCAGTAGGTGCAGGCATAATTGCAAGCAGCCGTCAGGCTGACACGCAGGTTGCGAAAGCGCCTGCCTTGACGATCGACAATCATGAATGACTCCGGCATGGATGAAAGGGGCAGGCGAAACCTGACTCATAAATCAGGTTTTTGCAAGCCCCCGCACCCTGCCGGCTTCAGCGCTAAGTGACGGAACGCTTCAGTTGGTCGGTTCCGGGTCGCGCTTGCGCTTGTTGCCCATACGCACACCGATGTCCATCAGGAACTGGAAGAAACCTTCCTGATCCTCCAGCACATTGCTCCAGAACGGCGAGTGGTACAGCGCCACGGCGCCGTGCACCAGCGCCCAGGCGGCGCAGTAATGGAAGTACGGTGGGACGTCTTCGAGCTTGCCTTCGCTGATGCGGCCCTTGATCAGCTGAGTCAGGCGATCGAAGTTGGAGGCACGGATGCTGTGCAGTTGCTCGACCATTTCCGGCACCTGGTTGCCCTTGACCACCTTCTCTTCCAGGCGGTCGAACAGCCGGTAACGTTGTGGGTCGCGCATGCGAAACTCGAAGTAGGCGCGTGACAGCGCTTCCTTGTCACGGTCGACGTCGGCCGAGTGCAACAGCTCGTTCAGGTCGCGCTCATAGTCGAGCATCAGGCGCAGGTAGATTTCCGCCTTGGACTTGAAATGCTTGTAGATCGTGCCTTTGCCGATACCCACGGCGTCGGCGATCATTTCGACGGTGACGCTGTCCTCACCCTGTTCGAGAAACAGCTTGAGCGCGGTGTCGAGGATTTCCTGTTCGCGACGGCGAAACTCACGGACCTTACGAGGTTCTTTCTGCATGGGAAGGACTGGATGACAATCGAAGCGGTTTATTATGCCTAACTTGCAAGAAATTGCACGGATCATCCACGCATGTCTGTGTTTCACCATGCTTACGGCCATACGTTGCGGGAGGATTGAAACCTCGGCGTATTCCAAATTTGTTTAAAAAACGACCAAGATAAGCTGGCACTGCGCCAAACCTGACCAATACTTGAAGTGTTGGCGCGGCGCATCCCCCCCAAGTGGCGCGCCGATAAAGGTGCTCAGGGACCGCGTACCTTTGTTTTACTCCTAATGGTCTTAACCCGGATTCCCCCCCCAGAACCCGGGTTTTTTTTGCGTGATTCTCGGGGGATGGTAGCGGGGAGATTTAGGAGGGATTGCATGAGGGCTGCCAGGTGCCTGTCACAGCAATTTCAGCGCCTATGAGATCGAGCGCCGCCCGCGCGGCGCTTCGCGGGACAAGCCCGCTCCCACATCTGTTTCGGGCCAGTTACTCCTGTGCAATAGGCGCGCGCACCCTGGGCGCATGGCTGGAGATTGAGCAAGAGCAGCGATGCACCCTTCAATATCGAAGGGTACAAACAAGGCGGACAGCGGTGATCTAAAAGGAGGGACTGGCCCGAAACAAATGTGGGAGCGGGCTTGCCCCGCGAAGCGCCGCGCGGGCGGCGCTCGATCTCATAGGCACTGCAAGGGTTGTGGCGGGCACTTGGTGCACCTCAAACAACCCCAACGCCCTACGAATCAGGCCACCCGCGCCAACGGGAACAACCGCTTGAAGTTGGCAGTTGTCTGCTCGGCCAACTGCTCGTAACTGGCCCCCCGCAGCGAAGCCACATACTCCGCCACTTCCCGCACGTACTGCGGCAGGTTCGGCTTGCCACGGTGCGGGATCGGTGCCAGATACGGTGAGTCTGTCTCGACCAGCAAGCGATCGACCGGCACCTGCCGAGCCACTTCGCGCAGGGCATCGGCATTGCGGAAGGTAACGATGCCAGACAGCGAGATGTAATACCCCAGGTCCAGCGCGGCCTTGGCCATCTCCCAGTCTTCAGTAAAGCAATGCAGCACGCCAGCCTGTGGCAGGTTGGCTTCACGCAGCAGTGCCAGGGTATCGGCACGTGCTGCACGGGTGTGCACGATGACCGGCTTGCCGGTCTGCCGCGACGCCTCCAGGTGCAGGCGGAACGAAGCCTGCTGCAGCTCGGCAGCTTCCGGCTCATAGTGGTAATCCAGCCCGGTTTCGCCAATCGCCACCACATGGGGGTGGGCCAGCTCGCGCAGCAGCCACTCCAGCGCAGGGGTTTCACCTGGCGCCAGGTCCAGCGGGTGCACGCCTACCGAGCAATCGACATCGGCGTACTGCTCGCTCAACGCCTTCACCGCGCCGGCGTTTTCGGCACTGACGCCAATACACAGGAAATGCCCGACCCCGCGCTCACGGGCCGCCTGCAAGGCAGCATCGAGGGAACCCTGATGGGCGGACAGGTCAAGACGGTCGAGGTGGCAATGGGAATCTACGAGCATGGGATAACGGCACACATGAAAAAATGAAAATCAGCGGGTACCCGGCAGTTGCAGCCAGTGAGCCAGCAGCGATTCGAGCAGCAGGGCGCGGTTGAGGTTGGCCTTGCCCAGCACCTTCTGGCGCTGCTCCAGGATCCAGGCCTGCACCTCCAGCACCTTGGCCTGGCGGCTCTTCTGCGCCAGGTATTGCACCACCTTGCGCATATCGGCCAAGCCTAACCCTTCCTCGTCCTGGGTCAACTGGTAGCGCAGGATCAGCTGCGACCAATCGCAGAACCAGTCGAACAGCCGCAGCAGTGGCACGCCGTTCCAGGCATCGGCCAGCTGGCTGGGTGATTGCTGCTGCTTGATCAGCTTCTTCACCCCGTCAGTGACCAGCGCACGCTGCTCGCGCACACCTTGCGCCTGCAGGCTGACCGCCATCAATGGCGAGCCGGCAGCCAGCGTCAGCAGTTCGTCGCGCTCGGTTTCGTCACTGTCGGGCAATGCACCGGCCAGCCAGGCCTGGCTCTGGGCCAGGCTTGGCTGCGGGCAAGCGACCTGCTGGCAGCGGCTCTTGATGGTCGGCAACAGGCGGCTGGGCTGGTGCGTAACCAGCAGCAGCACCGTATTGCCAGAAGGCTCTTCGAGGCTTTTGAGCAGCGCGTTGGAGGCGTTGACGTTCATTGCCTCGACAGGCTCGATCAGCACCACCTTGCGCCCGCCCAATTGCGCGGTTTGCACCACGAACGCCACCAGCTCGCGCACCTGGTCGACCTTGATCGGCTTGTCGGCCTCTTCAGGCTCAAGCACAAAGTTGTCCGGGTGGCTGCCAGCCTTGAGCAACAGGCAGGACTTGCACCCGCCACAGGCATCCAACCCTTGGGGCTGCTGGCACAGCAGGCGGGCCATCAGCCGCTCGGCCATGGCCCGCTTGCCGATACCCTGCGGCCCGTGCAGCAGGTAGGCGTGCGCGTGCTGGCTGCGGCCGGCCAACTGCTGCCAAAGGGCCTGCTGCCAGGGGTAGGCGTCAGCCACGGCAACGCTCCACAATCGCCGGCAGTAGCACATCGATGTCGCGCTGCACGGCCTCCAGCGATTGTGCGGCATCGAGCAGGCTGTAGCGCTGCGGCTCGCGCCGGGCGCGCTGCAGATATGCCTGGCGCACCGCCTCGAAGAACGCCTGGCCCTCCTGCTCGAAACGGTCCAGGCGGCCGCGGGCGGCAGCACGGGCCAAGCCCACCTCCACCGGCAGGTCGAAGACCAAGGTCAGGTCCGGGCGCAGGTCACCCTGGACGAATTGCTCCAGGGTGGCGATGCGCTCGACCGACAAACCGCGCCCGCCGCCCTGATAGGCATAGGTGGCGTCGGTGAAGCGATCACACAGCACCACGGCACCGCGGGCCAGCGCCGGGCGGATTACCTGTGCCAGGTGCTGGGCGCGGGCGGCGAACACCAGCAACAGCTCGGTGTCGGCCGCCATGATTTCATCGCTGGGGGCCAGCAGCAGCTCGCGCACCTTTTCGGCCAGCGGCGTACCGCCGGGCTCACGGGTCAGCACTATATCCAGGCCCTGCTCGCGCAAGCGCGCAGCCAGGTAGTCGCGGTTGGTGCTCTTGCCCGCGCCTTCGGGGCCTTCCAGCGTAATAAACAAGCCGCTCACAGGCAGTCCTTAATGTTGTTCGTCAGGCGTCGGCCGTTCGGCCGCTTGCGCGCCGCCAGCAGGGGCGTCCTGCGCAGGCGGCGCTTCGGGTGCTGGCTGTGCAGGCGGCTCGTCCGCCGCAGGCACCTGGGGCTGGGCGTCGTCAGCACCCGGCTGTGCCTCTTGCTGCGGCGCGGGGCTGGAGCGGTAGTCTGCACGGCGCTTGAGCTGGAACTCGCGCACCGCCGAGTTATGGTCGTCGAGGTCGTCGGAGAACACATGGCTGCCATCGCCGCGGGCGACGAAGTACAGGCTGGTGCCGTCGGACGGGTTGAGCGCCGCGTGAATCGCTTCGCGGCCAACCATGGCAATCGGGGTGGGCGGCAGCCCCGTCATGGTATAGGTGTTGTAGGGCGTCGGTTCGCGCAGGTCGGCGCGGGTAATCTTGCCGTTGTAGCGCTCACCCATGCCGTAGATCACTGTCGGGTCGGTTTGCAGCATCATGCCCAGGCGCAGGCGCCGCACGAATACGCCGGCAATCTGCCCACGCTCCTGGGGGATACCGGTTTCCTTTTCCACCAGCGACGCCATGATCAACGCCTGGTAAGGGTCGCGGTACGGCAGGTCGGTGGTACGCTCGGCCCATTCCTTTGCCAGCACTTCATCCAGGCGCATGTAGGCCTGCTGCAGCAACTCGACATCGCTCATGCCACGCACGAAGCGGTAGGTGTCAGGGAAAAAGCGCCCTTCGGGGAACACGCCGGTATGGCCGAGCTTGTCCATCACTTCAGAATCTGACAGGCCGTCCAGGGTGTGCTTGATCTTTTCATGCTTGGCCACAGCCGAGCGCACCTGACGGAAGGTCCAGCCTTCGACCAGGGTGAGGTTGTACTGCACCACGTCGGCCCGGCGCCAGGCGTCGAACAACTGCTCGACCGTCATGCCTGGGGTAAGGCGGTACTCGCCGGTGTGCAGGGCAGTGCCAGCCATGTTGAAGCGCCAGTACAAGCGCAACCAGACGGCGTCGTCGAGCAACCCTTCCTGTTGCATGCGATAGAACATGCGGTTTGGGTTGGTGCCATTGGGCACGTCGAGCAGGCGCTCCTGCGTCACGTGCAAGGGTTGCTCCAGAACCGAGCTAACCTTCCAGGCCGACCAGCCAAACGCCAACCCGGCAAGGATCAAGCCCATTTCCAGCAGTAGCAGGAATTTACGTCTCACGAATTCAGTTTTCCAGTAACGTACGGGCAACGGCCTGCAGTTTACGGGTGAGCGGGCCCGGCGACCAGTTTAGCGCGGCTACGCCACGCACGGGCCAGATGCCGTAGACGCTATTGCAAACAAATACTTCATCAGCCTGCTCCAGCGCGTCTAACGACAGGTCACCGACCTCCACCGGGATGCCCAGCAGCGCAGCCTGTTCCAGCAACGCAGCACGCATCACCCCGGCCACACCACAGCGGCTCAGGTCGGCAGTGAGCAGCACGCCATCGCGCACCAGGAACAGATTGCTGTACACCCCTTCGATCACCCTGCCCTGCCCGTCACGCATCAGGCCTTCGGCATGGTCGCTGTCCTGCCATTCGGCACGGGCCAGCACCTGCTCCAGGCGGTTGAGGTGTTTGAGGCCGGCCAGCAGTGGTTGTTCCCCAAGCCGGGTCTGGCACGGGAACAAACGCACGCCGTGCTCGGCATGCTCGGCAGGATAGCTGGGTAAAGGGCTGCCCTGCAGGATTCGCCTTGGCGCGGCACCGACAACCGGCGCATAGCCACGCTGGCTGTCACCTCGGGTTAGGATGAGTTTGGCTACACCTTCACCGAGCTGGCTGGCATAGCGCAGGAGCTCGTCGCGCACCAGCACCAGATCGGCGCTGATCGCCAGGCGCTGACAACCCAGCGCCAGGCGGGCGAGGTGGCCGTCCAGCAAGCTGGGTCGGCCGCCGCGCACGGCAATGGTCTCGAACAGGCCATCGCCGTAGGCCAGGCCACGGTTCTGCAGGTTGACTGCAGCCGCGGGCTGGCCATCAACCCAGCTGTGCATCAACCGGCGAACCGGCGGAACACCAGCGAGCCGTTGGTGCCGCCAAAGCCGAACGAGTTGGACAACACCACGTCGATCGGCATGCTGCGCGCCTGGTGCGGCACGAAGTCGAGGTCGCAACCTTCATCCGGCTCGTCCAGGTTGATGGTGGGCGGGGCCATCTGGCTGTTGATCGCCAGCACGCTGAAGATCGCTTCCACCGCGCCCGCGGCACCCAGCAGGTGGCCGGTCATCGACTTGGTCGAACTGACGGCCAGCTTGTAGGCATGCTCGCCGAACACGCGCTTGATCGCAGCCACTTCGGCCACGTCGCCCGCTGGGGTCGAGGTGCCGTGGGCATTGATGTAGCTGACTTCTTCCGGCTGGATACCGGCATCGCGCAAGGCGTTGGCCATGCAGCGGGCAGCGCCCTCGCCGGTATCCGGTGGCGAAGTCATGTGGTAGGCGTCGCCGCTCATGCCAAAGCCAACCAGCTCGGCATAAATGGTCGCGCCACGGGCCTTGGCGTGCTCGAGCTCTTCGAGCACCAGGGCACCGGCACCGTCGGACAGCACGAAGCCGTCACGGCCCTTGTCCCACGGGCGGCTGGCCCGGCTTGGCTCGTCGTTGCGGGTGGACAGCGCGCGCGAGGCACCGAAACCGCCCATGCCCAGGCCACAGGCGGCCATCTCGGCACCACCCGCGATCATCACGTCAGCTTCACCGTAGGCGATATTGCGCGCGGCCATGCCGATGCAATGGGTGCCAGTGGTGCAGGCGGTGGCAATGGCGTAGTTCGGCCCCTGCAGGCCCAGGTGGATCGACAGGAACCCGGAGATCATGTTGATGATCGAGCCCGGCACGAAGAACGGGGAAATGCGACGGGGCCCCGAATCGTGCAGCGTACGGCTGGTTTCCTCGATGTTGGTCAGGCCGCCGATTCCCGAGCCCATGGCCACGCCGATGCGCTCACGGTTGGCGTCGGTGACCTCCAGGCCGGCATTACGCACCGCCTGGAAACCGGCCGCCAGGCCGTACTGGATGAACAGGTCAAGCTTGCGGGCTTCTTTGGCCGACAGGTATTGCTCGACCTCGAAGCCTTTCACCGAGCCGCCAAAACGGGTGGAGTAGGCAGACAGGTCCGTGTGTTCGATCGGACCAATGCCACTGCGGCCAGCCAGAATGCCCTGCCAGGTGCTCGGTACATCGGTACCCAGTGGCGACAGCATACCCATACCGGTGACCACGACGCGTCTACGCGACACAGTACTCTCCTTTTCTAATAACAGAGTCTCTTGCGATTACATTCAAGCGCAGGAATGGAATGGCAACAGGCTCTTGGTGCGCGGTGAGCGAAGCCGGCTCGCCTAAAAGCAGCACGTTCGCAAAGAAAAAACCGCACGCCGGCAAAGGCAGTGCGGTTTTTCTCGTCAAGAAGCGACGACTACAGCGTCTTAGGCCTTGTGGCTGTTGACGTAGTCGATAGCGGCTTGAACGGTAGTGATTTTCTCGGCTTCTTCGTCAGGGATTTCGGTCTCGAATTCCTCTTCCAGAGCCATCACCAGCTCAACGGTGTCAAGCGAATCGGCACCCAGGTCATCGACGAAGGACTTCTCGTTGGTCACTTCATCTTCCTTCACGCCCAGTTGCTCGGCGACGATTTTCTTGACGCGTTCTTCGATGGTGCTCATACCTAGTTTTCACTCCTAATGGACATATGTCAGGCGCTGGCCGGTGGCTAATTTTATAGAAAGACGTTCGCTTTTCAAGCTAAACGCACTTTCAGGCTAGCCACCCTACCCGCTACCTGGAATCTGGTTGCAGCTTTATAACGGATTTTAGGCTCGCAGTATGACTCTTTTTTTACGAAATCCGTCACATTGAGTTGCAGTATTACATGTACATCCCGCCGTTGACCGGCACGGTAGCGCCGGTCACGTAGGCTGCACCGTCGGATGCCAGGAACGAAACCACCTTGGCGATTTCGTCAGCCTGGCCCAGGCGGCCCAGCGGAATCTGGGTCTGCAGGGCTTCGCGCTGCGCTTCTGGCAGCTCGCGGGTCATGTCGGTGTCGATGAAGCCCGGGGTCACCGAGTTGACGGTGATGCCACGCGAGCCCACTTCACGCGCCAGGGCGCGGCTGAAGCCTTCCAGGCCAGCCTTGGCGGCGGCGTAGTTGGCCTGGCCAGCGTTGCCCATGGCACCGACGACCGAACCGATGCTGATGATACGACCCCAACGTGCCTTGGTCATGCCACGCAGCACGCCCTTGGACAGACGGTAGAGGCTGTTCAGGTTGGTGTCGATCACGTCGAACCACTCGTCGTCCTTCATGCGCAGCATGAGGTTGTCGCGGGTGATACCGGCGTTGTTGACCAGGATAGCCGGTGCGCCAAACTGCTCGGCGATGGCGCCCAGAACAGCCTCAACGGACTCGGCGCTGGTCACGTTCAGCTCCATGCCGGTACCGGTGATGCCGTGCTCTTTCAGGGTGGCAGCGATGCGCTCGGCGCCGGACGCCGAAGTGGCGGTGCCGATCACGGTCGCGCCCTGGCGGCCCAGCTCGAGGGCGATGGCCTGGCCAATGCCACGGCTGGCGCCGGTGACCAGTGCAACTTTACCTTGCAGGCTCATGCAAGCTTCTCCAAATCAGGCCAGTGCCGCGCGGGTGGCGGCAACGGCGTCAGGGGTATTGAGGTTGTAGGTGGTCACGCCGTCGGCGCAACGCTTGTTCAGGCCAGCCAGAACCTTGCCCGGGCCGCACTCGACCAGGTTGACAGCACCATTGGCAGCCAGGGTCTGCACGCACTCGACCCAGCGCACAGGCTGGTACAGCTGGGCCAGCAGGTCGTGCTTGAGCGCATCGAGGTCAGCGGCAATGGCAGCGGTGACGTTCTGCACCACCGGAATTTGCGGCGCCTTCCATTCGATGGCGTTGACATCATCGGCGAAACGCTTGGCGGCCGGTTCCATCAGGGCACAGTGCGACGGCACGCTGACCGGCAGCGGCAAGGCGCGCTTGGCACCTTTAGCCTTGCACAACTCAATGGCACGGTTCACCGCCGCGACGTTGCCAGCGATAACCACTTGGCCCGGAGAGTTGAAGTTCACTGCGCTGACGACCTCATCTTCGGCCGCTTCGACACAAATAGCCTTCACGTCATCGTCGCCCAGGCCGAGGATCGCGGCCATGGCGCCATGGCCGGCCGGGACGGCTTCCTGCATCAGCTGACCGCGACGCTCGACCAAGCGCACGGCATCTTTCAGCGACAGGCTGCCAGCGGCAACCAGGGCGCTGTATTCACCCAGGCTGTGACCGGAAACGAAAGCCGGCTTGGCGCCGCCCTCCTCCAGCCACAGGCGCCAAAGCGCGATGGAAGCGGTGAGGATCGCAGGCTGAGTCTTGTCGGTTTGATTGAGTTGTTCTTCCGGGCCTTCCTGGACCAGCTTCCACAGGTCGTAACCCAGAGCGTCGGAGGCTTCCTTGAAGGTCTCAACGATCACCGGCTTTTCGGCGCCCAGTTCCTTGAGCATGCCCAGCGACTGGGAACCTTGACCGGGGAAGACGAATGCGAGGGATGCAGACATTGAACAAGCCCTTATGATCTTGTCGTCGAATGGGGTGCGCCAAGCCGTGGGCTGGACGCAGAATCTGAAAACTTGGATGAATACGCAGACCAAGCGGTCACATTTAAGCACTTCATCGGCGAAATGCCTAAGGCAACAAATCTTCGAGGCGGCCATGCAGGCGCTGTGGCAGGTTTTCCTGAATCTCGATCAAGGCCCGCTGGATCGCACTCTGGAACCCTTCCACACCCGCTGAACCATGGCTTTTGATGACGATACCCTGCAGGCCAAGGAAACTCGCACCATTGTGCCGCGCCGGCGCCAGGTCGGCCTGCAGGCGCTTGAGCAGCGGCATGGCTATCGCCCCGGCAGCCCGCGACAACACACCACCCTTGAACAACTGCTCGATGCGCGCAGCGATCATCGTCGCCAGCCCTTCGCTGGACTTGAGCAGGATGTTACCGACGAACCCGTCACACACCACCACATCAGCTTCGCCACGGTACAAGCCGTCACCTTCGACAAAACCCACGTAGTTGAGCCCACGGGCATTCTGCAACAAGCTGGCGGCCAGCTTGACCTGCTGGTTGCCCTTGATGTCCTCGGTGCCGATGTTCAGCAATGCCACACGCGGCCGATGCACACCCAGGGCCTGGGCGGCCACCGAGCCCATCACGGCGAACTGGTAGAGGTTCTCGGCACTGCAATCGACATTGGCACCCAAGTCGAGCAGCTGGCAGTAACCCGCCTGGGTCGGGATCGCCGCCACCATGGCTGGCCGATCGATACCCGGCAAGGTCTTGAGCACGAAGCGTGATAGCGCCATCAGCGCCCCGGTGTTGCCGGCACTGACGCAGGCCTGGGCCTTGCCGTCACGCACCAGTTCGAGGGCGATGCGCATCGACGAGTCCGGCTTGCCGCGCAGCGCCTGGGATGGCCGCTCGTCCATACCGATCACCTCACTGGCGGCAACAATCTGCAGGCGCGCGCGATCCGCAGCTGCAAGGCCACTGACAAGATCTTCTAGGAGGGAGGGTTGACCGACGAGGGTCAGGTGCAGCGAGGGGGTAGCCGAAAGGCAGGCAATGCTAGCCTGGACAATGCTGCGGGGACCGAAGTCCCCGCCCATTGCGTCGATCGCGATGATCTGAGCGGACAAGGATTACTCGTCAGCGCCCTTATCGATCACTTTACGACCACGGTATACGCCTTCTGGCGAAACGTGGTGACGCAGGTGAATTTCACCGGTGGTTTTCTCTACCGACAGCGCGTTTTCCGACAGGGCGTCGTGCGAACGGCGCATGTCACGGGCAGAGCGGGATTTTTTGTTCTGCTGAACAGCCATAATTGATTAACTCCTAAACGTTTGGGTCACGCTTTAACTGCGCCAAAACACTGAACGGGTTGGACCGCGATACCTCGTCCTTGCTCGATTCGGGCTCGTCTGCGCCCGCCGGCTGCTGGCATTCTTCCGGATGGTGAGCAGGCACGATTGGCAAGGCGAGCAGAAGCTCCTCCTCGGCCAATGCCTGCAGATCCAAAGGATCTTCGCCCAGTTCCAGCACGTCATAGCCTTTCGGCAACGACTGGGTATTCGCACCCTCCTTCACCACAGCGTATGTACATTCGCTGGAGATCGGCAGGGTGACCAGCTCAAGACAACGCTGGCAAACCATCTTGACCTCGACGTTCAGCTCGGTGTGGATAACCACCACGTGCTGTTCATCTCGTTCAAAATCGAACTTCGCCTGCACCGTACCGACATTGTCGGAAAGCGGGTCGCAGAGTCTTTCCAAATCAGCGAGTTGCAGCGAACCGGTAAGGGTTACGCCACGATCGGCTAATTTGCGCGGGTCAACGTGAGGTGGAATCGGGTCATTCAACATAGGCGCAGCATTCTAGGGATGCCCCCCGTCCCTGTCAAAGGAAATTCGGCGGCATCGTGCATGATAGGATTGGTTCAACCGAAACGGAGTCTACCATGCTTCCTTTGTTACTGGCTTCCAGCTCTGCCTATCGCCGCGAACTGCTGGCACGCCTGCGCCTGCCCTTCACCTGGGCAAGCCCCGATATAGACGAACAGCGACGGGATGACGAGCCCGCCGTGGAACTGGTCCGCCGGCTGGCCAGGCAAAAGGCCGAGGCGCTGGCGGGCAGCCATCCCGGGCACCTGATCATTGGTTCGGACCAGGTTGCAGTACTGGGCGAACAGGTGCTGGGCAAGCCACACACGTTCGAGCGAGCCTGCGAGCAACTGCTGGAGTGCAGCGGGCAGCAGGTGAGCTTCCTGACCGGACTGGCATTGCTCAACAGCGCGACCGGGCACTGCCAGGTGGACTGCGTGCCGTTTACGGTGACGCTGCGCGAATTGAGCCGGGAACGGGTGGAACGCTATGTGACAGAGGAACAGCCACTGGATTGCGCCGGGAGCTTCAAGGCAGAGGGATTGGGGGTGAGCTTGTTTCAGAGCACCCATGGGTGCGATGCGACAAGCCTGATCGGCCTGCCGCTGATTCGGTTGGTGGATATGCTGACCAAGGAAGGGGTGGTGGTTCCCTGAGATCATGGGGCTGCTTTGCAGCCCTTCGCGGGCATGCCCGCTCCCACAAGGGGCGCAAAGCGCCCCCAGCGGTTTCAGCGCAACTGCGGGCCCTGGAATCCCATCCACATCGCCAGGTGCTCAGCCACGCTGGCACCTACGCGCTTGGAGAAGCGATCGAAAGGCGATTCCTGAACGGTGAAGTCCACCAGCTCCTTCTCGCCAACAATCTCGCGCGCCACATAGCTGGCACTGCCCAACCCGTCTACCAGGCCCAGCGCCTTGGCCTGCTCACCCGACCAGACCAGGCCGCTGAACAACTCCGGGTGCTCCTTGTCCTTCAGGCGCTCGCCCCGCCCCTGCTTGACCATGGCAATGAACTGCTGGTGCGTGGTATCCAGCACACCCTGCCAGAACCGGGTTTCTTCAGGCTTTTCAGGCGAGAACGGATCGAGGAAGGCCTTGTGCTCACCCGAGGTGTAGGAACGCCGTTCCACGCCCAGCTTCTCCATGGTGCCGACAAAGCCATAACCGGCCGCCGTCACACCAATGGAGCCCACCAGGCTGGCTTTATCGGCGTAGATCTCATCCGCCGCACTGGCAATGTAATAGGCACCAGAAGCGCCAAGATCCGCGATGACCGCATACAGCTTGATCGCCGGGTATTCAGCACGCAGGCGGCGAATTTCGTCGTACACATAACCTGCCTGCACCGGGCTGCCGCCCGGGCTGTTGATGCGCATCACCACGGCCTTGGTCTTGCTGTCCTTGAACGCATCGCGCAGGCTCTTGACGATGTTGTCGGCGCTGGCACCCTCCTGGTCGGCAATCACCCCGCGCACCTCGACCAGCGCGGTATGGCTGGCACTGCGCGATGCTGCCTTGTCCATGTCCATCAGCGGCGTGAACAGCGCCAGGAAGCCGAACAGGTAGACGAACGTCAGCAGCTTGAAGAAGATCCCCCAGCGCCGCGACCGACGCTGCTCCTGCACGCTGGCCAGCAAGGTCTTTTCCAGCAGCTTCCAGCTCTTGCGCTCTTCGCGCTCATCGGGTTCGGCCTCGGGGGCTTTCCATTCGTCTGCCATGCTTACCTACCTTGGAAGTGGAATTGCGGAACCAGCCAGCCACTCGCGCAGCTGGGAAAAGTGATCAATGCACACTTGCGGACCAAACTCGGCCAGCGCCTGCAGCGACATGGCACCATAGCCCACAGCCACCGAATGCATGCCGGCATTGCTGGCCATCTGCAGATCGAATGCCGAATCACCCACCATCAGCGCGCGCCCCGGCTCGACGCCGCAATGACCAAGAATCTCTTCGAGCATCAACGGGTGCGGCTTGCCACGGGTCTCGTCCGCAGCGCGAGTGATATCGAAGAACTGCTCCCAGCCATTGGCCTTGAGCACCCGGTCCAGCCCGCGACGCGCCTTGCCGGTGGCCACCGCCAGGCGGTAACCCTCGGCACGGAAGGCATCCAGCGACTCGATCACGCCGTCGAACAGCGGCGAAGGCTGCTGGTCCAGCGCCATGTAGATATCGGCATAGTGCTGACGGAAGCGCTCGACCTGCTCAGGCGCCAGATGCGGGTAAAGGGTATGGATCGCCTCACCCAGGGCCAGACCGATGATGCCCTTGACCGCGTCGTCGCTGCTTTGCGCCTCGCCGGCACGCTCGGCGGCAGCATTCATGGCCTCGACAATACGCCCGATGGAGTCGGCCAGGGTACCGTCCCAGTCGAAGATCAGTAGCTCATAGCCTTTCTTCATAGATCAGGACGCACTCAAACGTTCAATGGTTTTCGCCCAGACTTCATCCACAGGCGCTTCGAGCTTCAGCTCACCACCGTCCGGCAGCGGCACGGTCAACGCGTAGGCATGCAGGAACAGGCGCTTGCCACCCAGCTCACGAATTTCACGACTGAAGTCTTCGTCACCGTACTTGCTGTCACCAGCAATCATGTGCCCGGCATGCAGGGTGTGGACGCGGATCTGGTGGGTACGCCCAGTGATAGGGCGAGCCTCGACAATGGTGGCGAACTCGCCAAAGCGGCGCAGCACGCGGAACAGGGTCAATGCCTCCTTGCCCTCCTCGTTCACTTCGACCATGCGCTCGCCGGAGCGCAGGTTGCTCTTGAGCAACGGGGCGTTTACCTGCTTCTTCGAGGTCGGCCAGTGGCCGCGCACCAGCGCCATGTAGCGCTTGTCGACACCATCGCCGCGCAGGGCGGCATGCAAATGGCGCAGCATGCTGCGCTTTTTGGCGATCATCAGCAGGCCGGAGGTGTCGCGGTCCAGGCGGTGCACCAGCTCCAGTTCCTTGGCGTCCGGGCGCAACTGGCGCAGCGCCTCGATCACGCCAAAGCTCAGGCCGCTGCCGCCATGCACGGCAATGCCGGACGGCTTGTTCATCACGATCAGCGCCTTGTCTTCGTAGACAATGGCCGCCTCAAGGCGCTGCAGCAGGCCCTGGGCCACCGGCGCCGGTTCGTCACGTTCCGGCAGGCGGACGGGCGGCACCCGCACGATGTCGCCAGCCTGGATCTTGTACTCAGGCTTTACCCGACCTTTGTTCACCCGCACTTCACCCTTGCGCAGGATGCGGTAGACCAAAGTCTTGGGCACGCCCTTGAGGGCCGTGATGAGGAAATTATCGATGCGTTGGCCGGCAAGCTCCGGCGCGACTTCGATCAGCTGTACGCCGGAAGTCGGAGGGGTATTGGTCGTCATTGCGGGATCATAACAATTTTTTATGGAATTGAAGCACTTAATCATTGCTGCTATAGTCGCGAACGCCGCCAAAAGCGGCAGGCCAGCGGCACCAGGCTTTCAGCCGGCCCTGACCAACGCAATTCTCCAGGACGCGAGGCCGTCCTACGGGGTTTTCGCCAGTTTACCGAATTGCCTGGAATCGCCACCAGCGCTGTGTAGAGAAGAGCGAAAAAAAACGACAAGCGCGGTGTTTCACCTGCTTACCCGATTCTTTTCGCAGTACCTCTGCCCGCGAGTCGCTTCCACGCAACGCACGGCGAATGCTTCGGAAATACCTGCCTTGGACATGAATGGCGCCAGTGCAGTACCTGCAGTGGCGAAAAATGCAACCCGTTGCGGATTCAGCGCGCGGCAGCACCCGAATTATCAGGGATACGTGCAGGGTGGAGATGCACAGCCCTCGGACCGTGTAGCACCGCGTCCGGCCACCAGCCACTGACGGCTGGCGAGCGGATAAGGTCCTGAACAGATGCCCCCGGGCGTCCACGGCTGAAGGTTGATTCCTCCTCCTGACTGAGTGCACAAGGCCCGCTTGGTTGATTCGATATCCATTCGAAGCCACCGGGGCCTTGTTGGCACCGCAGCAAACAGGACGCGTCGTCGCGACAACGGCAGGCTGGGCAACCGGCTGGTGCCGAACGTCGCTCGACACGGGGGTGGCCCGGCCACCCTTTGCGCACCTTGGCACCGACCATGAGACGTCGTGTGTGCCGAACGCCGTTTCCGGCAGCCCGGAAACCGACGGTACAACATGAAAAGAATGCTGATTAACGCAACTCAACCCGAAGAGTTGCGTGTAGCCCTGGTGGACGGCCAACGTCTCTACGACCTGGACATCGAGTCCGGCGCGCGCGAGCAGAAAAAGGCCAACATCTACAAAGGCAAGATCACCCGCATCGAACCCAGCCTCGAAGCCGCCTTCGTCGACTTCGGTTCCGAACGTCACGGCTTCCTGCCGCTGAAAGAAATTTCCCGCGAATACTTCAAGAAAGCCCCCGAAGGCCGGGTGAACATCAAGGAAGTGCTCAGCGAAGGCCAGGAAGTCATCGTCCAGGTCGAGAAGGAAGAGCGCGGCAACAAAGGCGCCGCCCTCACCACCTTCATCAGCCTGGCTGGCCGCTACCTGGTGCTGATGCCCAACAACCCGCGTGCCGGCGGCATCTCCCGCCGCATCGAAGGCGAAGAGCGCAACGAACTGCGCGAAGCCCTGAACGGCCTGACCGTGCCGGGCGACATGGGCCTGATCGTGCGCACTGCCGGCCTTGGCCGCAGCAGCGAAGAAATGCAATGGGACCTCGACTACCTGCTGCAGCTGTGGACCGCCATCAAGGAAGCGTCCCTGGACCGCGCTGCGCCATTCCTGATCTACCAGGAAAGCAACGTCATCATCCGCGCCATCCGCGACTACCTGCGCCAGGACATCGGCGAAGTGCTGATCGACAGCATCGATGCCCAGGAAGAAGCCCTGACCTTCATCCGCCAGGTGATGCCGCAGTACGCCAGCAAGGTGAAGCTGTACGAAGACAGCGTACCGCTGTTCAACCGCTTCCAGATCGAAAGCCAGATCGAGACCGCCTTCCAGCGCGTGGTCGACCTGCCGTCCGGTGGCTCGATCGTGATCGACCCGACCGAAGCCCTGGTGTCCATCGACATCAACTCGGCGCGCGCCACCAAAGGCAGCGACATCGAAGAAACCGCACTGCAGACCAACCTGGAAGCGGCCGAGGAAATCGCCCGCCAACTGCGCCTGCGTGACATCGGCGGCCTGATCGTCATCGACTTCATCGACATGACCCCGGCGAAAAACCAGCGTGCCGTTGAAGAACGCGTGCGTGAGTGCCTGGAAGCCGACCGTGCCCGCGTTCAGGTTGGCCGCATTTCGCGCTTCGGCCTGCTGGAAATGTCCCGTCAGCGCCTGCGCCCATCGCTGGGCGAAAGCAGCGGCATCGTCTGCCCGCGCTGCTCCGGCACCGGCATCATCCGTGACGTCGAGTCGCTGTCGCTGGCCATCCTGCGCCTGATCGAAGAAGAAGCCCTGAAGGACCGCACCGCCGAAGTCCGTGCACAAGTGCCGATCCCGGTGGCCGCGTTCCTGCTCAACGAGAAGCGCAACTCGATCACCAAGATCGAACTGCGCACCCGTGCGCGCATCATCATCCTGCCGAACGATCATCTGGAAACGCCGCACTTCGAAGTCCAGCGCCTGCGCGACGACAACCCGGAAGTGCTGAACAACCAGTCCAGCTACGAGATCGCCACCACCGAAACCGAAGAGGCACCACAGCAGACCGCCACTCGCACCCTGGTTCGCCAGGAAGCAGCGGTGAAGACCGCCCCGGCGCCTGTACCGGTTGCTGAAGAACCTCAGCCTGTCGCCCCGGCCGCCCCGGCCCCAAGCGCCCCGGAGCCAAGCCTGTTCAAAGGCCTGGTGAAGTCGCTGGTCAGCCTGTTCGCCGGCAAGGACGAGCCTGCTGCTGCGCCGGTCGTCGCCGATAAACCGGCCGCCGAGCGCGGCCCGCGCAACGAGGAGCGCCGCAACGGCCGTCAGCAGAGCCGCAACCGCAACGGCCGCCGCGACGAAGAGCGTAAACCGCGTGAAGAGCGTGCCGAGCGCGCCCCGCGCGAAGAGCGTGCACCTCGTGAAGAACGTGCCCCACGTGAAGAGCGTGCACCTCGTGAAGAACGTGCCCCACGCGAAGAGCGTGCACCGCGCGAAGAACGCGCCCCACGCCAGCCGCGCGAAGACCGTCGCAGCAACCGCAGTGAAGAGCGCGTGCGCGAACTGCGTGAGCCGCTGGATGCCACCCCGCCAGCCGAACGCGAAGAGCGCCAGCCACGTGAAGAGCGTGTAGCCCGTGAAGAACGTGCTCCGCGTGAAGAGCGTGCTCCGCGTGAAGAGCGCGCACCTCGCGAAGAACGTGCCCCGCGTGAAGAGCGCACCCCCCGCGAAGAACGCGCTCCTCGTGAAGAGCGTGCTCCCCGCGAAGAACGTGCCCCACGCCCTCCACGCGAAGAGCGCCAGCCACGCGTAGCCGAAGAAGCGGCCGAGCAGGCTGCCGAACTGTCCGATGAGCAACTGCCGAACGAAGAGTTGCTGCAAGACGAACAGGAAGGCACCGATGGCGAGCGTCCGCGCCGCCGCTCCCGTGGTCAGCGTCGTCGCAGCAACCGTCGTGAGCGCCAGCGCAACGCCAATGGCGAACTGATCGACGGTGGCGAAGAGGAAGAAGGCAGCGAAGAGCAGCCACAACAGCATCAGGCCACCGAGCTGGGTGCCGAACTGGCCGCCGGCCTGGCTGTGACTGCCGCTGTTGCCAGCAGCAACATCAGCGCCGACGCCGAAGCCCAGGCCAACCAGCAGGCCGAGCTTGCCACCGCCGAAGTCGCTGCCGTAGCAGAGACCGACAACAGCCAAGCCGTCCCGCCGGTCGAGCAGGTTGAAAAGGTCGAGCAGGTTGAAGCTGTCGCCAAGGCTGAGGAAGTTGCCTTAGCCCCAGTGGTCGAGCAGCCTTTCAGCGAGCCGGTAGTCGTGGCCGAGGTCACTGCCGAACCAGTGGTCGAAGTCGCTCCGCAGCCGGTGATTGAAGAAGCGCCTGCTGCCGAGCCGGTGATCGTTGCCGAAGCCCCTGTTGAAGCGCCTGCCGTCGAAGCGGGTGAGATCGAACAGGCTCCGGCCGTGATTGAAACCGCTCCGGTTGCCGAGCAGCCTGCACCGGCTGTCGAAGCCCAGCCAGAAGTGGCGGCCGAGCCTGCACCTGTGGTCGTCGAGCCTGCCCCGGTCGAAGCCCCGGTAGAGGCAGAAGCTGCCACTGTCATGCTGGCCAACGGCCGTGCGCCGAACGACCCGCGTGAAGTGCGCCGCCGCAAGCGCGAAGCCGAGGCCGCCGCCAAAGCCGCGCAGGAAGCTGCTGTAGCGACCGAGGAGCCCGCCCTGGAAGCCGCCGATGAGCACAAGCCTCATCACGGTTGATAGCCAAGGCTGAATGAAAAAGCCCCGCCAGTGCGAACTGGCGGGGCTTTTTCTTGGCCGGGTGTTTACTGTACCGGCCTCTTCGCGGGGAAATCCGCACACAGGGATCGCGTCAATTGCCTGTTTTGAGCGAGACGCAGGTCCTGTGGGAGCGGGCGCGCCCGCGAAGAATGCAACGCGGTGTATGGCACCGGCTTTGCCGGTGTTCGCGGGTGAACCCGCTCCCACAGGAACTTCACCACCCTCAGGCCCAGTGCAAACCCCGTGGGAGCGGCTTTAGCCGCGAAAGGGCCAGCTCAGCCAATGAATCAATAGAGGTTAGGTTCCATCTCCAGCACCACCCCGAACCGCTCCAGGATATCTGCCTGGATCTGCTGCGCCAGCGCATGCATCTGCGCCCCGCTCGCCTGGCCGTAGTTGACCAGCACCAGCGACTGCAAGCGATGCACGCCCGCATCACCGTCGCGATGGCCCTTCCAGCCCGCCTGCTCGATCAACCAGCCAGCCGCCAGCTTCGCCTGGCCGTCGGCCAGAGGATAAGCCACCACTGCCGGGTACTGCGCACGAATACGCTCGACCTGCTCAGCCGACACTACCGGGTTCTTGAAAAAGCTTCCGGCATTGCCGAGCTCCAACGGGTCTGGCAGCTTTTCGCGGCGAATGCTGCAAATAGCATCACTGATCGCCAGCGCGGTCGGCTCAGTCACGCCCTGCTCCGCCAGGCGCTGACGCACCGGGCCATAGTCCAGGTGGGCCTGCAGGGTGCGGCTCAAGGCAAAACGCACGCGCAGGATCAACCAGCGCCCAGGGTTGCGTTTGAACAGGCTATCGCGATAACCGAAGGCACATTCCGCCAAACCGAAGTCATGCAGTTCGCCCGTCTCGCGGTCCAGGGCGGTCAGGCCGGCAAACACGTCCTTGATCTCCACCCCATAGGCGCCCACGTTCTGCATCGGCGCGGCGCCCACGGTGCCGGGGATCAGGCTGAGGTTCTCCAGCCCGCAGTAGCCCTGCGCCAGTGTCCATTGCACAAACGCGTGCCACGGCTCACCGGCCTCGGCCTCGACCACCACGCGTTCTCCGTCGTCGCTGAGCATTCGGCGACCACGGCTGGCCATGTGCAGCACCAGCGCGTCGATATCGCGGGTCAGCAGCAGGTTGCTGCCACCACCGATCACCAATACCGGCAGGCCGCGCTGCTGCGCCTGGCCCAATGCCTGACGCACCTGCTGGTCGTCCTGCGCCTGGCTGAAATAACGTGCCTTCACGTCGATGCCGAAGGTGTTGTACGGCTTGAGCGATACCTGCTCCTGCCACTGCTCTGTCATAGCCGCCCCTTGATTTCGAGCACCAGCGCCTGGCAGGCCGCCTCGACCAGGTCGAGCACCTGCTCGAAGCCGTCGGCACCGCCGTAGTACGGGTCCGGTACTTCATCCAGCACTGAATCATAACGGCGCAGGAACAGGTCGAGTTCGCCCACTGCGGTGTGCGGGCGCAGGGCGCGCAGATCGCGCAGGTTGCTCTCGTCCATGGCCAGGATCAGGTCGTACTCGGCAAAATGCGCCGCCTTGACCTGCTGGGCACGCTGCGGCGACAGGTCGTAACCGCGTGCCAGCGCCGCCTTGCAGGTGCGGCTGTCTGGCGCCTTGCCGACATGCCAGTCGCCGGTGCCGGCAGAAGCCACTTGCACCCGGTCGGCAAGCCCGGCGGCCTGCAATTGATGGCGCAGCACGCCTTCGGCGGTAGGCGAGCGGCAGATATTGCCCAGACAGACGAACAGGACGCGCATCAAGCCTCCAGCAAGCGCCGTACGCGCTCCAGGTCTTCAGGGGTATCAACACCCACGGCAGGCGCCTCGATAGCGTCCTCGACGTGAATGCGCACGCCGTGCCACAAGGCACGCAGTTGCTCCAGCGCTTCGGTCTGTTCGAGCCAGCATGGGCCCCAACCGACAAAGTCCTGCAGGAAGCCGACGCGGTAGGCGTACATGCCGATGTGACGGCGATACGGCACGCCTTCTGGCAGCACGTTGCGGCCCTTGGCAAAGGCATCGCGGGCCCAGGGCAGCGGCGCGCGGCTGAACGTCAGGGCCAGGCCGTGCTTGTCGCTCACCACCTTGACCGCGTTGGGGTTGAACACGGTTTCCGGCTCATGAATCGGCTCGGCCAGGGTGGCGATGCCGGCTTCCGGGTGCGCAGCCAGGTTGGCCGCCACCTGGTCGATGATCACCGGCGGGATCAGCGGCTCGTCGCCCTGCACGTTGACCACGATGGCATCAGCCGCCAAGCCCAGGTGCGCCGCCACTTCGGCCAGGCGGTCGGTGCCCGATTCATGGTCGGCACGGGTCATCAGCACTTCGGCGCCAAAAGCCTGGCAGGCTTCGAAAATGCTGCTGTCGTCGGTGGCGATGACCACACGGCTGGCAGCACTTTTGCGCGCCTGCTCCCACACATGCTGCACCATCGGCTTGCCAGCAATCGCCAGCAGCGGCTTGCCTGGCAGGCGTGTGGAGCGCAGCCGGGCGGGAATCACCACGGTGAAGTCCAGGCTCATTTGTCCAGACGCTCGTCGTCAGTCAGGGTGCGCGCCTCGCTTTCCAGCATGACCGGGATGCCGTCGCGGATCGGATAGGCCAGGCCAGCGCCCTTGCTGATCAGCTCGGTCTTGTCGGCGCTGAGCTTGAGCGGGCCCTTGGTGATCGGGCAGGCCAGGATATCGAGCAGTTTGGTGTCCATTGGAGGCTTCCTTTAGGCCGGGTGGCCGGAAATTGAAAACGGGCTCAGGGCTTGCGCAGCAGGCGCTGCAGCTGGCTGTCGAACCAGGCACTGAACGCCTGCGTAGGCTGTGCCTCGACGGCCAGGTACCACCAGTCGTCAGCGGCGAAGGCCCGGCATTTCACCGCATCCTTCTCGGTCATCACCAGCGGCAGCGGCGGGCTGAAGGCCAGGCTCTGGGCGCTGAACTGTGCATGGTCGGCGAAGGGGTGCGGCACCGGCTGCCAGTTTAGCCCCAGCAGGGTATTGAAGAAACGTTGCGGGTTGCCGATACCGGCCACCGCGTGCAGGCGCTGGCCTGCGGGGAAATGGTCGAGGGCACGGCGCTCGCCGCTGCGCAGGTTGACCAGGGCGGACGGCTGCAGGCAGAAGCCAAAACCATCGGCGCGGTCGGCACTGGCACCGTTGAACAGCACTGCGTCAGCATCCTGCAGGCGTTCGGCGGGCTCGCGCAAAGGGCCGGCCGGCAGGCAGCGGCCATTGCCCAGGCCGCGGGCGGCATCGATCAGTACCAGTTCCAGGTCGCGGGCCAGGCGGTAGTGCTGCATGCCGTCGTCGCACAGGATCAGGTCGAGCGGTTCGCTTGCCAGCAACGCCTGCACGGCGCGGGAACGGTCGGGGTCGATCATCAGCGGCACGCCGGTGCGCTGCACGATCAGCAGCGGTTCATCGCCCGCCTGGTCGGCCGGCTGGTCGGCTTGTACCCGCCAAGGCAGCTGCGGCGGCTTGGCACCATAGCCACGGCTGACCACGCCCACCTTCAGCCCCTGCTGGCGGCAGTGTTCGATCAGCCAGAGGATCATCGGCGTCTTGCCGGTACCGCCCACGGTGATGTTGCCCACCACGATGACCGGCACTGGCGCCCGGTAGCTGGCACTTTCGCCACTGAGAAAACGCGCCCGCTTGCGAGTGACCACGCGGCGGTACAACGCCTCCAGCGGGCGCAGCAGCGCCAGCGCTGGGTGCCCGGCGTACCAGGCGGCGAGCAAACGGTCGGCGAAAGCCATCAAGGCGTTCCCTGGGCCGCCTCGACGGTGGTCATGCGCAACTGGCTGAAGCCGAGCTTGCCGGCGGCGTCCATTGCGGTGATCACAGCCTGGTGCGGGGTCTTGCCGTCGGCGCTGATGGCCAGCGGCAGCTTGTTGTCACCGCCCGACTCACGCTCGATGGCTTCGCTCAGGGTGGCCAGGTCGCTCTTGGGCAGCAGGTGATTATTCACCGAATACACGCCTTCGGCGCTGATGGTGATTTCCACCAGCTTGTCCTGGTCGGCCGGCGGCTGTTCGGCGCTGGCGGCCTCGGGCAGCTCGACGCGCAGCTGGGTCTCGCGGGTAAAGGTGGTGGTGACCACGAAGAACAGCAGCAGGACGAACACCACGTCGATCAGCGACGCCAGGTTGATGTCGACGTTCTCCCGCTGGCGATTGCGCCGGAACTTCACGCCTTGCCTCCGGCCACTTCCACTTCACGGTCGCCCTGGATCACTTCCACCAGTTTGATCGCCTCTTGTTCCATGCCCACCACCAGCTCATCGATGCGGCGCAGCAGGAAGCGGTGGAAGAACACTGCCGGGATACCGACCATCAGGCCAGCTGCAGTGGTGACCAGGGCCTTGGAGATACCACCCGCCAGCACGGAGGCATTGGCGGTCATCTGCGAGCCCATGAAGGCACTGAAGATGTCGATCATGCCCAGCACGGTACCCAGCAGGCCTAGCAGCGGGGCCATGGCGGCAATGGTGCCGAGGGTGCCGATGTAGCGCTCCATTTCGTGGATGACGCGCGAAGCGGCTTCCTCGATGCACTCTTTCATGATTTCGCGGCCATGGCGCGAGTTGGCCAGGCCTGCGGCAAGGATTTCGCCCAATGGCGAATCGGCGCGCAGGGCCTTGAGCTTGTCACTGGTCAGTTGCTTGTCCTTGATCCACATCCATACCTGGCCCAGCAGGTGCGGCGGGGTGACGCGACTGGCGCGCAGGGTCCACAGGCGCTCGACGACGATAGCCATGGCAGCGATGGAACTCAGAATGATCGGCAGCATCATCCAACCACCGGACTTGACCAATTCCCACACAGTAAACGCCCCTTCGGAAAAAGGCCGCCACTCTACCATAGGCGCGCCGAGGGCTCATCTGCCGGAGGTCAGGGAATTGGGGTTGGGTGGACATGCCTTGGTATCAGGGCAGTCAGGGACATGCCTTGGGTTGGCATCCGGGCTGACAGGTGCATGCCTTGGGTGCTCCAGCGCCTGTGAGATCGAGCGCCGCCCGCGCGGCGCATCGCCGGCAAGCCAGCTCCCACATCTGTTTCGGGCCAGTTACTCCTGCCTCTTAGGCGCGCGCACCCTTGGCGCATGGCTGGATATTGATGAAAAGCAGCAGCGGCACCCTCGATATCAGAGGGGACACACAAGGCGGGCAGCGGTAAATGCACAGCAGAGACTGGCCCGAAACAAATGTGGGAGCTGGCTTGCCGGCGATGCGCCGCGCGGGCGGCGCTCGATCTCACAGGCGCTGAACATGTAACGGCGGACACCTGGTAGCCCCCCTAATCCAGTTGAGCCCGCCAGAAC
>NZ_JENB01000020.1 GCF_000708715.2 Pseudomonas putida W15Oct28 | reverse complement strand
CTCCTGCTCCCCGCCCCCAGCGAGCCTGCCATTACCCCGGTCCGCACGCGCCGCCCCCGCCAGCGCAAGCCGGAACCGACGATCACCCGCATCAGCCAGCAACCCGCTGCACTGGAGGTCGCCACCGCCCCGAAGGGCAGCAACGAAGACAGCACCTCGGCCCGCCTGCCGGGCAGCTACCCCTACCGCACACGCCTGCGACGCCAGGACTACGAAAAGGCCAAGCACGCGCTGCAGATCGAGCTGCTGAAGGTACAAAGCTGGGTGAAGGAAACCGGCCAACGTGTGGTGATCCTGTTCGAGGGGCGCGATGCCGCGGGCAAGGGTGGCACCATCAAGCGTTTCATGGAGCACCTCAACCCACGTGGCGCACGCATCGTCGCACTGGAGAAGCCTTCCGAGCAGGAACAGGGCCAGTGGTATTTCCAGCGCTACATACAGCACCTGCCCACAGCGGGTGAAATGGTGTTCTTCGACCGCTCCTGGTACAACCGCGCAGGGGTCGAGAAGGTGATGGAGTTCTGCACACCGCTGCAGTACCTGGAGTTCATGCGCCAGACACCGGACCTGGAGCGAATGCTGTGCAACAGCGGCATCCTGCTGTTCAAGTACTGGTTTTCGGTGAACCGCGAAGAGCAGCTGCGGCGCTTCATTTCACGCCGGGACGACCCGCTCAAACACTGGAAGCTGTCGCCCATCGACATCAAGTCGCTGGACAAGTGGGAAGACTACACCGCGGCCAAGGAAGCGATGTTTTTCCACACCGACACCGCCGATGCGCCGTGGACGGTGATCAAGTCCGATGACAAGAAGCGCGCGCGGATCAACTGCATCCGCCACTTCCTGCATTCGCTGGACTACCCGGGCAAGGACCACAGCGTGGCCCATGCGCCGGATGAACTGCTGGTCGGCAAGGCCTCTCGCGGCTTCGAGGAAGACGAACTGGTCGCCCAGCCAGCCTGAAGGGCCTAGAAGTTGGCCAGCGCGCTGCAATAATCAGCTTTGCGCCTGGCCACGTCCTCAGCCTTGTCCAGGCGCTTGAGCGTGCTGCCGCAAGCGCTGTAACCGCGGACCACCAGTTCGTAGTCGGCGCCTTTCTCCGGTACGAACGAGAACATGCCCAGGCAGTTCTCCACACTGCCATAGCCGGCCGAGCGGCCACCGTCGAGAAAATGCAGGGTAAACGGCTTGCCGGCAGGCACCAGCACTTCGCTGACTGCGTCACCGGCCTGGGCAGGTGCACCGGCAGGCATGCCCAGGGTTTCGCCATTGCGGTCGGCGAAGCCTTTGGTGGGCACCGCAATTACACCGGCACCGGGGCTGTACCAGTCCACGCAGTCCTTTTCCGGCACTGCACGCACCATACCGTCGGCGACCACCCGCAGGCGTGCGGTATCACCGCCACTGGGCGAGCCGTACGGTGTATTGAAGGATTTGACTGCAGCAATGTTGCCGCAGCCGGCAAGAGCGGCGGCCAGCAGGCCGAGCATGACGGGTGTTTTCATCCGTGAATGTCCTTTGCGCGAATGCCGAATGTCCGGCAGCGTGACTCAGACCCGCCAATGCCGCTTGGGTTTCACAGCCATCTGCGATTCAATACGCACTTTTCCAGCACCACCCAAGGACTCGAGCCCCCATGGCCACCCCTACCAAGCAACAGAAACGCGCCAAACGCGCCGCCAGCAAGGCCAAGCAGAACCGCATGGTACGCAGCGGCCAGGCGGTCAAGGCCAGTGCCGGCGACAGCGCCAGCGTCGAGCAGGTGTACAACAAGGCCATGGAGTCGGGCAGCTACGACGCGATGTTCGAGAAGATGAAGGAAGCCCAGGAAGGTGGCCTGGTACCGATGATCTCGGTATTCCTGGTCGACCCGCTGCTGACCCTGGTGCTGAAGGGGCACAAGGAAGAGCACGCCACCGACTACATCGTGCTGGTGTTCAACGCCTACCGCAAATGGCTGGACGGCGCTGACGAAGAGGCCACCATGGCCTGGCTGGAAAGCGATGAGTTCCAGGATGCCTACATCGCCGCATCCGAGCTGGTGGCCAAGCAGCAGCAACTGCAGAAGCAGTTTGGCTGATACAGCTTTTTAACCTTTACCGGCCTCTTCGCGGGCTTGCCCGCTCCCACAGGGACCCCACCGACATCTAGGCCTGTGGTGAACCTGTGGGAGCGGGCAAGCCCGCGAAGAGGCCGGTAAAGGCAAACAAAAAGGCCGCGCCCCCTCACAGGGCGCGGCCTTTTCATTCAGCCAGCGCGGATCAGTTGTCCAACGCCACCCGCCCGGCAGCTTCACGCTTGCGGTGCACCAGCAAACCAGCCGCTACCACACCGATGCTCAGCAGCGCGGTCGCGATGATTTCGGCGCGGTGGTCTTCACCCACCGCCATCACCGCCAGCACGGCAACGATAAACGCAATGGTCGCCCAGGTCAGGCCCGGGAACAGCCACATCTTGAAGGCGATCTTCTCGCCACTGGCTTCACGCTGGGCGCGCATGCGCAGCTGCGAAATGGCAATCACCAGGTACACCAGCAACGCAATGGCGCCAGAGCTGGCCAGCAGGAATTCGAACACCTGGGCCGGGGCCACGAAGTTGGCGAACACGCAAAGGAACGCCGCTGCAGTGGACAACAGTACCGCCACGTGCGGGGTCGCCGCCTTGGTGGTGCGCTGGGCAATGGCCGGGGCGTCGCCACGCTTGCTCAGCGAGAACAGCATGCGCGAGGAGGTGTACAGCGCCGAGTTCAGGCAGCTGGTCACGGCAATCAGCACCACGATGTCGACGATCAGCTTGGCATTCGGCACGCCGATACGGCTCAGCACGGTCTGGTAGGAACCGGTTTCGGCCAGGGCCGGGTCGTTCCATGGCACCAGGGCCACGACCAGGAAGATCGACACCAGGTAGAACAGGCAGATACGCCAGATGACCGAGTTGGTGGCGCGGCTGATCTGCTTGCCCGGGTCCTTCGACTCGGCAGCGGCGATGGTGACGATTTCGGTACCCATGAACGAGAACATGGTGGTCAGCATGGCTGCCAGCACTGCGCCCAGGCCGTTAGGCATGAAGCCTTGGGTGTCGAACAGGTGGCTGGCACCGCTCACCTGGCTGCTCGGCACAAAGCCGAACAGGGCAGCACAGCCCACGGCGATGAAGCCGATGATCGCCAGCACCTTGAGCAGGGCGAACCAGAACTCGAACTCACCGTAGTTCTTCACGCTGCACAGGTTGGTCAGAGTCAGCGCCAGGGTAATGATGAGGGAGAAGGCCCACAGGTCAACTGCAGGGAACCAGGCATGCAGGATGGCCGCGGCAGCGTTGGCCTCCAGCGGAATCACCAGCACCCAGAACCACCAGTACAGCCAGCCAATGGTAAAACCGGCCCAACGCCCGATGGCGCGGTCGGCATAGGTCGAGAACGAACCGGTGTCTGGCGAGGCGACCGCCATTTCACCCAGCATGCGCATCACCAGCACGACCAGCGTACCGGCAGCGGCGTAAGCCAGCAGCACGGCCGGGCCGGCAGCTGCGATGGCGTGGCCAGAGCCTACGAACAGGCCGGCACCGATGACGCCAGCGATAGACAGCATGGTCACATGCCGTTGTTTGAGCCCCTGAGCGAGGTCATTGGAATTGTTACCGCTCATTAAAACTACCTTTGTAAGGAGTGGACCACTCCGACTGCGGAAACGGAGCGCGCCTGGGGTTGATCTAGGCGTCGCTGCAATCGGCGGTTTCCTACTGGCAATAAGCGCGCCATCTGCTGAATGCATTCGTCAGAAAATTCTGCGGGCCTTTTAGGACGCGGTTTGGAGGGCTTTCGGCCAGACCTTGACCGAAAGGGCGCCAAATCATCGGATTACTGAAATACCCACTTACAAACGCACCAAAGGTGCTCCCAGGTAACACCCGTGCACTACCGCAATGCAGAAAAGTGCAACCTTGAGGTACAACCTTCTAGCCTGCCTGCGCCATTGCGGGTAACCCCACTCTTAGTGGAGAGGGCTGACCTAAAGGTCGGGTTTACCCCTCGAATGGGCCAAAACCGCTTCCATGAGCAGGCTAAAGCTGGCACCATCGCGCCTTTTTTCATCAAGGCTCTGGTGCTGGGCGACACCTTCGCGGACATCGGCGCGACGTTGCGCTGCAGCGATGCGACAAACTGCCCCACCAGTGCCCCGAGTCCCTGGCAACCCTGTTGGCCGCCATAATGCCGCTATGCTAGCTTGGCGCACGCCAGGAAGGCCGCCAATAGCTGGGAACGCACCCGAACACATGAGGACCGCACATGGCTCAGGCCACGCCCGCGCTGGAAATCCGCAATCTGCACAAACGCTACGGCGACCAGGAAATTCTCAAGGGCATTTCGCTGACCGCACGCGACGGTGACGTGATCTCCATCCTGGGGTCGTCCGGCTCCGGCAAGTCCACCCTGCTGCGTTGCATCAACCTGCTCGAGAACCCGCACAAGGGCGAAATCCTGGTTGCCGGTGAAGCCCTCAAGCTCAAGGCTGCCAAAAACGGCGACCTGATCGCCGCCGACAACCGCCAGATCAACCGACTGCGCAGTGAAATCGGCTTTGTCTTCCAGAACTTCAACCTGTGGCCGCACATGTCGATCCTCGACAACATCATCGAGGCGCCACGCCGCGTGCTCGGCCAGAGCAAGGCCGAGGCCATCGAGGCCGCCGAAGCGCTGCTGAACAAGGTTGGCATCTACGACAAACGCCACAGCTACCCCGCCCAGCTTTCCGGTGGCCAGCAACAGCGTGCCGCCATTGCCCGTACCCTGGCCATGAAGCCTAAAGTCATCCTGTTCGACGAGCCCACATCGGCCCTCGATCCGGAAATGGTCCAGGAAGTGCTAAACGTTATCCGCGCATTGGCCGAAGAAGGCCGTACCATGCTGTTGGTAACGCACGAGATGAGCTTTGCCCGCCATGTGTCCAGTGAAGTCGTCTTCCTGCACCAGGGCCTGGTAGAAGAGCAGGGATCGCCGCAGCAGGTCTTCGAGAACCCGACCTCGGCGCGTTGCAAGCAATTCATGTCAAGCCACCGCTAACGGAGCAATACATGCACACTTACAAGAAGTTTCTCCTGGCAGCTGCTGCCACGCTGGTGATGTCGGCAAACGCCATGGCCGCAGAAAAACTGCGCATGGGTATCGAAGCCGCCTACCCACCGTTCAACAACAAGGATGCCAGCGGTAACGTGGTTGGTTTCGACAAAGACATCGGCGACGCCCTGTGCGCCAAGATGAAAGTCGAATGCTCGGTCGTCACCTCCGACTGGGACGGCATCATCCCGGCCCTGAACGCCAAGAAGTTCGACTTCCTGGTGTCTTCGCTGTCGATCACCGACGAGCGCAAGCAGGCCGTAGAATTCACCGATCCGTACTATTCCAACAAGCTGCAGTTCATTGCGCCGAAAAACGTCGACTTCAAGACTGACGCAGCGTCGCTGAAAGGCAAGTCCATCGGTACCCAGCGCGCCACCCTGGCCGGCACCTACCTTGAAGACAACTTCAAGGGCGTCGACGTCAAGCTGTACGACACGCAGGAAAACGCCTACCTGGACCTGGTGTCCGGCCGCATCGACGGCATCCTGGCCGACAAGTACGTGCAGTACGAGTGGCTGAAGAGCAAAGACGGCTCGAACTTCGAGTTCAAGGGCGAGCCGGTGATGGACAGCGACAAGATCGGCATTGCCGTGCGCAAGGGTGACACCAAGCTGCGCGACGAGCTGAACAAAGCCCTGGCCGAAATCAAGGCCGACGGCACGTACAAGAAGATCAACGACAAGTACTTCCCGTTCAGCATCGAATGACCCGCCCTGACCGGCGCGCCCAGGTGGCGCGCCAGTCCCTAAAATGACCTGCCCATGAATATCGACCTGCACGGATTCGGTCCGGCCATGATGGCCGGCACCCTGATGACCGTAAAACTGGCGCTTTGCGCCTTGCTGCTGGGGCTGGTGCTGGGCCTGCTCGGCGCCCTGGCCAAAACCTCCCCGCTCAAGCCGCTGCAATGGCTTGGCGGCTTCTACTCGACCCTGGTTCGCGGCGTGCCCGAACTGCTGTGGGTGCTGCTTATCTATTTCGGCACCGTCGGGCTGATGAACAGCCTCGGCGAAGCCCTGAACATGCCGGGCCTGGAGCTTAGCGCCTTCGCTGCGGGTGTAATCGCCCTGGGGCTGTGCTTCGGCGCCTATGCCACCGAAGTGTTCCGTGGCGCCATCCTGGCGATCCCCAAGGGCCACCGTGAAGCTGGCCTGGCGCTGGGCCTTTCCAAGGGCCGCATCCTGTCGCGAATCATTTTGCCGCAGATGTGGCGCATCGCCCTGCCCGGCCTTGGCAACCTGTTCATGATCCTGATGAAGGACACCGCCCTGGTGTCGGTGATCGGCCTGGAAGAAATCATGCGTCACTCGCAAATTGGCGTGACCGTGACCAAGGAGCCGTTCACCTTCTATATGGTCGCGGCCTGCATTTACCTGGGCCTGACCGTCATTGCCATGACCGGCATGTACTTCATGGAAAAACGCGCCGCTCGCGGCTTTGCGAGGGCTGAATAATGAATTGGGAAGTCATCTTCAAATGGCTGCCACGCCTGGCTGAGGGCGCAACCCTGACCCTGGAGCTGGTGGCCATTGCGGTGGTTGCCGGTTTGATCCTGGCCATCCCGCTGGGCATCGCCCGCTCCTCGCGCCACTGGTACGTGCGCGCAGTGCCGTTCAGCTACATCTTCTTCTTCCGCGGCACGCCGCTGCTGGTGCAGCTGTTTCTGGTCTACTACGGCCTGGCGCAGTTCGATGCCGTGCGCTCGAGTTCGTTTTGGCCGTACCTGCGCGATCCGTTCTGGTGCACGGTGCTGACCATGACCTTGCACACCGCCGCGTACATCGCCGAGATCCTGCGTGGCGCGCTGCAGTCGATCCCCAAGGGTGAGATCGAAGCGGCACGGGCGCTGGGCATGTCGCGGGGCAAGGCGCTGGTCTACATCATGCTGCCCCGCGCTGCGCGCATCGGCCTGCCAGCGTACAGCAACGAAGTGATCCTGATGCTCAAGGCCAGTGCCCTGGCCAGTACCGTGACCCTGCTGGAACTGACCGGCATGGCCCGTACCATCATTGCCCGTACCTACCTGCCGGTGGAAATCTTCTTTGCCGCAGGCGTGTTCTACCTGGTGATCTCGTTCCTGCTGGTGCAGGGCTTCAAGCTGCTGGAGCGCTGGTTGCGCGTGGACGCCTGCCAAGGCCGCTGACATCTCCTGGCATTCTTCGCGGGCACGCCCGCTCCCACAAGTACTGCACAGTGCTTAGCCTGTGCACTATACCTGTGGGAGCGGGCGTGCCCGCGAAGAGGCCCTCAAACCCAACACACTTCTCCCCATGCCCAGCCACCTCCACAGCCACCACCTAAGCACCCGCTTCCAGGCCCTCGACCAGTTCCTGATCGAGCACCAACAGCTGTGGAAACCGCGCCCCTTCACCACCCTGCAACTGGGCTGGGAAACCGCCCACCCCGAGCTTGCCGCCCACCTGCGCCAATGTTCCCTGGCAGACGCCGAAGCCGACAGCGTCACTGACCGCTTGCCCGCCCCCTTCCCGCAACTGGCCGAGCAAGCCCAACAGCTCGCCGCCCTCGGCAACCTCCCTCAAACCGACCTGCCACCTGCCGCCCACCGCCTGGACGTCGCCGTCCCCGGCCGCAAATGGCAGCAGATCGAAGCCTTCGCCAGCCACCTGAGCTTCCGGGACCAACCGCAACACTGGCTGGACTGGTGCTCCGGCAAAGGCCACCTCGGCCGCCGCCTGCTGCAACCCGGCCAGCAGCTGACCTGCCTGGAATACGACGCCGAACTGGTCGCTGCCGGCCAGGCCCTGAGCGCGCACCATCACCTGCCAGCACAGCACGTACACCAGGATGTGATGGCCAGCGACAGCGCCCACCATCTGGCGGGTGATAAAAGTGTGGTTGCCCTGCACGCCTGTGGCGACCTGCATGTGCGCCTGATGCAACTGGCCAGCCAGCAAGGTTGCCGGCAACTCGCCGTAGCCCCCTGCTGCTACAACCGTATTGCGGCGCCGCAGTACCAGGCGTTATCCACAGCCGCGCAGGCGTCGCCCCTAAGACTGTCGATGGACGACCTGGGCCTGCCCCTGAGCGAAACCGTCACCGCCGGTGCCCGCGTGCGGCGCCAGCGCGACACCTCGATGGCCCGCCGCCTGGGCTTTGACCTGCTGCAACGCCAGCAGCGCCAGAGCGGCGAATACCTGCCAACGCCGTCGCTGCCGGTAGCCTGGCTGGAAAAGCCCTTCGAGCAGTACTGCCGCGATCTGGCCGACCTCAAACAACTGCCCTTGACCGGCAACCCGGACTGGGCCGCCCTGGAGGCCGCCGGCTGGCAGCGCCTGGCCGAGGTACGCAACCTGGAGCGTGTACGCAACCTGTTCCGCCGCCCGCTGGAGTTGTGGCTGGTACTCGATCGCGCCCTGTTCCTCGAAGAACAAGGCTACGCCGTTCGCCTGGGCTTGTTCTGCGACTATCCACTGACCCCACGCAACCTGCTCATCCTCGCGGAACGCGACCGTTAGCCGCAGCACAACCTGTGGATAAGTCTGTGAACAAGCTTTTGATTACCTGTTGGATCCGAGCGCTATTTCAAGCGCATGGCTTATTCCTGCGCGCAGCTCAAGGCCAGTAAAAACAGGCGTTTGCGCAAAGACCAGCGGCGCAGCGATCCGGCATGCCTTTCGCGCAAGACGTCAATGCTACTTGTGCATAAACATTTCTTGTGGTTGGCGCAAGCGGCTTTTGTGGGAGCGGCCTTGTGTCGCGAAAGGGCTGCAGAGCAGCCCCGGCGATCTCACATTTTCAATGCGATTTATGCTTGGCAATCTCGATATCGTTCATCAGCGCCTTGGCCATGTCGCACAGGTAATCGGCTGCACCCAGGAATTTATGGTCGTCCTCCATATCCCCCTCGCGCACCAGGTGCTTGATATAGCCCATCAGAATCGAGACATGCTCATAGGCAGCATCGACCGGGACGCCGGGCTCTACGCGTAGCAGATTGAGGGATGGGTTACCGGCTGCGAGGAAGGTTTCCACCCCTGCGGTGGTGATTGGCTCATCTTGTTTCATGGCAAATCCTCATTCACGAAAGGAGGCTGCCAGAAATCTTTCTCACGGATTTGGGGCGGCAGCCGTACGCGGGGTGAGAAACCGAGTGAATAAGGAAGCCCGGCCAGACCGAGGTCTGCCCACGTACGGCCACCATGACAGGTAGCGCTTATTCAAAGTCGGGCTCTCACACCCGGTCGCCTGAGCGACCCAAGAACGTTATCCGTGAGCGATTTCCCCGACAACAGCGATACTTCGGCGGCGCGCGTAGGATACGTCCGAAGCATCCAAACCCTGAAGCTTTTGGCCCCACGGTTCAGAATTTTCATACAGCTTATGGCCTCTTCGCGGGCACGCCCGCTCCCACAATTTCTGCACCGTTTTCAAGGCACCCACTGAACCTGTGGGAGCGGGCATGCCCGCGAAGAGGCCATGCAAGACAACACAAGGCTAATGCCCCACCGCCGTAACGGTGTATCATCCGCCCCCCAAATCATTAAAAAGTGACGTCGCGCGCTGCCCGCCAGCCCCGCGGCCTTCTGGCGTTGTGCCAGAACCGACAATGGACCAACGGACCTGACCATCGTGACCCAAGCCAAACCACTAACCCTGTTGACCTTCGCCCTGGCCCTGACCGGCTGCGCCGGCGGCACCTCGCCTCACCCAAACAGCAACCTGGGCTGGAACCACCCCGGCATGCAACTGGGCGGCGACAACGGCCTGCCCCTGCGCACCGAAAGCCCCTGCCGCAAGCGCGGCTGCGACAACGACAAGTTGTTCTTCAACCCGGGCAAAAGCGAGCCAAGCGTCAACACCATCCACCGCGGCTGGTAGGAAAATTCTCCTTTTAGGCCGGTGACTTAGGTCTTTTTCGAACATTCGCAACTAAGTGGTTTACAGGCGCCAAACGATCGTTATAATGACGCCCCATTGCCGGTATAGCTCAGATGGTAGAGCAACTGACTTGTAATCAGTAGGTCCCGGGTTCGATTCCTGGTGCCGGCACCATTCAAGGTTCCATAGAAAGCTTTCAAAATCTCTGGAACCCCCGAAAAACCCGCCTTCTGGCGGGTTTTTTCGTTTTGGGGTTCCGTCGGATTCCGGTGAATCCTTGTGGATTCCAACCGGTTTAAGGGTAGAGTTTGGGGTAAAGGTCACTTCGATAAAAGGGAGTACCCTTATGTCGCGCACCACTGCTCCACTCTCTGATTCGGCTTGCCGCTCAGCCAAGCCCACCGACCGCGCCTACAAGCTTTTCGACGGCGACGGCCTCTACCTTCTAGTCCAACCCAATGGCCGCAAAGGCTGGCGGCTCCGTTACGTCAAACCTGACGGACGGGAAGGACTGACCTCGTTCGGCAACTATCCCGTCATTGGCCTCGCCGACGCGCGCCGCAAGCGCTTGGAGGTCAAGCGAATGCTGGCGGATGGCATTGATCCCATAAAGACCAAGCACCAAGTCAGGGCGGAAGCTGTGATCAAAGGCAGAACCTTTGAAAGCGTTGCGCTGGGCTGGCACACGGAAATGTCGGCCAAGTGGGCACCAGGCCACTCCAAGACTGTGATGAGCCGCCTCAAAACCCACGTATTCCCGCTGATCGGCGCCCGCGCCATTGTCGACCTCGACACCCATGACCTCATGCAGCCCTTGGAAGCGATCAAGAAGCGCGGAACGATAGACGTTGCTTTAAGGGTACAAAACTACCTGCAGAGCATCATGCGCGAGGCAAAACGCCTCCGGCTTATCACCGTAAACCCTACTTACGACCTCGAAGGCTTGATCAAAGCCCCGCGGGTGGTACATCGCCCCGCTCTACCCTTATCGCGACTGCGGGAACTACAGGAGCGGATCGACACCTATAAAGGCCGGGCACTTACTCGTCTGACGGTGATGCTGTCGCTGCATGTGTTTGTACGCTCCAGCGAGCTGCGTTTCGCCCGCTGGAGCGAGTTCGACCTCAAGCGCGGCACCTGGGAAATCCCAGACACTCGGCCAGCGCTGGAGGGAGTACCCTTTTCCACAAGGGGTACGAAGATGGCCGGGGACATCCACCTTGTACCCTTATCTCCGCAAGCGGTGGCTCTACTCGAACAAATCCATGCGCTCACAGGTAACTTCGCATTGGTGTTCGCAGGGGATGCCAAACCCTGGAAGCCCATGTCCGAAAATACCGTGAACAACGCACTTCGGACGATGGGATACGACACCAAAACCGATATCTGCGGGCATGGATTTCGTTCGATGGCCTGCAGTGCACTGATCGAGTCAGGATTGTGGTCGGAGACAGCCATTGAACGGCAGATGAGCCACAAGGAGCGCAACAACGTCCGCGCCGCTTACATCCACAAGGCCGAGTTCATCGAGGAGCGCAGGCTGATCATGAACTGGTGGAGCCGGTACCTGGAGGCCAACCGGCAGGAGCATGTCACTCCACACGAATTCGCGAACCAGACCGGAGCGAACGTCACTCGCCTAAAAGCAAAACGTGGCGCAACCGAGTAAGCGCTCGGTCTTCATATCTCAGTGATCCGCTTGTCCGCACGGGTCCATCCAAACAGGGCTGCAAAGCCGCCCTGCTTGGATGGACCTCATTTAAAAAATCTAAAGCCCACGCAAATTGTCTGTGGAAAACCACAGATTTCCACCGGTGGATACTTTCATCCACAGCCGCAGAACTCCCAAAAATTCGAGCCTTGACCCGAATTATCCACAGGCGTAGAAAAGATCGGGCAAAGCGCTGTCATAGACAGCAACCCCAAGTAGCTAGAACCTTTAAGGCTACGCCACACCGTGGTGGTTCTCCCAAAGTGCGATTAGCGTCCGGCGGCTCGCACGGTCACAGCGATGTGATGGATGCCTACTTCTACCAGAGTGCCCACTGCGGCCACTCATTCCCTTTCATAGCTGCCCTGCAGCAACCTATCCGCTTGGCCATTTCCTTGCGCCAACCTGCGCCCGTCTCTTTCTTCCGGAAAGAGACGGGCGCTCCTACCGCTGCTGCAGTCCACCTCGTACAAGGCTTTGCGGCATTTCCCCTCGTGACAATCGGCGTGACAAACACCGAAGTCACCAGCAACAGCGATGCAGATGATGGTGCCGCAGCCCAGGGAATGGACTGCACCTGACTGACAGTCAGGCATGCCCCGGTCATCGCTTCACTGCCTTCACCTGACTCAGGATCTCGCGGCGCTGGTCTAGTCAGCCAGTGCAACCTCCACCCGCCCACTTCCTCGGAAGTGCTCAGGAGGCCAGATCATGAGATGCCCAAGCTCCCGGTCGTAAAGAGCCGCCAGTCCCGCGTTAGTGGACAACCCTCACAGGTCGCAGGGGCCTTGATCCCTGATAACACTCAACATTCTTGGCGGGATGACGTGGGGCGAGGATCGGAGAACGGGAGATGAGGTGATTGAGATGACATTGGCGGGTAGACGCGATGGCCGCAATTTCGGCTACGGCAGGCAATTGAGCTACGCAGGGCCGCAGGCATTGAAAGACATGTTCGGCGGTGGCCACTACGGCACGGTCAAGGCGCATTCTGATCGGTAGCAGGCATTTGTGAAGTGGTGCCGATCCGAACAGGGGCCCGGTATCAATGATGCGCGGCAGGTTAATCGGAAGGTGTTGGCCAACTATGCGGCGTATCTCCGTGACCTGGTTGGGCGCGGCGACCTCGCCATCAGCACCGCGCAAAATCGGCTATCCAGCGTTAACAGGACCATGGCGGCGCTTCGCGGTGATCAGTGCGTGAAGTTGCCCAGCCCGAGCAAAGAGTTGCGTATGCAGCGCACCGGGGTTCGCCAGTCGGTGCCACAGGGCCAGGACCGCAAGCAGGTTCAGCAAATCGTCGATGCGCTTTGCCGTCATCATCAGCTACGGGCCGCTGCGATTGTTCTGTTAGCGCGAGCCACCGGCATGCGCTTGCGTGAGGCCATCTTGGCTGACCTGCCACGGTTAAGTCGTGAGGCCCAAAATTTAGGCAGGATCAACATCCAGGATGGCACCAAGGGCGGCCGCGCCGGCGCCTCGGCACCACGTTGGATTGCGGTGGACGACCATGTTCGAGGTGCACTTGGGGTTGCACGACAGGTGTTGCCTGAGGGGAGCCGCAATCTCATCGCGCCACACGAAAGCTACCTGAACTTTCTACAAAGAATTGTCCGCCCTGCACGGGACATCATGCATGCACACAACCTCAAAGGCTTCCATGAGCTACGAGCGGCGTACGCATGTGAGCGCTATGAGCAAATCACCCAACACCCCGCGCCTATTAATGGCGACCAATGTTGCCAGGTAGATAGGGACCTTGATCGTGAGGCCCGAAGGCAAATCAGCTACGAGCTGGGGCACAGTCGGATCGATGTGGTCGCTGCCTATATTGGAGGGCGGTCATGAGTAAGCCATTCGACATGGAACTGTTCTTGGGTGGAATGCTTACGGGGTCGCCCGCGACACGGCAACGCCATTTACGGCAGGCGAAGACCATCCAGAATGAAATTGCTGAACGCTGGCAGCGAGAAACGCCGTGGACTTGGCAGAGAAAGCATCTAGACTGGTTTCTAAATCATCGCCTAGCAGAGCATAGTGACGAAACGCGGTATTATTACTTGTTGACCGTGCGCTTGCTCGCTCGCAGATTAGAAAAACAATGGATTTTTGTTATCTAAATTAAGACAAAAAAAACTAACAAACACAATCAAAAGTAAAATTTTGACTGTATATTTCTGCTATGCATAAATGCAGCCCGGAGCAGGGCTCCAAATGGAGAGCTATCGTTTCCGGATCAAGCATCTCAATCCATTCCACGCTAAACTAAATATTGTTAACCCACCTCTACAGTCAGCCCTTTAGTTTGATCCCCATAAAAAGCCTGATACTTAAACTCAGCCTGCCAACGCTTTCTACCCCACAGATCATTATGAATACTAGGAACATTAAAATATATGCTTGGCTCATTGGCGCAAGTAATTATCCTGGCAACCGCAGCAATATCAGGATGATGATGTTTGTTACCATCCGTTGATATCAGCCATTTATCGCAACTGATACTCGCCATTAATTCCTTGCTTACATTTTTCTCACTACCGTGATGAGGGACTTTAACAGCATCAAAACTTATTGGAAGCCGATCAGTGAATTTTTCAAACGCACCAATAAGATCACTAGCTAGTGCGTCACCGGCGAGCAGAACTCGTTTTCCTTCGTACTCTAAGACAAGGGTTATACTACTGGCATTAGTAGTACTAGTATCGGCTACAAACTGTGCGTTTGCCACTTCATCCAAATCTTCAAGACTGGATATATCGATGCTACTTCTCGCCCCAAGCTCTTCTAAGCCTACTACAGGAGGGGGGGCCTCATTCAGAGCCTCAGACATCGCCTCTGGCCATGAAGGAGCTAGTTCGTACAACCTTTTTGGGGTGGGCCCAATGACAGTAACTACCATATTTCCTGGCAAAACAATTTTTATTGGCTGCCCATCGGAAGAAGTGCTTACAGCCTTTTTATCAAAGGCCAAATTCCAGTGACCCGAATATTCCAACCAGTTTGAAAGCTCATCTCCCTGTATAGGACCTAGTGATTCGAGGGTATGTTGGCTTTCTACAAGATGCTTGTGCCCATTAAACCAAAAGTCTGAGATTGACAAGTTGGGAATTTTAGGAGACTCCACGAAGCAGCTAATAGCCCCCCATATATGATCACAATCAATATGAGTTATAACAATGAGATCAAAATGTCTTCGCTCTTCTGGCATTGCCGTTATCAGGCTTTTTAACTTTCTACCACTGGCCTTTATTCCGGAGTCAACAAGCATTTGCCTTGGATTATCCGCATCACCCCATCGGATCCAGAGCGCATCACCCTCTCTAGCGGGGAGCATTGTAATTTCAAACATCAAGATCACTCGACTTGGAGTAGCAGAGATACCTAGAACGCCAGTCGATAAGAGTGGCCATATTAAATATGGATTCAAATTGACTTTTCTCAACTGGAAGCGCTCTAATTAAAGAAAGCAACACTGAAAAACTATCGCTATATAGTATTTTTTGATGAGCCGCAGTTTTTATTAGCTCAATCGCGCTGCATTCATCATTCTCTGACTCTGCCAATATTAGCGCGAGAAAAATCTTCCCATCAGGTAGCCATTCATATCGATTATTGAATTCTTGCAACCACCTTTTATGAAGATGCAGACGCCCAACTTTAAATAGCGCAATTACTCCTAGCATTGCCCCAGTTGGATCTGGATATCTATCCAAAAGCGCTTTCATGCTATTGAAAGCCACTTGTGATGCATAGAATATTCGCCCCGAATCTAACATTTGCTCCATCGAAGAAGCTATAGTTCGTGTTGGTGCTATTTTTATTTTTGGATAAGTAAAGTTATCTTCACGGTTTGAAAAAACTTGGCACCACATTGAGCGAAAGTGATTACCGCCGCTAACTGGCAAGTTAACAACTACCGCACCTTTTTCGGTGACAAACGTAGCCGAAGTAAGTTGCTCCATGGGATTTTCTTGCCGAATTACCCACCGATCATCCTTCATGTGAATCTGTGCACCTTGCGTTATCTCAACAAGCTTAATGTCAGATGTCTTGGGGCTTGAAGGAGCAGGACTTATGAAATGGACAAAATCCTCATCTAAGAGGCTGGCGTCGGGACCAGCTTCCGTTTTAAGGTAAAATTTTACTTCCTTTTTTTCGTCTTCCGAGACCTGAACTATTTGACTTATGGCTTGTCCATTATCCTTCACTGTGCTTAGTTCATAAATCCCTGAGGGAACGAGCACTTGCTTAGGAGTAGTAGTGAGATAAAGCCTTAATCGTTGATCTCTAATTTTTATTTTCGTATCACCGCCCGCGAAATTTAGCTTTGAGTCAACAACTATATTTATCGATCCCCAGCTGTCCTGACTATTTAACATATCCTTATCCCTTAAGGCTTAACTGACAGAACTTTTTTAGGCGGGCGCACATTTAATAAAGCTTGGCGTTGCGACGTTGCACTACCAAGCGAAGTGTTCCATGCCGCGCTATACAATCCAGCCGGGAGAAAAGTACTGAAAGGCCAATCAGAATTGCTGTCAACATGTGTACAACTAGAAGATCTCAAATTGAAATTTGTGCAGTGTCCGCGATGAGCCTGTGGACTTACATCAGCCTCAAACTCAACAGTTGGCGCAGCGATCATTGAATGCAACACTGCGTTTTCAATGATCCCTATATTCTCCACAAACTGCTCAGCACCAGCTGCCCTGGCTTTTTTTGGCACAGCAGAGGATAAATACTCTATGAGACTTGTAGCTGTTACCTCCCAAGGTGACTCATCTTCTCCATCTGACTGCGCCGCCTCACCCGAAACGAGACCGTTCATAAGTGCCTCGTTAAATAGAGTGACTCCATCCGGTCGCCCATAAGCTTTAGCACCACTTATCGAGGACAGAAACATTGTAGAGCTCTTGGCGTGACCGTTTTTCTTGCTGCGCTGCATCGAACCAACCATACACTCGAATTGCTTTGCGACTTTAGGCTCCTGCCTGCAAACATCCGCAAACCAGAACTGCGTTTGGGCTGTTCCAGGATGACTAGCACTTTTGTGCAAGCTCATTAAATCAAGTGACCCGTGCAACTCTGTAGGGTGAGCAGGGTCGCCAACATCACTAAGCAAAAGAATTGCCCCCGTCTTTGTTAACTGCACACCGTGCCCGGCAAAATACACAACTCCAACGTTTTCAGTATGTTTAGCCAAAGATGCTGAAAATTGGTCGAAGTAGAGTTCTGCATTGCCTCTGGTGGCTTCTGAACTTCCATCCAGCATGCCTTTAATCTTGGCATTTACTTCCTCTTCGGCTTCAAAATTGGGCGAAAGTAAAATACGAACTGAAGACAGAGGTGCAGACGAGTTTCGGTAATTTTCAATTAGCCACGCTGCAAAATCAGAGGCAGATCTCGCAGCTGAAGTTAACTGAGCCATCTCCAGCTCACGGCCAAAGTCTGAAGTAGACTCACCTCCAGAAAGATGTAAATATCGACTAACACCAATCACAAGTGCGTGAGTACAAGGCACATTTGTAGCCGCAGCGGTTGTATACACAGTCATTAGAGCCAAAAACTCCATCTCGATGGCAGCAGCCAGATGATAGCAAAACGTCAGTACCCAGTCATTCCGTACCTTTCTATTGACGTTTCGCCCTGAATCCCCCCCATGGCATGAGCATGATTCCCGAGCCTAATGGCACGAATCCTATCAGAGCCATACTGCCCTACTGTTGCCTCGGGGCAATCGGTCTAAGATTGACTCCACTCACACTCATCAAATCCGACCCAGCGCCAAAGGATAATTTTAGAGATAGACAATCACACAACTAAAAATAAATCTCTTAAAATCATGCAGTTATGGTTTTTTTCGACTCCTGGTGCCGCACCATACGCAGTATCAAAAAAGGCTCACCGAAAGGTGGGCCTTTTTTGTTTTCCGTGTCCCAAATGTCTTGGAACCGGCGCGATCGGTGTGGGAGATGGATTGCCTGCGATGGGCTGCGTCCAGTAACCACTCCCCAGTAGGCAGTTTCTTGATCGACATGGCTTAGACCGGGCTGATCTGGTCACAGTTCGGGGCAGCTTCACCCGTGGTCAGCCAAAGCGCGTATTTCTTGAACCGTGGGTGATTGGCCACCTTGAGGAACGGTGCCACTCCCATCTCGGTAATTCCCGCTTCGTACTTCTTCCAGGTGCTGATGCTGAACCCCAGCAGTTCGCAGAACTCGCCCTGCGTCAGGCCTTCCCTTGACCGTAAAGCTTTCATCTTCGCCGCCAGATCCACAGCAAAATCCTTTCTTGGCAGGTTCCAAAATCACTCTTAGGTTAACTGAATGCAGCATGCCCTACGTCACCGTTGGCGAATGCGCCCGGCGCTCGGTCAGTCGGGCTCGGCCATTCGCCGCGAGATCGAACTTGGTCGCTACCTCATCCACCCCTTTGAAGACACAGGAAGGCATAGAACTGCTTCTTGAAGAGCCGCCGACTCAAGCTCTGCGCTTGCGCGCGCTGAGTTGATTGCGCATCAGGGGTTCGCCTGGGAAAGACTACACAGTCTCAAGCTCACAACGGACAGCGCGACCGAAGCGGAAAGGCATTGGGAAGCCTGGTGTTTTGGACCAACGTAGGTCCCTGGGAGACGTTAACGGCACGCGGCCTTGGCAGGTTCTTTTTGCAAAGCGATGTTTCAACGAAACAACTCTGCATCCATCCGTGAGTAAAGTGCCCTTCCAACCTCAGGAGCCTGCCTCATGCTGCACCTGCAAACCCCTCTGGCGCAGGCTGTGCGCCAGCTCTTCGATAGGGCCTTGCCATTGCTGGCAGGGCGGCCTCCGGCAACAGTCAAGGTCTACGTCTTTGGCGGGTGTGCCTTGCACATGCTGACAAATGCCCGAGGCAGTGCAGATGTCGATGCGGAGATTCAGGCCAGCGAGCATCTGCTCAGGGACGAAATCAGGGCAATCTATGCCGCGCCGGAAGACTACGAGCAGGATGGCCTGGACCTGTCCGTGGTGTTCGACCAGCAGTTCAATAACGCGCTATGCCCCTTGCATGAAGACTACGATGCGCGGGCAATATTGCTTCCCAGCCAGGAACGCTCCCCTTTACAGGTTTTCATCGCCCACCCCATCGACCTCGCCATTTCAAAACTCAACTCCCAGCTCGACGACCCGCTAACAGAACTCCGGGCACTCGCGTGCTCTGACATGCACACCACCGATCAACTCGCCCGTCAGGCACTCGATCACCTGGTCGTTCAAGCAACCAAAGCCTCGCTGGACAAACTCGACAAGGCCGTTGCCGAGACCTTCGCACTCCTGTTCTGGTATAGAAACGAGGATATGCGCGGAGCACTGGAAAATCGCTTGAACATGCCAAGGTTAGCCCCCGTACGGAAGCGGCGCCTGATGTATCTGGTTGACCGCCTTCGCCGCTTCCCGTGTATGAAACCGGATCAAGCTGAACAGATGAAGAAGCTGGTCGCCCGCTGGAAGGACCTGTCTCACGGCCTGAATGCAAAGCTGGTAGAAAAGGCTCAGGCAGTGAACCGTTACGACAAGGTCGCTGCTACATGGGGCGTGGCTGAGCCGGTTTCCAGTCTGATGAACATGGTGCTGGACCTGCAAACCCGGCACTTTGTAGATGCCCATCACCTGCCGAACGGCTATGCCAAGCTGACAACACACGCATCTAAGCACCGATGACTCATTCCATGCATCTAGGCAAAAAGGTCACTGACGCTCGGTTGTAGCTTGTGGGGGCTGCATCAGGGCGTCCGAGCAGCCATGCTGCGATCTGACCTTTTACCACTTGCCGCACTCAGCATGCGGAACAGTGGTCCTCGATGCAGAATGTGAGCGCCGCTTGGGATTCTTCCCCAAAGTTGATCTCAATCAAGCTTGAGATGAACACGCAGCCTAGCCTGAGATCTGTCAGCAGTTGAGGGATGGAAGCATGGCCAAGAAATTTCCCACAAACCCTAGCCATCCCGAGCGCATCTGCTGGGGATGCGATCTTTACTGCTCGGCCAAATCACTGGCCTGCGGCAATGGTGCGGATCGGACCATGCACCCGGTGGAATTATTTGGTGAGGATTGGGAGCGTTTCGAGGGGGGCTTGGAGAAACCGTCTGACCAAGGACAAGACGCAGAGCCCGGATAGCGCGGGGGATGGCACCGGCTGCGCCGGTGTTCGCGGCTAAAGCCGCTCCCACAGGGATTGCGCATGCCTTGAGGTAGGCACTGAACCTGTGGGAGCCCGGCCTGCCGGCGATGGGCTGCAAGGCAGCCCCAAGCAGCGCTGGTCAGAACGCCGTACTTACCGTCAACGACAGGTTGCGCGGGTCACCATAGATCGCCCCTGCATAGAACCCGTAGCGGGTGTAGTAATGCTTGTCGAACAGGTTGTTGGCGTTGAGGCTGACGCTGGTGTCGTCGGTCAGCTGGTATTTGGCCATGGCATTCCAGATGGCGTACCCGGACCAGTTCACGTCGGTAGCACCGTTGCTCACGCCGTTGGTGGGCTGGCCGGCCGGGCTGGAAATGGCGCGGATGTTGGTTTGCGCAGTCACGCCGGCACCCAGGGTCAGGCGGTCGAGCGGGCCGCTCAGGCGGTAGGTGGTGGAGGCCTTGAACAGGTGCGACGGGTCGCTGCGCCCGTCGCTGTCAACGCGACGGAAGTGCAGGTAGGTGTAACCGGCGTAGACGTTCCAGTTCGGGGTCAGGGCGCCAGCGACTTCCAGGTCGATACCGTCGGTTTCCTGGCCGGAACCGGCCTTGTAGGCGTCGCCACCGGTCGGGGTGGTCAGGTCGCCGTCCAGCACTGCCTTGTTTTCCTGCTTGGTGCGGAAGTACGCCGCCGAGGCGTTGAGGCGGCCGTCGAACCACTCACCCTTGATACCCGTCTCGTAGCTTTGCCCGCGAATCGGCTCGACCTTGCTGCCGCTGCTGGTTTCAGACGTTTGCGGGGTGAAGATGTCGGTGTAGCTGGCGTACAGCGAGTAGTTGTCGTTGAGGTCGTATACCGCGCCCAGGTACGGGGTGACGATACCGTTCTCTTCCTGGCTGGTACGCGCCCCGGCCACGCTGCGGGTGGTGGTGGAGTAGTTGCTGGTGCGCACGCCGACGATCACCGACAGCGGGTCGGTGATGCTCAGGCGGGTAGCGGCGTACATGCCTTGCAGGCGCGTGGTGGTCTTGCTGTGGCGGCCGGTGCGCGAGGCGAGCATGTTGTAATCGTCGTCCACACCATTGCGCCAGTCAGTCAGCGGGAAGCCATTGTTGGCGCGGAACTGGCAGCCCAGTGCAGGGGCGCTGGCCATACCGTCGCCGACCATGGTGCAGGTGTACTCGGGCGACCAGCCCACCGTGCGGCTGTCGTTGTAGCCGACCATCGCCTGGTGGGTGCGGCCGAACAGCTGGAAGGGGCCCGACAGGTCGATTTGCGCCGACTGCTGGGTGGTGTCGCTGGAGCTGTGCAGGCCGTTGAGCACGGCACCGCTGCCATCCTGGTCCCAGTAGCCGCCATAGGTGCCGCGCCCGGCCGAATTCACCTTGGCCAGGCCGCGGTGGTTGAGGGTTTCGGTGGTGCTCTGGGCGGCTTTCAGGTCCAGCGTCCAGTCGTTGTCGAAGCGGTGCTCCAGCGAGCCGAATGCGGTGCGGGTGGTGTATTCGCCAAAGCTCCAGCTGGGCACCACGTTGCTGCTGCGCGGCAGGTCGGTCTTGCTGCCATCGCGGTACCAGATCGGGATGTTCGCGCCCCAGCCGCCGCCCACCACCTTGTTGTACTCATACTGGTAACCGGCACCCAGGGTGGTGGCGTCGTCCAGGTCGAACTCGAAATTGGCCAGTGCGGCGCGGGAGCGCTCGGACTGGTTGTCGCGGAACGAGTTGGCATCCTGCTGGGTCATCACGAAGCGCGAGCGCAGGCGGCCGTCTTCGGACAATGGCAGGTTGAGGTCGGCGCCCAGGCGGCGTTTGTCCCAACTGCCGTAGGTGGCATAGGCGCTGCCGCCGAAGGTTTTGGTCGGGGCCTTGCGGATCAGGTTGACGGTGGCCGACGGGTCGCCGGTGCCACCCAGCAGGCCGTTGGCGCCACGCACGATGTCGATGCGCTCGTACAGGTCCATGTTCATTGCGTTGCCGCTGCCGCTGAAATCGGAGCCGCCCTGGGTTTGCAGGCCATCGATCTTCCAGTTGCTGATGGAGTAGCCACGGGCACGGTAATCGGTGCGCCCGCCTACCTCAGACTTGCTCGCCGTCACACCCGGCGTCGTTTCCAGCGCTTGCTCGATGGTGTGGATGTCGCGGTCCTCCATCTGCTGGCGGGTGATGGTGGTGACCGATTGCGGCGTCTGCCGTGGCGTCAACGCCAGGCCGGTGGAACTGCGGGTGCTCTCGACCGTGTAGCCCAGTTGGCCGGCATCGTCGGCGGGCAGCAACGCGCTGTCCTCGATCTGCGTGGCGTCCAGCTCCAGGGGTTTGCCGTCGGCAGCCATGGCCCCGCCACTGATGGCGACGGCAATGCAGAAGGCCAGCGGCTTGATACGGTTGCCGCCTCGGGTGATGGGGGTGAAGGCTTGCGGGATGCTTACTGGATTCATTTGGGAAGGCTTCGTATTTGCAGATGATTTTTTGTTAGGATTCTAGGGATCGGCCCTCCAGGCTCCAGACCCGACATGTACGGGCATGTAATTGAACGTAACGAGCGCCACCGGCCCTCACCGAACAGGTGTTTTTCCGCATGAGCACGACCTTGCTGGTTGTCGACGATGACGACGAGATCCGCGAACTTCTTTGTGATTACCTGACAGATGCCGGCTACAACGTGCTGGCTGCTGCCGAAGGCGAGCAAATGCGCGAACAGCTGGCGCGGCACAAGGTGGACCTGGTGGTGCTCGACCTGATGCTGCCGGGTGAAGATGGCCTTAGCCTGTGCCGCCAGTTGCAAGCGACGCCGGGGTTGGCAGTGATCATGCTGTCGGCCAAGGGCAGCACGCTGGACCGCATCATCGGCCTGGAAGTGGGTGCCGACGACTACCTGGCCAAGCCTTTCGAGCCGCGCGAGCTGATCGCCCGGATCAAGGCCGTGCTGCGTCGTCCGCAACGCCTGGATATACCTGTCGAAGAACCGGCTGCGAACGCCCAGTTGTTCGCGGGCTTTCGCCTGGAACACGTCAAGCGCCTGCTCACCCGCCCTGACGGCGAGACCCTGACCCTGCCGCGCTCCGACTACCGCGTGCTGCGCGAACTGCTGGAAGCCAATAACCGGGTGGTTTCCCGCGACCAGCTGACCCGCAGTGCGTTCGGCCGCGACCACCTGCCCGACGACCGTTCGGTGGACATGTGCGTCAGCCGCCTGCGCCAGCAACTGCGGCGTGCGCCGGCAGGTGCCGCGCAAATCCTCACTATCCGCAACGAAGGCTACCTGCTGAGCGTCGCCAGCCGCGAGGCGGATGCCTGAGATGCGCTGGCTTCGCCGGCTGTGGCCGCGCACCTTGTTTGGTCAGCTGCTGCTGATCATGGTCAGCGGCACGCTGGTGATCCAGTTGATGTCGAGCAGCATCTGGTTCGATGTGCGTTTCGCCCAGGTACTCGAGGCACCCGTGCGGCTGGTTGCTGCGCGCAGCGCACCGCTGATTGCCCAGGCCAACTGCCACGGCGGCACGCTGCAGGCGCCAGCCCATTACCAGCTACGCTGCGCCGAAAGCCTGCCGACGCCGCAACAAGACGAGCGCCGCGGGCGCAGGCGCGTCGAGCTGTTGCTGCACCAGGCACTCAAGTACGAGCTGGGGCATGCCCAGGAGGTGCGCCTGTTGAAAGTGCAGTTGACCGATGAACTGGGCCAGCCGATCGTCTGGCGCAGCCTGTTCGGCCTGCGCACGGCCCAGGCGCATATCCAGTTCGCGGTGCCGTTGGCCGATGGCCACTGGCTGACCATCGATGGCCAGGAACTACAGGGCTGGAGCGGCGAGTCGGCCTGGGTGCTGATCAGCGATTATCTGCTGCGAGTGTATGCGCTGCGCATCGTCGCGGTGCTGCTGGTGTGCCTGATTGCCGTGCGCCTGTGCCTGCGCCCTTTGCGGCGCCTGGCCGATGCCGCACGTGGCCTGGGTGGCAACCTCGAACAACCCCCCTTGGCACTGGATGGCCCGGAGGAAGTGCGCCAGGCGGCCCAGGCGTTCAATGCCATGCAGCAGCGGCTGATTGCCATGGTCAATGACAAGGCCTACTTCCTGGCCGCCGTGTCCCACGACCTGCGCACCCCGCTGACCCGCATGCGCCTGCGCCTGGAGCGCCTGCCGGACGACGAACATCGCCAGCGCTTGCGGCAGAACATTACCCAGATGGACGACATGATCGGCCAGGTGCTGGACTACCTGCGGGCCGGGGAGCAGCTGAATTTGCAGCAGGTGGACCTGGACCGACTGGTGGCACGCCAGTGCGCCGAGTTGGCCTGCGCCGAAGAACCGCTGCCGGTGCATGGCCAGGCGGGGTGTTCGCAGGTGGATGCCGTGCTGCTGCAGCGCTGCCTGCAGAACCTGCTGGTCAATGCACTGCGCTATGCCAAGGACATCTCGGTCACACTGGAACGGGCTGTCAGTGGGGTGTTCATCCATATCGACGACCGCGGGCCGGGGATTGCGCCGGACCTGCTGGCCACCATCACCGACCCGTTCGTGCGGGGTGAAGGCTCGCGTAACCAGGCATCCGGCGGGTACGGGCTGGGGTTGAGCATTGCCCAGCGAATTGCCGCCAGCCATGGCGGTGAGCTGATGCTGTCGAACCGCGAGGGCGGTGGGTTGCGGGTCAGCATACTCCTTCCTCGCTAACGCGATCTTTGCGGGGGAACTGTCTTGCACAAAATCCAGAAGCGGGCGCGATAACTGTGGGAGCGGGCATGCCCGCGAAGCAGGCAACGCGGTGGATGGCACCGGCTACGCCGGTGTTCGCGGGCATGCCCGCTCCCACAGAGATCGCGTCAGATTTTAAGTGCTGTGCTAGACGGTTGTTCCCCAAAGGGGCCGCGAACGCTCTGGAATACGCAATCAGGTAACAGTCTTTTACCGATTACCCAGGTTTTCCCCTCCCCGCCTTTGCCTATCCTATGCCCGGTCATCCTGCCTGCGATGGACCCATGAATCACTCTCTGCCCAGCCGCTACGCCTGCCTCGCAATCTGCCTGCTGTTCACCTTCGCCAGCCTGCCGCTGCTGCCCCAACATGCCTGGCTCTGGCCAATCACACTGATCACTGCCCTGCTCAGCCTGGTCGGGCTCAACGACCTGCGCCAGAGCCACCACGCCGTGCGCCGCAACTACCCGATCCTGGGCAATATCCGCTACCTGATCGAAACCATCCGCCCGGAAATCCGCCAGTACCTGATCGAGGGTGACGACGACAAGCTGCCGTTCTCCCGTTCGCAGCGCTCGCTGGTGTACGCACGCGCCAAGAACGAAAGCGCCGAAAAAGCCTTCGGCACCCTGAACGATGCCTACAAGCCCGGTTTCGAATTCATCAGCCATTCGATGCTGCCAGTAGCCACGCCAGACCCGGCCTCGTTCCGCATCGCCATTGGCGGGCCGCAATGCCGCCTGCCCTACTCGGCTTCTATCTTCAACATCTCCGCCATGAGCTTTGGCGCCCTCAGCGCCAATGCCATCGCCGCGCTCAACCGTGGCGCGCGCATGGGCCGTTTTGCCCATGACACCGGCGAAGGCAGCATCAGCCCGTACCACCGCGAACACGGCGGTGACCTGATCTGGGAAATCGGCAGTGGCTACTTCGGCTGCCGTACCGCGGACGGTCGTTTCGACCCGCAGCGCTTCGCCGAACAGGCCCGCTCGCCGCAGGTGAAGATGATCGAGATCAAGCTCAGCCAAGGTGCCAAGCCTGGCCACGGCGGGATCCTGCCGGGGCACAAGGTCAGCGCCGAAATTGCCGAGACCCGTGGCGTGCGCGCAGGCGAAGACTGCATCTCTCCGGCCGCGCACAGCGCCTTCCGCACACCGGTCGAGTTGCTGCAGTTTTTGGCCAGCTTGCGCGAACTGTCGGGCGGCAAGCCTGTGGGCTTCAAGTTCTGCCTGGGCCACCCGTGGGAGTTCATGGGCATCGCCAAAGCCATGCTGGCCACCGGCATCACCCCGGACTTCATCGTTGTCGATGGCAAGGAAGGCGGTACCGGCGCGGCACCCCGCGAATTCAGCGACAACATGGGTGTGCCAATGCGCGAAGGGCTGATGTTCGTGCACAACACCCTGGTCGGCCTGAACCTGCGCTCCAGCATTCGCATTGGCGCTGCGGGCAAGATCGTCAGTGCCTTCGACATCGCCAGCGTACTGGCCATCGGCGCTGACTGGGTCAACTCGGCACGCGGCTTCATGTTCGCCATTGGCTGCATTCAGTCGCAAAGCTGCCACACCAACAAATGCCCGACCGGCGTGGCCACGCAAGACCCACTGCGCCAGCGCGCCCTGGTGGTACCGGACAAGGCCGAGCGGGTGGCCAGCTTTCATCGCAACACGCTGCACGCACTGGCCGAAATGCTGGCGGCTGCAGGCCTGGAGCACCCTTCGGAGCTGAAGCCAAAGCACCTGGCCCGGCGCATCAGCCCCAGCGAGATCGGGCTGTTTTCGGACCTGCACACGTTCCTCAAGCCAGGCGAACTGCTCAGTGGCTCGATTGAAAGCGAGTTTTATGCACGGATGTGGCGGATGGCGCGCAGCGACAGTTTTGCGCCAGAGACGGGGGACATTCCAACGAGAGCTGTGGCATCACGCGTGCGCCACGAAGAGACTGAACCGGCATGACAACAACGACTGGGGCTGCTCTGCAGCCCTTCGCGGGCTTGCCCGCTCCCACAGTTGCAGCGCCAGATCAGGAGGCGGCGCTATACCTGTGGGAGCGGGCAAGCCCGCGAAGGGCCGCAGCGCGGCCCCAGCTTTCATGCAAACAACTGCGGATCAGAAGATGCTGATCGGGTACTCGACGAATACGCGGACTTCGTTGCCGTCGTCGTTGTAACCGTTCTGCTGCACGGCGTTGTTGGTACGCAGGAACGAGCTACGCAGCTTGATGGACAGGTCCTTGGCCGGGCCGTCCTGCACCACGTAACGGATCTGGTTGAAGATCTCGCGCTCTTTACCTTCGCCGAAGCCCTGCGGGTTGGCGACGTTGCGGGTGTTGATGTTGTCACCCACCACGTAGGCCAGCTTGTAGGTCAGGCCCGGGATGCCGTAGGCACCGAAGTCCAGGCCGTAGCCCAGCTGCCAGGAGCGCTCGTCTTCGGCGTTGAAGTCGGACCAGTACGAGTTGGCCAGGTAGATGGTCGAACCACCGTCACCCACGCCACCGGCGTTCTGGTAGAAGCCGTAGTTGTAGCCGGTGCTGCCGGTGCTGCGCTGATGCGCGAGGGTGAACGAGTGCGCACCGTACGCGTAAGTGGCTGCCAGGCTCCAGATGGTGTTGGAGTCGCCGTTCAGGCCAGCGGCTTGTACGTACTTGCTGTCGATGTCCGACTTGTAGCCGTTGAAGTCCAGGGTCAGGGACTGGTCGCTGGCGATCGGGAAGACGTAGTTCAAGCCCAGGTAGTGCTTCTTCATCACGTCTTCGTTGTCGGCGGTGTACAGCGAAGCGGTGAAGTTGTCGGTGAACTTGTAGCTACCACCGAAGACGTTGATCGACTTCAGGCCGCCACCGTCACGGCGCTCGGCGCTTTTGCGCGCTTCCTGGGTGAAGCGGCCGGCGTTCAGTTCCAGGCCCTCGATCTCTTTCGAGGTGATCAGGGTACCGGTGAAGCTTTCTGGCAGCAGACGCGCGTCGTCGTACTGCAGCACTGGCAGTGCTGGCATCTGGTCACCGTACTTCAGCACGGTGTTGGAGATGCGGAATTTGACTGCTGCGCCACCACGGGCCAGGTTGTGCGGCGAGCTGGCGTTGCCGTCGGCATTGGTGGTTTCGTGCGGCTTGAAGAAGTCGACGCCGCCGCCACCGTTGTGGCCTTTGCCGCCATCAAGGCGCACGGCGTACAGGCCGAATGCGTCGACGCCGACGCCAACGGTGCCCTGGGTGAAGCCGGAGGAGAAGTTGGCGATGAACGCCTGGCCCCATTCGATCTGGTCGTCGGTGCCGTGCTTCTTGTCACGGTTGATGTAGGCGTTGCGCAGAAGGACGTTGGCGTGGCTGTCCTCGATGAAGCCCTTGCTGTCGGCCTGGTCATTGGCCTGTGCCTGGGTCGCGGCGATCATCGCCAAGGCGACCAGGCTGATCCTGGTTTTCAACATGTTGTTTTCCTTATTTCTTAATCAAAAACGCTCTGCACTATGACGCCAGGAACCAACGCCCCTTCGTAGGTTCGACGCTATGCGGATCCAGCCTGGTGGGCCAGCCGGTAAGTGCACGGCAGCCCTCGGCAGCAGCTTGGCCAAGATCATGGCCAGCAGGCGTTGGCCGAATCCTAGCCGTGTGCGATTACAAATGTCAAAAAGTCGTGAAATGCAGGTTGATATAACCAAAATTATCGACGCATCTGGTGCATTTCCATGCAGGTTTGCGCTATCAGCGGGCAATTTATCTTGTGTGGGAAATTGCCTTTTGATCGAACGGACAATTTCCCGTGAGCAGGCAAACCGTGGCGGCAGAAGCTGTTACAAAGAGATACATATGTAAAGACAAGCCTTTACAAATACCCAAGCAAGAGCAAATAGCAAGCATTACCATTCGCGCCTTCTTTTTCACCTGCCCGGTCCGGATGTGTCCATGCTTGTACCCTGCCGCCTTTCCCCCTTGACGCTTGGCCTGTCGCTGCTGTTCAGCGCCGGCCTGGCCAGTGCCGCCACCACCACGCTGCCAGAGTCGTCGGTTACCGCCGACAGCGAGCGCGAGAAGGACAACCCGCGCGTCAAGGAAGTGAACACCGCCACCCGAACCTCCACCCCGGTACGCTATGTGCCGCAGGCCATCGACACGGTGAAAACCGCCAACGTGCTGGACTACGGCAGCAACACCCTGGGCAAGGCGCTGGAGGGTATCCCCAACGTCAGCAGCGGCGCCGACACCCGTTTCGACAGCGTGCGCATCCGCGGCTTCGAGGCCAGCAACGACTTCTACCTGGACGGCATTCGCGACGACAGCCAGTACATCCGCGACCTGCACAACATCGAGCGGGTCGAGGTGCTGAAGGGGCCTGCGGCGGTGCTGTATGGCCGGGGCAGCCAGGGCGGCATCGTCAACCGGGTCAGCAAGGCACCAGAGCCCGGCCGCCGCTCAAGCATCAACGCACAGGCCGGCAGCGAAGACCTGCGCAGCCTGTACGCCGACCTCAGCGCCGACCCCAGCGACACCGTCAGCCTACGCCTGAACATGGGCAACCAGGACAACAACAGCTTCCGCGATGGTATCGACGGCAGCCGCCAGCTGTTCGCCCCGTCGATCAGCTGGCAAATCACCCCCGACCTGAACTGGCTGGTGCAGTACGAATACAGCCGCTACAACCGCACGCCCGACCGGGGCATCCCCGGGGTAAATGGTCGCCCGGCCGACGTCAGCCGCGGCACCACCTACGGCGACCAGCGCGACTACATCGATGATCGCGCCCAGTCCCTGCGCTCACGCCTGAACTACCAGCTGAACGAAACCTGGCAGCTGCGCCATACCCTGGGCCTGTTCAAGCTCGACAGCGAGTTCGACAACACCTACGTCACGGGCTACAACGCCAGCACCAATGTCTTGACCCGCCAGCGCTGGCAGCAGGACCTGAACACCCGCAACCTGTTCAACAACCTGGAAGCCGAGGGCGATTTCGACACCCTGGGGCTGGAGCACAAGCTGCTGCTGGGCCTGGAGTTCGGCAACCAGAAGCGTGACCCGGTGCTGTATACCGCCGTAAGCCAGCTGCTGCCGGGCCTGGGCAAACCCGGACGCAACCAGCAGCACAATGGCAACCTGGGGTTATCGAGTAACAACCACACCGTGGTTGATAGCCGTGGTCTTTACCTGCAAGACCAGATCCGCCTGAACGATCAGTGGCAGATCCTGGCTGGCGTGCGCTTCGACCAATTCGACGTGCAAACCACCAACAAGGATGGCGTGCGCGAACCGCAGGACAGCAACAGCACCAGCCCGCGCCTGGGCGTGGTCTACACGCCGTGGCGCGACCATTCGTTCTACGCTTCGTGGAGCAAGACCTTTTCGCCGGTGGGCGGCGGCCTGATCGGCATCACTCCAGATGCGCCGGGCAACGGCAACGACGCCAAACCGGAAGAAACCCGCCAGAAAGAAATCGGCGTGAAGAGCGACTGGCTGGACCAGCGCCTGACCACCACCTTGGCCGTCTACGAGCTGGAACTGTACAACCGCCGCACCCGTGATCCGGAGAACCCGAATAACATCTTGCTCAGCGGCTTGCAGCGTTCGCGCGGCATCGAGTTGACGGCCACCGGCAACATCGTTGGCAACTGGTATGTACGCGGCGGCATCGGCCTGCAGGATGCAATCATCGTCAAGGACAACAACGGCCAGGAAGGCAACCGCATCAACGACGTGGCCAAGCGCAACGCCAGCCTGTTCGTGACCTGGAAACCCGAGCTGGGCTGGTACGCCGAAACCGGCCTGACGCTGGTGGGCGAGCGTTACGCGGATAACCAGAACACCACGGTGTTGCCGGGGTATGGCCGTTGGGATGCGCTGGCGGGGTACCGCACCCATGACTGGGATGTGCGGGCGGCATTGAGCAACATTGCCGACAAGACCTACTACAGCTCGGCGACCAGCGCGGCGCAGATCCAGGTGGGGGACCCGCGTAGCCTGGTGGTGACGGGTAGTTACAGCTTCTAGCCCTCCCGTGGATTGACACGGTCAATTGTAGGAGCGGCCTTGTGTCGCGATGGGCTGCGCAGCAGCCCCAGGATCGCAATCTCAGCACAGATTGCTGGGGCTGCTGCGCAGCCCATCGCGACACAAGGCCGCTCCTACACGATTGCGCGCAACCTTCAGGCATTGACGGTAATTGATGTCAGTGCCACACCGCCATCAGCGCCTGCATCTCTGCTTCGCTGATCAGCCCTTGGGGGTACCGTCCGGCAAGCAGACGTCGTGGGTCGGTCGTCCTGACCCTGATGCTTCCATGGTGTTTCAACCACTTCGCCACAACCTTGAGCGATTGGTGATTCACTGCCGATGGGCGCAATGCCGACTCACTTGCTGCGTTCATTCCTGCACGTACTCCCTGGCCCGTGAGCGGCTAATTTACGTAAGTATTGTTACAGATCCGATACCCCGGCTTCGCCAAGCTATCTGGCTATCTGCTTGAAAAACAATACAAAACGTATGCCAACCCGAGCCTCCGGACGTCGCCCCAAAAAAAGGCCCGTCACATGACGGGCCTCTTCATTCACTGCGTACTCAGCGCTTGACCGGCGCCGGTTGCTGCTGGGTCAGGCAGTGGATGTTGCCGCCACCCAACAGCAACTCGCGGCCCGGGATCATCACCACCTCGTGGTCGGGGAAGATTTCCGCCAGGATCGCTCTGGCTTGGGCATCTGCAGGGTCGTCGAAGCTTGGCGCAATGATGCCGCCGTTGACGATCAGGAAGTTCACGTACGAACCGGCCAGGCGTACCGACGGGTCTCGCTCCTGGCTACCGGCCACCTGGTCGACACCGGCACACTCTTCGGCGGAGGCAAACAGCGGGCCCGGGATCGGCATCTTGTGCACGATAAACTCGCGGCCCTTGGCATCGCGGGTGTTCTTCAACACCTCCATGGCCGCCTGGCAGCGCGCATAGTTGGGGTCGTTGGAATCATCGGTCCAGGCCAGTAACACTTCGCCCGGGCGCACGTAACAGCAGAAGTTGTCGACGTGGCCGTCGGTTTCGTCGTTGTACAGGCCATCGGGCAGCCACACCACGGTGTCGACCGCCAGCTGATCGCGCAGTACCGCTTCGATCTGCTCGCGGCTCAGGTGCGGGTTGCGGTTACGGTTGAGCAGGCATTCCTCGGTGGTGATCACGGTGCCTTCACCGTCCACGTGGATCGAACCGCCCTCAAGTACGAAGCCTTCGGTGTGGTAGCGCTGGCAGCGCTCCATTTCCAGCACCTTGGCGGCCAGTTCCTCGTCGCGGTTCCACGGTGCGTACAGGCCGCCATCGAAGCCGCCCCAGGCATTGAAGCCCCAGTCCACGCCGCGCACTTCACCCTGGTCGTTGATGACGAAGGTTGGGCCGGTATCACGCACCCAGGCGTCGTCGTTGCTGATTTCGATCACACGAATGTTCGGCTGGTCGAGCTGGCGACGGGCATTTTCGTACTGGCCAGCAGAGGCCGCGACGGTCACAGGTTCGAAGCGGGCAATGGCCTTGGCCAGGGTCACATGCGCAGCCTGCGCCGGCTTGCCGCCCAGGCGCCAGTTGTCCGGGCGCTCCGGCCACACCATCCAGACCTGGGTTTGCGGCGCCCACTCAGCGGGCATGTGGAAACCATCGGCACGGGGCGTGGAGTTGAGGGTTTTCATGGGTGACCTCTATGATGGCCCTGAGCCGGAGTGTGCTGGGGCGTTTGCCAATTTATAACCGATATATATCGATATTTGAAGCCCGATAGTCGGGATTTGCTCGCGGCCTTTGCGCAATTAAATCGATAACAATCGAATCGCGCAAACCCTTGTCTGGTGCCGCCACCGGTCTGACGTCTACCATAGCCACACCTTATGCATCCTGTTGCATCGGCATGCGGAAATTTCGAGCAGGGCCGACTAGGGTCAATACTTGGGCAACGGGCCAGCGAGCCACTATGAACATCATCCCTACCGCAATCCCTGAAGTACTGATCATCGAGCCGAAGGTTTTCGGTGACAGCCGTGGTTTCTTCTTCGAGGCATTCAACGCGCGTGAGTTCGCGCGGCAAACCGGTGTTAAGGCCGAGTTCGTCCAGGACAACCACTCACGCTCCATCAAGGGTGTACTGCGCGGGCTGCACTATCAGGTCGAGAACACCCAAGGCAAGCTGGTGCGGGTGGTGCACGGGGAAATCCGCGATGTCGCCGTGGACGTGCGCAAAAGCTCGCCAACCTTTGGCCAATGGGTTGCGGTGCACCTGTCGGCCGACAACCACCGCCAACTCTGGATTCCGCCTGGCTTCGCCCACGGTTTTGCGGTGATGAGCGAGTCGGCCGAGTTCCTCTACAAGACCACCGATTACTACAACCCGGGCGCCGACCGCTGCATCCGCTGGGACGACCCACAGCTGGCCATCGACTGGGGGCTGCAGCAACCACCGGTGCTGTCGGACAAGGACAAGCTCGGCCTGCCACTGGCAAAGGCGGAACTGCTGCCTTAACTAGCGCATAATTGCGCCAGACTTTTCTGGCGCATTTACGTGATGATTGCAAAACCCACGCCCCCACGCCGTCCCCGCTGGCGCAGCCTGGCCTTGTTGGCCCTGTGCCTGGCCCCGTTGCTTTGGCCCCTGCATCACCTAGCCGAACGCTACTACCAGGAAGAGCTTGCCTCGCAGAACCGCCAGACCCTCGACCTGTACGTCGCCAACCTGCTCGGCACCCTGCACCGCTACGAAACCTTGCCGCAGATACTCGGCGACCTGCCGGCGCTGCGTGGCGTGCTGGCCGACCCGTTCCGCCTGGAAGCGGTGACCAACGCCAACCGCCTGCTCAAGGACATCGTGCAGCAGACCGGGGCCGAGGTGATGTACCTGATGGACGTCAGCGGCAACACCCTGGCCGCGTCCAACTGGGACAAGCGCGACAGCTTCGTCGGCCGCAACTTCGCCTTCCGCCCTTACTTCAACGAAGCCATGGCCGGCCACCTGGGCCGGTTCTTCGGCCAGGGCACCACCTCGGCCAAGCGCGGCTACTTCTTCGCCGCAGCCGTGCGGGACCGCGAACGCATCGTCGGCGTGCTGGTAGTCAAGGTCGACCTCGACCACACCGAAACCCTCTGGGGCCGCACCCCCGAGCAGCTGTTGCTGACCGACCACAATGGCGTGGTCATCCTGACGTCGCGGCCCGACTGGCGCTTCCGCTCCACCCGCACGCTGACCGAGGCCGAGCGCCAGGCCATCATCGCCATCCAGCCCTACCCGACCCAGGCCCCGCAACCGCTGGTACTCAACCCGGACGCCTGGATCACCCAGACCCGCGACATCAAGGAAACCGGCTGGCAGGTCAGCATCCTCGCCCCGCGCATGCTGGTCGACCGCTCGGTGCAAACGGTGATGGCCATCGGTGCCGGCACGCTGCTGGTACTGATGCTGCTGGCCGGCCTGGTGATGCAACGGCGGCGTCACTACATCGACCGCATCGACCTCGAAGCCCGTGGCCGCCAGGAGCTGGAAAAGCGAGTCGCCCAACGTACTGCCGACCTTGAAGGCCTGAACACCCGGCTGAAAAATGCCGTGCTGGAACGCGAAAACGCCCAGCAGGAGGCAGTGCGCGCCCAGGACGAACTGGTGCAGGCCGGCAAGCTGTCGGTACTCGGCACCATGTCGGCCAGCATCAGCCACGAGCTGAACCAGCCGCTGGCGGCCATCCGCAGCTACGCGGAAAACGCCGAAATCCTGCTGGACCACCAGCGCACCGATGACGCCCGCGGCAACCTCAAGCTGATCAGCGAACTGACCGGGCGTATGGCCTCGATCATCGCCCACCTGCGCGCCTTCGCCCGCCGCGACCGGCATGCCCCGGAAAGCGTGGCCTTGCAGCCGGCCCTGGACGATGCCCTGGCACTGCTGGCCAAGCGCCGACGGGCAATGGCCGTGGAGCTGATCCGCGACCTGCCGGAGGCGACCTTGTGGGTACAGGCCGGTGAAACCCGCCTGCGCCAGGTGCTCGGCAACCTGCTGGCCAATGCCCTCGACGCCCTGACCGAAAAGGCCAACCCGCGCCGCTTGTGGCTAAGTGCCGAGCAGCGCGATGACTGCGTCTACCTGTACATCCGCGACAACGGCCCCGGCTTCAGTCGCCAGGCCTTGGAGCATGCCAAGGAACCGTTCTTCACCACCAAGACCCGCACCCAGGGCCTGGGCCTGGGCCTGGCCATCTGCGAAAGCCTGATGCGCGCCCTGGGCGGTGAACTGCTGCTGGCCAACCACCCGGAAGGGGGCGCACTGCTGACCCTGCAGCTGCGTGTGGCCGCGCCTGGCGCTACTTTGCCCAATTCGGAGGACTCCTCGGCATGACCACCGAGACACTGATCGACAGCCAAGCCCAGGTCATCCTGGTCGACGATGACCCGCACCTGCGCCAGGCGCTGAGCCAGACCCTGGACCTGGCCGGGCTCAAGGTGGTCGCCCTGGCCGATGCCCAAGGCCTGGCCGAGCGTATCGAGGCCGACTGGCCCGGTGTGGTGGTCAGCGACATCCGCATGCCGGGCATCGATGGCCTGCAACTGCTGGAGCAACTGCACGGCCGCGACAGCGAGCTGCCGGTGCTGCTGATCACCGGCCATGGCGATGTGCCGCTGGCGGTGCAGGCGATGCGCGCCGGGGCGTATGACTTCCTGGAAAAACCCTTTGCCACAGACGCCCTGCTCGACAGCGTGCGCCGCGCCCTGGCCCTGCGCCGGCTGGTGCTGGACAACCGCAGCCTGCGCCTGGCACTGAGCGACCGCCAGCAACTGGCCACCCGCCTGGTCGGCCATTCGCCGTCCATGCTGCGCCTGCGCGAGCAGATCGGCGCCCTGGCCGGCACCCGCGCCGATGTGCTGATTTTGGGTGAAACCGGCGCGGGCAAAGAGGTGGTTGCCCGCGCCCTGCACGACTTGTCCAGCCGCCGCGACGGCCCGTTCGTGGCGATCAACGCCGGCGCGCTGGCCGAGTCAGTGGTGGAAAGCGAGCTGTTTGGCCATGAGCCAGGCGCCTTCACTGGCGCGCAGAAACGTCGTATCGGCAAGTTCGAGTTCGCCAACGGCGGCACGCTGTTCCTCGACGAAATCGAGAGCATGAGCCTGGATGTACAGGTAAAACTGCTGCGCATGTTGCAGGAGCGGGTGGTCGAGCGGCTAGGTGGCAACCAGCTGATCCCGCTGGATATCCGCATCATTGCCGCGACCAAGGAAGACCTGCGCCAGTCCGCCGACCAGGGGCGCTTCCGTGCCGACCTGTATTACCGCCTGAACGTGGCGCCGCTGCGTATCCCGCCGCTGCGCGAACGCGGCGATGACATACTGGTGCTGTTCCAGCACTTCGCTGATGCCGCCAGCCAACGCCATGGCCTGGCGCCGCACACCTTGCAGCCGGCCCAACGTGCCGTGCTGTTGCGCCACCCTTGGCCAGGCAATGTACGCGAGCTGCAGAACGCCGCCGAGCGTTTCGCCCTTGGCCTGGAGCTGGCCCTGGACGGCCAGGCGCCACCGCCGACAGCAGCTGCAGTGCCAGTGCTCAGCGGCAACCTCAGCGAACAGGTCGAGCACTTCGAACGCTCGCTGATCGCTGCCGAACTGGCCCAGCCACACAGCTCCATGCGCAGCCTGGCCGAGGCGCTGGGCATCCCCCGCAAGACCCTGCACGACAAGCTGCGCAAGCACAGCTTGAGCTTTGACGGCGGCAGCGGCGGGCATGACGACCACGAGGACCACCGTTGATGAACACCGATAGCCAGTACCTGCAGTCCGTACTGCACAGCGACATCCCCCTGACCCGCGAAATGGGCCTGGAAGTGATCGATTGGCAGCAGCACACCCTGCGCCTGCAACTGCCGCTGGCGGCCAACGTCAACCACAAGAGCACCATGTTTGGCGGCAGCCTGTACTGCGCCGCCGTGCTGGCGGGCTGGGGCTGGCTGCACCTGCGCTTGCGGGCGCTGGGGGTCGATGACGGGCACATCGTCATCCAGGAAGGGCAGATCAGTTATCCGTTGCCCGTTACCGGTGCGGCGGTGGCGCGGTGTGCGGCGCCCGACGAGAAAACCTGGGAGCGATTCCTGGCCATGTACCAGCGCCGTGGGCGGGCGCGGTTGACGCTGGAAACCACCGTGAGCAATGCCGGAAGTGACGAGCCAGCGGTGAAATTCAGCGGCCAGTACGTGCTGCACCGCTAGTACGACTTACGCGGACTTTGTGGGAGCGGCCTTGCCGGGGCGCCGGACCGGTCGGATAGGGCCGCAAAGCGGCCCCGGCAATTCTCGCGGCAAAGCTGAAATCCTGGGGCCGCTTTGCGACCCTTTCGCGACACAAGGCCGCTCCCACAGGGTAGGGTGAAACCCGTCAGATCAGGCTCAGGAAGGCCTGGCGCCATGCAGCATTGGCCGGCAATGCCAGGAAATACGGATTAAGCAGCGACTCCCGCGCCGGGTACCGGAACGGCAACCCGTCCAGCCCGATCACCTCGCCACCGGCCCCTTCCACCACCCCCTGCGCCGCCGCAGTGTCCCACTGCGAAGTCGGTGCCAGGCGCGGATAGCAATCGGCGCTGCCCTCTGCCAGCAAGCAGAACTTCAACGAACTGCCGATATTGGCCAGCTCCAGCTCACCCACCGCAGCCCCAAGGCCGGCCAACAGCGCTTCCTGCTCCGGGCTGGAATGTCGACGGCTGGCCACCACGGTAAAACGCTCGCCCTGCGCAGGTGCGTTGCGTACCTGAATCGGCTGCGCCGCCTCACCGGCATCTGCACGCCAGGCCCCGATGCCGCGCCCACCAGAATAGCAGCGCCCATTGGTGGGCATCGAAACCACGCCAAACACCACCTCGCCGTTTTCGACCAGGGCGATGTTGACCGTGAACTCTTCACTGCCGGCAATGAACTCCTTGGTGCCGTCCAGCGGGTCGACCAGCCACCAGCGGCTCCAACCCTCACGCTCACTCAGCGGAATGTTGCAGTCTTCCTCGGACAGCACCGGAATGTGCGGCGCCAGCGCCAGCAGGCCATCGGCAATCACCCGGTGCGCTGCCAGGTCGGCGGCGGTCACCGGCGAATCGTCGGCCTTGTTGGTCACGGCCACATCGGCGCGCCAGAACGGCAGGATCGCCTCACCTGCGGTCAGCGCCAGCTTGACCACTTCGTGCATCAGTTGCAGGTCGTTCATAGCTCCAGCAGACCCCGCTGGATCATCAGGTCACGGGCCAGGTACAGCGCCGCCAGGGCGCGGCCCTCGGTGAACTGCGGGTGCATGGCCAATGCCGACAACTCGCGCAGGTTGACCTTGTCGACCCGCATCGGCTCCGGCTCATCGCCTTCCAGGCGCTCTTCGTACAGGTCGGTGGCCAGCACTACCTGGATCTTCTGGCTCATGTAGCCCGGCGACAGCGACAGTTCGGTCAGGTGCTCCAGCTGGCGTGCGCCAAAACCGGCTTCTTCCTTGAGCTCCCGGTCGGCTGCCGCCAGCACGTCCTCGCCCGGCTCGATCAGGCCCTTGGGCAACGACAGCTCGTATTCATCGGTGCCGCCGCAGTATTCCTCCACCAGCACGGCGTGCTCGGCGTCGAGCATGGCCACGATCATCACCGCGCCGTAGCCGTTACCCCGGCCCACCAAACGCTCGTAGGTACGCTCGTTGCCATTGCTGAAGCGCAATTGCACGGCTTCGACGCGGAACAGACGGCTGCTGGCGACGATTTCGCGGCTGAGGACGGTGGGTTTCTGGCGCATGGGGCGGCTCCTTGGCGTGAACGGGTTACTATACCGCGGCTAGCCGACTGATCGAGAGTTTCCCATGCCTGTTATTCCCTGGTCTGCCATCGATACCGTCCTGCTGGACATGGACGGCACCCTGCTCGACCTGCATTACGACAACCGCTTCTGGCTGGAGCACCTGCCCCAGCGCTATGCCGAGCTGCACGGGGTGAGCCGGGCCATGGCGGAAATGGAGCTGCAACCGCTGTTCGAGCGCAATGCCGGCACGCTGAACTGGTATTGCCTGGACTTCTGGAGCCGCGAGCTGCGCCTGCCTATACGTGAGCTGAAGCAGGAAATTGCCGACCTGATTGCCCTGCGACCGGACGCCGATACCTTTCTGGCGGCAATCCGCAAGGCGGGCAAACGCGTGGTGATGATCACCAATGCGCACCGCGACTCGCTGTCGCTGAAGCTGGAACGGGTGGAACTGGCGCCGTATTTCGAACGGCTGATCAGCTCGCACGATTATGGCTACCCCAAGGAAAGCCCGCAGTTCTGGGATGCGTTGCAGGCGGATATCGGCTTTGAGCCGGGGCGCAGCCTGTTTATCGATGACACGCTGGCAATTTTGCGCAGTGCACAGCGGTTTGGGGTGGGGCACCTGCTGGCGGTGCGCCAGCCAGATAGCAAGGCAGGGCCGCGGGATACCGAAGAGTTTGCGGCGGTCGAGGATTACCGGGAGTTATTGGCAGGCCTGTGACGCCCCATTCGCGGGCATGCCCGCTCCCACAGGTACAGCGCCACATTCAACGCTGGCGCTGTACCTGTGGGAGCGGGCGCGCCCGCGAAGAGGCCGCTACAGGCTTCAGAGATCAGTCAGGAATACGCAGCACCTGCCCCGGATAGATCTTGTCCGGGTGCGACAGCATTGGCTTGTTGGCCTCGAAGATCTTGTTGTACTGGTTGGCATTGCCGTAAACCACCACAGAAATGGCAGACAGCGTGTCGCCCTTCTTCACCGTAACAAACCTGGCCGCCGCCACCACCGGCCCGGTCACGGTGATCTGGTCATCCACGCTGGCCACGCCATTGATGTTGCCGGCTGCGAGAATGATCTTCTCCTTCTCTTCCTGGCTGGCCACTTCACCCTTGAGGGTGATCTTGTCTCCCTCTACAGTGGCGGTGATGTTCGGGTTACCCAAGCCGACACTTTCCACGTGTTTCTTCAGCTGCTCCTCGGCATTGGCATTGCCAGGGGTCAGCAGGTCTATCAACTTCTCGCCGGCTTCCTTCACGAAACTGAACAGGCTCATTGCGCTCTCCTTGTTGACGAAACCTCGGACACACGAGTCTAGGCCAGCTTTTCCACTCCCGCCCCCCGTGCGACCAATCGACGCGGTCTATCAAGGCATAGAGCCTAGCGATTAGACGCCGCCGGCCCGCAAGCCTAGGCTTGTGCTATCAGAAAGCCGCCGGTATTCAACGCCCCGATGAACAGCAAACCTCCGGTCTGCGCGGCCTCATCGCCCTTGTCCATGCCCGCCGCCAGCAACACCTACGACTACGTCCAGCTCAGCGACGCCCAACGCGACAGCACCCCGCTGGCCGAAGAAGTGGCCCTGGCCATTGTCTACAACGGCCTGAACCAGGCAGTGATGCTGGTAAGCCCCACCGACCTGGAAGACTTCGCCGTCGGTTTCAGCGTTGGCAGCGGCATTGTCGAAGGCACGGCAGAAATCTACGACCTGAAACTCTCCGGCAGCGGTTCGGCGATGTACGCCGACCTGGAAATTTCCAGCCGGGCGTTCTGGAACCTGAAAAACCAGCGCCGCCAGCTGGCCGGCACCAGTGGTTGCGGCCTGTGTGGGGTCGAAGCCCTGGAGCAAGCCCTGCCGGAGCTGGCCGTGCTGCCTGGCGCACCCCTGCCCCCGGCCCAGTGGCTGGTCGGCCTGCGTGAACGCATCGATGCCTTCCAGCCGTTGGGCCAGCATTGCGGGGCTGTGCATGCGGCACTGTTCATGGACCGCCATGGCGAGCTGCTGCTCGGCCGCGAAGACATCGGCCGGCACAACGCCCTCGACAAGCTGATCGGCGCCCTGCTGCGCCAAGGCATCGACAGCCAGGGCGGCCTGGCCATCGTCACCAGCCGCTGCAGCCTGGAGCTGATCCAGAAAGTACTGCGTGCCGGCATCCAGACCCTGGTCAGCCTGTCGGCGCCCACCGGCCTTGCCCTGCAATGGGCACGCAAGCACAACCTCAACCTCATCCATTTGCCCAAGCACAGCGCACCGCGGGTCTACAGCCCAGCGGCGGAGTCGTAACAGCCGTGACCTCGTACCAGCACCTTCCGGACAACGCCCCAGCCTCCACTCCTCGCTACAAGCCCTACCACGGCCCCGCTGGCGGCTGGGGCGCACTGCGCAGCGTGGCCAAGGCCTGGGTCGGCAGCGATAACGCGCTGAAGAACATTCGCGCGCTGCTCAAGACCAACCAGAACGGCGGCTTCGACTGCCCGGGCTGCGCCTGGGGCGATTCGCCGGAAAGCGGCATGGTCAAGTTCTGCGAGAACGGCGCCAAGGCGGTGAACTGGGAAGCGACCAAGCGCCGCGTCGATGCGGCCTTCTTCGCCCGTTACAGCGTCACCTCGCTGCTGCAGCAGAGCGACTACTGGCTGGAGTACCAAGGGCGCCTGACCGAGCCGATGGTTTACGACGCGCCCAGCGACCGTTACCTGCCGATCAGCTGGGATGCCGCCTTTGCCCTGATAGCCCGCGAGCTGAACGCGCTGACCACGCCGGACCAAGCCGAATTCTATACCTCGGGGCGCGCCAGCAACGAAGCGGCATACCTGTACCAGTTGTTCGTGCGCGCCTACGGCACCAACAACTTCCCCGACTGCTCGAACATGTGCCACGAGGCCAGTGGTGTGGCCCTGGGGCAAAGCGTCGGGGTTGGCAAGGGCACCGTCACCTTCGACGACTTCGAGCATGCCGACACGATTTTCGTCTGGGGCCAGAACCCCGGCACCAACCACCCGCGCATGCTCGACCCGCTGCGCGATGCGGTGAAGCGTGGCGCCCAGGTGGTGTGCGTCAACCCGCTGAAGGAACGTGGCCTGGAGCGTTTCCAGCACCCGCAAAACCCGCTGGAGATGCTGACCAACAGTGACCGGCCGACCAACACCGCGTTCTTCCGCCCGGCGCTGGGCGGCGACATGGCGCTGCTGCGCGGCATGGCCAAGTTCGCCCTGCAATGGGAGCGCGAAGCCCAGGCCAAGGGCGAACCGGCCGTGTTCGACCATGCTTTCATTGCCGAACATGGCCATGGCGTCGACGATTACCTGGCAGTGGTAGATGCCACGCCGTGGGAACACATTCAGGATCAGTCCGGCCTGGCACTGGCCGACATCGAGCTGGCCGCACGCATGTACTGCCGGGGCAAGCGGGTGATCATGTGCTGGGCGATGGGCATCACCCAGCACCGCCACTCGGTGCCGACCATCCAGGAAATCGTCAACCTGCAGATGCTGCGCGGCAACATCGGCGCACCCGGCGCTGGCCTGTGCCCGGTGCGTGGCCACAGCAACGTGCAGGGCGACCGCACCATGGGCATCAACGAGCGCCCACCGGTGGCCCTGCTTGACGCCCTCGAGAAGCGTTTTGGCTTCCCCGTACCCCGGCACAACGGCCACAACACCGTCGAAGCAATCCACGCCATGCTCGACGGCCGCGCCCGGGTATTCATCGGCCTGGGCGGCAACTTCGCCCAAGCCACGCCCGACACCGAACGCACCGCACAGGCGCTGCGCAACTGCGCGCTGACCGTGCATATCAGCACCAAGCTCAACCGCAGCCACCTGGTCCACGGCAAGCAGGCGCTGATTCTGCCGTGCCTTGGCCGCACCGACATCGACCTGCAGGCCGACGGGCCGCAAGCGGTAACGGTGGAAGACTCGTTCAGCATGGTGCACGCCTCCAACGGCCAGCTGAAGCCACTGTCGACGCAGATGCGCTCGGAACCCGCAGTGGTTGCCGGCATCGCCGCCGCCACCCTGGGCAAGCACCCGGTGGACTGGCACTGGCTGGTGGCCGACTACGACCGCATCCGTGACCTGATCAGCGATACCATTGCCGGCTTCAGCGGTTTCAACCAGCGCCTGCAACACCCAGGCGGCTTCTATTTGGGGAACAGCGCCGGCAGTCGCGAATGGAAGACCAGCACCGGCCGCGCCAACTTCAAGGCCAACCTGCTGCCGGATTCGTTGCTCGATGAGCGCGTGCGCGCCAGTGGCCAGCTGCCGGACCTGATCATGCAGTCGATGCGCTCGCACGATCAGTACAACACCACCATCTACGGCCTGGACGACCGCTACCGCGGCGTGCGCGGCCAACGCGAGGTGCTGTTCGCCAACGAAGCCGACATCATCCGCCTGGGCTTCCAGCCGGGGCAGAAGGTCGACATCGTGTCGCTGTGGGGCGATGAGCATGTGCGCCGGGTGCAGGGCTTCACCCTGCTGGCCTTCGACATCCCGGCCGGGCAGGCCGCGGCGTATTACCCCGAAGTGAACCCGCTGGTGCCGCTGGAGAGCATTGGCGATGGCAGCCATACGCCGACATCGAAGTTCATTGCCATCAAGCTGGAGCGGGCGCAGGACGACGGGCGTATCCTTTAGGCATTGCGTTGGGCTCTTCGCGGGCTTGCCCGCTCCCACAGGTACTTCACCAAGCTTGAAGTTGGTGGTGATCCTGTGGGAGCGGGCAAGCCCGCGAAGAGGCCAGAAGCGACAGCGCAAAAACGAAAAAAGCCCTGTTCCGTAACGGTTCAGGGCTTTGTCATAAAGGTCTCAGACAGCCGAAAATCGATAAAGTTTCACAGTAAATACAGTAACTTAGAGAATTGTGTACAACTCGTGCTACTCGTCGGATTTCGTTTGCCAGCCACGCCGCTTACCCTCAAATTCGCCTCGTCATCCCTATGAGGCTCTCTTGATGAAGAAGTACTCCTCGATTCTGTTGTTGTCTTTCAGCTTGCTCAGCGGCGTTGCCATGGCAGGCGGCACCACCGAGGCCGGCATCGGCGGCGCATTGGGTGGGGTACTGGGCTCAGTGGTGGGCAACTCCATCGGTGGTAGCACCGGCGGCGCCATTGGCGCAGGCCTGGGCGGCGCGGCCGGCGGTGCCCTGGGCGCCGACAAGCGCCAGCGCGGTGAGGCCGCTATCGGCGGCGCGCTGGGCGCAGCTGGCGGTAACGTGGTCGGTCGCTCGGTGGGCGGCACCACCGGTAGCTACATTGGCGCAGCAGCCGGCGGTGGTGCTGGTGGTGCGCTGGGTAACTACATGGGCAACAAGGCCGACGAAGACGAGCGCCATGAAGACCGCCGCTACCGTCGCGGCTACGACGACCGTCGCCACTACGATCGCGGCCGCCACTACGGCCACCGCAAGCACAAGCGCCACTGGCGCGACTGATGCCTGAGGGCCCTGCCCTGGCAACAAAAGCCCCGCCCCTTACGGCGGGGCTTTTTTATGCCTGCTGCTCCAGTACAAGCCCAGACATAATCACCTGCAGCGCCTCTGGCAGTGTCACCGGCCTGCCACTGGCGCGCTCGATGAACACCTGCACCACCGCACCTGCCGCACACGCCTCCGGCTCGCCCGGGCGGAACAGCGCCAGGCGGTACTCCACCGTACTGCCCGCCAGGCGCGTCACCCCCAAGCCCACTTCGAGCACATCGGGGAAGCCCGGCAACGCGTAGAAGTCCGCAGCCGAACTGACCACGAAGGCCGCCAGCGCGCCGTCACGCAGGTCCACCTCGGCCTGTTCGACGAGAAAGGCATGGATAGCGGTTTCGAAAAAACCATGCACGGTAGCACCGGCGATATGGCCGTTGACGTCGTTGTCCGAAGGGCGGGTGAGGATGGGGTGGAAGTGGGAGAAGGCAGTGCGCTGAGGGGATTCGGTCATCTGTCTGGCTCTTGTCTTCGCAATTGATGCTGACAGTGAAACAGAAAATCCAGACTTTCGCTGCCTGAGCCGCCTCCCAAAGCCTCGAGATCCCATGTAGGAGCGGCCTTGTGTCGCGATGGGCTGCGACGCAGCCCCAGCAATTTCTGCATTGACACTGAGATCCTGGGGCCGCGTCGCGGCCCATCGCGACACAAGGCCGCTCCTACAAAAAACCGCGTGAGCCGGGAATCAAGAACAAAAAAGCCGCCCCTGAGGGCGGCTTTCTTGTTACGGCTGGCTCAGCTTACAGCTGTGGGCCAGCGGCCTTGATGGCGTCGGAAACTTCGAACTTCTTGAAGTTTTCGATGAACAGCTTGGCCAGGCCTTGGGCCGCCGCGTCGTAGGCAGCTTTGTCAGCCCAGTTGGTGCGCGGGTTGAGCAGCTCGGTTTCAACGCCCGGGACGACTTTTGGTACGTCCAGGTTGATGATGTCCAGGTGCTCGGTTTCGGCACCGACCAGCGCGCCGCTCTGGATCGCAGCGATCACCGCACGGGTGGTCGGGATGCTGAAGCGCTTGCCAACGCCGTAGCCACCGCCGGTCCAGCCGGTGTTGACCAGGTAGACCTTGGAGTTGAAGCCGTTGATACGCTTGATCAGCAGCTCGGCGTACTCGCCAGCCGGGCGCGGGAAGAACGGTGCGCCGAAGCAGGTGGAGAAGGTGGACTTGATGCCGCCGCCCGAACCCATTTCGGTCGAACCGACCAGCGCGGTGTAACCGGACAGGAAGTGGTAGGCCGCCTGCTCGTTGTTCAGGATCGAAACCGGAGGCAGAACACCGGTCAGGTCGCAGGTCAGGAAGATGACCGCGTTAGGCTCGCCGCCCAGGTTCGCTTCGGAACGCTTGGCAACGTGCTCCAGCGGGTAGGCTGCACGGCTGTTCTGGGTCAGGCTGACATCGGTGTAGTCGGCGTGCTTGTTGGCGTCGAGAACGACGTTTTCCAGCACAGCGCCGTGCTTGATGGCTTTCCAGATGACCGGCTCGTTCTTCTCGGACAGGTCGATGCACTTGGCGTAGCAGCCGCCTTCCATGTTGAAGACAACGCCTTCGCCCCAGCCGTGCTCGTCGTCACCGATCAGGTAACGGCTTTCGTCGGCCGACAAGGTGGTCTTGCCGGTGCCGGACAGGCCGAAGAACAGGGTCACATCGCCTTCTTCGCCGATGTTGGCCGCGCAGTGCATTGGCAGTACGTCGGCAGCCGGCAGCAGGAAGTTCTGCACCGAGAACATGGCTTTCTTCATTTCGCCGGCGTAACGCATGCCAGCGATCAGCACTTTCTTGGCGGCGAAGTTGATGATCACGCAACCGTCGGAGTTGGTGCCGTCACGCTCAGGCTCGCACACGAAGTTGGCAACGTTGAGCACCTGCCACTGATCGCGGCCAGCCGGGTTGAACTGCTCCGGGTTGATGAACAGGCAACGGCCGAACAGGTTCTGCCAGGCAGTCTGGGTGGTCATCTTCACCGGCAGGTAGTGCTCGGCAGCCGCCCCTACGTGAACGTAGGAAACGAAGTGATCCTGGGCGTTGTTGAACGCCTCGACGCGGTCCCACAGGGCATCGAACTTGTCGGCCGGGAACTTGCGGTTGATCGGGCCCCAGGAAATGGCGTCCTGGGTGGAAGGTTCTTCGACGATGAAACGGTCAGCCGGCGAACGGCCAGTACGGTGACCGGTCTCTACGACCAGTGCGCCAGTATCGGCTAGTACGCCTTCACCGCGTTGCAGCGCTTCTTTTACCAGCTCATCGACGCTCAGGTCGGTGTACACGGTGTTGTTGGCTTGCGTCATGAGATACCCCATCCGGCCCGAGGCCGAGTGCTCCAAACGTTTTGTAGTTGTCTTGAAAAAACTACTACAGCGAAAAAAGTGGCCGGATTATGCCAGAAACGCCCAAAAAAAGTAGGCCCCTCCTGTCGTAACCGCGCTTTTGCGCAATTCGACAGGAGATTTCCCTGCAATTAAACGTTTCAGTGGCGAGTTTCTGACGCCGTGTCTGTACCGCCACCGGCAAACAGTTGCGCTACATCGCTGGCATCGAAGAAATAGCGCTCGTTGCAGAACTGGCAATCGATTTCTACCTTGCCGCCACATTCCTCCACCAGTGCCTTGGCATCGTGCTCGCCCAGGCTCACCAGCGCATTGCCGGAGCGTTCGCGCGAGCAGCTGCAATTGAAGCGCAACGGCTGGATGTCGAACAGACGCACGGCATCTTCGTGGTACAGGCGGTGCAGCAGGGTTTCGTTACCTTCGGCCCATTCTTCAGGCTTGAGGGTCTTGGCCAGCGCGATCACGTGCTGCCAGCTGTCTTCGCGCTCTTCGTCGTCAGGCTGGCGATCACGCGGCAGCTGCTGCAGCAGCAGGCCACGGGCCTTGCCGTTTTCGGCGTTGAGCCAGAAGCGGGTATTGAGCTGTTGCGACTGGACGAAGTAGCTGGTGAAGCACTCCGACAGGTTGGCGCCATCGAGGTCCACGGTCCCCTGGTAGCGCTGGCCCTTGACCGGGTCGATGGTCAGGGTCAGGTGGCCGTCGGGCATCAACTGCGCCAGCGTGGCGTCAGCGGCGATCTGATCGGCCTCGTAGCGTGCCACGCCACGGATCTCGCGATCGCCCGAGCATTCCACCATCAGCAGCGGGATCGGCCCTTCCGAGCGCGCCTGCAAAATCAGCAGGCCATCGAACTTCAACGCACCCACCAGCAAGGCGGTGGCAGCCATCAGTTCGCCGAGCAGTGCCTGCACCGGCTGTGGGTACTCATGACGCGCCAGTACCGCGGCGAAGCTGTCATCGAGAGACACCCACTCGCCGCGCACATCGCGCTCGTCAAAGATGAAACGTTGAGTGAAATCGGTATCTGGCAAATCGCTCATAGGTTTTGGCTATCTAAAAATGATGACAAAATGGTTACAACGGTAGTCGAAAAACCTTCGAAAACCCGTGACAGAGCGCTCACAAGGCGCTCCGATTCCTGTTTGCAATAGAGGTATTTTATGGACAATCGACCACTGTTCCAAGCTAGGTGGTCCTTGGGGCCTTTGGCAGCCTGCACGCTGCTTCCCATCGCTCTACTGTGTTTCTGGTTATGGCCCATTGGCCAGATCTTGTGCCTGACTTTCGACGAGTGGCTGTTCCACAGCCTGAATGCGCCGCTGGCCGACAACACCACATGGCGTTACATCTGGACCGTCGGCAGCCTGCGCCCGTTCGACATCGTCGTCGGGCTGATCCTGCTGGCAGTGCTTATCCGTGGTGACTGGGTGTTCAAGGCCACTCAGGTTCGCCAGGCCTTTTTCGGCTTTCTGGTCACGCTACTCCTCTTAGTGGTGATTCGCGCGCTGTTTTCCAAGTGGGTGGATGCAGCAGGGTGGCAGCACAAGAGCCCGTCGATGATGTTCGACGACGTGGTGCACCTCAGCGACTACTACCCGAACCTGGAGGCGGCCTGGGAGCTCAAGGACAAATCCAGCAAGAGTTTCCCGGGGGATCACGCCTCGGTGCTGCTGATCTGGGCGCTGTTCATGAGCGTATTCAGCCGCCGCCTGGTGCAGTTCCTGGTGATCTGGGGGCTGGCGGTGCTGTTCATGCTGCCGCGCCTGGTAGCCGGTGCGCACTGGGGGCAGGATGACTACATTGGCGGGTTGCTGATGGCGGTGCTGGCGTTGGGCTGGAGCTACTACACGCCGCTGGCGGCCAAGGGTAGTGAGGCATTGATGCGGTGGACTGCGCCGTTGTTCACGATTGTGGCCAAGCTACCGTTGGTCGGACGGTTGGCGGTCGTCCGCTAGGCCCTCGGGGGCTGCTGCGCAGCCCATCGCGACGCAAGGCCGCTCCCACAGGACTGCGCAAGACCTATGGAGCGCGCCTTCCGTGTGGGAGCGGCCTTGTGTCGCGATGGGCCGCAGAGCGGCCCCGGCTATTCAAAGCTTCCATGCAGCTGGTGAATCTGCCGGCGCTGCTTCTTGTTTGGCCGGCCATCGGTGGTCACGCCCATGGCCCCGGCCTTGCGCATTTCGGCCGCCTGTTCACGGCGACGCACGCTTTCTTCAGTTTCCTCGTACAGCGTCTGCGCTTCCGGCGCCCCACGCCGCACTACCGACAACGCCTTCACCACCACGGTGCGCTCGTCGAACCCGGTGCGCAGCAAAAATTCGTCACCCACTCGCGGCTCCTTGCCCGGCTTGCAACGCTCGCCGCGGCAATGCACCTTGCCGCTCTCGATCGCCGCTTTGGCCAGCGCCCGCGTCTTATAGAAACGCGCTGCCCACAGCCACTTGTCCAGGCGAACCTTGTCGTCGTCTTCGGCTTTTTGTGCCATCCCGTTACCTCGAATACTGTGTTTCATCGAACTGTACTACCGTAACGAGCGGATGCAAAAAATCCCCGGCGTGCTTACAGTTCACCACCTCATTCGCAGGGTGCGCTTAGTGAAGACATTTGACCATTTGACTGTGATCGGCCTGCGTGAGTGGATAGCCCTGCCCGACCTGGGTGTCGCCGGGCTGCGCGCCAAGATCGACACCGGCGCCAGCACCTCAAGCCTGCACGCTACCGAGGTGGAACCGTTCGAGCGCGACGGCCAGCCGTGGGTCCGTTTCACCGCGCACCTGGGCTCGGTGGTGCAGTTGCGTCACCGGCGCTGCGAGGCGCCGCTGGTCACCATGAAAACCATAAAGAGTTCCAACGGCCACGCCCAGACCCGTTATGTCATTCGCACGTCACTGGCGCTGGGCGATGGTGTGTGGGAGGTGGAGTTCACCCTGGCCTGCCGCAAGAACATGCGCTACCGCCTGCTGCTCGGTTCCAAGGCCTTGATCCAGGGCCAGTTGGTGGTGAACCCCGGCTTGAAGTACGTACAAGATAAACCGGCCTTTCCGGCCACCCTTTCCCCTGTCACAGGTGCTGCATGAAGATCGCTGTGCTGTCGCGCAATCCGCGTCTGTATTCCACCCGCCGCCTGGTCGAAGCCGGTACCCAGCGTGGCCACGAAATGGTGGTGATCGATACCCTGCGGGCCTATATGAACATTGCCAGCCACAAGCCGCAGATCCACTACCGCGGCAAACCGCTGGAAGGCTTCGATGCCGTGATCCCGCGCATCGGGGCCTCGGTCACCTTTTACGGCTGCGCCGTGCTGCGCCAGTTCGAAATGATGGGCGTGTACCCGCTCAACGAGTCGGTAGCCATTGCCCGCTCGCGCGACAAGCTGCGCTCGCTGCAACTGCTGTCGCGTCGCGGTATCGGCCTGCCGATTACCGGCTTCGCCCACTCACCCGACGACATCCCCGACCTGATCCAGATGGTCAATGGCGCCCCGCTGGTGATCAAGGTGCTGGAAGGCACCCAGGGCATTGGCGTGGTGCTGTGCGAAACCACCCAGGCGGCCGAGTCGGTGATCGAGGCGTTCATGGGCCTCAAGCAGAACATCATGGTTCAGGAGTACATCAAGGAGGCCGGCGGCGCCGACATTCGCTGCTTCGTGGTGGGAGACAAGGTGATTGCCTCGATGAAGCGCCAGGCCAAGCCGGGCGAGTTCCGCTCCAACCTGCACCGCGGGGGCGTCGCCAGCCTGATCAAGATTACCCCGGAAGAGCGGATTACCGCGATTCGTGCGGCCAAGGTGATGGGGTTGAGCGTGGCGGGTGTGGATATCCTGCGGTCCAACCATGGGCCGTTGGTGATGGAGGTGAACTCGTCGCCGGGGCTGGAGGGCATTGAAGTGACCACCGGCAAGAACGTGGCCGGGATGATCTTCGAGCACCTGGAGAAGAACGGCGGGCCCAATCAGACCCGGACCAAAGGTAAGGGCTGATGTAAGCCTGTGCCGGCCTCTTCGCGGGCAAGCCCACTCCTACAGTGGGCTACGCCGGGGGCCCGTAAAGCTGCCGCCAGGCTGCGAACCTGGCGGTGCGGTCTACCGGGCGACTCACCCAACCCCCGGCTCCCGAGCGAGCCCACCCATACCCTGATCCACTGGTACCTCCTTCACGGACTGCTCAGGCCTGGCCATGAACATGATCACTGCCGCAGCTCCAAGGTCCAGCACCGACAAGGCGGCAAACAACGGCCCGTAACCGATCTTGGTCACCAGCACGCCCATGATTGCCGTGTACACCGCCGCACCGAGAAACCCGCACATGCCGATGAGCCCGGCTGCGGTGGCCACGTCGTTCTTGTCGAAGGAGTCCGAGGTCATCGAGTACAGCGCGCAAGACAACATCTGGTGGGCGAAGCCGCCCACGCACAGCAGCATGATCGCAGTGTAGGGGCTGCCCGCCAGCCCTACACAACCGGGTGCAATCATGCACAGGCAACCGGTGACCATCACCAGTTTGCGCGAGGTGAACAGCGAGACCTTGAAGTGGCGATGGTAGAACGGTGACAGGTAGCCGCCGACCACGCTGCCCAAGTCTGCCGCCAGGAACGGCAGCCAGGCGAAAAGTGCGATCTGCTTGATGTCCATGCCGCGCTCGTGCATCAGGTACAGCGGGATCCAGGCATTGAACACCTGCCAGGCCGGGTCGGCCATGAAGCGGGCGATCGCCACCGCGTAGAAGTTGCGCCGCTTGAGCACCTTGCGCCATTGCGCCTTTTGTTTGGGCTGGTCACGAAACTTTGCTTCCTGACCCGCGTAGATGTATTCGAGCTCCTCGGGATGTATTTGCGGGTGCTCGCCCGGCGGATGATAGAGCCAATACCAAAGGCCGCCCCAGATCAAACCGAACACACCGGTGAGGATGAACGCCAGTTGCCAGCCGCTGCTCAGGATCGCCCACACCACCAGCGGCGGCGCCAGCAAAGCGCCCAGTGCGGAGCCGATGTTGAACCAGCCCAGCGCCACCGAGCGCTCCTTGGCCGGGAACCACTCGGCAGTGGTCTTGATGCCGGCGGGATAACCGGCGGCCTCGGTCATGCCCAGCAGCCCGCGAAAAAAAGCCAAGCTTTGCCAACCGGTTGCAAACGCGGCCAGCGCACAGGAAACCGACCAGGCAATGGCGAACAGGGCGAAGCCCAGCTTGATGCCGATCGCGTCGATGATGTAACCGGCCACCGGTTGCATCAGCGCATAGCCAACAGTCCAGGCGACGACCACCCAGGAATACTCCTCGGTGGTCATGTTCATCTCGGTCATCATGGTCGGCGCGGCAACCGAGAGGGTATTGCGGGCCAGGTAGTTGATGATCAAGCCAATGATCATCAAGCCCACCACCCACCAACGTAAGCTTTTTATCTTCATGAACGACACGCTCTTGTTTTTATTGCTGTGTGAAGGTGCGCAGGGGCCTGCGCACCTTGTTACGGCTGAAGACGGGCTTGGATGTGGGGGTCAGGCCATTTCGAAAATGGCGTCTACCTCCACCGCGAAGCCCCTGGGTAAGGAGCTCACACCAATCGTGGTACGCGCATGCTGGCCACATTCGCCGAACACCTGCACCAGCAGTTCGGAGGCGGCGTCGATCACCGCGCCAGATTCGGTGAAGTCATCCACCGCATTGACGTAGCCGCGCAGCTGCACACAGCCCTTCACCCGGTCGATATCACCCCCCACTGCGTGTGCCACATGGGCCAGCACATTCAAGGTGCACAGCTTTGCGGCCTCGCGGGCCTGGCTGACATTCAGCTGCACACCTACCTTGCCGATGAACACCGCCTCGCCATCACGCTTGGAGCCCTGCCCCGAGACGAACAGCAGGTTGCCCACGCGGCGCGCGGCGACAAAGGGGTTGTTGCCTGGCACCAACAGCGGTAATTGCAGATCAAGCTGCGCGAGCCGCGCAGTAAATGAAGAACTCGCCAACATGTCAGTTCACCTCGCGGGTATATTCAAATGCAAGGTCCTGCGCCCGCGCCTCGGCTGAACGCTCGGCCACCGGCCCATAACCGCCACCACCCGGCAATTCCAGCACCAGGCGTTTGCCACCCGGTACGTACTGGCGGCCCTTGGTTGCCAGGCGAGTGCCGTCGTCCAGCCGCACTACGCCCGGCGCGCCATCTTCACCACCTTCGCGGCCACGCGCCGGGTGGGCGACACGGTCGAACATGGCGTTAAACCAGATCTCGTAGCCATCCTTGGGCGCAATCTCGACCACCTGCCCCAGCCCGCCACGGTACTTGCCGGCGCCGCCAGAACCTTCGCGCAGCTCCTTGCGCCAGAACACCACCGGCCCCACTTGCTCGGTCGCCTCGATCGACATGGATTGCACGCCGCTGGGGAATGCCGTGGCACTGGGCCCGTCCAGGCCGGGCCGGGCGCCCATGCCGCCGCTGTTGAACAGCAGCACTTCGGCGCCTTCCGCACCTTCGCCAGGCTGCACCGGACGCACACTCACATGCAGGTTCCACAAGGCACCCGCACCTTCGGCAGGTATCTGCCCAGGCAGCAGCTGATGGATGGCCCCAAGCACTGCGTCAGGTACCAGGTGCCCGAGCACATGGCGCACTGACACCGGTGCAGGTCGCTGTGCGTTGAGGATGCAATCGGTCGGCGCTACCACCTTGAACGGCTTGAGCGAGGCATGGTTGTTGGGGATGTCCGGGGCAATCGCGCACTTGATGCCGTAGCAGGCATAGGCTGTGGAGTAGATCAGCGGACAGTTGATGCCTTTTTTGCTCGGCGCGGAGGTACCGGCGAAATCCACGGTGATCTGGTCAGTAGCGACGGTCAGCGCAACGGCGATATCGATCGGCGAATCGTAGCCGTCCACGCGCATCAGGTTCTGGTACACGCCGCGGGGCAAGGCACTGATTCGTTCCAGGGTGGCGGCGTGGCTGCGATCGAAGACGAACTGCGACAGATGCTCCAGGTCGGCCAGACCGAATTCACCCATCATGTCCATCAGGCGCCGATGGCCGATTTCATTGCAGGCGGCCAGCGAGTAAATATCGCCGACCACCTGGCGGCTTTCGCGCACGTTGTTGCGGATAAGGTGCACCAGGTCGCGGTTGACGGTGCCGCGCTCGGCAAACTTCATGATCGGGATGAAGATGCCCTCTTCGTACACCTCATTGGCATCCGGGCCGAAGCCGCGGCCGCCGACATCCACCACATGGGCGGTACAGGCGAAGAAACCGACCAGCTTGCCCGCGCGGAAGCTGGGCGATACCACGGTGAAGTCATGCAGGTGACCGGTACCTTTCCAGGGGTCGTTGGTGATGTACACATCACCTTCGAAAAGGTTGTCGCGGCCAATGTCGCGAATGAAGTGGCCTACCGCCTCGGCCATCGCATTGACGTGCCCGGGGGTACCGGTCACGGCCTGAGCGATCATTTCACCGGCCTGGTTGAACACTCCAGCGGACAGGTCGCCGGACTCGCGCACGCTGGTGCTGAATGCCGTGCGAATCAGCGTGAGCGCTTGTTCTTCAACCACAGAAATCAGGCGGTTCCACATGATCTGCATGCGCACATCAGTCAGGGTTTGTTGGCTCATGGTGTTCTCCTCAGGCCTTGACGGCGCGCAGCAGCAGGCAACCGTCGCCTTGCATGATGGCTTCACGGCTGGCGGTAACGATGGTGGTGGTTTCGCGTTCGGTGATCACAGCCGGGCCGGCTACCCAGTCGCCTGCGCGCATGTGCTCACGGTCGACTACCGCGGCGGTCTGGAAGCCTTCAAGGCGGGCGTCGAACAATCGCCGCTTGCCGCTGACCCGAGCGGGCGCGCCTTTATCGGTCAGCGGCCGCCGTTGCGGCTTGGCGACAGGCGAACTTGCGCGCAGTGACCAACTGACGATTTCGATATCCAGGCCGTCGATGGTGCGGCCGAAAAAGGCCTCGTATTCCCGGTCGTAACCTGCCTTCAGGGCTTGCCCGTCTGCCTTGCCCAGTTGCTCTATCGGTACATTGACCGGCAATTCCCAGCCCTGGCCGACATAGCGCATGAAGGCGGTGCACTCAAGCTCGGGCTCGGCGCTGCCGGCCCCCATGCGCACAAAGCTGGTGGCTTCTTCGATCAGCTCGTAGACCAGTTGGTTGGCCTTGGCAGCATCGAAGCTGCTCAGGCGCATGTAGGCACTGCGCACGCTTTCGAAGCCGAACGGTGCGCGTAGAAAGCCGATGGCCGAGCCAACCCCGGCCCCCGGCGGTACCAGCAGATCGGCAACGGCAAGCTTTTCACACAAGCGCGCAGCGTGCAGTGGCGCAGCACCGCCAAAGGCGATCATGGTGAATTCGCTCAACTCCTTGCCGTTTTCTACGGCGTGCATGCGCGCCGCGTTACTCATGTTTTCGTCGACCACCTCGCTCAAGCCAAAGGCCGCAGTCGCTTGGTCCACCTGTAGGGGCGCACACAGGGCTGTTTCCACCGCAACGGCGCTGGCATCGCTATGCAGGGTAATCGAGCCACCGGCAAAGGCTTCTGGGTCCAGGCGGCCCAGCAGCAGGTCGGCATCGGTCACGGTCGGTTTCTCGCCGCCCCGGCCGTAGCACGCCGGACCAGGCTCGGAGCCGGCGCTGTGCGGGCCTACGCGAATCTGGCGCATGGCATCCACGCTGGCAATCGACCCACCACCGGCGCCAATCTCGACCATCTCGATTACTGGGATCGAAATCGGCATGCCACTGCCCTTCTTGAAACGCCAGGTACGAGCCACTTCAAAGGTGCGCGAGGTTTTCGGCACTTGCTGCTCGATCATGCAGATTTTTGCCGTGGTGCCGCCCATGTCGTACGACAGCACATGGTCCAGCCCATAACGGGCGGCTACATCGGCCGCGAAAATCGCGCCACCGGCCGGCCCCGATTCCAGCAGCCGTACCGGGAAGTCGATGGCGCTCTGCACACTGATAATGCCGCCCCCCGAATGCATCATGTAAACCGGGCAGGCAACGCCCTCTTCTTCCAGGCGCTGCACCAGGCGGTTGAGGTACGAGGCAATCAACGGCTTCACATAGGCATTGGCGCACACCGTATTGAAGCGCTGGTATTCGCGCATCTGTGGCGATACTTCGGACGATATCGAGACCTGCAGCTGTGGCGCTATCGACTGCAGGCAATCGCGCACGGCTCGTTCATGGTCGCCATTGATATAGCTGTGCATGAAGCCCACCGCCACACTTTCGTAGCCGGCGTCCACCACGCGCTGGCACAGCGCACGGGTTTGCGCCACGTCCAGTGGCTTGGCCACGCTGCCATCGGCCATTACCCGTTCGGCCAGCACGAAGCGGTCGTTACGCGGTACCAGCGCGGTGGGTAGCACGATGTTCAGGTCGTACTGCTCGAAACGGCTCTCGGTGCGCATCTCGATAACATCGCGAAAACCTTCGGTGGTGATCAGCGCAGTGCGCGCGCCGCGCCGTTCAATCAGTGCGTTGGTCGCCAGCGTCGTGCCGTGAATCAGTGTGTCGATGGCCGCAAGGTCGATTTCTGCCTGCTCGCACACCTGCTTTAGCCCATCGATGATGGCCTGTTCGGGGTTGCTGTAGTTGGTCAGTACCTTGGTCGAGTACAGCCGCTCCCCGACTTCCATGGCGACGTCGGTGAAGGTGCCGCCAATGTCGACACCGGCGCGAATAGATTTTCCGTCTCTTGTCATTATTTGGCTCCGGGAAAAGCAAATGCTGGGTGAGGCGCCTCGATATCGATCGAAGCGGTGCGAGAGTTATTGCAGAGATACAATTACCTGTCAAACACCATGGATAGTGATACTATCACTACCCGATTACCATCCGATTGCCCGGCAGTGAGCGATACACCTACACTCGTCGGGCGCAGAGCCATGACGCCTGGAGAGCTTTTTGAATACCCTGATGACGCAAACCACAGAATGGATTCGCAACAAGATCGACAAGGAAGGCCTGAAGGCCGGCGACAAGCTGCCGACGCTGAATCAGCTGGCCAGCGAGTTGGGAGTGAGCCGCACTGTGGTGCGCGATGCGGTCATCGCGCTGGCGGCCGATGGCGTGCTGGAGTCACGCCATGGTGTGGGAGTGTTCGTGCTGGGCGAGCGGACGGCTCCGGCGGAAGTGGCGCTGCTGGATGCCATGCTGGCACCACTCGCCAGCATCAAGGCAACCTTCATGGACCTGCTCGAGTTGCGTATGGCCCTGGAAGTGCATGCCTGCGGGCTTGCCGCCGCCCGCCGCAGTTGGGCCCAGGAAACCACCATCTGGGACGCTGCCACTGCGTTCGAGCAGGCGGCAGGCGACGATGCCCGCCTGGACCTGTGCGATGCAGCGTTCCACCAGGCAATCGCCGAGGCCACCAACAACGCCGCGTTCATCGAGGCGTTCAAGGTGTTGTGCGTAAAAATCACCCCGCGCCCTGCGTTTTCCCGGGAAGTGGACCCCGCACTGATAACACCGCAGTACGTGGAGCAATCGGTAACCGAACACCGCGCAATTTGTGAAGCCATCAGCGCCGGCGACGCCGAACGCGCCCAGCAGGCCATGCGCGCACACCTGGCGCGCGGGCACAGGCGCTATCGGGGAGGGGCCGCGGGCTAGGACGAAACCACAACGTATCCTACCCTCGGGCAGAGCATGCTCGCTCTGCCGCGAAGTGGCAGCAAATCAGGCGCCGCGTTTTTCCAGGCACAATGCAATAGCCGGTTTACGACGGCTACGCCGTCGATCGCACTCAAGCAGCACGCCTACAGGCATACCGCACCCATGTAGGAGAGGGCTTGCCCGCGAATAGGCCAGTGAAGCTCACACAGCATTACGCGGCAACAACAACCCCAGCGGCAACCGCACCCGCGCCTCGATGCCGCCACCAGACCGGTTACGCAGCTCCACATTCCCGCCATGCTGGGCCGCGATGCGCTTGACGATCGCCAGCCCCAGCCCGGTGCCCTTGCCGCCCCGTGCACGGTCCCCACGAATGAACGGGTTGAAGATGGTCTCCAGTTCTGACTCGTCGATCCCGGTGCCACGGTCCAGCACACTCAGCACCACATAAGGCGCACTCTCGTCACCCGACACATAGGCAGCCACTTCCACGCCCTTGCCGGCATGGTGCAGGGCGTTGCCGATCAGGTTGCCCAGCATGCGCTTGAGCGAAACGCGGCGCAGCGGGAACGGCGGGATGGGCTCCAGGCACAGGCGCACCCGTTCTTTCGGCTGGTTGTACGGCGCCACCACTTCACGCACCAGGTCAGCCAGGTCGACCTCTTCCACCGGCTCGTCACGGCCATCGCGGATGAAGGCCAGGAACTGATCGAGGATCGCATCCATGTCCTCGATATCGCGGACCATGTCGTCACTCAAGTCGCTGTCGCTGTTCAGCAAGGACAACGACAGGCGCAGACGCGTCAACGGTGTGCGCAGGTCGTGGGACACCCCGGCCAGCATCAGCTCGCGCTCGCGCCCGGCTTGCTCGACATCTTCGGCCATCTGGTTGAAGGCCTTGTACACCTCGGTCATCTCGCTGGGCGTATCGCTGATCGGCAGGCGCACGCTGCGCCCCTGGCCCAGCTGACGAGCAGCGAACACCAGGCGCTTGAGCGGCTGGTTCAACTGGCGCACGAAGATCCAGGCCGAGGCTGTGGACAACAGGCCGATGGCCAGGAACCAACCCAGCACGTTCCAGATTTTCTGCCCACGCAGCGGGTGCGGGTACAGCGGCACTTTCAGCCAGCCGGGGCCCAGGCTTGGCGCATTGACCCACAACGCCGGTGGCGCATGAATGCGCAGCCGTACCTCGGTGTCTTCGCCCAGCTCCGCCTGCATCTGCCGTTGGTAGATTTCGCTGTAGGGCCAGTGCTGCTCACCCTCGGGCACACCCGAGCCGGTCACGCGGATAAGGCCCGCCGCCTCGGCAATCTTGTCGCGGTTTTCTTCGTCGGCAGCCCAATAGGCGCGCAAGGTCAGCGCCACACCGTGGCTGTACTGACGGTCGACCAGCACGTCCTCGTTCATCAGCAGGTAGACCAGGGTCAAGGCCTTGCTGAACAGGACGACGATCAACACCAGCCACAGGGTGCGGGCGAAGAAACTCTGCGGAAACCAGAGCGGCGTTTTCATGGACGACGCGGCATCATTTACCTGCGTTTCCGTCTGGCACGAACACGTAACCCACGCCCCAGACGGTCTGGATGTAACGCGGCTTGGACGGGTCCGGCTCGATCATGCGGCGCAGGCGCGAGATCTGCACGTCGATGGAGCGCTCCAGTGCATCCCACTCACGGCCACGGGCCAGGTTCATCAGCTTGTCGCGGGTCAGCGGCTCGCGGGCGTGCATCACCAGGGCCTTGAGCACGGCAAACTCGCCGGTGGTGAGCATGTGCACTTCATCGCCACGCTTGAGTTCGCGGGTCGCCAGCGACAGCTCATAGTCGCCGAAGGTGACCGATTCGTCCTCACTGCCCGGCGCACCCGGCACGGCAGGAGCCTGACGGCGCAGCACAGCCTTGACCCGGGCCATCAGCTCGTCCGGGTTGAACGGCTTGCCCAGGTAGTCGTCAGCGCCCAGTTCCAGGCCCTTGATACGGCTCAGCTCGTCGCCCTTGGCGGTGAGCATGATGATCGGGATCTGGTTGTTTTGCTGGCGCAGGCGCTTGCACGCGGACAGGCCGTCCTCGCCCGGCAGCATCAGGTCGAGCACCACCAGGTTGAAGACCTCGCGCTGCAGCAGGCGGTCCATCTGCTCGGTGTTGGGCACCGCACGGGCACGGTAGCCCTTGCTGGTGAAGAAACGTTCCAGCAGGCTGCTAAGCCCCGGATCGTCGTCGACGATGAGAATCTTGTCACCTTCAGCGGTGTTTGCGGTGCCGGTCATGAATAACTCCTCTGATTTCGCCGCGCATTATGGCGTAGCCATTGCTGCACGTTGCGTGAGCATTGTTAGCAGATTTTTCCCCCGGCGCCAGTTCCAGCTGGCTGGGCGCCATCACCGCAAGCCGATTGCGATGGGTATAATGCGCGGCTTTCATCCAGCGCCGCCGGGCGAAAAGCCCACAGGCGACCCCCGTATTCACAAATGTCAGGTGGTTTACATGGACAGCATCAACAGCCGTATCGCCGAGGAACTGGGCGTACGCCCCCAGCAGGTCGAGGCGGCCGTGGGCCTGTTGGACGAAGGCTCGACCGTGCCCTTCATCGCCCGTTACCGCAAGGAAGTGACCGGTAGCCTGGACGACACCCAGCTGCGCCATCTGGAAGAGCGCCTGCGCTACCTGCGCGAACTCGACGACCGTCGCGCCAGCATCCTGGCCAGCATCGAGGAACAGGGCAAGCTGACCCCGGAACTGGCCCGCGAAATCAAGCTGGCCGACACCAAGACCCGCCTCGAAGACCTGTACCTGCCGTACAAACAGAAGCGCCGCACCAAGGGCCAGATCGCCCTGGAAGCCGGCCTGGGCGAACTGGCCGACGGCCTGTTCAACGACCCGACCCTGGCCCCGGAAAGCGAAGCCGCACGCTTCGTCGACGCCGAAAAAGGCGTAGCCGACGTCAAGGCCGCGCTGGAAGGTGCCAAATACATCCTCATGGAGCGCTTCGCCGAAGACGCCGCCCTGCTCGACAAGCTGCGCAGCTTCCTCAAGCAGGATTCGGTGCTCAGTGCCCGTGTGGTGGCCGGCAAGGAAGAAGAAGGCGCCAAGTTCCGCGACTACTTCGCCCACGACGAACTGCTGCGCAACGCCCCGTCGCACCGTGCCCTGGCGATTTTCCGCGGGCGCAACGAAGGCGTGCTGAGCGCTTCGCTGAAAGTGGGCGAAGAACTGCCTGGCACCCTGCACCCGTGCGAAGTGATGATCGGCAACCACGTCGGCGTTGAAAACCGCAGCCGCCCGGCCGACAAGTGGCTGGGCGAGGTGGTGCGCTGGACCTGGAAGGTCAAGCTGTACACCCACCTGGAAACCGACCTGTTCGGCGAACTGCGCGAAAACGCCGAAGGCGAGGCGATCAACGTGTTCGCCCACAACCTGCACGACCTGCTGCTGGCCGCCCCGGCCGGCCCGCGCGCCACCTTGGGCTTTGACCCGGGCCTGCGCACCGGTTGCAAAATCGCCGTGGTCGATGCCACCGGCAAGCTGCTGGACTACACCACGGTGTACCCGCACGCGCCGAAGAATGACTGGGACCGCACCATTTCCATCATGGCCGCACTGTGCGCCAAGCACTCGGTAGAGCTGATCGCCATCGGCAACGGCACCGCCAGCCGCGAAAGCGACAAGCTGGTGGCCGAACTGGTCAAAAAATACCCAGCACTGAAAATCACCAAGATCATGGTCTCTGAAGCCGGCGCGTCGGTGTACTCGGCATCGGAACTGGCCGCTCGCGAGTTCCCGGACCTGGACGTGTCGATCCGTGGCGCCGTGTCGATTGCCCGCCGCCTGCAGGACCCGCTGGCGGAGCTGGTGAAGATCGACCCGAAATCCATCGGTGTCGGCCAGTACCAGCACGACGTGTCCCAGCTGAAACTGGCGCGTGGCCTGGACGCCGTGGTCGAGGACTGCGTGAACGCCGTGGGCGTGGACGTGAACACCGCCTCAGTGGCGCTGCTGACCCGTATCTCTGGCCTCAACGCCACACTGGCACAGAACATCGTTGCCCACCGCGATGCCAACGGCCCGTTCGCCACCCGTGCAGCGCTGAAAAAAGTCAGCCGCCTGGGTGAAAAAACCTTCGAACAGGCCGCCGGCTTCCTGCGGGTGATGAACGGCGACAACCCGCTGGACGCCTCCGCAGTGCACCCTGAGGCCTACCCGCTGGTGCAGCGCATCGCCGCCGGCACCGACCGCGACATCCGCTCGCTGATCGGCGACAGCAGCTTCCTCAAGCGCCTGGACCCGAAGAAGTTCACCGACGAGTCCTTCGGCCTGCCGACCGTCACCGACATCCTGCAAGAGCTGGACAAGCCTGGCCGCGACCCACGCCCCGAGTTCAAGACCGCCACCTTCCAGGACGGCGTCGAAGACCTCAAGGACCTCGAACCCGGCATGATCCTGGAAGGCGTGGTAACCAACGTCACCAACTTCGGTGCCTTCGTCGACATCGGCGTGCACCAGGACGGCCTGGTGCACATCTCGGCGCTGTCGGAGAAGTTCATCAAAGACCCGCGTGAAGCGGTCAAGGCCGGCGACGTGGTCAAGGTCAAGGTCATGGAAGTGGACATCCCGCGCAAGCGCGTCGGCCTGTCCATGCGCATGGGTGACACCCCGGGTGAAAAGGTCGAAGGCAACCGTGGTGGTAACCGTGGCAACGGCGGCAACCGCCAGCAGCAGGCCCCACGCCCGCGTGAAACCGCCACTGCCGCACCGGCCAACAACGCCATGGCCTCGCTGTTCGCCAACGCCAAGCAGTTGAAGAAGAAGTGATGGACGTACCCCGCGAATACGTCGAAAGCGCCTTCAGCCAGCTGCTGGGCTGCCGCCTGCAACGCCTGGACACCGGTGTTGCAGAGGTGGCCCTGGCCCTTGAGCCGCACTTGCGCAACCGTGGCCAGAAGCTGCACGGCGGGGCGATCTTCAGCCTGGTGGACATCGCCATGGGCCTGGCCTGCTCGGCCAGCCATGGCTTTGACCAGCAAAGCGTCACCATCGAGTGCAAGATCAACTACATGCGCGCCGTCAGCGACGGTGAAGTGCTGTGTACCGCCCGTGTGCTGCACGCCGGGCGGCGTACCCTGGTGGTCGACGCCGACGTAGTCCAAGGCGACAAGCTGGTGGCAAAAGCGCAAGGAACCTTCGCGGTTCTCTAGCTCACCAAGCCGTATCTGCGGTATTTTCAGCAGTGCGCTGGCACTGCTGGAACCGCGTAAACCAGGCGACAACGCCAGTTCCTTTCTTCCTACCCTTGTAGACCGTTATCTCTACCCCCATATTGGGGCGACTGACGCGTGAAGGAATACATCTTGAGCGAACTCCTCAACCGCCGCCTGAGCCTGCTCGGCGCCAATCTCCCCCTGCTCAAGCAGTGCCTGCACGGTATTGAGCGCGAATGCCTGCGCGTGACCGACGAAGGTCGCCTGGCCCAGACCCCGCACCCGGAAGCTCTGGGGTCGGCGCTGACCAACGAGCAGATCACCACTGATTATTCCGAGTCGCTGCTGGAGTTCATCACCCCAGCCCTGCCCGACCCGGCCAAAGTGCTCGAAAGCCTCGAACAGACCCACCGTTTCGTCTACAGCAAGCTGGGCGACGAATACCTGTGGAGCCCGTCGATGCCGTGCACGCTGCCGGCCGAGGAGGACATCCCGATCGCCGAGTACGGCAGCTCGAACATCGGCAAGCTCAAGCACGTCTACCGCAAGGGCCTGGCCCTGCGCTACGGCCGCACCATGCAGTGCATCGCCGGTATCCATTACAACTTCTCGCTGCCCGAAGCCCTGTGGCCGCTGCTGCGCGAAGCCGAAGGCAGCACGCAAGACAACCGCGACTACCAGTCGTCGGCCTACATCGCGCTGATCCGCAACTTCCGCCGCTACAGCTGGCTGCTGATGTACCTGTTCGGCGCGTCGCCAGCGCTGGACAAAGGCTTCCTGCGTGGCCGCCCGCACCAGCTCGAAGAGCTGGACGCCGAAACCCTGTTCCTGCCCTACGCCACCAGCCTGCGCATGAGCGACCTGGGCTACCAGAGCAACGCCCAGGCCGGCCTGACGCCGTGCTACAACAACCTGGCCAGCTACACCGACAGCCTGCGCAAGGCCGTGGGCACGCCCTACCCGCCTTACGTCGAGGTCGGCACGCACGTGGACGGCGAGTGGGTGCAACTGAACACCAACATCCTGCAGATCGAGAACGAGTACTACTCGAACATCCGCCCCAAGCGCGTCACCTACACCGGCGAGCGGCCGATCCAGGCCCTGACGTCGCGTGGCGTGCAGTATGTGGAAGTGCGTTGCCTGGACATCAACCCGTTCCTGCCGGTGGGTATCGACCTGCCCGAGGCGCGCTTCCTCGATGCGTTCCTGCTGTTCTGCGCACTGGAAGACAGCCCGCAGCTGGACAACGGCGAATGCGGCCAGTGCACCGACAACTTCCTGACCGTGGTCAAGGAAGGCCGTCGCCCAGGCCTGGAGCTGCATCGTGACGGCCAGCCGATCACCCTGAAGGACTGGGCCAGCGAGCTGATCGAGCGTATCCGGCCACTGGCCGACCTGCTCGACCAGGCGCAAGGCGGCGACGCCCACGGCAAAACGCTGGATGCCCAGCAGGCCAAGGTCGATGACGCCGCGCTCACCCCGTCGGCCCAGGTGCTGGCACGCATGACCGAGCACGACGAAACCTTCATCCAGTTCTCCCTGCGCCAAAGCCGTGTCCACGCCGAGACATTCCGCGAACAGCCCCTGAGCCACGAACAGCAACAGGCGTTCGAAACACTGGCCCGCGAATCGCTCGCCAAGCAGTCTGAGCTGGAACAGGAGGAAGTCGGTGACTTCGACCTGTTCGTCGGCGCCTATCAGGCCAGCATCCTGGCGATCAGTAACTGATGAGCCGCGCCGTCGCCTCGCGCAAGCCGCGCGCCAGCAGCCAGGCCAGGATCGAAGCGATCCTGGCGGCTGCGCGTGAGCTGCTGGCCGAACAAGGGGTGGCGGCACTGTCCATCTACAGCGTGGCCGAGCGGGCGCAGATTCCACCCTCGTCGGTGTATCACTTCTTCGCCAGCGTGCCGGCCTTGCTGGAAGCGTTGACGGCCGATGTGCACCGGGCATTTCGCGAAGCCCTGAGCGCACCGTTCGACAGCAGCGCATTCAGCACCTGGCACCAACTGTCACGGCTGATCGAGCAGCGCATGCTGGATATCTACAACGAAGATGCTGCGGCGCGGCAGCTGATTCTGGCCCAGCATGGCCTGAGCGAAGTGGTGCAGGCCGATCGGCAGCACGACATGGAACTGGGCGACTTGATGCACAAGTTGTTCGACCAGCATTTTCACCTGCCGGTGATGCCACTGGATGTGGATGTGTTTGCCCTGGCCATGGAGCTGAGCGACCGGGTTTATGCGCGGTCGGTGCAGCTGCACGAGGCGATCACCCCGCGCATGGCCGAAGAAGGCAAGCGGGTGTTCGAGGCGTATCTGGGGTTGTACCTGCCGCCGTTTCTGGCCAAGCGTTCCAGCTGAAATTAGTGGGGCCGCGTTGCGGCCCTTCGCGGGCTCGCCCGCTCCCACAGAGTCCGTGCCTGCAAAGCACCTGTGGGAGCGGGCGTGCCCGCGAAGGGCTGCAAAGCAGCCCCATTGGTCACTGTCATCACAGCTTGGCGATAGACACTTCAGTCGACTTCACGAAGGCAATCACTTCGCTACCCACCTGCAGCTCCAGCTCTTTAACCGAGCGGGTGGTGATGACCGAAGTCACGATGCCCGAGGCGGTCTGCACGTCGATTTCCGACAGTACCGGGCCTTCGAGGATTTCTTTCACGGTGCCTTTGAACTGGTTGCGGACGTTGATGGCTTTGATAGTCATGATGCAATTCCTTCTCTATGGGTTCGGTCTGGTAAGTGAGTCAATCAGTGCGCCCAACGCAGTTGCGTGGGCAGAGGGGCTACAGGGTCCGGCTCGGGCGCAGTGCCCGGGGCCGACAGAACACGGTTGAGCACTTCGCTTTCCAGCGCGGCCAGGCGGTGCGAACCACGCGCCCTGGGCCGTGCCAGGTCGACCGTAAGGTCAAGCCCGACTTCGCCGTCCTCGATCAGGATCACCCGGTCAGCCACGGCAACCGCCTCGCTGACATCGTGGGTGACCAGCAGCACAGTGAAACCGTGCTGACGCCACAGGCGTTCGATCAGTTGCTGCATTTCGATACGGGTCAATGCATCCAGCGCACCCAGCGGCTCATCCAGCAGCAGCAGGCGTGGCTGGTGAATCAAGGCGCGGGCCAAGGCCACGCGCTGCTTCTGGCCACCCGAGAGGGCTGCCGGCCATTCACTGGCGCGGTCGGCCAGGCCAACCGCTTCCAGCGCTTCCAGCGCACGTGGGCGCCAGTCACCCGACAGGCCCAGGCCAACGTTGTCGATCACCTTCTTCCACGGCAGCAGGCGTGCGTCCTGGAACATCAGGCGGGTTTCTTCACGGGCCTCCTCCAGCGGCGCAGCACCGGCCAGCAATTGCCCGGCCGTAGGCTGGTCGAGCCCGGCCAGCAGCCGCAGCAGGGTGCTTTTGCCGCAGCCGCTGCGGCCGACGATGGCGACGAACTGCCCCGCCGGAATGTGCAGGTCGATGCCCTTCAACACTTCGCGCTGGCCAAAGGTCTTGCGCAGGCCATTGGAGGCCAGCGGGATGCCACGCAGCAGGCGTGGCGGCTGTTCCTTGAGCACAGTCATGCACCCTCCTTCTTGGCCACTTGATAGGCCGGGTGCCAGCGCAGCCACACACGCTCCAGGCCACGGGCGGCGAGGTCAGCGAGTTTGCCGAGCACGGCATACAGGACGATGGCCAGTACCACCACGTCGGTCTGCAGGAACTCACGGGCGTTCATCGCCAGGTAACCGATGCCGGCGTTTGCCGAAATGGTCTCGGCCACAATCAGGGTCAGCCACATGAAGCCCAGTGCGAAACGCACGCCCACCAGGATCGATGGCAGCGCGCCCGGCAGGATCACCTGGCGGAACAGGCTGAAGCCGGACAAACCGTAGCTGCGCGCCATCTCTACCAGTGCCGGGTCAACGTTGCGAATACCGTGGTAGGTGTTCAGGTAGATCGGGAACAGTGTGCCCAGCGCGACGAGGAAGATCTTTGCCGACTCGTCGATACCGAACCACAGGATCACCAGCGGAATCAGCGCCAGGTGCGGCACGTTGCGGATCATCTGCACCGAACTGTCGAGCAGGCGTTCGCCCCAGTTCGACAGGCCGGTGATGAAGCCCAGTACCAGGCCGATGCTGCCGCCGATGACGAAGCCCAGCCCGGCACGCCAGCCACTGATGGCCAGGTGGGTCCAGATATCGCCGCTGCGCACCAGCTCGACGCCGGCGCTGACCACTGCACTTGGCGCCGGCAGGATGCGCGTCGACAGCCAGCCAGCGCTGACCGCCAGCTGCCAGACTGCCAGCAGCAGCACCGGCAGCGCCCACGGCGCCAGGCGCTGGGTCAGGGTGGAGGAAGTTGCACGACTCATGGCCCGGCCCTCAGCTCTGCGACACGGATTTGGGCAGGATGTCGTTGGCCACCATCTCGCCGAACGGGCTCACATAGCCACCGGTTTTCGGTTGCTCCGGCCGCTGTACATCAAGGTGCGGGAACAGCAGTTCGGCAACGCGATACGACTCTTCCAGGTGTGGATAACCCGAGAAGATGAAGGTATCGATCCCCAGGGCGGCATATTCCTTCACCCGCGCCGCGACAGTCGGGCCATCGCCCACCAGTGCGGTACCGGCGCCGCCACGTACCAGGCCAACGCCTGCCCACAGGTTGGGGCTGACTTCCAGGTTGTCGCGGTTGCCGCCGTGCAGGGCAGCCATGCGCTGCTGGCCCACCGAGTCGAAACGCGCCAGCGAGGCCTGGGCACGGGCGATGGTGTCATCGTCCAGGTGCGAGATCAGGCGGTCGGCGGCGGCCCAGGCTTCTTCGTTGGTTTCCCGCACAATCACGTGCAGGCGGATACCGAAGCGTACTTCACGGCCTTGAGCAGCCGCTTTTTCGCGCACCTTGGCGATTTTCTCGGCAACGGCTGACGGCGGCTCGCCCCAGGTCAGGTACAACTCGACCTGTTCGGCAGCCAGGTCCTGAGCGGCCTCGGACGAACCGCCGAAATACAGCGGCGGGCGTGGTTGCTGAATCGGCGGGTAGAGCAGCTTGGCGCCCTTCACCTGGATGTGCTTGCCGTCGTAGTCGACGTTTTCGCCTTCCAGCACCTTGCGCCAGATACGGGTGAACTCGACCGAGGCTTCGTAGCGCTCCTGGTGGTTCAGGTGCAGGCCATCACCGGCCAGTTCGTCCGGGTCGCCACCGGTTACCAGGTTGAACAGCGCACGGCCATTGGACAGACGGTCCAAGGTTGCCGCCTGGCGGGCTGCCACGGTCGGCGAAATGATGCCCGGGCGCAGGGCAACCAGGAATTTCAGGTGCTGAGTCACAGGGATCAGCGACGCTGCCACCAGCCAGGAATCCTCGCAGGAACGGCCGGTAGGGATCAGTACCCCACCAAAGCCCAGACGGTCGGCGGCCTGCGCGATCTGCTGCAGGTAACCGTGATCGACCGCACGTGCGCCGTCGGAAGTGCCCAGGTACTTGCCGTCACCGTGGGTAGGGAGGAACCAGAAGATGTTAAGGCTCATTGGAGTTGTCTCCTCAAGGGTGGCTCAAGCCGGAGCGACGCCCCGGCACAGGCGAATCAATCAAGGCGCGCTAGCGACCTTGGCCGGGGGTGTCCAGATCACGTCCTTGATGCTCAGCGGCTTGGGTATCAGCTTGAGCGCCTGGAAGGTGTCGGCGATTTTCTGTTGTGCGGCCACTACCTCGGGGGTGAGCGGTGCTGCACCGTAGCCTTGGCGCTTGACCGAGGTCAGGGTGATGTCGGCGGGCAGGCCGAGCAGCGGTGCCACCTGATCGGTCACTTCCTGCGGGTTGGCCTGGGACCACTCGCCCACGGCGCGCACTTCTTCGATCAGGGTGTTGATCACCGCCGGGTGCTGGGTCGCGTAGTTGCGGGTGGCCAGGTAGAACTGGTGGTTGTCGACCAGGCCCTTGCCGTCACGCAGGGTACGGGCCTGCAACTGTTTTTCCGCAGCGGCCTGGTACGGGTCCCAGATCACCCAGGCATCGACGCTGCCACGTTCGAAAGCGGCGCGGGCATCGGCCGGGGGCAGGTACACAGGCTGGATATCGCTGTACTTGAGGCCGGCGTCTTCCAGGGCGCGGACCAGCAGGTAGTGCACGTTGGAGCCTTTGTTGAGGGCGACTTTCTTACCCTTGAGTTCCTTGAGTGACTGGATCGGCGAACCCTTCGGCACCAGGATCGCCTCGCTGTGCGGCGCTGGCGGCTCGTAGGCCACGTAGAGCAGATCGGCGCCGGCGGCCTGGGCGAATACGGGCGGGGTCTCGCCGGTAACACCAAAATCGATGGAACCGACGTTCAGGCCCTCAAGCAGCTGCGGGCCGCCGGGAAATTCGGTCCACTGCACCTGCACGCCCTGCTCGGCCAGGCGCTTCTCCAGCGTGCCTTTGGCCTTGAGCAGCACCAGGGTGCCGTATTTCTGGTAACCGATACGCAGGCTTTCGGCCTGGGCTTGGGTGATGGCGCCGAAGGACACAGCCGCCGCAAACAGGGCGACCAGACCGCGACGCAAGAAGACTGTGCGCATGGCGCTCTCCTGTGCGAATGAGGTTCGGGTTGCACCTGCTTGCCTCGTTGTCGGGCGAGTAAGGTGGTGAAGCGGGTTGTGCCGGTCAGATGCTCCAGCGAGCACTGATCAGGCGTTCGTTCAGTACGCCGGGGGCCACGGGGCGTGGCCGACGGGCCAGGGCAACGTGGAAGGTTTCCAGCGAGTCCAGCAGGCGTTCTTCCAGTGCCGGTACCAACTGCGCGGGCTTCGTGCCATCTGCGTAAGCCACCTGGCTGTCGTCGGCGAAGATCCCTTGCAGGGTCTCTTGTGCCTTGAGTGCCGACAGCACGGGTTTCAATGCGTAATCCACCGCCAGCATGTGGGCGATGCTGCCACCGGTGGCGATTGGCAACACGATCTTGTGGGCCAGGGCGCGTTCGGGCAGCAGGTCGAGCAGTGTTTTCAGTGCACCGGCAAACGAAGCCTTGTACACCGGGGTGGAAACGATCAGGCCATCAGCCTGGGCTACCAGCTGTTGGAAGTGCTGCACATGCGGGCTGTCGAAACGGGCATGCAGCAGGTCTTCGGCGGGGAAGTCACGTACCTGGAACGTCACCACTTCAACGCCCCGGCCCTGCAGCCACTGGCGCGAACGCTCAAGCAGCACGCCAGAGCGTGAACGAGGACTTGGGCTACCACCGATTGAGACGACCAGCATTGCAGCGCTTCCTTGTGTTCTGTTGAGGGAGACATTAACAGCTGCTACATATATCTAGAAATCATATTTTTTCATTTGTTTATTCCATTTTTGTATTTAACCTCGAGGGCCTCTTCGCGGGCATGCCCGCTCCCACAGGGACGGCGTCTTGTGCCGAAACCTGTGGGAGCGGGCGTGCCCGCGAAGAGGCCCACGCAATTCTGGCGGGCATAAAAAAGGGCCGTCGAAACGGCCCGAAAATCCCTGCTTGGCTAAGAGCAATGCAACGAGGAATCCGTTAACGATTTGGCTGTGGGGTCAGACGCAGATAGGGTTTGACCGCCCGGTAACCTTTGGGGAAACGCTGCTTGATTTCTTCCTCGTCTTTGAGCGAAGGCACGATCACCACTTCGTCGCCGTCCTGCCAGTTACCTGGCGTGGCGACCTTGTGATTGTCGGTCAGCTGCAGCGAGTCGATCACCCGCAGGATTTCATTGAAGTTGCGCCCGGTACTGGCCGGATAGGTGATGGTCAGGCGCACCTTCTTGTTCGGGTCGATGACGAACAGCGAGCGCACGGTCAGGGTGTCGCTGGCGTTCGGGTGAATCAGGTCGTACAGGTCGGACACCTTGCGGTCGGCATCGGCGATGATCGGGAAGTTGACCACGGTGTTCTGGGTCTCGTTGATGTCCTCGATCCATTTATGGTGCGAGTCGACCGGGTCTACCGACAGGGCGATGGCCTTGACCCCGCGCTTGGCGAAGTCGTCCTTGAGTTTGGCGGTCAGGCCCAGCTCGGTGGTGCACACCGGGGTGAAGTCGGCCGGATGGGAGAACAATACCCCCCAGCTGTTGCCCAGCCACTCGTGGAAGTGGATCTTGCCTTCGCTGGAATCCTGTTCGAAATCGGGGGCGATATCGCCGAGTTTGAGGCTCATGGGCTGCGGCTCCTTGGCTGGGTTCTGTACCGTATGGGTTCAATGTGCCTGCATTCGGTTAAAAATAAAAAGAATAAATAACGATTTATTTATAACCATAATGCATACGAATTTGCAGGCACAAAAAAGCCTCGCACTAGGCGAGGCTTCTTGTTCAGCTACGGCTTACAGGAAGTTGTAAGTGTAGTTGAAGATCAGACGGGTCTGATCCTGGTCAGCCAGCGAGCTGGTGCCGGTGCCACGGTATACGCCGTGACGCAGGCTGGCGCCCAGGCCCTTGAAGGTGCCTTCCTGGATAACGTAGTCGACGCGAGCGTCACGTTCCCATTCGCTGAAGGTACCGTTGCCGTTGGCGTTCTTGCCGTCTTCGCCCTTCAAGTAGGAAACCGAGGCTTTCAGGCCCGGCACGCCCAGGCGTGCGAAGTCGTAGGCGTACTGACCGAAGGTGGTGTTTTCACCGGCCTTGGCAAACTGGTTGATCATGCTGTCGGTGAACAGGTAGAAGCTGGAACCACCGGCACCTTCGTTGCGGCCGTTGCCATCAACTACGCTGCCCTGGTTCAGCCAGACGAAACCACCGTCGTCATTGACGCGCTGGTGGCCGAGCAGCAGCGAGTGGCCACCCAGGGTGTAGGTGAACATCGCGGACCAGGTCTTGTTGTCGACCTCGCCAGCGTTCTTGGCGTAGCCACTGTTGTTGTTGAAGCGGTAGCCGGCCTCACCGTTCTTGCCGTCGCTGCTGCTGTCGAAGTAGCGCAGGTCGGTCTTGAACGACTGGTCGTCAGCGATCTTGAACACGTGGGTCGCGCCCAGGAAGTGCTGCTTGTAGAAGTCTTCCAGGTTCGAGTAGTAGTACTGCAGGGTCAGGTCTGGAGTGAGCTTGTAGTCCAGGCCGCCGTAACGGAACTTGTTGCTGTCCTGGGTAGCACCGGCTACCGACAGACCGGTACGGTTGCTCGACGCACGGCCCATGGCGTGGGTCAGCTGACCGGCGTTGATGGTCAGGTTGTCGATTTCCTTCGACTGGATGGTGCCACCCTCGAAGGTTTGCGGCAGCAGACGGCCATCGTTGGAGACCAGGATCGGCAGGTTCGGCGCCAGGGCGCTACCGTAGTGAACTTCGGTCTTAGAGAAGCGCGCCTTGGCGTTGGCGCCAACGCGAGCCCACTGGCTTTCAGCAGAGCCGTCGCTGTCGCTCGGGAAGAAGCTGCTGTTGTCTGGGTGCTTGCCGCGGCCGCCATCCAGGTGGATACCCCACAGGGCCTGGGCATCTACACCGAAACCAACGGTGCCTTCAGTGAAGCCGGAGATGTAGTCGAGCTTGAAGCCCTGACCCGACTCGCGGTTGTCAGCACCGCCATCACGGTTGTCGTTGTTGAAGTACATGGTGCGCGAGCTGAGCGACAGTTTGCTGTCTTCAACGAAACCGGCAGCGCCTGCTTGTTGGGCGAGAACCCCCAGTGCCACGGCCAGAGCCAGGCTGGACTTGTACATGTTTTGCTCCTCTACGTTCTAATTCTTGTGTATCTCTGGCGGAGGGGTCTGTTGCCCCGCTCACCGTGGATTGGCGATTTAGTCCCAAAGCGTGACCACTAAGTCAATCGTTTCTAAACGTTTCGCGACTTTGGTCTAAGACGCCACCTGCGCTACAGGATAATGACAATCCTATAAATCCAAAATGACCGTTTTATGAATTCGTAAGATTTTTACGGAATATGGTTGGAACCTTTACTGCCAAACGTTGTAGCAACCCCGCCACTCATAACCATAGGTTATTTGCAAACGTTTGCTCATAACCTAATACCGTATCGTTCTATAGGGACGAAAAAGCCTAGCAGGCTCTCCTGATTTCGCCATGAGGCAGCATCCCCCCACCAGCAGGCTTGCGCGATCCCTGTAGGAGCGGCCTTGTGTCGCGATGGGCCGCACAGCGGCCCCGGCAATTTCTGCGGCGTAGCTGAAATCCTGAGGCCGCTTCGCGCCCTATCGCGACACAAGGCCGCTCCTACAAAGACCGCGCTCCCCTTGGGCTTAAAGCATTTGGCTCCTAAGCTAATGCAAAAAAGTTATTTATTTCTAAATTCTTAGATCATTTAGTCTTCTCGCCATCCATCGCCCTGATTGCCTGACGAGAGGTTCACCATGATCCCGCACGCTCCGCTGCGCCTGTTCGCCGCCCTGACCCTCGCCAGCACCAGCTGGTTTGCCCAGGCTGCCGACCTGACCGTGGCCTACCAGACCACCGTCGACCCGGCCAAAGTGGCCCAGGTCGATGGCCAATACGAAAAAGCCAGCAACGCCAGCATCGACTGGCGCAAATTCGATAACGGTGCCGACGTGATCACCGCGGTGGCCAGCGGCGACGTGCAAATTGGCTACCTGGGGTCCAGCCCGCTGGCCGCTGCCGCTACCCGCAAGCTGCCGGTCGAGACCTTCCTCATCGCCACCCAGATTGGTGCCGGTGAAGCGCTGGTCGCCCGCGACAGCATCAAGACCCCGCAAGACCTGATCGGCAAGAAGGTCGCCGTGCCGTTTGTGTCCACCGGCCACTACAGCCTGCTGGCCGCCCTGAAAAGCTGGAACATCGACCCCTCCAAGGTACAGATCCTCAACCTGGCGCCACCGGCCATCATTGCCGCCTGGAAGCGCGGCGACATCGATGCCACCTACGTCTGGGACCCAGCGCTGGGCGTGGCCAAGGAAAACGGCAAGGTGCTGATCACCTCGGGCGAACTGGCGAAGAAAGGCGCACCCACGTTCGATGCCTGGATTGTGCGCAAGGACTTTGCCGACAAGCACCCTGAGGTGGTCAAGGCCTTTGCCAAGGTCACCCTCGATGCCTACGCCGACTACCGCAAGGACCCGAAAGCCTGGCTGGCCGACAAGGGCAACGTAGACAAGCTGGTGAAGCTGTCCGGCGCCAAGGCCAGCGACATCCCGGTACTGCTGGAGGGCAACGTGTACCCGCTGGCCGCAGACCAGGCCAACGCCCTCGGCGCGCCGACCACCCAGGCACTGACCGACACGGCCAACTTCCTCAAGCAGCAAGGCAAGGTCGACGCCGTGCTGCCGGACTACTCGCCGTACGTCAGCGCCAAGTTCCTTCCAAACTGATCCGGAGCCCGTCATGGCCTTGCTCGAACTGGAGCGCATCAGCGCACAGTACCCCGGCGCCAGCACCCCGGTGCTGGCCGACATCAACCTGAGCCTGGGGCCACGCCAGCTGCTGGTGGCCCTGGGGCCTTCCGGCAGCGGCAAGACTTCGCTGCTCAACCTGATCGCCGGCTTTGTCGCCCCCAGCGGCGGGCGCATCACCCTCGACTGCGTACCGGTACAGGGCCCTGGTGCCGAGCGCGGCGTGGTGTTCCAGGACGATGCCCTGCTGCCCTGGCAGAACGTGCTGGGCAATGTCGCCTTCGGCCTCGAACTGGCCGGTGTGCCGCGCGCCCTGCGTGAGGCCAAGGCCCGTGAAATGCTCGCCCTCGTCGACCTCGATGGCTTTGGCGAACGGCGCATCTGGCAATTGTCCGGTGGCCAGAAGCAGCGCGTAGGCCTGGCCCGCGCGCTGGCAGCCGACCCACGGGTATTGCTGATGGACGAACCGTTCGGCGCCCTCGACGCCTTCACCCGCGAGCAGATGCAAGAGCTGCTGCTGCAGGTGTGGCAGCGCACCGCCAAGCCGGTGTTCCTGATTACCCACGACATCGAAGAAGCGGTGTTCCTCGCCAGCGAGCTGGTACTGCTCGCGCCCAACCCGGGACGTGTAGTGGAACGCCTGCGACTGGACTTCGGCCAGCGCTATGCCGCGGGTGAATCAGCCCGGGCCATCAAGTCCGACCCCGCCTTCATCGAAACCCGCGAGCATGTGCTGGCGCGGGTGTTCTCCCAACGCCAAAGCCTGCAGGAGCGCGCATGAGCAGCCTGGACCTGCCGGTCGCCGGCAAACACAACGCCCAAACCCGGCCAGCCGCCAAGCCGCGCCGGCCACTGTCCACCCGCTGGATCAGCACCCTGACCATGGCCAGCCTGCTGCTGGTCTGGTGGCTGGTGACGGCCGCCGGCTGGATCGAGCCGCTGTTCCTGCCTTCGCCCGGTGACATCCTGGCCAGGGCCTGGACCCTGCTGACCCAAGGCTACATGGACGCCAGCCTGTGGCAGCACCTGGGCGCCAGCCTGGGCCGCATCGGCCTGGCACTGGTGGCCGCGACCCTGACCGCCATCCCGGTCGGCATCGGCCCGCGGCATCCTCGACCCGCTGATCGAGTTCTACCGGCCCATCCCGCCGCTGGCCTACCTGCCGCTGATCGTCATCTGGTGCGGTATCGGCGAGTTGTCGAAGGTGCTGCTGATCTACCTGGCAATCTTCGCCCCGATCGCCATTGCCACCGCCACCGGTGTGCGCACGGTCGACCCGGCCAAGCTGCGGGCGGCGCAGTCGCTGGGCGCGACCAAGGCCCAACTGATCCGCCATGTGATCCTGCCCAGTGCGTTACCCGACATCCTCACCGGCATCCGCATCGGCCTGGGGGTCGGCTGGTCGACCCTGGTAGCCGCCGAGCTGATTGCCGCCACCAGCGGCCTGGGCTTCATGGTGCAGTCGGCGGCGCAGTTCCTGGTCACCGATGTGGTGGTGCTGGGCATCCTGTTGATTGCCCTGATCGCCTTCGCCCTGGAAATGAGCCTGCGTGCCCTGCAACGCAAACTGGTGCCCTGGCACGGGCAGAGCCACTGATTGCCGACTGACCACGCCGGCAACCCGGCGCCTAGAACGAGAAAAGACATGAGCCTGACCGTTACCCCTCTCAGCCCTGCCCTCGGCGCCCAGATCAGCGGCGTGGACATCAGCCGTGATATCACTGCAGAAGAGCGCGACGCCATTGAACAGGCGTTGCTCCAGCATCAGGTGCTGTTCTTCCGCGACCAGCCGATCAACCCGCAGCAGCAGGCGCGCTTTGCCGCACGCTTCGGCGACCTGCACATCCACCCGATCTACCCGAACGTGCCGGAAACCCCACAGGTGCTGGTGCTCGACACGGCAGTCACCGATGTGCGCGACAACGCCGTGTGGCACACCGACGTGACCTTTTTGCCGACCCCGGCACTGGGCGCGGTGCTAAGCGCCAAGCAGTTGCCTGCTTACGGTGGCGATACCCTGTGGGCCAGCGGCATTGCGGCTTTCGAAGCCTTGTCGGCGCCGCTGCGCGAGCTGCTTGACGGGCTGACCGCCACCCACGACTTCACCAAGTCGTTCCCGCTGGAGCGCTTTGGCACCACGCCGGAAGACCTGGCGCGCTGGGAGGCCACCCGGCGCAACAACCCACCGCTGTCGCACCCGGTGGTGCGCACGCACCCGGTGAGCGGGCGCAAGGCGTTGTTCGTCAATGAAGGGTTTACCACGCGCATCAATGAGCTGAGCGAGCTGGAAAGCGATGCGCTGCTGAGGCTGCTGTTCGCCCATGCGACGCGACCGGAGTTCAGCATTCGCTGGCGCTGGCAGGAGAATGATGTGGCGTTCTGGGACAACCGCGTGACCCAGCATTTTGCGGTGGATGATTACCGGCCGAACCGGCGGGTGATGCACCGGGCGACCATCCTGGGGGATGCACCCTTCTAGTTGTTGCCTGTGCCGGCCTCTTCGCGGGCTTGCCCGCTCCCACAGGTACAACACAGGTTTCGAAACCGGTGCCGTCCCTGTGGGAGCGGGCAAGCCCGCGAAGAGGCCAGGACAGGAGAGCCTGGTCAGCGGACCAGATGCAGGTACTGCATGTGCCGCTCGTACTGGTCGAGGATGTCGTTGATGATCTGCTCCTTGCTGTAGCCCACCAGGTCATAGTTCTGGCTGCCTTCGCTCAGGTGCACCTCAGCCCGGTAATAGCGGCGGTTCTTCAACTCCTGCGTCCCCAGCCCACCCAGGGCGAACGATGGCGTGAAGTAGCCACGCATCTGCACCTGGTAAATGAACGGCTGTTCCTCGCCATGGCCAATCTTCAGGCTGACGTTGTCGTGGCTCGGGTCGTCCTGGGTGATCAGCACCAGGCCCTTCTGCTCGAACACTTCGCGCACGTCGGCAATCGCCGGGCGCACCACGTCGTCCATGAAGCGGTACACCTCGTCACGCGACGGGAAGTGCACCGCCTGGCTCAGGCGCTGGCGCCAGCCGCCACGGCCGCGGCGTGACTGGGCGAACGGGGCCAGCGAGTGCATCTGCGCGATCTGCCGTTGCGACTCCAGGTAGAACGCCTTGTGCAGCCCCCACATCATGCACAGCAAAATCAGCGAGAACGGCAACGAGGTCAGCACCACCGCCGACTTCAGCGAATCGATGCTGCCCGCGAACAGCAGTGCGCTGGTGATCAGCGCCGTCATCGCGCCCCAGAAGATACGCAGCCAGTTCGGCCCATCCTCATCGGCGTCGCCACCCTTGGCCGACAAGGTCGACAGCACCACAGTGCCCGAGTCCGCCGAGGTCACGAAGAACACGAAGCTGATGAACACCGTGGTGGCGATCACCGCCTTGCTCCAGGGGTAGGTCTCCAGCAGCAGGTACAGGCTCATCGACGGGTTATCCAGTGCCGACTGGCCCAGCGCTGTCATGCCGTGGTTGATCACCTGGTCCAGGGCGCTGTTGCCGAAAATCGACATCCACGCCAGGGTGAAGCCCAGCGGAATCAGCAGCACGCCAAAGACGAACTCGCGGATGGTGCGGCCACGGGAGATACGGGCGATGAACAGGCCCACGAACGGCGCCCAGGCAATCCACCAGGCCCAGTAGAACACTGTCCAGCCGCCCAGCCAGTCACGGTTTTCACCGTAGGCATACACATCGAAGCTCTTGCGTGGCAAGGCGCCCAGGTAATCGCCAAGGTTCTGGATCAGCGTGTTGAACAGGTGCTGGGTAGGCCCGGCAAACAGCACGAACAACAGCAGCGCGCAGGCCAGGAACAGGTTGATGTCGCTCATCACCCGCACGCCCTTCTCCACCCCGGCAACGGCCACGGCAACCGCCGCACCCATCATCAGGGTGATGAGGATCACCTGCACCCACTGGCTGTGGCTGATGCCGAACAGGTAGTCCAGGCCGGCGTTCAGGTGCAGTACGCCAAAGCCCATGTCGGCACCCAGGCCGAACACCGTGGCGATGATACCGAAGCCGTCTACCGCATAGCCGATCGGCCCGTTGATGCGCTTGCCGATCAGTGGGTACAGCGCCGAACGCAACGCCAGCGGCAGGTTGTGCCGGTAGGCGAAGTAGGCCAGCGCCATGCCGACAAAGGCGAATACGCCCCAGCCATGCAGGCCCCAGTGCAGGAACAGTATCTGCATCGCCTGGCGCCCGGCCTCGGCCGTGCCCGCTTCGCCCTGGGGCGGTTGCAGCATGTGCGTCAGCGGCTCGGAAACGCAGAAAAAGAACAGGGTAATGCTGATACCGGCGGCGAACAGCATGCCGGCCCACGAGAGGTAACTGAACTCGGGTTCGTCGTGGTCGGCACCGAGCTTGATCTTGCCGTAGCCGGACAAGGCGGTGACCACCACGAAGACCAGGTACAGCGTCATGGCCAACATGTAGTACCAGCCGACCGTGTTGGCCGCCCAGTTCTGCGCCGCCAGCAGCCAGTCGCCTGCAGCTTGCGGGTTGGAGATGACCACCAGGCCAAAGATGAGGATGAAGCTTGCCGCAAAGTAGAACACCGGGGGGTTCATGCGGATTTTGCCGTTGGCGGCGGATGGGTTCGGTGCACTCATCGGGCGTGCACCTCGTCGAATGACGTGAGGTTCGTAATGAACGGGTTCAGCAAAGGAATCCTCCTGTTGAACACCGGCAGCGGACCAGCGTTTTTACATTGAACAAGCGTTCAAGTTAAACATGGATCGGATTTCAATGCGAATTGGGGCGCTGATTGGCGTGCTCCTGCACTGGCCTCTTCGCGGGCTTGCCCGCTCCCACAAGTACCGCACAAGGTTCAAGATTTGTGGGGTCCCTGTGGGAGCGGGCGAGCCCGCGAAGAGGCCGGAACAGCCAATACGAATGCTAGATCAATTCTTGTCTTGGCAATCCAGCTGCAGGTTGGCCTGGGTGATGTTGCTTTCCGCCGGCACACTGCGGGTCAGCCACACATTGCCACCAATGGTCGAGCCTTTGCCGATGGTAATGCGCCCCAGCACCGTGGCCCCGGCATAGATCACCACATCGTCCTCGACAATCGGATGGCGCGGCAGGCCTTTGTGCAAGGTCCCCGACTCATCGCTGGGGAAGCGTTTGGCGCCCAGGGTCACCGCCTGGTAGATGCGCACGCGCTCGCCGATGATCGCGGTTTCGCCGATGACCACGCCGGTACCGTGGTCGATGAAGAAGCTCGGGCCAATCTGCGCCCCGGGGTGAATATCGATACCGGTGGCCGAATGCGCCAGCTCCGAACTGATCCGCGCCAGCAGTGGCAAACCGGCCTGGTACAGGTAGTGCGCCAGACGGTGGTGGATGATCGCCAGAATGCCCGGGTAGCACAGCAGCACTTCATCGACGCTGCGCGCCGCCGGGTCGCCGTGGTAGGCGGCCAGCACGTCGGTGTCGAGCAGCACCCGCAGTTCTGGCAGCGCGGCGGCAAAGCCCTGGATCAGGCTCAGCGCCTGGGCATCGACGCTGGCGAGCTCAGCCTTGCTTTGCCGGGCGGCATAGCGCAACTCCAGACGCGCCTGAGTCAGCAAGGCGGTCAGCGCGGCATCCAGGGTATGGCCAACGTAGAAGTCTTCACTCTCTTCACGCAGGTCCACAGGCCCGAGGCGCATGGGGAACAACGCACCGCACAGTTGCTCCAGGATCTGCCGCATCGCCTCGCGCGACGGCAATTCGCGCCCGCCCTGCTCGCCGATACTGCGGCCATTGCGGGTGCGCCACTGCTCACGGGCGCCGCGCAGGCCGCTGACGATGTTGTGCAACTGCCAGTGTGCGGATGAAGGTTGTTCGCTCACGGTTTTCTCCTGCCGTATAGGCCATCTAGTTTTTTCGCCAGGTCCGGCCCTTTCGCGGGCACGTCGGATCGCCGCACCGCCGCTCCCACAAAGACCGCACACATTTTGAGCCGTGTGCTGTACCTGTGGGAGCGGGCTTGCCCGCGAAGAGGCCGGCCCTGCCTACATACAATCCACTCTACGGCAAATCCGTCCCTTGGAAAAAACAACGCTTTATTCCATCCTGCGCTAAGTCAGGCATAAGCCGCGATGACGTAGCGAGCATCCTCGCCTACCCTCAAAGCAGCCAGCACCTGGCACAAAGCAAAAAGGGAATAACAAAATAATTTTTTAATATTTCCTGGCCTAAGCAGCCAACCCTATAGTCGCCACCTCACTACTTACACAACAAGCGCGGGGCTCTGACATGTCGAAATTCGCCAAACCGCTACTCAACGCCAGCCTGGCCCTCCTGCTGGGTGTCGGCCTGCTCAGCCAGGCGTTCGCCGGCGAGCAGTTGAAGACCATCCAGGAAAAAGGCGTGATCAACGTCGGCCTAGAGGGCACCTACCCACCGTTCAGCTTCCAGGACGAGAACGGCAAGCTGGCAGGGTTCGAGGTGGAGCTTTCGGAACTGCTGGCCAAGGAATTGGGGGTCAAGGCCAAGATCCAGCCGACCAAGTGGGATGGCATCCTTGCCGCGCTGGAATCCAAGCGTTTGGACGTGGTGGTCAATCAGGTGACCATCTCCGAGGAGCGCAAGAAGAAATACGATTTCTCTGAGCCCTACACCGTTTCCGGTATCCAGGCCCTGATCCTGAAGAAGAAAGCCGAGCAGCTGAACATCAAGTCGGCGCAAGACCTGGCCGGCAAGAAAGTCGGCGTGGGCCTGGGCACCAACTACGAGCAGTGGGTCAAGCAAGACGTCCCGAAAGCCGAAGTGCGCACCTATGAAGACGACCCGAGCAAGTTTGCCGACCTGCGCAACGGCCGTATCGACGCCATCCTGATCGACCGCCTGGCCGCGCTGGAATACGCGCAAAAAGCCAAGGACACCGAACTGGCCGGCGATGCCTTCTCGCGCCTTGAAAGCGGCGTGGCCCTGCGCAAGGGCGAGCCTGAACTGCTGGCGGCGATCAACAAGGCCATCGACAAGCTCAAGGCTGACGGCACGCTGGCCAAGCTGTCCGAAAAATACTTCGGTGCCGATGTCACCAAATGATTGCTGAAAGCCTGCAACTCGTTGTCGACTCCACGCCCTTCCTGCTGAAGGGCGCGGGTTATACGGTGCTGCTCAGTGTCGGCGGCATGTTCTTTGGCCTGCTGCTGGGCTTTGCCCTGGCGCTGATGCGGCTGTCGAAGGTCTTGCCGCTGAACTGGCTGGCGCGGATCTACGTGTCGTTCTTCCGCGGCACGCCGCTGCTGGTGCAGCTGTTCGTGATCTATTTCGGCATGCCGCAGATCGGCATCGAGCTCGACCCCATCCCGGCTTCGCTGATCGGCCTGTCGCTGAACATGGCGGCCTACATCTGCGAAATCCTGCGTGCAGCGATTTCCTCCATCGACCGCGGCCAGTGGGAAGCGGCCGCCAGTATCGGCATGACCCGCGTCCAGGCCATGCGCCGGGCGATACTGCCACAAGCCTTGCGCACCGCCCTGCCCCCGCTGGGCAACAGCTTCATCTCGCTGGTCAAGGACACCGCCCTGGCAGCGACCATCCAGGTGCCCGAGCTGTTCCGCCAGGCGCAGCTGATTACCGCACGCACCTTCGAAGTGTTCACCATGTACGTGGCGGTCGCGGTCATCTACTGGGTGCTGTGCAGCATCCTCGCGCACTTCCAGAACCGCATGGAAGCGCGGGTCAACCAGCATGACCAGGAGCAATGAGCATGATTGAAGTCAAAGGCCTGACCAAGCGGTTCAAGGGCCAGACCGTGCTCAACGGCATCGACCTGACCGTGCAGCCCGGCGAAGTGGTGGCCATCATCGGCCCCAGCGGCTCGGGCAAGACCACCTTCCTGCGCTGCCTGAACCTGCTGGAAACGCCCGATGCCGGGCAGATCAAGATCGGCGCCATCAGCATCGATGCCAACCGCCCGCTGGGTGGCCAGCAGGGTGCGATACGCCGCTTGCGCCAGCAGGCCGGGTTCGTGTTCCAGAACTTCAACCTGTTCCCACACCGCACCGCCCTGGAGAACGTGATCGAGGGGCCGGTGATCGTCAAGAAGACGCCCCGCGAGCAAGCCATCGAGCTGGGGCGACGCCTGATGGCCAAGGTCGGCCTGGCGGGCAAGGAAGACGCCTACCCACGGCGCCTTTCCGGCGGCCAGCAGCAACGGGTAGCCATCGCCCGCGCCCTGGCCATGGAGCCGGAGGTGATCCTGTTCGACGAACCCACCTCGGCACTGGACCCGGAGCTGGTGGGTGAAGTGCTGGCGACCATCCGCGGCCTGGCCGAGGAGAAGCGCACCATGATCATCGTCACCCACGAGATGAGCTTTGCCCGGGACGTGGCGAACCGGGTGATCTTCTTCGACAAGGGCGTGATCGTGGAACAGGGTGAAGCCAAGGCGCTGTTTGCGGCGCCGAAGGAAGAGCGTACCCGCCAGTTTTTGCGTAAGTTCCTCGGTACTGCTGCCTCCGAGTAAACCTGTCCCGGCCTCTTCGCGGGTAAACCCGCTCCCACAGGGAATGCACCGGTTTCAAGACCTGTGCAGGACCTGTGGAAGCGGGCGTGCCCGCGAAAGGGCCGGCACATCTGTAGCAAATCCCTCCTTCTATACATATTCCAAAGAGTTAGTTCATAAACTTTTTATAAAGCATTAGGGTATATGAACCGGACCACCGGACCAGCACACTTTTGTCGCGACCAGCTGTAGCGACACAACTTTTTTGTGAGGTCAGGAATGGTCAGGATCACAATCACCCCAGTGCGTATCGCCAGGGCATTGAGTGCAGCCAAGGAGCGGTACTGATGTCCAGCCAGCCAAATACCCAATTCCACAGCGATCTCGACAGCTCGCCCCTGCTGCTGCCGGCCAAGGTACTGCGCAACGACGCCGAAGCCCTGCAAGCGGCCCGCGAACTGGCCGAGGTTGCCCGCGAGCAAGCCGCCCGCCGCGACCAGCAACGCAAGCTGCCGTGGGCGGAGATCGAGCTGTTCACCCGCAGCGGCCTGGGCAGCATCAGCGTACCCAAGGCCCACGGCGGCCCCGACGTATCGTTCGAAACCGTAGCCGAAGTGTTCCGCCTGATCAGCGCCGCCGACCCGGCCCTGGGGCAGATCCCGCAGAACCAGTTCGGCATGCTGCAACTGATTCGCCTGACGGCCACCGAGGCGCAACAGGCGCTGATCTTCCGCAGCGTGCTCGACGGTTGGCGCATCGGCAATGCCGGGCCTGAGCGCGGCACCAAGGACACCCTCACCCTCAAGGCCCGAATCACCCGCGTTGGCGACAGCTATCGCATCAGCGGCGAGAAGTTCTATTCCACCGGTGCCCTGTTCGCCCACTGGGTAGCAGTGAAGGCACTGGATGACGAAGGCCGCCAGCGCCTGGCGTTCGTGCGCCGCGGCACTCCGGGGCTGCGTATCGTCGATGACTGGTCCGGGTTCGGCCAGCGCACCACCGCCAGCGGCACTGTGCTGCTGGACCAGGTGCCGGTAGACGCGGAGCTGGTAATCGACAACTGGCGCCAGCGCGATATCCCCAACATCCAGGGCGCAGCCTCGCAGCTGATCCAGGCAGCGATCGACGCCGGCATTGCCGAAGCGGCAATCGATGATGCGATCACGTTCGTGCGCGAAAAGTCCCGCCCGTGGATTGAAGCCAACGTGGACCGTGCCAGCGACGACCCTTATGTGATCGCCGACATCGGTCGGCTGAAGCTTGAGCTGCACGCCGCCGAAGCGCTGCTGCGCAAGGCTGCGCGGGTACTCGACGAGGTCAATGCTGCGCCTATCGACGCAGCCAGCGCGGCCCGGGCCTCGATTGCGGTGGCCGAGGCCAAGGTGCTGACCACCGAAATCTCCCTGCAGGCCAGCGAGAAGCTGTTCGAGCTGGCCGGCAGCCGCGCCACCCTTGCCGAGTTCAACCTCGACCGCCACTGGCGCAATGCCCGGGTGCACACCCTGCACGACCCGGTGCGCTGGAAGTACCACGCGGTGGGCGCGTACCACCTCAACGGCACCCTGCCTGCGCGGCATTCCTGGATCTGATTTTTAGCCTCTGGGGCTGCTGCGCAGCCCTTTCCGACCGGTCCGGCGCCCCGGCAAGGCCGCTCCCACAAGTAGTGCGCGGTTCCCTGTGGGAGCGGCCTTGCCGGGGCGCCGGACCGGTCGGAAAGGGCCGCAAAGCGGCCCCAATGGCCCCGGAGAACACTATGAAAATCTCTATCATCACCAGCGACACCGAAGCCCTGAACGTCGCCGAAGACATCGCCCAACAGCTGCGCCGCGACAGCGCCCTGCGCGACCGCGAGCGCCGCCTGCCCCACGCCGAACTCGAGCTGTTCACCCGCTCCGGCCTGTGGGCCATCAGCGTGCCCAAGGCCTTTGGCGGCGCCGGCGTGTCCAACGTCACCCTGGCCAAGGTCATTGCGCGTATCGCCCAGGCCGACGGCTCGCTCGGGCAGATCCCGCAAAACCATTTCTACGGCCTGGAAGTGCTGCGGGTAAACGGCAGCCCCGAACAGCAACAGCGCCTGTACGCCGAGGTACTGGCCGGCCGCCGCTTCGGCAATGCCCTGGCCGAGCTGGGCACCAAGACTGCCAACGAACGCACCACCCGCCTGAGCCGAGACGGCGAGGGTTTTCGCATCAACGGCCGCAAGTTCTATTCCACCGGCGCCATCTACGCCCAGCGCATTCCCACCTCGGTCGTCGACGACCAAGGCGTTCAGCAACTGGCCTTCGTCCCGGCCGACAGCCAGGGCTTGCAGGTGATCGACGACTGGAGCGGCTTCGGCCAGCGCACCACCGGCAGCGGTTCGGTGGTGTTCGACAACGTATATGTCAGCGCCGCCGATGTGGTGCCGTTCCAGAGCGCCTTCGAGCGCCCCACCCCGGTCGGCCCGCTGGCGCAGATCCTTCATGCCGCCATCGACACCGGCATCGCCCGCGCGGCCTATGAAGACGCCCTGCACTTCGTGCGCACCCGCAGCCGCCCTTGGGTTGACTCGGGCCTGGACAAGGCCACGGATGACCCGCTGACGCTGAAGAGCTTCGGCCACCTGGCGATCCGCCTGCATGCCGCCGAAGCCCTGCTGGAGCGCGCCGGCGAATACCTCGACCGCGCCCGTGACGACAGCACCGCCGACAACGTGGCCGCCGCCTCCATCGCCGTGGCCGAAGCGCGGGCCATCAGCACCGAGATTTCCCTCGCCGCCGGTACCGCCCTGTTCGAACTGGGCGGCAGCCAGGCCACCCTGGCCGAGCACAACCTCGACCGCCACTGGCGCAACGCGCGCGTGCACACCCTGCACGACCCGGTGCGCTGGAAGTACCACGCCATCGGCAACTACTACCTCAACGAGGCCAACCCGCCACGCCGGGGGACCATCTGATGGCCAAGCAGATTCTGCTCAATGCCTTCAACATGAACTGCATCGGGCACATCAACCACGGCCTGTGGACCCACCCACGGGACACCTCGACCCAGTACAAGTCTCTGGAGTACTGGACCAACCTGGCGCGCCTGCTAGAGCGCGGCCTGTTCGACGGGCTGTTCATCGCCGACATCGTCGGCACCTACGACATCTACGGCCAGTCGCTGGACGTCACCCTCAAGGAGTCGATCCAGCTGCCGGTCAACGACCCGCTGCTGCTGGTTTCGGCCATGGCTGCGGTCACCCGCCACCTGGGGTTCGGCCTTACCGCCAACCTCACCTACGAGGCGCCGTACCTGTTCGCCCGGCGCCTTTCCACCCTCGACCACCTGAGCAATGGCCGGGTGGGCTGGAACATCGTCACCGGCTACCTCGACAGCGCGGCCCGCGCCATGGGCCTTGAGCAGCAACCCGAGCACGACCGCCGCTACGACCAGGCCGACGAATACCTGCAGGTGCTGTACAAGCTGCTGGAAGGCAGCTGGGCCGACGACGCCGTGGTCGCAGACCGCGAGCAGCGTGTGTATGCCCAGCCCGACAAAGTGCGCAAGGTCAGCCACCACGGCGAGTTCTACAACGTCGAGGGCTACCACCTGAGCGAACCCTCGCCGCAACGCACCCCGGTGCTGTTCCAGGCCGGCAGCTCGCAGCGTGGCCTGGCGTTCGCCGGCAACCATGCCGAATGCGTGTTCATCAGCGGCCAAAACAAGGCCGCTACCCGCGCCCAGGTCGACAAGGTACGCGCTGCCGCCCAGGCTGCCGGGCGCGACCCGCACGCGGTCAAAGTATTCATGGGCATCACGGTGATCGTGGCCGCCACCGAGCAAGCGGCCCAGGCCAAGCATGCCGAGTACCTGCGCCATGCAAGCCCCGAGGCCGGCGTCGCGCACTTCGCCGCGTCCACCGGCATCGATTTTGCGGCCTACGGGCTGGACGAGCCGATTGGCTTCAGCCAGGGCAATGCCATCCAGTCCGCCACGCGCCAGTTGCAGGACAACGCCTGGACCCGCCGCCGCCTGCTTGAACAGCACGCCTTGGGCGGCCGCTACGTAACCCTGGTCGGCTCACCCGAACAGGTGGCCGAACAATTGATCGCCTGGATCGACGAAACCGGGCTGGACGGCTTCAACCTGACCCGCACCGTCACCCCGGAAAGCTTCGAGGACTTCATCGACCTGGTCATCCCGCAGTTGCAACAGCGTGGCCGCTACAAGACCGCCTACGCCGAAGGCACCCTGCGCGAGAAGCTGTTCCAGGCCGACCACCCGCACCTGCCCGCCGATCACCCGGGCTCTACTTACCGCTTTACCCCAACCCCTGCCCCGACTGGAGCCCTGCACCATGCTTGAAAAACTGTTCCGGCCCGTCGCGGCCATTGCCCTCACCTTGGGCCTTTCCGCCAGCGCCCTGGCTGCCGAACCGCTGAAGATCGGCACCACCTCGGCCTTTGCCATTCCGCTGGAAGCCGCAGTGGAAGAAGCGCACAAGCAAGGCCTGGACGTGAAGCTGATCGAGTTCAGCGACTGGATTGCGCCCAATGTCAGCCTCAACAGCGGCGACATCGACGTGAACTACTTCCAGCACATCCCGTTCCTGGAGAACGCCAAGGCGGCTGCGGGCTTCAACCTGGTGCCTTACGCCTCGGGCATCATCAACAACGTTGGCCTGTACTCGAAAAAGTACAAAAGCTTCGCCGACCTGCCTGAAGGCGCCAGCGTGGCCATCGCCAACGACCCGATCAACAGCGGCCGCGGCCTGCAACTGCTGGCCAAGGCCGGGCTGATCACCCTGAAGCCAGGCGTTGGCTACAAGGCCACCGAAGACGACATCGTCGCCAACCCGAAAAAGCTGAAAATCCTGCAGGTCGAGGCGGTTCAGCTGGTACGCGCCTACGATGACGCCGACCTGGTGCAGGGCTACCCGGCCTACATCCGCCTGGCCAACACCTTCGATGCCACCTCGGCATTGCTGTTCGACGGCCTGGAAAACAAGGAATACGTGATCCAGTTCGTCATCCGCCCGCAAAGCAAGGACGACCCACGCCTGGCCAAGTTCGTCGACATCTACCAGCACTCGCCGGTGGTGCGCGCAGCATTGGACAAAGCCCACGGCAAGCTCTACCAAGCCGGCTGGGAAGGCTGACATGGGCCAGGCCAGCGCGCTCAGGGCGCCTACACCACAACCATTGCCGCCAACGGTCAAGGAACAGGCCCTGCGCCCGGAAGTCAATGAAGCCCATGTGCGCTTCATCGGCCTGGGCAAGACCTACCCTGGCCAGGCGCAACCGGCCTTGCAAGGCATCGACCTGAACATCCGCCATGGCGAGATCTTCGGCATCATCGGCCGCAGCGGTGCCGGCAAGTCTTCACTGCTGCGCACCATCAACCGCCTGGAACAACCCAGCCAGGGCCGGGTACTGATCGACCAGGTGGACATCGCGCCCTTCGACGAGGACGACCTGGTGGCGCTGCGCCGGCGCATCGGCATGATCTTCCAGCACTTCAACCTGATGTCGGCCAAGACCGTGTGGCAGAACGTCGAGCTGCCATTGAAGGTGGCCGGCGTGGCCAAGGCCGAGCGCCAGCGCAAGGTGCGCGAACTGCTCGAGCTGGTCGGCTTGCAGGAAAAGCACCACGTGTACCCTGCGCAGCTGTCCGGCGGGCAGAAACAGCGCGTGGGCATTGCCCGGGCGCTGGTGCACGACCCCGAGATTTTGCTGTGCGACGAGGCCACCTCGGCGCTGGACCCGGAAACCACCGCGTCGATCCTTGAGCTGCTGCGCGACATCAACCAGCGCCTGGGCCTGACCATCGTGCTGATCACCCACGAAATGGCGGTGATCCGCGATATCTGCCACCGGGTGGTCGTGCTGGAGCGCGGCGAAGTGGTCGAGCAGGGCGAAGTCTGGCGGGTGTTTGGCTCTCCACGCCACGAGGTCACCCGCACCCTGCTCGCGCCGTTGCAGGCCAGGTTGCCTGCCGCGCTGCAAGCCAGCTTGCGGGCGAGCCCGGTGAGCCGCGACAGCGCTGTGGTGCTGAAACTGACCCTGCTCGGCGAACCCGAGCTGTCTGCCCTGTTCAACGATCTGGGCGGCCGCGTGCGGCTGCTGCAGGGCGGCGTGGAAACCATTGGCGAGCATGCCTTGGGGCAACTGATCCTGTCGGTGCAACACTCGCCGCACGATACCCATCAACTGCTGGAACGTGCCCGCCGCTGGGCCGAGGACGTGGAGGTACTGGGCCATGTGGTTTGATCGCCTGCTGGAAGGCTTGCTCGATACCCTGCTGATGGTCGGCGTGTCGTCGCTGATTGCCCTGCTGGTGGGGGTGCCGATGGCGGTGCTGCTGGTCACCAGCGACAAGGGCGGCATCTTTGAAGCGCCGCTGCTGAACCGGGTGCTGGGCGCCTTCGTCAACCTGTTCCGCTCGATCCCGTTCCTGATCCTGATGGTCGCGCTGATCCCCTTCACTCGCCTGGTGGTAGGCACCACCTACGGCGTGTGGGCGGCGGTGGTGCCGTTGACCATTGCCGCCACGCCGTTCTTTGCGCGGATTGCCGAGGTCAGCTTGCGCGAAGTCGACCATGGTTTGGTGGAAGCCGCACAGGCCATGGGCTGCCGGCGCTGGCACATCGTCTGGCACGTGCTGTTGCCCGAGGCGCTGCCGGGCATCGTCGGGGGCTTCACCATTACCCTGGTGACCCTGATCAACTCCTCGGCCATGGCCGGAGCAATCGGAGCCGGGGGCTTGGGCGACATTGCTTATCGGTATGGCTACCAGCGCTTTGACAGCCAGATCATGCTGACCGTGATTGCCATGTTGGTAGCGTTGGTGGCGTTGATCCAGCTGGGTGGAGACCGCCTGGCGAAGGGCTTGAACAAGCGTTGAATGTTGGGGCTGCTTCGCAGCCCAATCGCGACACAAGGCCGCTCCTACAGGCGACCGCGTCCCCATGTAGGAGCGGCCTTGTGTCGCGATCGGGCCGCAAAGCGGCCCCAAGCTCTCAATCCCAGCGAAGATCCCCAGCCGGCACCGGCCGCCCGAACCAGTACCCTTGCCCCAACTGACACTGCTCCTGCAGCAGGAAGCTGGCCTGCTCGGCCTGCTCGATGCCCTCGGCATGCACCTGCATGCCCATGCTGCGGGCCAGGGCGATGATCACCCGCACGATCGCGATGTCATCTTCATCCAGCGGCAACCCGGCAACAAAGCCCTGGTCGATCTTCAGCTTCTGCACCGGCAATCGCTTGAGCCGCAGCAACGACGAATACCCGGTGCCAAAGTCGTCGATGGCAAGAGTCACCCCCAGCTCGCGTAGACGATGCAGCTGCTCCAGCGCCACTTCAGGGTCTTCCATCACTGCGCTTTCGGTCACTTCCAACTCAAGCAGGGCCGGGGCCAGGCCCGTCTCGCTCAGCACCTCGGCCACCTGCCGGTACAGTTCATGCTGGCCAAACAGCCGGCTGGAAATGTTTACCGCCACAAATGCCAGCTGCCGGCCTTCAGCCTGCCATTGCACCATTTGCCGACAGGCCTGGCGCAGCACCCAGGTGTCGATTTCGGCAATCAGCCCGGTGCGCTCGGCAATCGGTATGAACTCGCCCGGCGGCACCAGGCCGCGCTGGGGGTGCTGCCAGCGCACCAGTGTCTCGACCCCGACCTGTAGGCCTGTCGCCAAGTCATGTACCGGCTGGAAGTACGCCCGCAGCTCATCCTGCTCCAGGGCCCGGCGCAGCTCACCGGCGGTCTCGACCCGGTGCTGGGCGTGAGCGGTCAGCTCTTCGGTGTACAGCGCATAGCAGGCCCGGCCGTTGCTTTTGGCCTTGTACAACGCCGCGTCGGCATTACGCAGCAACTGCTCGGCGCTCAAGGCGTCGCTGGGGAACAGGCTGATACCGACGCTGGCACTGATGAACAGGCGATTTTCCTCGAACAGGAACGGCTCGCGCATGCGCTCGATAATGCATTGCGCCAGCTTGCCCGCCTGGCCGACCTGCTGGCAGTTCTCGGCCAGCACACCGAACTCGTCGCCACCCAGGCGTGCCAGGGTCACGCCGTTGCCCAGTACCTCGCCCAGGCGCTCGCCCACCAGCTTCAGCAACTGGTCACCGATGGTGTGGCCGAGGCCGTCGTTGATACTCTGGAAATGGTCCAGGTCCAGCAGCAGCAGGGCACAGCCGCGCTTGTTGGCCTGCGCGGCCGCCAGGGCCTGCTCGACCCGGTCGGTGAACAGCAGGCGGTTGGGCAGGCCGGTCAGCGGGTCGTGGTGCGCCAGGAAGGCCAGTTCCTGTTCCGAATGCTTGATCGCACTGATATCACTGAACACCGCCACGTAATGGCTCAGCTCACCGTCGTCATCGCGGATGGCGCAGATGGTCTGCCATTGCGGGTAGATTTCGCCGCTTTTGCGCCGGTTCCAGATTTCGCCGCTCCACTCGCCCTGCTCGGCCAGGGTGGCAAAGATCTGCTGGTAGAACGCCTGGCCGTGGCGGCCCGACTTGAACTTGCTCGGGCGATGGCCGATCACCTCGTCCTGCTGGTAGCCGGTGATGCGCATGAAGGCACGGTTTACGTGCACGATCAGGCCCTGGCGGTCGGTGACCAGTACACCTTCGAGGGTACTGTCGAACACTGCGGCAGCCATGCGCAGCCGCTCGCGGTCCTCGCAGCGCAAGCGCGCACCAACACCGATGAAGTTCAGCAGCCGTACCCTGGAAACGTAGATCAGCACGGCACTGAACAGCACCCACAGCACGATATTGATCTGCCGCCCCACGGTCAGTGCCAGGGGGTCGTCAGTCATGCCGTGCAGCATCACCTCGGCCAGCGCCAGCCAGAGGATCGAGAGCACCACATACAGCGCAGCCATGCGCAAGGCGTCGCGAACGGAAACAGACATGTCGGGTGGGATTGCCCATCAGAAAGGAATGGCGATTATAAAGGTTCTGGTGGTCTGTGGGAGCGGGCATGCCCGCGAAGAGGGCAACTCGGTGCATGGCACCGGCGTTGCCGGTGTTCGCGGGCACGCCCGCTCCCACAGGGATCGCGTGAAATATCGCGTCGTCAGCTTTGACTGGTTTTATTTCCCTGCCAAGGGATAATCAGCCCCTCCTCCTGCATTCCGAGGGTTTTTACACCTATGTGGTACTACGGCCTGCTCGACTTGTCGGCCTGGCAACTGGTCGGCATCACCTTGTTGATGACCCACGTGACCATTGTCAGCGTCACGGTCTACCTGCATCGCTACTCCGCGCACCGGGCCCTGGAGCTCAATGGCGCGCTCAAGCACTTCTTCCGCTTCTGGCTGTGGCTGACCACGGCGCAGAACACCCGCGAATGGACCGCCATCCACCGCAAGCACCACGCCAAGTGCGAAACCCCCGACGACCCGCACAGCCCGGTGCACAAGGGCCTAGGAACGGTGCTGCGCAAGGGCGCCGAGCTGTATCGCGAAGAGGCGCGCAACCCCGAAACCCTGCGCATCTACGGCAAGAACTGCCCGGATGACTGGATCGAGTGCAACCTCTACTCGCGCTACAAGCTGGGTGGCATCGCCTTGATGGCGGTGATCGACCTGCTGCTGTTTGGCACCATCGGCATCACCATCTGGGCGGTGCAGATGATGTGGATCCCGTTCTGGGCTGCCGGTGTGGTCAACGGCCTGGGCCACGCGCTTGGCTATCGCAACTTCGAATGCCGCGACGCTGCCACCAACCTGGTGCCGTGGGGCATCGTCATCGGCGGCGAAGAGCTGCACAACAACCACCACACCTACCCCAACTCGGCCAAGCTGTCGGTCAAGCGCTGGGAGTTCGACATGGGCTGGGCCTGGATACGCCTGTTCTGCCTGTTGCGCCTGGCCAAGGTGCAGCGCGTGGCACCCATTGCCCACCGGGTGGCGGGCAAGGCCAGCCTGGACATGGACACTGCCATGGCCATCCTCAACAACCGCTTCCAGATCATGGCCCAGTACCGCAAGCTGGTGATCGGCCCGCTGGTGAAACAGGAGCTGGCCCGCGTCGATGCGTCGGTGCGTCACCACTTCCGCCGTGCCAAACGCCTGCTGTCGCGCGAAACCAGCTTGCTGGAAGACCGCCACCATGTGCGTATCGAGTCCATGCTTGCCCATAGCCAGGCGCTGAAGACCATTTACGAAAAGCGCTTGGCCCTGCAGCAGATCTGGGCGCGCACCAGCGCCAACGGCCACGACATGCTGGCTGCCATGAAGGACTGGATACACGAGGCTGAAACCAGCGGCATTCACGCCCTGCGCGACTTCGCGGCGCAACTCAAGACCTACTCCCTGCGCCCGACCGGCGCCTGACCGCCGTTAGTCGGCACGCCCCCTTGGCGGGGCGTGCCGCTCGGAACTTCGCCCACCCGTCACCACTCAAACCAGGCACATCGCCCGCGTGGCGGGCAGGATGCTGGCCGCACGCTTTCAAGTCGAGACCTGATTCGTGCACATGGCCAAGAATATCCCCACGATCCTGCCTGGTACCCCTCCTCCTGAAGCCGCCCAGACCTTGCTGGCCTTGCTCCACGCCCAAGGCGAAGTTGCCCGTCTGAGCGAGCGCGAGCAGCTGTTCAGCTCACTGCTCGACAGCGTCAATGCGGTGCTCTGGGCCTTCGACTGGGAAACCCGCCAGGTGCTCTACGTAAGCCCCGCCTACGAGCGCATCTTCGGCCGCCCGGTGAGCCTGGTGCTGGCCGACTACAACGAATGGCGCGACAGCATCTACCCCGACGACCTGGAGTTCGCCGAACGCAGCCTGGCCCAGGTCCTGCTCAAGGGCTCGGTGGAAGACCGCGAATACCGCATCCTCAATGCCGAAGGCCAAGTGCGCTGGCTGAGCGACAAGTGCTACATCAACCAGCAGCGCGAGGACGACCGGGTGATCATCGTCGGCATTGCCGAAGACATCACCGAGAAAAAGCAGCTCGAAAGCGAGTTGCAACGCCTGGCCACCACCGACGTGCTGACCCAGAGCAGCAACCGCCGACACTTCTTCGAATGCGCCCAGCAAGCCTTCGACAGTGCCCGCGAAGACGGTACGCCGCTGGCCTTCCTGTTGCTGGATATCGATGACTTCAAAGTCATCAACGACAGCTATGGCCACCAGGAAGGCGACCAGGTGCTGCAACGCATCGCCGACAGCGGCAAGGCCGTGCTACGCCGTGGCGACCTGTTCGGGCGCATTGGCGGCGAGGAATTTGCCGCGATATTCCCGGGATGCGATGCGCAGATGGCGGAACCGGTGGCCGAGCGCTTGCAGCGGGAAATCCAGCGCTTGAGCTTCAGCCACGGCGAGCAGACGTACGGGGTGACGGTGAGCCAGGGGCTGACCGGGCTGACCGAAGAAGACGTGGCACTGGACAGCCTGTATGCCCGGGCCGATGCGGCGATGTACCAGGCCAAGCGGCAGGGCAAGAACCAGATCGTCCGCGGCTGAGTGTCCTACCCACAGCCTAAAGGCCAGCGCGATTTCTGTGGGAGCGGCCTTGTGTCGCGAAAGGGCTGCGCAGCAGCCCCGGCAATTCATGCATTTGCGCTGGAATCCTGGGGCTGCTGCGCAGCCCTTTCGCGACACAAGGCCGCTCCCACAAAAGGCCGTGGCTCAGCCCGAGGCCTCCTCCTCAGGCGGCGTAGCCTGGGGACTCTGAACCTTACGCAGCCGGTTCAGCTCCGGCAGGCCAATCTTGAGCAACCGCGCCGTCTTGCCACTGGCCACCTTCTCCATCCCCTGCTCGGCCGGCAGCCGCGACAACTGCCCGGCCAGGTTCATGGCCAGGATCTCCCGCGAATACACGCCGCCGCCCAGCTGGTAGATCGCCGCGATCAACTCGCGCAGTGCCAGCGGCAAGCGCCAGCGCGTGCGTAGCGCCGAACCGAACGCCGCACCAAACTCATCCAGCGATTGCTGCACGTTGCGTTCGTCCAGCTCGCCCCCGGCCAACCGCCACTCTTGCAAGCAGCGCAGCACCGCCAGGTCACCCAGGCAATGCAGCAGCCCCGCGCAATAGCAGCGCCCTTCGTCCAGCTCGAGCATGCGCGCCAAAGTACGGCCATATTCGGCCGTATGCAGCGAAAGGTCCCAGTAACCGGCCGCGTGCTGCGCCAGCAACGGGTCACTGAGCCGCGCACTGCGCTTGAGGGTCATGCCCAGAATCAGGTTCATGCTCTGGGTACTGCCAAGTTTGTTCAGGGCCTGCAGCAACGTTTGCACCGGCGCTTCACGGTGCAGCGCGGCGCTGTTGGCGGCCGCGATCAAAACGGCGGTGACTTGAGGATCGTTACGCACTTCTTCTTCGAGCACCTTCAGGTTCAGGCCCTGAGGGTTGAGCGCCCGCTTGATCGCCACCTGCACATCGGCCAACAGCGGCCCGCCATCGGCGGTAGCGCGGCGCTGCTCCAGGTAGGCGGGCAGGCTGGCACCGGCTTGCAAGGCCGGCACCGGGCAGGCGATTTCTTCGCCAACGGCCACCAGCAGCTCTTCCAGGCGCTTGCGCAGGTTGTCCAGGTTCAGTGGTTTGCTCAGGTAGGCGGTGGGGTGCAGGGGCAACACCTCGCGCACACTGGCGCTGTCGCTGCGGTTGCTCATGAGGATGAACGGCAACCCCGGCCCTTTGGCGCGGACCTTGCGCAGCAGGTCCAGGCCGTCGACACCGGCCAGCTCGCGGGCGGCGATGATCAGGTCGGGTTTGTTGGCCAGCAGGTTGAGTGCCTGCGAACCATCGGCGCACACCTGCAGCCGGGCATCACAGCGCACGCTGAGCAGCATCTCGCTGAGCATGTCACGTACCCAGGGATCACCCTCGACTATCAGTACGTTTGGTGCGGTGGGGTTTGCAGCGCTCATCGCCAACAACTCCTGAATAGCCTGACACACATTCCGTCGCAGCTTCCAAAGCAAATCCTCCGCTAACCATAGCGCCCCATGGCTTTCCTGGGCACAAAAAAAACCCGCCGAAGCGGGTTTTTTCAGAAGCGCGTCACATCAAGCGAGTTCAGCGAAGCACTCTTCGATGATGGCCAGGCCTTTGTCCAGCAGTGCGTCTTCGGCAGTCAGCGGTACCAGGATACGCAGAACGTTGCCGTAGGTGCCGCAGGACAGCAGGATCAGACCCTTGTCGCGTGCCTTGGCAACAACCTGGCCAACAGCAGCAGCGTTCGGGGTGTGAGTGCCTTTCTCGAAGACTTCAACAGCAATCATCGAGCCCAGGCCACGGACGTCGCCGATGATCGGGTGCTTCTTCTGGATTTCGCGCAGGCCAGCGGTCAGACGCTCACCTACAGCCTTGCTGCGGTCCAGCAGTTTTTCTTCTTCGAACACTTCGATCACGGCCAGGGCCGCGGCGCAAGCGATCGGCGAACCGGCGTAGGTGCCGCCCAGGCCGCCCGGCGCGATGGCGTCCATGTACTCGGCCTTGCCGCACACACCGGCCAGCGGGAAGCCGCCAGCGATGGATTTGGCGAAGGTGGTCAGGTCAGGCGCAACGCCCATCTGTTCCATGGCGAAGAAGGTACCGGTACGGCCAGCGCCAGTCTGTACTTCGTCGGCGATCAGCAGGATGCCGTGCTGGTCGCACAGGGCGCGCAGGCGCTTCATCAGCTCTTTCGGCGCTGGCAGGAAGCCGCCTTCGCCTTGTACTGGCTCGAGGATGATCGCGGCGATGTCTTTAGGCTCGGCGTCGTTCTTGAAGATACGCTCGACCGAAGCGATGGCTTCGTCAACGCTGACACCGTGCAGCTCGTTCGGGAACAGCGCGCGGAACACGCCGCCTGGCATCAGGCCCATGCCAGCGGAGTACGGCACAACCTTGCCGGTCAGGCCCAGGGTCATCATGGTACGGCCGTGGTAAGCACCGGTGAAGGCGATGACGCCAGCACGGCCAGTGGCGGCACGGGCGATCTTGACGGCGTTTTCAACGGCTTCGGAGCCGGTGGTGACCAGCAGGGTCTTCTTGTCGAAGTCGCCTGGTACCAGCTTGTTGATCTTCTCGCACAGCTCTACGTAGGGTTCGTAGGCCAGCACCTGGAAGCAGGTGTGGCTGACTTTGGTCAGCTGCTCTTGCACGGCTGCAACCACTTTCGGGTGCAGGTGGCCGGTGTTCAGTACTGCGATGCCGCCGGCGAAGTCGATCAGTTCGCGGCCTTCAACGTCGATCACGGTCGAGTTCTTCGCGGTGTCGACGAAGATCGGGTGGATCTGGCCAACGCCACGTGGGACGGCAGCTACACGACGTTGCATCAAGGATTCGTTGGTCTTGCTCATAATGCCCTCATTGCGCCGACAGGAATGGCGCTTTTATTCGGGGGTGGCTGGGAGTGCTCGCAAACAGTATTCGTTGATCGACTGCCGTAAACGCCCTGGCCACCAGGTACTGCGATGTAAAAAAGGCCAGCGAGACGTCGCTCTCGCGCCCCGCTGGCAGAGGTAAAGCCTTTACCGTGCTATCAGACGCTGATGCACAGGTATTTGATTTCGAGGTAGTCCTCGATACCGTATTTGGAACCTTCGCGGCCCAGGCCCGAAGCCTTGATGCCACCGAACGGTGCCACTTCGTTGGAGATCAGGCCGGTGTTGATACCCACCATGCCGTATTCCAGCGCTTCGGCAACACGGAACACACGGCTCATGTCGCGGGCGTAGAAGTACGAAGCCAGGCCGAACTCGGTGTCGTTGGACATGGCGATGACTTCGGCTTCGTCCTGGAAGCGGAACAGCGGCGCCAGTGGGCCGAAGGTCTCTTCCTTGGCGACCGCAGCAGTCTTCGGTACGTCAACCAGGATGGTCGGCTCGAAGAAGTTGCCTTCGATCAGCTTGCCACCGGACAGCACCTTGGCGCCTTTGGAGACGGCGTCTTCGATGTGTTCCTGAACCTTGGCGACAGCTTTACCGTCGATCAGCGGGCCAGTGGTGGTGCCGTCTTCCAGGCCGTTACCGATCTTCAGCTTGGCAACTGCAGCAGCCAGCTTCTGGGCGAACGCGTCGTAGACGCCGTCCTGCACGTAGATACGGTTGGCGCAGACGCAGGTCTGGCCGTTGTTACGGTACTTGGAGATGATCGCGCCCTCGACCGCCTTGTCCAGGTCGGCGTCGTCGAACACGATGAACGGGGCGTTGCCACCCAGCTCCAGGGAAACCTTCTTGATGTCCTTGGCGCATTCCTGCATCAGCTGGCGACCGATTTCGGTCGAGCCGGTGAAGGACAGCTTGCGTACCAGGGAGTTGCCGGTCAGTTCGCCGCCAACTTCGCCGGCGCTGCCGGTAACGACGCTCAGCACGCCAGCCGGGATACCGGCACGGTGTGCCAGCTCGACCAGGGCCAGGGCGGAGTAAGGGGTCTGCGAAGCAGGCTTGAGCACCATGGTGCAGCCAGCGGCCAGGGCCGGGCCGGCTTTACGGGTGATCATGGCGGCCGGGAAGTTCCACGGGGTGATGGCCGCGGTAACGCCGATTGGCTGCTTGATGACGATCAGGCGCTTGTCTGGCTGGTGGCCCGGGATGGTGTCACCGTAGACGCGCTTGGCTTCTTCGGCGAACCACTCGATGAACGAAGCGGCGTAGGCGATTTCGCCCTTGGCTTCGGCCAGTGGCTTGCCCTGCTCGGTGGTCATCAGGCGAGCCAGGTCGTCCTGGTTCTCGATCATCAGTTCGAACCAGCGACGCAGCTTGGCCGAACGCTCTTTGGCGGTCAGTGCACGCCAGGCCGGCAGGGCCTTGTCGGCGGCTTCGATGGCGCGGCGAGTTTCCGCGGTGCCCATCTTTGGCACGGTACCGATGACTTCACCGGTGGCCGGGTTGGTCACCTTGATGGTCTGGCCGTTGTCCGCATCCAGCCACTCACCATTGATATAGGCTTGCTGGCGGAACAACTGAGCGTCTTTGAGCTGCATGTCGGCTTCCCGAATTGTTGATTGTTGAAAAGCGCCCAAGGCAGGGCATCGAGCGTTTGAAATCTCAAACGAATGCTAAGCGGCTGCTGGGGTGTTGGACAATAGGCTGTTCGAAAAAAAGAACGAATGGTTGAACAGCCGGGCGGAAAATTCATCATTCTGCATGATGGCCACCGGCCTCTTCGCGGGCACGCCCGCTCCCACAGGTACTGCACCGAACTCGAGACCGGTGGGGTACCTGTGGGAGCGGGCGTGCCCGCGAAGGGGCCGGTACAGGTTAGACGAATGAACTGAAAGAAATGTGAAGGGAGGACCGACGGCCCTCCCGGAGGGGTGGATCAGAACGCCTTGGCCAGGTCGATCACCAGTGCCCGGTAGCCGACACTGCCCGGCTGCCGGCTGTGCACCTTCAGCTCCACCAGCACCTCCTGGGTCCCGCGCCGTACCTCGTTGAGCACGGTGGTGGTCAGTTTCTCGGGGGTGAGGAAGTTCACCGAAGCCGAGTAAATGAACTGGGTGTCGGTCTCTGGCCGGTAGGCCACCACCGAGGTCACCGGGCTGTACCACTCGTCGCCGCGCTCCTTGCCGTACTCCCACACCTGCTCGACGGTGCCCTTGGCTTCGTCGATGCGGTACTCCACCGCCCGGCTGTAGTTGCCGGCAAGCTTGGTCGGCGCAAAGTCGCGCCCCCAGCCGTTGTCGAACACCGTCAGCGTGCCTTTGCCGGTCAGCCAGGCGGTGTGCTGGGTCCACGACCAGTCGAAGTTTTCGCTCGCAACCGGCGTCAGCACCTTGTCGCGCAGGCGCTCAGGCCAGCCTTGGGGCGAGGCCAGAATCCACTTCACCTGCTTGTCGCGACCAATCTTCACCACACCTTGATGACGCGCTGAAACGATAATGCTGTCGTCATCGGCGTCGTAATCGATGGCATTGACGTGGGCCCAGTTGCGCCCGGTGCCCACACCCGGGGTGTCGCCAAAGGGCAGGTTACCCTCGGCCAGTTCGTTGGCCAGGCGGTCGTCCTGCTTCTGCACCCCTTCCGGCAACTGGATCGCTGCCTTGCCGAGGGTTTCCAGCAAGTCGCCACGGTACGGGTCGAGGATCTGGTTGAGGTCCCAGAAGTCCAGCACATCCCCGGCTTCGCTGACCTCGATGATGTGGTCGCGAATCGAACGTACACGCTTGCCGTCGGGGCGGCGGTAGTCGCTGGTGCCCACCCGCAGCAGGTAGGTGCCGTTGGCGGTTTCGCGGATTTCGTGGGAGAAGTCAGCGAACTTGTCCGGCAGGCTGCGCTGCCAGATGCGCCGGCCCAGCAGGTCGAACTTGGAGTAGGTCTGGCCCTGGCCCCAGATCAGCTTGCCGTCGCGGGTCTGCTGGAAGCCCATGGTGCCGCCCAGGCCATCGCGGCGGTTGGAATCGTGGATCTGCTCGATATCCAGGTACCAGCGCACATCGCCATTGCTGTCGGCGATCCAGTTGTTGCCCACCTGGTCCCATTCCGCTGCGCCCCCCAGGGCATTCCACTTCAAGGCGCGGGCACCCGGAATGTCACCTTGCAGGTGGTTGAACAGGTACAGGCGCTTTTCAAAGCCGGGCGCCACCTTGACCGGCTCCACCTCCGGCAATGCGGCGGTCTGCCTGGCCACCACCGGCAGGCGCACGGCCGGGGCGTAGATCTGGTACTGCTCGCGAATGCGCTCGCCGTCGAGCTTGTAGGTCACCTCGACCTGGTTGACGTGGTCCGGGTACAGCCCGAATACCGGGATGCCGCCGTAGGTCCACAACGAACGGTCAGACACGTCATAGACAATGTCCACACCGCGCTCGCCACGCCCCAGCACACGCACATGGGCATCACTCAGGCTGCGCCCACCGTCGCGGATGATCGCGGTCAGCGGCGCCAGGCGGTACGGGTTGACCACCACGTCGCCGAGCAGCGCTTCGTCGCGCTCCGGGACTTTCGCGGTCAGGCAGGCGCCTTCGGGCAGTACAGGGGTTTCGGTCTTGGCATTCATGGCAAAGCTCCTTGTGCTCAGAAGTCGTAACGGGCGGTGGCGCCGAAGGTGCGCGGGGTGCCGAGCACGCCGGCATATCCACCGTTGGCGGAGTTCCACAGGCTGGTGAAGTAGGTTTTGTCGCCGGCGTTTTTCACCCACAGCGACAGGTCGACCACACCATCGCCCTGGTCCAGGCGCACACCGGCGGAAAGGTTGACCAGCGCGTAGCTGGGGATCTGGCCGAAATCGGAATCGTCGATGGTGCCCACGGCCTTCGAGCGGAAGGCGTAGCTGGCGGTGACGTAGGGCTCGACGTGCTGGGTGGCCTGCCACTTGTACTGGGTGTTGAGGTTGGCGATGTACTTGGAGGCGCCGACCACCTGGTGGCCGGACAAGTCGCAGGTGGCGGTGGCATTGGCCAGGCTCACCTCAGGCGGGCATGGGGCATCCTTGTACTCGGTGTAGCGCACGTCGTTCCACGAGCCGTTGAAGTTGACCGTGAGGCCACGGATCGGCAGCGCCGTGGCTTCGAACTCCAGGCCACGCGAGCGCACGCTGCCGGCGTTGGCCAGGTATTGCACGCGGTTGATCTGGTCGTAGACGTTGGCCTGGTAGCCATGCACTTCGGCCCAGAACAGGTTGCTGTTGAGTTGCAGGCGGCCGTCGAACAGGGTGCTTTTCAAGCCCAGTTCGGCGTTGTTGACCCGCTCGGTGCCCACCAGCAGCGAATCGGTGCCCAGCCGTGGTGCTGCGCCGACGGTAAGGTTGACGCCACCCGACTTCTCACCGTGGGTCAGGGTCGCGTAGCCCAGCAGTTGTTCGTTGAAGCGGTAGCTCAGGCCCAGCAGGCCGGAAGGGCTGAAGCTGTACTGGTTGAGGTCGCCCGAATCGTAGGCACCTATCCGGGCCTGGCGCGCGGTGGCAGCAGCACCGGTTACTGCGGCGCCGCCCTCAGGCGCATCGCGGGTCACCCAGGCGCTCTTCTCTTCATAGGTACCGCGGATGCCAGCGGTGAAGTCCAGGCGGTCGGTGACATGCCAGGTGCCCTGGGCGAACAGCGCATAGCTGTCGGTATCGATGTGCCCGTCACCAATGGTGTTGACGTTGTTCAGCGCACCGGCCGGTGTGAGGTTCCAGACATCCGCCTGCGGCCCGTAGTAAGTGAAGGATTTGTTGTCCAGGTCCTGCTTGAAGTAATAGGCACCCAGCACGTAGTCGAAGGCGCCACCGGTAGGCGAAGCCAGGCGGATTTCCTGCGAGTACTGCTTGTCGCGCACCGATACCCCGGCGCTGTAGAACACCGGCACGTTCAGGCCATCGTCGTTGCGCGGGGTGAAGTCCCACCAGCGGTAGGCGGTGATCGAGGTCAGGGTGAAGTCGTTGGGCAAGGTCCAGTTGGCTTCCACCGAGGTGCCGCCCTGGAACACCGTCACCTGCTGGTCGGCGTCGAAATTGACCTTGCGGTCCTTGCCCGACACCAGCGTCGCACCGGCCTGGGCGGCCAGGCTTTCGTAGCGGTTGACGCCATTGATGGTCGGGCCGGTGCTGTACAGGCTGAGGATGCCGTTGTTGGAGTCTTCTTCGTTGTATTCGCCGATCCAGCGCAGGTTGAAGGTGTCGCTGGGCTTGAACAGCAACTGGGTGCGAAAGCCCTGGCGCTTGCCGCCGTTGAGGTCGTCACCGTTGTGGATGTTCTTCACATAGCCGTCGTCTTCGGTGCGGTAGGCGCTGATGCGCCCGGCCAGGGTTTCGCTGATCGGCCCCGAGAAGCTGCCCTGGGTTTGCAGGTAGCCGTCTTCGCCCATTGACTGCTGGATGCTGCCTTCACGGTGGAAGGTGGGCTTGCGCGTGGTGATGTTGAGTACGCCGGCCGTGGTGTTCTTGCCGAACAGCGTGCCCTGCGGCCCGCGCAGCACTTCCAGCTGCTCCACGTCCAGCAGGTCGAATACCGCCATGCCGGGGCGACCGAGGTAGACGTTGTCCAGGTAGATGCCGACGCTGCCCTCCAGGCCATCGCTGGCCGGGTTGTTGCCCAGGCCACGGATCGAGATGCTCGACTGGCGGGCATGCACGTAAGCGACGTTGGTGCTGGGCACCAGCTGTTGCAAATCCTGCACGCGGTAGATGCGCTGGGTTTCCAGGGTTTCGCTGTCGAGCACGCTGATTGGCGTGGGCACGCTTTGCGCGGTTTCTTCGCGGCGGCGGGCATTGACCGTGACGGTGCCGAGCTTGGCTTCCTGCTCTACCGCCGGGGTGGTGCTGACCGGCTCTTCGGCGAAGCTGCCAGAGGACGCCGCCAGCAACACGCCAGCGGCCAAGGGTTGCAAGGTGAAGCGCGACGCGCGCGCAGGCCAACGGGAAAGTCCGGACATGCAAATGCTCCTTGAGGCATGGGCCCTGGCGAGCATTTCCGTTAGCGGAACCGAATCGCGGTCAGTTGGGCTTATATTCTTTTAAGTAATATAAATATTTGCAATTCATATTTAGTGGAATAAGTAACACCCTTTATAAGGGGACTCACCCTTGTCAGCAATTGCATTTGACCGAAGGTTTTAATGTAGAAAATGCATATCGATCTGCGTCAGCTGCGTCACTACATCGCCCTCGTCGAGCACCGCAGTTTCGTGGCCGCTGCGGCGGCGGTGAACCTGTCGCAATCGGCCTTCAGCCGCAGCATCCAGACCCTGGAGCACAACATCGGCTGCCGCCTGGTGGACCGCGCCAGCAAAGAACTGGCGCCAACCCGCCAGGGCTTGCTGGTGCTGGAGCATTCGCGGCGGCTGGTGCACGGGGCGCACAACCTGGTCAACGAAATCCACCAGTTCAATGGCGCCACCACCGGGGTGGTGCGCTTCGGCTCCGGCCCGGCGCCGGCCGGTGGCCTGGTGCCGCGCGCGGTGGCGCGGTTCGTGGCCGAGTACCCGGCGGCGCGCACGTGCTTCCAGGTGGACAACTGGCAGGCGCTGAACCGCAAGCTGGTGGCCGAAGAGATCGAGTTCTTTGTCGCCGACACGCGCCAGTTCGAGTCCGACCCGGACTACCAGGTGCACAAGCTGGCGCCACAGCGCTGGCACTTCTGCTGCCGCGCCGGGCACCCGCTGACCGAGCAGGAAGCCGTGCAGGCGCGAGACCTGTTCGACTACCCGATGGCCACCACCTTCCGCCCGCCGAACATCCGCAAGATCCTCAGCGACCTCAGCGGGCGGCAGGACTTTCTGCCCTCAGTGGAGTGCGAGCACGGGTATGCGCTGCTGAATGTGGTGATGCACTCGAACACCATCGGCATTGCCTGCAATGCCAACTTGCGGCCGTATCAACGCGAGGGCGGGCTGGTGAAGTTGAAGCTGGCAGACCTGACGCCCGAGCAGGAAGAGGCATGCCATACCCGCTATGGGGTGGTGAGCCGGGTGGGGTATGGTTTGTCACCGTTGGCGCAGGGGCTGGTCAGGCAGTTGATTGCCTGTGATACCGGGTTGTGACGGGCGGGGGCTTTGCCCCCGTTTCGCGACACAAGGCCGCTCCCACATTGGATCGGCGTACGCCGTGCTTTTGTGGGAGCGGCCTTGTGTCGCGAAAGGGCCGCAAAGCGGCCCCGGCAATATCAACCTTTACGCGTAGTCCGGCTCAGTTGCCCATCCACCCCAACCGGCACCTCTCCCGCCAATGTCACCCGCCGCACCACCCGCGGCTGGGTCCCGTAGTCATCCACCGCATAATGCTGCGTCGCGCGGTTATCCCAGATCGCCACGTCCCCCGCCTGCCAGCGCCAGCGCACGGTGTTTTCCAGGCGCGTCACATGCCCTTGCAGCACCGCGAACAGGTGCTGCGAATCCGCCAGCGAATAGCCCTTGATGCGCTTCACGAAATGCCCCAGTTGCAGCGCCCGCTCGCCACTGATCGGGTGCACACGCACTACCGGGTGCTCGGTCTCGTAAACGGTCGATGTGAACACCTTGCGGTAGCGCTCCAGCTTCGCAGGGTCCACATCCGGCTTGATGCTGGCGTAGTCGTATTCGTTGCTGTGCACCGCCCACAGCTTGTCGGCCAGCTCGCGCAGCGGCTCGGGCAGTTCCTGATAAGCCGCAGCGGTGTTGGCCCAGACGGTGTCGCCACCCGAAGCCGGCGCTACCACGCTGCGCAGGATCGAGGCCTTGGGGTAGGCGTCGACGAAGGTCACGTCGGTGTGCCAGGAGTTGGCCCGCTGGCCTTCGGCGCCATCGAGTTGCAGCAGGTAGCTGGTGCCGTCCACCACCGGTACGGTGGGGTGGGCGACCGGCTCGCCGAGCAATTTGGCAAAGCCTTCCTGGCTCTGGTCATCCAGGTGGGTCTGGTCGCGGAAGAAGATCACCTTGTGCTGTACCAGTGCAGCCTGGATAGCCTCGATGGTGGCGGCATCGAGGTCGGCGGACAGTTGCACACCGCGGATTTCGGCGCCGATACGGCCGGCAACCGGGTGAATGTCGAGTTCGAGGGTTTGTGGCGCGGTGGCCAGGGCGGCATTGCTCATGGTCGTGGTCCTTGCGGTCATTGTCGGGTTTTTGAAGGTTCAGCGGGCGGCCTGCACGGCCTGTTCCTGTTTCAGCGCAGCATCGAGGAAACGCGGTTCGATCCAGTCGGCTACCTGGAAGCCACGGCGGATCAAACGCTCCTTGGCGGCCAGGTCTACGCCCTGCTGCAGCTGGCCGACGAAGTCAGCGTCCAGGCGTGGGTCGAAGTAATGGGCAAGGTCTTCCTTGGCCAGGTCATCGCTGAGGATGCTGCGTGGCCAGTTGGCGTTGCTGGCCACAAGATCGATGTAGGCCTGGCGGTTGTGTTCATCACGCAGCCAGGTGCTGGCCTGCTCCTGGGCGTTGACCAGGCGCTGGACCAGCTCGGGGTACTTGCGGATGAAATCGCCGGTGCCCAGCAGCACCGCCTGGGTGCTGCCGGCGCCTTCGAGATCCCGCGAGTTGACTGGCAGTTCGACCAAGCCACGCTCACGCAGCGACAGCAGGTTGGACAGGCCCCAGGTGGCGTCAATCTGCTTGGCCGCCAGCGCGGCGTTGGCAGCGTTGAAGTCCAGGTTGATGACTTTCAGTTCGCGCTCGGTCAGCCCTTGGCTGGCCAGGGCGCTGGCGAACGACAGCTGATTGGCTGTGCCGCGGAACACCGCCACGCGCTTGCCTTTGAGGTCATGCAGGGTCTTGATGCCAGAGCCGGGCACCACACCCAGGTAGCTCTTGACCCCACGCACCCCCGCCGACAGCACGCGGGTGTCCAGGCCATTGGCCTTGCCGACGATCGCGGCCAGGTCGCCCAGATAGGCGAAGTCGGCCTGGCCGTTGGCCAGCGCCTCGTTCACCACGGGGCCCGCGCCCTTGAAGAAGTGCCAGTCGATGCGGATGCCGTCCTTGGCGAACTCTTTCTCCAGCAGTTGCTGGTCACGCAACACATCGACCACGCCACCGGCGCTGGGCTTGCTGCCGGCGCTAAGGTCGGGCACGGCGATGCGAATGCTTTCTGGCTTGGCCGGTTCAGCGGCGTGGGCACCGAGGGTAAAGGCCAGCCCAAGGGCGGTGATCAGGTGGCGCAACGGGGTTTTCATGGCAAGGCTCCTTGGCAGGCTGCCACCGGCGAAGGCCGGCGCTTTGGCCAGAAGCTAGGCAGGTCTGGTTAGAACCTACAAAGATCAAAACTTCATTTTTTAGTAACTGGAAGGCATAAACCAGGCGGCATGCGGGCCTGCGGGAAGCTTGCGCAAAGCGCATGGAAAATATGAGGAAAACGCAACGGCGGGGGGCTTCCGTATGCACGGGGCGCATGCTCTTATCTCTTGAAAGTCACTTTATGGTTTTTTTAATTCCATAAATGAATAACCTAACAACGCTTCGAGAGATGGCCGATGAATGGAGTTCTGAGCAGGAATCGGAGGTGGCTTCGGGGGCCGCTGCGCGGCCCTATCGCGACACAAGCCCGCTCCCACAAAGGCCGTGACCGCTTGTTGCCTTGGTTGCTGCCTGCGCTGATTGCGCTGCTGTGGGTGGTGGCGAGCCGGCAGCACTGGATGAGCGAGCAGATCCTGCCGGCACCGGCGCTGGTGTGGCAAAGCGCGCTGGAGTTTGGCTCCGGCGAGCTGTGGGGGCACTTGTGGATAAGCCTGCAACGGCTGTTCTGGGGGCTGGCGGCGGGCATTGCCAGCGGCTTGCTGCTGGGTGTGTGGCTGGGGGCTTCGCGGCGGGCACAGACGCTGGTGCTGCCGACTTTCGTGGCGCTTGCCCAGATCCCTACCCTGGCCTGGATTCCGTTGTTCATGCTGTTCTTCGGCATCGGCGAACTGCTCAAGCTGGTGGTGCTGGTAAAAGCCGTGGTGGTCCCGGTCACCTTGCACACGCTGGTAGGTGTGCGCGATGCCCAGCCAAAGCTGCGTGAGGCCGCTGCGGCGCTGCGCCTGCCCCGTCACCTGCTGTTCCTGCGCCTGTTACTGCCGGCCGCCCTGCCCGCCTTCCTCACCGGCGTGCGCCTGGCGCTGGCCACCGGCTGGACCTCGCTGCTGGCGGTCGAGTTGCTGGCCTCCAGCGAGGGGATCGGTTACCTGATGGTGTGGGGCCGGCAACTGTTCATGCTCGACCTGGTGATGCTGTGCATTCTGGTGATCGGCCTGGTCGGCGCCGTGCTGGAGCGCAGCTTCTCAGCCCTGGAAAAGCGCCTGCTGTACTGGCCGCAACCGGCCACTGGCGAGCAGCAGCGCGGGCCTGTGCCACGCGGCTGGCAGAGCCTGCTGCTGCCCTTGGGGCTGTTGGCGCTGTGGCAGGCCAGCAACAGCTTTGGCTGGGTTGACCCGAACATCCTCACCTCGCCACTTGAGGTGCTGCGCACGCTGTTGGTCGGCCTGGCCGATGGGTCGCTGCCGCAGGCCTTGTTGCTGAGCCTGGAACGCACCCTGAGCGGCCTGCTGCTGGGTGGCGCCGCAGGCCTGCTGGCCGGCTTGCTGCTGGGGCTTTCCAGCGCGGCCGAACGGGTCTTCGGGCCAAGCCTGTCGGCCTTGCGCCAAGTGGCGCTGTTCGCCTGGGTGCCACTGCTCACTGCGTGGTTCGGCCTGGGTGAAGGGGCCAAGCTTGTGTTCGTTGGCCTGGCCGCATTCTTCCCGCTGCTGATCGCTACCCAACGCGGTATCGCCAGCCTCTCGCCACAGCTGGGCGAAGCGGCCCGCACCCTGCGCCTGAACCTGTGGCAACGCCTGCGCCTGCTGGTGCTGCCCGGTGCGGCCCCGGCGATATTCGCCGGCCTGCGCCTGTCACTGATCTACGCCTGGCTGGGCACCATCGGTGCCGAGTATTTCATGCCGTCGGACGGTGGCATCGCCAGCCTGATGATTGGCGCCCAGCAACTGTTCCGCATGGACCAGGTGATGGCCGCCATGGTCCTGATCGGCCTGGTCGGCGCCCTGCTCGGCACCCTTGGACAACGCCTCGAATCGCGCGCCACGCGCTGGAGAACCGCATGAACGCATTCAACACGTCGCACCTGCAGGCGGCCAACCAGCCCGACACCACCCCGCCGCTGGTCAGCTTCGAGGGTGTCGGCAAGGTGTTCACCGTGGACGGCCAGCCGTTCGAGGCCATCCGCAACTTCAACCTGTCGATCAACCAAGGCGAGTTCATTGCCATTGTCGGTGCCTCCGGCTGTGGCAAATCCACTTTGCTGCGCTTGCTGGTGGGCCTGGACACCGACTACAGCGGCAGCATCCGCGTCGATGGGCACACCGTCAGCGGCATCGGTGGCGAGCGCGGTATCGTGTTCCAGGAACACCGCCTGTTCCCTTGGCTGACGGTGGAGCAGAACATCGCCCTGGGCCTGGTGAACGAGCAACTGACCCAGGGGGAGCGTGCCCGCCGTGTGCACGAGTTCGTGTTGCTGGTGGGGCTGGCCGGCTTCGAGACAGCGTACCCGCACCAGCTTTCCGGTGGCATGGCCCAACGCGTGGCGATTGCCCGTGGGTTGGTGGCCAGCCCACGGATCCTGTTGCTGGACGAGCCGTTCGGTGCACTCGATGCGCTGACCCGCCAGCAACTGCAGGACGAGCTGCTGGCCATTCGTGAGCGAGCAGGTATCACAACGTTGCTGGTGACCCACGATGCCGAAGAGGCGACGTACCTGGCGGATCGGGTAGTGGTGCTGGAGCCACGGCCGGGCAGGATCAAGTCGGTGGTCGAGGTCGACCTGCCGCACCCACGTTTGCGTACTGGTGTAGCGCTGCATGGGCTGCGCGAAAAAGTGCTGCACCAGATCACCGGAGATGGCGGCTACCTGCCACCGCCGGTTCGACGGGTGGAAGGGCTGCGGCCGGAGCTGATTGCATTGTGAACCCGCACCCACAGGTACAGCATGGGCCCGAAGCCAGCGCCGTACCTGTGGGAGCGGGCACGCCCGCGAAGGCTCCAACACGGTGCCTGGCACGGGCTTCGCCCGTGTTCGCGGGCACGCCCGCTCCCACAGTGATCGCAGGGACTTTCAGCGTTTGAGCAAGACAGTTGCTCCTACCTGACCGGCGTCGACTTCAAGGCAAACACAAGGCTGCTCCTACAGGGGGATGCGGTAGCTGAGGGATCAGCTTCACTTGCTGACTAGGTCGCGCAGGTAAGCCCAAGGGTAGATCCCGCGCTCATGCCCATCGCTGAACACCAGCTGCACGCCATACCCTTGCGAGGTAATCCGCTCCACACGCACATCGTCGCGCACCAGGCTGATCGCGCCCGACAGCCGCGCCGCACGGCATTGTGAACAGGGGCAAGCACCGCGCAAACGGGTATGGCTGAGGCTGTGCTCGCCGTCTTCCCATTGCAGTACCAACTGCCCTGGCCCGCGCAGGTTGCGAATGGCTTGCGGGGCGTTCATCAGGCAGCCCCGCGCAGTTGCGCCAGGGCAATCCGCACCGCCTTGCGCACCTCGGGGTCGCTGTCGGCCTCGGCGGCTTGCAGCACCGGCAAGGCACGCGCCTGGCCCAGCTCGCCCAGGGCCAGCGCCGCCTCCTTGCGCAGGTTGGCAATGCCATGGCCAAGCAACGCGCCAAGCGCGTCCAGTGCAGCGGCATAGCGCAACCGACCCAGTGAACGCGCGGCCCGCAGGCGTACCTGCCAGAAGTCATCGGCAAGGGCCTCCACCAGTGCCGGGCCTGCTTGTTCCTGACCGACTTTGCCTAGCGTGGTGGCGGCTTCCTCGCGCACTTGCCAGGCCTGGTCAGTCAATGCCGCCACCAACGCAGGCAGCACCGAGCTGTCCCGTGCAAGGCCCAGCGCGCCGATGGCCGCGCGGCGCACCTCGGTGTCCGGCTCGGCCTCGGCGAGCGCTGCCAGCGCCAGCAACGCCGGCTGGTGCTTGAGCCAGCCAAGAATGCCCACGGCCTCGCGCCGCACGGCGGCGTCGTCATCGGCCAGCGCCAGCAGCGCAGGGTCGGCAGCATCCTCCAGGCGCAGCTCGCGCAAGGCTCGCAGGGCACTGGCGCGGACGAAGGCATCGGCGTGCTTGACCCATGGCAGGATCAACTGGCCGGCTTCAAGGCTTTTGAGTTCGCTGAGGCTCTGCGCCGCAGCCAGCCGTACCGGTTCGGCGGCATCGGCCAGCGCAGCGCACAAGGCTTGCACAACTTCAGGTTCTTCCCAGGCCTCGAGCAGGCGCGCGGCCTCGGCACGCACCTCATCAGCGGCGTCCACCAGCAGTGCATCGGTAAGCCAAGGCAAGCCATCCGGGTCTTCCAGGTCGGCCAGCTCGATCAGGGCGATGCGGCGCACACCAGCGTCGCTGGCATCAAGGCGAGGCAACAGGGCAAGGATGTCGGGGTTGTCGGTCGTTCGGTCAGTCATAGCGCGATCCGTAGCGGTGGGTGGTCAGTGTCCGGCAGGCCCAGCGGGGTCAGGCGCGGCAGTTCGCGGCCTTCCTCGTGGCGCAGCAACGCCAGGCAGTGACGCTTGAGGTGAGTGAATTCAGGGCTAGTCAGCAGGCTGGCGCGGCGGGGTCGCGCAAAGTCCAGGCGCAGGTCCTCGATAAAGCGACCGGGGCGCGGGCTCATCACCAGGATGCGATCGGCGAGGAACAGCGCTTCGTCGATATCGTGGGTGACGAACACCACGGTGGTGCGGATGCTGGCCCAGATATCCAGCAACAGCTCCTGCATGCGAGCACGGGTTTGCGCATCCAGTGCGCCGAAAGGTTCGTCCATCAGCAATAGCCGTGGGCGGTTGATAAGAACCCGGGCAATTTCGGCCCGTTGCTGCATACCGCCGGACAGCTGGTTGGGCCAGCGCCCGGCAAAGTCGGCCAGCCCCACCAGTTGCAGCATTTCGCCCGCCTGCCGGTGACGTTCGGCGCGGCCCAGGCCCTGCATCTTCAGGCCAAAGGCCACGTTGTCGAGCACGCTACGCCAGGGCAGCAAGGTGTGGTGCTGGAACACCATGCCCCGCTGCGGTGACGGCCCGGCAACGGGCTGGCCGTCCACATTCAGCTGGCCGCTGCTGGGCACCAGGTGCCCGGCCAGGGCGCCGAGCAACGTCGACTTGCCACAACCGGAGGGGCCTAGGATGCAGACGAACTCGCCAGGCTCCACGGCAAAGTCCAGGCGTTGCACTGCCTCGAACGCTTCGCTGCCGTGCCCCAGGCGAATCGACAGGCCACGACCATCGATACGCCCCGGCGCCTGTTGATAACTGTTCATCAACTGGCCCTCCGCGTGCGGTACCACGGCGTGGCCAGCGCCCCCAGGCGCTTGACCAGGGCGCTGCTGCCCATGCCCAGCACGCCGATCAGCAGCATGCCGACGATGATGTCCGGGTAGTTTTGCAAGGTGTATGACTCCCAGGTGTAGTAGCCGATGCCGAACTGCCCGGAAATCATCTCGGCGGTGACCAGGCAGAACCATGATGTCCCCATGCCGATGGCCAGGCCCGTGACGATGCTCGGCAACGCCCCTGGCAACACCACTTCGCGCAGGATTGCCCAGCGCCCGGCACCAAGGCTGCGTGCCGATGCCACCAGGCGCGGGTCGACCGCCTCGACGCCATGCACGGTGTTGAGCAGGATGGGGAACAGCGCGCCGGTGAAGGTGATGAACACCATCGACAGTTCCGACGACGGGAACATCAGGATCGCCAGCGGGATCCACGCCACCGCCGGAATCGGCCGCAGCACTTCCAGCGGCGGCAGCAGGGTGTCTTCAGCCCATTGCGAGCGGCCGATCAGCAACCCCAGGGCCACGCCAACCAGTGCCGCAGTGGCATAACCGGCAAACACCCGCGACAGGCTGCTGCCCAGGTGCGCCAGCAGGGTGCTGGAGGTCAGCAACTGCCAGGCAGCGTCCAGCACCGCCTCGGGAGTGGGGACATAGGTGAAGGTCAGCAGACCGAGGTCCAGTTTCACGTGTGCCGCCACCTGCCAGAACAGCAGGCAGGCCAGCAGCGACGCCAGGCGCACCGGCCAGCGCTTGAGGTTGCGGGTCATGTCGGTGCCTCCCGGTCAGCGCTGCGCGACCAGCTTCTGGTTGGCGCTGACAAAGTCCAGCGCCTCACCGCCATGGGCCTTGGCATATTGCTCGGCCTGGTCCTTGAGCAGGAACGCCGCCAGTTCGCCGTTGCCGTTGCGCACGAACCAGGCCTGGTTGGCCAGCAGCTTGATGCCGCTGTCGGCGGCCTGGGCGTAGATGGCGCGGATGTCCTTGCCCTCCTGCTCCAGCTGGGCCAGCGCACCAAGGGCGGCCTCCGGCGAAGCGTAGTGGCGGACCTTGTCTTCACCGCGCACCCAGATTTGCGCCAGGCGGCTGAAGTCGGTGATCGGCTTGCCGGTCAGCGCGTCATTGGCCTTGAGTGGCAGCGGGTCGTAATCTTTCAGCGCCTTGTTGTAGTCCAGGCCAGCCTCTTTGAAGGCGGCACGGATGTACTGGTCGTCGATGAACTTGCCGGTGTCCAGGCCGCGGTCGGTCTTTTTCAGCAGCTTGAGCGTATCGATGGAGGTAGCCACTGCCTGGCGGTATTCGGGCTTCCAGGTCAGGTCACGGGTCTGCAGGCCGAGCGGGCCGTGGAACAGGTAATTGACCTCGGCTTCGATACCCGTGACCTTCTCGATCAGTTCGCTGTACTTCTCAGGCTGCGCAGCGATCAGGCGGTCGGCTTCAAGGCTGGCGCGCAGATAGGCGGTGACCACTTCCGGGTACTTCTTCGCGTAGTCGGCATCGACCAGGGCACCATGGAAAGTCGGTGCGTTGGCCTGGGCGCCGTCATAGATCTTGCGGGCGAAGCCGCGGTTGGGGAACAGCTCGGCGAACGGCACGAAGTCGGCGTGGGCTTCGATGCGGTTGCTGCGCAGGGCGGAACCGGCGATTTCCGGCGCCTGGGCGATGATGCGCACATCCTTCTGCGGGTCCCAGCCCTGGGCTGCGACGGCCCGCAGCAGCATGCCGTGGGCAGTGGAGGCGAACGGCACGGAAATGGTCTTGCCCTTGAGCTCTGCCAGCGACTGCACGCTGGACGCGGCGGGTACGACGATGCCGTTGCCGCTGCCATGCACGCTGCCGGACAGCACACTGATGAACAGGCTGCGCTTGCCGGCATCCAGGTGGGCAACGCCGTTGAACGACCCCGGGAAGTCGGCCATGGCGCCAAAGTCGAGTTTGCCGGCGACCATTTCGTTGGTCAGCGGCGCACCGCTGGTGAAGTTCTTCCACTCGACCTGGTAGGTGGCGTCCTTGTACTTGCCGTCGTGCGGCAGGTACTTGTCCAGCAGGCCCAGCTCACGGATCAGCAGGCCGCCGGTGGCGCAGTTGATGGTGGTGTCCTGGGTGCCGATGGCGATACGGATGGTTTCGGCGCTGGCATTCAGGCCAGTGAGCGCCAGCGCGAGGCCGGCCACGGTTGCAACAAGGCGCATGGGTGTTTCCCCTCGAATCGTTATAAGAGTTGGAGTCGTCTCCGCCGCCCGGCTTGGGTGGTGGGAAACGAGGGGCACAGCAGGAGGGCGTCCGGTGGTTCGCCGGATGGCGGGATGAATCAGCGCAGCAGGTACGGGATGTCGACCTTCACCGCGCCGGTGGGGCAGTCCTTCTCGCAGGGCATGCAGTACCAGCACTCGTCGAAAGCCATGTAGGCCTTCTGCGTGGCCGGGTTGATCGCCAGCAGGTCCATGGGGCAGACCTCGACGCACACGGTGCAGCCTTTTTCGGCGATGCATTTGTCTTCGTCGATGGTGACCGGGGCACTGCTGCGGAAGAAGATTTCTTGCGGCTGGTAGGCCATTTCACGGAGTCCTTGGGGCCTGTGGCCCTCGTTCTGTTTTTTGCTGAAACTGATGGCCCCATCGCCGGCAAGCCAGCTCCCACAGGAGGGTGCAAACTTCACAGTCGATGCAGTACCTGTGGGAGCTGGCTTGCCGGCGATTGGGCTGCGAAGCAGCCCCACTCATGCCGCATCGGCTTTTACCCTCAACCGGTCATAGGCGGTCTGCTCTTCTGCATCCAGGGCGATCAGGTAGGGTTCAACGGCCTTCTTGAAGCTGGTCATTTCGCCGTTCTCGCCCTTTTTCAGGTGGCAATGGCAAAACCACTCGCCATCGTTGCGCTCAGGGAAGTCCACCCGGTGGTGGTACAGGCCCCAGCGGCTTTCCTCGCGGAACAGCGAAGCCCTCGCCGCCATCTCGGCGCAGTCGCGAATCACCGACACTTCCATCGCACGCATCAGTTCATGAGGGTTGCTGGCCTTCATCTGCTCCAGATCACGCTCGATCTCGGCAAAGCGCGCCAGGCCGATTTCCATCTTCTTGGTCACCTTCGGCGGCTGCAGGTAGTCGTTGACCATGCGCCTGAGCTTGTATTCGACCTGGGCTGGCGGCAGGCCATGCTCACGCTGCAGCGGGGCAAACACCCGCGCGCGCTCGCGTTCGACCTGCTCGGCATCGACCTCGGCGAGTTCGCGCCCGGCCACGTAATGCGCGGCGTTCACGCCGGCAAACCAGCCATAGGCAAAGGCGCCGAGCATGTAGTTGTGTGGCACCGCAGCCATGTCGCCCGCGGCATACAGCCCTTTGACGCTGGTCTCGGCCTTTTCATTGACCCACACGCCCGACGCCGAATGCCCGGAGCAGAAACCGATCTCGGAGATATGCATCTCGACCATGTGCTGGCGGTAGTCGGTGCCACGCCCGGCGTGAAACTGGCCACGGCTGGGGCGCTCGTTGCTGTGCAGGATCTCTTCGATGTTCTGAATGGTCTCTTCAGCCAGGTGGTCGAGCTTGAGGAACACCGGGCCATTGCCGCCTTCGAGCTCCTGGTGGAACTCCCACATCATCTGGCCGCTCCAGTAGTCGCACTCGATAAAGCGCTCGCCCTTGCTGTTGGCGGTATACCCACCCAGCGGGCCGGTGACGTAGGCACAGGCCGGGCCGTTGTAGTCCTTGATCAGCGGGTTGATCTGGAAGCACTCGAGGTTGGCCAGCTCGGCGCCTGCGTGGTAGGCCATGGCGTAGCCGTCACCGGCGTTGGTCGGGTTCTCGTAGGTGCCCATCAAGTAACCCGACGACGGCAGGCCCAGGCGCCCGGCGGCACCGCAGGCAAGGATCACCGCCTTGGCCCGCACCACGCGAAACTCGCCGCTGCGGCAGTCGAAGCCCAGCACACCCGCGGCGGCGCCTTCGCCATCGAGCAGCACACGGGTGCAGACCATACGGTTGCTGATTTCTACCCGGGCACGCTTGAGCTGGCGGTACAACACCTTCTTGATGTCGTGGCCTTCGGGCATGGGCAGCACGTAGGCGCCCATGTGATGAACCTTCTTCACCGCGTAGTCGCCGGTCTCGTCCTTCTCGAACTTCACGCCCCAGCGGTCGAGTTGCTCGATGGTTTCAAAGCTGTGGGTAGCGTAGGCATGCACGGTGGCCTGGTTGACGATGCCGTCATTGGCCACGGTGATTTCCTTGGTGTACTGCTCGGGGGTGGCGTGGCCGGGGATGATGGCGTTGTTCAGGCCGTCCATGCCCATGCTGATCGCGCCGCTGCGCTTGACGTTGGCCTTGTCCAGCAGCAGCACACGCAGGCTTTTGTCCTGCTCCTTGGCCTTGATCGCCGCCATCGGCCCGGCCGTGCCGCCACCGATGATGATGATGTCGTAGTCCTGGGTCTGGATGCTCATGCCTTGCCCCCTTTCTGGCGATCAATGCGCAGGCGGTACTGGAAGGAATCGCCGCGGTAGTAAAGGTGTTCGAAGTCCAGTGGCGTGCCGTCGGCAGCATGGGTCAGGCGCTCGATGCGCATGATCGGCGAGCCTTCTTCAACATCCAGGGCCTGGGTCAGGTCGCTGTCGGCCAGTACCGCATCGATGGCCAGGTCGGCGTGGCCAAGGGCGATGCCGCAGTCGTTTTCCAGCAGCAGGAAGATGTCGCGGGTGACCAGGTCGGCCTTCTCCAGTTTTTCGCCGACGGCCTTGGGCAGCCAGGTCAGCTCCAGCGATACCGGCTCGCGGTTGATCAGGCGCACCCGGCGGATCTCGGTGACCAGGCTGCCCTCCTCGACCTGCAGCCGGGCGGCAACCAATGCGTTGGCCGGCACATGGCGGAAACTGCGCAGGCGGTTGATCACTTCGTAGCCCATCTGCGTCATCGACTCGCCCAGGCCCTGCAAGGTACTGACGTTCTGGAACGCCTTGGGCTTGGCGACAAAAGTGCCTTTGCCGTGGATCTTGAAGATCAGCCCTTCCTTCTGCAGGTCGCCCAGTGCCTGGCGCACGGTGATGCGGCTGACGTCGAAGGCCTTGCCCAGTTCGCTTTCCGAGGGCATGCGGCTGTGCGGTGGATAAGTACCGTCGAGGATGCGCTCGCGCAGCAGTTCCTTGAGCTGGGTGTAGAGCGGTACCGGGGACAGGGGGAGCAGTTGGGCCATGGGATCTCTTCGCTGATCGATGACTTGTTATAACAAGTTGTGACCAGAGGATAGAGGGCATAAGAAGGGTGTGGGAAATATTGATATCGCATATGGATAGATAAATTTGCGCAGGCCAATGGCCCGCAGAAGCCGCCTGCGGAAAAAGAGGAAAAAGGCCACAGATCAAGGCGATGGACGTCAACGATACAGATGGGTATCATGCCTGCGCGTTGCACTCGTAGCTCAGCTGGATAGAGTACTGCCCTCCGAAGGCAGGGGTCGTGGGTTCGAATCCCGCCGAGTGCGCCATATCAAAAAGCCCTGGGCCTGCGCCCGGGGCTTTTTCGTTTGTGCGACATGTCGCGTTTCTGGTACTCCCGTGCCACGGGTCATTGGTGTTAGCGTGAGCGTCTTCCCGTTTTCCAGGCGGGTAACCCACAACAATGATTGGCGAAGGAATGCGCACAACCATGCACTTGAAAAAACTTACCGCCACCACCCTGCTACTGGCCAGCATCGGCCTGTTCACCCAACCGGCCCAGGCCAACCTCACCCAGCAGCAGTCCGCTGCCATCGTCAAAGCCTTCGACGCCAGCAACCCAAGCGACTTCAAGCAGTTCCTCGGCAAGCTTAAAGGCAGCGACCTGGCCAAGGCCGACAACCTTGACGCAACCCTGGACGCCTACCTGGCCAACAAGCCACTGGCCGCCGAACAGCAAGACGAAATCAATCGCCTGCTCGGCCTGTATACCCGCATCAAGTACGGCAAGGCCGCCACCGAAACCCTGCGCGAGCTGGTGGCCATTCCCACCTTCAATGTCGAGGGTACGCCGCAATACGAAAACCCTGAATTCCTCAAGATCGCCGACAAGATCAAGGCCTTGGCCGACAGCTTTGGCCTGGCCTTCCGCAACATCGACAACCGGGTGTACGAGATCTCGCTGGGCAGCGGGAAGGAAGTGATCGGCATCCATGCCCACGCTGACGTGGTGCCGGTCAACCCGGACAACTGGAAGCTGGCTGACGGCACGCGCCTGGACCCGTTCAAGGTCACCCTGGTTGGCGACCGCATGTATGGCCGCGGCACCGAAGACGACAAGAACGGCATCGTGGTGGCGATGTACGCGCTGAAAGTGGCCAAGGACGAAAACCTGCCGCTCGCCCGGCAGTTCAAGCTGCTGATCGACACCACCGAGGAAACCAGCGGTGATGCCATCCCGTACTACTTCGAGCGCAACCCTACCCCCGACTACAACCTCGCCCTCGACGGTGGGTACCCGGTGGTAATTGCCGAGAAAGGCTACGGCACGGTCATGGCCAGCTTCAGCAAGCGCCCGGCCAACGGCAAGGGTGCCGAGATCGTCAACCTGACGGGGGGGCTGGCCACCAACCAGATTCCGACCACTTCCGTAGCAACCCTGGTTTCTGACAACCCGGCACAACTGGCCAAACAGCTGCAGCAAGCCGGCGCCAACTATGTGAAACAGCATGGCAGCGACTTCAGTATCGACGCCAAGGCCGATGGCAAGCAGGTGTTGCTCACCGTCACCGGTGTTTCCGCCCACTCTTCGGAACCGGAGTCCGGGGTGAACCCGGTTGCCCGCATGCTCGACTTCATCAACGGCCTGGGCCAACAGGTGCCGCTCAAGCACAACCAGTTCACCGACGCTGCCCGCTACGCCGCCGATAACTGGGGCCTGGACTACCTGGGCAACAAACTCGGCGTGGCCTTCAAGGACCCGTTCATGGGCCCGTTGACCGCCTCGTTGACCTTTGTCGGGGTGGATGACAAAGGCCTGAAACTGGCCGTGAACCTGCGCATTCCCAAGGGCAAGCCAATCGCCACGATCAAGGACGACCTGGCCGACAAACTGGGCAAATGGACCCGGCAAAGCCGCACCTCGGTGGCGTTCGACTACAGCCTGGACGAGCCGATGTATCGCAACCCCGAAGGCGAATGGGTAAAGGCCCTGCTGGCTGTGGCCACCGAGAACCTGGGCATGAAGCATGAGTTTGGTACCTCGGCCGGAGCGACCTCGGTGCATGACCTGCCCAATGGCGTGCAGTTCGGCCTGGCCATGCCGGATGTGAAATACACCGGGCACAACGACAACGAGTTCAAAACTGTGGACCAGTTCATGCTGGACCTGCAGATCGTGAGCGAGATGGTGGCGCGACTCGGGCAGATGCCGAAACTTTGATCGACAGTACTGGCCTCTTTGCGGCCAAGGCCGCTCCCACAGGTACTGCATCAACCCTGAAGCCTGCGCAGTCACTGTGGGAGCGGGCATGCCCGCGAAGAACCCTGCGCGGTGGATGGCACCGGCTTCGCCGGTGTTCGCGGCGGTTCGACGCCTCGACACGCCCGCTCCCACAGGGATCGCACAGATTTTGAAGGTGGTGTAATTCCTGTGGGAGCGGCTTCAGCCGCGAAGAGGCCGGCACAGGCGAACACCGATGACGTTTTTCAATCGACTCCATGCCGTTTCCTGCATTGCCGTGCAGAGCGCCGTGCCGGATGCTTTAGTTACTCCGAGACAGCGCTTTTTTCACCCGCAGAGGCCCGTATGAAGACCGTCGAACAAATCCTCAAGACCAAGTCCCAGCACCAGACCGTTTACACCATCGGCCCGGATGACTCGGTGCTCGACGCCCTGAAAATGCTGGCGGAGAAAAACGTCGGTGCGTTGCCCGTGGTTGAGGGCAACCAGGTGGTGGGTATCGTCAGTGAACGGGACTATGCACGCAAACTGGTACTCAAGGGCCGCTCTTCCGCCGCCACCCCGGTGCGCGAAATCATGAGCGCACCCGTGGTCACCGTGGAGCCGAAGCAGAAGCTCGATTTCTGTATGAACCTGATGACCGACCGTCACCTGCGTCACCTGCCGGTGGTCGACAACGGCAAGCTGCTCGGCCTGCTGTCGATCGGCGACCTGGTCAAGGAAACCATCACCGAACAGGCCAGCCTGATTCAGCAGCTGGAGCAGTACATCCGCGGCGAGTGAAGCCCCTCAATGGTAGGCGCGCTCCAGCTCGTCCAGCTGATGGTCGAAGCTGCGCAGGCGCGCCGACCAGGTGTATACCAGCACTTCCAGGTCACGGTTGAGCACAGCAGTATTGCCACTGCCACTGCAGGTGGGCTCGCCCAGGTCCAGCTGGTAGCGTTCGCGGGCCATGGCCTGGGCCACGCTGGACAGGTCGCGGGCATTGGCCAGCCAATGGTGATGATGGTCATGGATTTCACGGTCGAGTACCCGGCACTGGCGCTTCAGCGCATCCAGGCTCTGCTCCAGCGGCGTGCCCTTGAGCTCGCCCATGACCTCTTCGAACGTGCGCCCCGAGTGCCAGTAGCTGCCCCAGAAGTACCGGTCGAACACCGTCTCGACGCGGCGTAGCGCTACCTTGGTGTTCCAGATGGTGAGCAACGTTCGCCCCTGAATCACTTCACGCTTGTTCAGGTGCAACTGTTGCCAGGCAATCCAGGTCAGCGCCACCAGTACAACCGCCACAGTGACAGCCGCAGCGGCATACAGGAAATGCACTGCCTGGTTCATCTGTTGCGTCTGCCTGATGCCATAGAAGTAACTGGCCGTCAGGGTGCCCAGGATCGTCACGGAACACCAGAAACCTGGTGCGTAGGGATCTTTCATCGCGCTATCCCCTTATTGTTTTCCTGAGCATAGCAACGGCCGATCACTCGTCAGGTGCCGCTCGGCGCTTTATTTTCGGGGGCGGCGCAACGCTTCGTTGAGTTGATCGAACGGCACCGCCCAATCGGCATCTTCAATGATGCTCTCCTTGAGAAAAGCACGCTGAGAGTCGGTCCAGAACGGCGCATCCACCAGCTTGGTTTCATTCTTCAGCGGGGAATGGCTGGTGATGAACTGATCGATACTCGTGGGATCGTCGGGCAAGCCCAACTGCTTGAAAAGGTCGGCAAAGGGATGGATCGGCGCTTCCATGGTTCCTCCTGAGCGCCAGACAGGCCGTCCACGACGCCCGTCTGGCATTGGTGTGAAAACATCAGCAAAGCTCGCGCACTTCGGCGTGCGGCACCAGCTTCATGTACTGCTCCATGCTCATGTGGATCAAGTGATCGTGGTCACCCGCCTCCAGGTAGACATCGCCCTGGCGGGTAAGGCTCGGGTCGAGCAGCATTTTTATCTGGTAAGCGTCGCCAAGGGCCGGCACGGCGCCGCGCTCGCAGTCGCCGAACAGGCTCGGCAGGCCGCTTTCACGGGTCAGTTGCCAGGCCCCGGACATGCGCACCTTGGTCATGTCCAGATGCCGGTTGGCCGGTAGCACGGCCATGATGTAGTTGCCATGCCGGTCATCGAGCATCACCGACTTGGCGACCCGCTCGGCCGGCACGCCGGCCGTACGGGCCGACTCCAGGCTGGTGGCCGAGTGTGGATGGGGAATGATGTCGTAGTCGCAGTTGGCCTTGTCCAGGCGGGCCTGCAGGGTCTTTGCCATACGCATGATGCACCTCCGGTTACGCCCCCCAATCTCCAATTTTAGGCCGGGTAGCGGCAGGCAGGGCTAAACTTGTGTAATAGGGGCATACGAGGTGACGACAGGTGATCGCCCGCTGCTGGCGCTGGCTGTTGCTGCTGTTGCTGCTTGGCATCACGCCAGGTGGCCAGGCAGCGCCCGGTGCGGTGTGGGTGCTGGGCATCGATGACGCCATCGGCCCGGCCAGCGCCGACTACCTGGTACGCAGCCTCGACCAGGCCCAGGCGCAGGGCGCGCAACTGGTGGTGATCCGCATGGACACCCCCGGTGGCCTGGACAGCGCCATGCGCCAGATGATCAAGGCGATTCTCGCCAGCCCCGTGCCGGTTGCCACCTACGTGGCCCCCAGCGGTGCCCGCGCTGCCAGCGCCGGCACCTATATTCTCTACGCCAGCCATGTTGCCGCGATGGCCCCCGGGACCAACCTGGGTGCTGCCACGCCCGTGCAGATCGGCGGCCCCCCTGGTGCGCCCAAGGACGACAAGGCCAAGGGCAGCGATGATGAAACCCTGGCCCGCAAGCAGGTCAACGACGCCGCTGCGTACATACGCGGCCTGGCGCAGCTGCGCGGGCGCAATGCCGATTGGGCGGAGAAAGCCGTGCGCGAGGCCGTCAGCCTGCCGGCTAGCGAGGCCTTGCGGCTGAATGTGATCGACCAGGTAGCCGATGACCTGCCCGCCCTGCTGCGCAAGCTCGATGGCAAAACGCTGGAGGTCGCCGGCCAGCCACGCCAGCTGCAGACCGCCGGCGCCAGTGTGGTCGAGCACCTGCCGGACTGGCGCACACGGGTACTGGCGGTCATTACCAACCCCAGCGTGGCGCTTATCCTGATCATGATCGGCGTGTATGGCCTGCTGTTCGAATTCATGAGCCCCAGCTCTGCGGTGGGGGGCGTGGTCGGCGGCATCTGCCTGCTATTGGCGCTTTACGCCCTGCAGTTGTTACCGGTGAGCTTCGCCGGGGTGGCGCTGATCTTGCTGGGCATCGCCTTCATGATCGCCGAAGCCTTCTTGCCCAGTTTTGGCGTGGTCGGTTTTGGCGGCATCGTTGCCTTTGTGGTCGGCGCGCTGATCCTGATCGACACCGACGCCCCCGGCTTCGGCATCCCGCTGGCCTTGATCGGTACCCTGGCAGTGCTTTCCGCGCTGCTGATCGGTGGCGTGCTGGGCATGGCCCTCAAGGCACGCCAACGGGCATTGGTCAGCGGTGACGCCGGCCTGGTCGGCAGCCTGGTCACCGTCACCCAGGTGATGGCAGGCAACCCGTTCCGTGGCGTGGTCCTGGCCCAGGGCGAGGAATGGCAAGTGCAGTGCGCAACGCCGCTGCAAGCGGGCCAGAACGTGCGGGTGACCGCGCGCCATGGCGTGATGCTGGACGTGAGCGCCGCCGCGCCTGCGGCGCAAGGAGAATGACCATGTTCATGCAAGTGGGTTTCACTGCCGTGCTGATCGTGCTGGCGATGCTGTTGCTGTCGGCGTTTCGCATCCTGCGCGAATACGAACGCGGCGTGGTGTTCCAGCTGGGGCGGTTCTGGCAGGTGAAGGGGCCGGGGCTGATCCTGTTGATCCCGGTAATCCAGCAAATGGTGCGGGTAGACCTGCGCACCGTGGTGCTGGATGTACCCCCACAGGATGTGATCACCCGCGACAACGTCTCGGTCAAGGTCAACGCGGTGCTCTACTTCCGTGTGCTCGACCCGCAAAAGGCGATCATCCAGGTCGAGGACTTTCTGGTAGCGACCAGCCAGTTGGCCCAGACCACGCTGCGTGCGGTGCTGGGCAAGCACGAACTGGATGAGCTGCTGGCCGAACGTGAGCAACTGAACGCGGACATTCGCCAGGTGCTGGACGCGCAAACCGATGCCTGGGGCATCAAGGTGGCCAACGTCGAGATCAAGCATGTCGACCTCAACGAATCGATGGTCCGCGCCATCGCCCGGCAGGCCGAAGCCGAACGCGAACGGCGGGCCAAGGTGATCCATGCCGAGGGGGAATTGCAGGCGTCGGAGAAGCTGATGCAGGCCGCACAGATGCTGGGCAAGGAGCCTGGGGCGATGCAGTTGCGCTATATGCAGACGCTGGGGGCGATTGCGGGGGACAGGACCTCGACCATTGTCTTCCCGATGCCGGTGGACTTGCTGGCGGGGCTGGTAGACAAACAAAAATAGCGGTGGCCCATTCGCGGGCTTGCCCGCTCCCACAGGTAGTGAACTGAACTGGCCTAATGATCCCGGACACCTCTTAAGGGCGATATGATTCGCCCAATCAGGAGGTTCCATGCAAGAACGAAAGACCTATACCCGTGAGTTCAAGCAACGTGCTGCAAGCATGGTTCTTGATGATAACTGCTCGATTCC
>NZ_JENB01000019.1 GCF_000708715.2 Pseudomonas putida W15Oct28 | reverse complement strand
CTGGCAACCTGGACGAGATCATCCGCAGCTTCGGCTGGACCATCACCCTCTACGACCTCGACGATATCCAGGAGCTGCGCCCGCTGTTCAGTCCCTCCCCGCTCACCCCGCACATGCTCGACAACTACCGCCTGCTCGACGACGAATACCGTAGCAGCCTGCCCGCGATCGATATCGCCCGCTTCATCCAGCCCTCAGACGCTCCGCCACAGCCCCACGTGCTCAAGCACGATCAACTGGGCTGGGTCGCCGACTTCAAGGCCCAGAACAATGCAGACCTGCAGGCGCTGCTGGACCTGCAGCCGTTCAACAATGACCAGATCGTTTCGCCGCACGCCTCACGGCAAGCGCTGGCACCGCTGGTGAACCAGAGCAAACCCCGTGGCGCCGCCATCGTCATCGAAGACGCCATCGGTATCACCCAGGAACTCAACGCCTGGCGCAACGCCGCTGTCGATGATGTGAAGACCAAGTGGCTGGAACGCACCGTGGAACCCGGCGTGGACAACGAGCGCAAGCTGCTGGTCGCGCAGTCGTTTCTGGAGATCGAAAAGCTCTACCCGCAGATGATGGCCGAGCAGATCATCAAGCGCGAAGTCATGGCTGAAAACATACGCAACCAACCCTACGTGCATGCGGAGATCTACGCGTTTTCCGAACGGGCCAGGCAGCAGGCCGATGCGCACGACGAACGCATGAAGCCTCACCTGGCACAGTTCGAGCGCGACGTCCGGGCCAAGGTCCAGGCCCGTCAGGAGGCCGGCGAATTCAGCAAGAAGTTCGACCAGAAATACGGCCACCTGGTCGACCGCCCGGCCATGCACGATCAGCTCGACGGTTTCGAGCAAGCCATGCAACAAGCCCAGCAAGCCGCAGAAGACCGCGCCAAGGACCATGCCCGCTGGGTGATCAGCGAACGTTTGCTGCAAGCGCTGGACCGCTACGACAACGCCGACCTCATCAACGGCCTGGCCTTTGCCGAGCAGACCGGCCAGTGCGTGATCGGCATGGAGTTGAGTGAATGGGGCACGAAGGTGCTGGACCACTGGTGGCGCAGCGACGTGGCCGACCGGGCAAATCTGGCAATACGCGGCGTCAGCTACAACCAGGACAACATCCGGGAGGAGCTTGCGGCGCTGCTGACAGCGGCCAAGGCCGAACCACCTGCAGAGTCGTCGTTCGAGCTACGCGAATCGCTCGCCCGGCAGGCACACATCGCCGCGAACGCGTTCGGGCGTATCAACTCGCTGTACGAGGAATTGCAGAAGAGCAACAACACCGCCAGCATCGGCCTGTATGCGTGGTATGTGGCGCTAGGGCGACAGGTACTGCGTACCGGCGCCCCCAACAGTGCAGACCGGGCGCTACACCATGGCCTGCGTCTGACATTGTTTGCGTCGGTGCACAAGACCGCGGTCGACATTCGTCTGAGCGATGCTGCGCGCAACGGGCACCACATTGACCCACAGCGTAGCGGTGGCCAAATTGCACGTTACCTGGATCAGGCGTGGGCCGAAGGGCTAATGCAGGCTGATACCAATAACAGCGACTTCTATAAAGTTCGTGCGGCCGGCCTGATATGCCTCATCGAAGGAATGCTGATGGCGTTCAAGGCTCGGGAACTGCCCGACAGTGATGCGCGAGTGAAAACTGAACTCTTGGCTGCCGCGATGACCACGGCTGCCGCGGGCTTCGAGATTGGGGCCAGCTATGTGGACCAAGTGGCGACACGATACGGCGCTAATAGTGTGACCGGGAAAGGTGCAGCGGTCACCTTAGGGAAGTTAAAGCTCTGGGGGGCTGGATTGGCGGGTATCGGAGGCTCTCTGCTGGCGTGGTGGGATTTCACTGATTCGGTTGAGCATTTCAATAGCAGCCAGAGTGGGGCTACCAAGCAGGCTCAAAGAAACTCCAGACTCTTGGCCGCTACGTATTTTGTAAGAGGGATGGCCACAATAACCCTATCACTGGCCGAATTAGGAACGGCCATAGCTATTGCAAAACCTTTCTTCGACTACCTCTCTCAAAATGCCAAAACCAAGCTGGCTAGGATGCTATCCACGTCCTTGGCAGAACTTGCAAAAAAGCTTGGAACGCAAGCCGCTCGGTTATTACTTGCCCGGCTCGTTCTTGGCGCTTTCTGGATTGGCCTGGTCCTGACAGTGATAATTTACATTTTTGAAGACGATGCTTTGGAGAAGTGGTGCAAGCGCAGCAGCTTCCGTCTTGCAAGAAATTCAAAAACTTTTGAAGAACAAGAAGAACTGAAGACCCTGTATTCAGCATTCAGCGAGGTATTGTAATGTATCTGATCGAATGGGGTTTTTGGCAAATGGCTACTGAATCCGAGGCCGCGCGAAAAGCCTATGAAGCAGAGCTGACACCGAAAGAAAAACGTCAGGATTTGTATGAGAGCGAACTGGCTGAAGAAATGCACTTTCAATCCGTTAGTGAAAACCCACGCGCAAGAGGCCCTGTATTCGCTTTTAACGACATCTTCTTAGACATTCGCTGTGGTGGCTCGGAAGAAAAGCGCGGTCTTATTACGCTCGCAACGCTCGGCGCCATCGCCCCGGCCGTTGCTGTTGGACTTTACATCACCACTGGGTTTATATGGATGGATATCACTGACCCCGAGGGGCGTTCCGTAATCACGATTCTCACGACACTTATAATGCTCTCGGTCACCTCGACGTTACTGTATCTTTATTCAAAGTATGGAATTCACCTAACCCGATTAGAAATGCTGACTAGTCGTCATCTCCTTATTCGCTTCAATCGCGTAACTCAACAAGTCCACCTACATCGACCGAAATTCGGCTGGACCATCACCCTCTACGACCTCGACGATATCCAGGAGCTGCGCCCGCTGTTCAGTCCCTCCCCGCTCACCCCGCACATGCTCGACAACTATCGTCTGCTCGAAGATGAGTACCGCAACAGCCTGCCCGCGATCGATATCGCCCGCTTCATCCAGCCTTCCGATGCTCCGCCACAGCCCCATGTGATCAAGCACGATCAACTGGGCTGGGTCGCCGACTTCAAGGCCCAGAACGATGCAGACCTGCAGGCGCTGCTGGACCTGCAGCCGTTCAACAATGACCAGATCGTCTCGCCGCACGCCTCACGGCAAGCGCTGGCGCCGCTGGTGAACCAGAGCAAACCCCGTGGCGCGGCCATCGTGATCGAAGACGCCATCGGTATCACCCAGGAGCTCAACGCCTGGCGCAATGCCGCTGTCGATGATGTGAAGACCAAATGGCTGGAGCGCACCGTGGAACCCGGCGTGGACAACGAGCGCAAGCTGCTGGTCGCGCAGTCGTTCCTGGAGATCGAAAAGCTCTACCCGCAGATGATGGCCGAGCAGATCATCAAGCGCGAAGTCATGGCTGAAAACATACGCAACCAACCCTACGTGCATGCGGAAATCTATGCGTTTTCCGAACGGGCCAGGCAGCAGGCCGATGCGCACGACGAGCGCATGAAGCCTCACCTGGCGCAGTTCGAGCGCGACGTCCGGGCCAAGGTGCAGGCCCGTCAGGAGGCCGGCGAGTTCAGCAAGAAGTTCGACCAGAAATACGGCCACCTGGTCGACCGCCAGAGCAAGCCATGCAACAAGCCCAGCAAGCCGCAGAAGACCGCGCCAAGGACCATGCCCGCTGGGTGATCAGCGAACGTTTGCTGCAAGCGCTGGACCGTTACGACAACGCCGACCTCATCAACGGCCTGGCCTTTGCCGAGCAGACTGGCCAGTGCGTGATCGGCATGGAGTTGAGTGAATGGGGCACGAAGGTGCTGGACCACTGGTGGCGCAGCGACGTGGCCGACCGGGCAAACCTGGCAATACGCGGCATCAGCTACAACCAGGACGACATCCGGGAGGAGCTTGCGGTGCTACTGGAAGCGGCCAAGGCCGAACCACCGGCAGAGTCGTCGTTCGTACTGCGCGAATCGCTCGCCCGGCAGGCACACATCGCCGCGAATGCTTTCGGGCGTATCAACTCGCTGTACGAGGAATTGCAGAAGAGCAACAACACCGCCAGCATCGGCCTGCATGCGTGGTACGTGGCGCTAGGGCGACAGGTACTGCGTACCGGCGCCCCCAACAGTGCAGACCGAGCACTGCACCATGGTCTGCGCTTAACGTTGTTTGCGTCGGTGCATGGGACGGCGGTCGACATTCGTCTGAGCGACGCTGCGCGTAGCGGGCAACCCATTGACCCACAACGCAGCGGTGGCCAGATTGCACGTTATCTGGATCAAGCCTGGGCTGAAAAGCTGATGCAGGCCAACAACAGCGACTTCTACAAAGTGCGCGTCTCTGGGCTGGTGTGTTTACTGGAGGGCATGCTGATGGCGTTCAAGGCCCGCGAACTGCCCGACAGTGATGCCAGAGTGAAGACCGAACTTCTGGCGGCCGCGATGACCACGGCAGCGGCGGGCTTCGAAGTTGGAGCCAGCTATGTGGACCAAGTGGTGACACGATACGGCGCTAGAAGTGTGACTGGCAGAGGTGCTGCGGCGACTTTGGGGAGGTTGAAGCTTTGGGGGGCTGGATTGGCCGGTGCTGGAGGGTTGGTATTGGCGTGGTGGGATTTCGCGGATGCCGATAAACATATCCGGGAAGCCCAAAACAAAGAATCAAGCGTACGAAACATAAGGCTGGCTGCCGCGTACAGAGCTCGAGGCGCCGCGACAATAGCTCTTGCTTTGGCTGAGAGCGGAACAGCAATTGCTATCGCAAAGCCTTTTTTTGATTACCTATCCCATAGCGCCAAAACTAAATTTGCAAGAATGTTGGCATCCTCTATGGGTGAGCTTGCAAAAAAACTGGGAACCCAAGCTGCGCGCCTTCTGCTTGCACGCTTGGTGGTCGGCGCTTTTTGGATAGGTCTCGTCCTGACGATAGCAATTTACCTACTTGAAGATGACTCATTGGAGAAGTGGTGTAGGCGATGCTGTTTCCGAATCGGAAAAACGGCTAAGCCTTATGAAGAACACGAAGAATTGAAGGAGCTTCATTCGGCTTTCAGCGAGGTCTTATAGTGTATCTGGTCGAATGGGGTTTCTGGCAGATGGCAATCGAGTCTGAAACTGCGCGCAAGGCGTACGTAGCGGATATGACGCCAGCAGAAAAACGCGTAATGCGGGACTTTTATGAAGGTGACTTGGAAGAGGAAGTCCATTTTCGGAAGGTTAGCGAAAACCCTCGCGCACGCAGTCCTGTTTACTCCTTCAATGAGACTTACCTGGAGATGCGTTGCGGCGGCTCAGAGGAAAAACGCGGCTTGATTACAATCATGACGTTGGGAGGATTAGGGCCAATCCTATATAGCGGCGTTACAATAACCCTGGGATCAATCTATCTTTACCTTTTCACCGGTAGAGATCCTGCTGTTATCGACATCATCATAATGATGCTAATGGCTGTCATGGACGGCGCTATCGTTTATTTTTATCTCAAATACGGTCTTCGGTTCACGCGGTTGGAAATGCTTACTAGTCGTCACCTTCTCATTCGCTTCAATCGCGTAACTCAACAAGTCCACCTACATCGACCGAAGTACTGCGGCGGCATCGTCACTTTCCCATGGAAAACAACCGGAAGCACAGCCATCGCCCCAGAAGATGACTCACTCAGCGTGGGCATGCGTCTAGGCCTGGTCTGGCACCCCAGCCGCACCGGCCTCCCCCATATGGAAATGGCCCTACTCGGCAAACAAGGCCAAGGCGGCAGCGAACTGCGTGACGAGTGGGAGTTCATTCGCCGCTACATGGAAGAAGGCCCACACGCCGTCCCCCGCCCCGGCCTGAGCACACAGTTGCCCTCACCCATCCAGGCCTTCAGCGCCCAGTTCGAAGGCTTTGGTCGTTTCTTCCGCAAAAGCAGCTGGCTGTTCAAAGTCATCCTGCTGATGGTCTGGCCCGCCTTCGTCATCGTCGGCACCGGGCACTGGCTCAGCCTGTTGCTGTGCTGGCGACCGCGCTGGCCGAAAGTAATCCGCGAGGCCGGTATGCCGGGCAAACCCGTGCCGCCCGTAACCACTCTTGGCGACTACCCACCTGCAATCCAGGAACGCCTGCTCGCCAACGGCGATCGCTGGCATCTCAAACCCGGCAAGCGGCCTGAGAAAAAACCACGCAAACCGCGCAGATCCAGATCGCAAGAGAAACCGGCTGCACCCACAGAATGACTGTGTCTGAGCTCAGAATTCGACCGTATACCCCACAATCACCCGGTTCTCATCCGCTGCATCGGCAAAATTCGAACGCATGCTCGCATTGCGCCAACGCAGCGACACGTTCCTGAGCGCCCCCGACTGCACCACGTAGGTGATATCCGTGGTCCGCTCCCATTCCCGCCCTTCTCCGTCGCCAGCCGCCAGCGCCCTGCCCTTGGCGCTGGCGATGCGCTGTGGCTCCACCTGGTCGCCCTTCACATAGCGCACATTGAACGTGAGCCCCGGGATCCCCAACGCAGCAAAGTTGTAGTCATAGCGCAGCATCCACGCCCGTTCGTTGGCCAGGGCAAATGTGCTGACCTGCTGTTCGCTGAACAGGTAGGTATCGGTGCCACCCACGTAGGCATATGCCGTATCGCCACGCACTTTCTGATAGCCACCACTGAACGTGTGGCCCTGAACGCTGTACCCGAAGTTGGTACTGAGGGTCTGGTTGTCGACGTTGCCCAGCAGTGCCCGGCCCTGCTCGCGAGCGCTGAACCAGCGCCACTCGGTGAATACATCCCCGGGCCCCAGGCGGGTCTTGAACTTGAGCCCGGCAAAATCACGCAGGAACAGGTCTTCGAGCGTGCTGGTGTGAAGGCTGAGGGTCAGGTTGTTCAGCGGCTGGTAATCGACACCGCCGTAGTACAGCCGGTCGCTGGTTACCGTCGCCGAATAGGCCCCTTGCTGCGCCATGGCGGTCAGGTCCTCATAGTCGGTGGAGTCGCGCAACTTGGTGGCATCCACCTGCAGCAAGGTGAACGTGAACCGGTCCAGGTCCTTGCTCACCAGTTGCGCACCGTTGAACCACTGGGGGAACAAGCGGCTGTTGTTGGAGGCCAGCAATGGCAGTTGCGGGCTCAGGCCGCCGACCTTCAATTCGCTCTGCGCCAGCCTGGCCTTGAAGGTGGCCACGGCCTTGGCGTAGTCATCCGCGGCGCGTTTGTCGCTGCCACGTGGCAGCAGGCCGGTGCCGCTGCGGTCGGGCGAGGAATCCAGCTTGAGCCCCAGCATGCCGGCTGCATCCAGGCCAAAGCCGACCACGCCGTCGGTGTAGCCAGACTGCAGGCGCAGCATGAAGCCCTGGGCCCATTCACCGCGCCGCGATTGCGTGGCGCTGTCACCGTGAAAGTCGCGGTCGAAATAGAAATTGCGCAGTTCCAGGCTGCCGCTGGCGTCATCGATGAAGCCGGCCTGCGCGTTGTGACAGGCGCAGCAAAGCGCCCCGAGCATCAGCGATGCTCGCCGGGAAATAATGATCATGGGTGTGCCTTGTTCTTGTTGTTGTTTGAAGACTCAGCGCCAATCAGCTTCGAGGGTTGCGCACGTAGCGCATCACCACCAGGCAGGCGATCATGATCAGCGGGGCGATGGACAGCATGCCCATGGAGTTGCTGCCGGTGAGGTCATTGATCTTGCCCACCATCACCGGTGCGACGATGCCACTTAGCTGCCCGACCGAGTTGATCGCCGCAGTACCTGTGGCAATTGCCAGGCCCGAGAAGGTCGACTGTGGAATGGTCCAGAAGATCGGGATGGCGATGAAAGTACCTGCAGTGGCCAGCACCAGCGCGGCCATCATCGCCAGCGACGAGTCGGAATACAGGCACGCCAGCAGGTAGCCGACAGCCGCCGCAAGCAGGCAATACACCAGGTAGCGTTTGCGCTCGCCAGTACGGTCGGAGCGACGGGTCAGCCACACCATACCGATGCAGGCCACCGCGTACGGCAATGCCGACAGCACACCGACCCAGAGCATGTCCTGCACGCCCGATGACTTGATCAGGTGCGGCATCCAGAAGTTAAGGCCATAGGACGCGGTCTTGATCACGTAGTAGATGAACGCCATGATCGCCACTTCGCGGGTCAGCAACACCCGCCAGATCGAGCCGAGGATCGGTTTTGCAGCGCGTTTGTCCTGGGCCAGGTTTTCCGCCAGCAGGTCCTTCTCCTCACGGCTCAGCCATTTTGCCGCTTCGATGTCGCGGTCCAGCTTCCACAGCACCAGCAAGCCCAGCACCACGCAGGGCAAGCCGGACATCAGGAACAACCAGTGCCAACCGGCGAGGCCCAGCACGCCATCCATGGTCCCCAGCAAGACGCCTGCTGCCGGGCCACCCACCGCACCGGCCAGCGGTACGGCCAGAAACCACAGGCCATTCATCTTCGCCAAGTGTTTGCGCGGGAACCAGCATGCCAGGTAGAACAGGATCGCCGGGCCGAAACCGGCCTCCATCACACCGATCAGAAAGCGCAGGAAGTACAGGGTGTACTGGGTATAGGCAAACACCAGCGCCGCCGTCGCCAGGCCCCACGACACCATGATCCGGCAGATCCAGGCCGGCGCCCCATAGCGCTTCAGGCCCAGGCTGCTGGGCACTTCGAACAGCACATACCCCACGAAGAACATGCTCGCGGCCAGGCCGTAGGCGGCGTCGCTGAGGCCCAGTTCCTGCTGCATCTGCGCCTTGGCGAAACTGATGTTGATGCGGTCGAAGTACGAGAACAGGAAGCAGATGATGGCCAGCGGCATGATGCGCCAGGCCACGCGGCGGTACAGCAGCAGTTCATTGATGTGGCTGTCGTTGCGCTCACGCGCCAGTTCGCCGGTCATGGCAACCATGGTGGATCTCCATTCTTGTAATTATTGGAGAGCAGCGACGCCTTCATGGGCGTCGCCAGCAGGTTTTCAGCAGATACGGATCAGTTTTTCCTTGAAGCTCTGGCCTTTTGCGACGTACTCGGTGGCGTTGCGCTGCATGCTGGCGATGGCTTCGGCCGTCAGTTCGCGCACCACCTTGGCAGGCGCACCCAGGATCAGCGAGTTATCGGGGAACACCTTGCCCTCGGTGACGATGGCGCCAGCCCCGACCAGGCAGTTGTTGCCGATGACCGCGCCATTGAGCACCACGGCCTGGATGCCGATCAGGGCGCCATCACCGATGGTGCAGCCGTGCAGCATGGCCTGGTGGCCGATGGTGACGCCCTGCCCCACGGTCAACGCAAATCCCGGGTCGGCATGCAGCACTGCGCCTTCCTGCACATTGCTGTGCTGGCCGATACGGATCGGTTCGTTGTCGCCCCGTAGCACGGCCTGCGGCCATACGCTGACGCCTTGTTCGAGGGTTACGTCGCCGATCACGGTGGCATCCTCTGCCACGTACGCTTCCGGGTGCAGGTTGGGCGCAAGGGTGTCGTATTGGTAAATCGCCATCTCAAACCCTCCTCAAGCTGCGTCGTCGGTTTTCAGCACGCCGGCTGCGCACAGCTCGGCAATGTGTTCATCGCTGTAACCCAGCTCGCGCATCACCTGGCGGGTGTGCTCGCCAATCCGCGCTATCGCACGGCGCGGCTGTAGGCGCTGCCCGTCCAGTGACAGCGGCAGCAACGGCATGGGTGTGTGGCTGCCGTCTTCCAGTTGCAGGTTGGCCATACCACCGCTCTGCTGCAGGTGGGGGTCGTCGAACAGCTCTTCCGGCCGGCGGATCGGCGCAAAGGGAATGCCGTTGGCCTCCAGTTGCAGTGCCAGTTGCCCCGCATCCCGTGGCGCGAACACCTCGGCCAGGTGCGCCAGCAGCCGTGGCCGTTGCAACACACGGTCGTTGTTGCTGGCCAGTGTCGGGTCATCGAGCAAGGCAGTCTGCCCCAGTACCTGACACAGCGCGTGCCATTGCCCTTCACCGGTGGCGGCGACGAACATCTGCTCGCCACCGGCAAAAGTGAACACGTCATAGATGGCCCAGGCACTGATGCGGTTAGGCATCGGCGCTGCAGCCTCGCCGGTGACCACGTACTGCTGCATGTGCTGGGCGGCCAGCAACACGCAGTTCTCGTACAGGGCACTTTGCACCTCGCGGCCGCTGCCGGTGGTGTGGCGGTCGTTGAGCGCCGCCAGTACGCCAATGGCGCCGAACATGCCGCCCATGATGTCGTTCACCGAGCTGCCGGCGCGCAACGGGCGGCCCACCGGCCCGGTCATGTAGGCCAGGCCGGCCATCATCTGCACCACCTCGTCCAGCGCCAGGCGGTTGTCATAGGGCCCGCTGAGAAAGCCCTTGTGCGAGGCATAGATCAGCCGTGGGTTGCGCTGGCGGAGCGCGGCGTAGTCCAGGCCCAGCTTGTGCATGCGCCCGGGTTTGAAGTTTTCGATGAACACGTCGGCCGTATCGATCAGTTGCAGCACGGCCTCGCGGCCCTCGGCCGTTTCAACATCCACGGCGATGCACTGCTTGTTGCGGTTGAAGGTGCGGAAGAAGCCCGCCCCCGCGCCCAGCAGCCGGCGCGTGCCGTCGCCGCGCACGGGCTCGATCTTGATCACTTCGGCGCCAAGGTCACCGAGGATCATGCCGCAGGTCGGGCCCATGACCATGTGCGAAATTTCGACGACACGGATGCCGTCCAAGGGAAGTCTGGACATCGTGGTATTCCTCGTTCAGGCGGGTCAGGCGTGGCCGGCAGTGTCAGCGAAGTTCAGCGGTAGCCCGGCGCGGGCGATGCAGCCGTAAAGGGGCTCGCCCGGCAGCGCCTCGCTCAGCACCTGGCGCGACGCGATCAGTGCAGGCAGGTTGATACCGGTGTCGTAGCCCATGCTCTGCAGCATGAACACCAGGTCTTCGGTGACGGTATTGCCAGACGCGCCCGGAGCGAACGGGCAGCCCCCCAGGCCGGCCAGGGAGGCGTCCAGCTCGCGAATACCCTGCTGCACCGCGACCAGGCTGTTGGCCAGGGCCAGGCCACGGGTGTCATGGAAGTGCGCGGCCTTGAGGCGGTCGCCGGCAATCGCCCGCACAGCATGGAGCACCGTCGCCACCTGGCCCGGGTTGGCATAGCCGGTGGTGTCACCCAGCGAGACAAGGTCGCAACCGGCTTCGATCACCTGGCGGGTCAGTGCGCAAAGGTCGGCCAACGGTACCTCGCCCTGGCGCGTGCAGCCAAAGGCCACAGACATGCCGGCAATGACCTGCACCTCATGCAGGCCCATTTCAGTACGCAATTGGCACATGCGCCCCAGTTCCTCGACCATTTCCATGGGCGTGCGGCGCACGTTGGCCAGGCTGTGCGCCATGCTGACCGATACCGGGGCGACGATGCGATGGGCGCCAGACTCAAGTGCGTCCCTTGCCCCGCGCAGGTTGGGGGCCAACACCGTCACCTGCAGGCCCGGGTATGTGAGGGCGTGGGCCACCACTTCGCGGGCATCGGCCATTTGCGGCAGCAAGCGTGCCGGTACGAAAGAGGCGACTTCCATGTGGCGCACGCCGGCGCCATAGGCGGCGTCGATCCAGCGGCGTTTGGCGGCCGTTGGCATGGTCGTCTGAAGGCTTTGCAGGCCATCGCGCATGCCGACTTCGTTGATTGTTATTGTTGTCATCACGGTCTCTCTGTCTGAAGCGTTGCGCCAGACTAAGAGTTGGGTGACAGGCAGAAAAGACGTGATTCACGGGCTGATCCATCGTCAGCCACGATGGATCAGCCGACTACCTGCCAGGCTGGTGCACGCAGCAGCAGGTGGTCAAGCAGGCGCCGTGCCGACAGCGACAGCGTGTGCCGGTCGCGCATGCAGATGACGAATTCGCCAAGCGCCCAGTCGTCCGTCAGCGGGATGACTCGCAGGTCGAACAACGCCGCATAGCGGGCCACGGCCTCTTGCGGGAATACCGCCAGGCCAAGGCCAAACTGTACCAGGCGGTATGCCGCGTCGAACGACGACACGTACGAACGAAAACGCAGCTCCTTGCCTGCCTGTTCGGCGCTTTTACGCATGAAGGCGTTCAGCGTGGCAAAGGCCGAGAGGCCCAGATGGTCGTAGCCCAGGGTTTCCTCGAAGGCAATCTGGCTGCGGCCGGCCAATGGATGGTCAGCAGCGACGACTACGGCCAGGTGGTCCTGGCGGTACGGCACGAACTCCAGGTCACCCACTGCCATGGATTTTCGGCAAATGCCCAGATCGGCGCTGCCCTCGGCCACACCGCGGACCACGTCGGTGCTGAAGCGTTCTTCGATATCGGCTTGGATCAGCGGGTTTTCCAGCATGAACGCCGACAGCTCTTCAGGCAGGAACTCCATGATCGACGACACATTGGCCAGCACCCGCACATGGCCGCGCGCGCCCTCTGCGTATTCGCTCAGCTCGCTGTCCAGGCGCTCCATGGCGCGGGTCATGTCCCGGGCATGGCGCAACAGGGCCAGCCCTGCCGGGGTCGGTTCCACGCCGCGCTTGCTGCGTTTTAGCAAAGCGGTGCCAAAACGCGCCTCGATGTCCGAAACACGTTTGCTGACCGCGGACGGCGCCATGAACGCGCGCTCACCGGCGCGGGCGATAGTGCCTTCTTCGCAGACGACAATGAACAGGTTCAGGGAGAGGTGGTCGAGGGGTTGCATAGCTTGGCTCAGCTGGAAGGTGGGAACGCCGGTGCAATGTAGCAAAAACCGCATTGGCTTCGAAAACCGGGTTGGAATTACTGCCCCCAATCCCCAACCTTGGGGCAACGCTGCCCACCGTCAGCCGCTCGCACAATCCCCCACTGAAAACCTGTACCCCCTGCGCCACAAGGCCTGCAGCGCAATTTTCAAATTTTGGCACAGCTCTTGCCGATCTTCTCCCAGACGCCCCAAGTCCATGGGCCCGTTTGCAGGAGGAATTGACTCATGCACCGACCGATACCCCACCCGCTGGCAGTGGCGATTTTCGCCGGCATGCTCCAGCTCCCGGCGCAGGCTGCCTTGAATGCTGTCGATCCAGGCGCCTACGTCCCCGCCAACGGCGGCTTCCCCGCCTGGTACCAGGACAGTCACGGTCGTACCCTCGACCTGTGCCTGACCAAGGCGGTCAGCTCCAGGGTTGCCGGCGCGCCCGGCGCACCGTCGTACATGTGCACGCTGCTGCCCACGCCCGGTGTGTTCGACGATACCCAACCCATCGTCTTCCCCACCAACTTCCCTGACGAAGCGTTCTGGTTCACCGCCGACGCCGCCATCGTCGACGCCGCCCGTGGCATCAACCTCAGTTACGGCACGGCGATCGAAGCAGCATTCGCCGCCGAAGAACCGGTCGAGGGTGACCAGGTCAGCTTCGCCCGGGTGCGTATCCGGGTCGATGTACCCACCGCGGGCACCTACGTGGTCACCCACCCCTATGGCGTGGAAGTGTTCGATGTCCCCGCCGCAGGGCGTAGGGCGATCAACATGACCCGCGACATCGGCATTGCCGGGGCAGGCGACTTCACCGGCGCGCTGAAGGGCGATGTCGGGCCGTTCCTGCGCAGTGTCAACGGCCCCTACACCGAAGGCAACGAGCGCTTCGTCGGTGACCCCAACCTGGACGAACGGGTAACCGGCAGCCCGTTCAATACCAACTTCGTGCGCATCGAAGGCCCGGGTGGCATCGACCTGCGCACCGAGCTGTTCGCAATCTCGGGCAAGCTCTCGACCGTTGCCCTGCCTACCCCGCTGATGCCACAGCGCAGCACCTACTCACGGCACACCGAGAACGGCGACCTGCGCGCCCAGCAAGACATCTTCGTGATGGCCCCGCCGCCACCGGCCAGCGTCACCCTGACCAGCCAGACGCCCAACCTGAAACTGACCGAGGCCAACGCCACCGGCGCCTGGTACGCCCAGTCGGCCCTCAACCCGGCGGCCGGTACCATCGTGACACTGACCGCCGACAACAGCGTGGCCATCCCGACCAGCAGCCTGACCACCCGCAACGTGCCACTGACTGACCTGGTCACCATCACCCAGGCCCAGTACCGCCTGTCCACCGGCGAGCTGACCCTGGTGGCCAGCACCAGCGACGAAACCACCCCGCCCGTGCTTACCGCACATACCGGCAACGGCACGTTGATCGGCAACCTTGGCGGCACCGGCGCCGTGAAGACGCTCAGCATGACCCTGTCGCCCATCCCGCCGGCCAAGGTGCAGGTCACCAGCGCCAATGGGGGTAGCGACAGCGAAGACGTGGTGCTGGTGCCATGAACAGACAAAGGCTCAGCCTTCAAGGAGGCCGCATGAACACTTGGTCGCGCCGTGCGCTGTTCGCCGCCGGTTTTTCCCTCACCGTTACCAGCGCCGCCTTTGCCGCGTTGTCTGATGTCGACCCGGGGCCCTACACCTTCGCCACTGGCGGCTACCCGATGTGGTACAAGGACGGCCTCAACCAGTCCCTGGAGCTGTGCCAGTCACGTGCCACCAGTACCCGGGTGCCCGGCACCCCGGCCGCACCGTCCTACATGTGCACCTTGCTGCCGGAACCCGGCATCTACGACGACGCCCTGCCGCTGGTGTTCCCCGACAACTGGCCGCCAGAAATGTTCTGGTTCCTGGCCGAAGCCACCATCCCTGCCGTCGGTAACAGCGGCTATGAACTGGATGCCTACGTCGCTGGCCTGGAAGCGGCTTTTGCCGCCGAAAACCCGGTAGACGGCGACCAGCAGAGCTTCGCCCGCATCCGGCTTCGCGTGTCGGTCCCGCGGGCGGGTGTCTACACCATCACCCACCCCTTCGGCGTCGAGACGGTCAACGTCACCACGCCCGGCCGGCGGGCGATCAACATCACCCGCGACATCGGCATCGGCGCACCCGGCAACTTCCGGGGCGCGCTCAACGGCGCGCTCGGGCCATGGCTGCGTGGGGTGGGTGGGCCGTATGTCGAGGTCAACCCGGATACCGGCGCCAGCGAAACCTTCATTGGTGACCCGAACCGCCTGGAGGCCGTGGTCGGCAGCCCGTTCAACACCAACTTCATCCGCATCGACGGCCCGCCCGGGCGCATCGAGACCGCGCTGTTCACGGTTTCGGGCAAGGTACTCGACCAGCGCGCACAAACCCCGGTCACCCTGGAGCGCGCCACCTACTCGCGCAACGGCAGCGGCACCCGCGTGGAAGTGTTCGCCAAGGCGCCGAAAGAGGCCAGCCTGTGCATGCGCAACGGCCTGGCACTGATCGGCACGCCCCCTTCGCCCTGCCAGTTCAACCTGACGGCAGACAACAACGGCCTGTTCTTCCACCAACAGCTTGGCCAGACAGCGCCACCTGCGGTAGTGGTGGTCACGGCCAGCAACAGTGCCGGCGGCACCCAGCCGACCGCGCTGTCGAGCAAGCTGACCGACGTGGTCAAGGTCAGCACCGCGCGCTACGACTGGGCCAACAAGCGCCTGCTGATCGAGGCAAGGTCCAGTGACGAGGTGGCTATCCCCGACATGCTCGCCCAAGGCTACGGCCGCATGTCCAAAGCGGGCACGCTGCAAAGCATCACGGTCAACGACGTGGCGCAACCGCCGGCCACCGTCACGGTCAAGTCTGCCCATGGTGGTACTGACGTGGAACCGGTCCTGGTGGTCGGCAACGCACCTGTCGAGGCGGCCAACCAGCCACCGCTGGCCCAGGCCGATGTCGGCAGCACCAGTGTGGGTGTGCCAATCACCCTCAACCTGCTGCAAAACGACAGTGACCCGGACGGCAACGTGCCGCTGACCCTCAGTGACCTCACCCAACCGGGTACCGGCCTGGGCGGTGTGGTGCTCAACGGTACCACCTCGGTCACCTACACCCCGCCAGTCGGCGCTACGCAACCGTTGGTGGCCACCTTCAGCTACCGGGCGGTGGACGCCAAGGGCCTGAAGTCGGAACCGGCCACGGTCACCATCAACGTGGCGCCTAACCGGCCACCGGTCGCCAACCCGGAAACCGTCGCCACCCTGGGCGTGCCATTGACCATCAACGTGCTGGCCAACGACACCGATCCGGAAGGCAACGTGCCGCTGGCCGTTGCTGCCGTCGGCCAACCGGCTGCCGGCCGGGGCGCGGTCAGCACCGACGGCGCCACCGTGACCTATACCCCACCGGCCACGGTAACGGCGGCGTTCACCACCACTTTCACCTACCAGGCACGTGACTCGCTGGGGGCGCTGTCTACCCCGGGTACGGTCACCGTCAACGTGTCGCCACGGCCCGCCGCCGAAACCTTCGCGGTTACGGCAGCCACCGTCACGGCACGCTCCAACAACCGTTACAACTGGGACATCAGCGGTACCTCGTCGGTAACCACGGGCAACGTTGTCACCGTCCGGGTTACCACCACCACCGGGGTGCAGACACTGGGCACCGCCACCGTACCGGTGAACGGCCGCTGGCGCCTCGCAGTAAGCAACAGCACCACGATCATCCCGACCGCCGCGCCGACGGCAACCATTACCACCAGCCCGGGGACTACCCGTACCGTCAACGTGGTTGTGCAGTAAAGACGGGGTAACACCATGAAGCGCCTGTATCCACTGCTACTCAGCCTGGCCCTGGCGGGCCAGGCCAGCTGGGCCGACGACCTGATGGACAATGCCGACCTCGCGCCCGGCAACGACCTCGGCGAACCGGTGATCATCCGCCTGCTACCGGTCGGTGCCGGCCAGGCCGCGGTGATCGAGCAGCAGGGGTCGGGCAACCGCGCCGCCCTCGACCAGAACGGTCAGGCCCTGCTGGGCCGCATCGTCCAGTCTGGCGGTGCGCAGGAAGCGTACATCTTGCAGGAAGGCAGTGACCTGATGGCCAGCATCAGCCAACAGGGAAATGGCAACAGCGCGTCGATTCGCCAGAGCGGCAGCAGCAACAGCGCAGCCATCGAGCAGATCGGCAACGACAACAGCGCCAGCATCGTGCAGTCCGGCTCGGGCCTCAACAGCTCCGTGACCCAGACCGGCAATGGCCAGCATGTTCAGATCACCCAATATCGATAGACCTGGAGGCACCACCATGTACAAGCTCGCTCCCTTAAGTGCCGCTATCGTCCTGGCCCTCGCAGGTCAGGCCATGGCTGCTGACAGCACCTCGTCCCAGACCCAGGACGGCAAGGAAAACATCGCCGAAGTCTCCCAGACCCAGGCATCCTTCGCCTCGGCCACCCAGAACCAGACGGGCAAGGGCCACAACCATATGGCGGTGCAAACCGAAAGCACCAGCGAAATCCAGCAAAGTGCCACCGGCCAGTACAACGCCGGCTACGCCGAGCAACTGTTCGAGAACGGCAGCAAGATCACCCAGCGTGCCGGGGGCAGCTATAACGATGCCTTCGCCAGCCAGTCTGTAGGGCAGAACAACGAATCGCTGCAAACCCAGCAAGGCGTCGGCAACAAATCCACCGTGTGGCAGGACACCCAGGAAGGCAGCAAAGCCACCACCTGGCAATCCGGCCAGCGCAACGAGGCCTTCATCGAGCAGACCTTCGGTGGCACCAACAACCGCAGTACCGTGAACCAGACCGGCCAGGACAACTACGCCGCCGCCGAGCACTTGAACCACCTCGATGGCGACATCCAGGTCTACCAGGATGGCCACGACAACTGGGCCTACGGCGACCAGCGCGAGGGTACCGGTGGCACCATTGGCATTGGCCAGTACGGTGGCGGCAACTCGGTGGAAGTGTGGCAGGACACCCAGGTCGGCAGCCAGGCCTCCGTGGTCCAGAGCGGCCAGTCGAACGAAGGCTATATCGACCAGAGCTTCGGCGCCGGCAACAAGGTCAGCCTTTCGCAGCAAGGCAATGCCAACGCCAGTTGGTCAGACCAGTTCGATACCAGCAACGCGACCGCCACCATCACCCAGACGGGCAACAACAACCTGTTTTTCACCTATCAGAATGGTGAAAACCTGAACCTGACCATCAACACCAAAGGCAATGGCAACAGCATCACTGCCAGCAACTGGAAAGGCGCCAAGATGGGTGGCCAGTTCGGCACCAACCAGAACGCCACCATCAACCAGAACGGCAATGGCAACGGCGTCAACCTGACCCAGAAAGGCGCTGACCAAGTGGCCACGCTTAGCCAGACGGGTAAAGGCAACCAGATGCAGACCAAGCAGGACGACGTCAACAACGAGCTGTATTTCGAGCAGAACGGCACCGACAACATCCTGATCGCCGACCAGCGCGGTACCGACAACTATGCCTACGGCAGCAGCCAGGGCACCGGCAACTCCATCACCCTGGACCAGTCCGGCTACAGCAACCAGAGCTACACCAACCAGCTGTACGGTAGCGGCAACGAAGCCACCATCAAACAGACTGACAGCATCAACGTCGCCTACGTGACCCAGGGAGGCCAGGGCAACAAGGCGTTCGTCGACCAGAGCGGTATCGCCCAAACCGCCACCATTACCCAGCTGGGCAGCACGAACCTGGCCACTGTGACCCAGAAGTAAACCGTTCCCCCTTGAACCGCGGTGCTCCTCTCCCTGGTGCCGCGGTTCCTTTTTCGCTCCCACCCTGTGCAACTTTTCATTCTGCCCGGTATATGCAATGCCTGTAGGAGCAGCCTTGTGCTGCGAAAGGGCCTGCAGCACCGACACATCATTGTGAGGCATACCGGCCTCATCGCAGCACAAGGCTGCTCCTACAGGGATACACTGTCTAATCCCTCGAACATGTGCAGTGCCATGATCCAGTCCGACCTCGACCTGTTCGGCCCTCAGCCGCAACGCCTGGCCAGCCACACCGTGCTGCTGCCTGGCTTCGCCCTGGCCGAAACCGAGGCGCTGCTCGATGCCCTGCGCCCGGTCCTGCGTGCAGCGCCCTTTCGGCACATGCACACGCCGGGTGGCCTGCGCATGGCAGTAGGCCTGACCAACTGCGGCACGCTGGGCTGGGTGAGTGACGAACACGGTTACCGCTACAGCCCCAGCGACCCGCTTAGCGGCAAGCCTTGGCCCGCCCTGCCCCCGGTTTTGCTCGCCCTCGCCGCCCGCGCCGCAGCCCTGGCAGGTTTCGAGGGTTTCGTACCGGATGCCTGCCTGGTCAACCACTATTTGCCAGGCACTCGCCTGAGCCTGCACCAGGACCGTGACGAGCAGGACTTCGGCCAGCCGATCGTGTCGGTGTCATTGGGTTTGCCGGCGGTGTTCCTGTTCGGTGGCCTGCAGCGCGCCGACAAGCCCCGACGCATCCCGCTGAGCCACGGCGATGTACTGGTCTGGGGCGGTGAGGACCGATTGCGTTTTCACGGCGTACTGCCCATCAAACCCGCCGTGCATCCGCGCCTGGGCGAGCGGCGGATCAACCTCACCTTGCGCAAGGCGGGCGCCTGAACAGGGCCTGTGGTCTGCCACCCGGCGCAAAACAAGATGAATGCACATGAAACACGTTGAACATCTTGGCCAGGCAAGCTTCAAATGATAAGCCGCCTTCCTTTGCCTGGAGCCTGCCATGCCGAACCCGCCCTGCCCTTCAAGCCGTTGCGATGGAGCCCCGTACCGATGAAGATGCCTGGCCGCGCCCCCAATGCCTCGCTGCAACTTGATTACGTACGCGACACCCTGTTCGGCCCGGTGGCGCAGAGCGTGGAATGCCAATGCCAGCTCGCCGCCCTCAACCTGCAAGGCCGCCCGGGGCTGCGCCTGCACATTTGCCCGCCGCTGCCTGACAAGGTCGACCGTGCTCACAGCGTGGCCTTTGTCTGGGATGGGCGTAGTTACCATGGCGTGGTGCGCGACAAGGGCAAGTGCGGCGATGGTGGCCTGAATCTGCTGCTGGAACTGCAATAAGCCGATCAACGGCGGCCAACCCAGCTGAACCGGCCGGGCGCGGCGTGTCTCCATAGCAAAAGGGCTCATGCCTGCTGGAGAACGCCATGAACAGTCCGTTACTCAAGCTCTTCACCCACCCCGCCGACGCCTGGCTGGATATCCGCCGGGCCGAAGAGGACCACCCACAGCAATACCTGCCACGCCTGCTGGCCCTGGCGCTGATACCCGCCGTGTGCCTGTTCGTTGGTACTACCACCTTCGGCTGGAGCCTGGCAGCCGAGGAGCGGGTACGCCTGAGTATGGGTAGCGCCGCGCAACTGTCAGGGCTGCTGTATGCCACTACCGTCGTGGGCGTGATGCTGATGGGGGTGATGATCCGCTGGATGTCGCGAGGGTTCGATGCGCAGCCCAGCCTCAACCAGTGCATTGGTTTTGCCGCCTACTGCGCCACCCCGTGGTTCTTTGCCGGAGTGGTCGGGCTGGTGCCGGTTCGCTGGCTGGCGTTCTTCGCGCTGATGGCTGCCTCTGCTTACGCCAGCGTGTTGCTATATGGCGGGTTACAGACATTCCTGCGGCTTAAGAAGGAACAGGCGATGCTATTTGCAACATGCGTCTGGGGTGTGGGGCTATTGCTGCTGGTGACCATCCTGGTGGCGATGATCCTGTTCTGGTCCGACGGCTTGATGCCGGAATACGTGCGCCCGGCCAGCCTGGGCTGACCGGGGCACGACGGGCGCACTCAGGCCATCGACCTGAATCGCGCCGGGCGGCTGTCACGCAGCGCGTGCAGCTGCCCCACCAGGTGGACCAGATCACGGCAGCTATTAAGGCTTTGCAGCGGGACCCCGTTCAGGGTCACGCCCTCGTCGAGACTCTGACCCTGACCCAGGCGGATGGTCAGGTTGGCGCCATCCAGGCAGCTGACTTCACAGCGATCAGGCAAGCAGGCCTGCTCGATCATCTGCCGCATTTCCAGCATCGAAACTCCTATCAACGACATGGTACGACCCTCTCTGTGCGATGGCCTGTTGTGTGTGAGTACGCCTTTATCGGGCGGGGCGCCAATTGATATTGCGCATGCCAAGGCAGGCGTCCATGCGCCGGGGCAATGATGATGCGGGGAATCCTCTAGCACCTTAGTGGAAGATCGCGGGGATGGGCCGAGTGTTCGATTGCAATGGCCGACTTAACGACGAGCGGTCCCTGCCGGCCCCAGCGATGCCCACAGGTGCTGCGCCGCATAGGCCCGCCACGGTCGCCAGGCCAGCGCCCGCTCGGCCAGTTTCGCGTCATCGCCCTCAAGCAAGCGCAATGCCTTGATCAGGGCTACATCGCCCAACGGCAAGGCATCAGCAGCGCCGGCCTGGCGCAGCGCCAGGTAGTGCGCACTCCACGGCCCGATGCCTTTTAGACGGCACAGGTTGCGCAGTAGCTCATCCAGTGCTTGGCCGCGACGCAGCAAACCGGGTTCAGCCAGCAGGGCATTGGCCAAGGTACCGAGGGTGGTGGCGCGCGCTCGCGGCATGCCCATGTTTTCGAACTGTGCATTTGCCAATGCCGGCAAAGCCGGGAACACATGGCTCAGGCCCGCTACCGGCAGACGCAGCGCTGCACCGTGACGTTGCACCAGCCGGCCCGCCAGGGTCATGGCGCCGGCCACGCTGATTTGCTGGCCCAGCACGGTACGCATGGCTTGTTCACAGGCGTCCCAGCCTTGAGGCACACGCAGGCCTGGGCGCTCGTGGGCCAAACGGGCCATCAAGGGGTCGCGGGATAACTCGGCCGCGATGCGCGCAGGGTCGGCGTCGAGGTCGAAGAAGCGCCTCAGCCTGGCGATCAGGCCGGGCAATGCAGTTGAGGGAACGCCTTGGAGGTGAACGCGCAACTGGTTGCGCAAGGGGGTGGCGTGCAGGACAGCTTGGTGGCCGGCAACGACCAGGGTGCGGCGATAAGTGCCGTCGAGGCAGGTCTCAATACCGGGGATGCAGCGGGCGGTCAGGAAGCCCAGGGTCGAGGGCCAGTGATAAGGGGCACGGTAGCGCAGCCACAGGGTGTGTTGGCCGGGGGTGGGCAATGATCGGCGCACGGCGTGCTGGAGTGTGGGCTTGGGCATGGGCTGATCATGCCAAAACCCTGGGGGCCAATCCATGTTCAAGAATGCCGGGGGTGCTTCGCACCCCTATCGCGACGCAAGGCCGCTCCCACAGGCACAGCGCCAGCTACGGGCTCATGCTGAACCTGTGGGAGCGGCCTTGTGTCGCGATGGGCTGCGAAGCAGCCCCAGCTTTTCAGGCAAGACTCAGTGCTGAGCCCCTTCCCGCTCATCTTGCATCTGCCCAAACCGCCCGGCATGGAAATCGTCGAACGACTCGGCAATCTCCGCCTGGCTGTTCATCACAAACGGGCCATAGCCGACAATCGGCTCATCGATGGGCTCGCCGCTGAGCAACAGCACACTGGCACCTTCCAGCGCCTCGACGGTGACATCCTCACCCTCCCGGTCCAGCAGTACCAGGCTGGACGGCCCCGCTTCGCGCTCGCCGTTGATTCGCACGTTACCGCGCAGCACCACCAGCGCGGCGTTTCGACCGGCAGCAACTGGCAGCTGCAAGGCCGCGCCGGTATTCAGCCGCAGGTCCCACACATCCATGGTGGTAAAGGTTCGGGCAGGCCCCTGGTGTGCACGGTAGTCACCGGCAATCACCCGCAAGCTACCGGCGTCTGCGTCCAGCGCCACCACCGGGATGTCGCTGGCCAGCAGCGTCTGGTAACCGGCCGCTGCGCGCTTGTCACGCGCTGGCAAGTTGACCCACAGCTGGACCATTTCCAGCGTACCGCCACTACGGGCGAAGGCCGGGGAATGGAATTCTTCATGGATGATGCCGTTGGCGGCGGTCATCCACTGCACATCACCCGGCCCGATCAGGCCGCCAGCACCCGTGGAGTCACGGTGCTCCAGCTCGCCCTGGTAGACGATGGTCACGGTCTCGAAACCGCGGTGCGGGTGCTGGCCAACGCCGCGCCGCGCAGTGGTCGGGGTGAAGTCATGGGGGCCGGCGTAGTCCAGCAGCAAGAACGGGCTGATCCGGCTGGCCAGGTTGTCGTAGGTGAACAGGCTGCGCACGGGAAAACCATCACCTACCCAATGGGCGTGTGGGCTGCGGTGGATACCCAGAATGTTTTTCATGAGAAGGCTCCTCTCTTGGCTGGGATAACCTTATCAATGATACCAATCAGGCGGTAGACGGCTGATATGGCATACATCGTTCCACCTGTGGAACAGTCAGCCCTGCAAGAAAGCGAGCACCTGCTCGGCCGCCATGGCCGGGTCTTCCTGCATGAAACAGTGCCCACCGGCAACTTGCCGGGCGGTCACATGCCGGTTGAGCGTGGCCAGGCGGTTCACCGAATGTGGCACGAAGGGATAAGTCCGCTCGCCATACAGGATCCGTGTTGGCGTGCTGATCGCTGCAAGGCGCGCCCACATGCGCTTAGGGAATGAACTGAAGATTTCCACTTCCCGGCTGGGCCGGCACTTGAGCACCACTGCATCACCACAATCGCCGATGGCGTGTTCGACATAGGCCTGCAGCGCCGCATCGGTCCAGCCCTTGAAAATGCCCCGCCCTTGCAGCGAGGCCAGCGCGGCCTCGCGATCAGGCCAGTGGCTGCGGCGGCTGGCGGCCTTGCGCGCCAGAGCATGGCGCTGGTGCAGGCCAACCAGTGCTGCCGCGCCCATCACACCCAGCATGCGGCGGCTGAACAACACGGGGTCAAGCAACACCGCACGCTCGAACAGCTCAGGTTCTGCGGCCAGGATCAGGCCCGTCAGCACGCCGCCAAAGCTGTGCCCCACGGCAAACCGCGGCACATCGCCGTACTCCCCACGCCCGGCCTGAAAGGCTTCCACTGCCAACTCGGCCGTGCGATTCCACCCCCGAAACACCCCACCATGGTCACTGTCGCCATGCCCCTGAACGTCGCAAAGCCACAGGTCGAAATGTTCGCCCAGGCGCATCAGCAACGGTTGGTAGGCCAGGCAACAGAAACCGTTGCCGTGCAAAAAATGCAGCAACGGCTTGCCACTGGCCGGGGTTCGCCAACCCCGCAGGGTGAAACCTTCGGCGCATTCATGGGACCAGGGGATCAACTCCATCGGCTTGCTGTACTCGCGGGGCTAGGAAAACGCCGATTCTACAAACAGCAGCGGGTAGAGGGAAATCACCAGTAACAAGGCCATCAGGACATTGAACAGCATCAGCCACCGCGGGTTCTGCAATACGTTGCGCAGGGCGCTGCCAAACATGACCCACACACCGACACTGGGCAGGTTGACCAAGGCGAACAAGGCGGCGATGACGATCACGTTGGTCACATAGCCTTGTGCCGGTGTGTAGGTGGTAATCGCACCCACCGCCATCACCCAGGCCTTGGGGTTGACCCACTGGAACGCTGCCGCCCCCCAGAACCCCAGCGGTTTACGGGCGCTGGACGAGGCTGTGCCGACCGGCCCGGCCGTGGCGATCTTCCAGGCCAGGTACAGCAGGTAGGCGGCGCCGGTGTAGCGCAGGACCGTGTACAGCGGCGGCCAGGCCTTGAACACCTCACCCAGGCCCAGGCCGACGGCCAGCACCATGACCATGAAACCGACACTGATGCCCAGGGCGTGGGGGATGGAGCGACGCACGCCGAAATTCACCCCCGAGGCCAGCAACATGGTGTTGTTGGGGCCGGGGGTGATAGAGGACACGAAGGCAAACAGCACGAAAGCGGTCAGCAGGTCGGCAGAGGCAAGCATGGCGGGCATTCCACTTTCTTTATAGGTGCTGTCACACTAACGGAGTCGCCCTCTCCTGCGACCGATACAGTTGTATTAAATTATTCGGATACAAATCACTGTACCGCTAACCCGGATCAAGGAAGCCGTCACCATGAGCCTCACCATTCGCCCAGCCGTTCGCACCGATGCCGAGCAGATCCTGGCCTTTATCACCGAGCTGGCCGAGTACGAACGTGCCCGCCACGAGGTGGTCGCCACCCTGGCCGACATCGAGCACAGCCTGTTCGACGAGGGCAGCACCGTGCGTAGCCTGATGTGCGAACGCGATGGCCGGGCAGTCGGTTTTGCCGTGTACTTCTACAGCTACTCGACCTGGCTCGGGCGCAACGGTATTTACCTGGAAGACCTGTACGTCACACCTGAACAACGTGGCGACGGCGCTGGCCGGCAATTGCTGCGGCACATTGCCCGCGAGGCGGTAGCGAACAACTGCGGGCGTCTGGAATGGAGCGTGCTGGACTGGAACGAGCCGGCGATCGGCTTCTATCAGAAGCTGGGGGCCGAGCCGCAGGATGAGTGGGTGCGCTACCGGCTGGATGGCGAGAAGCTGGCGGCATTCGCCCGCGGTTGATCGCTGGGTTACGCGGTCATTTGTAGGAGCGGCCTTGCGTCGCGATCGGGCTGCGAAGCGGCCCTATGTTTCTGCGCAAATGCACAAATAGTTGGGGCTGCTTCGCAGCCCGATCGCGACGCAAGGCCGCTCCTACAAGGGCCGATGCCGGCCAGAGAGGTCAGGTTACTCCCGCCTCCATACGGCCCCGGCTATGTCGACCTGCTTGGGCAGTACCTTGTTGTCGAAGAACAGCTGCGCCGTACGCTGCTGCGCCGCCACGATCTCATCACTCACCGGCAGCACCGGTGACGCCGGGCGGTGGCTGAAGCTGCGCTGTACCACTTCTTCTGGCAAGCCCATGAACTGCGCCAGCAAGCGGATGCTCCCGGCCTCGTCGCTGCGGGTAAGCGCTTCGGCGCGGCTGATTTCATCCAGCAATTGCCCGACAAAAGCGCCATGGGCTTCTACATAGGTGCGCGAGCCCAGCATGAACGGCCCGATCAGCCCCAACCCTTGGCCGTCGACCAACAGCCGCGCCTTGCCCTCCAGGTCGATGGCCGAGTAGAACGGGTCCCAGATTGCCCAGGCATCCACGCTGCCCCGCTCGAACGCTGCCCGGGCATCGGCAGGTGCCAGGTACACCGGCTGAACATCGCGAATGCTTAGCCCGGCCTTGGCCAAGGCACGCAACAGCAGGTTGTGCGCGCTCGACCCCTTCTGCAGTGCAATGCGCTTGCCCTTGAGTTCACCCACTGCGCTGATCGGGCTGTCTTTCGGCACCAAAATCACTTCGGCCTGGGGCTTGGGCGGCTCGGCACCGATGTACAGCAGGTCGGCGCCAGCGGCCTGGGCAAAGATCGGCGGGATATCACCGGTCGAGCCAATGTCGAGGCTGCCGATGTTCAACGCTTCAAGCATCTGCGGGCCGGCGGGGAACTCGATCCATTGCACGCGGGTGTTGGCAAAGCGTTGCTCCAGCAGTTGATGCTGCTTGGCCAGCACCAGGCTGATCGAGCCCTTCTGGTAGCCGATACGCAAGGTAGCCGGGTCTGCGGCCTGGGCCGCGCCGGCCAGGGCCAGCAACAGCAGCATGGCAAGGCGTAGCAAGCGCATGGGTCACTCCTTCCAGTCGGTCGATGGTTTTTCCCACAGGTTGATCCCGCCTTCTACTGCGTACTGGTCGATGGCGGCCAGCTCTTCGGCGGTGAAGGTCAGGTTGTCGAGCGCCGCCACGTTCTCGGTGATCTGCTCGGGCCGGCTGGCACCGATCAGTGCGGAGCTCACCCGTGGGTCGCGCAGGGTCCAGGCCAGGGCCAGTTGGGCCAGGCTCTGGCCACGCTCACGGGCAATCTCATTCAGGGCGCGTGCACGGGCGATGTTGGCTTCCGACAAATGCTGGGGCAGCAGCGAGCCGCCACCCGCACGGTTCACCCGGGCGTCTGCCGGAATGCCATTCAGGTATTTGTCGCTGAGCAGGCCCTGGGCCAGCGCAGTGAACACGATCACCCCCGCGCCCAAGGCATCGGTGGTGTCGAGCAGGTCCCGTTCGATCCAGCGGTTGAAGAGGTTGTACGACGGCTGGTGGATCAGCAGCGGTACCTTCAACGCATGAAGCAACGCCGCGATTTCCGCGGTCTTGCCGGCCGAATAGGACGAGATACCGATGTACAGCGCCTTGCCCTGGCGCACGATGTCGGCCAATGCGATGGCCGTTTCTTCCAGCGGGGTGTCGGCATCGAAGCGGTGCGAATAGAAGATGTCGACGTAATCCAGGCCCAGGCGTGCCAGGCTCTGGTCCAGGCTGGCGATCAGGTACTTGCGCGAGCTGCCCCCCTGCCCGTACGGGCCCGGCCACATGTCCCAGCCGGCCTTGCTGGAAATGATCAGCTCGTCACGGTAGCTGCGCAGGTCCTCGCGCAGCAGCCGGCCGAAGTTGGTCTCGGCACTGCCGTAGGGCGGGCCGTAGTTGTTGGCCAGGTCGAAATGGTTGATACCGGCATCGAACGCCGTGTGCAGCAAGGCGCGCTGGGTGGTGATGGGCGTGGCATCACCAAAGTTGTGCCACAGGCCCAGGGACAGGGCCGGCAGCACCAGGCCGCTGCGGCCGACGCGGCGGTAAGGCATGCGCGCATAGCGCTCGGGGTTGGCGGTGTAGCTCATGGTTGGCCTCGTTCGGCAAAGTAGGGGTTGGCTGGGCGCTGCAGGCCCAGGTGTTCGCGCAGGGTGTGGCCCTGGTACTGACGGCGGAACAGCCCGCGGCGCTGCAACTCCGGCACCACGTGCAGGGCGAAGTCTTCCAGGCCCAGGGGCAGGTGCGGCACCAGCACGTTGAAACCATCGGCACCGCCGCCTTCGAACCAGGCTTGCAGCTCATCGGCGATCTGCGTCGGGGTGCCGACCAGGCTGTAGTGCCCTCGCCCACCGGCGATGCGCCGGCCCAGCTGGGCCAGGGTCAGCTGTTCGTTGCCGGCCAGTTCGGTCAACAGTTGCTGGCGGCTGCGTTGGCCATCCTCGGTGGGCGGCAACTCGGGCAGCGGGCCGTCCAGCGGGTAGCCGGAAAGGTCGAAGTTGCCGAGCATGCGCCCGAGCAAGCCAACCCCGACACGCGGGTCGACCAGCCCCTGGAACTGTTCGTACTTGTCCTCGGCCTGCGCCTGGCTTTGGCCCACCACCACAAACACGCCGGGCATGATCTTCAGCGCATGCTCATCTCGCCCATGGCGGGCCAGGCGACCCTTGAGGTCGGCATAAAAAGCCTGTGCGCGGGCCAGACTCGGCTGGGCGGTGAACACCACCTCGGCACTTTGTGCGGCCAGCTCGCGGCCGGTTTCGGACGAGCCGGCCTGCACCAGCACCGGTCGTCCCTGGGGCGAGCGAGCCACATTGAGCGGGCCTTTGACCCGAAAGTGCTCGCCCACATGATCGAGGGCACGCACGGCCTGCGGGTGGTGGAACAGGCCACTGGCCTTGTCGCGTTCGAACGCGTCATCGGCCCAGCTGTCCCACAGCCCCTGCACCACCTGCTGGAATTCACGGGCGCGGGCATAGCGCTCGGCATGCGGGATGTGTGCCTGGCGGCCAAAGTTACCGGCCTCGGCGGCAGCGTCGGAGGTGACCAGGTTCCAGCCGGCACGCCCTGCGGACAGGTGGTCCAGCGAGGCGAACTTGCGTGCTACATGGTACGGCTCGTTGTAACTGGTGGTGGCTGTGGCGATCAGGCCGATGCGGTCGGTGACCGCACTCAGCGCCGACAATAGGGTCAGCGGCTCGAAGTACACCGAGCGGGCACTGTGGCTGGCCAGCGGGTCGCTGGGCGCGGCGACGCTGTCGGCGACGAACAAGGCATCGAAGCACGCGGCTTCAGCGATTTGTGCGGTGCGCTTGTAGGTGGCGAAATCCAGCGGGTCCGCCGGCACGTCCGGGTGGCGCCAGGCGGCCACGTGGTGACCGGTGGCCATGAGGAAGGCGCCCAGATTCATTTGGCGGGGCATGTTGTTCTCCTTGTCCGAAAAGACCGCGATCCCTGTGGGAGCGGCCTTGTGTCGCGAAAGGGTCGCAAAGCGGCCCCAGCAATATTTGCAGCGGCGCTGAAACTCTGGGGCTGCTATGCAGCCCTTTCGCGACGCAAGGCCGCTCCCACAAAAAGCGGTGGCGCGTCAGAAATCTTTGCGCAGCTGCACGCCGAAGTAGCGCCCGTCATCCCGCGGTACCGAGCGGTAGATGTAGTCGCCGCCGCTGGCCAGCATCTGCGCGTACGATTTGTCGCCCAGGTTCTTGCCCAGCAGGGCCACGCGCCAGCCGTCGTTGTAGTCGGCCAGGGCAATGCTGGCATTCCAGATGCCATACGCGCCCTGCACGGTGTCCGGGTTCTGGTCGAGGCTGAACTGCACGGCGTCCTGCCAGCTGTAATCGCTGCTCAGCTCCACATCCAGGCCGTTGTCCAGCGGGATCACGTAATCGGCGCGCAGGTAGGTCTTCCAGTCGGGCGTGAACGGCAGGCGGCCGCCGTCGATGTTGCAGTTGGCCGCCGCGCCCGCCGGGCAGTTGAAGTGGTCGACGCGGGCCTTGGTGTAGGCCACGGCTGTCGACAGCTTCAGGCGCGAGGTGGCCTGGAAGCTGGCATCCAGCTCCACACCCTGGGTCTTGACCTTGCCGGCGTTGACCAGGCGGGTCACCACCTGGTTGGCCACGGTGTCGAAGAAGTTGGCCTGGTAGTTGTCGTAGTCGGTGTGGAATACGGCCAGGTTGGCGGTCAGGCGATTGTCCAGCGCCGTGCTTTTCAAGCCGATTTCGTAGGCATCCGAGGTTTCGGGCTTGAGCGCCCCGGTGTCGCGCGGCTGCATGTTGAAGAACACGTTGTAGGCTGGCCCTTTATAGCCGCGCGAGTAGGTGACGTAGCCGGTCAGGTTGTCGTTGAAGTCGTATTGCAAGCCGGTCCGCCCGCTCCAGCCGTCCTCGTCCACCGAGCCGGAACTCGCGGTCGAGGGCTGGATACCGGTCACTGCGGTGGCCGAGCTGGAGACGCGACGATGGTCGTACTCAAGGTCGTCGTGGGTCCAGCGCAGGCCGAAAATGGCACGGAAGTCGTCGGTGAAGTTGAAGGTGTTCTCACCGAACAGCGCGACACTGTCGTTGGTGGTGGAATAGTCGGCGCGGCCAGTGTTGGCCACGCCGCCATTGACCGACAGCCGCTGGTAGGTCTCGTTGGACGTGCCATGCATGTAGAAGGCGCCGAGCACGTATTCGTTGAACTGCCCTTTGGGCGACGTCAGGCGAAACTCCTGGCTGTACTGGTCATAGTCCACCGTGCCCTTGTCATGGGACGCCGTCACCGGCAGCAAGGCGCGGCGGTCGCCGTCCTGGTACTGGGTATTGTCCCAGCCCCGCCAGGCGCTGATCGACGTCAGGGTGTAGTCGCCCAGCTGCCAGTCCAGCTGCGCCGAAAGCCCCTGGTTCTCGTCCTCGACGTGGGTCTTGAAGTCGCTGTTGATGTCGCGGTTGTGAGCGCTTGGCGCCACCGGGCGCAGCTGGTTGGCGAATGCGGCGCTGGCGCTGGTGATCACGCCGCTGGGCAAGGTGTCCTCACCCTTCATGTAATCGGCAATCAGGGTCAGGCGCAGGGCTTCGTTGGGTTCGAACTCCAGTTTGCCGCGGGCGCCTTTGCGTTCGTAGCCATTGACGTCGTGGCCATTGGCAACGTTCTCGACATTGCCGTCGTAGTCGCCCCACAAGGTGCTCAACGACCCCTTCAGTTGCTCGCTCAGGCGCCCGCCAATACCAAAGCGCAGTCGGTTTTCGTCGCCACCACCAAAGTGCGAATAGTCCACATAGCCCTGGGTCTGTTCGGGGATGGCCTTGCTGACCACGTTCAGTACACCAGCCGAGGCGTTCTTGCCAAACAGCGTGCCCTGCGGCCCGCGCAGTACCTCGATGCGTTCAAGGTCGAGCAGGTCGAGGGTCGACTGGCCCGGGCGTCCGAACACCACGCCATCGACCACCGTTGCCACGGTTGGCTCGACGCCGGGCGAGGTCGAAATGGTGCCCACACCACGGATGAACAGCGAGGTGTCCTTGTTCGAGGCGCCAGCGCGGTAATTGAGGGCAGGCACCTGCTGGACGATGCTGGCAACGTTGTTGCGGTTGTCTCGCTCCAGCTGTTCGCCATCGATAACCGACACTGCCACCGGCACTTCCTGCAGCGTGGCTTCGCGGCGCGTGGCGGTCACGGTGACGGCGCCCAATGCAGTGGCCTGCGGAGCCGCTGCTTCGGCCGGCTCGGCGGCCTGGGCGCCTTGGCCAAAAGCGGCCAGCAGGATGGCTGCGGCCAGCGGCCGACGTTGCGTAGCGGGGAATGCTGTACGGCTTTTCTGCATGGTGCTCACTGCCTCGGGAAACCAGACCAGGCCCCCTTCTGACGGGGCCGACACGAAGTTGCTGCGGTTGTCTGGTCTCGCTCGTGCGAGTGGCAGGCGCTTGCCAACAGCTGCGCTTGTTAGCGCTAACATGAGCAAGTATCGGAGGGCTTCGCTTAGCACGTCAAATACTTAAAAGTCAGATTGATATGCAATAAAGCTATTTGCCAAGCGCCGTTCCGTTAGCGCTACCATCGCGCCATTTCCCCAGGAGGCAGCCCGGTGAGCCAGGCCAAGGATCCCCCCCGCAAGCGCCGCGGCGCAGGCCGTGTCACCCTCGCCGAGGTGGCACGGGCCGCTGAGGTTTCGGCCATCAGCGTGTCGCGCTACTTCAACCAGCCAGACCAGGTTTCGCCGCCTTTGCGCGAGCGCATCGAAGCCGCCGTGCAGGCGCTGGGCTATGTGCCCAACCTGGTGGCCGGGGGGCTGGCGTCTGCCCGCGGGCGCATTGTCGGGATGGTGATACCGAACATCTCCGGGCCGATCTTCGCCCAGACGATCCAGGCGTTCAGCGATACCCTCAGCCGCCATGGCTACCAGTTGTTGCTGGCGTCCAGTTACTTCAGCGAAGCGCAGGAAGAAAGCGCGGTGCGGGCCTTTCTCGGCTGGTCGCCGGCAGCGTTGGTGGTGACCAGCCATTTCCACAGCCCGGCCACCGAAAAAATGCTGGCCGACGCAGACGTGCCCGTGGTGGAAATCTGGGACTACCGCCCTGAGCGGTCGCCCTTGCAAGTGGGTTTCCTTCATCATCAGGTGGGCATGCAGGCCTGCCGCTACCTGCTGGACAAGGGCCACCGGCGCATCGCTTTCGTGCAGAACAGCGCGGCCGGCGATTTAAGTGCGCTGGAGCGGCGCGATGGCTATATCGAGGCGTTGCGGGAAGCCGGGCTGGAGCCGTGGGTGTTCGTGCCCTCGGCCGACTGCGCGCCGTTCGAGGCGGGGAAGCAGGCCATGGAAGCGCTGATCCGCCGCAACCCACGGCCCGAGGCGATCATCTTCGCCAACGACAACCTGGCTGCCGGCGCCCTGCTGGCGGGCCAGCGCGCCGGTTTGCGCCTGCCGCAAGACATGGCCATTGTCGGCTTTGGTGACTACCCCTTTGCCGACATGCTGCTGCCCAGCCTGACCACACTCCGCCCGCCTTCGCGGGAAATTGGTGAAATGGCGGCGTTGCGCGTGCTACAGCACCTCGGTGTGGTGGCGTGTGAGGGTGAAGTGCAGCGGCTGAACCTGTTGGCGTGTGAGTTGATTGCCCGCGAGAGCGCATGAGGTGCACAGGTGCTGTGACAATCCGGCCATTGAGGATTATTCTCCTCTGGTATGTCCCACCGCCCCAATATGTGAGCGCCGAATATGAAAATCGATGACATGGACGCCTTCGTGGCGGTCATCCGTTGCCAGTCGACCAACCTTGCCGCCGAGGCCCTGCAACTGACCCAGCCGGCCATCACCCGCCGGGTGCAGAACTTCGAGGAAGACCTGGGCGCCACCCTGCTCGACCGCAACACCAAACCGCTGAAACCAACCCCCATGGGCCTGCGGGTGTACGAGCAGTGCAAGGCCATCTTGCGTGAGATCGACTCGCTGCGCGAGCTGGTGGCCAACGACGGGGCCCCGTCCGGTACCCTGCGCCTGGGCGTGCCGCAAACCCTTGGCGATGTGGTGCTGCTCGATGCCTTGGCACAGATTCGTGAAACCTACCCCGACCTGCGCACCCAGGTCACCAGTGGCTGGGGCAGCAGCCTGATTGCACGCATGGAAAACGGCGAGCTGGATGCCGCGGCGGCACTGTTCCCGCCCGGCAAGATCTTCCCCGAGGGCATCGCCAGCCAGTCGATCGCCCGCATGCCGCTGCGGGTGGTAGCGGCCAAGGGCAGTACCGGCAAACGCAGCCTCAAGCTCAAGGACTGCTACACCCGTGGCTGGGTGCTCAACCCCGATGGTTGCGGCTTTCGCGCCGGGCTGCAGCGCGCCCTGAGCGAACAGGGGCTGAGGCTGTCGATCAACCTGGAGACCTTTGGCACCGAGCTGCAGCTGGGGCTGGTGGCCAATGGGCAGGGGCTTGGGCTGGTGCCCGAACCCTTGTTGCAGAACAGCCGACACCGCGATGCGCTAGACGTGGTCAACGTGACGGACTTCAAGCCGCAGGTGGATTTGTGGCTGTTCCACCCACGCTACCTGGGCAACCTGCAAGAGCCGGTCGAGCTGTTTGGCCGGGTGGCCGGGCAGCAACTGTGCGGGTGAGCTAATAGCGCAATCCCTTATGGGAGCAACTGTCCTGATCAAAATCTAAAGGTTTGCGCGATCACTGTGGGAGCGGCCTTGCGTCGCGATTGGGCTGCGTAGCAGCCCTAGCAATTCACCAGCAATAAAATAACTAACACGCATAACCAAATACAAATGTAATTCTCACAATTAATAATTAGCATAGAACCAAAAAGACTTTTACAGCGGTCATTCATACGAATACGGTCTTAGAAACCCACCGTGTTCCAGGGATGAATACCCATGAGTCACCCCCCTTCCGCCAGCGCGCTTGTCGAACTCACCCAGGCCCTGGCCGCCAACGCCGAACGCTATGACCGCAGCGGCCAGTTCCCCGCCGACAACTTCGACCTGCTGCACCGCCACGGCCTGCTGGGTTTCACCGTGCCCCGCGCATTGGGCGGCGGTGGCGCCGACCTGGCCAGTGCGCGCCAGGTCATCGCCGCGGTCGGCAAAGGTTGCCCGTCCACCGCACTGATCCTGGTGATGCAGTACCTGCAGCACTTCCGCCTGCAGGACGAAGACCGCTGGCCCGAGCACCTGCGCCTGCAGGTGGCCCGCAACGCGGTGGCCGATGGCGCGCTGATCAACGCCTTTCGCGTCGAACCAGAACTGGGCACACCCGCCCGTGGCGGCCTGCCGGCCACCGTCGCCCGGCGCACCGCCGAAGGCTGGCGGTTGTCCGGGCGCAAGATCTACTCCACTGGCAGCCATGGCTTGACCTGGTACCTGGTCTGGGCCCGCAGCGACGACCAGGACCCACTGGTGGGCGGCTTCCTGGTGCACAAGGACACCCCGGGCATCCGTATCGTCGAAGACTGGGACCACCTGGGCATGCGCGCCACCTGCAGCCATGAAGTGCAGTTTGACGAGGTGCTGATCCCGCTCGATCATGCCGTCAGCGTCAGCCCGGCCAGCGCACCGCGCGCCGAGCTCGACAGCACAGCCCTGCTGTGGATGGCGGTGTTGCTGCCTGCGCTGTACGACGGGGTGGCCCAGGCCGCACGTGACTGGCTGGTACAGTTCCTGAACCAGCGCACGCCGTCCAACCTCGGTGCACCGCTGGCCAGCCTGCCACGTTTTCAGGACGTGGTCGGCCGCATCGACACCTTGCTGTTCGCCAACCAGAGCCTGTTGAATGCGGCCGTGACCGGGCAGGTCGACCCGCGCCACGCCGGGCAGCTCAAGCACCTGGTCAGCCGCAACGCCATCCAGGCTGTGGAACTGGCCATCGAGGCTGCCGGCAACCCTGGCCTGTCGCGGCGCAACCCCCTGGAGCGGCACTACCGTGATGTGCTGTGCAGCCGCATCCACACGCCTCAGGACGACGTTGTGCTCGGCCATGTCGGCCGTGCCGCCCTGGCGGAGGTGGCGGCATGAGCCACTCGATCATCGCCAGCCAGCTGGACGCACCGGCCAACCAATACCTGCGTGATCGGCTGCCCGACCATGAGGTGATTGATATCGCCCCGGGCCAGTTGCAACTGGACGTACCCGCCGATGTGTTCATCGTGCGCCCGATCAATGTACGCGGTAACCGCGTGGACAACCCGCCAGCGGGCTGGCCGTGGTCGTTGCGCTGGGTGCAGGTGGTGTCCTCGGGCATCGACTTCTACCCCGGCTGGGTGTTTCAGGGCCCGCCGGTCACCAGTGGCCGCGGCGCCAATGCCGAGCAGGTGGCCGAATTCGCCCTGGCCTTGGTGTTTGCCGCGGCCAAACAGCTGCCGGGCCTGTGGGTCAAGGACGCCGACTGGCGCCTGACCCCGCTGGCCCCGGTGCGTGGCCGCACCTTGGGCATCTTCGGCTTTGGCAGCATCGGCCAGAGCCTGGCACGCAAGGCAAACGCCCTGGGCATGCCGGTACTGGCGCTGAACCGCCCAGGCCAGCCCATTGCCGAGGTGCCGGGCGTGCAGCGCGTCGACAACCTGCAACAGCTGTTTGCCGGCAGCGATCACCTGGTCATCGCCGCCCCGCTCACCCCCGCCACCCGTGGCCTGATCGACCGCCAGGTGCTGGCCCACGCCAAGCCCGGGCTGCACCTGATCAACATCGCCCGTGGCGGGCTGCTGGACCAAGAGGCCTTGCTCGAAGCTCTGGACAACGGGCTGATCGGCCGCGCCAGCCTTGATGTCACCGACCCCGAACCGTTGCCGGCAGGCCACCCGCTGTACCACCACCCACGGGTCTTCCTGTCGCCGCACACCTCGGCGATTTCCGAGGACGGCTACCCCGCGCTGCTCGAGGCATTCCTCGACAACTTTGCCCGTTACCGCGAACAGGCGCCGCTGCTCAACCTGGTCGACACCCAGCGCGGCTACTGAACCCATACCTATTTGGAGAACACCATGACTGCACTGTCTGTCGTCACCGCCCCGGAAAACACCGTACGCCAACGGGTCAGCGCCGAAGAATGGGAGGTGCGGGTAAAACTGGCGGCGGCCTACCGCCTGGCCGCACTGTTCCGCTGGACCGACCACATCTACACGCACTTCTCGGCACGTGTGCCGGGGCCTGACGAGCACTTTCTGATCAATGCCTTCGGCCTGCTGTTCGACGAAATCACCGCGTCCAACCTGGTGAAGGTGGACGTGGACGGTACCATCATCGACGACCCGCTGGGCCTGGGCATCAACCAGGCGGGTTATGTGATTCACAGCGCGATCCACCGCGCCCGGCATGACCTCAAGGCCGTGCTGCACACCCACACGCGCGATGGCGCGGCGGTGTCGGCCCAGCGCGACGGCCTGCTGCCGATCTCGCAGCACGCCCTGGCGTACTACAGCCGGGTGGCCTACCACGACTACGAAGGCGTCGCCCTGGACCTGGACGAGCAGCAGCGGCTGGTGGCCAACCTGGGCGACAGCAACATCCTCATCCTGCGCAACCATGGCCTGCTGACCGGGGGTATCAGCGTGGAGCATGCCTTCCGTGAGCTGCACGGGCTAGAACGTGCCTGCAACATCCAGGTAGCGGCGCAGGCCGGGGGCAATGACCAGTTGCTGCACGCTGCGCCGGCGGCGATTGCCAAGGTGCATGAGCAGTCCAAGCGGTTTTCCGACGGGTTGGGTGAAGGGATACAGCGGCATTGGGATGCCTTGATCCGGCAACTGGATCGGGAGGGGCTGGATTACCAGAACTGACAAATTTTCTGTGGCCTGACCCGGCCTCTTCGCGGGTAAACCCGCTCCCACAGGGACTCCACAACGTCCGAAAACTGCGCAGAACCTGTGGGAGCGGGCTTGCCCGCGAAGAGGCCAGAACAGGCAAAAACAACCCTCACTGAAGGAACGCCCAATGCCCCCATTCCACCTGGCCAGAAGCCTGCTGGCCTGCGCCACCCTGGCCTTCACACTCGCCGCCTGCTCCCCCGCCAGCGAAGATGCCACCAGCAAAACCCTGAACATCGCCTTCTGGGGCGACAACACCACGCTGGTCAGCGTCGACCCGTTCCAGGTCTACTGGCTGGAGCACCGCGTACTGCTGCGCAACGTCGCCGAATCGCTCACCGACCAGGACCCGGCCACAGGCCGCATCATCCCTTGGCTGGCCAGCAGCTGGGAGGTCAGCGACGACGCCCTGCAGTACACCTTCCACCTGCGTCAGGACGTCTCCTTCAGCAACGGCGAGCGCTTCGACGCCCAAGCCGTGAAAAACGCCTTCGACAGCAACAAGGCCTTCGCGGCACAACTGCCTGCCACGTTCGGCGCCACCTACCTGGCCGGCTTCGACCATGCCGAAGTGGTCGATCCGTTCACCGTGCGCCTGGTGCTGTCACGGCCCAACGCCGGCTTCCTGCAGGCCACGTCCACCACCAACCTGGCGATCCTCGCCCCGGCCTCCTACGCGCTCAGCGCCCAGGAGCGTTCGCTGGGCAAAATCATCGGCACCGGCCCGTTCATCCTCGAACACTACACCCCGGAAGTCGGCGCGCGCCTGGTCAAGCGGGCGGACTATGCCTGGGCCTCGGCCAACGTCAAGAACCCCGGCGCCGCCCACCTGGACCGCGTGGAGATCAGCTACATCCCCGAAGAAAGCGTGCGCAACGGCCTGTTCCTGCAAGGCAAGGCCGACATCCTCTGGCCACGCAACCCGTTTTCTGAAGTTGACCTGAAGCTGTTCCAGGCAAAAGGCGCGACCATCCAGAGCCGCTCCTTGCCAGGCCCGGCACTCAACCTCTACCCCAACACCCGCAACGACCGCCTGCTGGGCGACCGCCAGGTGCGCCTGGCCCTGCAGAAGGCCATCGACCGCACCAGCTACGCCCACACCGTATACAACGCCGAATTCCCGGTGGTGACCGGGGTGTATGACGTGACCACGCCGTACTTCAAGCCCCAGGCCGACAAGCTGGCCTACGACCCACAGGGTGCCGAACGCCTGCTGGACGCCGCAGGCTGGAGCAAGGGTGACGACGGCTACCGGCACAAGGACGGCAAACGCCTGACCCTGCGCTACAACCTCACCCCCGCCGAAAGTGCCGGCGATGTGCTGGTGCAGGACCAGCTGCGCAAGGTAGGCATCGACCTCAAGCTGAACGTGCTGACCCGTGCCGAATGGGTGGCCGGCAACGCCTCGGGCAACTACGACCTCACCTCCACCTACATGACCCGCGCCGACCCGATCATCCTGCAGACCATCCTCGACCCGCGCGCTGCCAGCAGTGCCACCTTGGCCACCAACACTTACGAGCCACACACCCTGGCCAAGGCGCAAACCTTGTTCGATAACGGCATTACCGCCACCCGCGACGAACAACGCGCCCAGGCCTACGGCCAGTTGCAAGACCTGCTGGTTGACGAAGCCTCGGCGTTCCCGCTGTACGAGCGCGTGTGGCAAGCCGCCACCGCACCACGGGTCAAGGACTTCCGCTGGACAGCCGAAGGCTTTGCCTTCCTCAGCGACATCCAGGTCGCGCAACCATGAACCGCTACCTGATCGGCCGCATCGGCCAGGCGCTGCTGGTGTTGTGGGGCGCCTACACCATCACCTACTTCATCCTCTACCTGCTGCCCGGTGACACCCTGGCGATCATGCTCAGTGCATCGGGCATGGAAGCCGATGGCCTGTCGCCCGAGGACCTGGCCAAGGCCCGTGCCTACTACGGGCTGGACAAGGGCATTTTCGAGCAGTACTTCGACCTGCTGTGGCGGGCCGTGCACGGCGACCTGGGCCAGTCGTTGTCACTGAACCGGCCGGTGACCGCGCTGCTGGCCGAGCGCCTGCCGCAAACCCTGGCCCTGGCCGGCTTTGCCATCGTGCTGTCGTTACTGGGTGGCATCGGCCTGGCCTACCTCACCGCCTACCTGCAATGGCAACCGCTGAAAGTGGCGCTGTCGCGCCTGCCCTCACTGGGCTTTTCGGTACCGGTGTTCTGGATGGGGCTGCTGCTGATCCAGGTGTTCGCCTTTGGCCTGGGCTGGTTCCCGGCCACCGGCAGCCAGGGCTTTGCCAGCCTGGTGCTGCCGGCCGTGACCCTGGCCATCCCCAGTGCTGCGGTGTACGCGCAGGTGTTGCAGCGCGGCTTCCAGAGCGTATGGCAGGAGCCGTATATCGCCACCGCCTTCGCCAAGGGCCTGAGCCGCGCACAGGTTCAGGCGCGGCACGGCCTGCGCAATGCGGCCCTGCCAATCCTTACCTTGGTCGGCTTGCAGGTGGGCAACACGGTGTCCGGAGCAGTGCTGGTCGAGACCATTTTCTCGCGCAATGGCGTTGGCCGCCTGGCCCAGGAAGCCGTGCTGCGCCAGGACATCCCAGTGGTGCTGGCGATTGTTGCTGTGTCGGCGGCGGCCTTCGTGCTGGTGAACCTGATCGTCGACCTGCTGTACCCGTACCTTGACCCCCGCATTGCCCACGCCACGAAGGTGACCTGACCATGACCGCCGATACTCACCCCCTGCGTGCCGCCGCCCCACCAGCCACCTGGAAGCGCCGCACACGCCTGCAGCGCCTGAGCCAAACCCTCGCCCCTTTGTTAGCCCGCCCGGGCTTCAGCCTGGCGCTGCTGGTGGTGCTGTTCGCCCTGCTGGCGGCTCTGGCGCCGCATTGGCTGACCAGCTTCGACCCTTACGCCACGTCCCCCGCCGACAAGCTACGGGCACCTGGCGCCGTCCACTGGTTTGGCACCGACGAGCTGGGCCGCGACCTCTATACCCGCGTGGTGTATGGCGCCAGCCTGTCGGTGCAGGCCGCATTGCTGGCGGTTGGCATTGCCCTGGCAGGCGGGTTGAGCCTGGGCGTACTCGCCGGGTTTGCCGGCGGGCGCCTGGATGCCGCCCTCATGCGCCTGGTCGATGTGCTGCTGGCCCTGCCCGGCCTGCTGCTGGCCCTGGCCATTGTCACCGCCATCGGTTTTGGCACGGTGCCGGTGGCGATCGCGGTCGGCGTCGGCATCATCCCCGGCTTTGCCCGCACCACCCGCGGCGAAGTGCTGCGGGTCAAGACCCTGCCCTATGTCGAGGCCGCGCGCCTGGGTGGCGCCAGCTGGCGCCGCACCTTGCTGCGGCATGTGCTGCCCAATGCCTGGGGGCCGGTGGCCGTGCTGGCCACGCTGGACTTCGGCGCCGCCATCCTGGCCACGGCCGGCCTGAGTTTCCTCGGTTTTGGCGCAGCACCGCCAGCGGCCGAATGGGGCACCCTGATTGCCAACGGCCGGCATTTCCTGATCACCGCCCCCTGGGTGTCGCTGCTGCCCGGCCTGTTCGTGGTCGCCGTGGTCTTCAGCCTCAACCACCTTGCCCGCACCTTCGAGGAGCACCCACGATGAACGACCAGCCATTGCTTGTGGTACGCGACCTCTGCATCAGCTATCACGCTTCCGGCCAGGCCACGCAAGCCGTCCGGCACCTTGCCTTCAGCCTGGCCCAGGGCGAGACCGTGGCCATTGTCGGCGAGTCCGGCTCGGGCAAGTCGACCTTGGCCAACGCCCTGCTCGGCCTGCTACCGGGCACGGCGCGCATAGACAGCGGTCAGCTGTGGGTCGACGGGCTGGATGTAGTGCGCGCCAGCGAACGGCAGAAGCGCCAGCTGCGTGGGCGTACCGTCGGCCTGGTGCCGCAAGACCCGATGGTCAGCCTTAACCCCACCCTGCGCATCGGCCAGCAGATCGGCGAGGCGCTGGTGCTGGCCCAAGGCGGCCGCTCGCGCAGCATTGATGCCGATGTGCTGGAATTGCTTGCCCAGGTTGGCCTGGACAACCCGGCCATGCGCGCCCGCCAGTACCCGCACGAGCTGTCTGGCGGCATGCGCCAGCGGGTGCTGATCGCCATCGCCCTGGCGGGCAACCCACGCCTGATCATCGCCGACGAACCTACCAGCGCGCTGGACGTGACGGTGCAACGCAAGATTCTCGATCACTTGCAGCGGCTGGTGGCCGAGCGTGGCATCTCGTTGCTGATCATCACCCACGACCTGGGTATGGCCACCGACCGCGCCGACCGCCTGCTGGTGATGAAGCAGGGCGAACTGGTAGAGCAAGGCCCACCCGCGCAGATCGTGCAAGCCCCGCAGCACCCGTACACCCGCGCCCTGCTCAACGCCGCTCCGGCATTCAGCGCTCGTCGCCAGCCCCGGCAACTGGCACCGGGCGCAAAGCCGATCCTCAGCCTGCAGGGTGTTGGTAAAACGTTCGAGTTGCCCAAGGTGAAAGGCCAGGACAACCGCTTTGTCGCGTTGCAGGGCCTGGACTTGCAGGTTCACACGGGGCAAACGCTGGCCATCGTCGGTGAATCCGGTTCGGGCAAAAGCACCGCCCTGCGCATTGCCCTGGGCCTGGAAGCGCCCAGCCAAGGCCATGTGCTGTTCGACCAGCAGGATGTCACGGGCCACGGCTGGCGCCAGTTCCGCCCCTTGCGCCGACGCATGCAACTGGTACAGCAAAACCCCTTCGCCGCACTCGACCCGCGTTTCACGGTGTTTGACAGCATCGTCGAGCCGCTGGTGTCGTTTGGCCTGCTCAAAGGCGCGGCACTGGAGCCCATTACCTTGACCGCCTGCCCCGCGAACTGTCTGGCGGCCAGCGCCAGCGGGTGGCCATCGCCCGGGCGCTGGCACTACAGCCAGAACTGTTGCTGCTCGACGAGCCGGTCAGCGCGCTGGATGTGTCGGTGCAGGCACAGATTCTGGCACTGCTGGATGAGCTGCAACGGGAGCTGGGCATGACTTATGTGCTGGTGTCGCATGACCTGGCGGTGGTGGCGAGCATGGCCGACCAGGTGCTGGTGCTGCGCCAGGGGCAGGTGGTGGAGCGAGGGACGGTGGCGCAGGTGTTCGACAGGCCGACGAGTGAGTACACGCGAGAGTTGATTGCCGCTGTCCCCGGGCGGTTGGTCACTGTTGCGGCTTGAGCTTGAGGGCCTCGGGGGCTGCTTTGCAGCCCATCGCGACGCAAGGCCGCTCCCACAGTGGACCGCGTTTCCTCAAAGCAACGCGGCCCCCTGTAGGAGCGGCCTTGTGTCGCGAAAGGGGCGCAAAGCGCCCCCAGAAATCTCAGGTCAGCCCCAAATTTAAAATGCGCAGTAATCATCATTAAATATGTCTATTATTTTTTAATTTTATAATTAGCATAGAACCACAAAGCCTTTCACAACCCCACCCCACACCCGCTAAGGTCACTCCAGACCGACCCCATTCCTGGCGGAGGCCGTCCACCTCGACCACGCCAGGAGCCTCGCGCGCATGCACCTCTCTCTCCCACAACCCTGCTTCATCTTCGCCTACGGGCCAGGTGACGCATGGCTGTCCCCATTCCATTTGCAACACAACCCACAGGTATTCCGATGAGCAAACGACAGATCCGCCTGGGCGCCATGATCCATGGCGTCGGCCACGGCTGGGGCGAATGGCGCCACCCGCACGCGCTGGCCGATGCCAGTGTCAATTTCGGCTTCTACAAACAGCAGGCCAAGCTGGCCGAAGCGGCAAAGTTCGACTTCGCCTTCATCGCCGACAGCCTGCACATCCACGCCCGCTCCAGTCCGCACTACCTCAACCGTTTCGAGCCGCTGACCATCCTTTCGGCGCTGGCGGCGGTCACCGAACACATCGGCCTGGTGGCCACCGTCACGGTCAGCTACACCGAGCCGTTCCAGGTAGCTCGCCAGTTCGCCTCGCTGGACCTGATCAGCGGTGGGCGCGCAGGCTGGAACGTGGTGACCTCCTGGCTTTCCGGCACCGCTGACAACTTCGGCAAGGCTGAACACCCGCCGCATGCCGTGCGTTACCGCATTGCCCGTGAGCACGTGGATGTGGTCAAAGGGCTGTGGGACTCGTGGGAGGACGACGCCTTTACCCGCGACAAGCAAAGCGGGCAGTTCTTCGACCCGGCCAAACTGCACACCCTCGGCCACCAGGGTGAGTACTTCAAAGTAAAGGGCCCGCTCAACATCCAGCGTTCGCCCCAGGGCCAGCCGCTGATCTTCCAGGCTGGGGTGTCCGAGGACGGCCGCAACTTTGCTGCGCAGAACGCCGACGCCATCTTTGTCAGCCCGGAATCGTTCGACGACGCCCACGCCTATTACCAGGACCTCAAACAGCGTGCCACGCGCCATGGCCGCGACCCCGACGAACTGTTCATCCTGCCCGGCATCCGCCCCATCGTCGGCCGCAACGCCCAGGAGGTCGAGCAGCGCTACCAGCAGGCCGTCGACCTGGTGAGCATCGAGGATGCCCTGGTTGCCCTGGGTCGCCCCTTCAACGACTACGACTTCAGCCAGCATGACCTGGACGCGCCCTTCCCCGACCTGGGCACCCTGGGCAACGACAGCCACAAGGGCACCTCGGACCAGCTCAAGCAACTGGCCCGTGATGAGGGCCTGAGCCTGCGTGAACTGGCACTGCGCTTCTCGCGCCCACGCAGAGACTTCGTCGGCACCCCGGAGCAGGTTGCCGATGCCTTGCAGCACTGGTTCGAAAACGACGCTGCGGACGGTTTCATCATCAACTCGTTGCTACCGGACGGCCTGCAGTACTTCACCGATCACGTGGTGCCGCTGCTGCAAGCCCGTGGCCTGGTGCGCAGTGAGTACACCGGTAAAACCCTGCGCGACAATTTCGGCCTCAACGTGCCAGAAAACCGCAACACCCTGCGCCGCAACCAGGCAGCGGTTGCCTGAGCCCACCCAGACAAGGAGTTTGTTTCATGAGCCTCGAATTCATCGGCCTCATCGGCCCGCAGGAAAGCAGCGAATCCCAGGCGCCACGTGGCCCGCTGGTTGATCTGGAGTTCATCAAGGCCTTCTCCCAGGCCCAGGAATATGGCGGCTTCGACAAAGCATTGCTGGCAGTCAACACCAGTGCGCCGGACTCGATGATCCTGGCCAGCTACGTGGCAGCGCTTACCGAGCGCATCGGCCTGCTGGTCGCCCACCGCCCGGGCTTCCAGGCGCCAACTTTCGCTGCCCGCCAGTTCGCCACCCTTGACCAGCTGAGCCGGGGCCGGGCGTCGATCAATGTCATCACCGGCGGCGACAGCGGCGACCTGCAGCGCGATGGCGACTTCCTCGACAAGGATGCCCGTTATGCCCGCACCGATGAATACCTGCAGGTGCTGCGCAACACCTGGACCCGCCAGGAGCCCTTCGATCACCAGGGCACTCACTACCGTGTCGAAGACAACCTGACCTTGGTCAAACCGGTGCAGCATTTGCCAATCTACTTCTCCGGCGCGTCAGACGCTGCAGTCGAAGTGGCCGCCAAGCACGCCGACGTCTACATGATGTGGGGCGAACCGCTGGAGCAGGTACGCGAGCGCATCGCCAAGGTGCGCAAGGCTGCCGCCCGCTACGGGCGCGAGAAGCACATCCGCTTCAGCCTGTCGTTGCGGCCGATCCTGGGCGGCACCGAGGCCGAAGCCTGGGCCCGCGCCGAACGTATTCTGGCCGATGCCCAGGAGCGCATCGGCATCCGCCAGGGCAACCGCCGCGAGAAAAACTTTGGCAAGAGCAACGCCGGCTCCGAACGCCTGGTGCAGCTGGCCAGCCAGCGCAAGGTGCATGACACCCGGCTGTGGACCGAGATTGCAGCGCTGGGTGGCGGTGCAGGTAACTCCACCTCGTTGGTAGGGACTGCGGACCAAGTCGCCGAGGCGGCGCTGGCGTACTACGAACTGGGGGTGACCACCTTCCTGTTCCGCGGTTTTGACCAGCTGCGCGATGCGGTGGAATACGGGCAGGACCTGATCCCGCGGATTCGTGCGTTGGTTGAACAGCGTGAGACTGGGCGCAGCGCTCGCACGGCCTGAATCTCCTTCGCCTTAACGGGCCTCTTCGCGGGCTCGCCCGCTCCCACAAGTATTTCACTGGATCTGAAAACGCGGGCATACCTGATGCCACAGGTATGCCCCTGAATCTGAAGGCATTGATATTCCTGTGGGAGCGGGCTTGCCCGCGAAGAGGCCGGTGCAGGCAAAAACACTTTCCCATACCCCTCACGCCAGCCCTGCCCGGGCCTGGCGCCTATTCGCCTGCGTGCTCCACCGTATTCCGAGGACATGATGTCTAGAACACCGCTTTTCGCCCTGCCCCTGGCCTGCCTGCTCACCCCGCTGGCCGACGCCGCTCCAACCACCGAAGAACAACGCCTGGACACCGTCACGGTGATCTCCACCGGCCTGCGCGGCAACCAGCGCACCGTCGCCGACAGCCCGGCGCCCATCGACGTGATCAGCAGCGAGCAGCTTTTGCGTACCGGCCGCGCCGAGCTGTCCGAGGCCATTTCCAAACTGCTGCCCTCGTTCAACTTCGGCACCAACATCGCCGGCTTCCAGTCTGGCGTGCGGCCACTGAGCAACCGCAGCCTGGGCCCGGCCTACACCCTGGTGCTGGTCAATGGAAAACGCCGCCACAACAGCGCCGTGCCGGCCAGCGGCTCGACCGACAACAGCGGTGCCAACGCCGTGGATATCGACATGATCCCGGTCAGTGCGGTGTCGCACATCGAGGTCCTGAAAGACAGTGCCGCCGCCCAGTACGGCTCGGATGCGGTGGCCGGGGTGATCAACATCATCCTCAAGAGCGCCAGCAGCGGCGGCCACTACGAAAGCAGTTACGGCCAGCTGTACAGCGGCCAGGGCGAAACCATCAAGCTGGCGGGCGACCAGGGCTTCAGCCTGGGGGACGGCGGTTTCCTGCACCTGTCGGGCGAGGCACGCAAGCGCGGCACCGCCAACTGGATCGACAAGGCCGCCCCCGATTACCGCGCCTACTTCGAAGACGACCGCCAGGCCGCCTGGGACCACCGGGCGGTGAAGAACGGCGACCCTGACCTGCGCGCCTTCAACCTCGGTTACAACGCCGAGTTGCCCATCAGCGACGACCTGAAACTGTATTCGTTCGCCACCTATGCCGAGCGCAAGCTCGAGGCCTTCAACAACTACCGCCTGCCCAACAGCAACGCCTCGATCCCCGAGTTGTTCCCCGACGGCTACTTCCCGCTCAACAATATCAAGGACACCGACTACCAGTGGCTGCTCGGCGCCCGAGGCGCCGCCGGTGCCTGGGACTGGGACCTGTCCACCACCTACGGGCGCAACAAGAACCAGCAGTCCAGTGACCTGACCATCAACCCCACCTACGGCCCGGCCTCGCCAACCTCGTTCGATGACCTGGCAACCTTGCAGTTCGACCAGTGGGTGAACAACCTGGACATCACCCGCGCCTTCGACGGCCTGTTCGGCCTGGCGGTACCCACCCGCGTCTCGGCCGGCCTGGAGCACCGCTGGGAGCGCTTCCGGACCTTTGCCGGCGACCCCATCGCCTACAGCGTCGGGCCCTACACCTACCCGGCCACCCTGGCCGACGGGCGCCCCAACCCGCTGTATGCGCTGGCAAACGGCCAGACCGCCGTGGGCGCCCAGGCTGCGCTGACCATCCGCCCGGAAGACGAGGCCGATGTGAAGCGCAACAACTATGCCGCCTACATCGACCTCGGCCTGGACCTGAGCCCGCGCTGGTACCTGGGCGCCGCCGCGCGCGTCGAACACTACGACGACGACTCGGGCAACACCGCCAGTTTCAAGCTCAATTCACGCTATGAACTGAGCGAAACCGTGGCGGTACGCGGCACCCTGGGCAGCGGTTTCCGCGCACCATCGCTGACCCAGAGCGGCTACACGGTCAGCGACAACCGCACCGCCCTGGACGCCGACGGCAATGTGGTGCCGGCCTTGCGCCGCACCGTGGCGCCCGGCAGTGCCGCCGCGCTGGCATTCGGCGGCGACAAGCTCGACCCGGAGAAATCGCGCAACGCCGGCCTTGGCCTGACCTGGCAACCGGCCCGCCGCACCAGCGTTACCCTGGACACCTACCTGATCGACATCGACGACCGCATCCTGCTGACCGAAAACCTCTACGACCGGCAGAACGGTGCCGGTGCCATTGGCGACATCCTCGAATCCCTGGGCCTGGCACGCACCACCTGGATCAACTATTACACCAACGCCTTCGACACCCGCACCCGCGGCCTCGACCTGGTGGGTGACCACACCAGCGAGTTCGGTGCCTGGGGCGATGTGCGCTGGACCTTGGGCTTCAACTGGAACAAGACCACCGTGCGCGGCACCCGGGGTACGCCCGCAGCGCTGGCCGCTGCCGGTATCGACGTGGTCGGCCATGGCCGCGAAGGCGACCTGGTGGCAGCCTCGCCGAAAACCAAGTGGGTACTGGGCAGCCAGTGGTTGCTGGGCAACTTCACCGGCACCTTGCAGACCACCCGCTACGGCAAGGTCGAGACCTGGCAGCAGAACCAGGCCCAGGACCGCACCTTCGGCGCCAAGTGGATCACCGACCTCGACCTGTCCTACCTGCTGTTCGACAGCCTGACCGTCAGTGTGGGTGGCACCAACATCTTCAATGTGCGGCCCGACAAGAACGGCGTGTACAACGCCAACGGCAATCAGGCGGCGTACGGCAACCCGCCGTTTCACCCGGGTGGCGGCTATTGGTACACCAAGCTGGCCTATGACTTCTGAAAACATCCTTTGGGTTTAGCGGGTACCTCTGTGGGAGCGGGCATGCCCGCGAAGCAGGCTGTGCGGTGGATGGCACGGGCTTCGCCCGTGTTCGCGGGCACGCCCGCTCCCACAATGATCGTGCAAACTTTCAGACCCTGAGCAAGGCCGTTACACCCACATATGGCAATTGACGCAAAGCCCGCCCCATGGTCTCCTTATGCCTCACGTTCAGGTGCCCCCACAGGGGGTGAAACGGGAAACCGGTGCGTCGCAGGCCCTCCAGCAGGGCCGGACAAGACCGGTGCTGCCCCCGCAACGGTAAGCGAGTGAAGTGTCTGTACCACTGTGCCTTGTAGTCCGGCATGGGAAGGTGACGCTTTCCAGGAGCCCTGCTCCTCCTCGCAAGCCCGGAGACCGGCCTGACGTTCATGAACACCCCGCGGTGGGCGGGCGCTGTTGCATTCCCCTGGGCGGCCACGCATCGGGGATGCCGCGCTTGCCCGTTGCCCACAAAAAGCAGAGGAACGCGTCATGCCCGTCACCAGCACCAAGCAACACAGCCTTGCCACCCCCGTCACCCTCAGCCAGCGCGTCGTCATCGCCGTCGGCGCCAGCCTGCTGGGCCTGTGCCTGGTGTACTTTGCCGGCTTTTCGCACATCGAGGCCGTGCACAACGCTGCCCACGATACACGCCACAGCGCCGCCTTCCCCTGCCACTGAGTACGCCAGATGATCACGCGCATTGCCCGTACCGCGGGCTTCAGCGGGCTGCTTGCTGCCCTGCTGCTGACCCTGCTGCAAAGCTTTTGGGTCGCCCCGCTGATTCTTGAGGCGGAAACCTACGAATCCTCGGCCCCGGCCGCACAGCACGAGCATGGTGGCGAAGTGGCCGCCCATGAGCACAGTGCCGAAGCCTGGTCGCCGGAAGACGGCTGGCAGCGGGTGCTGTCCACCACCGGGGGCAACCTGGTGGTCGCAGTCGGCTTCGCCCTGATTCTCGCCGCCCTGTACAGCCTGCGCGAACCTCAGCGGGCCGGCACCGGTGCGTTGTGGGGCCTGGCCGGTTTTGCCGTGTTCTGCCTGGCCCCGACGTTGGGGTTGCCGCCGGAGCTGCCCGGCACTGCCGCCGCCGACCTGGGGCAACGCCAGGCCTGGTGGATTGGCACGGCCAGCGCCACCGCCCTTGGCCTGGCCTTGCTGGTGTTCGCCCGCCACTGGCTGCTGAAGGCGCTGGGCGCCGTGCTGCTGGTAATCCCCCATGTGATCGGCGCTCCACAGCCCGAAGTCCATGAAAGCCTGGCCCCCGAAGCACTGGAAACCCAGTTCAAGGTGGCCTCCTGGCTGACCAACGCTGCCTTCTGGGTAGCCTTGGGCCTGCTCAGTGCATGGCTGTTCCGCCGCTCCAGCAAGGCCTGATGGCGGCGTTCTACGCAGGTTTTGGCTGCCGCCGGGGTTGCCCGGCGGATACCCTGCAAACCCTGCTGCTCCAAGCCCTGGCTAGCCAGGGCCTGGCGCTTGCCGACCTGCGCGGCATTGCCAGCATCAGCCTCAAGGCCGACGAAGCCGGCTTGCAGCAACTGGCCGAACGCCTTGGCTTGCCCTTGGTGCTGTACCATAGCGCGCAACTGCAAGCCTTTGAGCCGCTGCTCAGCCATCGCTCTGCCACAGCCCATGCCCACAGCGGCTGCTGGGGCGTGGCCGAAAGCGCGGCGCTGGCCCTGGCCAGCCAGCGGCCCGGCAGCACTGCCCGGTTGCTGCTGACGCGCCAGGTACTGGGCCCGGCGACCCTCGCCCTGGCCTGCTGAACAATTCGCTCCTCTTTCCTGCAAGGACTTTCCATGACGGTGTACTTCATCGGTGCCGGCCCCGGCGACCCGGAACTGATCACGGTCAAGGGCCAACGGCTGATCCGCCAGTGCCCGGTGATCATCTATGCCGGCTCACTGGTACCGGCTGCCGTGCTCGAAGGCCACCAGGCCGAGACCGTGATCAACAGTGCCGAGCTGCACCTGGAACAGATCATCGCCGCCATGCGCAGCGCGCACGAACAAGGCCAGGACGTGGCCCGGGTACATAGCGGCGACCCCAGCCTGTACGGCGCCATCGGTGAGCAGATCCGCCACCTGCAAGCGCTGGGCATCGATTACCAGATCATCCCGGGCGTCACCGCCACGGCGGCCAGCGCTGCCCTGCTCGGCTGCGAGCTGACCCTGCCACAGGTAGCGCAGACGGTGATCCTCACCCGCTATGGCGACAGTTCGCCAATGCCACCCGGCGAGCAACTGGGCGACCTGGCGCGCCATGGCAGCACCTTGGCGATTCACCTGGGGGTCAAGCACCTGTCGCGGATCGTCGAAGAACTGCTGCCGCACTACGGTGCGCACTGCCCGGTGGCGGTGGTACATCGTGCCACCTGGCCAGACCAGGACTGGGTGCGCGGCACCCTTGGCGATATCGTCGAACGCGTCGCGGCCAAGGATTTTCGCCGCACGGCACTGATCCTGGTAGGCCACGTGCTAGGGGATACGCCATTCGCCGAGTCGGCCTTGTACCGTGCCGGGCACGCCCACTTGTACCGTCCTGGCGACTGAGCATTGCCAGCATTGCCACGGGCGTAGCAGACTCCAGGTTCCCGCCTGCGAACAGGAGTCACGCCCATGCTGGAATTACGCCCCAACTGCGAGTGCTGCGATACCGACCTGCCGGGCGACAGCCCTGATGCGCTGATCTGCTCCTTCGAATGCACCTTCTGCCGCGCCTGCGCCGACACCCGCCTACAGCGCCGCTGCCCTAACTGTGCCGGCCAGCTGGTGGCCCGCCCAACCCGGGTCGGCCAGGCGCTGGTCAATAACCCCGCCTCCACCCAACGCGTGAACAAAGCGCACGCTGCCTGCGCCTGACTACACACCTAAAACTAGGCATTGCCGCTTTGATAGGGTGATGTCTTTCCCATTACTTGTAGGATTTTTCGACAACAGCTACACGGATTATCAACACTTCTATACTCGGCATTACCAAACCTCGGGATTGGTCGTATCTTGCAGCGCTTCCGATTAACCCACTTGCAGACGTATTCCTGAGTGATCCAGGAAGCGGACCACATCTCGACAGGAGTTTTCCACATGACAACCGTGCTGATCGTCGATGACCACCCCATTGTCCGACTGTCCTTGCGCCTACTGCTTGAGCGTGAACGTTTTCATGTCGTTGGTGAGGTGGGTAACGGCAGCGAAGTGGCGCAGGTAGCCCGCGACCTGCGCCCGGACGTGGTGGTCCTTGACATTGGCCTGCCCGGCCTGGATGGCATGGAAGTGATAAAACGCCTGCAATGCCTGGAGCCGGTACCCAAGATCATGGTGCTGACCGGCCAGGCCACCGACTTGTACGTGCGGCGATGCCTGGATGCCGGCATCGGCGCTTTCGTCACCAAGGAAGAAGACCACGAAGCACTGCTGTTTGCCCTCAAGGCCCTGGTCAAAGGCTATTCGACCTTCCCGCAAATGTCGGTGAACAGCAACTCGCTGGAAAGCGAACCGGTGCGACTGGGAAGCCTGTCGAACCGTGAAATGGAGGTGCTGCGGCGCCTGGCACGCGGCGAGAACAACAAGAACATCGGTACCTGCATGAACCTTAGTGCCAAGACCATCAGCACCTACCGAGGCCGTATCATGGAAAAACTCAAGACCGAATCGCTGGTCGAGATGGTCGACCTGGCTAAACGCAACAGCGTCTACTGAGCGTTCGGCCGCCATGAAGCGCCTGCTGGCGTGCATGCTCCTGGCCATAGGCCTGGCCGGTACCAACCCGCTGCTGGCCAGCAGCGAACCTCGTCAACTGCTGGCGCGCTCAGTCAGCGCCGCAGCCCCGTTGCAACTGTCCAGCGAAGACCGGGAGTGGCTGCAGCGCCGCCAACACCTGGTGCTGGGCAGTTCGCGACCTGACTATCCGCCGTTCGAAATGAACGCCAGCCAACAGGATTACGAAGGGATTAGCGCAGACTACGCGGGCATCATCGCCGAGCAGCTGGGCATAAGCGTTGAGGTGCGGCGATTCGACAGCCGCCACGAGGCCATTGCTGCTTTGCGTGAGGGCAGTATCGACCTGCTGGGTAGCTCCAATGCCTTCGAGGCTGCAGACGCCCAGCTTAACCTGAGCACCCCGTATGCCGACGACCTGCCGGTCATCGTCACCCGCGAGGGAAGCAGCCTGAAGAACACACCCGACCTCGCCGGCCTGCGCCTGGCCATGGTCGATCACTACCTGCCGGCCAGCGCCGTACGCACCCTGTACCCCAAGGCGCAATTAAGCCTGTACCGTTCGACCCTTGCCGGGCTGGCCGCCGTCGATCTGGGCGAGGCCGATGCCTATCTGGGCGATGCCATCAGCACCGACTTCACGATTGGCAAGAGTTACCAGGGCAGCCTGAAAATCGACCACTTCTGCCAGGCCCCTCCTGGCGCTTTTGCCTTTGCCCTGGCCAGCGACAACCCTCGCTTGCATCGGTTGGTCGACAAGGCACTGGCCCGCATCACCGAAAGCGAGCGCCTGAACATCCTGCGCCGCTGGAGCAGTGGCAACACCAGCCTGCTGCTGCAGCGCCACCTCACCGCCTTGAGCAAAGAAGAAGAGGACTGGATCGCTGCCCACCCCACCATCGACGTATTGGTCAACACGTCGCTGGCGCCACTGACGTTCAACGACGCCGAACACCGCCCAAGCGGCATCACCCTTGCACTGCTTAAACAGATCTCGCTGCGCACCGGGCTGCAGTTCAGGCCGGTCGAAAGTGATTCGGCGCAGGCGATGGTCGAGCGCCTGGCCCGCGGCGATGCACACATGATCGGTGCACTGGGCTACGGGGCGGATCGCTCGAAACAATTGCGCTATACCCGCCCCTACCTGGTCAGCCCACGCGTACTGGTTACCCGTAGCGACAACACTAACCCCGCACACGCCAAGGCGCTGGATGGCCAGCGCATTGCCCTGGTACGCGGCTCGCCGCAGCGGGCGATGCTGCAACAGCGCTATCCGCAGGCCCGGCTGATCGAAGTGGACAACGCGCTCGGACTCATGGAGGCCGTGGCCGGCGGGGCTGCTGACGTTGCCCTTAGCAGCTACATCAATGCCGCCTACTACATCAGCCATGTATTCAAGGGCCGCTTGCGCATCGCCAGCGTGCTGGACGACGACCCGGCCATTGCCGCCTTCGCCGTGGCTGCGGACCAGCCGCAGCTACAGGCCATCCTCGACAAGGCGCTGCTCAGCATTCCGCCCGAAGAGCTGGACCAGCTGGTCAATCGCTGGCGGACCAGCACCTTGGTCAGCGACAGCCCCTGGCGCGACTACCGCACCCTGGCCTTGCAGGTACTGGTTTTGTCGGCGCTGCTGCTGGCGGGCGTGGTGTTCTGGAACAGCTACCTGCGCAAGCTGATCAACCAGCGCACCGAAGCCCAGCACGCGCTGCAAGCGCAGCTGGCCTTGAGCCGTGGCCTGCTCGAACAGCTGCGCCAGGCCAAGGACGACGCCGAACAGGCCAGCCAGACCAAAAGCACCTTCCTGGCCACCATGAGCCATGAAATCCGCACCCCGATGAATGCCGTGATCGGCCTGCTGGAGCTAGCCCTGGAAGACAGCCGCGGCGGGCGGTGCGACGCCCAGACCCTGCAGACTGCCCATGACTCGGCCATCGGCCTGCTTGAGCTGATAGGCGATATTCTGGACATTTCCCGCATCGAATCCGGGCACATTACCCTGCAACCGGTACCCACCAACCTGGTCGAACTGGTACGCGCCACTGTTCGGGTTTTCGAAGGCAACGCTCGGGCCAAAGGCTTGCATCTGCACGCAGAGCTGCCTGCCGAGCCGGTCTGGGTGCTGGCAGACCCGCTGCGGCTCAAGCAGATCCTGTCCAACCTGATCAGCAACGCCATCAAGTTCACCGACCGCGGCGAGGTACAGGCCAGTTTGCTGATGCCTTCAGCCGATGCCCACAGCAGCCTGCCAATCGAAATGTCTGTGCGCGACACCGGCATCGGCATCAGCCCCGTTGACCAGGCCCGGCTGTTCAACGCCTTCGTCCAGGCTGACGGCCCGCGGGCGCGCCAAGGGGCAGGCCTGGGATTGGTCATCAGCCGCACCTTTGCCGAACTGATGGGCGGCAGCTTGAGCCTGCAAAGCGTCGAAGGCGTCGGCACCAAAGTGCAAGTCAGCCTGCAATTGCCAGGCTGCCCAACACCGGCACCTGCGCAGCAACATACTCCCGCAGCCCAAGTCAGCAGCGGCCCGCTGAATATCCTGGTGGTCGACGACTACCCTGCCAACCTGATGCTGCTGGAGCGGCAACTGCACACCCTGGGCCATCACGTGACCCTGGCAGAAAACGGCCAGATCGCCCTGGAGCGCTGGCAGGCAGCGCGCTTCGACCTGGTAATCACCGATTGCAGCATGCCGGTCATGGACGGCCATGAACTCGCCCGTCGCATTCGCAGCCTTGAAGCCGAACGCGGTCTGCCCGCGTGCCAGATCCTCGGCGTGACCGCCAACGCCCAAGCCGAAGAGCGTGACCGTTGCCTGGCCAGTGGCATGGATGAATGCCTGTTCAAGCCGATCGGCCTGCGCACGCTGAAGGCTCACCTGCCCCAGGCCCGCAGCGCCCAACAGCCGCCAGTGCGCAGTAGCGGCTTAAACCTGGCTGAACTGCGCCACCTGACCCAGGACGACAAGCAACTGACGCAGCATCTGCTGGAACAGCTATCAATAAGCGTCGGCGAAGATCTGGCCACGTTACGCGCGCTGGCACCAGAGGCCTCCGATGAGGCCGTGCGCACCCTGGCTCACCGCATCAAGGGCGGTGCGAAGATGATCAGGGTGCGCGGCGTGGTCAAGGACTGCGAAGCCATCGAGAACGCTCAGGCGAGAGGCCTGCCAACGGTTGATCAACGTGAACAACTGCAAATCAGCCTGCAAGCCCTGCTGAACGAACTGAGCGACGCACTCAATGCAGTTGAAGCGTCGAGCTGATCTGGCTGATGGCATCCACCACGTGCCGTGAACCCTGCTGGATTTCCATGATCACCGTACCGGCCTCATTGGCCAGCGCAACCCCATGACCGGTGCGGGTCAAACTCGACTGCATGCTGGCCACGGCCAGCAGTGACAGGTCGTGGTTCTGCCGCACGACATCGACAATTTCCAAGGTTGCCTTGCTGGTCCGCGCAGCCAGGTTGCGGACCTCGTCGGCCACCACGGCAAAACCGCGCCCGTGATCACCGGCGCGAGCCGCCTCGATGGCCGCGTTCAGGGCCAACAGGTTGGTCTGGTCGGCAATGCCACGTATGGTCAGCACGATCTGCCCGATCACATCCGACTGCTTGCTCACGGCATCGATGCTGCGTGCAGCGTCGTTCAGCTCCTGGGATATCTGCTCGATCACCTGCACCGTCTGCTGCACCACCTCGGTACCCTTGCGCGCGCAGGCATCGGTCTGCATGGAGCTGGCATGGGCGGCGTCGGCGGCGGTTTGCTGGGTGCTGACCTGGCGGGTGATGTCACTGGCGAACTTCACCACTTTGCACAGGCGGCCCTTGCTGTCGAATATCGGGTTGTAGGAGGCCTCCAGATACACCATCTGGCCCTGCTTGTGGATGCGCTCGAAGCGGTGCGAATGGTACTCGCCGCGGTTGAGCGAGGCCCAGAACTCACGGTACTCGGCCGATTCGCGCTCTTGCGGCAGGCAAAACAACCCATGATGGCGGCCAACTACCTCGTCCAGGCGATAGCCCATGGTGTCGAGGAAGTTCTGGTTGGCCTTGATCACCCGGCCTTGCGGGGTGAACTCGATCACCGCCATGGAGCGGCCGATGGCCTTGAGCAGGCTCTCGCTTTCGTGCTCCTGCACGACCCGCTGACTGATGTCGGCTGCCACCTTGATCACGCTGGTAACCTGGCGCTGTTCGTCCAGCACCGGCATGTAGCTGGCCTCCAGCCAAACCTCGCGGCCGGCCTTGTCGAGGCGTTCGAACGTACCACTGATGGCCTTGCCCTGGCCCAGTTCACGCCACAGCTGCTGGTACTCGGCACTTTTCGCATAGCCCGGCTCGCAGAACAGCCGGTGGTGCTTGCCCCGCAGCTCGTCGGCGCTGTAGCCCATGGCCTGGCAGAAACGCTCGTTGGCATCGAGGATGGTGCCATCAGGGGCGAACTCGATCATCGCCATCGAACGGCTGATCGCCGCCAATTTGGCTTGCGTGCTGCTCAAGGCCTGGTGACTGCGCTGGATCTCAACCAAATCGGATTTGCGATGGAAATCGAACATGACGCCGGGCTCCTTTATGCGCGGTGTCCTGAGCATAGATCGCCGTTGGCGCCGTGCAAGCACAGTGCTATCACTTTAGGATTACTACATTGATGTGACAGAACGCTCCTGCACAGCTACGAGCTCTCGTTACGAACTCTCGCGCACCATCAGCTCAAAGCCCAGATCCTGCTGCGTATTCGCCACCCGCTTGCCATCGAGCAACGCCAGCAGCGCCTGCGCTGCGCCACGCCCAACGGCGGCCCGGGGCGTGCGAATCGAGGTCAGGCGCGGCACCATGTGTGCCGACGCCGGCAAGTCATTGAACCCCACCATGGCCACCTGGCGTGGCACTTCCACCCCTTGGCGCAATGCCTGCAGCACCGCCCCCTGGGCCAGGTCGTCGTTGCAAAAGAAGATACCGTCGACATCCGGCGCCTGCTGCAGCAACTGGCTGAACAGCACACTGCCCAAGGCAATCGACGAAGGCTCTGGTGCCAGCACCTCCAGCTCGGCCGCCTGCAAACCGGCCTCGGCCAACGCCTGGCGGAAACCTTCGGCCCGCTGCATCACCCGTGGGTCGAGCTGCGCAGCGATGAACGCCAGGCGTTTGCGCCCGCGTTCGATCAAGTGCCTGGCCGCGGCGCGCCCCGCCTGCTGCTGCGAAAAACCGACCGACAATGCCCCTGGCTCGCCATTGAGTTCCATCATGTGCACACACGGCACACCGCTGGCGGCCAGCATCTGCCGCGCCGCGTCGCTGCGCTCGAAACCGGTCAACAGCATGCCGCAGGGCTGGTAGGCCAGGTAATTGCGGATCAGGTTCTCTTCTTCGGCAAGGTCGTAGTGGTAGTTGCCGATCAGCACTTCGAGCCCACGCGGGCGCATGACCTCGTGAATGGCTTCCAACGTGTCGATGAACAATTGGTTGGACAACGACGGGATCAACACCACCACCGACTGGCTGCGGGCCGAGGCCAGGGCGCGGGCCGCCGGGTTGGCCACGTAGCCCAGGCTCGCCGCTGCAGCGACGACCTTTTCGACCAGTTCAGGCGCGACCGTGCTGACCCCGCGCAGGGCGCGCGAGGCGGTAATCGGGGAAACCCCGGAAAGTCTGGCAACTTCGGCCAGGGTGGGACGACCTGTAGTACGGGAGCCGGTGCGGGACATGGATGTTGTAATTTTACTACTTGCAAGGATAGGGAACGGCCACTAAGGTAGCGCTGTCTCAGGACGCAGGCAATGTAATCTTTGGCAGCAGCCAGCACGCGCTCGCTACCAAGCGTCCATACTGCGTAAGCACAAGACCAATAACACCGGGGAGGTGGCTGTTCGTCGGCGACGAGACAGCGCTATCTCACCCCGCAGGAGGTACTGATGAATTCTCCCCTGTCCGCCATCGTGGTGATGGGCGTGGCCGGTTGCGGCAAAAGCTGCATCGGCGCCGCCATCGCTGCCAGAAGCGGCGGCCGCCTGATCGAAGGCGACGCTTTCCACCCTGCCGAAAACATCCGCAAGATGAGCGATGGCATCCCGCTGGACGATAGCGACCGAGCCGGTTGGCTGGTGCGCCTTGGCCAGGAGTTGCAGGCCACCACCCAGGCTGGGGAGCGCCCGATCCTCACCTGCTCGGCACTCAAGCGCCGCTACCGCGACACCCTGCGTGAAGCCATGCCCGGCCTGGTGTTCGTGTTCCTCGAACTGTCGCCCGCCGAGGCGGAAAAACGCGTACTGGCCCGCCCCGGGCACTTCATGCCGGCCAGCCTCATCGACAGCCAGTTCGCTGCCCTGGAATCGCCACGTGGCGAACCACTCACGCTGCCGCTGGACGCCACCCAGCCCATCGAAGCGCTCGCCGAAGCGGTAGACCGCTGGCTAAAGCGCTGCGGTGAGCAGGGGCTGGCGCAAACCGCCTGACCCTGGCGGCTTTCCCGGCTCACCAAAGACAGCGCTACCTCGACCCGCAAACGCGGGCAAAGTTCCAAAGTGCTACGCCAAAAACAACGATAAGATCGAGGCCTTCAAACCATGTTCGGACTGGCTACTGATACCTTCCTGCTGCTCGACGCGCTGGTTACCATCGTCGGGCTGATCCTGCTGATCACCCACTTCAAAGTGCACCCCTTCGTCGCCCTCACCCTCGCGGCCGGCTTCCTTGGCCTGACCTCCGGCATGCCGGTGGCCAAGGTAATGAAGTCGTTCCAGGACGGCTTTGGCGGCGTGCTCGGCTTCGTCGGCATCGTGCTCGCCCTGGGTACCATGCTAGGCAAGCTGATGGCCGACTCTGGGGGTGCCGACCAGATCGCGCAAACCCTCATCCGCGCCTTCGGCAAGAAGAACGTGCATTGGGCCATGATGTTCGCCGCCTTCCTGGTGGGCATTCCGCTGTTCTTCGAGATCGGCTTCGTGCTGCTGATTCCGCTGGTATTCATCGTCGCGCGGCGCTCCGGGGTATCACTGGTCAAGATCGGCATTCCGCTGTTGGCCGGCCTGTCGGTGGTGCACGGCCTGGTGCCGCCACACCCGGGCCCACTGCTGGCGATCGGCATTTTCCACGCTGATATCGGCAAGACCATCTTCTACGGCCTGATCGTCGCACTGCCCACTGCGATCATCGCGGGCCCTCTGTTCGGTAACTTCATTTCCCGCTACATCCCGGGCAACCCGTCCCAGGAGCTGATGGACCAGATCGCCAAGGAGTCCGACCAGGGCAACCTGCCAAGCTTCAGCATCACCCTGATCACCGTGCTGCTACCCGTGGCGTTGATGTTGCTGAAAACCTTCGCCGACGTAGTGCTGCCGGCCGAGCACATCGTGCGCCAGTGGATGGACCTGATCGGCCACCCCATTACCGCCCTGCTCGCGGCCCTGCTGCTGGCCTTCTACACCTTTGGTTCGGCCCGCGGCTTCAACCGCCAGCAGATCATGAAGATGCTGGACCAGAGCCTGGCCCCCACGGCAGCCATCGTACTGATCGTGGGTGCCGGCGGCGGCTTCAAGCAGATGCTGGTGGACACCGGCGTGGGCAACGTGATCGGGCAGATGGCCGTGCAGGCCGAGATTTCGCCCATCATGCTGGCCTGGCTGGTGGCAGCGGTGATCCGCATCGCGACTGGCTCTGCCACGGTCGCTACCATTACCGGTGCAGGTATTGTTGCACCGGTAATCGAACTGGTACCGGGTGTGAACCGTGAGCTGCTGGTGCTGGCCACCGGTGCTGGCTCGTTGATCCTGTCGCATGTGAACGACGCCGGCTTCTGGCTGGTGAAGCAGTATTTCAACATGACCGTAGCGGAAACGTTCAAGACCTGGAGCATGATGGAAACCATCCTCTCGGTGGTTGGCATCATCTTCATCATGTTGTTGGCGCAGGTGGTGTAACCGTTTATCGGGGTAATGGCACCTTGATGCTTTGGGTAGGGCCGAAGGAAAGTATCAGACCTACCCGAAGCAAAGGAGCCTGCCATGCCCCGCTCAAGCATTCTGCTGATCGCCCTGCTCGCCTCGCCACTGGCCCTCGCGGCCGGCACCGGCCCCACCTACCCTGACGACCCGCACAACAACGCGCCGCAGCCGGGCGTGGACAGCACGCTCAACCCGATCGAGAAACCCATGCCGCGGGATACCGACCCGCGCATTCAAGGTAACGACCCAGAAAGCCCACCGGCGAAGCAGAATGACAACCGAGATTTGCCGGGGATGGGTGGCAGTGGTTCGGAGGGTACCGGCTCACAGGGAAATAGCGGCACGAGCACAGGTAACCCCTGAGTACGCACTCCCCGTAGGAGCGCCCCTGTGGGAGATGGCTTGCCGCAATTACCACTGGCGCTTGTCAGGCCGGGTCAGCCCCAGTTTCTCGATCCGGTAACGCAGCATGTCCCGCGACAAACCAAGCATCCGCGCGGACTTGGTCACGTTCCAGTCCGTGCGGTCCAGGGTCTTGCACACCAGGTCGCGCTCCATGTCCGGAAGGCTCGTGCCCGGCTCCGGCTCGTGCCGTGGCATTTCGAACATCGCTGGCGCCGGTTGCTGCACCAATGGCTCGTCAATCAAGGTCATGCACAGGTTCAACTGGTGCGACTGCACCACCTCATTCGGCGCCAGCAGCACGGTCTGCTCCAGCATATTGCGCAGTTCGCGCACATTGCCTGGCCAGCTGTAGCCCAGCATCAGGCTCTCGGCCTCGGCGGAAAACCGCAGGTTCGGCTTGCCATAACGCCGGCCATGGTGGGCCAGGAAATGCCTTGCCAGTAACAGGATGTCCTGGCCACGGGCATACAGGCGCGGCACCTTTATGGCGATTATGCGCAGGCGGAAGAACAGGTCCCGGCGAAACTTGCCCTGCTGCACCATCTGCTCCAGGTTGCAGTTGGTGGCACTGATCACGCGCAGGTCAACCTTGCGCTCCTTCACCGCGCCAATACGGCGGATGCTGCGATCTTCCAGCAGCTTGAGCAGCTTGGCCTGCAGCACCAGGTCCATCTCGCCGATTTCATCAAGGAACAACGTGCCGCCATCGGCGGCCTCCACCAGCCCCAAGCGTCGTTCCTTGGCATCGGTGAAGGCGCCCTTCTCGTGGCCGAACAGTTCGGCCTCCAGCAGGTTGGCCGGAATCGAGGCGCAGTTGAACTCGATGAACGGCCCTTTGGCACGAGAGCCGTCAAAATGCAGGGCGCGGGCCACCAGCTCCTTGCCGGTGCCGGTCTCGCCTTCGACCAGCACCGGTGGCAAGTCGTCGCTGGCCATGCGCCGCTCGGCATCGAGTACCTGGCGCAGGGTGTGCTTGAGGGTGAGCATCACCGGCGAATCGCCGATCAACGCCTGCAACCCGGACTTCTGCGCCTCGCGCTCCTGGTAGAACGACAGCGTGCGTTCCATGCGCTCGGCAGCCAGTGCCTTGTCCAGGGTCAATTTGAGCTCGGCAAGCACTACCGGCTTGGTCAGATAATGGAAGGCGCCCTCCTTCATCGCCTGCACGGCGTCTTCGACATTGCCGTAGCCGGTCATCATGATCACTTTCAGGCCCGGCACCTGCACCACCAGATTGCGCAGCAGGTCATGCCCGCTCATGCCTGGCAACGAGTTGTCGGTCAGCACCGCGTCGGGCTGGGCCCGCTTGATCTGCTCCAGCGCAAGCTCTGCGCTGTGGCACACGGTGACCTCAAAGCCCTTGAGGCTGAGGTAGGTGCGAATGTTGTCAGCGAGGATTTCATCATCCTCGACTACCAGGATGCTGTGCTCCATGGTCCCCTCCCGCTGCGATATTGAATGTAAGGCTGACGCGGGTTCCTTCCTCTTCGCGGCTGCTCAGGCTTACCGAGCCGCCAAAACGTTCCATGATGCGCTTGACCAGGGCCAGGCCTACACCGAGGCCACCCTGTTTGGTAGTAAAGAACGGCTTGAACACCATCCGCTCCTGCTGTTGGCTCATGCCTTTGCCGGTGTCGGTGAGTACAAACTCGGCACGTTGGCCGTCCTGTACATTGACCTGGGCAGTCAGCATGCCGCCCGCCGGCATGGCCTCCAGGGCATTGGAGAACAGGCTGTTGAGAATTTGCGTGAGCTGAAGCGGCTGGCTGGCCACCCACTGCTCATCAGGCCCTTCGAAATGAAAGCGCACACCGTTGCGCTCGATCTGCTGGACGAACGCCAGGTGGGTGTCCTCGATGGCCGCCACCAGGTCCACCGCCTCGGCCTCGTCGCTGAGCGGGCGCAACGACACCAGCAGGTCGCGCACCCAGCGCGACATGCGGTCTACCTGGCTGATGATGTCGGTGATGTTCTTCTGCGCTGCGGGGTTGGCGATTTCCTGGGCCAGTTCGGCGCTGGAACGGATGTTGGCCAGCGGGTTGCGCAGGCTGTGCGCCACTGCAGACGACATCTCGCCCAGCGCCACGTAGGTTTCACTGGCCACCAGCCGGTCCTGTTGCAGGTGCAGCATCTGCGCCGCCCGGCGCACGATCCAGAACAGCCCGAAGTAGATCAGCGCCCCGCCCACCAAGGTCGAAGCCCAGATCAGCACGTAGCCGCGCTGGATGCGCCGTATCAGGTCTTGCGGCTCCTTGTAGATCTCCACCATGGCCATTACCTGTTCGCCCTGGCTGTCGAACAGCGGAATGTAGTTCTCGATGAACAGGTAGCGCGGCTCACGCAGAAACTTCTGTTCTTCGCGGTCATCCTCGGCCTTGTGGTAGCTGGCCGACACCGCCTTGCGCGAGCGGAAGGCGCGATCCAGATCGCCATCGGCTTCTATCCGTTTGCCGATCAGCTCGACGTTGGTGGACCAGACGATGGTGCGGTCACGCGCGTAGACATTGGCCAGCAAGGTATCAGGCAGGTGTTCGACATGGTCGAGAAATTCGACCCGGGTGGATTCGGCCAGCGCCGGGGTGAACTGCAGGTGCTGTTGGTCCAGGCGCGGGTCGAGCAGTTCGCCCATGGTGGTGCCCGGTGGCAATTGCGAATGGCGCACCTCGGCCTGGGCCATGGCCTGGATGAACTGCGCGGTAAGCATGGCATCACGCTGTACGCTATCGCGTACCACGAAGCGCGTGGACACATAACCCAACCCACCCGCCACCGCCGTGATGATCAACAGGCTGATGACCGAAAACCAGCGCAGCAGGTTGAACTCACGCAATGGCACGGCCAGACCGCTGGCAGTCGCACTGGCCTTGTCGCGAACTTCGTTTTCCAGCATCTGCATCGCGTGGTTCCCGCACAGGGCGTCCATTCAGAAATGCATCAAGGCCGACAACATCAGCAGCCAGTTGATAGCACCCCGCCTGGGCAGCCGTAGCTGCCATTTGTCGCGTGTTGCGCTCCACAGATCACTTAGCAAGAACTTGGCCAGCCAACACCAAGAAACTCTAAAGCCTTGTTTTTCAGTCACTTAAGAAGCATTGTTAAATTCGACTTGAAGAACAGGCCCCACATTTGGGTAATATTTACCCAGAAAAACAATAAAACTATTTATATCAATAGGTTAAATAGTTTTCTTAACGCCAAACATCAAGTCGACGCCAGACGAAAATTCAACGACACCCGCGTGCCATGGCCTTCACTGCTGCTGAGCCTGACGGTGCCGCCGAAGCGTTCCATGATGCGTTTCACCAGCACCAGCCCCACCCCCAAGCCACCCTGCTTGGTGGTAAAGAACGGCCGGAAGGCCATGCGCTGCTGTTCCTCGTTCATGCCCTTGCCATTGTCGGACAGGCGAAGGGTCAGGCTGCGCCGGTCATGGCGCACCACCTCGATACGCAACCGCCCGCCCTGCTCCATCGATTCCAGCGCATTGGCGATCAGGCTGCTGAAAATCTGCCGCAGTAACGCCGGATGCCCCAATACCTGTACCGCCGGTAACGGTTGCAGGTCCAGGCTCACCCCGCCACGTGCCAACTGCACGGCGTAGCTCTGCAGGCTTTCCTGCAAGGCCAGCGGCAAGTCCACCGCCACCGCCTCATCGTTCAGTGGGCGCAGCGACTGCAGCATCTGGCGGATCCACTGCGACATCCGGTCGACCTGGCTGATGATGTCATTGATATTGCGCTGCGCCGGGCCTTCGTCGAACGCCTGGGCCAGCTCGGCACTGGAGCGGATACTGGCCAGCGGGTTGCGCAGGCTGTGGGCTACCGCCGAGGACACCTCACCCAGTGCCACGTAGGTTTCGTTGTTGATCAGCCGCTTCTGCTGCACCGCCAGCAACCGCGCAGCGCGGTGCATGATGCCGTACAGGCCGACGTAGACCAGCGCGGCGCCGACGGTGATCGCCAGCCAGATCAGTATCAGGCCATGCTCGATGCGCACGATCAGGTCATGGGGCTCTTTATAGATCTCGACCATCGCCGTGACGTGCTCGCCATCGGCATCGAACAGCGGAATGTAGTTTTCGATGAACAGCTGCTCGGGCGGGGTGACAAACTTCTGCTCGGCGCGGGCCTGTTCGAAGTTGTGGTAGCTGGCCGAGACCCGCATCTTGTACTCGAAAGCCCGTTCCAGGTCATCGTCGCTATCAATCAGCTTGCCGATCAGCGCCGGGTTGCTGGACCAGATCACCGTACGGTCCGGGGCATAGATATTGGCCAGCAGCATGTCTGGCAGGTGGGCGATATGGTCAAGAAACTCGCCGCGGGCCTTGCGCCGGGCATCCGGGTCGACGTCCGGCAGGTTGCTGCGGTCGGTGCGCGGGTCCAGCAGCTCGCCCATGGTACGCACGTTGGGGATCGACACATGGCGTACTTCGGCGTCGGCGATGGAGGTGATGAACTGTGCGGTCAGCAAGGCATCGCGCTCAACGCTCTCATCGATGATGAAACGGCTGGAAATCAGCCCCAGTCCGGCAGCCACCGAAAGGATGATGGCCAGGCTGACCCAGGCATACCAGCGCAGCAGGTTGAACGGCTTGCGTGGGGCAGCCAGCTCGTTACCGGCAGGCACTTCTATGGCGTCGGAACGAGGGGCGATGTCCATGGCGGACTCCACAGCTGGGCACCTTCTGAAGGTTATAGCCCAGACCTGGGGAAACCATAGTGCTAAATTGATGGCATCCGCCGAAGGGTAACGCTTTTTTCACTTAGTTCACCCAATCACCGCAGGAGCGGCAGCCATACCCCGGCCACCTAGAAAGAACCATCATCCGCCAACCCCTGCAACTTGCGATATTCGCGCAGCACCGTGGGCACATAGCGCCGGGTCTCGGCAAACGGTGGCACAGCGCCGCGCCGCAGTACGGCATCCGGCCCCGCATTGTAGGCCGCCACGGCCAGCGTGATGTCGTTGTCGAACAGGGTGAGCATCTGCTTTATGTAGCGTGCCCCGCCCTGCACGTTGTCCTCCGGGTCCAGCCGATCTTCCACGCCCATTTCGCGGGCGGTATCCGGCATCAGCTGCATCAACCCCACCGCCCCCGCCCGCGAGCGGGCCTTCGGGTTGTAGCCGGACTCGGCCTTGATCAGCGCATGCAGCAGCGCCGGCGGCACGTTGTGGATGCGCGCTGCCGTGGCGACCACCTCGGCGTAAGGCCGGCCAGTGATCATTTGCGCATTGGCCGGGCCAGCCTGGGCCAACTGTTCGCTGATCACCTTTTCATAGTGGCGCCCGGGTCGATGGACGTTGGTCAGTACGTAGCCGCCCTTGGCATCGATGGAGATGTACACATCGGCCTGGGCAGCACCTGCCGCCAGCCAGATCAAACCGAGGATGAGTCCACGCATGACGGTTGCCTCTTCGTCGTGGCCCCCGAAGTGGGGGAAATGCCCCGGAAAACCCGAGGTCGATGACCACGACGCAAGCACTGTGCCGCTTCCTGTACCGCATGGCGCAAGGCCCCGAGGCAGACGTGCACGGCTGTTGCATGGTGCCTGTCAACCCGTGTCCCCATGCAGTGGAGGGCTTCACCATGCAGCGCAGAACCAACCCGCAACGTGGCTTCACCCTGCTCGAACTCCTGGTGGTGCTGGTGGTGCTCGGCCTGTTGGCCGGCATCGTCGCGCCCAAGTACTTCAGCCAGCTCGGTCGCTCCGAAGCCAAGGTGGCGCGGGCGCAGATAGAAGGGCTGAGCAAGGCGCTGGATTTGTATCGCCTGGAAGTCGGCCACTACCCCAACAGCGAGCAAGGCCTGCAGGCCTTGGTAATCGCCCCCAATGGCGAGGCACGCTGGACCGGCCCGTACCTGCAAAAAGCCGTGCCGCAGGACCCGTGGGGCCGCCCGTACATCTACCGGCAACCTGGCGAAAACGGTGGTGAATACGACCTGCTGTCGATGGGCAAGGACGGCCAGCCCGGTGGTGATGGGGAAAACGCCGAAATTACCAGCTGGCAGTAAGGAGAGTGGCCATGCGCTACAGCCTCAAGGCCCTGGGCAGACAGGGCGTGGTGCAGTTGCAGATTGACGCCGAGGACGCTGACCAGGCCCGCCGCCAGGCCGAGGACCAAGGCCTGCGCGTACTCAGCCTGCGCAGCAACGGCGGCGCCTTGCGCGGCATGGTTTGGCGACGCGAAGCGGCATTCGACCTGGTGCTGTTCAGTCAGGAACTGTCGACCCTGCTCAATGCCGGCCTGCCGCTGATCGACGCACTGGAGAGCCTGGCAGAAAAGGCCCCTGCATCTGCCACACGCAAGGTGCTGGCCGAGCTGGTACGCCAGCTGTACGAAGGCCGTTCGCTGTCCCAGGCCCTGGGCCAGCAACCGCGGATATTCCCGCCGCTGTATGTGGCGTTGGTGCAGTCCAGCGAACGGACCGGTGCGCTGGGCGACGCCCTCACCCGCTACATCAGCTACCGCCAGCGCCTGGACCTGGTACGGCAGAAGCTGGTCGGGGCCTCGGTCTACCCGTTGCTGCTGTTGCTGGTAGGTGGCGGCGTGGTGCTGTTCCTGCTCGGCTACGTGGTGCCGCGTTTTAGCCAGGTGTTCGAGGGCATGGGTACCGAACTGCCCTGGCTGTCACGGGTGTTGATGCAGATCGGGCTGTTTTTACATGCCCAGCAACTGCCGCTCGCGCTGGGCACGGTCGGTGGGGTCACGGCGCTGTGGCTGCTACGCCGCCACCCACGGGTACGGCATTGGGCATCCTGCCAGTTGCGCCGCCTGCCGGCGCTACATCAACGGCTGATGATGTACGAGCTGGCGCGCTTCTATCGCTCGTTGGGCATCCTGCTGCAAGGCGGCATTCCCATCCTCACCGCCATGGGCATGGCCCGCGGCCTGCTCGGCAGCGCAGCAGCCCAGGGCCTGGGCCAGGCCAGCCAACGGGTGGGCGAAGGGCTGCCGCTGTCCGATGCGCTGGAAGCCGGGCACCTGGTCACGCCGGTGTCGCTGCGCCTGCTGCGGGCCGGCGAGCAGTCCGGCAACCTGGGCGAGATGCTGGAACGCTGCGCCGACTTCCATGACCAGGAAATCGGCCGCTGGGTGGAATGGTTCGTGAAACTGTTCGAACCGCTGCTGATGACGTTCATCGGCCTGCTGATCGGCCTGATCGTGATCCTGATGTACATGCCGATCTTCGAACTGGCCTCAAGCATTCACTGAATGGCCAGGCCCAGGCTCTCGCGCAGTGTGCTGCCCTCGTAGGCGGTGCGGTACACCCCGCGCGCCTGCAGCAGCGGTACCACCTCCTGGGTAAACCGGCGGAACTGCCCGGGGTGGCCGATGTAGATGTTGAAGCCGTCCAGCGCCCGCGCCTCGAACCACTCGGTCATTTTTGCCGCTACCGTTTCGGCCGAGCCAACGAAGGCGCCAGGGCGCAGCTTACGGCCGAACTCCACCGACTGGCGCAGGCTGAAGCCTTGCTCCCGGGCCTGGTCGGCAATACGTTTGGCGTTGGTGAAGAAGCTGCTGCGTGCGTGCTCCAGGCTTTGTTGCGGGAACGGAGCATCAAGCTCGTACTGGCTGAAGTCGTGCCAGCCGAAGTTGCGCCCGAACTCCTTGAGGGCCAGCTCGAAGCTGTGGTCCTGCTGGTGGTAGTGGCGTTCGATCTCGCGGGCGTGTTCGTCGGTGTCGCCCACGTAGATCTCGGCACCGGGCAATACCAGCAGTTGCTCCGGGTCGCGCCCCAGCCGCACAGCGCGGTCTTTCACGTCGCGGTAGAACGCCTGGCCCTGCTCGATGCTGGCGGCATGGGTGAAGATGACATCTGCCGTGGCGGCACCCAGCTCGCGCCCTTGCTGTGAGTCGCCGGCCTGGAAGATCACTGGCTGGCCCTGGGGAGAACGCTGGATGTTCAACGGCCCGACGACCGAAAAGTGCTCGCCCTTGTGGTTGAGGGCATGCATCCGGCTCGGATCAAGGAATTGCCCGGTCGCGCGGTTGCGCGGGAACGCGCCATCTTCATAGGACCGCCACAGGCCCTGCACCACCGCCACATGCTCCAGGGCACGGGCATAACGGGTGTCGTAGTCGTAGTGCTCGTCACGGCCATAGTTGCCGGCGGTGCCAGCGTCACCGCTGGTGACCACGTTCCAGCCGGCCCGGCCCTTGCTGATCAGGTCCAGCGAGGCCAGGCGGCGGGCGACGTTGAAGGGCTCGTTGTAGGACGTGGTCAGGGTGCCGACCAGGCCGATGTTGCGGGTGGTGACGGCCAGTGCCGACAGCAGGGTCAGCGGCTCCAGGCGGTTGAGGTAGTGAGACGGCGAGCCAGGGGTGATGTACTGGCTGTCGACGATGAACATCAGGTCGAACAATGCCGCTTCGGCCTGGCGGGCGATGTCGATGTACCAGTCGATGTTGACGCTGGCGTCGGCGGGCAGCTCCGGGTCCAGCCACAGGTTGTGCCGGCCAGGGCCGCCGCAGCCCATGGTCAGGGCACCAAGCTTGATTTTGCGGGTGGTCATGTACAGCTCCTCATAACAGTTGTCGCCTGTACCGGCCCAATCGCCGGCAAGCCAGCTCCCACAGGTTTCCCACTAAACCCAGGCCTGTGGTGATCCTGTGGGAGCTGGCTTGCCGGCGATTGGGCCACTGCAGGAAAAATCAGTGGTCGAACGCTGCCGCGAACGAGGTATCGAACAGGCTCGACGCCGGGTAGTTCTTGATCAGCCCCAGCCCGGCAAAGAAGTCCACGGTCTTCTGCGCATCCACGATCACCTGCGGGTTCAGCGGCGCGACATCGGTACGTGCGCGGGCAAACCAGATGCGGGCAATGTCGCGGTCGGCACGGGTGCGTTTGGCCCAGGCATCGGCATAAGCCTCGGTATGGGCCGGGTCGCTGAGGGTCCAGTCACGGGCCTTTTTCAGGCGCTGCAGAAAATCACTGATCTGCGCCCGCTTGGCCTCCACCGCCTTGGCATTGGCCACCACGAAACTCTGCGCAGGGATCAGCCCTTCAGCCGTGGCCAGCACCCGTGCCCCTTGGCGTTCCTGTTGGGTGACATAGGGTTCCCAGGTGGCGATCACATCCACCGAACCGCCATCCAGGGCATGCGAGGCGTCCAGGGCGCTGAGGTAGCGTAGCTCCAGGGCATCACGCGGCACGGCGGCCTTGTCCAGCGCGCTGAACAACAACTGCTGGCTCCAGGAGCCCTTCCAGATCGCCGCACGTTTGCCGCGCAGGTCTTCGAGGCTGTGAATGTTCGAGTCCTTGCGCGCCAGGATCGCCACGCCATCCAGGTTCTGCCGGCTGACCGCAATCACCTTGATCGGCGCGCCCAGGGCGCCAAGGAACAACGGCGGCGCATCGCCCAGCAGGCCGATGTCCAGGCTGCCCACGTTCAGCGCCTCGGCTACCGGCGAGCCGGCCGTGAACTGCTTCCATTCCAGGGTGTACGGCAGGTCGTCGAGCACCCCGGCCGCTTCCATCACCGCACGGGCATTGAAGCTCTGGTCACCGACCACCAAGGTTTGCGCGGCAGCGGCCAGGCTGAGGGAGCTGGCCAGCACACCAGCGGCCAATTGCTTGAGATATCGCACGTTCGTCTCCAGGTACCGAAGGGGTACATCAGGCCGATCCGCGCGTGCGGTCTCGTGGGGGTCATGGGGGCTGGCATATTCACTTTGAATATAAACAGCACAATGCTTATAAGTTATCGATTAAGCGCAGCGCCGTGAAATTCGTTTTGGGCATAACCTAATGCTTTCCCCATGCACCCATTTCAAAACAGATCAGCCAATCTGTAAATGCGTCTTTTGCATATTAGCTTATTCGTATTTTTACTTTTGAGAATATTCAGTGCGTTTGCTAGGGTTAAACCAAACCGTCAGCCGAGCCTGAACCATGAGCCAACCCCTGCGCCTTGAGCGCCTGCGCCACTTCATCGACGCCCTTGCGCAACTGGTGGACCAAGAAACCGACGAAGCCACCCTCCTCGACCACGGCCAGGGCCTGCTGCGCAGCCTGGTCGCCCATGACGACTGGTTGCCCGAAGCACTGGCGCAGCCAGACCCGGCCCGTTACCAGCAATATTTGCTGCATTGCGATTCGCGCCAGCGCTTTTCCATCGTCAGCTTCGTCTGGGGGCCAGGCCAGCAGACACCGATCCACGACCACCGGGTCTGGGGCCTGATCGGCATGCTGCGCGGCGCCGAATACTCGCAAGGCTTCGCCCGTAGCGAACACGGCGCGTTATTGCCAGCGGGTGAGCCCGTGCGCCTTGATCCCGGCCATGTAGAGGCCGTTTCGCCGCGCATCGGCGATGTGCATCAAGTCAGCAACGCGTTCGACGACCGGGTGTCGATCAGCATCCACGTGTACGGCGCCAACATCGGCGCCGTCAGCCGTGCGGTGTACTTGCCCGACGGCAGCGAAAAACCGTTCATTTCCGGCTATTCCAACAGCCTTCTGCCCAACATCTGGGACCTGTCCAAAGAGAACCCTGCCTCATGAGTACCGTTGCCACCCGCTCCTACCAAGACATTCGCCGGGCCTTGCTGGCCCATGAAGAACTGGCGCTGATCGATGTGCGCGAGGAAGACCCGTTCGCCCAGGAACACCCCCTGTTCACTGCCAACATCCCCTTGTCCAAGCTGGAACTGGAGATTTACGCCCGCGTGCCACGGCGTGACACCGCCATTACGGTGTATGACGACGGTGAAGGCCTGGCACACCAGGCCGCCGAACGCCTGCTGACGCTGGGGTACAGCGATATCGCATTGCTCGAAGGCGGGCTGGCCGGCTGGCGCGCGGCCGGTGGCGAGCTGTTCCGTGACGTAAACGTGCCGAGTAAAGCCTTCGGCGAGCTGGTTGAAAGCGTCCGCCATACCCCGTCATTGGCGGCTGAACACGTGCAGGCGCTGCTGGACGCCAAGGCCGACGTGGTGGTGCTCGACGCCCGTCGCTTCGACGAATACCAGACCATGAGCATCCCGGGGGGCATCAGTGTGCCCGGTGCCGAACTGGTACTGCGGGTTGCCGAACTGGCGCCCAGCCCCGCCACCCAGGTTATCGTCAACTGCGCTGGGCGCACCCGCAGCATCATCGGCACCCAGTCGCTGGTCAACGCCGGCATCCCCAACCCCGTCGCTGCCCTGCGCAACGGCACCATCGGCTGGACCCTGGCCGGGCAGACGCTGGCGCACGGCCAGGAACGCCGCTTCGCCGATGTCAGCAACAACACCCGCGCCAACGCCGCCCAACGCGCGCGCAATGTCGCCGACCGTGCCGGTGTGCTGCGCCTGGAGCGCGAAGCCCTGGCCGCCTGGCAGGCCGATACCCAACGCACCACCTACCTGTTCGACGTGCGCACCCCCGAGGAATATGCCCACGGCCACCTGCCGGCCAGCCGCAGTGTACCGGGCGGGCAACTGGTGCAGGAAACCGACCACGTCGCCAGCGTGCGCGGGGCGCGAATCGTGCTAGTGGATGACGATGGCGTGCGGGCCAACATGAGCGCTTCCTGGCTGGCGCAAATGGGCTGGCAGGTAGCCGTGCTCGATGGCCTGTCGGCGCAAGACTTCAGCGAGACCGGCGACTGGCAGGCCCCCCAGCCTGCACTGCCTGCAGTCACCGAAATCGGCGTCGAGCAGTTGGACGACTGGCTGCAAACGCCAGGCACCGTGCTGCTGGACTTCACCACCAGTGCCAACTACGTGAAACGCCATATTCCAGGTGCCCACTGGGCAATTCGCGCGCAGTTGCCGCAGGTGCTGGAACAGCTACCAGTAGCCGAGCGCTATGTACTGACCTGCGGCAGCAGCCTGTTGGCGCGCTTTGCGGCGGTAGACTTGCAGGCGCTGACGCAAACCCCGGTGTACGTGCTGGACGGCGGCACGGCGCGGTGGATTGCGGCGGGCAAGCCGCTGGAAAGCGGCGAAACGCACCTGGCGGTGGCGCGCACCGACCGTTATCGCCGGCCTTATGAAGGCACTGACAACCCGCGTGAGGCCATGCAGGGGTACCTGGATTGGGAGTTCGGGCTGATTGCCCAGCTGGAGCGGGATGGCACCCACGGGTTCAACGTATTGAGCTGAGATTGCCGGGGGCGCGTTGCGCCCCCTTTTCGCAACCTGTCACCGCGCCCTGCTTGTTCCGGGTAACTTCTCTTCCCCCTCACCTTTGTAGCTGGGCCATTGCTGAATGTGCGCAATTGACATAAATTGCGACTAATTCTCATTAGCGCGCAACAGCACCATGCCTGACTCCCTCCCCTCGACCGGACACAGCCTGGCCGGCCTGTACGCCAACCACCACGGCTGGCTGGTGAACTGGCTGCGCGGCCGCCTGCAGTGTTCGCAGCAAGCCGCCGACCTGGCCCAGGACACGTTCGTGCGTGTACTGCTGGCCGACCGCAGCCAGCCTTTGCTCAGTGAACTGCGCGAGCCACGCCACTTTCTGGTGACCATGGCCAGGCGCGTGATGATCGACAGCTTCCGCCGCCGGGCACTGGAGCAGGCCTACCTGCAACTGTTGGCCGAACAGCCCGAGCAGTATGCGATTTCCCCCGAGGAACGCTGGGTGCTGGTGGAAACCCTGCAAGCACTGGATGCGATGCTTGAAGGCCTGGGCAAGAAGGTCAAGCAGGCGTTTCTGTTATCGCAGCTGCGTGGCCTGGGCTACAAGGACATCGCCGCCCAGATGGACGTATCGGTCAGTTCGATCACCAAGTACATTGCCCGCGCCACCGAGCACTGCTTGCTGTTTGCCCTGGAACACGGCCAGTGAGCCCCCTGCCCCAACGCCAGGCACTGAGTGCCGCTGCGCAGTGGTTCGCCCGGCTGGGCGAGGCCCCTGCAGACCCGGACCTGCAGCAACGCTGGCAGGCCTGGCATGCGGCCGACCCCCAGCACCAGTGGGCCTGGCAGCGAGTGGCCATGTTGCAGGCACAACTGAACCAGGCACAAGGCGCACTGGGCCATGACGTGCTGGCGCGTGCCGGCCAGCAGGGCCCGGCGCTGCAGCGGCGCATGCTGCTCAAGGGGCTGCTGCTGGGCGCGGGGCTTGGCGCCCTGGGCTGGCGCGGTTATCGCGATGCGCCGGTGTGGCTGGCCGACGTGCGCACTGCCATCGGCGAGCAGCGCAGGGTGACGCTGAGTGACGGCAGCCGCCTGATCCTCAACACCGGCAGTGCGGTGGACATTGCCTTCAGCAACGACACCCGCCAGCTACAGCTGCGCGCCGGGGAGATCTTTGTCGAAACCGCTGCCGATCACCGCCCGTTCATGGTCAGCACTGGCGAAGGGCACATCAGGGCGCTGGGCACCCGGTTCGGCGTCAGGCAACAGGACCACCAGACCCGCGTATGCGTTTACCAGCATGCCGTCGTCGTGAACCCGATCAACGCGGGTGGCGAGCAAATCCGCCTGGACAATGGCTACGGCCTGCTGTTCGACAGCACAGGCATCCTGCAACGCATGCCACTGGCCAGTACCGACGCGGCCTGGACCGAAGGCCAGCTGGTGGTGGACGATTGGCGCCTGGATCACCTGCTCGAAGAGTTACAGCGGTACCGCAGCGGCTACCTGGGCTGTGCCACGGCGGTCGGCCACCTGCGGGTTTCCGGCGCCTATTCGCTCACCGACCTTGACCTGACCCTGTCCACCCTTACCCTCTCGCTGCCGGTAAAGCTGGTGCGCCATACCCGCTTCTGGACACGCATAGAACCCTTGAGCCGCAATGCCTGAAAAAAAATGCACAGGGCATTGTCGATTTGCCCTCGCCCATTCGCCTCCCTGGCAATAACACCGAAAACACTACGCCCAGGAAGCTCGCATGCGCCGCCTTATCTCACCACCCCGCCAAGCACTCACGTCTGCCTTGCTCGGCGCCTCGCTCGCCCTGCTCCCGCCGCTGCTGCCCGGTGCCGCCATGGCCCAGGCAGCCAACGCGCAGAAGACCTACGCCATCAGCGGCGGCCCGCTGAGCACGGTGCTCGGCCGCTTCGCCAACGCGGCCGGGGTGGTGCTGTCGTTCGACAGCCAGCTCACTGCAGGCAAGCAAAGTGCCGGCCTGCAAGGCACCTACAGCGTCGAACAGGGCTTCGCCGCACTCCTGGCTGGCACCGGCCTGGGCGTTGCACCTGCCGAGCAAGGCGCCTATGTGCTGTACCCGAGCGAGTCCGGCAATGCCGTGCAGCTGGGCGCGACCAGCGTGGTGGGCAATGGCCTGGGCGAAACCACCGAAAACACAGGGGCCTACACCACCGGGCAAACCCGTACCGCAACCAAGCTGGGCCTGTCACTGCGCGAAACGCCGCAGTCGGTCAGCGTGGTTACGCGCCAGGTGATGAACGATCACCACCTGGCCTCGATCGACGATGTGGTCAAGTTCACGCCGGGGCTTTCCAGCAACCATCGTGACAGCGAGCGCTATACCTTCTACGCCCGCGGCTTCCAGATCCAGAACTTCCAGTACGACGGCATCCCTGCGCAAATCGCCAACGAATCGCAGCAATTCACCAGTACCTTGGCCGACATGGCGATCTATGACCGGGTCGAAGTGGTGCGTGGCGCCACCGGCCTGCTCAGTGGCGCCGGCACGCCATCGGCCACGCTCAACCTGGTGCGCAAGCGGCCTACGGAGGATGCGCAGGCGACGGTTGCCGGCGAGGTCGGTTCATGGGACCGCTATCGCACCGAGGCCGATGTCTCGGGGCCGCTCACCGAAGCCGGCAACATCCGTGGCCGCCTGGTCGGGGTGTACGAAACCGCCAACTCGTTCGTTGACTGGTACAAGACCGACAAGCGCGTGATGTACGGCGCCCTGGACATCGACCTGAGCGAAGACACGCTGCTGCGCCTGAGCCTCGACTACCAGAACAACAATGCCGATGGCGTCAGCTTCGGGCACATCCCTTTGTTCAACAGCGATGGCAGCGCAACAAACTTCTCGCGGTCGTTCAACCCCGCCGCGCGCTGGAGCTACCTGAACAATACCCAGTACAACTTCACCGGCCTGCTGGAACACAAGCTGGCCAACGACTGGGTTGCCAAGGCCGCGTACAGCCACCAGTACGCGTACCGCCGTGGCGTCACCGGCTCCGCCAGTGGCGGCAAGCCCGACCCGCTCACCGGCAGCGGCGTATCGATGTACATCAACCGCCTGGACAGCTACCAGACCCAGGACAATTTCGATCTGTACGCCACCGGCCCGTTCCAGCTGGGCGGCCGCGAGCATGAGCTGGTGCTGGGCAGCAACCTGGCCTACACCCACCTCAACTACCCGACCTACGAGCGCGGCTTCCCTGCTGTCGACAACATCTATGAGTGGGATGGCGACCCCCATGGCAAGCCGCACCTGGCCAAGACCGAAGAAAGCCTGTCACGCCTGAGCCAGTCCGGTGTCTACGCCGCCGTGCGCCTCAAGCCGTATGATCCGTTGTCGATCATCCTCGGCAGCCGGGTGAGCTGGTGGAACCAGAAGGACGACAGCAGCGACGATTTGACCGGCGAAGTCACTGGCCGCGACCGTACGAAGAAATCCGGCGTGGTCACGCCCTACGCCGGTGTGGTGCTGGACCTGAACGACACGTACTCGGTGTACGCCAGTTGGACGCAGATTTTCCTGCCGCAGACCTATTACAAAACTGCCAGCAACACCTCGCTGGACCCGCTCGAAGGCGACAACTACGAACTCGGCATCAAGGGTGAGTTCTACGACGGCGCGCTGAACGCCAGCGCCGCACTGTTCGAGGTCAAACAGAAGAACACGCCGCAATTGGTCGATGACAGTGGCCCGCAGGAAATCTACCGAGCCATTGCCGGCACCACGACGCGTGGCATCGAGACGGAAATTTCCGGCGAGGTACTGCCGGGCTGGAATGTCTTTGGCGGCTACACCTACCGCGAGTCCCACGACAAGGAGGGCAACCGCGTCGAGACCAACCAGCCGATGAACCTGTTCAAGCTGGCCACCACCTATCGCCTGCCCGGTGACTGGAACAAGCTGACAGTGGGCGGCAACATGACTTGGCAAAGCGACATCTACGCGGTCAATTCAGACTTGGGCACCAAGGCGCACCAGCGTGACTTTGGCGTGGTCGGGCTGCTGGCCAACTACGCCTTCGATGAACACCTGAGCGTAGGGCTGAACCTGAACAACCTGTTCGACAAGAAATACTACGATGGCCTGGGCACGTTCAGCTCTGGCTCTTATGGCGAACCACGCAACCTGATGGCGAACGCCCGCTGGCGATTCTGAGGGCGCGGGTGCAAAAAGGGGCTGCCAGGCAGCCCCATCATGCCCGCCATCGATGAATGATCCACACATATCATTCAGCGTGATATTAACCTTCGTCCCGTTCGATTCGTGCCTCACGCGCAACACACTCACACTCCGCCCACTACTAATACATTGGCGGAGTTCTCCATGGAACAATCTCTCAAACCCTTGCGCTTCCCCCTCGCTGCCCTGGCAGTGGTGGTGATCAGCGCTTGCGGTCGGACCCCCGACGCCGTGCAGGCTCCCGCCGCGCCGAAGGTCACTGTGGCCAAGGTGATCGAGCAACCGATCAACGAGTGGGACGAGTTCACCGGCCGCCTCGAAGCCCCGGAAACTGTCGAAGTTCGCCCGCGGGTTGCCGGCCAGATCGACCAGGTCGCCTTCACCGAAGGCGCCCAGGTAAAAAAAGGCGACCTGCTATTCCAGATCGACCCACGCCCGTTCCAGGCTGAAGTCCGCCGCCTCGAAGCCCAACTGCAACAGGCCAAGGCCACCGCCATTCGCAGCGCCAACGAAGCCCGCCGTGGCGAGCGCCTGCGCGACAGCAACGCCATTTCTGCAGAACTTGCAGAATCGCGCAGCAGCGCTGCCGCCGAAGCCCGCGCGGGTGTCGACGCAATCCAGGCCCAACTCGACCTGGCGCGCCTGAACCTCAGCTTCACTCGTGTCACCGCGCCCATCAGTGGCCGTGTCAGCCGTGCCCAGTTCACTGCCGGCAACATCGTCACTGCCGATGTCACCCCGCTGACCAGCGTGGTGTCCACCGACAAGGTCTACGCCTACTTCGACGCCGACGAGCGCGTGTACCTCAAGTACACCCAGCTGGCGCGCGAAGGCCAGCGTGGCCAGAGCACCCCGGTGTACCTGGGCCTGACCAACGAAACCGGCAACCCGCACCAGGGCCAGATGAACTTCGTCGACAACCAGGTCAACCCGCGCACCGGCACCATCCGTGGCCGCGCCGTGTTCGACAACCGCGACGGCCAGTTCACCCCCGGCCTGTATGCACGCCTGAAGCTGGTGGGCAGCGCCCAGTACGACGCCATGCTGATCAACGACGAAGCCGTGGGCACCGACCTTGGCAAGAAGTTCGTGCTGGTCATGGACAAGGACAACAAGGCCACCTACCGCGCCGTTGAGCTGGGGCCGAAGCTGGAAGGCCTGCGTATCGTGCGCAGCGGCCTGGCCAAGGATGACCGCATCGTGGTCAAGGGCCTGCAGCGCGTGCGCCCAGGCTCGCCGGTCACCCCGGAAGAAACCCCAATGGCCAGTGAGCAGACCCTCGCCGCCCTCGCCCAGCAGCGCCAGGCACTGGAGGCCAGCAACCCGGCGCCGAAAGTGGCGGGCAACAACGTGAAAGTCGCCAGCGCCCAGGCGCCACGCGGTTAAGGGACCACACCGATGAACTTCTCGAAATTCTTCATTACCCGGCCGATCTTCGCCGCAGTGCTGTCGTTGATTCTGCTGATCGCAGGCTCGATCTCGCTTTTCCAGCTGCCGATCAGCGAATACCCCGAAGTGGTGCCACCCACCGTGGTGGTGCGTGCCAACTTCCCCGGCGCCAACCCCAAGGTGATCGGCGAGACCGTCGCCGCGCCGTTGGAACAGGCCATCACCGGCGTTGAGAACATGCTGTACATGTCCTCCCAGTCCACCGCTGACGGCAAGCTGACGCTGACCATCACCTTCGCCCTGGGCACTGACCTGGACAACGCCCAGGTGCAGGTGCAGAACCGCGTCACCCGTACCCAGCCCAAGCTGCCTGAGGAAGTGACGCGTATCGGTATCACCGTCGACAAGGCCTCGCCCGACCTGACCATGGTCGTGCACCTGACGTCGCCGGACAACCGCTACGACATGCTCTACCTGTCCAACTACGCCATCCTCAACATCAAGGACGAGCTGGCGCGGCTGGGCGGCGTAGGCGACGTGCAGCTGTTCGGCATGGGCGACTACTCGCTGCGCGTGTGGCTGGACCCGAACAAGACCGCTTCGCGCAACCTCACCGCCAGTGATGTGGTAGCGGCAATCCGCGAACAGAACCGCCAGGTGGCCGCCGGTCAGCTGGGCGCGCCGCCCGCCCCCGGCTCCACCAGCTTCCAGCTGTCGATCAACACCCAAGGCCGTCTGGTCAACGAGGAAGAGTTCGAGAACATCATCATCCGTGCCGGTGCCGATGGCGAGATCACCCGCCTGAAGGACATTGCCCGGGTGGAACTCGGCTCCAGCCAGTACGCCTTGCGCTCGCTGCTGAACAACCAGCCGGCGGTGGCCATCCCGATCTTCCAGCGCCCAGGCTCCAACGCCATCGAGATCTCCGACGAAGTGCGGGCGAAAATGGCCGAGCTGAAGAAGGACTTCCCCGAAGGGATGGACTACAGCATCGTCTATGACCCGACCATCTTCGTGCGCGGCTCCATCGAAGCAGTGGTGCACACCCTGTTCGAAGCCCTGGTGCTGGTCGTACTGGTCGTCATCCTGTTCCTGCAGACCTGGCGTGCCTCGATCATCCCGCTGCTGGCCGTGCCGGTATCGTTGATCGGTACCTTTGCGGTGATGCACCTGTTCGGTTTCTCGCTTAACGCCTTGTCGCTATTCGGGTTGGTGCTGGCAATCGGCATCGTTGTGGACGACGCCATCGTCGTGGTGGAAAACGTCGAACGTAACATCGGGCTTGGCCTGAAACCGCTGGAAGCCACGCAAAAGGCAATGAGCGAGGTGACCGGGCCGATCATCGCGACCGCCCTGGTGCTGTGCGCCGTGTTCGTACCGGCTGCGTTCATTTCCGGCCTTACCGGGCAGTTCTACAAGCAGTTCGCCCTGACCATTGCCATTTCCACGGTGATCTCGGCGTTCAACTCGCTGACCCTGTCGCCGGCCCTGGCTGCCGTGCTGCTGAAGGACCACCATGCGCCCAAGGACCGTTTCTCGCGGTTCCTCGACAAGCTGCTGGGTAGCTGGCTGTTCTCGCCATTCAACCGCTTCTTCGACCGCGCCAGCCACAGCTACGTCGGTGGCGTGCGCCGGGTCATCCGCTCCAGCGGCATCGCCCTGTTCGTCTATGCCGGCCTGATGGGCCTGACCTACCTCGGCTTCTCGTCCACGCCGACCGGTTTCGTGCCGGCCCAGGACAAGCAGTACCTGGTGGCCTTCGCCCAACTGCCTGACGCCGCCAGCCTCGACCGCACCGAGGCGGTGATCAAGCGCATGAGCGAAATCGCCCTGAAACAGCCTGGTGTGGCCGACTCGGTGGCCTTCCCCGGCCTGTCGATCAACGGTTTCACCAACAGCCCGAACAGCGGCATCGTGTTCACCCCGCTCAAGCCGTTCGATGAGCGCAAGGACCCGAGCCAGTCGGCGGCGGCCATCGCGGCTGCACTGAATGCCCAGTTCGCCGACATCCAGGACGCCTACATCGCCATCTTCCCACCGCCGCCGGTACAGGGCCTGGGCACGATTGGCGGCTTCCGCCTGCAAATCGAAGACCGTGGCAACCTGGGTTACGAAGCGCTGTACAAAGAAACCCAGAACATCATCACCAAGAGCCACAACGTGCCGGAGCTGGCAGGCCTGTTCACCAGCTACCAGGTCAACGTGCCGCAGGTCGATGCTGCCATCGACCGGGAAAAGGCCAAGACCCACGGCGTGGCGATCACCGACATCTTCGACACCCTGCAGGTTTACCTGGGCTCGCTGTACACCAACGACTTCAACCGCTTTGGCCGCACCTATCAGGTCAACGTCCAGGCTGAACAGCAGTTCCGCCTCGATGCCGAGCAGATCGGCCAGTTGAAAGTGCGCAACAACTTGGGCGAGATGATCCCGCTGGCGACCTTCCTCAAGGTCAGCGACACCTCCGGGCCGGACCGCGTCATGCATTACAACGGCTTCATCACCGCAGAAATCAACGGTGCCGCAGCCCCGGGTTACAGCTCTGGCCAGGCCGAAGCTGCCATCGAGAAGCTGCTGAAAGAGGAGCTACCCAACGGCATGACCTTCGAATGGACCGACCTGACCTACCAGCAGATCCTCTCGGGCAACACTGCACTGCTGGTGTTCCCGCTGTGCGTACTGCTGGCGTTCCTGGTGCTGGCTGCCCAGTACGAAAGCTGGAGCCTGCCGCTGGCGGTGATCCTGATCGTGCCGATGACCCTGCTGTCGGCCATCACCGGTGTAATCGTGTCGGGTGGCGACAACAACATCTTTACCCAGATCGGCCTGATCGTACTGGTGGGCCTGGCGTGCAAGAACGCGATCCTGATCGTCGAGTTCGCCAAGGATGAACAGGCCAAAGGCCTGGATCCGCTGGCTGCAGTGCTGGAAGCCTGCCGCCTGCGCCTGCGGCCGATCCTGATGACTTCGATTGCCTTCATCATGGGTGTGGTTCCGCTGGTATTCAGCTCTGGTGCCGGTTCGGAAATGCGCCATGCCATGGGTGTGGCGGTGTTCTCGGGGATGATCGGCGTCACCGTATTCGGCCTGTTCCTGACCCCGGTGTTCTTCTTCCTGATTCGCCGTTTCGTCGAGCGTCGCCAGGCCCGCAAGGCCGAACGCGTTCAAGTGCTGGAGAACCATGCATGAACCTGCTCAAACCCCTGACCCCAAGCCTGCTGGCGCTGGCCCTGGCGGCCTGTGCAGTAGGCCCGGACTATCAGGCCCCGGCCACCGAACCTGCACAGCTGAGCAGCGATGTGCAGGCCAAGGCCTACGACCGTAGCCGCTTCGAAAGCCTGTGGTGGAAGCAGTTCGACGACCCGGTGCTGAACCAGCTGGTGCAGGCTTCGCTGGACGGCAACCGTGACTTGCGTGTGGCCTTCGCCCGCCTGAAATCGGCCCGTTCGATCCGCGAGGACGCCGAGAACGACCAGTTCCCGGTGGTCACCAGCCGCGCCAGCAGCGACATCGGCAAGGGCCAGATCCCCGGCCAGACCACGCAGCGGGTGAACAGCGAGCGCTATGACCTGGGCCTGGACATGGCCTGGGAGCTTGACCTGTTCGGCCGCATCCAGCGTCAGATCGAGGCCAGCGAAGCCCAGGAAGCGGTGGCCGCCGCCGACCTGCAGCAGTTGCAGGTCAGCCTGATCGCCGAACTGGTCGATGCCTACGGGCAACTGCGCGGTGCGCAATTGCGCGAGAAGATCGCCTTGGCCAACCTCAAGACCCAGCAGGAATCGCGGACCATTACCGAAACCCTGCGCGATGCCGGCGTGGGCAACGACCTCGACGTGGTACGTGCCGATGCGCGCCTGGCCGGGGTCGAAGCCACCGTGCCGCAACTGCAGGCCGAACAGGCACGGGCGCGGCACCGCATCGCCACCCTGCTTGGCCAGCGCCCGGACGCGCTCAGCGTAGACCTGTCACCCAAGGACCTGCCAGCCATCGCCAAGGCGTTGCCGGTGGGTGACCCGGGTGAACTGCTGCGCCGTCGTCCGGACATCCGCAGTGCCGAGCGCCAGTTGGCGGCCGCCACCGCCAACGTCGGCGTGGCCACGGCAGACCTGTTCCCCCGCGTCAGCCTCAGCGGCTTCCTTGGCTTTACCGCCGCACGCGGCTCGCAGATCGGCTCCTCGGCAGCCAATGCCTGGGCGCTGGGCCCAAGCATTACCTGGGCAGCCTTCGACCTGGGCAGCGTGCGGGCCCGCCTGCGCGGTGCCAAGGCCGATGCCGAAGGGGCACTGGCCAACTATGAGCAGCAGGTACTGCTGGCCCTGGAAGAATCGGCCAACGCCTTCAGCGATTACGACAAGACCCAGCAGCGGCTGCTGTCGCTGATGCGTCAGAGCGACGCCAGCCGCAAGGCAGCGGAGCTGGCTTCGATTCGATATCGCGAAGGGACGGTGGACTACTTGGTACTGCTGGATGCCGAGCGTGAGCGGCTGAGCGCTGAAGATGCGCAGGCCCAGGGCGAGGTCGAGCTGTACCGCGGCATTGTCTCCATCTACAAGGCCCTGGGTGGCGGCTGGCAACCGGAGACCGTCGCCAGCGCACGCTGATACACCTGTTTCAACGACTCCTTTGGTTGGCTCCTCCCCCAACCGTTTGCCCCGCAGGCCTTGGTCCGCGGGGCTTTTTTATGCCCTTGAATCTTCAGCGCCTGCGAGATCGAGCGCCACCGCAACACCTGATACAGACACCTGGCAGCCTGCACTCGGTTGCATTTACCCCCCGGCTGGCCCAAGCTCTGCCCTTCCCACCGCCACGGACCGTCCGATGCACAGACGCAACCGCTACCTGATCGCCCTGCTGTTGTTGATCCTGGTATCGGCCCTGTTCGGTTACCTGTGGCGCGATGAGCAGCCAGCCCCGCCGACCTTGCCTGCACACAGCTATGCCAAGGCCCTGCGCCAGGCCCATGACGGCCAACCCGGCGCTGCGCGCGTGCTGTACCAGCAACTGCAACGCAACGACCTGCCCCCAATCCGCCGCGCTGCACTCTATGCCGAGTTACCCAATTACCCCTCCCCCCAGGCGTTGAAACTCGCCCGCCAGGACCTGGAGCATGCCGACCCGCTGGTGCGCCGTGCGGCCATTGCCGGTATCCGCCGCCTGTTGCCGGCGCCGCAGCGCAGCCTGGTGCTCGGCCCGCTGCTGGACGACGACGAGCAAAGCGTGCGCTTTGCTGCCGTGGATGCCCTGCTGGGCCTCGACCCCGATGAGATCGGCCTGTACTTCGGCCCGTTACAGGCAGCCCTTGAGCAATACCAGCAGGCGCTCGAGCAACAACCCGAAGATGCCGACGCCCAGGTGCACCTGGCGCGCCTGTACCTGCACGAAAACGACTACAGCCAGGCGGCTACGGCCCTGCAGCGGGCGCTAGGGGTTGCACCCGGCAACCTCGACGCCCTGGCCACCCAGGTACGCCTGCTGGAGCGTCAGGGCCAGCACGATGCTTCGCGCCAGGTACTGGGCAAAGCTTTGGCGCTAAGCCCCGACTCGGCCTTCCTGCAGTACGAGCTGGGGCTCTGGCTGAACCGCCACGAGCAACGCGAATACGCCTTGCTGGCCTTGTCCCGCGCCGTCGAGCTGGACCCGGACAACGCCGACTACCGCTATACGCTGGCAGTCACCCTGCACGAGCTTGAACAACTCGACGCCGCGCAAAAGCAGCTGGAAACCGTACTCAACCGGCAGCCGGCCAACCGCCGGGCGCGGGTGCTGTTGATCCAGTACTCGAAAGAGACCGGGCAGTTGCAGAACGTACAAGTGCTGCTGGCCGAACTGGAGCGGCAGAACCCGGACGACCCCGTACTGCAACAGGGCCTGTAGGGAACATCTGAATATTGTTGAACCCTGGGCGTGGGCACAGGGTCCAGTGGGTATCAGGCCACCCTACAGGAGAGTCATTTTGGCCCATTCACTGGCGCTGGATGAACGTGCCTTGATCCTGGCACCCCCGCCATTAGCGGCGGACACCTCGCGCCTGCTCGCCTCAGCCGGCATCGATAGCCTGTGCGCCGTCGACCTGCCCAACCTGCAGACTTGCCTGGCTGAAGGCGCAGGCCTGGCAATCATTGCCGAGCAAGTGTTCAGCCAAGGCCCAAGCGCTTTGTTGCAGGCATTCATCGACCAGCAACAGAGCTGGTCGGACCTGCCCATCGTGCTGCTCATGCAGGGTGCCTGGTCGGCCACTGGAGCGGGTAACCACCCGGTGGGCAATCTTTTACTGCTCATCGCCCCGTTCGACAACGCCCAACTGCTGCACATGACCCAATCTGCCCTGCGCAACCGGCGCCGGCAGTACCGGGCACGCGACAAGTTGCAGGATCTGCAGCAGCGCCTGAACACGCCTGTTGCGTTGCCAGACGAGGCACAGGAACGCAACGAGTTCGCCCGCTACCAGGCACGCAAGATGGAAGCCATTGGCCAGCTGGCGGGGGGAGTTGCTCATGACTTCAACAACCTGCTCACCAGCATTGGCGGCAGCTTCGAGCTGATTGACAGGCGCCTGCAACAAGGCCGCAACGATGGCCTTGAGAACGTGCTGCGCATGGGCCGTGAGGCGGTAGCACGCGCTGCCCGCCTGACCCACCGCTTGCTGGCCTTCTCCTCCCGCCAATCGCTGAACAGCCAGCGTGTCGACCTGCACGGCCTGCTCCAGGAGAAACGCCTGAAGGCCTGCCTGAGCCCTGCCGTCACCTTGCACGTGCACATCGCCAACGGCCTGTGGCCTGTAGAAGCCGATGACCAGCAGTTGCAGGAAGCCCTCGACAACCTCCTGCTCAATGCCTGCGAAGCCATGCCCAGCGGCGGCCAGCTACGAATCGAGGCGAGCAACCAGCACATCGAGAGCAAGCAGTTCACCAGCGGGTCTCCGTGCGCCGGTGACTATCTGCGCCTGAGCATCATCGATGACGGCCAAGGCATGGCGCCAAGCACACTGGAGCACGCCTTCGAGCCCTTTTTCAGTACCAAGGCGATTGGCCAGGGCATCGGCCTGGGCCTGTCGATGGTCTACGGCTTCAGCAAGCAGTCTCGCGGGCATGTCACCCTGCACAGCCAGATCGGCCAGGGCACCCGTGTAGACCTGTACCTGCCGCGCCATATCGGCCTGGCCAAGAAACCGAACAAGCCGGTACCTGTGCAAGGTAGCCGGGGCCGTCACGTGCTGGTGGTCGAGGACGACCCCCATGTGCGTCAATTGCTGTGCCAGGCCCTGCGTGAGAGCGGCTATCCCTGCTGCAGTGCGGCCAACGCAACCCAGGGGCTCAAGGTACTGCGCTCTGCACAACCCGTTGATCTACTGGTCAGCGACGTCGGGTTGCCCGGCATGAATGGCCGGCAACTGGCCGAAATTGCGCGCAGCCTGCGCCCGCACTTGCCGGTGCTGTTCATCACCGGCTACGCGGAAACGGCCATGGCCCGCGAGGGGTTCCTGGGCACGGGCATGCACCTGATCTGCAAACCGTTCGAACTGAAAGCGCTACAGACGCAGGTAACGCAGATTCTTGGCCAGCCCTGAACCCCATCATTGTTCGAGCATGCGTAGCGCCTGATCGGCAAGGTCCGCCAGCAAAAACGGTTTGTTCATCAATGCCGTGCCCGGCTGATCAAGCAACTGCGCTTCAATGGGCTGGTCCGCATAACCGGTGATGAACAGGATCTTCTGCAGCGGAAGCTGCATGCGCATGGCCTTGGCCACCTGCCGCCCACTGAAACCGCCCGGTAGACCAATATCCGTGATAACCAGATCGAAGGCGTCCTCAAGGCGAAAGCGCTCCAGTGCGGTATTGGCATCGCCCACATCAGTGACCACAAAACCGCGTTCGGTCAGGTACTCGCGCATTACGGTACGCAAGTTGAGTTCGTCATCCACCAGAAGCAAACGCTCGCCCTGGGCCATGCGCTGGGAGCGCTGCACGGGTTTGGGCTCTTCGGGAACCGGCTCATGGCACCTTGGGAACAGCATGGAAACCCTGGTGCCCTGGCTTGCGCCCGATTCGATCCACGCATATCCCCCCGATTGACCGACAAAGCCGTACACCATCGATAGCCCTAGCCCGGAACCACGTCCGATGGCCTTGGTGGTGAAGAATGGCTCAAAGGCCTTGGCAATTTCCTCCGCCGACATGCCATGGCCGTCGTCCTCGACATGCAAGGCCACATAGTCACCTGGTGGCAGGCCACTCTCATTAGGAAAACTGGCCGTCAACCGCTCATTGACGCTGCGAACAGTGATATTCCCACGTTCCAGGCAAGCCTCTCGGGCATTGGCACAGAGATTGACCAAGGCATTTTCAAGTTGGGGAATGTCAAGGCAAACCGCCCACGGTGCTACATCCAGTTGCCAGTGCAAGCGCATCTCTGCGCCCAGCGTCTTGAGTAGCAACGGCTCGCTTTGCCGCAGCTGCCTATTGAAGTCCAGTGGCTTGGGTGCAAGGGGTTGATGCCGAGAGAATGCCAGCAGGCGATGAGTGAGCTCCATGGCGCGCAACACCGAGTCGCGAGCGACCTCCACATAAGCGTCGATCCGCTCCAGGCGCCCATCCTGAAGGCGCCGCTGCAGCAGTTCGAGGCTGCCACCGATACCTGACAGCAGGTTGTTCATCTCATGGCCCATGCCCCCGGCCAGTTGGCCCACCACCTCCATGCGTTCGCTGTTGCGCATCAGCGCTTCAGACTGGCGCGCGGCCTCTTCGCGGTCTCCGGTGATATCCCGACCGACTGCCGTCAGCAGGTTGCCGTCGAACCGGGCACTCCAGCGAAACCAGTGATAATGGCCATCGCGGTGACGCAAGCGAGTCTCCAGTTGCTCGGCATCGTGGTATTGGAGGAGCCCGGTGACGGCCACCTGTACTTCGCTGCGATCCGCCGGATGCACCAGCTCCAGTAACGGCATATCGTGAACCTGCTCCTCAGCCCAGCCCAGAATGCGGTACCAGGCTGGGTTGGCGGCATACACCCTGAGCGCAGGGGTTACCGTCATCATTGCATCCCGCGACAGCTGCCAGATCTGCTCGCGCTCGGCCACATGCCGCTCGATCTGCCGTTCAAAACCCTGCGCCTGCTCACGCCAACGATGGTGCGCATCAACGCTGTCTGTGATTTCGATCACCGTGTGCAGAAACCCCGCCACGTTTCCGAGTTCATCGTGCAGAGGTGCATAACCGAACGCGCACCACAGCGGCTCGCTGCCTTCGCCGCAGACGATACGCAGGGGTGGGTCCTCGACAAAGTTCGAGCGCCCTTCAAGCGCCTTGAATACCCAGGGCCCGATTGCCGGCCAGAGATCACTCCAGAGCGTATCGAACACATTGCCCAGCGCGTCTGGCCAGGCGGCCCGCAGCGCCCGATAGCCATCGTTGTGCACCACGCACAGGTCTGTCCCCCAGACCACCGCACAGGGGAACGGAGACAAGTGCATCATGTCGACGGCAATGCGCAACGAGGCCGGCCAGCACGGCAACGGTCCAAGTGAAGTACGCCCCCAGTCAAAATGCGCAATTCGTTCGCTCATCAGGTCGAGCGGTGCCGAGACAGGGGTTTTCAAGGTGAGCTGCCGCGCAGGTTTACGCGGCGTACCGTGTACAGCCAATAGCGTTACTCCAGCAATGCGAAGATTTACCCCGGGGTGCCCAGGTTGCCACGAGGGTTTCGTTCAAGTTAGCACAGCACAAGCTGCGCACTATGGCGTACTTGCACTTGGCAGCTATGCTGATTAGGTTTTCCCCGGGCCAAGGAACAGCGGCCCTTCAGGTTGCCGACGGGAGCGTGGTCATGAGCAAGAAAATGCTGGTGGTGCTGACCAATACAGCCAAGTATCCGACTTTGAAACGGGCGACCGGGCTGTGGCTGGGTGAAGCGGTGCACTTTGTCGAGAAAGTCGAAAAGGCCGGCTACACGGTCGACTATGTCAGCCCACAGGGCGGCTACGTCCCTATCGACCCACACAGCCTGCAGATGGCCCCCGACCTGGACTGGCAATGGTATGACGACAAGCGTTTCATGACCCGCCTGGGCACCACCCTGAGCCCTGGCCAGGTAAAGGCCGACGAATACAGTGTCATCTACTACACCGGTGGACATGGTGTGATGTACGACTTTGCCGAGGACAAGCCGCTGCAGGAGCTGGCGCGCAAAGTCTACGAAAAGGGCGGCATCGTTGCGGCTGTCTGCCACGGTGTAGCCGGCCTGCTTAACATCAAGCTCAGCGACAACAGCCTTCTATTGAAGGGTCGCAAAGTGACCGGCTTTTCCGATATCGAGGAGCAACTGGTTGAGCTGGACAGGGTGGTGCCTTTCTCGACGGAAAAAGAGCTGGGTGGCCGCGGCGGCGAGTACAGCAAACATGATGACCCGTGGAAACCCTACGTGGTCGAGGATGGCCGGCTGATCACCGGGCAGAACCCGGACTCCACTGCGCTGCTCGCGGAGAAAGTACTGGAGAACCTCAACGGCAGGTAACGCCTTACATCAGCCTTCTGGCTTTCCTCCCGCGCAGACTTCACGCGGACTACAGCCGGCCGGTCATTGAATGCGTAGGCTCTGGGCTCAGCTGTACACCACGAACAGCTTCTGCCCGGAGAACTGATGCACCATGTTGAAACCCATGCACGCCGGGCGCCGCCTGCGGGAGCTCCTGCTGCTCACCACTGTAGGCTTGGTGCCTGTGATATCCGGTTTGTTGGTGATGATTGTTCAACTGGAAATGAAGCTTGCGGAAAACGCGGCCATTTCTGTTCAGGAAGCGGTTTTCAGCGTTGACCAGGCGCTGAATCGGCTGCATGAGTCTGCCCAGCGTACCCTGCCACTGGCAGGCCAGCCCTGCGAAAGCGTCAAAAGCGTTTTACAGGAGCAGGTCGTGAGCCGCTCCATGCTCAGGTCGTTGACCCTAGTAAAGGGCAATGAAGCCTACTGCAGCAGCACTTCAGACTCACTGGACTACTTATCTGCCTTCGCCTCATCGGGCCAACAGGTCGATCTGTCCTATGGGCCACCTGACAAGCGCCGCAAACTGCTGGTCAACTTTTACCTGCAAGGCAACGAAAGCGGCGTAATCGTGACCGCATATGCCTCACAGCTGCGCAACGAACTGGATGGTTTTCAGGATGGCCTGACACTGCTGGTGGAGTTCGGCGACCGCTATATCTGGAGCAAAGGCGACAGCCGTGACGCACAGCGCCCCTCGCAGTCCGAGTTTTTGGCAACCGCATTGTCGGCCAAGTATGGCTACAGGGTAAAAGGCGGCTACGCGCAGGGTTACACCGCCCAGGAAATCCGCCAGTCCATGCTGCAGATCCTGCCCTCGTTGATGCTGGTAGGGATCGTGACCGGCTCGATCGTCTATCTGGGCCTGTACCGGGCACGCTCCAGCAGCCGTGATAGAGCCGCCAACGCTACATGAAGGCGGCGCTACCCAGAGGGCATCAGTCGGTGCTTAGCACACCGCGGCGTACCTGGTCACGTTCGATGGACTCGAACAACGCCTTGAAGTTACCTTCGCCAAAGCCATCATCCCCTTTGCGCTGGATAAACTCGAAGAACACCGGGCCAAGCAGGGTTTCCGAGAAAATCTGCAGCAGCAGGCGCTTGTCGCCGGGCTGCGAGGCACCATCAAGCAAGATGCCGCGGGCTTGCAACTGGTCGACCGGTTCGCCGTGACCGGGCAGCCGCTCTTCGAGCATTTCGTAGTAGGTTTGCGGCGGCGCAGTCATGAAGCGCATGCCGAAGCCTTTCAGGGCGTCCCAGGTCTTGAGCAGATCGTCGGTCAGGAAGGCCACGTGCTGGATACCTTCGCCGTTGAACTGCATCAGGAACTCTTCGATCTGGCCGGCACCCTTGGACGACTCTTCGTTGAGCGGGATGCGGATCATGCCATCGGGAGCGGTCATGGCCTTGGAGGTCAGGCCAGTATATTCACCCTTGATGTCGAAGTAGCGGATTTCGCGGAAGTTGAACAGCTTCTCGTAGAAGCCAGCCCAGTAGGCCATGCGCCCGCGGTACACGTTGTGGGTAAGGTGGTCGATGATTTTCAAACCAGCACCCACTGGGTTGCGGTCCACACCCTCGATGAAATTGAAATCGATGTCGTAGATCGAGCTGCCTTCGTCGAAGCGGTCGATCAGGTACAGCGGCGCACCACCGATGCCTTTGATTGCCGGCAAGCGCAGCTCCATCGGGCCGGTTTCGATTTCAACCGGCTGAGCGCCCAGTTCCAGGGCACGGGCATAGGCCTCATGGGCATTGCGCACACGGAACGCCATGCCGCACACCGACGGGCCGTGTTCGGCAGCGAAGTAGGAGGCGACGCTCTTGGGTTCGTTGTTCAGAATCAGGTTGATGCCACCTTGGCGGTACAGGTGCACATCCTTGGAGCGGTGGCTGGCCACCTTGGTGAAACCCAGAATCTGGAAGACCGGCTCGAGTACGCCAGGGGTCGGCGAAGCCAGTTCGATGAATTCGAAGCCCATCAGGCCCATCGGGTTTTCGAAAATATCAGCCATGTTCGTGTCCTCATCTGCAGCGAAAGATTATTGATTGCGTGGGATGTGGAACAGAAACGGGGGGGAGCACGGGATTCCGCGCACGCTGCGGGCGAGGAAGTCACCTATGATCAGCTTGAACCCATGGTATGTCATATGGACCCATTCTCGGCGGGCTTGATCCTTCGGAATTGAAGGACCTTATTGTTGTATTCGTAAATGGATTCTACATGGCGTAAAAAAGTTTGTCGCGTTTTAGTTGGCCGCACGTTCCGACCAGCGGCTATCCTCTCGTTACCCTTCATACAGATCACTTCAGCATGCCCCTTACCGCTAAACGCCGCGCCAGCCTGGGCTGGCGCAACCTGCTGCCCTGGGTCGTCGGCGTGCTGCCGGTATTGTGCGGCCTTGCCGTGATGAACTGGCAGGTCGAGCGCGAGATGCAGGCCAACAGCCAGGCCACCACACGCCAAGCGGTGGAGCACGTCGAACGCATCCTCGACAACTTGTCCGGTGCTGCCAATGCCCTACTGCCCCTGACCGTCAGCCCTTGCGACCAGGTCCAGCTTGCGCTGCGTGCCCAGGTTACCCGCAATGCCTTCGTGCGCTCGACCAACCTGTTCAGGCACAACAACCTTTATTGCACTTCGCTGTTCGGTGAATTCGACGAACCGGTCAATGCCAGCGACTACACCGACGGCAAACTGTGGCTGATGGACGGCAACTCGGTCACCCCAGGGCATCCGCTGCTGGTGTACCGCGCCAGCGACGGCGACAACGGCGCAATCACCACGGTGGATGGCGACCATTTGTTGACCGCATTGCGCCTGATCGGCCCCGACGAAGACCTGCAGATACGCGTGGGCAACGCCTGGATGGGCAAGGACGGCGTTGTACATAAAGGCGTACCACCTGCCGCAGCCAGTGCCAACGTGTTGCTGGGCTCGACGCGTTACCCGTTCAGCGTGCAGGGCGGCTATAGCGCCGACAAGCAAGGCCAGTTGCTGCGCAGCCACTACCCTGCCCTGCTCAGCCTGCTGCTGGTGCTGGGTGCCGTGGCCGCGCTGGTTTGCCGCTGGCAGATTCGCCGCGCCACCTCGCCCCGTGCCGAGCTGGATCGGGCCCTGCAAGCAGACGAATTTCTGCCGTACTTCCAGCCAGTGGTGCGCAAGGGCGATTACCGCTGGGCTGGTGCCGAAGTGCTGATGCGCTGGAACCATCCGCGAGAAGGCCTGGTTCGCCCTGACCTGTTCATTCCCTATGCCGAGCACAGCGGGCAGATCGTCGCCATGACCCGGGCGCTGATGATGCACACTGCCCAGAGCCTCGCGCCCTATGCCGGGCTGCTGGAGGACGGTTTCCACATCGGGGTCAACATCACCGCCGACCACTGCCGCGACTTGCGCCTGCTGGACGATTGCCGCACCTTCCTGCAGCACTTCCCGCCGGGACGGGTGGTACTGACCCTGGAGCTGACCGAGCGCAAGCTGATCGAGCCCACCCCCGTGACCCTGGAACTGTTCGAGAAGCTGCATGCCATGGGTGTGATGATTGCACTCGACGATTTCGGCACGGGGCAGTCCAGCCTCAATTACCTGCGCCAGTTCAAGGTCGACTACCTGAAAATCGACCAGAGCTTCGTCGCCATGATCGGTGGTGATGCGCTGTCGCTGCACATTCTCGAAACCATCATCGAGCTGTCAGCCAAACTGGGCCTCGGTATCGTTGCCGAAGGTGTCGAAAGCGAAACCCAGCGCGACTACCTGGCCCGCCATGGCGTGGACTTCCAACAAGGCTACCTGTTCGCCAGGCCCATGCCGGCGGCGCAGTTCCTTGAGGCACTGGCCGCACATCCGGGCGCGTCACGGTTGCCGCAAGGCCCGCCCCCTGAGATCATGCGCGGCTGATCCAACCGCTCAACTCCCCTATTCGAGGCACTTGTGTCAAAAGGCATTGTTTCATCGGTCATGGCGTCCTGCCTGTTCGCTGTGATGTACTTCTATACCTCGCTGCTCGCGCCACTCGATGGCGAAGAGATCTTTGGCTGGCGCACCCTGCTGACGCTGCCCTGCCTCACCTTGTTCATGCTTGTCTCGAAGGACTGGAAACGGGTAGGTGAGCTGCTGGCCCGGGTAAAACGCACGCCAGTGCTGTTGCTGGGTATGGTCGGTACGTCGTGGCTGATGGGCGTGCAGTTGTGGCTGTTCCTGTGGGCGCCCCTGCACGGGCGAAGCCTGGAAGTGTCGATGGGCTACTTTCTGCTGCCGCTGACCATGGTCCTGACCGGTCGGCTGGTGTATGGCGAGCGCCTGTCGCGCCTGCAGAAGGTAGCCGTGGCCTGCGCCGCGCTGGGTGTAGGCCACGAGCTGTACCAAAATGGCAGTTTTGCCTGGGAAACCCTGCTGGTGACGATTGGCTACCCGATCTACTTCGTACTGCGTCGGCGTTGCCGCACCGACCACCTGGGTGGTCTGTGGTGCGACATGTGCCTGCTGCTGCCATGGGCACTGTACTTCGTGATCCAGGGCCCGCTTTCGTCTGAGGACCTGCAGGCTCACCCGGGCCTGTATGCCCTGATCCCGGTCCTTGGGGCCATCAGCGCATCGGCCCTGATCGCCTATGTGCTGGCCAGTCGCTTGTTGCCATTCAGCCTGTTCGGCCTGCTCAGCTACGTCGAGCCCGTGCTGCTGGTGGGGGTGGCGCTGCTGCTGGGCGAAACCATCGGCCCGGATCAGTGGCTGACTTACCTGCCGATCTGGGCCGCGGTGCTGGTACTGGTGCTAGAAGGCTTCAAGCACCTGCTGCGTCAGCGTCGCCGTTCGGTATAAGCCGAACCTGGCGCACCCGCCGCTCTTCAACCGCCTCCACGGTCAGCGTCCAGCCATTCCAGGCCAGGCGGTCACCCACCATCGGCAGGCGGTCGAGCAGGCTCATCACCAGGCCTGCCAGGGTCTGGTAATCGTCAGTCGCACGGGCACTGAAGCCAGTACGTGCCTGCACCTGGGTCAGGTTCAGTGCACCGCTCACCACAAAGCCCTCGCCCTCCTGGACGATGCCGGGGCCTTCAACCTCGCTCGCATCCGGCAGTTCGCCGGCAATCGACTCAAGGATGTCGGTCATGGTCAGCAGGCCGGTGAAGTCACCAAACTCATTGACCACGAAGGCGATGTGGGTCGACTGACTACGCATCTGTTCCAGGGCGTTGAGGATGCTGAAGCTCTCCAGCAGGTTCAACGGCGCCCGTGCCATGCCTTCCAGATCCGGCTGGTTGCCCGACAACAACTCCTTGAGCAGCTCCTTCTTGTGCACGAAGCCCAGGGGCTCGTCGACGCGGCCATCACGTATCAACGGCAGGCGCGAGTACGGCGAGTTGGCCAAGGCCTGGGTAATGGCTTCGGCCGGTTGCGCCAGGTCAATCACATCGACCTCGGTACGTGCGGTCATCACCGTACGGATCGGCCGCTCGGCCAGGTTCAGTACGCCACTGATCATTACCCGCTCACGGCGGTCGAACAGCACCTGTTCCTCGCCACCTTCGACCAGGTCGGCAATTTCCTCGCCCACCTCGTCAGCCTCGACCCGGCGGCCGCCCAGCAGGCGCAGCACGGCATGCGCGGTGCGTTCACGCAGCGGCCGGTGCTGCTGCAAACTGCGCTTGCGGCGGGCACGGGCCAGCTGGTTGAACAGCTCGATCAGGATCGAGAAACCGATCGCTGCGTACAGGTAGCCTTTCGGTATATGGAAGCCCAGGCCCTCGGCGGTGAGGCTGAAGCCGATCATCATCAGGAAGCCCAGGCACAGCATGATCACCGTGGGGTGGGCGTTGACGAAGCGGGTCAGCGGCTTGCTGGCAACGATCATGATACCGATCGAGAAGATCACCGCGATCATCATCACCGACAGCTCATCGACCATGCCCACTGCCGTGATCACCGCATCCAGCGAGAACACTGCGTCCAGCACCACGATCTGGGCGACGATAGGCCAGAATGCCGCATGACGCAGCGTGCCACTGGCCTGGGTCACATGGCCTTCCAGGCGTTCGTGCAACTCCATGGTGGCCTTGAACAGCAGGAACACACCACCGAACAGCATGATCAGGTCACGGCCAGAGAAGCTCTTGCCGAACACGTCGATCAAAGGTGCGGTGAGGGTGACCATCCACGAAATACTGGCCAACAGGCCCAGCCGCATGATCAATGCCAGGCTCAGGCCAATCACCCGCGCGCGGTCGCGCTGATGCGGTGGCAGCTTGTCTGCCAGGATGGCAATGAACACCAGGTTGTCGATACCCAGCACCAGCTCCAGGACAATAAGCGTCAACAGGCCTAGCCAGGCCGTGGGGTCAGCTAGCCATTCCATTAGCGGGTGCTCACGAGGGAGGCGTCACGGGGACGGGGGGAGGATGGCCAGATTGGCCGAAAACACGGGGGCTCCGCGAAGGTGCTCATATCAACCTTGATAGCAAATTGGGAAAAAGATCCTACAAGCAAAGCAGGTTTCTCTTATAGCGCAAAACTATTACAAAACCTGTAACGGGTGTGGGTCTGCATTTTATGGGTACTTTTGTTCAATACTCTCGACAGCAAACCGATGAAAATCATGGCTTCTTCCCACCACCGGATCCCTCTCATGAGCCTGTCCCTGTCCATGGCCGCCTTCGCACTGGCGGCGTCGATCTCCCCCGGCCCGGTCAACATCGTTGCCCTGAGCAGCGGCGCCAGCCACGGCTTACGCGCCAGCCTGGCGCATGTGGCCGGCGCCACGCTGGGCTTCTGTCTGTTGCTGGTGCTGGTCGGGCTGGGCCTGCACCAGCTGCTGCTGCGCTGGCCTGTGCTGGGCCTGCTGCTGCACTGGGGAGGGGTGATGTTTCTGCTGTACATGGCGTGGAAACTGGCCCGCGACGATGGCCAGCTGACTGGCGCGCACTCAACACCCGCCCCCTCGGCCTGGCACGGCGCGGCCATGCAATGGCTGAATCCCAAGGCCTGGCTGGCCGCAGTGGCCGGGGTCGGTGCTTACACCGGCGGTGAGCAGCACTTGCTGTGGTTGTTCACCTGGATCTACGGGCCGATCTGTTTCATTTCGGTGGCCAGTTGGGCATGGGCCGGCAGCGTGATTCGCCAGTACCTGAGCAACCCACGGCACATGCGCCTGCTCAATCGAGGGTTGGCGGTGTTGCTGGTGGGCAGTGCTGTCTACCTGGTTATCTGACGCCGGTGGCATTGCGGTAATGACCCGGCGTCGCAGCCAGATGCTTTTTGAAAGCCCGCTGCAAGTGCGCCTGGTCGGCAAAACCGGCCTCCTGCGCAACCTCGGCAATCGCCCGCCCCTGACGCAACAGCGCCCTGGCCAGCTGAACGCGCTGGTCGAGCAGGTAGCCATGTGGTGTCAACCCGTAATGTTGGCGGAAGGCACGTATCAGGTAGGCGCGCGACAGCCCACACGCTGTGCAGATATCTTCCAGGCTCAACGGGTCGCTGCGATGGGCGCGTATGAACGCTGCTGCCGCGCCCAGCCGCGGATTACCCCCTTCGCTCATACGGGCGTTGGCGCCGAGAAAGCCAGGCAATGTACCGAACAGGGCTGCCAAGCGATCTTCCCGATCAGGCACGCCCACATCGAACAGGTCAGCAAAGCCCTGCAATAACCGTTGGTACAACGCAGGCGAGGCACTCCATGTCTGCGTCGGCAATTCGAAGCCTTGCACCTGTAACCAGGGCAAGTCGACGAAGAGCATGAGGTAAGACCAGGGCTCACCGTCGATGGGGTTACAGGTATGCACAACGCCCGGGTTCATCAGTACTGTGGTACCGGCCCCTACCTGCATGCGCAGGTCACCGTTCATGTAGGTGCTTCGCCCACCGGTGATCACACCGATTGAAAAGCTCTCATGGGAGTGCGCGGCGTAGCACACCTGCCGCCCGTCCCCTACCCGCCGCGCTTCGACAAAGGGCAGTGCAGGGTCACGCCAGAACCGCGAAACCTCGATCATCCCCTTGCCCACTCACCGCCGACATGCACCGATACTACACATTTACCGTGGAAACAGGTCCAGCGTCCGCTCCACCTCACCGATATCGATCCGGAAACCATCGCCCTCCTGTATCCCGACCACAAAGCCGAAATGCTGATGGTCGCGATCGGTCAGGTATTTGTAGTAGCTGACAAACCGGTCAGGCGGCTGCAACGTCAACAGGCTACCGCCGGGCTGCAGTACATTCACCCCATGCACCAATTGGCTACCCTCCACGCCAATGACCACCTTTGCGCCTGCGCAGGCTGCAACAATACTTGGCACATCGGACTTGAGCGGGTTGACCACACGGAAACCGCGGGTGACACGCAGGTGCTCGGCGAGCTCCAGCTCATTGCGCAACAAGCGCAAGTCGCCGTCACCACCACGCAGCAGGAATACGCCAGGATGAGGGGCATGCGGCACGTGCGACAGCAGTTTGTCCCCCATGGCCTGGTAACGGGCATGACGGCTGCGGTTATTGCCCTGGTCATCGAACAGCACCAGCTCACGGAAAAACGCACTGCGCAGGCGCAGCGGCTTCATGCCCAGCCAGTCTTCATAGGCCGGCCCCTGGGTAAACAGCGGGTACCTGGCCGATGGCGCGGTGGTTACCGGTATACCTTCGTTACAGGCCAGCGCATAGGTCGGGCAATCTTCCATCAGCCAGGTGCCGAACCACGAATTGCCGTTTTGCGTGCAATAAATGGCTCCACGGTCTATTTCGTTGTCCACGATAATGGTCGGAAAGGTGCTTGGCTTCATCGACAGCCAGTGGCTGGCCTTGCCCTTGTACAACGCGCCATCGACCAGCCACACATTCTTGATCAGGTAGCCACGGGTTGGCCCTTGCAGCGTGCTGATGCCGCCCTCCATGGTGCGAGCGGGGTGCACGTAGGGGTAAAAACGCTTGCCCTCCCAGCCCGTAACCCGCTCCAACTGACCAGGCAGGAAAATAGCCGGCGGCGACACCGTGGTTTCGCCTGGGGCAATGTCCCAACTCTTGGAGGCGATGCTCTTGAGGTCGATAGCCGTGTTCTTGCCCAGCCGTTTGCGCGCCATGTACCGATAGGCGGCCAAGGTCCAGGTGCGCTGCTTCGCTGCGGACGATGCACTGAACTGCGAGATGTCGCTTCCCATGAAGCGTCCTCCCCTTATGACGAAATCTGAACCCTGGCGTAAAGCGCCAGATCAATGCATCCCTGGCAGCCACTCAGTTACACGTGACTCTTTCCATGGTGGGCGGTGACTGCAAGCTGGCGTAACGGCTGCGCAGGGTTTCCACGAACGGTTCACCCGCACCGTTGCCACCATAGAGGTAAATCTTGTGCAGGCCCCCAAACACCATTTCGTGGTAGCGGCTGGCAACCTCCTCATCGCTTGGGCCATCGGGCAACCCCAAATGGAGCGTGAGTTTGTCGCCCTCCACTGCGAACATCGGCGTATCCCACAAGAACTTCGCCGTACCGGTCTTGGGCAAACGGATAAACAGATAGGCATGGTTGCCCAACGAGTCGATGTCCCCGCCGCGACGGCGCTTCCATTTCAGCAGGCCGTCGTCCGGGCGCGCGAGGCACAAACCGATGTCGTAATAATCGAAGCCCTGCTCCAATGCCCATTCAAGCGCCATGAAGGTGGTGATCGAATTCACCTCCCGCAGCCTCTTGGCGTCACTGAATACCGCCTCGCAGTAGCCGAAACGCAACGTGCTCCAGTAACGTTTGCCGCCGCGTACCACTTCGCAACCCAAGTGGCAGCCGATCACTTCATCACCCAACGTGATCAGGTCGAGCCGGCCGACGCTTTTGGCAATGCGGAACACTTCTTCCGTGGGGAACTGCGCAGCATGGATACCCTGCCTGGCGGTGGCATAGGGGCGTAGCAGCTCAAGGTCTGCCATGGCGATCTCGTCGTCCGAGAGGGCCTGGCGCATCTGGTACAGCGGGCGATTCTTGCGGATGCTGCGCCGCAGTTCGCTGTCGTAGCGCGCCGTGATGTCCTCCAGCGAACGGCCCAGCGGCACTACGGCGCTCAGGTAGTGCGGCACTGACAGCGCCCCCGACGAGGGCATTTCGCTGATGACCACGACATGGCTGGCAGCCGCCGTGGCACTTGCACTGTCCACAATCGAAGCGCTGCCCTGGCCCTTGCCACCAATCAGCAGCTTGGCCATTTCCCGCTGTTGCTTGCGGCCGATATAGAGAATTTCGTAAGGGCTCTCCTGCTGTAGCCGAAATCTGGCTACTTCCCAACGCCAGAAACAGGCACGCGCCGCCATTTCCCGAGCTTTGCTGGCCAGCAGCCTCATTTCATAGCGCATCGAGGGTGACAGGAGCTTTCGCGCCACAGCCGTCAAGGTCTCTTTCATTTCTTCTTCGACGTCCTTTGAGGTGCTCTATGGTCTATCTGAAAAAGAGAAAAAATCAGCAAAAACACTTAACGCTTTGATTTTTATAGTGTGCCCTGAAACTTGCTTATCACATCCAGTAACAATTTAAGATGCCTGCAAACGCTTTGGCAAGCGGCTCCTAGCTGACTTTAGATCAAAGTTCCTGGCGTCAAATTTCCTGCGTGAAAAGCCGCTCCAGCTAGAAGTTTGCTATAAGCGTGCCACTCACACGGTACTTCAGTACCACTTGGCTATTGATAATTAGCGTTTGATGCCTTCTTTGCATAAAAGGAGGCATCAACATGCCTGGGAACAATCCTCATCAAGCCCTGCTTGAGGCCCAGATGCCGCACTGGGCCCGCCAGGCAACGCCCAATCAGTGGGCCGCGTTGCAGCAAAGCCAGGTCAGCCCCTGGCACGAGCAGGCCTGGTTCGCCAATGCCGCCCCTGACCTGCGCCAGGCGGTACGCGCCAGCCAGGTACACCTGGCGCGCTCACAAGCAGCCTTGGCCCGCTCACTCAGGGGCCTCAAGCAGATCACTGAGTTCGCCGAGCCTTTACTGCAACATGTTCTTGCCGAACAAGGCTTTCACGCTTGCGTTCACAACATACGACTGCTACGTGTTGAACGCACGTGGCACTGGAACGGCCTGCGCTATATCTACAGCCATCGTAGCGACAACCTGTTACAGGCTGCGCTGCAGAACTTTGCCGATGACGAGGCGTTTACCTCTCAGAGTGCCATTGCCCTGAGCGGCAATATTCAAGTCACCCGCATTCAAGTACAAGGCTCCGCGGTAATCGGCATGCAGGCGCCTGTGGCGTATTTTCCACTCACCTCGGAGCGCTTCCAGGTCGAGCCGCTCCCTCTCTCCCCCGCAACGTTCGCCACACGCTGCCGTGAGTTGGACCTGGGTGGCGCCTACCAGGCCCACCTGGAACAGCACTTCGCCCAGCCAACTGTCCGTGAGCAGGCCATCAAGGTGCAAAAAGCCCGTCTACGCCTGGCGGCCGACCTCGCCTATCTGCGCCACCACATCAACGGCAACACGCACGATCAAGTACACCAACTGCTGCAGGGCAGCAACGTGAATTGCTGGCAGCTTGCACTGTTCGGTATCACCCTGCAGGAAGCCATGCTGATCGATGCAGGCCATGCAGCTTTGGCCCTGTACTTGCCAGGGCATGATCCAGCCCTGCGTCAATGCAATGACCTTGAAGCGGTGCACGATGCACTGGCAACCCTGCTGCTGGAGCCCGATGCCCGCCAGGCATTTGCCGCGTACATCATGCAGGACGAGCGCGCGCACTTTCTCGACCTGTTGCAACAAAACCTCGATGCCTCAGGCAACACCGCCGAGGACCGCACGTGGCAGCGCGAAGCAAAGGCGGACTTGCGCCTGACGCGCCAGGCCATCACGGCAGAGCCTTTCCGTTACTTTCAGGACTTGCACCTGGCCCGCCTCAAGCATGAGGCCAGCCTGGTGGCGGTACCGACAGCGCAGGCCGATGCCAGTGCACGGGCCAGGCGCCTGGCTGAATGGGAGAGCCTTGGCTGGGATGTGCTCAACGTCGCCGGGTTCTTCATACCGGGCGCAGGCCCCTTGATGTTGGGCCTCACGGCCTGCCAACTGCTGGGCGAAGTCTTTGAGGGCTACGAGGCCTGGCAGGAAGGTGACCGCCACCTTGCCCTGCGCCACCTGGAAGCGGTAGGCCTGAACCTGGCTCTGATTGGCGGTTTTGTCATGGCAGGCCACGCAGTCCCCAGACTGTTCAGTAGCCCGCTGATGGAGAGCCTGCAAGAAGTGCCAGGGAGCAACGGGGGCTACAGGCTCTGGAACCAGGACCTGGCGCCATACCGTAGCCGCATGGAGCTGCCAGAGAGCCTGCAGGCCAATGCACAAGGCCAGTACCTGCACGAGGGGCGGCAGTTCATCCGCATGGAAGGCCATCTCTACCAGCAACACTATGACAACACGCTGCAGCAGTGGCGCATCACCCACCCGGACGTGCAGGATGCCTGGCAACCACCGCTGGAACACAACGGGCAAGGCGCCTGGCGCGGCCAGCATGAGCACCCCTCACAATGGCCGTTTGAAACACTCGCGCGCCGTCTGGGTGAGCCGTTCGCAGCGTTCGCCCCCCTGCAGCTGGAACAGGCCGGGCGCATCTGCGGCATCGACGCCGAGCGCCTGCGCCAGGTGCACCTGCAAGGCCAGCCAACCCCGCCGCTGTTGCTCGACACCCTGCAACGCATGGCGGCGCAGGCCGAAGTACGCGCCATGGGGCTGAACGCAACGCCGCAACTGTTCGACCAGCTGTACAACGGCAGCACGCCCATCGCCCCTGCAGCCCAGCAGCTGCTTACAGCGTACCCTCGCTTGTCTCCGGCACTGGCCAGGCGATTGCTTGCAACACTGGACAATGCCGAATCACTCGCCTGGCAAGAGCACGGTCAGTTGCCCGCAGCGCTTGGGGAGCAGATCGAACACGTTCACAGTGAACTGCCGCTGGTACGTGCCCTGGAGGACGTGCTGCAACCTGCGTGGTGTAACGCCGACAGTGAGCGCCTGCTGTTCAGTGCGCTCGATGCCATGCCCGAATGGCCTGCAGAGCTGCGCCTGGAGCTGCGTGCCGGCAGCCCGCAAGGCCCAGTGCTGGACCATGTCGGCAGTGAACAGGCCAGCACCGTGCGCCGGGTGATCAAATCCGCCGAAGGTTATGAGGCCGACCTTGGAGAGCGCCCGACACCCGTGCAGCGGGATCCGGACCTGTGCCGCGCCCTGGAGCAGTCGCTGCCACGTGTGCAGCGCGAAGCGCTCGGCATTGCGCAAAGTGACGGCAGCGTACTGCGCCAGCGGGTGTTGGCGTGGGCTGATGAACACCGGCCAGTGCTGGCGCAGCGGCTCTGGGGAATGCACGCCCTGCAGCGCAAACCCCAGGGCTTGCTGCGCGGCGGCCGCCCCCTGGCGCCGCTGCCCGCTCCTGCGCGTGAGGCCGGCTCGCTAGCGGCGGCCTACCGCCGCATCTTTCCCGATGCGACCGATGCAGAATACGCCGACTGGCTGGGCGACGAGCAGGAGGAGCACAACCCATATGTCATGCACTCTGCGACCGAGCGGCTGCGGGACCTGCAAGAGCGCCTGCACGCCCTGCGGCGAGACTTGCAGCAATGGGCAACGCCTGACCCATCAATCCCACACCAGCGGCATCGCGCAATCCGCCCGATCATCAACGCCTGGCGCCGACTTTCCTGGCTGCCCTACGGACGCAGTGGGCGCCTCTTCAGCCTCGACCTGTCCAGCCTCGACCTGCGCAACGAGGACCTGGCCAGCCTCGCACTGCCCGACGACTTCACCCACATCGAGCACGTCTCACTCAGCAACAACCGACTGCTCAGCCACCTCCCGGCTGAATTTTACGAGCGTTTCCCCAACCTCAAGCGCCTACTGCTCATCAAATGCCGTTTCTCGCGCCTGCCCCGCGTGGCAAGGCCTGAGCAACTGCAGTGGCTGGACCTGGACAGCAATCGCATCACCTGGGATGGCCACGCCCAGCTTACGCTCAACCAATTCAGCCAACTTGGCATGCTTGACCTTACCGACAACCCGCTCCTTCGAGCACCAGACCTGCGCTGGCTTACCGAGCTCAAGACCCTGTTCCTGAGTGGTTGTGCGCTCACCGAGCTGCCTCGAGGCCTGGACCTTGTCAGCGAGCCTTTGGTACTGGATCTTTCGTCCAACCAGTTCCAGGTATTGCCTGCTGCCTTCAACGTTCCACAGCCGGTAGCTGAAACCCTGAGCCTTGAAAGCGATTGGCTGGGCCCAACTGCGCTGGCACAGATCGAGGCCTATAACACGGCCCACGGAGTGGATCTGTTGGTGTGCGAAAGTGACTACCTGACGTTCTTCGAAAACGCAGGCCCGGCAGATGCTGCATTGTGGCAACGCTTGCCACTGCAATTTCGCCGTGACCTTCGGCCATTGCTCGACCGCGAGCCGTTCCTGTCCCACCCCAACCAGGCCCGCCGGGAATTCTGGCGAAGACTGGCATTGATCGACACAGACCCTGTACTGCGCCAGGAGTGGCTCACGCACCCGCCATACAACCTCTTCAATCTGCCACTTTGATCGTGTACGCGGTGCCTGCCAGGCCAGCGGCAGGCACTGGCGGCCAGTTTGGTCCAGACTGGTGTTTTTCCGGCGGCCGGTGCATGCTCGAAGCTGAAGCGATTCACCCGGCTTGAAACCAGCCCCGCAATGTGAGGTGCAGTACCTATGGACCGTCTGCTCGATTCACTCTTCCCCAGCGCCGAGAACATCCCCGAAACCTGGCGCCTGGGAGCCCCTCTGGAACAACGCGACTATCTGGTGAACGGCGAGCTCAGGCGCTGGGACGGCCCCTTGGCCACGGTGCGCAGCCCGGTATGGCTCAAGGAAGGCGCCGATGAACGCCAGGTGGTACTGGGCAGCGCCCCGCTGCTCGATGCCGACACCGCCCTTACCGCGCTCGACGCCGCCGTGCAGGCCTACGACAAGGGCCGCGGTGCCTGGCCGAACATGCGTGTGGCCGAACGTATCCAGCATGTCGAAACTTTCCTGGCACGCATGCGCGAGCAGCGCCAGGCCGTGGTCAAGCTGCTGATGTGGGAGATCGGCAAGAACCTCAAGGATTCGGAAAAAGAATTCGACCGCACCTGCGACTACATCGTCGACACCATCAACGCCCTCAAGGACCTCGACCGCCGCTCCAGCCGCTTCGAGCTGGAACAAGGCACCCTCGGCCAGATCCGCCGTGCACCACTGGGCGTGGCATTGTGCATGGGCCCCTACAATTACCCGCTGAACGAAACCTTCACCACGCTGATCCCGGCGCTGATCATGGGCAACACTGTGGTGTTCAAGCCGGCCAAGTTCGGTGTGCTGCTGATCCGCCCGTTGCTCGAAGCCTTCCGCGACAGCTTCCCGCCGGGGGTGATCAACGTGATCTATGGCCGCGGCCGGGAAACGGTGAGCGCGCTGATGGCCAGCGGCAAGGTTGATGTGTTTGCCTTCATCGGCACACACAAGGCCGCCAGCGACCTTAAAAAGCTGCACCCACGCCCCCACCGCCTGCGCGCCGCGTTGGGCCTGGATGCCAAGAACCCGGGCATCGTGCTGCCGCAGGTCGACCTCGACAATGCCGTCGAAGAAGCGGTTACCGGCGCGCTGTCGTTCAACGGCCAGCGCTGCACGGCGCTGAAGATTCTGTTCGTTCACGAGGACGTGATCGAGGCCTTCCTCGACAAGTTCCAGCGCAAACTGGCCGCGCTCAAGCCCGGTATGCCCTGGGAACCGGGCGTCGCGCTGACGCCATTGCCGGAGCCCGGCAAGGTCGACTACCTCGACGGCCTGGTCGCCGATGCCACAGCCAAGGGCGCACGCGTGCTTAACGAAGGTGGCGGGCAAAGCCGCGGGTCGTTCTTCTACCCGGCCTTGCTGTACCCGGTGAGCCACGAAATGCGCGTGTATCACGAGGAGCAGTTCGGCCCCCTGGTACCCGTGGTGCCCTACCGCGACCTGCAAACCGTCATCGACTACGTGCTGGACTCCGATTACGGCCAGCAACTGAGCCTGTTCGGCAACGACCCGGCAACCATCGGCAGCCTGGTCGATATTTTCGCCAACCAGGTCGGGCGCATCAACATCAACGCACAATGCCAGCGCGGCCCCGACACCTACCCGTTCAACGGCCGCAAGAACAGCGCCGAAGGCACCCTGTCGGTGCATGACGCCTTGCGTGTCTTCTCTATCCGCACCCTGGTCGCCACCCGCTTCCAGGAGGCCAACAAGGAACTGATCAGCGAAATCATCCGTAACCGCCAATCGAGCTTCCTGACCACCGACTACATCTTCTGACGGCCGCGCTTATAGAAAATCGATCTAGCGCCGTTGTCGATTTTCCATCTGCGCAAACGACTCTAAGCATCAGGGCGCCCTCCGGCGCCCATCGCAAAGGAGAGTCGAACATGGCAGTCAAACCCATCCCTGAAGGCCAGCACAGCATTACCCCCTACCTGGCCATCAACGACGCCGCCAAAGCCATCGAGTTCTACAAGCAGGCCTTTGGTGCGGTCGAGATGTTCCGCCTCGATGCCCCAGGTGGCCGTGTGGGCCATGCCGAACTGAGGATCGGTGATTCGTCGCTGATGCTGGGCGACCCCTGCGACATGGAAGGCGGGCTTACCGCCAGCCAGAAGCTCAGTGGCGCAGGCGTGGGCCTGCACCTGTATGTCGAGGACTGCGACAAAGTCTACGCCCAGGCCCTGGCGGCCGGAGGCACCCAGTTGCACCCCTTGACCGACCAATTCTACGGCGACCGTAGCGGCACCCTGAAAGACCCGTTCGGCAATATCTGGTTCGTCTCTACCCACAAGGAGGACCTGAGCCCTGACGAAATTCGTGCCCGCGCAGCGAAGATGTTTGGCGACAACCCAGCGGCAAGTTGAAAGCGGCGCGACTTTGCTTGAAGCTTGAGGCTCGTAGCCTGGAGCTGCTTCATGCGAATCATCGACAAAACCGCTGCGCAGGTGCGCAGCCTGACCCCTGCCGAAGAGGATCTGCTGGTCGGCTTTGCTACCGGCAGCCTCGTCGGCCCACGCCTGCTGCAGGCCAACCAGCTACTGATGACGGTACGCAACGCCAACCAGTGGCTGGCCTGCGACTGCCGGAACGACGCCTTGCCGGTGCTCAATGTCACCCTTAACGGGAACACCGGCACCTTGTTTCTCAAGAACAACCCGGGCACCGCCGAGCACGCGCCTGGCTGCCCGTTCACCAAGGACGAGCGGGAGGCCGCCGAGCGCGAAGACGACCCCGCGCCACCTGCCGCCTGGCTGCCGCCCGATACGCCGTTGCGCCTGATTGGTGACTTTCGCGCCGGTACCGCCAATGCCGCAAGCGACGGTAACGACCGGCGCGAACAACAGCGCCTGCTGTCGCTGCTCCTGACCTGGATCGAAACCAGTGGCCTCAACCTTTACGCCACCCACCTGAAAAAGGACCTGACCACGCAGTTTGCCGAATTGCGCAGCGTGGCCAGCCGCTATCCGCTGCTGGAACGGGTGCCTGCCAGCAACTACCTGGAAACCCGGCTGGACATGAAGCACATGATGATGCTCAAGTCCCGCCTGCGTGAAGCCTCGGTGTTCGGCAACCATCGCCGCCACGGGCTGATGCTGGACTGCGTCGACCAGATCAAAGGGCGCAAGCTGTTCAACAACCGCAGCGAAGACGGCTTCGACTTCCAGGGGCACCACCTGTACTGGGGCGGTAGCCGCACAACCGGGCCGTTGCTGGCGCTGATGATCTACTCGCCGACCAGCGCCGGTAGCCATTTCTATGAGCTGATCCATGTGGCCAGCGTGCCGGTGCTGTCACGCGCGCATCTGTTCCCTGTGTACCGCGATGAAGAGCGCGAACCGCTCAAGGCCCTGGTATCGCTGATCGACTGGATGGCCAGCAAGGGCGTCAAGGTGCAGATGCGCCGGCCGGTGATCGGCGGCCAGGTGATGGATGAACTGGTGATGACCTCCGACCAGGACCGGGTATTGTCAGTGTCGCTACTGGAACAGCCCATCGGGCCAGAGCCGGACACCGAAAACTTCAAGCGCTACGCCGACTTCAAGAGCCTGGAAACTTTCCGTAAGTTCGTTGCCGGTTTCTTCATGCGTGAGCGCTGAACGCCAGACAGCACAAGCCCCGCTGCAAGCCCGCTGACTTTGTAAAAGCGGATGCGCGAGACATACAGGCGTATGATGAAAAGCCGGGCGGATTGATGCTGTGGCGTACCGCAATCCATCTGTAGGAGCGGCCTTGTGTCCCGATAGGGGCGCGACGCGGCCCCAGTCACCTGCCTTCATCGGCGTCCTCTACCGGAGCACTGCCATGAACACTCCCCTTCACGCACTGCTTTTCGCCTTCGCCACGCTTGCTGCCTGCTCATCCAGTTCTGCGCAGTACCACGACCAGCCACAGGTGGCCAAGGTCGATACCGGGATGAGTAAAGACCAGGTCATGCAAATAGGCGGTAAACCCGATGCCGAGTCCGACCGCACCGTAGTGCCTGGCACCTGCTTCGACTACACGCTGACCAAGGCCGGCAAACGGCAACCCTACAGCGTCAGCTTCGACGGCAACGACAAGGTAGACAAGACCGCCTTCATGACCTGCGCCGAATGGAGCAATGCCCAGCATAAAGCCCGCCTGCCCAGCATGGGCGGCTCAAGCGGCTCGGGCTACTGATTCAGTCCAGGCATTCCTTGGCAGCCTGGCGCAATTTGTCGCCAGACAGGAAGCTGCCCTTGTAGAAGGTCGCGCGGCTGCCTTCGCGAGAGTCGACCACGTCCAGCACATCGTCACTTGCCACCGCACTGGATGCCGTCAGCCGGTAACCGTGGGCTATCGACTTCTGTGTGGCCTGAGGGGCCAAAATCTGCCATTTGGGCAGGACACAGGCGGCGTACTGCTGCGGCGTTTTTTTGGTCAGCTTGCTGGCAGTGGGTTTGCCGGGCGTTGCGCAGCCGGCAAGGCTGGCAACTAACGCAGAGGCGATAAAGATACGAAAAGTAGGCATTTGCAATTGGCCGTCAGGGATACGCTGCATTCTAACGAGGGTTGCGCCGAGATTCTAATCAACCAAGGTCTTGCTGCAGGATTTCGCGTATTTGACACAGCAACAACGCATCAGCGACAGCAAAACGACACTGCGGCTGATTAATTAGAACCCGGTAGCGGCATTTAATCTTGTGAACCAAGGGAACGAATTCATTCTGCCCTGCTTCTGATTAGCATCAGGACACGGCATCACCGGCCGGCTTTGCTCAGGAGACCCCCATGCTCTGGTGGCTGGAACTACTCGCCCAATATGCAACCTCCACCGGCCTCGCCGTGCTCTGTATTTTCGTGTTTTGGGCTTATGGCCTGGCATTCGGCAGGGCCTACATGAAGCTCCTTTCTGGCCTGCTGGCCGCCATGCTGCTCATGATCGCCGCATGCCCGCACGGTGTGGACTTTGCGCTGGGCAAACACCTGGCGCACGCTGATACCAGTGCTTTGCTGCTGTTTCTTGCAGATGCTACAGGCGTGATCACGGCGGTGGTGGTGGCCTCGTTTTTCTTCAGCCCCGGGCGGTTGCTGGACGAAGCCTGAGCGGGCTCAATGGAGAGCACCTGATATTTCTGCCAGTAGCATGGGCGGCTAAACGTTGAGAAAGTGAGGCTGCCATTGGGGCATCACAACGCGACTCGGCGAGGAATTACCTACCATGCAAAAGAACGCCAACAACACGCACTTCTTCTATCAGAATGGCAAACTCGTCACCCTTAAAACAGGTGAGCAGGGCCGTAGCATTTTTCGCTCGTCGGATGTACCACTTGCCGAGCAGCAATCAGACGGCACCCACGCCAGCGGATTGCTGGTGACCGACGACAAGGGTTCAGTACTGCAGGTGCAGGAAAAAAACTGAAACCTCCGGCGCCACTGCAAGGATCGCACAAACTTTTCGGAGCTCGGGCAAGGATGCGCCTTCCACAAATCTGTTGCGTTTCACCCTGCCCTGAGGCGATGCTCATGGGACCGTTGAAGCAATAGACAAGGAAGGCCTTTAGCACCATGGAAACGCTTCACAGCATCAAGTCAGATCTGGTCAGAACAGCCGATCATCTGGAAAAGCTCAGCCAGGCCATGAGTGGCCACGCCAGGTTCATGGAGGCGCGAGGTACTTCGCAGAGCGAGATCGATGTCACAGCGCACATCAGATCCATCGATGTGGTTGCGGACGAGCTGCGCTCTGTCGCTGCAAAAATCGACGGCATTGAAGGCGCTTGCTGATGAGCCACCCTGGTGACTGACCATTTTCGCGTCAGCCGATCAACTCGACGCAACTGGACTGTACGCTGCCCGGGATAATCCACCCGCTTCAGGGCGCCCACCCCCAAACGCGGGGTCAGGGTTTGGCTCCCCGGTACAATACGATGGCCGCTACATCCAGGGCCAGCACGCTGGCGACGAACAGGAGCATGACGTACAGATCTTCAGGAAGCATTGCCGTATCCCCCACATGTGCCGATTTCAAAGGGAGCGAGCAATTACTGTTCCAGTCAGCGCATCAGGCTCCCGGGCAGCGACTCACCTGAACTTGAGCTTCGCCACTTTGCTCAGCGCCCAACCACTGAAAACGTAGAACACATCCAGGTAGAAGCGCCCTGCATAGTTGGGCAATGGCGTGTGATTCAACAGCACATCCGGGTCGGGCGCGGGTGGAAACAGCGCATAAAAGCCGTTGGGCAGCACCGCCAAGGCCAGCAATAGCAGGTAAGTCGAGGCTTGCAGCAGAGTGCTACGATTGCTGAATCTGGCGGACCATTTCAGGCCGAAGTAAGCAACCAGGCCGGCAACGGGCAACACCCAGAAATGCGTCGGGATCCCAATGAACATTTCGGCGACAACGCTTCTTGCTTCCACCCACTGTTCTCCATCCAAATGCGTGAATTATCGCGGGCACGGCATGCAAATGCAAAACAAGTGCTGCTCAAGCCGCTTCCGGCGCTACCAGCCACCTCTTGAAGTTAGCCGGAGCACCTGCATAAAGCGCGTTGGCAATAGCAACGCCCTGCCGAAGCGCCCAAAAACACAAAAAACCCGCTCTTGACGGCGGGTTTATTGTGCTCGGGTCAATTGATCATGCTTTTGAACACATCAACGCGGCATCCAGCAACCGGCCATGGTCGTACCAGGCATCACGTTGATAGGCCGTGAACTGGTGGTGGCCTCCCGTGCTGCGCAGCTCGACAAGGCCCTCTGCCTTGCTGGGGTCGGTGCTTTCGATGAACAGTCTTACCGAGTTATCGCCATCGACCTCGTAGGTTTTCACATTCCCTGGAAGTTCGCCCTTCACGCACCCCAGATAAGCGGGTGGGCTTTTCGCGGTGGTGCCAGAGGTATAATCATGGCCGTCACGCACGTCAGGGTTTTGTGCGCAACCTGCCATGAACACTGTGGCGAAGGCGGACACAAGTAATGCGCCTGCTACCGATCTTGAACGCTTCACGCGACACGCTCCTGCTGCCCCATCGAGAACTTAGGAAAGTGTTGCCAAGCAGCACACCCATTTTTTAGTTTTCGTGAGCCCATGTTACTGCTCAATGACAACCGTGCCATATGGTTGTTTGCTATATGGGTTCGGGATGTATTTGCGCTGTGCCCAAGGTGTTCTTCAGCGGCTTTTCTGGCAAGTGCCAGACAGGCCAGCCTGGCCGCCGGCCTTCATGCTCGCAAGGTATCAGGTGAGGGTGAGGCATATCAGAGTCGGATGGGCATAAAAGATGGCAAATGGCCCCAACTCCGAGTATTACCGAGCCCACCATCGGGTCAGGCAATGGCCTTCAGAAACACCAAGGTTGCCACCAGGTCCAGGACCAGCACAGCACCCACAACGAAAACCATGTAATAGCGGTCATCCTGAGTCATTTCGGCGCTCTCCGCGGGGTCAATGTCTCAGTGTCACAGCAATTACCGTTCCAGCACCGAGGACGGTCCTACTACTGCCCCCGTCATCATTGGCGCCTGCCTTCTACGATGCCTTGACCTGACATACCCCGTTGGCTTTGTTCTTGCCGGTATACGAGACATCGGGCGAACCGTCGGGGTTGATCGACAGTGAAACCGTCACCTCGCTGCCTTTGACTTCAAAGTAGTTATCATTGAACTTCTTAAGCTTGCCTTCCTTGCCATTGATATAGATCGGCCCGCCCTTGTCGGCATGGACCTCGATGTTTCCAGGGCACGTTGCGTTGAGCAGCGGTATCCCGGCCTGGGCAGCGCCCGACGCTACCAGCAAAGCACCCAGCAATAACCGTTTCATCACACGCTCCTTCAGTGGATTGACCAGGATCGAAGCAATAGCCCAGATCAGCGTTGCCCGCCAGCGCCTTATCGCTTTGCGCCCGATGCAGTCATAAAACCACCCATGAAGAAAATGACCGCGGGCCCCACAAGCCAACTGACACTCGTTCCTGGGCTAACAGCCGGTACAACAATAGTCAGTGCGTACAGGCCTATTCCTGTCCAGAGGCGCTTACGTGGCGTTAACCACGCTCGAAACTTTTCCAGTCTGTTTCCCATTACCACGTTCCTTGATGGGTAGGCGGCGCAGCATAGCACTTCGGCTACGAGGGCCTCAGGTTGGCGGGCCACAGATCGGCGCATTGTGATTTTGAGGCGCGCAGACATAAGCTGCCTGGGGTAAAAAGCGGTTCCAAAACGATGCAAAGTAAGCCCAGCTGTAACCTGCACTCTACGAGGGTCGCCGTTTTAGTTTTGGAACTGTTTTGAAGTATCTTTTCCCACACCCAGTGCTTCGGCAGCGGCGCTGGGTAGAACCACAGGCTTGACCCTACTTGGGATCGGCTCACAGGCGACGTTCAGTGAAATACAGATGGACGTAGGCAACCGATGGCCATCGCGACCAGGCTGTCGAGCAAGGCCGGCTGTTCCAACTCCGCCGGCACATCCTCTAACACCGAGCGGATTACACTTCGTAACCCTTGTCCGAGCAAATAAGCCGCTAAAGCGGGGTGCTCCGTGGTGATCTCATGCTCGTACAGATGCAGGAGCGGCAGCCATGTCGCTTCGATGAATTGCCCTGTCGTGCGGTAAGGGCCGCGCCACATTCCTAGATGCAGGGCGGAGTGGTAGCGCAAGTGAAAGGTCTTGTTCAATTTGAAAAGGCGTGTTTCGACACGAATGATATTGGCGAAAATATCCCGCAAGGCCGAGGCTAATGGCACATTAATCAAACGTTCGCGCACCTCTAAGAGCCGCTCGGTCTCCTCGTCGAGAACACGTTCATAGAGCAAGGTGACGATGGCGTCTTTACTGGGAAAGTACTGGTAGATCGAACCGACCGCAACGCCTGATACTTCCGCGATCCGGGCGATAGTCAGGGCTTCCTCCCCACCTTCGTCCAAAATGCGCAGGCATGCCTGTTCTACAGCGTCTACCAGTGCTCGAGAGCGCGACTGAGTCGGCCGCTTGCGAAGTGAGGGAAGCTGCCCAGGTGTTGGCCAGATGTCGGCGGATGGTCCACTGTCTTTTTTGTTCATAGGAACCCGAGGGCAAATCCGTTGCCATGCTAAGTATTAAAATATCTATCTATTAATCAATAACTTATTAGCTTATGACAGGTGAGGAGAATGCGAGTGTAACAGTACCGATGACGACAGTATGATCGGTTTGTCAATCAGGCAAGCATTAAACGCGCAGTCATTGCCCCCCAAAAAAAACAAGAACACTACACCAAAGGTAGATTGCTCATGACGTCATCATTCACTGTTCACCCGCTTGGCGCCAGCATCGGCGCCGAAGTGCTTGATTTGGATCCGAGTTCAATCCACTTGCCCGTCACGCTGGCCGCGATTGAGGCTGCACTGGTCAAGCATGAAACCCTGGTACTGCACGTCCCTGGCCTACGGCCAGATCAACACCTGGCGATTGCTCAGCATTTTGGTGAGCCTGAAGTACATACCTTCTATCCCAACTTGGGCAACGGCTTTGAGCAGATAACCGTCATCGACTCCAAGCTGGGTGACCGTGCCGATATGTGGCACCACGACGAGAGTTTTCTCCCCAGTCCGCCAATTGTCACCATGACCCACGCGCAAATCTTGCCGCCGCATGGTGGCGATACCTGCTGGATCAGCATGACCACTGCGTACGATGCCCTCTCCGAGCGCATGAAGTGCTACATCGAAGGACTGAGTGCCTGGCACGATATGAACGGGCCCATGACCACTGCCCTAAGACAGAACGTTGTTACTCACGAGCGTTATCTTGAAGTGATCAACATGAACCGTCGACACTTACACCCGCTGGTGATCAAACATCCGGTTTCAGGTCGCAAGGCACTGTATTTGAACCCGACTTACACCACCCATATCGACGGCCTGGACATCCCTGAAAGCGATGCGGTTCTTGCCTATCTGCACGGCCATTGCCAGCAGGTTCATTTTGGATTTCGCCATCGCTGGAATGTCGGTGACATGGTGATATGGGATAACCGTAGCGTGCTCCACAATGCCATCCTCGACTATCAACCGCACCAGCGGCGCATGCAGCGCGCTTCGGTATTCGCTCGCGGGGCTTTCCACGCGTAATTCATTGATGGGTTGATCCCCCGCAGGCGTGGGTGGCTCAAGGAGAATATCCATGTTGCACGACAAGCTGAACCAAGACATGTTAGCTCGATTCACACCCAAGCCAGGTCGGCATGCGGTGCTGCCGGAACTAACTTCACGCCAGAGCGTGGCATTGCTGTGCCGGGTGTTGTTTCGCGAAGGCTATAACGATCACATCGCCGGTCACATCACTGTGCGCCAAGACGACGGCACTTACTGGGCCAACCCGTGGGAGCTGACATGGGGAGAGGTTACCGCCTCGGATATTGTGCGCCTAGATCAGGAGGGCAAGGTAATCGAGGGCGAATGGAACATCACCCCGGCTATCAACTTGCATATGGATCTACACGCAGCACGCAATGATGTCCACGTGGTAATCCACAATCATCCGCAGTGGGGATCCGTATGGTCGGCGGCAGGGCGCATTCCGCCAATCTACGACCAGACATCCGCCTTGGTTGACACCGACCCGGTGCTCTACGACGAGTATCGCGGTACGGTTGAAAACACTGAGTTGGGCCGCGCCGTCGTGGACGCACTGGGTACGAATAAGTGGGCGTTGCTCGCCAACCATGGCGTACTAGTGGTTGCCAATGGCATTCGCCAAGCGCATTTGCGAGCAATTACACTGGAGTGGCGCAGCCGTCTGGCCTGGCACGTCGAGGCGCTCGGTGGAGGCTCGCCATTGCCCGACCACGTCGTGCGCGCGACTGGCAAGCGCACCGATGAGAATGGGTTTCCTTTTTTGTGGGAAGCCATGGCGCGCGAGGAAATCCGCCGCGATCCCTCAGTGCTTGATTAACACAATTTGACCTTTGGGCTGCGGCATGGCAACGCACCGTGCCGCCGTTACTCTTACGCTGCTGGGAGTTGAGCGCGCAATTAAAGGGGCAATGGTTTCAGAGAAACGTGCTAGCCAGAGAGGTTTATCTTCTAGTCCTCATTTTTCAGTATATGGATTCACAGACCGTACCTGCTATTCGACTTCGCTCAAACGCTTGCGCGAGGTCTCCCGCCATTCGGTCAGACTCTTCAAGCAACCCCCCGAGCACCACGAAGGCAGAGGTCCCTGCCTTGCGCTGCTGGGTAGCGATGGTGTCGCAGGCGGGGCGCTGGCCACGCCGCAATCGGTTGATTTCACCCCGCAGCCCGCCAGCAGCAGACTCAGCAGCAGCGGCGCGGCCTTGGGCCAGTTCCAGTTGTTGTCGTGCACTCTCACCCTCCTCATCCGCCACAGCGTGGCGGCGTTGTTCTTCTGTGCGCGCCTGGGCGCCGGCGCGTCGGTCACGCTCGGAGACCTCTAGGCGGTAGTCGGCCAGCTCAGTGCGTGCCGTTGCGGTTTCATCGCGGGCAGTGGCCGCCTCTACGGAGGCGACTACCACCCGGTACTGCTGCCCGCCAGCGACCAACACCAAGGCGATCAGCCACCAGGACCAAGCAAGTGCGCGCCGAGCCAGCTCACGCCAGCGCCCTCCGCACACCCTCGTCGATCACCTCGGTCTTGTATGGGTTGCTGCCGTTCTCATGAATGATGATGCCGAGCACGGCTTCGCGCAGCACCCACGGCTTGGAGATGTCGATGGAGTCGCGCCCGCCAGCACCTTCCCCGCAAACGAAAACGCCGCCCTGATAGGCGGCGCTGAATAACCAAGAGCAGGTGTTACCAGGTCTTCGGCTCTGACTTCTTGTACGAGCCACCGGTCATGCACTTCTCGACCAGGTCTTCGCGAGCCTTGTTGTCCGGAAGCGTTTTCAGATACTCGGGCTGGCAGTGAAAGGTGTTCGGCTCGTACGCAGCAGGGTCGTGATTGATGGCTTCTTGCTGTTCCTTCGGCTTCTGTTCGGCCTCTGTCTCGAAGCAGCCGCTGAGAGAAAGCGAGGTTACCGCGACAAGAATTGCTCCGATGATGGTGCGTTTCATGAGGTTCCTTCCTGTGAAATGGCCGGGCGTTATAGCAAAGATCAACCCCTCCCGCAAAACGTGGCGCCGTGCCATCAGCTAGCGCCTTCCCCTACTCAACGACAACGCCTCCCCGGCGAGGAGGCGCTAGATCATTTCTTGTAGGAAACTTCGAGTCGTCCAAGGGTCAAGTTTTTACCAAGCTCGTAATCTGGGTTCCATGTAGCCACATTGTGCGCCGCGATCCCAACAACAGAAGCGAGGCCAGCAATTGCGGTGACGGGATTAGACATCGCAGCGGCAAGCATGCTTGTTGATCGGTAGGTCGTATAAACGCGGCACGACAAGCCCTCTCGCTCGAACGTCGATCCGACTACAGCGAGATCAACATGACCACTGCAATCGACCTATGCGCCGGCCTCGGCGGATGGAGCACCGGCGCGCGCGCCGCAGGCGTCCAGGTGCCCTGGGCGGCAAATCACTGGCCGATGGGAGCTGAATGGAGGTGAGCCCCATCGAGTGCATGTTCCGCCTCAAAATCCAGCAGGCCTGGGCCTCCGACGCTACCCATGTGCGTTGTCCAGGCGCCACTGGGCAAGCTCAATCAACCGGCGATCAATCGCCTTGGCCGTGCACCGCGCCAATCACCCCAACACCGAGCACTACGTGGCAGACGTGTTTGAGGTTGATCCGATTCACGCCACCCAGGGCCAGCCAGTCGGCATCCTGTGGGCATCGCCCGACTGCCGCCACCACAGCAAAGCCAAGGGCGGGAAGCCGCGCAATCGCAAGATTCGCGGCCTCGCTTGGGTGATCATACGATGGGCCTACCAGACCAGCCCGCGGCTGATCTTCTTGGAGAACGTCGAAGAGTTCGCCGACTGGAGCCCGCTCGATGACGAGGGCAAGCCGGCGTGCCGACCAGAAGTGCGTCGCGGCCAGCAATACACCCGGTATGGCCATGCCAAGGCCGCTGTAGATGAAGGCAGGCTGGTCGGTCAGCAGTCCCCCTATGAAAAACCCGCTGCCAGTAGGTATGAGTGTGACCTCTACCAAACGGCTTTCTGACTTCCTTCGCCATTCCATGCTCCTTGCTTTGGGGCCACTATTCACACATGCATGCCCGCCGCTGTGCGCGGGCGAGGACCCCCTATGTCTGAACGCAAAACGATGTGCATCTACCACGGCAACTGCGCCGATGGCTTCGGCGGCGCCTGGGTCGTTCGCAAGGCCTTGGGCGACCAGGTCGAGTTTGTGGCCGGTGTGCACGGTCATGAACCACCTGATGTCACCGATAAAGACGTGATCATCGTCGACTTCAGTTACAAGTACGAAGTCATGGCCAGGCTGAGCTGGAAGGCAAACAGCATCATCATCCTGGACCACCACAAGTCGGCGGCCGAGGACCTTGGCAAGTTCCCGCCCTTCCACGCCGGCGTTCGGGTTGATGGTCGGCACCCCGACGGGTCGGTCGTACTGGGCTGGGAAAGCGCACACATCTTCATGAATTCGCAGAACTCCCCCGCTATCGCCTGCTGCTTCGACATGAACCGCAGCGGGGCCATGCTCGCCTGGGACCACTTCTTCCCGGGGCAAGAGCCGCCAATGCTGCTGCGCCACATCGAGGACCGCGACCTCTGGCTGTTCAAGCTGGATGGCACGCGTGAGATCCAGGCCAACCTGTTCAGCTACCCCTATGACTTCGAAGTCTGGGACAAGCTCATGGCAGCTGATGTGCAGACACTCCGCTCGGACGGCGCCGCAATTGAGCGCAAGCACCTAAAGGATGTTGCGGAACTTGTTGCTGTGACCAGGCGGCGCCTGGTCATCGCCGGTCACGATGTGCCGGTGGCCAGCCTGCCCTACACGCTCACCAGCGACGCGGGCCACCTCATGGCCCAAGGCGAGCCATTCGCTGCCTGCTACTGGGACACACCTGACGGTCGCGTTTTCAGCCTGCGCAGCACTGACGAAGGCCTCGATGTGTCGGAAATCGCGAAGCAGTACGGCGGTGGTGGTCACCGCAACGCCTCCGGCTTCCGCGTGCCGTTCGGCCACGAACTGACCAAGTAACCCGCCCCCTCAATCCAGTCTGCCGGCAAACGCTCGCAGGCATGGAGAGCTCACGGGCTGCCCGGCTATATCCAGAAAAGACATGGCTACCACCGACAGGGCCTGCATCTGGCCCCTAGTACGCACAGGTTTGGGAATCAGATACCGCCCCCCGTATAACTGCCGTCACACCTATGCGACAATATGCTTAATGTCTGGTCTCAACCCCGCATTTATCGCCCAACAGCTCGGGCATAGCGTGCAGATGCTCTCATCGACTTATGCGCGCTGGATTAACTCGTCTAACGACTGGCAGGAGCTGGAAAAGCTCCAGATTGGTCCGAAATTGGTCCGTAGCTGCGAAGAAGCCACGTAAGTTATTGATAGGTAAGCTCCTTGATCTCCACCGCTAACATCACCATGCAGTTCGGCGCCAAGCCGCTGTTCGAAAACGTTTCCGTAAAATTCAACAACGGCAACCGCTACGGCCTGATCGGCGCCAACGGTTGCGGCAAGTCGACCTTCATGAAGATCCTCGGCGGTGACCTGGAGCCGTCCGGTGGCCAGGTCATGCTCGAGCCGAACACCCGCCTGGGCAAACTGCGCCAGGATCAGTTCGCCTATGAAGAATTCACCGTGATCGACACCGTGATCATGGGCCACGGCCAGCTGTGGAAGGTCAAGGCCGAGCGCGACCGTATCTACTCGCTGCCGGAAATGACCGAGGAAGACGGCATGGCCGTCGCCGAACTGGAAACCGAATTCGCCGAAATGGACGGCTACACCGCCGAATCCCGCGCCGGTGAACTGCTGCTCGGCCTGGGCATTCCCCTGGAGCAGCACTTCGGCCCGATGAGCGAAGTGGCGCCAGGCTGGAAGCTGCGTGTGCTGTTGGCCCAGGCATTGTTCTCGGACCCGGACGTGCTGCTGCTCGACGAACCGACCAACCACCTGGATATCAACACCATCCGCTGGCTGGAAACGATCCTCACGGCGCGTAACAGCACCATGATCATCATTTCCCACGACCGTCACTTCCTCAACAGCGTCTGCACCCACATGGCCGACCTGGATTACGGCGAGCTGCGCCTGTTCCCGGGCAACTATGACGAGTACATGACGGCAGCCACCCAGTCGCGCGAGCAGTTGCTGTCGGACAACGCCAAGAAAAAGGCCCAGATTGCCGAGCTGCAGACCTTCGTCAGCCGCTTCTCGGCCAACGCCTCCAAGGCCAAGCAGGCGACTTCGCGTGCCAAGCAGATCGACAAGATCCAGCTGGCCGAGGTCAAACCTTCCAGCCGTGTCAGCCCGTTCATTCGCTTCGAGCAGACCAAAAAACTGCACCGCCAGGCGGTAGTGGTCGAGAAGATGGCGAAAGCCTTCGACGACAAGGTGCTGTTCAAGAACTTCGACATTACCGTCGAAGCGGGCGAGCGCGTAGCGATCATCGGCCCCAACGGCATTGGCAAGACTACCCTGCTGCGTACCCTGGTCGGCGAAATGACCCCGGATGCCGGTTCGGTGAAATGGACCGACAGCGCCGAAGTGGGCTACTACGCCCAGGATCACGCTCACGACTTTGAAGACGACCTGAGCCTGTTCGACTGGATGGGCCAGTGGACCTCCGGCGAGCAAGTGATTCGCGGCACCCTGGGGCGCATGCTGTTCTCCAACGACGAGATTCTCAAGTCGGTGAAGGTGATTTCCGGTGGTGAGCAAGGCCGTATGCTGTTCGGCAAGCTGATCCTGCAAAAGCCGAACGTGCTGGTGATGGACGAGCCTACCAACCACCTGGACATGGAATCGATCGAGGCGCTGAACCTGGCGCTGGAAAACTACCCGGGCACCCTGCTGTTCGTCAGCCACGACCGCGAGTTCGTGTCGTCGCTGGCCACCCGCATCATCGAGCTGTCGCCCGATGGCGTGGTCGACTTCAGCGGCACCTACGACGATTACCTGCGCAGCCAAGGCGTACTGGTCTGATTGATCGGTAAGGCCTGGCCATTGTGTATGGCTGGGCCGGCCTCTTCGCGGGCTTGCCCGCTCCCACCGGACCTGCACAGGCTCAATGGCTGTAGAGTACCTGTGGGAGCGGGCAAGCCCGCGAAGATCCCAGCGCCAATCCCACAGACTGAAACAACCCGACGAATAATTCGTTAGCCTGCTTTCTTTTACCACGCCCAACCGCCCGCCCGCGAAAGAGCCCATGACCGCGCAACAACCCGCCCCCGCCAGCAACACCCTGCACATCACCCAGCAGATCCTGTCGATCGTTTTCTACACCTTCATTGCCTTCCTCTGCATCGGCCTGCCGATTGCGGTGCTACCCAGCTACGTGCACGACCAACTGGGCTTTGGTGCGGTGATCGCCGGGGTGACCATTGGCCTGCAATACCTGGCCACCCTGCTCAGCCGCCCGTTCGCCGGGCGCGTTGCTGATACCCTCGGGGGCAAGCAAGCCATCCGTTTCGGCCTGATGGGGATTGCCGGCTGCGGGGTATTGACCCTGTTATCGGCCTGGACCCTGACGCTGCCGCTGCTGAGCCTGGCGCTATTGCTTGGGGGCCGTTTGCTGCTCGGCATCGCCCAGGGGCTGATCGGTGTGGCCACCTTGAGCTGGGGCATCAGCCAGGTCGGCCCCGAACACACCGCCAGGGTGATCTCATGGAACGGTATCGCCTCCTACGGCGCCATCGCCATTGGCGCGCCACTGGGTGTGTTGGCCGTGGACGGGCTGGATTTCAGCGTGCTGGGGCCTGCTTTGCTGGTGCTGGCAACCCTTGCCCTGCTGGTGTTGCGCAAGCGTCCCGACGTGGTGGTGGTACGCGGCGAACGCCTGCCGTTCTGGTCGGCGTTTGCCCGGGTCGCCCCGTGCGGTCTTGGCCTGACCCTGGCCTCGATCGGCTATGGCACCCTGACCACCTTCGTCACCTTGTACTACCTGGAGCGCGGCTGGGTGGGCGCAGCCTGGTGTTTGAGTGCGTTTGGCGTGTGCTTCATCATTTCGCGGCTGCTGTTCGTCAACGCGGTCAACCGCTTTGGTGGTTACAACGTGGCGGTCGCCTGCATGGCCACTGAAGTGCTCGGCCTGAGCTTGCTGTGGCTGGCGCCTTCGCCGGCCTGGGCGCTGGTTGGCGCAGGGCTCACCGGTTTCGGGCTATCGCTGGTGTACCCGGCACTGGGCGTCGAGGCAATCAGGCAGGTCCCCAGCAGCAGCCGCGGCGCGGGGCTGGGGGCCTATGCGGTGTTCTTCGACATGGCCCTGGCGATCGCCGGGCCGCTGATGGGCGCAGTCGCCGTGCACCTGGGCTATGCCTCGATCTTCTGCGTGGCGGCCCTGCTCGCCCTGACCGGGGTGGGCCTAACGCTGTTGCTGTCGCGGCGCGCTCGCGGCGGCTGATCACTCGGCCAGTTGCGGCGCGCCCAGTGCCTGGCTGAAGAACGCCGCCGTTTCACGTTCCAGCGAATGATGAATATGGCGCCGATCCACACCCTCGGCATCTTTGCACAGCGCCGGCATCCGCGCGTACTGCTCGGCGTCGCAGTGGGCCATGAACACAAAATGACCGGCACCGGCCAACAGGCGGTAATCGGGTGTGACCGGCAGCTTGCGGGCCAAGGCCTCGGCGTTGCGGTCCACCGCCACCAGTTGGTCGCTATCACCGCTGTAGATCAGGGCTGGCACCTGAACCCCGGCCAAGGCATGGCGCCCGAACAGCAGGCTGAGCGGCGCCATCAGCATCACCGCCCCTACCCGCTGGTCGGCTTGCGGCGCCAGTTCGCTGCGGTCGGCAATCAATATGCCGTGGGTCTTGCAGGCGTCGGCGTCGTTCGGGCGCTCCAGACAGTACTGGCGCAGGCGGTCCAGGTCCGGGCGCGCACCAGAAAGGATCAACGCGGTTTCGCCACCGGCCGAATAACCGATCACGCCCACCTTGCCTTCGTCCAGGTAAGGCCCGACCAATACATCATCGCGGGCTGCGGTGATGGCGGCGCTGACTTGCAGCGGCCGACCATAAAGATTGCTCAGGGTGCCCAGACGACTGTGGTCGCGGGCGTTGTCCCCCGGGTGCACGACCGCCACTACCACGAAGCCGCGCCGTGCCAACGCGGTTGCCAGGTAGTGCAGCGCCAATGGGCTGCCGGTGTTGCCGTGGGACAGGACCAGTAACGGCAACCGGCCCATGGCGACGGGCGCCTCTTCAGCGACGTCGATTGGGTAGCCGTCTATGCGGCTGCTACGGGTTTTACCCGTAGCCGGGTAGAACGCCAGCGCTTGCATCGGTCGGCTATCGACCGGGTCGGCCAAGGTCATGTGGTGCAGGCCGACAACCCGCGGCGCAGCTTCGGCATGGGCCAGCAGGCCGCCGAGCAGGACCAGCGCCAACAGGCAGCGGGGAAGAGTCATCGGCCGGCGGTTCCTTGCAGGGCGAAGAGATAGCCCAGCATAGGGCCGGCCTGGCTTGCGCCGGATGAAAACTGGATGAAACCATCGTCATGCAAGTGGCGCGCGCACCCTATGCATTTGCGCAGGGCGTCGAACCCGTGGCATAGATACAGGTCCACGTCTTTACGTGACCGTTTCGCGCCAATGAAGGAGATTCATGCATGAGCAAGCCCGCCTATGTGCCACCCAAGGTCTGGCGCAACGAAGCAGCGTCCGGCGGCCAGTTCGCCAGCATCAACCGCCCGGTTGCCGGCCCGACGCACGACAAGGACCTGCCGCTGGGCAAGCACCCGCTGCAGCTGTATTCACTGGCCACACCCAATGGCGTGAAGGTCACCATTGCCCTTGAAGAGCTGCTTGCCTTGGGCCATACCGCAGCCGAGTACGATGCCTGGCTGATCCGCATTGGTGAGGGCGACCAGTTTTCCAGCGGCTTTGTCCAGGTCAACCCCAATTCCAAGATCCCTGCCCTGCTCGACCGCAGCGTCGAACCGGCAGTGCGGGTATTCGAATCGGGTTCGATCCTGCTGTACCTGGCAGACAAGTTCGGCGCACTGCTGCCAAAATCGCCAGCGGCACGCACCGAAAGCCTGAACTGGTTGTTCTGGCAGATGGGCGCGGCGCCATACCTGGGCGGTGGCTTTGGCCACTTCTACGTGTACGCCCCGGAAAAGTTCGAGTACGCGATCAACCGCTTTACCATGGAGGCCAAGCGTCAACTCGACGTGCTCGACCGCCGCCTGGCCGAGAGCCGCTACCTGGGTGGTGATGAGTACAGCATTGCCGATATTGCCGTGTGGCCGTGGTATGGCGAGTTGGTGCGCGGCAACCTGTATGGCGCGGCAGAGTTCCTGGCGGTTGACGAGTATCCCAACGTGCAGCGTTGGGCCGAGGAAATTGCCCTGCGCCCGGCGGTGCAGCGCGGCACTCGCGTAAACCGTACGTGGGGGGACGAGGCCAGCCAAGTGCCCGAGCGCCATTCAGCCTCAGATCTGGCAGGTTAGCGCGACCCGCGTGGGAGCGGCCTTGTGTCGCGAAAGGGCCGCAGAGCGGCCCCAAGGCCTCAGCGTCACGGCGGCTATCGTTGGGGCCGCTCTGCGGCCCTTTCGCGACACAAGGCCGCTCCCACAAAGGTCCGGTACAGCCTCTGGGAATACCCCGACAATGCCCGCCTGCATAAAACCATTTGCCCCTGCGCAAACCTGCGTCCGCCATGCCCTTCTTGTACACTCCTCGCACTAGCCCCCACCTGCACAATTTTTTTGGTGAACGCATGATCGAGGTAACCGAGGTTTCCATTGCCGAGCTGCGCGACGCGCTCGAGTCGGGCCGCACGACGGCGGTCGAGCTGGTCAAGGCTTACCTGGCGCGTATCGACGCCTACGATGGCGCCGACACCACCACCGCCCTGAATGCTGTAGTGGTCCGCAACCCGGAGGCGCTCAAAGAAGCCGAAGCCTCCGACGCCCGCCGCGCCCAAGGCCAGGTTCTGAGCCCGCTGGATGGCATCCCCTACACCGCCAAGGACAGCTACCTGGTCAAAGGCCTGACCGCCGCTTCCGGCAGCCCTGCCTTCAAGGACCTGGTAGCCCAGCGCGACGCCTTCACCATCGAGCGCCTGCGCGCCGCGGGTGCCGTGTGCCTGGGCAAGACCAACATGCCGCCCATGGCCAACGGTGGCATGCAGCGCGGCGTGTATGGCCGCGCCGAAAGCCCGTACAACGCCAACTTCCTGACAGCCCCCTTCGCCTCGGGCTCGTCCAACGGTGCCGGCACCGCCACCGCCGCCAGTTTCAGTGCCTTCGGCCTGGCCGAGGAAACCTGGTCCAGCGGCCGTGGCCCGGCGTCCAACAATGGCCTGTGCGCCTACACCCCGTCGCGCGGGGTGATTTCGGTGCGCGGCAACTGGCCGCTGACCCCGACCATGGACGTGGTGGTGCCTTACGCCCGCACCATGGCCGACCTGCTGGAAATCCTCGACGTGGTGGTTGCCGATGACGCTGACAAGCGCGGCGACCTGTGGCGCCTGCAGCCCTGGGTACCGATCCCGGCAGCATCGACTGTGCGCCCTGCCTCTTACCTGGACCTGGCAGTGGATGCCAGCGCACTGAAGGGCAAACGCTTTGGCGTACCGCGCATGTACATCAATGCCGATGCCGAAGCGGGCACCTCCGAAAAACCAGGCATCGGTGGCCCGACTGGCCAACGCATCAACACCCGCGCCACTGTGATCGACTTGTGGCAACAGGCACGCCAGGCCTTGGAAGCGGCCGGCGCCAAAGTGCTGGAAGTGGACTTCCCGCTGGTGTCCAACTGCGAGGGCGACCGCCCGGGCGCGCCGACCGTTTACAACCGCGGCATCGTCAGCAAGGAGTTCCTGCATGACGAGCTGTGGGAGCTGTCGGGCTGGGCGTTTGACGACTTCCTGCAAGCCAACGGCGACCCCAAGCTCAACCGCTTGGCCGATGTCGATGGCCCACAGATCTTCCCCCACGACCCGGGCACCCTGCCCAACCGTGAGGACGACCTGGCCGCGGGCATGGACGAGTACGTGAACATGGCCAAGCGCGGGCTGAAGACCTGGGACCAGATCGAGACCGTGCCCGATGGCCTGCGCGGCCTGGAGCACACCCGCAAACTGGACCTGGAAGACTGGATGGACAGCCTGGGCCTGGATGCGGTGCTGTTCCCGACCGTGGCCGATGTGGGCCCGGCCGATGCCGACGTCAACCCGGCATCGGCAGACATCGCCTGGAGCAACGGTATCTGGGTGGCCAACGGCAACCTGGCGATCCGTCACCTGGGTGTGCCGACCGTCACCGTGCCAATGGGCGTGATGGCCGACATCGGCATGCCGGTGGGGCTGACCTTTGCCGGACGTGCCTATAGCGACAATGCGCTGTTGAGCTTTGGTGCCGCCTTCGAGGCGACTGGCTCGCGCCGGATGATCCCGCCGCGTACTCCAGCTTTGGGCTGATTACTGGGGCTGCTTCGCAGCCCATCGCCGGCAAGCCAACTCCCACAGGAAACCCACATTCCTCAGCGCCTGTGCAGTACCTGTCGGAGCTGGCTTGCCGGCGATGAGGCCAGTAGAACCACCGCAGATCGCTTAATTCAACCTTATGTGTAAAAATACACAAAATGTTGATTTTGCGATCTGCCATGCCTATCTCCCCCAGCGAAGAACGCCACCTCACCCTTACGGTGCTCAAGGCCGCCATTCAGGCCTTGGGCAGCGTTGCCGCACGCAACATGGAAATCCTCCTGCACGACCTGGACCACCCGGAGCATTCCGTGGTGGCGATCGTCAACGGCCACCTCTCCGGCCGCAGCGTCGGCAGCCCGATCCTCGCCGCCCCGGAGCAGGACCAAGGCTTCAAGGCATTGATGCAGGCCTCAGCCGACCAGCACGGCAGCGAGCCGGTGGTACTGCCCGACTACCCCACCACGCTCAAGGGCCGCACCCTGCGCAGCGCCACCACCATATTTCGCGACAGCACCGGCCACCCGTTCGCCAGCCTCTGCATCAACACCGACGTCACCGGCCTGGACGCCGCCATGAGCTTTCTCCAGCAGTTCCAACCGCTGGGGGCCACGCCAGCCGTCAGCGAACCCGCCGACATGGAGCTGCTGATGAGCGAGATCATCCAGGCTTCCCTGCAACGCAGCGGCCAAGGCCGGATGAACAAACAGGCCAAGGTCGAAGCCGTGCGCATCATGCAGGAGCGCGGCCTGTTCATCGTCAAAGGCGGCGTGGAAAAGGCCGCCAGTGCCCTCGGCGTAACCCGCTACACCATTTACAACTACCTTGAACAATTGCGCGGAACCAGCCAATGACCTTGCATATCCACACCCCCCTGATCGAATCCCGTTCCATGTCGTTGGCCGCGGGCCGAAACATCTGGCTCAAGCTCGATGCCCTGCAACCTTGCGGCTCGTTCAAACTGCGCGGGGTGGGCCACGCCTGCGAAGTGCATCAGGCCCGTGGCGCCCGGCAGTTCATCTCTTCGTCGGGCGGCAATGCCGGCCTGGCGGTGGCCTATGCGGGGCGCAAGCTGGGCGTGCCGGTAACCGTGGTAGTCCCCGAGACCACCACCGAGCGGGCCAAGGAGTTGCTGCGCCAGGAAGACGCCAACGTGGTGGTGCATGGCAGCTCCTGGCAGGAGGCCAACGCCCTGGCGCAGACCCTGGTGGGGCCGGATGATGCGTTCATTCACCCGTTTGACGACCCGCTGCTGTGGGCCGGGCATGCCAGCCTGATCGATGAAGTTGCCCAAGCAGGCGTGAAACCGGACGCCGTCGTGCTGTCGGTAGGCGGTGGCGGGTTGCTCAGCGGTGTGGTCGAGGGGTTGCAGCGCAATGGCTGGGGTGATGTCCCGGTGCTGGCGGTGGAAACCCACGGCGCCGCATCGCTGCATGCGGCCATGCAGGCGGGGCATTCGGTTGAACTGGAGCGCCTCGCCTCGGTGGCGACTTCGCTGGGGGCAAAGCGGGTCGCCGATCAGGCGCTGGCCTGCACACAGCAACACCCGGTGCACAGCCACCTGGTCAGCGATCGCGCGGCGCTGGAAGCCTGTGAGCGGTTCCTGCTGGACCATCGCCTGCTGGTCGAGCCCGCGTGTGGAGCGGCGCTGGCATTGGCGTATGCGCCGGGCGCCCTGGCGCAATATCAGAACGTGCTGGTGGTGGTTTGTGGTGGCGCTACGGCAACGCTGGAGCAAATTAAGGCGTGGTTGCAGCAAGCCGATTGAGGCTGCCACCTGTCGGTGGTGATTACGATAGTCACATGCGCCTGTTCTACTGAGCCCGCCGCAACCGGAAAAATGCCCTCGCAACGGCGTCAACCCTGACGAAATGCGTATCGCACCCTTTCGGTCTGCGGCAAGTGAAGGCACAATGCGTGTCCTTTTTTTGGCCGGCCTGGCCGGGGGCCTTTAAATGATCAAGACGCCGTATTACCTCATCGATAAAACCAAGCTGCTCAGCAACATGGAGAAGATCGCCTACGTGCGTGAACACTCCGGTGCCAAGGCGCTGCTTGCCCTCAAGTGCTTCGCCACCTGGTCGGTCTTCGACCTGATGCAGCAGTACATGGACGGCACCACCTCGTCCTCCCTCTTCGAGCTCAAGCTCGGCCGCCAGAAGTTCGCCGGCGAAACCCACGCCTACAGCGTGGCCTGGGCCGACGACGAGGTCGAGGAAATGCTCGAGAACTGCGACAAGATCATCTTCAACTCGATCGGCCAGCTGCAGCGCTTTGCCGAACAGTCCGAAGGTAAAGTGCGCGGCCTGCGCGTCAACCCGCAGGTCAGCAGCTCCGACTACCTGCTGGCCGACCCGGCTCGTCCGTTCAGCCGCCTGGGCGAATGGGACCCTGCCAAGATCGAGCAGGTGATCGAACAGATCTCCGGTTTCATGTTCCACAACAACTGCGAGAACGGCGATTTCGGCCTGTTCGACAAGATGCTCACGCACATCGAAGAGCGCTTTGGCCACCTGCTGCACAAGGTCGAGTGGGTCAGCCTCGGTGGCGGCATCCACTTCACCGGTGAAGACTACGCGGTAGACGCTTTCTGCGCGCGCCTCAAAGCCTTCTCGGAACAATACGGCGTGCAGGTGTACCTGGAGCCGGGCGAAGCGGCCATCACCAACAGCGCCTCGCTGGAAGTGACCGTGCTCGACACCCTGTACAACGGCAAGCACCTGGCCGTCGTCGACAGCTCGATCGAAGCGCACCTGCTCGACCTGCTGATCTACCGCCTCAACGCCAAGATGGCCCCCAACGACGGCGAGCACACCTACATGGTCTGCGGCAAGTCGTGCCTGGCCGGTGACATCTTCGGCGAGTACCAATTCGATCGCCCGTTGGCCATTGGCGATCGCCTGTCGTTCATCGACACGGCGGGTTACACCATGGTCAAGAAAAACTGGTTCAACGGTCTGAAGATGCCATCCATCGTGGTCAAGCAACTCGACGGCAGCGTCGAGGTCGTCCGCGAGTTCGGTTTCGAAGACTACGTTTCCAGCCTGTCGTAAGGCCGGCTTTCCAAGTAAGGAGCAAAAGGTAAATTGAAGAAGAACGTTCTTATCATTGGTGCAGGAGGTGTCGCCAAGGTGGTGGCCCACAAGTGCGCACAGCATAACGACGAACTGGGTCGTATCGCTATCGCGTCACGGAACATCTCCAAATGCCAGGCCATCATCGACAGCGTCAAGGCCAAGGGTAGCCTCAAGGTACCCGCCGACATCCAGGCCTTCTCGCTCAACGCCCTCGATGTCGAGGCAACCAAGGCGCTGATCCGCGAGACCGAATCGCAGATCGTGATCAACGTAGGTTCCGCCTTCCTCAACATGTCGGTGCTGCGTGCCTGCATCGATACGGGTGTCGCCTATCTGGACACCGCCATCCACGAAGAGCCGGGCAAGATTTGCGAGACCCCGCCGTGGTACGGCAACTACGAGTGGAAACACCTCGAAGAGTGCCAGGCAAAGAACATTACGGCCATTCTCGGCGTCGGTTTCGACCCGGGTGTGGTGAACAGCTACGCCAAACTGGCGCAGCAGCAGTATTTCGACAGCATTGATTCGATCGACATTCTCGACGTCAATGCCGGTTCGCATGGCAAGTACTTTGCCACCAACTTCGACCCGGAAATCAACTTCCGCGAGTTCACCGGGCAAGTGTGGAGCTGGCAGAACAGCCAGTGGACCAGCAACACCATGTTTGAGGTCAAGCGTACCGACGACCTGCCTGTGGTAGGTTCGCAAAACCTGTACCTGACCGGCCACGACGAAGTTCACTCGATTTCGAAGAACCTCAACGTGCCGAACGTGCGTTTCTGGATGAGCTTCGGCGAGCACTACATTAATGTGTTCACCGTGCTGAAAAACCTGGGCCTGCTCAGCGAGCAACCGGTAAAAACTGCCGAAGGCCTGGAAGTGGTACCGCTGAAAGTGGTCAAGGCCGTGCTGCCGGATCCAGCCTCGCTGGCCCCTGGCTACACCGGTAAGACCTGCATCGGTGACCTGGTCAAAGGCACCAAGGATGGCCAGCCGCGCGAAGTCTTCATCTACAACGTGGCTGACCACGCAGAAGCCTACGCCGAGACCGACAGCCAGGGTATTTCCTACACCGCCGGTGTACCGCCAGTGGCTGCCGCCCTGCTGGTTGCCCGTGGCGAATGGGATGCCAAGCGCATGGTCAACGTCGAGGAGCTGCCAGCAGAGCCGTTCCTCAAGGCGCTGGACGTGATGGGCCTGCCGACCCGCGTCAAAGATGAAAAAGGCGATCGTCCTTGGGACGCTGAAGCCTAAGCAACAAACAGAAGGGGCGCCACATGGCGCCCCTTCTGCGTTTCCAGGCCCGACCTCTTCGCGGGCTAGCCCGCTCCCACAGG
>NZ_JENB01000018.1 GCF_000708715.2 Pseudomonas putida W15Oct28 | reverse complement strand
CCTGTGCTGGCCTCTTCGCGGGCACGCCCGCTCCCACAGGTACAACACAGGCCTTGGAGACTGTGCAGTACCTGTGGGAGCGGGCGTGCCCGCGAAGAGGCCAGCACAGGATTACTGCTGAGGCGGCTGCTGGGCGGCGTTGCGGCTCCAGTCCAGCAGCAGGCTGTAGCCTACCGCCAGCAAGGTCGGCCCGATGAACAGGCCAATGAAGCCAAAGGCAAGCAAGCCACCGAAAACACCCAGCAGCACGATCACCAGCGGCAGGTTGCCGCCACGGCTGATCAGGTACGGCTTGAGCACGTTGTCCACGCCGCTGATAACGAAGGTGCCCCAGATACCCAGGAACACCGCCATGCCGTACTCGCCCTTCCACACCAGCCAACCGGTGGCCGGGATCCAGGCCAGTGGCGGGCCCATGGGGATCAGGCTGAGCATGAAGGTCACCAGGCCCAGCACGATCGCCCCGGGCACCCCGGCGATCAGGAAGCCGATCAGCGCCAGCAGGCCCTGCGCGGCCGCCGTGCCAATTACCCCGTTGACCACCCGCTGCACGGTGCCGGCTACCAGCTCCAGGTAATATTCGGCGCGCTCGCCCATCAGGCGGTGCAGCAAGCGCAACACAAATGCCGCCAGGCGTGGCCCGTCGCGGTAGAAGAAGAACACGAACACCAGGCTCAGGGTCAGTTCCAGCACGCCGCTGCCGATCTGCGCACTGCGCGCCAGCAACCAGTTACCCACCTGCCCGAAGTATGGCTTGGCCGAGGCCAGCAAGGCCGCGCCCTGCTGGTCCAGCGATTGCCACCCGTTGACCAGGCGCTCGCCAACAAACGGAATGCCACCCAGCCAGGCCGGCGCATCGGGCAGGCCGTCGACCTGCACGTCACGCACAAACGCCGTGGCATCGCGAATGTGATCGGCCAGGTTGAACCCAAGCCACACCAGCGGCAGGGCCACGATCAGGATCCAGGCGATGGTCAACAGGCTGGCTGCCAGGGTTTCACGCCCACCCAGCACACGCGTCAGCAAGCGCATCAGCGGCCAGCTGGCAAAAGCCAGGATAGCCCCCCACAGCAGCGCCGAGATGAACGGCGCCATCACCCACAAGCCGGCACCCAGCAGGGCCAGCAGCAGAATCTGGATCAGCAGGCGATCATTATTAACCATGGTGGTGCTCGTTCAACGGATCAGTTCAAGGTGCAGGCCGTCGGTGGGTGCGCTACCGACTTCAAGGCGGCCATTGCGCACCCCGGCCTTGACCAGCGCCTCGCGCCAGGCTTCGGCCTGGGCGCCACTGAGGCTGGCGCGCAAGGTGCTGTCCAGGTTCAGGCTGCGGGCCAGCAAGTTTGCCCAGGTGTCTTGCGGCGCGGCCAGGTCAGGGTAGTCGAGCTTGCCGGTGTCGCGCATTTCGCGCAGCACCGTGGCGGCGGTCGGCAGCAGTTCGCCCAGCGGGCTGCCAGCGACGAACTCTTCCACATGCAGGTAGGCGCGGCGGTTACCGCGGGTAACGCTGTACAGCGCGACCAGGGTGTCGGCCTCTTCAGCCGAGCGGCGCAGCAGGATGAACGCCTGCTGCTCGTCGCCACCATTGAGGCGGGCATTGGCGAATACATCGTTGGCCCACAGGCTGGCCTCGCCGCAATCGCGGCCCTGGCACCAGAACAACGGGTAACCGCCGTCGCGCTGCAGTTCTTCGCGGGCACTGGTGAAGGCTTCACGGGCAGTACGTTCGACCGGCAACTCGTAGGTTACCGAGCTGACCTGGCCGCGGCTCTCGACCTTGTCCTCGACCCGCAGGCGGCCGCTGATCTTGCGCAGCGGGCCCATGGGGTAGACGCGCTCCTGCTCCACGGCCGGGCGCTGGTCGACGACCTTGGCGTCCACCGGTACCGGCAGGCTGCCGGCCCACAACACAGGGCTGGCCAGCGCCAGGCAGGCGGCGACAGCATTACGGATTGCAACAGGCGCGCTCATTGGCGAACCAGGCGGCGCACTGCGCCGAAATGAAGCTCCAGGATGTCTGGCAGTTGCATGGTTGTCTCCCTGTTCAACCCGCCAAGCCTCGACACTTGTCCGGTGCAAGTCAAGCAAAGCCAAAGAAGCGATTGATACAGTCTGCGACAAGGGCCGCGCCCTGCTCATCATTCAGGTGCAGGTGATGGCCACCGGGCAGCGTCACCTGCTCAAAGGGTAGCTGCTCCAGCAACGCGGTGTGGCGCGCCAGCATGCCGTCAGCCGCCACCACCAACAGCGCCGGGCAGCTCACCCGGCGCACGTAAGCCATGGCCTGGGCTTCACTCAAGCGCACCGGCGATGGCAGGGTGAGCCGGCTGTCACTGCGCCAGCTGTAGCCACCGGGCACCGGCATCAGGCCACGTTGGGCCAGCAATTCGGCTGCCTCGCGGCTGACCGCGACCATGCCTTTCATCCGTGCATGCACGCCTTCTTCCAGCGTTGCGTACACCGACTTGCGTTTACCATCCAGCCGCAACTGGGCTTGCAGTGCCATCCCCAAGCGCTCGCCTGCGTCCTGCTCGGCACCGGTCGGCGGGATGACGCCGTCGATCAACGCCAGGTGGCTGACCCGGTCGGGCAAGGCACCGGCCAGTTGTACCGAAATGATTGCGCCCAGCGAATGGCCCAACAGGGCGAAACGCCGCCAACCCAGTTGCTCGGCAACCCGCAGCACGTCGTGCGCATAGTCGGCCAGGGCATAGCCGGCGCCCGGCGGGCGATGTTCCGAGTAACCATGCCCGGCCAGGTCCAGGGCGACGATGCGCAGGCCCCGCAGTTGCGGCGCCAGGCGGGCGAAACTGTTGGCGTTATCCAGCCAGCCATGCAGGGCGATCACCGGCAGCCCGTCCTCAGGGCCGAACAGGTGCGCAGCCAGTTCGACATGGCCCAGGCTCAGGCGCACTTCCTCTACCTGCGCGCTCATGCCTGGCTCCAGCGGTCGAACAGGCCCTTGATCAGGCTGGCGGTGTCGGTCGGGCGCTCCAGCGGGAACATGTGCCCGCCGGGCACACTGTGGTATTCGCCTTTGGGCATGCCGCGCACCGCCAGGGTGTGGTGACGGCGAATGACGTTGCTGCGCTCGCCGCGCACCATGGCCAGCGGCACCTGCAACTGCCGTGCGGGCGCGGGGCTGGTGTGCGGGATGCTGCGGTAGATACTGATTTCGGTGGCCGGGTCGAAGCGCAATTGCAGCCCCTGCTCCATCGCCTGCAAGCCATGTTCTACATAGGCTTCGAGGCAGTCGGGGTCAAAATGGCGAAACAGCGATTTGCCGGCAAAATAGTCCCGGGCACTGTCGCGGTCATTGAAGACCTCGCGCCGCCCCAGGGTACGGCCGGCCGGGGTGATGCGGTCAATGAAGCCAAAACGCTTGGCGGTGCGCAGCAGCCACTGGTCGGCACGGGTGAGCACCGGCGAGTCGAGCATTACCACGCCGCGGTAGTACTCGGGGCGGCGCAAGGCAGCGTGCAGGTGCAACACACCTCCCAGCGAATGCCCGACACCCCAGATGGGCTGGTCCTGCTGCGCCAGGTGATGCAGCAGCTCATCGACCAGGCTCTGCCAGTTGTCGTCCACCGGAAAGCGCGGATCGTGCCCGTGCTGGGCCAGGTGCTGCACCTGGTAGTCCGGCGCCAGGGCAGCGAACAGCTTGCCGTAGGTGGCCGAGGGGAAACCGTTGGCATGAGCGAAGAAGATCTGCTGCGACATGGCGCCTGGTCCGGACGGAAGATGATGGCTCATTGTCTGCATCGGGGCGCCATTCAGCAACATCCGGAAAGGTCATCGACGAGGGCTATCAGGTCACGCCGAGCGGTCGAAGCTGGCCAGAGACCGGCGCAAGCAGGCTTGCATGTAGGCCAACTGGCTTTCCAGCGCCTCACGGGCCAGGCGCTGGTCCTGAAAGTCGAGCTGCAGGCGGCGCAAGGCCAGGCAACTGGTTTGCAGCAGGTGGGAGACGCGTAGGCAAGCGTCCTGCAACGTGCGCAGGTCTTGCTCGCTTTGCTGCCTGGTGGAAAGCTCCAGGCTGCCGTTGCCGTTGACCTTGTGCATCAGCTGGTAGAGCTTGGCGTCGGCCGAGTCGCGCAGCAGGCTGTACTGGGCAAAGTCCAGCGTGACGCCTTGCTCCACCTTGTCCACGGTGGGTTGCAGGTCCAGGGAACTCAACAGCTCCCGCATATCACCCCTCATCCGCTGCTCCCTGCCTGGTGGCTTTGGGGCAACGCTAGCAAGAGGCCATCAAGTGCGACAACTGACAAAAATGCCAGTTGCCTTTTTGATTTACGGGGGATCACACCGGCGGGTTGATTGCCCGGAGGGTCATCAGCCCAGCCAGTGGCCAATCCCCTTCCAGCTCCGCGAGGCTGGCAGTGCTCATGGCCGCGGGTTGCTGTTGGTGACCATGCTCCAGCGCACCAATCAAATTCCCCACCAGCGGCTGGTGGCTGACCAGCAGCACATGCTCCAGGCCCAGCCGCTCGATTTCGCCGATGACCTGCTGCACATCACTTTCTGGCGTCAACCAGGGCACGGTACGCACCGGCTCCCTGAAACCCAGCGTGTCATGCACCAGCGCAGCCGTTTGCTGGGCGCGCACATAGGGGCTGGCGATAATCGCCTGCAGCGGCTGCCCCAACAGGCGGGCAGCGCTGTGCAGCACCTGCTCGCGGCCGTGGGCGGTCAGTCGGCGCTCGGCGTCGGTATTGGCCCGCGGCTCTGCTTCACCGTGGCGCAGCACCCACAGCTTCACAGCTTGGGTTCCTCGTCCCGCACCGGGTGCGGGGCCGGGGCCACGGCATGCGGCGCCTCGCCTTCCGGGGCACGCGGTGCTGGCCAGTCGGCAAACGGCCAGGGCTTCTGCTCAGTGTGGAAGCTGCCATAGCGGCCGATTTGCGCCAGGTACTGGCTAAGGCTGTCGCCGAAGTTCATGAGGCTGGCGCTGGGCGCGCCGTACACCAGGCGGTAGATCAGCTGCACCAGCACCAGGCCGCCGAGCAGCAACTCGGCCAGTTGCCAGACCACCAGGAACACCAGCATCCACATCACCCGCAGGATGATCGACTCGCGCTGGGCGCGTTCGGGCGTATCGTTCATGTCTTGCTCCTTGCTCGTGTCAGAGCCGCCAAGGGCTCAGTTGAAACCGCTGATGGAAATGAAATCGACATCGGTCTTGGGCTCGGCGCGCATCAGGTGCTCGATCACCTGGTTCAGTGTGCGGCCTTCGAACAGAATGGCATGCAGGCCCGCCACCAGCGGCATGTACACCTGCACCTCCTGCGCCTTGGCCTTGAGCACCTTGAGGGTGTTGACGCCTTCGGCCACTTCGCCCAGGCGGTTGACTGCCTGTTCCAGGCTCAGGCCCTGGCCCAGCGCGTGGCCCACCTGGTAGTTGCGGCTCTTGGGCGAGGAGCAGGTGACGATCAGGTCACCGACACCGGCCAGGCCGAGGAAGGTCATGGGGTTGGCACCCTGGCTGACGGCAAAGCGGGTCATCTCGGCCAGGGCACGGGTAATCAGCATGCTCTTGGTGTTCTCGCCCATGCCCAAGGCCACGGCCATGCCGGCGATGATGGCGTAGACGTTTTTCAACGCCCCGCCCAGCTCGACGCCGAAGCGGTCGGCACTGGCGTAGACGCGGAAGGTACGCCCATGCAGCACGGCCTGCACTTGCTGACAGAGGTTTTCGTCCTCGCTGGCGACCACCGTGGCGGTCAACGCATGCTCGGCGATCTCACGGGCCAGGTTGGGGCCAGACAGCACGCCGATGCGGGCGTCGGGGGCGATCTCTTCAAGGATCTGGCTCATCAGCTTGAAGCTTTGCGCCTCGATACCCTTGGTCAGGCTGACCAGACCCTTGCCCCGCAACAGCTCGGCGTGGGGCGCCAGCACACTGCGCAAGGCGCTTGAGGGCAAGGCGACGAAAATCAATTCGCTGGCCTGCAAGGTGGCCAGCAGGTCGTTGACCGGCTCCACGCCATCATGCAGGCGGATGCCCTTGAGGTAGCGCGGGTTCTCGCGATTGACGCGCATGGCCTCGGCCTGCGCCGGGTCGCGCATCCATTGGCGCACCGGCACACCGTTTTCCGCCAGCAGGTTCGCCACGGCGGTGCCGAAGCTGCCGCCTCCCAGAACTGCAACAGGTTGCTGTTCAGTCATATCCAATCCGTTAAAGCCAAAAGTTAAGTGGCGACCCCGCCATTATACGGCTCGCCTGCTACAGAACCAGTGTCAGTACTGGCCTCTTCGCGGGCAAGCCCGCGCCCCCAGTTACAGCACAGCGCTCAGCAGCTGTGGAAGCGGGTTCATCCGGGAAAGGGCCAGAACAGCCGACGCAGATCACTGGAAAATACGCCAAGGTCAGTTACCATGCCTGTTTCAATCCTGATACAAGGCTGCCCCGTGTTCCCTGGCTCGCCCCCGTTCCCGCGCCTGCTGATACTGACCGCCCTGCTCGGTGGCCCGGCCTTGGCCGACGACCTGTTCATCGACAACAGCGACCTGCCGCAGGTTCTGACCGCCACGCGCCTGAAACAATCCCCGGCAGCAGTCCCGGGCAGCATGACCGTACTCGACAGCGAGCTGATCCGCGCCAGCGGCGCCCGTGACATCCCCGAACTGCTGCGCCTGGTACCGGGCATGATGATCGGCTACGGCGCCGGCAACCAGCCGACGGTCAACTACCACGGCAGCAACGCCAGCGAAGCGCGGCGCATGCAGGTGCTGATCGATGGCCGCTCGGTGTACCGCGCCGGCCTGGCCACGGTGGACTGGAGCGACATCCCCCTGGCCATGGAAGACATCGAGCGCATCGAGGTGTTTCGCGGCCCCAACACAGTCAGCTACGGTGCCAACGCGCTGATGGCGGTGGTCAACATCCTCACCCGCAACCCCGCCGACAGCCATGGCACACGGCTGAAAGTGACCCGCGGCGAAGACGGCATCAACGACTTCTATGCCAGCCACGGCTTCGGCTGGGACGGCGGCGACATGCGCCTGTCGCTGTCGGGCCAACAGGACGACGGCTTCGACCACGACCAGTTCGGCCAGGATTACCGGGACAGCCGCCGGCTGACCCGCTTCAACCTCAGTGCCAGCCACAACCTGGCAGACGACCAGACCCTGGAATGGCAACTGGCGGCCAAGGAAGGCAGCAACCAGCGGCCTTATACCTATCAGCCGGTATTCGCCAAGTACGAGGCAGGCAACAACGCCGACGTCAATGCCAAGGACTACGCCGGCTCATTGCGCTGGACCAAGGATTTCAGTTCCGAGCACAGCCTCTATATCCAGGGCTCGGCGCAGCACTTTGACCGCCAGCAAGTGTGGCGCGCCTGTGATGCCTTGCAGTCTTTCAGCGCCGAACTGACCCAGCTCTGGCAGATGAACCCCGACTTTGCCGAAAAAGTGGCGCGCGGGGTTGCCCTGGGCAACCTGCCAACGACCAACGACCCGGTACTGAGTGCGCTCTCTGACAAAGTGCAGGCGCAATGGAAGGCCGGTGGCAGCCAGCCGGTCTGCGGCGATGTCGACCAGAGCACCCGCGAAACCCGCTATGACCTGGAAATTCAGGACACCCTGAGCCTGACCGACAGCCTGCGCCTGCTCAGCGGCATGAACTACCGCTATGATCGTGCGGACTCGCAAACCTACTTCAACGGCAGCATCGACGACCAGACCTGGCGCCTGTTCGGCCAGCTGGAATGGCGCGCCGACGAGCACTGGATCTTGCAGGGCGGGGCGATGTTCGAAGACTCGCGCCTGTCGGGAAGCTCGCTGACCCCGCGCGTCGCGGTCAACTACCTGATTACCCCACGCCATGGCCTGCGCGCGGTGTATTCCGAGGCGGTGCGCTCGCCCGACATGTTCGAGAACAACATCAACTGGAGCTACACGGTCAAGAACCTCAGCCGCAACGCCTTCGGCCAGCAGCATGGCGAATACTTCGTCAAGACCCGCGGCCCGGGCGACCTCGACCAGGAGCGCATGCGCTCGCGCGAACTGGGCTACAACGGCTATTTCAGCGACATCGACCTGAGCATGGATGTGAAGCTGTTCTACGACGAGATCACCGGCATGATCAGCGAGCCCCTGCGCAACAACCAGTACATCGCCAGCAACGCCAACAAGGCCCGTTTCAGCGGCAGTGAGGCGCAACTGGACTGGCGCCCCACCCTGCGTGACCGCCTGCGCCTGACCTACGCCTATGTCGATGCCTGGGCCAGCAACCCCGACGACCGCCGCCTCAGCGCCCGCAACAGCGGCTCGGTGGGGTGGATGCGCGAATGGGGCGATGGCTGGTCGAGTGCGCTGTTCTACTACGGTGACGATGCGCTTAACCAGTACCGCTACGAGCGCCTGGACCTGCGCCTGGCCAAGCGGCTTCGGGTGCAGGGCAGCAACCTGGAACTGGCTGCGCTGTGGCAGCAACGCCTGGACGACGAGCCGACCACGACCGTGCAGAACCGCTACGACAGCCGCCACCGCCTCAGCTTCAGCGCGGAGCTGGCCTTCTGATGGCCCTGGTGCTGCGCCTGTTGCTGCTGTGCCTGTGGCCATTGGGGCCGTTGTCCGCCAGCGAAATTTTGCTGGTAGGCGCGCAAGACCAGCCTGGCATCCGCAGCTTCGTCGCCGCACTCGAAAACCGTCGGCCGCACGATCATGTGCATTTCCAGACCGCCGCCGCCCTGCCACGCCCTGGCCAGCTTAAAACCGACCAGCGCCTGATTCTGCTCGATAACGCCGCCCTGGAGTGGCGCCTGGGTGAAAACGCCGGCCCCCCAGCCCTGGCCATGCGGATAAGCCGGGTGCAGGCTGAGCAGCGCCTGGGAAAGTCGCGCCCGGCGTTCCTCACCCTGCTGTGGAGCGACCCGCCGTTGGGCCGACAACTGCGCCTGGCGCGCTACCTGCTGCCACAGGCACAGCGCATTGGTGTGCTGTACGGCAAGCACAGTGCTTTCCTGCTTGAAGAGCTGCGCCACGCGGCCCGCCCGCTAGGCCTGGAAATCATTGCCCAGGACTGGCCCGACCTGCGTGACAGCCGGCCCCTGCAGCACCTGCTGGGTAACAGCGATGTGCTGCTGGGCCTGGATGACCCAGACCTGTACAACTCCAAGACTGCAAAGAACCTGTTGTTGAGCAGTTATGGCCGGCAGATGGCGCTGATCGGCCCGAACGCCGGCTTTGTCCGCGCCGGCGCCCTGGCCAGCACCTACAGCGACCAGGATGACTGGCTGGCGGTGCTTGACCAGTTGCTCGACCAGCCGCCGGCACGCTGGCCGCGCAGCCTGTACCCGGCACGCTTCGGCGTCAGTGGCAACCAGCAGGTGGCGCGCGCCCTGGGCCTGGAACCGATTGATCCGAACGCCGCTGCCAAGGCCCTGGCCGAAGGAGAACCCACCCCATGAGCAAGCGCCTGAGTTGGGACATCCACACCCGCACGCAGATCATCAGCCTGGGCCCTGCCCTGCTGCTGACCTTGCTGCTGATCAGCTTCTTCACCTTCGTGCGCATCCAGGACCTGCGCCAGGAGCTCAACCACACCGGGCAGCTGATCGCCAACCAGTTGGCTCCGGCCTCGGAATACGGGGTGATCTCGGGCAACAACGAAGTGCTCGAAGGCCTGATGCGCGCCACCCTCAGCATCCCGCATGTGCGCTTCCTCGAAGTGCAGGACAGCCGCAATCACATCCTTGTGTACGTCGAGCAGTCCGACGAAAGCGCCAACCGCGCGCAACGCGTCGAGGTGTTCCAGGCGCCCATCCGCCTGCAGCAAATCCGCCTGGACAGCGATTTCCTGCAGCAGGGCAAGGCCGCCACACCCGCCATCGGCGATGACTACCTGGGCCGCGTAATCGTCGGCATGTCCGACGACGCCTTCAGCCAACGCCAACAGGAAATCGTGATCAAGGCCGGCATCCTGGCGCTGTTCGCCTTGCTGTTCACCTTCTTGCTGGCGCGCCGCCTGGCCCTGAGCCTGGCCAAGCCGATCAGCGACATGGGCCATGCGGTCAAGGCCATACAGCAGGGCGAGTACAACACCCCGCTGCCCGTGGTCGATGACAGCGAGCTGGGCCACCTGGCCCGCCACATCAACAACCTGGCCAGCGCCCTGGAGCAAGCCAGCGATGAACAGAAGCAGGCCATTGCCGAGCTGATCCAGGCCCGCGAGGAGGCCGAACAAGCCAACCGCGCCAAATCGGACTTCCTGGCGATGATGAGTCACGAGCTGCGCACCCCGATGAATGGCGTGCTGGGCATGCTGCAGCTGCTGGAAACCACGCAGCTAAGTACCGAACAGGCGGACTACACCGCAGTGGCCAGCGAATCCACCGGGCATTTGCTGAAAGTCATCAACGATATCCTCGACTTCTCGCGCATCGAACGCGCCGCGCTGCAGCTGGAGCACATCAATTTCAACCTGGGCGAGCTGATTACCAGCTGCGTCCTGTCGTTCCAGCACAGTGCCCAGCAGCGCGGCCTTGGCCTGCACCTGCAACTGCCGGCCGACATCGAGCAGCTGCAGGTGAACGGCGACCCCACACGCATCCGCCAGATCCTGCTGAACCTGGTCGGCAACGCACTGAAGTTCACCGAACGCGGCCAGGTTCAGGTCGAAGCGCGCTGGCAGGTGCTCGACCGCCAGTTGATCTGGCTGACCTGCAGTGTGCGCGACACGGGTATCGGCATCGACAGCGACCGCCTGGAGATGATGTTCGTGGCCTTCCAGCAGGCCGACAGCTCGATCTCCCGCCGTTACGGCGGCACCGGGCTGGGCCTGTCCATCGCCCGCACCCTGGCCGAACGCATGGGCGGCAAGCTGCGCGGTGAAAGCCGCGAAGGCCTGGGTTCTACATTTACCCTGGAGATGCCGCTGGCCCTGGCCAGCCCTCCCCCCAGCCCGCCGACATTGCCAACGCACGCGAAAACCACGGTGCCCGGCAGTGATCAGGTGCTGCTGGTAGAGGACAATCCGGTCAACCAGAGCGTCATCGAAGCCATGCTGCGCAGCCTGGGCCTGGCGGTCTACACAGCCGAAGATGGCCTTGAGGCCGTCGACCTGGTCAGCCGGCAGCGCTTTGCGGCCGTGCTGATGGACTGCCGCCTGCCGCACCTGGACGGCTATGAAGCAACCCGGCGTATCCGCCAATTGCCCAACGGCGCCGGGTTACCGATCATCGCCTTGACTGCCAATGCGATGCAGGGTGACCGCGAGCGTTGCATGGCCGCTGGCATGGACGACTACCTCAGCAAACCCTTGCGGCGTACCGAGCTGCAGCAGGTGCTGCAGCGCTGGCTACCCGGTCAGACAACCGTGACTGGCGATAAATGCTAAAGTGCGGCAGTCTTAAAGACTGGACAGGACGTTCATCGGACCTGAAAATAGACGTTTCAGTGCACACCTGTACTTCTTTCACCGGGTGCACTGTGACTTTCACCACAACGCAATAGTCTACCTGTAGGCTGCCGTCTTGAACGCGATGCGTATCAGGCCGGCCGGGAAGATTCATCCCCTGCCGCAGGGGGTTATTGAGGAGCTCGCATGACCAAACAACACGCCTTTACTCGGGAAGACCTGCTGCGCTGCAGTCGCGGTGAGCTGTTCGGCCCAGGTAATGCGCAACTGCCCGCGCCGAACATGCTGATGGTCGATCGCATCACCCATATCAGCGAAGAAGGCGGCAAGTACGGCAAAGGTGAATTGGTCGCCGAGCTGGATATCAACCCGGACCTGTGGTTCTTCGCCTGCCACTTCGAAGGCGATCCGGTCATGCCGGGCTGCCTGGGCCTTGATGCCATGTGGCAGCTGGTAGGCTTCTTCCTCGGCTGGCAAGGCCTGCCGGGCCGCGGTCGCGCCCTGGGCTCGGGCGAGGTTAAATTCTTCGGCCAGGTACTGCCCCAAGCCAAGAAAGTCACCTACAACATTCAGATCAAGCGCGTCCTGAAGGGCAAGCTGAACATGGCCATCGCCGACGGCTCGGTCAGCGTCGACGGCCGTGAGATCTACACTGCCGAAGGCCTGCGGGTCGGCGTGTTCACCTCCACTGACAATTTCTAAGGGTTATTCGCATGCGCCGCGTCGTTATCACTGGTCTGGGCATCGTATCGTGCCTGGGCAATGACAAAGCTACCGTCACCGAAAACCTGCGTAAAAGCCGTCCGGGTATCCGCTTCAACCCGGAATACAAGGAAATGGGGCTGCGCAGCCAGGTTTCCGGGTCCATCGACCTCAACCTCGAAGAACTGATCGACCGCAAGGTCTACCGCTTCGTCGGCCACGCTGCGGCGTACGCCTACCTGGCGATGCAGGACGCGATCAAGGACGCAGGCCTGACCGAAGAGCAGGTTTCCAACCCGCGTACCGGGCTGGTAGCTGGCTCCGGCGGCGCCTCGACCCTGAACCAGATGGAAGCGCTGGACACCCTGCGCGAGAAAGGCGTCAAGCGCGTCGGCCCATACCGTGTCACCCGCACCATGGGCAGCACCGTTTCGGCGTGCCTGGCCACCCCGTTCAAGATCAAGGGCCTGAACTACTCGATCTCGTCGGCCTGCGCCACCTCGGCACACTGCATCGGTACCGCCCTGGAGCAGATCCAGTGGGGCAAGCAAGACATTGTCTTCGCCGGTGGCGGTGAAGAAGAGCACTGGAGCCAGTCGTTCCTGTTCGATGCCATGGGCGCCCTGTCGACCAAGCGCAACGAAACCCCGGAACTGGCCTCGCGTGCCTACGATAACGACCGTGATGGCTTCGTCATTGCTGGTGGCGGCGGCATGGTTGTGGTCGAAGAGCTGGAACACGCCCTGGCCCGTGGCGCCAAGATCTACGCCGAAATCGTTGGCTACGGTGCTACTTCCGATGGCTACGACATGGTTGCCCCGAGCGGCGAAGGTGCCATCCGCTGCATGCAGCAGGCACTGTCCACCGTCGACACCCCGATCGACTACCTGAACACCCACGGCACCTCGACCCCGGTCGGTGACGTTGCCGAGATCAAGGGCGTTCGCGCGGTATTCGGCGACAAGGCACCGAAGATCAGCTCGACCAAGAGCCTGTCGGGTCACTCGCTGGGCGCCGCTGGTGTGCACGAGGCGATCTACTGCCTGCTGATGATGGAAAACAACTTCATCGCCGGCTCCGCCAACATCGACGAACTGGACCCGGAGGTCGCTGACCTGCCGATCCAGCGCGAAACCTTGGAAAACGCCAAGATCGATACGGTCATGAGCAACAGCTTCGGCTTCGGCGGCACCAACGCCACCCTGGTGCTCAAGCGCTGGGAAGGCAAGTAAGACGCTGATGCTGTAATCGAAAACGCCCCGACTGGTTCGGGGCGTTTTTATTTGTAGCCTTTACCGGCCTCTTCGCGGGCTCGCCCGCTCCCACAGGGACTGCACAGGCCTGAAGGGTGCTGAAGACCCTGTGGGAGCGGGCAAGCCCGCGAAGAGGCCGGCACAGGCTACTGATTAACCTTGGGCAACACTGCCAGAAAGTTATCGCGGGCCACTTTTTTGGCTACCTGTTCTGGCAAAGCATCCAGAAACGGCCTGAACCCGTGCATCTGTTCCCCCAAGCTGCCAAACCGCCCCACCACATCCGACCCCAGCATGAACCGCTCCGGGTATTTCTCGACCAACGCCACCCAAGCCTTGCGCGGCACGCCCTTGTCATCCAGCAGATAAGGCTTCAGCACACTCCACGACAGGTCGACATACAGGTTCGGGTAATCCTCCAGCAACCGCGTCAGCACCGGCAGCAGAAAGTCCATCTGCGTCTGGTGCCGGTGAATCTCCATGCTGCTGCCGGCGTGCGCCCAGATGAACCGCGTGTGCGGGTGATTGCGCAGCGGCTCTTCGATCTCCGCCAGGTACAACGGGTTGCGCTCGCGCTTTGAGGTGATGTTGGAATGCAGCAGCACCGGCAGGTCACGCTCGGCCGCCAGGTGGTAAATGCGCGTCATGGCTTCGTTGTTGGCGCGTGGCGTGTCGCCACTGGTGAGCGCTGTGAGGTCATCGTGACGGGTGAACACCTCGCCAATGCCCTGCCACAGCCCCGGATACATATCGAGCATGCGCTCGATATGGCTGACAGCATTCTTGTCCACCGGGTTGAAGCCGGTCAGGAACGGATGAAAGCGTTTGCGCTGCTCTGCCGGCAACTGCTGCAGGGCGGCCGCCACGTAGGTATCGGTGGCGCTGTACCAGTAGGCATCGGCATCGTCACCGGCGTAATAGCGCGGGCGCTTGGGCTCGTCTTCGTGCCATTTCTTGGCCACCGGTATGCCGGAAATCATCGACTGCTCGATGCCTGCCGCATCCATGGCCTTTAGCAACGCCGGCATGCCTTCGCTTTCCTGGAAGAAGTCGACGTAGTGCAGGTGGGCATCGCTGTAGCGGTAGTCGCGCGCCTGTGCCGCCTGGCACAGCCAGCCAGACAACATCACGCAGGCCAGCGCTCTGGCAATCATGGGCAGCTTCCTTCTACGAGTATGGAAACAGTAGACCGGCCAGCAAACGAGACGGTTCAGCCGCAGCGGGCAAACCGCTATGCTTGAGGCATTTCCACCTCGCCTGGAGCCCACCGCATGAGCAGCCCCCTGATCATCCGCCCACGTGCCGAGTCGGTCGAGGGCCAGCCGATCCTGCGCCCGCTGCCGGCAGCCCAGTGCCGTAGCGTCGGCCCGTTCGTGTTCTTCGACCATATGCTCGAAACCGACTATACCCCGGGGCATGGCATGGACATCCGCCAGCACCCGCACATCGGCCTGTCGACCCTGACCTATCTGTTCGAGGGGGCGATCCTGCACAAGGACAGCCTCGGCTCAGAGCAGCGGGTGCTGCCCGGCGATGTCAGCTGGATGACGGCGGGCAGCGGCGTGGCCCATGTCGAGCGTACGCCTGCAGATGCCCTGGCTCATGGTTCGCGCCTGCACGGCTTGCAAGTGTGGCTGGCCTCGCCGCGCGCGCATGAACAAGGCCCGGCGAGCTACAGCCACCACCCGGCGGCGAGCCTGCCGGTCAGTGACAACCTCGGGGTGCGCATTTGCATGATTGCTGGCACCGGGTTCTGCCTGGAGTCACCGGTGCCGGTGCTCTCCCCCACCCTTTATGCGCACGTACAGATGCAACCGGCGACGACGCTGCTGATACCGAATGACCACGTGCAGCGGGCGCTTTATCTGCTGGATGGCGAGTTGGTGCTGAATGAGGAGGAAGTGGAGCCTTGTAGCCTGGTGGTGTTGCCGGAGGGCGAGGACGTGACGTTGTATGCCGACGCAGAGTGCCAGTTGGTGCTGATTGGCGGGGAGCCACTGGATGGGCCGCGGCGGATGAACTGGAATTTCGTGGCCAGTGACCCGGAACTGATCGAGCAAGCCAGGGCGCGCTGGGCTGCGGGGGATTGGCCGGTTGTACCCGGGGAAACCTCAAGAATCGAGCTGCCCCGGTAATTTTGGGGCTGCTCTGCAGCCCATCGCCGGCAAGCCAGCTCCCACAAAGAGCGGCATGCGCTGCACCTGTGGGAGCTGGCTTGCCGGCGATGGGCCGCAAAGCGGCCCCCTGCAATCTCAGCGCTGGAACACTTCGGTCAGCAGGTTATGCATCGAACGGAAGGCCCGCTCCGAGGTGCGGCGGTCATACTGCATCTTGCCCGGCACGTTGGCATTCGGGTCGGTAAACGAGTGCACCGCCCCGCCATAGCTCAGCAACTGCCAGTCGACCTTGGCAGCGTTCATCTCGTCCTCGAACACTGGCAATTGCTCTTTCGGCACCAACGGGTCGGATGCACCGTGCAGCACCAGCACCGAGCCCTTGATGTGCCTTGCATCTTCAGGGTTCGGCGTGTCCAGCGTGCCGTGGAACGACACCGCCGCACGCAGGTCGGCGCCGGCACGGGCCAGCTCCAGCGCACAGCAACCACCGAAACAGAAGCCAAACGTGGCAACCTTGCCAGGCTCCAGCAGCGCCTTCGACTGCCCCAGCAGTTGCGACAGTGCTTCCTGCATACGCTTGCGCAGCTCGCCACGGTCGTTCTTCAGCGGCATCATCGCCGCGCCGGCCTCGTCGGCATTGGACGGGCGCACCGATTGGCCGTACAGGTCGGCAATCAGCACCACATAGCCCTTCTCGGCCACTTCCTTGGCGATGCGCTCGGCACCTTCGCCAATACCCATCCAGTTAGGCGCCATCACCAGGCCTGGGCGGCCCAGCGCCCCTGGCTCATAGACCAGGCGGCTTTCGTAAGCCTTGCCGGACAGGTGATAAACCAGCGATTCGACGATTACCTTGCTCATCAAGCACTCCTTAGGCACTTTCTATAAAAAGCCCGCCATGAAAAAAGCCCGCCGAAGCGGGCTTTCCTTTACATCAACTCAAGCAGACAGCTCGACCAGCAGCTTGTTAAGGCGACGAACGTAGGCCGCCGGGTCCTTCAAGCTGTCACCGGCCGCCAGGGCCGCCTGATCGAACAGGATGTGCGACAGCTCGGCGAAGCGGTCTTCGCTCTGCTCGTTGTCCAGTTTCTCGATCAGCGGGTGGCCCGGGTTGAACTCGAAGATCGGCTTGGACTCCGGTACCTTCTGCCCGCTGGCTTCCAGAATCTGGCGCATTTGCAAGCCCAGGTCCTGCTCGCCAATGGCCAGGATCGCCGGGGAGTCGGTCAGGCGGTGCGACACGCGCACGTCGGCCACGCTGTCACCCAGCGCGCCCTTCAGGCGCTCGACCAGGCCTTCCTTGTCCTTGGCGACTTCTTCCTGGGCTTTCTTGTCTTCTTCCGAATCCAGGTTGCCCAGGTCCAGGTCGCCACGGGCAACGTCGACGAAAGCCTTGCCGTCGAATTCGTTGAGGTAGCTCATCAGCCACTCGTCGATACGGTCGGTCAGCAGCAGCACTTCGATGCCTTTCTTGCGGAAGACTTCCAGGTGCGGGCTGTTCTTGACCTGCGCGTACGACTCGCCGGTTAGGTAGTAGATCTTGTCCTGGCCTTCCTTGCCGCGAGCCAGGTAGTCGGCCAGGGCAACGCTCTGCTCGCCGCTGTCGTCGTGGGTGGAGGCGAAGCGCAGCAGGCCGGCGATCTTCTCCTTGTTGGCGAAATCTTCGGCCGGGCCTTCTTTCAGCACCTGGCCGAAGTTTTTCCAGAAGCCCTTGTACTGCTCAGGTTCGTTCTTGGCGAGCTTCTCCAGCATGTCCAGCACGCGCTTGGTCAGCGCAGTCTTCATCGACTCGATGATCGGGTCTTTCTGCAGGATTTCGCGGGACACGTTCAGCGACAGGTCGTTGGAGTCGACCACACCTTTGATGAAGCGCAGGTACAGCGGCAGGAACGATTCGGCCTGTTCCATGATGAACACACGCTGCACGTACAGCTTCAGGCCGCGCGACGCTTCGCGCTGGTACAGGTCGAACGGTGCGCGGGCCGGCACGTACAGCAGCGAGTTGTATTCGAGCTTGCCTTCGACCTTGTTGTGGCTCCAGGCCAGCGGGTTTTCGAAGTCATGGCCAATGTGCTTGTAGAACTCCTGGTATTCCTCGTCCTTGATCTCGGTACGCGGACGGGTCCACAGGGCGCTGGCACGGTTGACGGTTTCCCACTCTTCGGCCGGCTGCTCTTCGCCTTCGGCGGCAGCCTGCTCCTTCGGCAGCTGGATAGGCAGGGCGATGTGGTCGGAGTACTTCTTGACCACGTTGCGCAGGCGCCAGCCATCGGCGAACTCTTTCTCTTCCTGCTTCAGGTGCAGGACGATACGGGTACCGCGTTGTGGTTTGTCGATGGTGGCGACTTCAAACTCGCCCTCGCCTTTCGACGACCAGTGCACGCCTTCGGCAGCAGGCTGACCGGCGCGACGGCTGTACACGTCGACCTTGTCGGCCACGATGAACGCGGAGTAGAAGCCCACACCGAACTGACCGATCAGGTGCGAGTCCTTCTTCTGGTCACCGGTGAGGTTCTTCATGAAGTCGGCGGTGCCGGACTTGGCGATGGTGCCCAGGTGAGCGATGACGTCTTCGCGGCTCATGCCGATGCCGTTGTCCTCGAGGGTAACGGTACCTGCATCCTTGTCGAAGCTCAGGCGAATTTTCAGTTCATCGCCACCTTCAAGCAACTCTGGCTTGGCCAGGGCTTCGAAACGCAGTTTATCCACGGCGTCGGAGGCGTTGGAGATCAGTTCCCGCAGGAAGATTTCCTTGTTCGAGTACAGCGAATGAATCATGAGGTGCAGCAGTTGCTTCACCTCGGTCTGGAAGCCCAACGTTTCTTTTTGTGTTTCCACAGTCATGGTCTTCGAAACTCCGATCTGATGGCAGTTGCGCCTGGCGGCCGGTTCGGCCTGCGTTAATGGCGGATGTCATTCAGATGGGGGCTGCCCGGATGATTTCAAGGGCTTTTCCGGCTCGATCTTGAAATGCGCACGGGCGGTGGCGATTGGCGCTTGTCTGTCGCCCTGCCAGGCAGTGATGGCCACGTTGGTTACCCGGCGGCCCTGGCGCCACAGCTGGCACTGGGCGTAGGTATCGCGAAAATGCCCGGCGCGCAGGTAGTCGATGGAAAAATCGATCACCTTCGGAATACTCGCGCTTTCGCTGTAGATCAGCAGGTACAGCGCGGCGGACAGCTCCATGAACCCCGCAATCACGCCACCATGTATGGCGGGCAGTAATGGGTTGCCGATGTTGTCCGGGTTGGCCGGCAGGCGGAACAACAGGTCGTCGCCCTGTCGCTCGCATTCGATGCCGATCAGCCCTGCGTAGGGGATCAGCGCCAGCAGTGGCCGGTAATCACCGACCGCGTGGGCGGCGTTGAGTTGCTGGCGAATCGCCTGCGGAATCATACGCCGCCCTCCTTCAGGTTATTGCCGAAACGGATACCGCCCTTGATGTCCTGGCCCAGGCGCATGAACGTACCCACCACCTGGCAGATCGGCTGGCCAGGGTCATCCTGGTAGGCGGTGCCACGGGTGAAGATCACGTCGCGGGTAACCCGGTAGCACTGGGCGTTCCCGTAGATGTCCTTGCCGGCTTCGGCCGGGTGCATGTAGTCGATGCGCAGGTCCAGTGTGGGGCACACCTCAAAGCGCGGCAGCACGCACAGGGTGGCCATGCCGCAAGTGGTGTCCATCAGCGTGGTCAGCGCCCCGCCATGCACGGCGCCGGTTTGCGGGTTGCCGACAATGGCCGGCGACCACGGCAGCACCAGGGTCATGCCATCGCCATCGGCCTGCGCCACGCGCATGTTCAGCAACTGACAGTGTTTAAGGGCCGAAAGAAAACGCTCGGCCATGGCCATCAAGGTTGAATCGCTCATTCGCTGTTTCCACCCGTACTGCCGCAGCGGCATAAAAATGTTAAAAAGTCTATATAGAACGGGGCGTTATATATCTGTAATCTTCGCGGAACTTATTCCGCGTAGTTGCACTCGAAGGAACAAGTCACTTATTCCACCAAGGAGAAACACCCCCATGCGTAAACCTTTTGCTTTTGCTCTGATGCTGGCCGCTGCCATGGGCCTGGCCGCTTGCGATAAAGCGAGCGAAGACAAAGCCCAGGACGCACAGCAACACGCCGAGCAAGCCCAGGAGAAAGCGGGCGAAGCTCAGGATAAAATGAACGAAGCCGCCAAGGAAAACGCTGAAGCCGCCAAAGATCAGGCTGAAGCCGAGCAGAAGGCTGCCGAAGAAGCCGCTCCGGCTACTCCGGCTCCGGAAGCCGCGCCAGCTACCCCTGCGCCAGAAACTGCTCCGGCAGAACCTGCCAAGCAGTAATTGGCTAAAACAAAAAAACCCGACACTGTCGGGTTTTTTTGTATCTGCAATTTACGGACTAAACGATTCAGTTACCTGTGACCGTACTTTCCCGGGCTGGCTCGCCAGGCACACTTTCCGTGGGCGTGAACACCATCACATCCAGCACATCCGAGTGGAACTCGCGGCGGTAGAGAATGAACACTACCCCGACACTCATGGCCATGAACAACCACGGGCTGATGAACCAGCTCAACATGGCCATGCCAAAGTAATACGAACGCAGGCCCAGGTTGAACTGGTTGGCGGCAAGCGACAATACCCGCGCCGCCCGCGAGGCGAACGCCTTGCGCTCCAGCTCGTTGACCAGCCGCTCCCCGATCATGGGCGCCGAACCCACCAGCACCGCTGCAAAGTTGTATTGGCGCATGCACCAGCTGAACGTGAAAAAGGCGTAGACGAAGACCGTTGCCAGGCACAGCAGCTTGATCTCCGACATGCCCTGGGAGGTCTGTTGCACCAGCGGCAGGTCGGCCAACAGCGACAGCGCCCGGTCGGAGGCGCCGAGCACGGTCAGGATGCCGGCAAGAATGATCAGCGTGCTTGATGCGAAGAACGACGCGTTGCGCTCCAGGTTGCCGATCACGCTGGCATCGGCGATGCGGTTGTCACGCAGCAGCATGCGGCGCATCCAGTCTTCGCGGTACAGGTGCAACACGCTGGCAAGGCACGCAGTGTCGCGGCCCTTCCAGATGGCATAGCGGGTATAGCCACCCCAGCACAGGGCAAACCAGGCGATGGCCAGCAGGTTGTTGAGGTTGCTTTGGATGAAGTTCATGCAGGGTTCCCGAAAGGGCCAGGTGCCTAGAGGATAAGGACCGGATTTCGACGCTGGCAAGCGGCAAAAGGCACATACCCTCCCGGAAATTTGCACTGATCATGCCGGCCTCTTCGCGGGTAAACCCGCTCCCACAGACGGCGCTGTACCTGTGGGAGCGGGTTTACCCGCGAAGAGGCCGGGACAGGCAAAGAAAAAGCCCCGCATCCTTGCGGATACGGGGCTTTCGAGTCTTGGCCCTTGGCGAGCACCCTTCGGCTTGTGGCCGGTGCCGCCCTCAGACTTCGACTTCTCAGGTCAGGCCAGCGCCTCGCGCGGCTTGCCAAGCATGCGGTCGCAGGCCACGGCGCCAACCAGGGTCACCACCGAAGGCACCAGCCAGGCAAGGCCCTGGTCGCTCAGCGGCAAGTGCGCCATGAAGTCTGGCAGCACGTGGGCGATGCTGCTGCCCTTGATTGCGTCGACCATGCCGAACAGCAGCGACACCAGCATCACCGGCGCCAGGATGCGGGTCGGCGAGTTCCACAGGTCTTTCACGAAGCTCAGGCCGACCACCACGATGCAGGGTGGGTAGATGGCGGTGAGCACCGGGATCGAGAACATGATCAGCTTGGTCAGGCCCAGGTTGGAGATCAGCAGCGAGGAGCCCGCCAGGATCACCACCAGCGCACGGTACGACAGCGGCAAGATCTGGCTGAAGTACTCGGCACAGGCGCAGGTCAGGCCAACCGCAGTCACCAGGCAAGCCAGCGCGATGAGTACGGCGAGGAAGCCACTGCCCAGCGAGCCGAAGGTGTGCTGCACGTAGGCATGCAGTACCGCCGCACCGTTGGTAGCGTCAGCCGCGATGTCGTGGCTACCGGCACCCAGGCGGAACAGGCTGATGTACACCAGGGCCAGGCCGACCCCGGCGATCAGGCCGGCGATGATGGCGTAGCGGGTGATCAGCTTCGGCGACGTGACTCCGCGCGAGCGGATGGCGTTGACGATGACGATACCGAACACCAGGGCACCCAGGGTATCCATGGTCAGGTAGCCATCGGAGAAGCCCTTGGAGAACGCGGCGGCGGCATAGGCCGGCTGTGCTTCACCAATGGTGCCGGCTGGCAGCGCGAAGGCAGCGATGCCCAGCACGGCCAAGGCGATGATCTTCAACGGTGCCAGGAAGCGGCCGACGGTGTCGAGCAGCTTGCCCGGGTACATGGACACGGCCAGCACCACGGCGAAGTACACCAGGCTGTAGATGAACAGCGCCAGCGGGCTTTCACCGGTCAGCGGCGCAACGCCCACTTCGAACGACACGGTCGCCGTACGCGGGGTGGCGAACAGCGGGCCAACCGACAGGTAGCACACAGCCGCCAGCAGGCCGCCGAAGAACTTGCCGATCGGGCTGCTCAGGGCATCCATGCCGCCACCGACCTTGGCCAGGGCGACCACGGTGATGACCGGCAGGCCCACGGCGGTCACCAGGAAGCCCAGTGCTGCCATCCATACATGCGGGCCAGACTGCAGGCCGACGATAGGCGGGAAGATGATATTGCCCGCGCCAACGAAAAGCGCAAACGTCATAAAGCCAAGCGCCAGGATATCCTGGCCTTTGAGAACTTTCATTTAAGGTAGTACCACACTGCTGAAATCGGGATTCGAGAAGGGATTTCCCTAGGGGTGAGGGAAATGCTGCCCGGCTTGATAGGCCAGACCCGTTTAGCGTGTCGTTCCCTTTTGGGGAGCGGGCACAGAGTGGCGCGTAGATTAACCGTTTTACCCGACAAACGCACTGGCACAGTGCTGCTTGTCCGATGTGCGTACATGTTTGTCGTCTGTGCGACCGAGAACAGTAGGAATTATCCTCGGATTGAAACATTCGTCTGTATGAAAATTCCTATCAAACCCATCGAAAAATCCATGTCACTGTACCGGCCTCTTCGCGGGCACGCCCGCTCCCACAGAAGATCACCACAGGCTCTGAATGTGGTGCTTCTGTGGGAGCGGGCGTGCCCGCGAAGAGGCCAGTGCAGGAATAAATAAACTCCATGAACGACAAAGGCCACCCGAAGGTGGCCTCTGTGCGCGTGGGGGGTGTAGCAGTATTACTTCTTGGCTTCCCAGCCAGTCAGCTCGGCCAGGGCCTTGCCGATGTCAGCCAGGGAACGCACGGTCTTCACACCAGCGTCCTGCAGGGCGGCGAACTTCTCGTCCGCAGTGCCCTTGCCGCCGGAAATGATGGCGCCAGCGTGACCCATGCGCTTGCCCGCTGGTGCAGTAACACCGGCGATGTAGGAAACGACTGGCTTGGTCACGTGGGCCTTGATGTAGGCCGCGGCTTCTTCTTCAGCCGAACCGCCGATCTCACCGATCATGACGATCGCTTCGGTCTTCGGGTCTTCCTGGAACAGCTTCAGGATGTCGATGAAGTTGGAGCCCGGGATCGGGTCACCGCCGATGCCGACGCAGGTCGACTGGCCGAAGCCGGCGTCGGTGGTCTGCTTCACAGCTTCGTAGGTCAGGGTGCCGGAGCGCGAAACGATACCGACCTTGCCTGGCAGGTGGATGTGGCCTGGCATGATACCGATCTTGCACTCGCCCGGGGTGATGACACCTGGGCAGTTAGGGCCGATCAGGGTCACGCCCAGCTCGTCGCACTTGACCTTGGCATCCAGCATATCCAGGGTAGGAATGCCTTCGGTGATGCAGACGATCAGCTTGATGCCGCCGAAGGCAGCTTCCAGGATCGAGTCTTTGCAGAACGGAGCCGGTACGTAGATGACCGAAGCGTCAGCGCCGGTAGCTTCCACGGCTTCCTTGACGGTGTTGAACACCGGCAGGCCCAGGTGGGTGGTGCCACCCTTGCCTGGGGTTACGCCGCCGACCATTTTGGTGCCGTAGGCAATGGCTTGTTCGGAGTGGAAAGTACCCTGCGAGCCGGTGAAGCCCTGGCAGATAACTTTGGTGTCTTTATTGATCAGGACGCTCATTACTTGCCCTCCGCAGCTTTGACAACTTGTTGAGCAGCGTCGGTCAGGCTGGTTGCCGCAATGATGTTCAAACCGCTTTCTGCCAGTACTTTAGCGCCCAGTTCGGCGTTGTTGCCTTCGAGGCGAACCACAACCGGAACTTTAACGCCGACTTCCTTCACTGCACCGATGATGCCTTCGGCAATCATGTCGCAACGAACGATGCCGCCGAAGATGTTGACCAGAACGGCCGCGACATTGCTGTCGGACAGAATGATCTTGAACGCTTCGGTAACGCGCTCTTTGGTAGCACCGCCGCCAACGTCGAGGAAGTTGGCTGGCTTGCCGCCATGCAGGTTGACGATGTCCATGGTACCCATGGCCAGGCCGGCACCGTTGACCATGCAGCCGATGTTGCCTTCCAGGGCCACGTAGTTCAGCTCGAAGCTGGCAGCGTGGGCTTCACGAGGGTCGTCCTGCGACGGGTCGTGGAAGGTTTTCAGCTTAGGCTGACGGTACATGGCGTTTGCGTCGATGTTGATCTTCGCATCCAGGCAGTGCAGGTCGCCGTCGGCCTTGATGACCAGCGGGTTGACTTCCAGCAGGGCCAGGTCGTGTTCTTTGAACAGCTTGGCCAGGCCTACGAAAATCTTGGCGAACTGAGCAACTTGCTTGCCTTCCAGACCCAGCTGGAATGCCAGTTCACGACCTTGGAACGGCTGAGCGCCGACCAGTGGATCGATAGTGGCCTTGATGATCTTCTCAGGAGTTTCGTGAGCGACTTTCTCGATGTCCACGCCACCTTCGGTGGAGGCCATGAACACGATACGGCGGCTCGAGCGATCGACTACAGCGCCCAGGTACAGCTCTTTGGCGATGTCAGTGCAGGATTCGACCAGGATCTTGGTCACTGGCTGACCGTTGGCGTCGGTCTGGTAGGTTACCAGGCGCTTGCCCAACCATTGCGCAGCGAACGCCTTGGCGTCTTCCTTGCTGCGAACCAGCTTGACGCCGCCCGCTTTACCGCGACCACCTGCGTGAACCTGGGCTTTTACAACCCACTCGGAACCGCCGATCTTGTCGCAAGCTTCTGCTGCAGCTTCAGGGGTATCGACTGCGAAACCCTTGGAAACTGGCAGGCCGTATTCAGCGAACAGCTGCTTACCCTGATACTCGTGAAGATTCATGCTTTTTACCGTCTTCGTTAGGTACTGCGCTTCGGCGCTGCGCCATTACTGGCGCCGCACCACCTGTGACCGTTGACCCCGGGTTTTCCCGTGTGATCCGGTCCGGCGGACGTTCCGCGGTGAGTCATGCACGCAAGACTCACGACGGGCTGCCCGCCGTGGTTTCTTATAATTAACGCTTCTTACGGTTGGCCACGTGAATGGCGCCGCCATTCACTGCCAGCGCTGCTTCATGCAACGCTTCGGACAGGGTTGGATGGCTGAAGACCATCATGCCCAGATCCTCGGCACTGGTGCCGAATTCCATTGCGATTGCACCCTGCTGCACCAGTTCGGCAGCCGATGGGCCAATCACGTGTACACCCAGGACGCGGTCGGTCTTGGCATCGGCGATGACCTTGACGAAACCACCGGTGTCGTTGGCTGCCATCGCACGGCCGCTGGCCGCGAACGGGAAGGTGCCTACGTTAACCTCAACACCCTCGGCCTTCAAGGACTGTTCAGTCTTGCCGACCCATGCAATTTCCGGGTGGGTGTAGATAACCGACGGGATCAGGTCGTAGTTCATCTGGGCCTTGTGGCCTTTGATGCGCTCGACAACCATGATGCCCTCTTCCGAGGCCTTGTGGGCCAGCATCATGCCGCGTACCACGTCACCGATGGCGAACACGCCCGGAACGCTGGTGGCGCAGTGATCGTCGACGAAGATATAGCCACGCTCGTCTATGGTCACGCCGCTGTCGGCAGCCAGCAGGTCGGTGGTAACAGGACGACGGCCGACCGCAACGATCAGTTTGTCGAAGGTGATCTTCTGCTCGCCTTCGGCGTTGGTGTAGGTCACTTCAACTTCGTTGCCGTTGACTTTCGAGCCGGTGACGCGAGCGCCCAGCTTGATGTCCAGGCCTTGCTTGGTCAGAGTCTTCTGGGCTTCTTTCGAGACGGCAGCGTCGGCAGCCATCAGGAAGGTGTCCAGAGCTTCCAGCACAGTGACTTCAGCACCCAGGCGAGCCCATACCGAGCCCAGTTCCAGGCCGATCACGCCGGCACCGATAACGCCCAGGCGCTTCGGTACGGTCTGGAATTCCAGGGCGCCGGTGGAGTCGACGATGACGTTCTGGTCGACCGGAGCCGGCGGAATGTCGATCGGACGCGAGCCGGAAGCCAGGATCACGTTCTCGGCTTCGATGACTTCGGTGGTGCCGTCAGCCTTGGTGACTTCGACTTTCTTGCCAGCCAGCAGCTTGCCGTGGCCCTGGATCGAAGTAACGCCGTTGGCCTTGAACAGCGTGGCAACGCCACCGGTCAGGTTCTTGACGATGCCAGCCTTGCGGCCAACCATCGCGGCGACGTCCATCTTCACTTCGCCAGTGGAGATACCGTGGACGTTGAAGCTCTCTTTGGCTTCCTTGTACTTCCAGGAGCTGTCCAGCAGCGCCTTGGAAGGAATGCAACCCACGTTCAGGCAGGTGCCGCCCAGGGCCAGTTTGCCCTCGGCGTCAGTGTACTTCTCGATACAGGCAGTCTTCAGACCAAGTTGGGCAGCCTTGATGGCAGCAACATAGCCGCCAGGACCTGCACCAATCACCACTACGTCGAATTTCTGGGTCATAAAAGATTCCTTATCAGCAACTAGCTACAAGCCAAAAGCTGCAAGCCTACACGCTTCTACTTGAAGCTTGCAGCTTGCAACTTGTGGCTGTTTGATTAGATGTCCAGCAGCAGGCGGGACGGATCTTCCAGCAGGTTCTTGATAGTGACCAGGAAGGTTACCGCTTCCTTGCCGTCGATCAGGCGGTGATCGTACGACAGCGCCAGGTACATCATCGGGCGAATCACGACCTGGCCATTGATGGCCATCGGGCGCTGGATGATGTTGTGCATGCCGAGAATGGCGGCCTGCGGCGGGTTGACGATCGGGGTCGACATCATCGAACCGAAGGTACCACCGTTGGTGATGGTGAAGGTGCCACCGGTCATCTCTTCGATGGACAGTTTGCCGTCACGGGCCTTCTTGCCGAAGGTAGCGATGCCGTTCTCGATTTCAGCCAGGCTCATCGACTCGGCGTTACGCAGTACCGGTACCACCAGACCACGGTCGCTGGACACGGCAACGCCGACGTCGGCGAAGCCGTGGTAGACGATGTCGTTGCCGTCGATCGAGGCGTTGACAGCCGGGAAGCGTTTCAGCGCTTCGGTAGCAGCCTTGACGAAGAACGACATGAAGCCCAGGCGCACGCCATTGTGGGTCTTCTCGAACAGGTCCTTGTACTTCGAACGCAGGGCCATGACTTCGGTCATGTCCACTTCGTTGAAGGTGGTCAGCATCGCCATGTTGGACTGGGCTTCGACCAGACGCTCGGCGATCTTGGCACGCAAGCGGGTCATCGGCACGCGCTTCTCGGTGCGGTCGCCAGCAGCGACGACAACCGGGGCAGCAGCGGCAGCTGCAGGCTTGGCAGCCGGCGCAGCGGCAGGTGCCGACTTCTTGTTGGCAACAGCAGCAACCACGTCTTCCTTGGTAACGCGACCGCCTTTACCGGTACCGGCAACGGTAGCCAGGTCGATGCCGTTTTCTTCCGCCAGCTTGCGAGCAGCCGGGGCAGCAACCGGGTCATCTTCGCCAGCATCAGCGGCAGCGGCAGCCGGAGCAGCAGCAGCAGCAGCAGCGGCGGCAGGAGCAGCGGCAGCACCGCCTTCAACGATCGAACCCAGCAGTTCGTCGGACAGGACGGTGTCGCCCTCGCCCTTGACGATGTCGCCCAGCACGCCATCGGCGGTAGCCAGTACTTCCAGGACAACCTTGTCGGTCTCGATGTCGACGATCAGCTCGTCACGCTTGACGGCGTCGCCCGGCTTCTTGTGCCAGGTGGCAACGGTGCCATCGGCAACCGATTCCGGGAAGGTTGGGGCTTTGATCTCGATAGCCATTATCTGTGTTTCCTTAAATTCGGTTTCAGGTGCGCGAAGGCGTTAGACAGTGAAGGCGTCTTGCAGCAGTTTTTCCTGCTGTTCGGCGTGCTTCGAAGCGTAACCACAAGCTGGCGCGGCAGAAGCGTCGCGACCGGCGTATTCCAGGACCAGTGCCTTGTTGTGGCGGCCCAGGATACGGCGCATGTGGTGCTGGCTGCTGTACCAGGCGCCCTGGTTCATCGGCTCTTCCTGGCACCACACGGCGTGCTTGAGGTTGCTGTATTGCGCCAGGATTTCGACCAGGTCGTCCTCCGGGAACGGGTACAGCTGCTCGAGACGCAGGATGGCGATGTCTTCGCGGCCTTCGGCACGGCGTTTTTCCAGCAGGTCGTAGTAGACCTTGCCGCTGCACAGCACCAGGCGCTCGACCTTGGCCGGATCGATTGCGTCGATTTCCGGGATCACGGTCTGGAACGAGCCTTCTGCCAGGTCTTCCAGAGTCGAGATGGCCAGCTTGTGGCGCAGCAGCGACTTCGGCGTCAGCACTACCAGCGGCTTGCGCAGCGGGCGGATGACCTGGCGACGCAGCAGGTGGTAGATCTGTGCCGGGGTAGTCGGTACGCAGACCTGGATGTTGTGCTCGGCGCACAGCTGCAGGTAACGCTCCAGACGCGCGGAGGAGTGCTCCGGGCCCTGCCCTTCGTAACCGTGTGGCAGCAGCATGGTCAGACCGCACAGGCGGCCCCACTTGTGCTCACCGCTGGTGATGAACTGGTCGATCACCACTTGCGCACCGTTGGCGAAGTCGCCGAACTGGGCTTCCCAGATCACCAGCGCGTTCGGCGTGGTGGTGGAATAGCCGTATTCGAAGGCCAGTACCGCTTCTTCCGACAGGAAGGAGTCGTACAGGTCGAAGCGCGGCTGGCCCGGGAACAGGTTCTGCAGCGGAATGTAGGTGCTGGCGTCCTTCTGGTTGTGCAACACCGCGTGACGGTGCGAGAAGGTGCCACGGCCGATGTCCTGGCCGGTCATGCGGATCGGGTGACCTTCGAACTGCAGGGTGGCGTAAGCCATGGTCTCTGCATAACCCCAGTTGATCGGCAAGCCACCGGCCTGCATCTTCTGGCGATCTTCGTAGATCTTCGAGACCTGACGCTGAACGACGAAGCCTTCTGGCAGTTCCAGCAGCTTGGCCGACAGGTCTTGCAGGGTCTTGAGGTCGAAGCGGGTGTCGTGACGCGCAGTCCAGGCGTGGCCCAGGTACGGACGCCAGTCGACGAACAGCTCGCGGTTCGGCTCCTTGACCAGGCTTTTCACAACGTGCAGGCCATTGTCCAGCGCGTTGCGGTACTCGTCGATCTTGGCCTGAGCGCGCTCGGCGTCGATGCGACCGGCCTGGATCAGCGCTTCGGCATACAGCTCACGGGTGGTGCGCTGCTTGCTGATCTGCTGATACATCAGCGGCTGGGTGCCGTTCGGCTCGTCGGCCTCGTTGTGGCCGCGACGACGGTAGCAGACCAGGTCGACAACCACGTCACGCTTGAACTGCATGCGGTAATCGATGGCCAGCTGGGTGACGAACAGCACTGCTTCCGGGTCATCGCCGTTCACGTGCAGGATCGGCGCCTGGATCATCTTGGCGACGTCGGTGGCGTACTCGGTGGAACGCGCGTCCAGCGGGTTGCTGATGGTGAAACCGACCTGGTTGTTGATCACGATGTGCACGGTACCGCCGGTCTTGAAACCGCGGGTCTGCGACATCTGGAAGGTTTCCAGGACCACGCCCTGGCCTGCGAATGCAGCATCACCGTGGATCGAGATCGGCAGCACCTTGTCGCCGACGGTGTCGTTGCGACGGTCCTGACGGGCGCGCACCGAACCTTCAACCACTGGCGAGACGATTTCCAGGTGGGACGGGTTGAACGCCATGGCCAGGTGAACTTCGCCACCGGTGGTCATCACGTTCGAGGAGAAGCCCTGGTGATACTTCACGTCACCGGAGCCCAGCTCGTTCATCTTCTTGCCTTCGAACTCGTCGAACAGCTCGCGCGGGTTCTTGCCGAAGGTGTTCACCAGTACGTTCAGGCGGCCACGGTGGGCCATGCCAATCACGACTTCCTTGGTGCCGTAAGAGCCGGAACGCTGGATCATTTCATCCAGCATCGGGATCAGGCTCTCACCGCCTTCAAGGCCGAAACGCTTGGTGCCCGGGTACTTGGTGCCCAGGTACTTTTCCAGGCCCTCACCGGCGGTCACGCGCTCGAGCAGGTGAGCCTGCACGTCAGCGGAAAACTCCGGACGACCGCGCACGCTTTCCAGGCGCTGCTGGAACCAGCTGCGCTGCTCGGAATCGACGATGTGGGTGAATTCGGCGCCAATGGTGCGACAATATGTCTTCTGGAGTGCATCGAAGATGTCGCGTAGGCTCGCCTCCTCTTTGCCGATGAACAGGTCGCCGGCACGGAAGGTCGTATCAAGATCGGCATTGGTCAAGCCGTAGTGATTGATCGACAGGTCTACGGGCGCTGGACGCTGCCACAACCCTAACGGGTCAAGCTTGGCAGCCTGATGGCCGCGCATACGATAGGCCTGGATCAGTCGCAGAACTTCAACCTGCTTCTTCTCGTGTTCACTGCTCACGCTCCCGGCGGATACCGGTTGGGCGCGGCGCTGGTTCTTTGCCAGCAGTACGAAATGGTCGCGGATTGTCGAGTGCGATACATCAGTAGCGGTGCTGCCGTCGGCTGGCAACTTCTGGAAGTAAGTGCGCCACTCTTCTGGCACAGCGTTAGGGTCGTGCAGGTAGAGCTCGTAGAGCTCTTCCACATATGCAGCGTTACCACCTGAAAGGTGGGCGCTATCCCACATGCGCTGCATCACGCTTTCTTGCATGCTTGGTCACCCTCGATTAGGGGACTGATCGGCGAGAGCCACAGCAAACCTGGAAAAGTCCGAATAAAGCGACTGAACCACGCCACTTGGATCCTGCTGATTTTCCGGGTACCAGCCCGGAAAGCCCCTGCTGGTCTCATATCTTCATAGGTATGAACGCGGGCTTTGTGGGCCCTTGTTCGGGTTTTACCTCAGTGCGGGCTCACACCCGCACCTCGGCTTACTGCAGGTACAACGCTTTGTATCAGGTGCCGCTTTGCAGCAGCATGTTACGTACGTGACCGATTGCCTTGGTCGGGTTCAGACCTTTCGGGCAAACGTTTACGCAGTTCATGATCCCGCGGCAGCGGAATACGCTGAACGGGTCATCCAGGGACGCCAGGCGCTCCTGAGTCTTGGTGTCACGGCTGTCGGCCAGGAAGCGGTAGGCCTGCAGCAGTGCGGCGGGGCCCAGGAACTTGTCCGGGTTCCACCAGAACGACGGGCAGGAAGTCGAGCAGCAAGCGCACAGGATGCACTCGTACAGACCGTCCAGCTTGTCACGTTCTTCAGGCGACTGCAGACGCTCGATGGCCGGGGCCGGCGTGTCGTTCTGCAGGAATGGCTTCACCTTCTCGTACTGCTTGTAGAAGATGCTCATGTCGACGACCAGGTCACGAATGACCGGCAGGCCCGGCAGCGGGCGCAGAACCAGCTTGTTGCCTTTGACCACACCCGACAGCGGGGTGATGCAGGCCAGGCCGTTCTTGCCGTTCATGTTCATACCATCGGAACCGCACACGCCTTCACGGCAGGAGCGACGGTACGAGAAACCCTCGTCCTTTTCCTTGATCAGCGCCAATACATCGAGAACCATCAGGTCCTTGCCGCCGGTATCGACGTCGAACGACTCCATTTTGGGCGCCGAGTCGGTGTCGGGGTTGTAGCGATAAACTTCGACTTTCAACATAGCAGCCACCCTTAGTAAGTCCGGATTTTTGGCTCGAAGGCCGGAACGGTCTTCGGCGCAAAGTTGACGCCGCGCTTGGCAACGCGCTTCTCACCCGGGTAGTACAGGGTGTGGCACAGCCAGTTTTCGTCGTCACGGTCTTCGAAGTCTTCACGGGCGTGAGCGCCGCGGGACTCTTTACGGGCTTCGGCCGCGATGGCGGTAGCTTCGGCGACTTCCAGCAGGTTCTGCAGCTCCAGCGCTTCGATACGCGCGGTGTTGAAGGCCTGGGACTTGTCGTTGATCTTGACGTTGGCGATGCGGTCACGCAGGCCGGCCAGTTGCTCGATACCCTTCTGCATGTATTCGCCAGTACGGAATACACCGAAGTAGTTCTGCATGCAGCTCTGCAGTTCGCGCTTGAGGCTGGCAACGTCTTCGCCAGTGGAGCGCTCGTTGAGCTTGTTCAGGCGGTTCAGGGCAACTTCGAGGTCGGTGTCGCTGGCGTCGAGATGCTCGATGCCGTCGCTCAGCGCCTTCTCCAGGTGCAGGCCGGCAGCACGGCCGAACACCACCAGGTCGAGCAGCGAGTTACCGCCCAGGCGGTTGGCACCGTGAACCGATACGCACGCCACTTCACCTACGGCGAACAGGCCAGGGATGATGTGATCCTTGCCTTCTTCGTCCATGGTGATGGCCTGGCCATGGATGTTGGTGGCAACGCCGCCCATCATGTAGTGGCAGGTCGGAACGACCGGCACCGGCGCGACGACCGGGTCGACGTGGGCGAAGGTCTTGGACAATTCGCAGATACCTGGCAGGCGGCTGTGCAGCACTTCCTCACCCAGGTGGTCCAGCTTCAGCAGTACGTGGTCCTTGTTCGGGCCCACGCCGTTGCCGGCGATGATTTCCTTGACCATGGAACGGGCAACCACGTCGCGGCCGGCCAGGTCTTTCGCGTTCGGCGCGTAACGCTCCATGAAGCGCTCGCCGTGGGCGTTGATCAGGTAACCACCTTCACCGCGGCAACCCTCGGTGACCAGTACACCGGCGCCGGCGATGCCGGTCGGGTGGAACTGCCACATCTCGATGTCCTGCACCGGTACACCGGCACGCAGGGCCATGCCGATACCGTCACCGGTATTGATCAGGGCGTTGGTGGTGGAGGAGTAGATACGGCCCGCACCGCCCGTGGCCAGAACGGTGGCCTTGGACTTGATGTACATGGTTTCGCCGGTTTCGATGCAGATCGCGATCACACCGACAAAGGCGCCTTCCTGGTTCTTCACCAGGTCAACGGCGTAGTACTCGTTGAGGAAGGTGGTACCGGCTTTCAGGTTGCCCTGGTACAGGGTGTGCAGCAGCGCGTGACCGGTACGGTCGGAAGCGGCACAGGTACGGGCGGCCTGGCCACCCTTACCGAAGTCCTTGGACTGACCACCGAACGGACGCTGGTAGATGCGGCCGGTTTCGGTACGCGAGAACGGCAGGCCCATGTGGTCCAGCTCGAAGACCGCAGCCGGGCCTTCCTGACACATGTATTCGATAGCGTCCTGGTCACCGATGTAGTCGGAACCCTTGACGGTATCGTACATGTGCCAGCGCCAGTCGTCGTTCGGGTCGGCCGAAGCGATGGCGCAGGTGATGCCGCCCTGGGCGGATACAGTGTGCGAGCGGGTCGGGAAGACCTTGGTGACTACGGCAGTCTTGTGGCCGCCTTGAGCCAGTTGCAGCGCAGCACGCATGCCGGCGCCGCCGCCACCGATGATGATGGCGTCGAAGGAAATGGTTGGAATGCTAGCCATGGATCAGATACCCCAGAGAATCTGCACACCCCAGACGAAGTAAGCGAACATCGCAACGCCGCATACCGCCTGGAACAGGAAACGAATCGCAGTTGCCGACTTGCCGAACGACATAGGCGTCAGGTAGTCGGTTGCAATGGTCCACATGCCGACCCAGGCGTGAGCGCCCAGGGCAACGAGGGCCAGCAGACTGAAGATCCGCATCGCGTTGTTGGAGAACAGACCATGCCACTGGGTGTAGTCGATGCCTGGGTGGGCGATCACGTAGCCGATCAGGAAGAGGAAGTAAGCCGCGAGAACGACCGCAGAAACGCGCTGCGCCATCCAGTCATAGAGGCCCGAACGCGACAGGTTCGTGACATTGGTTACCATACCCAAACTCCCACCAGAACGATCAGCACCACGGAGATGACGATCACGATTTTCGAGCCCAGCTTGCCGCCTTCCAGCGTCTCACCGATGCCCATGTCCATGATCAGGTGACGAACACCTGCCACGAGGTGATAAAGCAGGGCGGACAGCAGGCCCCAGGTCACGAATTTGGCCAGCGGGCTGGTCAGACACGCCTTCACCTCACCGAAGCCTTCCTCGGAACCCAGCGATTTGCCCAGTGCATAAAGCATGATGGCAAGGCCGATGAACAGGATGACGCCGGAGATACGGTGCAGGATGGACGTGTACGCAGTGACAGGGAGCTTGATGGTCCTTAGGTCTAGGTTTACAGGTCGTTGGCTTTTCACGGCTTTTTTCACACTGAAGAGCCCCTAGCGAATCAGGGCAAAGTTGTTGGTAAGTGTACTGGTCAGGTACCCACCACCCAGGGAACGGCGACCCCCAGCAGTTCGGGCTTGCAAGCCCCTGGCGGTCGGGTGCCGAGTATAGACAGTTAGGCTGCTTATGACAACGTGACGGGGTAGCCCAAATAGCGCATTGCCTTTAACGAACAAAAGGCGTAAATGGGCGAGAATTTCGGGAAAAATCAGGCTTGAATGCCTGTTTCAACAAGCCTTTAGGCAAATTGACATCTGAATTTATCCCTCTATAGTGGTGCGGGCCCTGCGTGGGGGGTCTGTCTGATGATTTCTAGCATTAATAGGAGGCCACATGGCTGACAAAAAAGCGCAGTTGGTCATCGAGGGCGCTGCCCCCGTCGAGCTGCCCATTTTAACCGGCACCGTTGGTCCTGATGTAATCGACGTCCGCGGGTTGGGGGCCACTGGTCACTTCACCTTCGACCCTGGTTTCATGGCGACTGCCTCGTGCGAGTCGAAGATCACCTACATTGACGGCGACAAAGGTATCCTGCTGCACCGCGGCTACCCGATCGAGCAACTCGCCGAGCAATCCGACTACCTCGAAACCTGCTACCTGCTGCTCAACGGCGAACTGCCGAATGCCGAGCAGAAGGCCCAGTTCGTCAGCACCGTCAAGAACCACACCATGGTTCACGAGCAGCTGAAGTCCTTCTTCAACGGCTTCCGCCGCGACGCTCACCCGATGGCGGTGATGTGCGGCGTGGTCGGCGCCCTGTCGGCGTTCTATCACGACTCCCTGGACATCAATAACCCGCAACACCGCGAAATTTCCGCGGTGCGCCTGGTCGCCAAGATGCCGACCCTGGCCGCGATGGTTTACAAGTACTCCATGGGCCAGCCGATGATGTACCCGCGCAACGACCTGTCGTACGCGGAAAACTTCCTGCACATGATGTTCAACACCCCGTGCGAGATCAAACCGATCAGCCCGGTGCTGGCCAAGGCAATGGACCGGATCTTCATCCTCCACGCCGACCACGAGCAGAACGCCTCCACCTCCACCGTGCGTCTGGCCGGCTCGTCGGGTGCCAACCCGTTCGCTTGTATCGCCGCCGGTATCGCCGCACTGTGGGGCCCTGCCCACGGCGGTGCGAACGAAGCCGTACTGACCATGCTCGATGAAATCGGCGATGTCTCGAACATCGACACGTTCATCGCCAAGGCCAAGGACAAGAACGACCCGTTCAAGCTGATGGGCTTCGGTCACCGCGTGTACAAGAACCGCGACCCGCGTGCCACCGTGATGAAGCAGACCTGCGACGAAGTCCTGCGCGAGCTGGGCATCAAGAACGACCCGCAGCTGGAACTGGCCATGCGCCTCGAAGAGATCGCCCTGACCGATCCGTACTTCATCGAGCGCTCGCTGTACCCGAACGTCGACTTCTACTCGGGGATCATCCTCAAGGCGATCGGCATTCCGACCAGCATGTTCACCGTGATCTTCGCCCTGGCACGTACCGTGGGCTGGATCTCGCACTGGAAAGAAATGCTCTCCAGCCCGTACAAGATCGGCCGGCCGCGCCAGCTGTACACCGGCGAGCCAAAACGCGACATCGCTGCACTGAAAGACCGCAAGTAAGCTTTTTAGCCGAACGCAAAAAGGCTGCCCTCGGGCAGCCTTTTTTATTGCAAGTCCTGATGGCCGCAGCTCGACCCTTGTGGGAGCGGCCTTGCCGGGGCGCCGGACCGGTCGGAAAGGGCCGCAAAGCGGCCCCGACAATATTGCAGTCAATCAGAAATTCTGGGGCCGCTCCGCGCCCCTTTCCGACCGGTCCGGCGCCCCGGCAAGGCCGCTCCCACACAGATCGCGCACCGCGTTAAACCTCAGTTTTTCTCAGCCCGCTCGCGCAGCCCTTTCAGGGTATTGAATGGCGCATCCACCACGAACTTGTTGGCCACCATCGCCGGCACGCTACCACCCGGCTCGGTGTGCACCTGGTAGGTCACTTCCGTGCTGTCGCCCTTGGGCACCAGCTTCCAGAAGCCCTCAACCTTGGCTACCCGCACAAAACCCTTCTCTTCCGGCAGATAGGTCGGCTCTTCCTTCAGGTTGCGCACCAGGCTGCCGTCCGCCCCCTTGACAGTCGTCACGTGCAAGATCGAATCACGCGGCGTCACCGGCCATGGCGTATTGAACTGGGTGTAGGTCCAGCTCTGGTCACCCTCATGCTTGAGCAGCTTCTGCGACTTGCACTCATGAATCCATGCGCAGGCCCCGGCCACGTCTTCCTGCAACGCCTGCACCTTGGCCAGCGGTGCCTTGATCACGGTGACACCCTGATAGGCCTTGTACTTGGAGCCGGCCACTTCGCTGAGGGAAATCTTGATCCCCTCCTCGTCCTTGGCCACCTGCCAGTTTTCGGCCCAGGCCGCAGGCGACAGCAGAACACCCACGCCACACAGCAGTGCAATACGCTTGAACGATCTCATCATGTTTATCCTTGTTGTCGAAGATCCAGCCTGTCACGCCGCCGTCATCTGCTCCCACCAGCCAAGAATCCTGATTGCCTCGTCACGGTCACTGCCGCACACCTCGACATCCGCCTTGAAGCCGCCACATACCGCCGGCCGCTCGGGCTTGCCGAACAGGTCGCAGAGATTGGCAGCTGTCAGGTGCAGGCAACGCTCGCCAGCCGGCTTGCCATTGGGCATGCGCGGCATGGCAGAAGTGATGGACGGGGCGATGCAGCAGGCACCACAGCCCTCACGGCAATTCATGGCTATTCACCAAAATCAGGACTCCCTGGAACAAAACGGGACGAGCGTCCCTGGATAGTAACCGCTCAAACAGGCGTTTGAAATTACTGGCACGATGAAATCTGCCGTGACCCGGCAGTCAGTTTCCCGCTACTGGCGATACTCGAAATCGATGGCTGCCCCTTCCACGTCATGACGGCTGTCATTACGTAACTGCAGCTGCATTTCGTTATTGATCAACCGGCCATTGAGCTGGAACGGGCTGTCGCTGGTTTCCGGCTTTTCGGTAAACATGGGCGGCAGCAAAGGCTTGCGGCGCTGGATGGGAGACGGGGTGCCCACATTCGGCTCCAGGTTATTGACCATGTCGACTGGCAGGCTGAGGTCCAGCTTTGCCTTGGGCAACGGCTGGGCAACCGCCTTGCTGACCGGCTTGTGCGCCTTGGTCTTGCTGTTACCAGCTTTTTTCACCGCCTGCTTCTGCACAGGCTTGGCTGCCACCTTTTTTTGCACGTGCTTGCCCTGGGCTGCCTGCGCCTGGCTTGCCGGCTGCGCAGCCAAGGCTGGGCTGCCCGGGTAGCAGAGCGGTGCAAGGCACAAGATCAAGGCAAAACGGCGCAAAGCATTCATGGCAAATGGACAGACTGGCAAGAAAGGTGCGTATGCTCCATGTTCCACAGGCGGCTGGCAAGCCTTACAAAAGTGTGAGCGCAGGCTCCCTGCACAACTGCTGAGCCAGTAAACCCAGCGTAATCACTGCCCGCTCGGCTTCCTTGTTCCACGGGATACCGCAATTAAGGCGGATGCAGTGGTTGAACTGTTCTGTATTACTGAATATTAGCCCCGGCGCAATGCTGATGCCTTGCTCCAGCGCCCGCACATGCAGCTCCTGAGTATTGACCCGCCCGGGCAGGCTTATCCAGAGGATGAAACCGCCCGTTGGGCGGGTCATCTGGGTACCCTCGGGGAAGTGCTGCTGCACCGCCAACTGGTACGCACTGAGGTTCTTGCGATACTCCTGGCGGATGTAGCGCAAGTGGCGGTCGTAACCGCCATTTTCCAGGTAGGCCGCCACCCCCATCTGCGTCACGCTGCAGGCCGAATGGGTAGTGAAGGTCTGCAGGCGCTGGATTTCGTCCTGATAGCGCCCGGCGATCATCCAGCCGACGCGCACACCGGGGGACAGGGTCTTGGAGAAGCTCGAACAGTAGATCACCCGGTCCAGGCGGTCGAATGCCTTCAGCGCCTTGGTCTTGCCTTGCTCGAACATCAACTCGCCATAGATGTCGTCCTCGATGATCTGGATATCGAAGTCCGACGCCAGGCGCAGCAATTGCTTTTGCCGCTCTTCAGGGACCGTGCCACCCAGCGGATTGCTCAGGCGCGCAGTCAGCACCAGGGCCTTGATAGACCACTGGTTGGCAGCCAGCTGCAAGGCTTCAAGGCTGATGCCCGTGGACGGGTCGCTGGGGATTTCGATCACTTTCAGGCCCAGCAGGTCGGCCAGCTGCAGCAAGCCGTAATAGGTCGGCGACTCGGCAGCGATCAGGTCGCCCGGGCGAGTCAGCACGCGCAGTGACATCTGCAGGGCATCGACGCAGCCATGGGTCACGATCACTTCACGCGGGTCGACCAGCACGCCGGCATCGCGCATGCGAATGGCGATCTGCCGACGCAAGGGCTCGAAACCGGGGCTGAACATGTAGCTGAAGGCGCGCGGGCTGTGAAAGCGGGTGACCTTGGCAATTTGCTGATGCAGGGCACGCACCGGCAGGTAGTCGACATGCGGCACCGCAGCACCGAACGGGAACACGCCATCACGGCGCGCTTCGGTCAGCACTTGCTGGATGATGCTGGCACGGGTGACCAGGCCGGGGCGCTCCACCCGGGCGATGTCCGGGGTTTGCGCGGTCAGGGCCGGCGTCTGGTGCACGTAGTAGCCAGATTGTGGCCGCGCGCGGATCAGCCCCTGGTCTTCGAGGTTGGCATAGGCCTGCAACACCGTGGCATGGCTGACATTGAGCTGGGCACTCATCTTGCGCACGGAGGGTACCCGCTCGCCTGGCTGGTAGACACCGCGACGGATGTCATCGGCCAGTTGCTGGGCGATACGCTGGTACAGCAGCAGGTTGGTCATGGCGGCGGCTCGTTGTTCTTGTACGGCTCAGTGACAGTAGAGAATACCGTAACAGTTGCAAAGTGTACTGGGACAGAATGCAACATAGTCGACAATACAATAGCGTGATAGCTATCGAAACGACTAAGCCGACAAAAAGCGGGGCTGCTTTGCAGCCCTTTCGCGGCACAAGGCCGCTCCTACAGGTTCTGCACATGCCTTGGGCTTGACACTACCCCTGTGGGAGCGGCTTTAGCCGCGAACACCGGCAAAGCCGGTGCCATCCTCCGCACGCCAGCGATCAGCGCGCCGGCGCAAGCTTGCCCTTGTCGTCGGAGAACACGATCTCCACCCGACGGTTCTGCGCCCTGCCCCGCTCAGAGGCGTTGGCCTCGATCGGGTACTGGTCGCCATAGCCCTCGACCTGCAGGCGCTTTTCGTCGATACCAAGGTCCACCAGCATGTCGGCCACGGCCTGCGCCCGGTCGCGGGACAGTTTCAGGTTGTCCTCGGCCGCGCCAGTGCTGTCGGTATAGCCCTCGATACGCACCACCCGCCGCGGGTTGAGCTGAAGGAACTGCACCAGCTTGAGCACGGTACGGCTGGCCGAATTCTTCAGCTCGGCACGGCCAGTATCGAACAGCACGTCACCCAGGGTCATCACCAGGCCACGGTCGGTCTGCTCCGAAGCCAGCGCAGCGATCTGCGACTCTACCCACTTGCCCTGCTGCTGCACGCTGGCCAGCTTGGCCTCGCGCAACGCCAACTGCAGGCGTTGACGCTCAAGGTCAAGCTTGGCCTGGCGCTCCTGGTTCAGCGCCAGCTTGGCATGCTCACTGGCAATTTCGCTGTAGCGCTGGCTAAGGTAAGCATAATGACGCACATCGGAACCGGTACCGATATAGCTGGACAGGCGCTCGGCACGGGCCAGCGACTCGCCTGCGCGGATCACGTCACGTGGCGCACTGCGCAGCACATCGGAATCATCCTTGACCTTGGCGAAGGTGGCACTGGCTTCATCCAGCGCTGCAGAGCTGCGCTGGCTGGCGCAACCTTGCAAGCCCGCTGCCAGCGCCAGCAACGCCAGCGCGGCCAATGGTGTACGGCGCATCATGGCTGCACCTCCAGTTGCTTGCGCAAGCGCTTGACCCGCGACTGCAGCAGTTGCAGCTGCTCTTCGCTTTTCTGGTTCAGTACCTGGGCCTCGGCCAGGCGAGCATCAAGTTCGGCCTGCTCGGCGCGCATGCGCGCATCGCGGTAGTCTTGGGTCAGCATGTTGGCCTTGGCCCGGGCCAGTTTTTCTTCAGCCATCTGCAACGTTTCGACCTGCTCGGTGGCACCTACGGCCCTGGCCTGTTCCAGTGCCTGTTCGGAAATGCGCATCTGCTCGTCAGGGGCCGGGTCATTGGCACAGCCAGCCAGGCCGAGCACGGCCAAGGCAAGGATTAGTGGTTGGGTTCTCACGCAATCTTCCTAGTGTTTGGGGGCGTCCGCCGGCACCTGCAACTGCGCTTTCCAGCGCTCGACATTACGTTGCAGGACGGCCTCGGACGCACCGGAGATCGGCAATTCTGTCAGTTTTTTCGCCAATTGCCCACGCAACCAGCTGTCATTGCATGCCGAGTTGTGTGACACGGCCAGGTACAGGCCTGGTCGGTCCACCGGCAGGCCGCGGGCGATCAGGTCATTGTTCATGCCCAGGCTCTGGGCCATGGCCATACCCGAATAGCGGCCAGCAAGCACATAGTCCACCTGGCCAAGCACCAGTTTCTGGAACGCCTGGGTCAAGTTTTGCGCCGGTACCAGTTTCAGCTGGGTCTTGGCAAACGCGCTAAAGGCCGGGGTCAGGCGCGCGCGCTCGGACAGGCTGCCCTGGTATTTGGCCAGGTCCGCCGGGCCATCGAAGGCCAGCTCGGCGTCGTGGCGAGTCCACACCAGGTATTCGTTGAGCTGAAGGGGTGGGTGGATGTAGTCCAGCGCGGTCAGTTGCTCGACCTGCATGGGCGTATCGAGCAGCAGGTCCATACGCCCGCTACGCACTTCCTCCAGGGCCTGGTCGCGACGACCTGCGTTCAGCACCTCCACCTTCACACCCAGCTCGCCAGCCACCTGGCGCAACAGGTCCACGTTGGCACCTATCAGGAGTTTCGGGTCTTTCGGGTCCTGCCACGAATAGGGCGGTGCATCAGGGCTGCCGGTTGCCACCAGGCGCTCGCACTTGCCTGCTGCCATGGCCAGCGGTGAAGCCAACGCCGCCATGCATACCAGCACCCTGCCCGTTCCGCGCAACGTCATCCCTCACTCCTCAACCCATAAAAAAAACCCGACCCTCAATACGAGGGCCGGGTTCTTTATAAGTGAAGCAGGCGGATCAGACCAGCTTTTCCAGCTCCGGAACCGCTTCGAACAGGTCAGCCACCAGGCCGTAGTCGGCTACCTGGAAGATCGGCGCTTCTTCGTCCTTGTTGATCGCAACGATCACCTTGGAGTCTTTCATGCCGGCCAGGTGCTGGATCGCGCCGGAGATACCGACGGCGATGTACAGCTGTGGCGCAACGATCTTGCCGGTCTGGCCGACCTGCATGTCGTTCGGCACGAAGCCTGCGTCGACCGCAGCGCGCGAAGCGCCAACGGCAGCGCCGAGCTTGTCGGCCAGGCTGTACAGGTGCTTGAAGTTGTCACCGTTGCCCATGCCGCGGCCGCCGGAAACGACGATCTTGGCAGCGGTCAGCTCTGGGCGGTCGGACTTGGCCAGCTCTTCACCGACAAAGGCCGAGATACCGGCGTTGTGCGCGGCACTCACCGCTTCAACGGCAGCCGAGCCACCTTCGGCTGCGACTGGGTCGAAGCCGGTGGTACGCACGGTGATGACCTTGACCGAAGCGCTCGATTGCACGGTGGCAATGGCGTTACCGGCATAGATCGGGCGCTTGAAGGTGTCGGCGGACTCGACCGAGATGATCTCGGAGATCTGGTCCACGTCCAGCAGCGCGGCAACGCGCGGCAGGATGTTCTTGCCGTTGGTGGTGGCCGGGGCCAGCACGTGGCTGTAACCGTTGGCCAGCTCGACGATCAGCGGCGCGACGTTTTCTGGCAGGGCGTGGGCGTAGGCGGCGTTATCGGCAACCAGCACCTTGGCCACACCAGCGATCTTGGCAGCAGACTCGGCAACGCCGCCGACGTTCTGGCCAGCGACCAGCACGTGTACATCACCACCGATCTTGGCGGCTGCAGCCACAGTGTTCAGGGTGGCCGGGGCTACGGCACCTTTTTCCGGACCTTGTAGAAGGTCAGCGACAACCAGGATAGTCATATCAGATTACCTTCGCTTCGTTCTTCAGCTTCTCGACCAGTTCGGCCACCGACTTGACCTTGATGCCAGCGCTGCGGGCAGCCGGCGCTTCAACTTTCAGGGTCTTGTTGGTGGAGGCGAGGGAAACGCCCAGCGCGTCTGGAGTAACGGTCTCCAGCGGCTTCTTCTTGGCCTTCATGATGTTCGGCAGCGACGCATAGCGCGGCTCGTTCAGGCGCAGGTCGGTGGTGACGATGGCTGGCAGGTTCAGCGATACGGTCTGCAGGCCGCCATCGATTTCACGGGTGACGTTCAGCTTGTCGCCAGCCACTTCCACCTTGGAGGCGAAGGTGCCCTGTGCGTAGCCGGTCAGCGCGGCCAGCATCTGGCCGGTCTGGTTGTTGTCGCTGTCGATGGCCTGCTTGCCAAGGATGACCAGCTGCGGCTGCTCTTTGTCGACAACGGCTTTCAGCGCCTTGGCCACCGCCAGGGAGTTCAGCTCGTCAGCGGCTTCTACCAGGATGGCACGGTCGGCACCCAGGGCCAGAGCGGTACGCAGTTGCTCCTGGGCAGTGGTCGGGCCGACGGAGACGACGACGATCTCGGTCGCAACGCCTTTTTCCTTCAGGCGTACGGCTTCTTCCACGGCGATTTCGCAGAAGGGGTTCATGGACATCTTGACGTTAGCAAGGTCGACGCCGGAGTTGTCCGCTTTGACGCGAACCTTGACGTTGTAGTCGACCACTCGTTTGACAGCTACAAGAACCTTCATGGATTCCTCGTTACTCTCCGGTGAATAGATAGTCGCCTGGGGCTGAGCCCGGCGATGCGCGTGGGTACAAGGGCACCTCTAAAAACGTACCGGGAGCCAGTATCTTCACCGTGACCGAACAGTCTTGTCCGGACTCTTGCGACAAATACTCACGGGTCATTTTCTGTCGTGGCGTGTAAACTCCACTACAAACCGGCCCAAGGCCGCAAAACCCTGCTCCACACCTGGTCTTTAGAGGTGTACCTGCGCCCGGCTGCAAGCCTACGGCGAACGTAAAACCGCTCGTATCTTGACCGTAACACCCCATCCGGTCAATACGGCAAATCGGTCACCCTCCAGCCGTGTTCCTGTGATTTTACTGGCCTGCGGCAAATTCAAACAAACGTTTGTATTGGACCCGCCAAGTGGTGTAGATATAATGCGCGGCCAATACAAAACGGTGTAGTCCGTCATTTGCGCAGCTACAGTTTCGCTCCCGTGATGAGCCACTGCGCGCAAGCACCCATAAGACAAAGCAACAGCACGAGCCTTGATGAGTAGGAGAGAACCAGTGGAACGCGAATACATGGAATTCGACGTGGTCATCGTCGGCGCCGGCCCGGCAGGCCTGTCCGCCGCCTGCCGCCTGAAGCAGAAGGCCGCCGAAGCCGGTAGCGAAATCAGCGTCTGCGTGGTGGAAAAAGGCTCTGAAGTCGGCGCCCACATCCTCTCCGGCGCAGTCTTCGAACCCCGCGCCCTGAACGAGCTGTTCCCCGACTGGAAAGAACTCGGCGCACCGCTGAACACCGAAGTGAAGCGCGACGACATCTATGTGCTCAAGGATGCCGGCAGCGCCACCAAGGTGCCTGACCTGTTCGTGCCCAAGACCATGCACAACCATGGCAACTACATCATCTCGCTGGGCAACCTGTGCCGCTGGCTGGCCCAGCAGGCCGAGAACCTGGGCGTGGAAATCTACCCGGGCTTCGCCGCCCAGGAAGCGCTGTTCGACGACAACGGCGTGGTCCGCGGCATCGTTACCGGCGACCTGGGTGTCGACCGCGAAGGCAACCCGAAGGAAGGCCTGTACACCCCGGGCATGGAACTGCGCGCCAAGTACACCTTGTTTGCCGAAGGCTGCCGTGGCCACATCGGCAAGCAGCTGATCAAGCGCTTCGACCTCGACAGCGAATCCGACGTACAGCACTACGGCATCGGCCTGAAAGAAATCTGGGAAATCGACCCGGCCAAGCACGAGCAAGGCCTGGTGGTGCACACCGCCGGCTGGCCGCTGGACGTGGTAGCCAAGGACAACACCGGTGGTTCGTTCCTCTATCACCTGGAAAACAACCAGGTGGTGGTCGGCCTGATCGTCGACCTGTCCTACGCCAACCCGTACCTGTCGCCGTTCGACGAATTCCAGCGCCTGAAGCACCACCCGGTGATGAAGCAATACCTCGAAGGCGGCAAGCGCATCAGCTACGGCGCCCGCGCCATCTGCAAAGGCGGCCTGAACTCGCTGCCGAAGATGGTCTTCAACGGCGGCGCACTGATCGGCTGCGACCTGGGCACCCTGAACTTCTCCAAGATCAAGGGCAGCCACACCGCGATGAAGTCGGGCATGCTCGCGGCCGAAGCAGTAGCCGACGCACTGATCGCCGGCAGCGAGGGCGGCGATGCGCTGAACACTTACGTTGACGCTTTCAAGGCCAGCTGGCTGCACGAAGAACTGTTCGCCAGCCGTAACTTCGGCCCGGCGCTGCACAAGTTCGGCCCACTGCTCGGTGGCGCGTTCAACTACGTCGACCAGAACTGGTTCGGCGGCAAGCTGCCGTTCACCCTGCACGACACCAAGCCGGACTACGCCTGCCTCAAGCTGGCCGCCGACTCGAAAAAGATCGACTACCCGAAACCGGACGGCAAGCTCAGCTTCGACAAGCTCAGCTCGGTATTCCTCTCCAGCACCAACCATGAAGAGGAACAACCCTGCCACCTGAAGCTGACCGACCCGAACGTGCCGATCGCCAGCAACCTGCCGCTGTACGACGAGCCGGCCCAGCGCTACTGCCCGGCAGGCGTGTACGAAGTGGTCACCCAGGAAGACGGCAACAAGCGCTTCCAGATCAACGCGCAGAACTGCGTGCACTGCAAGACCTGCGACATCAAGGACCCGGCCCAGAACATCACCTGGGTCACCCCTGAAGGCGCTGGCGGGCCGAACTACCCGAACATGTAAGGCCCCTGCCCTTGCGGTAACAAAAAGCCCCCGGTTCTCATGAGCCGGGGGCTTTTTGTTTTATCTGTACCGGCCTCATCGCCGGCACAGACAACAGAAAACTATTTTTCCCCACACATTACCGGCATCGGCTCTGCCGCAAACGCCAATGGCTCACGGCGCCCGAAATACAGGGCCGTCAGCAAGCCAACCGTACCCATGATCAGACAAAACCCGACACACACCCACGGGCTCCACGGCATCAGCGCAATCAGCGCCAGCGGCGTGGTACTCGCCCACAGTGCGTAGGCCACGTTGTAGGTAAAGGAAATGCCCGACACCCGGATCTCGGCCGGGAACAGCCCGACCATCACCGACGGCACCACCCCCACCACGCCGCAGCTCAACCCCGCCAGTGCGTAGGCCAGCCAGGTCATGCCCCACTGCCCGTTCAGGCTGGCGTACAACGCGCCGATGCCCAGCGGCAGCAGTACGCTGTAGAGCATCAGCGCACGCCAGGCGCCCACGCGGTCAACCAGCAAGCCGGCGAGTACGCAGCCGATATTGAGGAAGACGATGCCCACACTGCTCAGGGCAAAGGTGTGCCCGGCGCTCATGCCGAAGCGCTGCTGCATCACCGTCGGGGTTATCACCACCAGCACCACCACGGCAGAGGTCAACACGCAAGTCAGCAGCGCCGCCGGGATCAGCGCACGGCGGTGCTCGCCCAGTACCCGCCGCAGCGGGAACTTCACCGGCTGTTCCTGGCGCGCGCGCAGGGCGAGAAACACCGGTGTTTCGCTCAGCCAGCGGCGTAGCCACACGCCAATCACGCCGAACACCCCACCCAGCAGGAACGGGTAGCGCCAGGCGTAGTCGAGGATTTCCTGCGGTGTGAACACTTGCGCCAGCAAGGTCGCGGTCAGCGCCCCCAACAGGTAGCCGAAGGTCAGCCCGGCCTGCAGGAAGCCCAGGGCATAACCGCGTCGGCCGGCTGGCGCGTGCTCGGCAACGAAGGTCCAGGCACTCGGCACCTCGCCCCCCACCGCCGCACCCTGGAAGATACGCAGCGCCAGCAGAATCAGCGGCGCGGCATAGCCGATGTCGGCATAGGTCGGCATCACGCCGATCAGCAGGCACGGCAGGGCCATCATCAGGATGCTCAGGCTGAACACCCGTTTACGCCCCAGGTGGTCCGCAAAGTGCGCCATCAGGATGCCGCCCAGCGGCCGTGCCAGGTAACCGGTGACGAAGATGCCGAAGCTTTGCAGCAGGCGCAGCCATTCGGGCATTTCGGGCGGGAAGAACAGCTGGCTGAGGGTCAGCGCAAAGAACACGAAAATGATGAAGTCGTAGATTTCCAGCGCGCCGCCCAGTGCCGCCAGGCCCAGGGTCCGGTGATCGCCGCGGCTGAACCGGGGCGGGCGAGCGGTATCGATGGCAGTCATGGCAGGGTCCGCAAATCGGCAAAGGGCAAGAGGATAACAAATAGCTGCCCCGTTGCCCTGCCCGCTGCGCCGCTAGCGGTTGAACACCGTGTGTGCGAAGTTGGCCCGCGGTCTTGGCCGCACTGTGGTAACCGGCATGCTGCCCGGCAGCGGCAACTTGCCGACCAGCAATGGCGCGTCGATGATCGCCATGAACGACTCCAACGCCTCGTTATCAGGTACCTGCGGCAGGCTCAGGCTGACCGCCTGACGCTCCGTCTGCGGCACCGCAGGCACTTTCAATTGGCTGGAGTGGTAAAGCAGGGCGTGCTGGATCTGCGTACTGACGCGGCAGAAGCGCGCCAGGTCGACCCCGGCATGATTGGCCAGTTCGATATTGCCCAGCAGCAGATGAAACGGCTGCAAGGCGCAATGTACCAGGCGCTGCAGCTCCTCGAAGCTGTCCACGGGGGCTATTCGGTAATAGCCAAGGCCATTGAGCAACCGTTCCAGCTGCAGGCGCTGACAGGGGTGTTCGTCGGCGATGAGAATGCGCAGGGTCTTGTTTGCCATGGTGGGACCTGGGCAGTTGGGTAATGGGTACGCTCCATGACCATACTGCGCCAGTAAGGGCGACTGCCAAGGCCATGCCTAGCAGCGGTCTTCTTTGATAGAAGTCGGGAAACCCGCATAAATCAAGTGATTGACTGACGGAATTTGCATTTGCCTTTAACAAGCCCCCTCAGGATTCTCACTCGCGCATGCGTAGCCGCCAGTGCTTCATGGCATTGACGGCGCTTACCCCTAAACCACCGCCCACGAGCTTCGTCCTCTCTAGGCTGGCGCCACGCGTGGCGCCCGTCCGTTCATTTATGGAGATAGACCATGCTTCGCACTGCCGCAGCCTTGGCTGCACTGACGCTTTCAGGTTTCGTTTACGCAGACGAGCAATGTTCGGTGACCATCCAGGGTACCGACCAGATGACCTACGACCTTGAAACCATTACCGTGCCTGCCAGCTGCAATCATTTCAAGGTCACCCTGAAACACCCTGGCACCCTGCCGAAAAACGTGATGGGGCATAACTGGGTGCTGTCGAAGAAGGATGACCTCAAGGGCGTGGCCGACGACGGCGCGAAGGCGGGTGAGAACAATGACTACGTCCAACCTGGGGATGCCCGGGTACTGGCACACACCAAGCTGATTGGTGGCGGTGAGGACGCATCGGTCACGCTAGACACCAAGATGTTGAAAAAGGGCGATGACTACGTTTTCTTCTGCTCCTACCCCTTCCACGCCACGCTGATGAAAGGCACCCTGACCATCAGCGACTGAGCCGACAGCGGCTGGCCAACGGCGCATCTGGCTGATAACGCGATTGGCCAGTTACCAGCGCGCATGCGGGGTCGAGGCGTTGGCTTTTCGAGCTTTGCCTGGCCCTTCATCCATTTGTGCCGAACCCTCTAAATTTCGCCTTCCCACCCACGTTTAACGGGCAGTCTTCCCTCACTGGCCGGTCCACTGCATGATCTATTCTCGCCTCACCCGCCGTGCTGCAATCGTCATGCTCTGCTTCATTCCCCTGGCTGCCGCGGCGGCCTGGCAACTGCTGCCCAATGATGCAGAACAGCGCCCGTTCGTGCAGGTGGCACGCGGCAATATCGAGTCCAGCGTTACCGCTCTGGGGACCCTGCAACCGCGCCAGTACGTAGACGTCGGTGCCCAAGCCTCCGGGCAGATTCGTACGCTGCACGTGGAAGTGGGCGACACGGTCAAACAGGGCCAACTGTTGGTGGAAATCGATCCATCTACCCAACAGGCGCAACTGGACGCCGAACGTTACGCCATCGAAACCCTCAAGGCCCAGGTCAAGGAACAGCAGGCCGAACATCTATTGGCCAAACAACAGCTGCAGCGTCAGCAACGCATGGCCGCCGACGGCGCCACGCGCGACGAAGACGTGCAGACTGCCCAGGCCAAGGTGCTGACCAGCCAGGCGCGGATCGACATGTACCAGGCCCAGATCGGCAAGGCCCAGGCAACCCTGCGCAGCGCCGAGGCGGAGCTGGGCTACACCCGGATCTACGCCCCCATGGCCGGCACGGTCGTGGCCGTGGATGCCCGCGAAGGCCAGACCCTCAATGCCCAGCAACGCACACCGTTGATCCTGCGCATTGCCCGCCTGTCGCCCATGACGGTATGGGCCGAGGTATCCGAAGCCGACATCGGCAAGGTCGAGCCCGGCATGAAAGCCTACTTCACCACCCTGAGCGGCAACGGCCGGCGCTGGAGCAGCACCGTCAGGCAGATCCTGCCTATCCAGCCCAAACCACTGGAGCAGATGAGCCAAGGCGGCGGCAGCCCCGCTGCAGCGGGTGGCTCGGGCAGCAGCGCCAGCAGCTCCGGCAGCGGGCGAGTGGTGCTCTACACCGTGCTGCTGGATGTCGACAACACCGATAACGCCCTGATGGCCGACATGACTGCCCAGGTGTTCTTCATCGCTGGCAGCGCCCAGGATGTACTCACCGCACCCGTCGCGGCCTTGCAGGGCAAGCCAGACGCCGAGGGCCGCCAGACGGCCCAGGTACTCGCCGCCGATGGTCAGGTTCAATCCCGCAAGGTGCGCACCGGCCTGTCGGACCGCATGCGCGTGCAGATCGTCGACGGCCTTGCTGAAGGCGACAAGCTGCTGATCGGGCCGACCGGCGTAGGGGGCTGAATGAGCACGCCACTGATCGAGTTGAGCGGCATCCGCAAGGCCTACGGCGGCGGTGACAGCCCCCGGGTCGAGGTCCTGCGCGGCGTCGACCTGCGCATCCACGCCGGTGAGTTCATCGCCATCGTCGGTGCGTCCGGCTCAGGCAAGTCGACACTGATGAATATCCTCGGCTGCCTGGACCGCCCCACGTCGGGCCACTACCACTTCGCAGGCCTGGACGTGGCCACCCTCAATGACGACGAACTGGCCTGGCTACGGCGCAAGGCGTTCGGCTTCGTGTTCCAGGGTTACCACCTGATCCCCTCGGCCAGCGCCCAGGAAAACGTCGAGATGCCCGCGCTCTATACAGGCGCCGCATCCGCGCCGAGGGCCGAACGCGCCCAGGCACTGCTCGAGCGCCTGGGCCTTCACACCCGAGCGGCCAACCGCCCGAGACAGATGTCCGGCGGCCAGCAACAACGCGTGTCGATTGCCCGCGCACTGATGAACGGCGGGCACATCATCCTCGCCGACGAACCCACCGGCGCGCTCGACAGCCACAGCGGCGCAGAAGTCATGACGCTGCTCGAAGAACTCGCCGAACAGGGCCACGTGGTCATCCTCATCACCCATGACCGAAACGTGGCCGCCCGGGCCCAGCGGGTGATCGAAGTGCTGGATGGCGAAGTCATCAGCGACAGCGCCCAGGGCGCAACTGCCCAACCCCGGACGGGCTCGCTCGACGCCCAGGACCTGCGCAAAGGCCTGCAGCAGGCTAGCCACGAGCATGGCAACTGGCTGGGCGAAACCCTCGATGCCCTGCATGCGGCCTGGCGTGTGATGTGGACCAACCGTGTGCGCACCGCCCTGACCCTGCTCGGTATCATCATCGGCGTGGCATCTGTGGTGGTGATGCTGGCGGTGGGCGAAGGCAGCAAGCGCCAGGTGATGGCGCAGATGGGCGCATTTGGGGCCAACCTGATGTTCCTCAATGGCTCCTCGCCTACGCCACGCAGTGCACCAGGGGAGATCCGCCTGAGCGATGTCCACGCATTGGCAGAACTTCCCCAGATCAAGCGAATCATGCCTGCGCTCACCCAACAGGCGCAGGTCCGTTACGGCAATCAGGACCTGATGTCCACGATCGGAGGATATACCCCGGTTTTCACCGAAATCTTCAACTGGCCGGTTACCCAAGGCAGCTTCTTCACCGAGGCAGACGAGCGCTTGGGCAACGCTGTTGCGGTGATCGGTTCGGAGGTTCGGAAAAAGCTGTTCGACGGCCAGGACCCCTTGGGCCAGTACATCCTGATCGAAAACGTGCCCTTCCAGGTCATCGGCGTGCTGGCGACCAAGGGCTCGAGCGGCGCCAACCAGCGCAACGACCTGCGCATCGCCATTCCGTATTCGGCCTTGAGGATCCGCCTCTCCGGGATTCAGCACCCGGAATACGTGGTGATAGGCGCCGCCGACAGTACGCTGGTGCAGGAAGCCGAACAGGCGATCCGTCACCTGATGCTCGCCCTGCACGACGGGGTCGAGGATTTCGAAGTCGACAACAGCGCCGCAATGATCCAGGCCGAAGCCCAAACCCGCAACGGCCTGTCGCTGATGCTCGGTGCGATTGCCGCCATCTCCTTGCTGGTGGGCGGTATCGGCGTCATGAACGTGATGCTCATGACTGTACGCGAACGCACCCGCGAAATCGGCATCCGCATCGCCGTCGGGGCCCGCAAGCGCGACATCCTGCGCCAGTTCCTGACCGAGGCCGTGGTGCTGTCGCTGGTGGGCGGCAGCATCGGCGTCGCCCTGGCGCTACTGGTCGGTGCCGGCCTGGCCTTGGCCCAGGTGGCCGTGGCCTTTTCCGCCATGGCCATCTTCGGCGCCTTCGCCTGTGCCGTGGCCACCGGCGTGATATTCGGTTTCATGCCCGCCCGCAAAGCCGCCGGGCTCGACCCGGTTGTACAGGTGCTTGAAGTTGTCACCGTTGCCCATGCCGCGGCCGCCGGAAACGACGATCTTGGCAGCGGTCAGCTCTGGGCGGTCGGACTTGGCCAGCGCTTCACCGACAAATGCCGAGATACCGGCGTTGTGTGCGGCACTCACCGCTTCAACAGCAGCCGAGCCACCTTCGGCAGCGACTGGGTCGAAGCCGGTGGTACGCACGGTGATAACCTTGACCGAAGCGCTCGATTGCACGGTGGCAATGGCGTTACCGGCGTAGATCGGGCGCTTGAAGGTGTCGGCGGACTCGACCGCGATGATCTCGGAAATCTGGTCCACGTCCAGCTGCGCGGCAACGCGCGGCAGGATGTTCTTGCCATTGGTGGTGGCCGCGGCCATCACGTGGCTGTAACCGTTGGCCCCGCCTTGTTCAACAAGCGCAACGATCAGCGGCGCAACGTTTTCCGGCAGATAGGCGGCGTTATCGGCAACCAGCACCTTGGCCACACCAGCGATCTTGGCAGCAGACTCGGCAACGCCGCCGACGTTCTGGCCAGCGACCAGCACGTGCACATCACCACCGATCTTGGCGGCTGCAGCGACAGTGTTCAGGGTGGCCGGGGCTACGGCACCGTTTTCCGGACCTTGTAGAAGGTCAGCGACAACCAGGACAGTCATATCAGATTACCTTCGCTTCGTTCTTCAGCTTCTCGACCAGTTCGGCCACCGACTTGACCTTGATGCCAGCGCTGCGGGCAGCGGGCGCTTCAACCTTCAGAATCTTGTTGGTGGAGGCGAGGGAAACGCCCAGCGCGTCTGGCGTAACGGTCTCCAGCGGCTTCTTCTTGGCCTTCATGATGTTCGGCAGCGACGCATAGCGTGGCTCGTTCAGGCGCAGGTCGGTGGTGAGGATGGCTGGCAGGTTCAGCGATACGGTCTGCAGGCCGCCATCGATTTCGCGGGTGACGTTCAGCTTGTCGCCAGCAACGACCGCCTTGGAGGCAAAGGTACCCTGGGCAAAGCCGGTCAGCGCAGCCAGCATCTGGCCGGTCTGGTTGTTGTCACTGTCGATGGCCTGTTTACCGAGGATGACCAGCTGCGGCTGCTCTTTGTCGACAACGGCTTTCAACGCCTTGGCCACCGCCAGGGAGTTCAGCTCGTCAGCGGTTTCTACCAGGATGGCACGGTCGGCACCCAGGGCCAGGGCGGTACGCAGCTGTTCCTGGGCAGTGGCCGGGCCGACGGAAACGACGACGATTTCGCTCGCAATGCCTGTCTCTTTCAAGCGCACGGCTTCTTCCACAGCGATTTCGCAGAAGGGATTCATGGCCATCTTGACGTTGGCCAGGTCGACGCCGGAGTTGTCCGCCTTGACGCGGACCTTGACGTTGTAGTCGACCACTCGTTTGACGCTTACCAGTATCCTCATAAGCTCTCCAGTCATTGATAGTGCGAACGCGGGGCAGTGGGGTTCTGACAATGACGGTAACGCAGGGCGTGTGCGGGTGGATCGTCCGTTTCAACTAGTTGATCGGCGTTTACTGGCGACAGGGCGCAGGCATCAGGCATAGGCGGAAAGCCGCGAGGGGGCGGTCAGGTGCTGATAGGTACGCCAGAGCAGAACGATCGGTATGACGATGGTAAGGCTGACCAGCAGCAGGGCGTAGCGCAGCGACTCGTCCGCCAGCACCGGCAGCAGCGCATCGCTCAGTAGCCCGGTAGCCAACGGGCCGATACCGACCCCACACAAGGTCGAGATGATGGTCTGCAGTGCCACCGCGGTCGCACGGCGGTGGGCGGGCACCAACTGGGTCAACAACGAGAAGCAGGGCCCGACCCACCACACCGAGAAAAAGCTGCCCAGCGCACACCAGAGCATTGCGCTGGGTACCGGAACCGCACCCGCATACAGCAGGATGTCACGCGGCCACAGCAGGTAGATGATCAACGCGCAATTGCCGAGCACATGGCCGATGAGCGGAATGCCGATTTGCCACTGCTGGCTCCTGATCACCAGGCGGTCAGCCAGCCAACCACTGAACAGGGCCCCTAGCCCGGCAAAGGTGCCGCCGACCAGGCCGGCCAGCAGGCCGGCGTAGTGCAGCGGCAGGTCATGCGAGCGCACCAGGAAGCTGGCATTCCACATGGCAAAGGCATAGGCGCTGAAGGTGGTGATGCCGCACGCCAGCACCAGGCAACGGTAGGCCGGTTGCGCCATGAGTGCGCGAGCGCTGCCCAGCAGGCTTTGAATGGGCGGTGCAGCCTGGGTGGCGTGGCAATGGGGGAGGTCGAAGCGCCCGCGTACCGGGTCGCGCATCACAAAGGCAAACACCGCGCTGATCAGCAGGGAGGGCAGGGCGACGGCAAAAAAGGCGCTGCGCCAGCCATATTGGTCAACCACCCAGGCGCCGGCACTGAGGGCGATGATGGTGGAAAACGTCGGCGCGGCGGTGTAGCAACTGATGGCAAAAGAACGCCGGTGCGGCGGGTAGATATCGGCGATGATCGACATCGAGGTCGAGGTGCTCGGCGACTCGAAGACCGCCACCGCCATGCGCGCGATCACCAGCATCGCAAAGCTGGTGGACAGGCCGCACACCACGGTGGCCAGCGCCCACAGCAGGCAGGTGATGGCCAGCAGGCGTGTGCGTGGCAGGCGGTCGGCCAGGCGCCCGGCCGGCAGGCCCAGCAGCACATAGACGGCAGCGAAGGCCAGGCCAGAGACCAGGCCCATGGCGGTGTCGCTGGCACCGAACTCTTGTTTGAGCGGTTCGATCATCACGGCAATGATCTGCCGCCCGACAAAGTTATCGGCGTACATCATCGCGAGCACAAACAGCAGACCATGGCTGCGCCAGCCGATGGGTTGAGAATGCAAACTGCTCATGGATGACTCCCGGTCAAACCGCAGAGGAGGGCAATGGCCCAGGCTGTGCCTGGGCCCCGTGCAGCGGTCAGGCGCTGGCTTGGCGTTGCCTGGCCAGGGTCATGGCAGTGTCTTCGATCATGTCTTCCTGGCCGCCGACCATGCCGCGCCGGCCCATCTCGACAAGAATTTCCCGCGCCGGGACGCCGTACTTTTTCTCGGCACGCTTGGCAAACAGCAAGAACGAGCCGTAGACACCGGCATAGCCCATGGTCAGGGCATCGCGGTCGCTACGGATCGGGAAGTCCATGATCGGCACCACCAGGTCTTCGGCAACGTCCTGGATACCGAACACACTGACGCCGGTTTCGATGCCCATGCGGTCGCAGACGGCCACCAGCACTTCCATGGGGGTATTGCCGGCACCCGCGCCCAAGCCTGCACAAGCAGCATCGATACGGGTGGCACCAGCGGCAATGGCCGCAATCGAGTTGGACACGCCCATCGACAGGTTGTGATGGCCATGGAAGCCGATTTCAGTTTCAGGCTTGAGCGCTGCACGCAGCGCCGCGACCCGCGCGCTGACGTCATGGGGCAGCAGGTAGCCGGCCGAGTCGGTGATATAGATGCAATTGGCGCCGTAGCTTTCCATCAGCTTGCCCTGGGTGACCAGGCCTTGCGGGCTGTTCATATGGGCCATCATCAGGAACCCGACGGTGTCCATGCCCAGCTTGCGGGCCGCGCCAAGGTGCTGTTCGGACACGTCTGCTTCCGTGCAGTGGGTGGCGACGCGAATGGTGCTGACGCCCAGCTCGTAGGCCATCTGCAGGTGATCCACCGTGCCGATGCCCGGTAGCAGCAGGGCCGAGACCTTGGCGTTTTTCATCAGCGGGATGACCGCCGACAAATACGCCTCGTCGCTGTGCGCCGGAAAGCCATAGTTCAGCGAACTGCCCCCCAGGCCATCGCCATGGGTCACCTCGATCAACGGGACACCGGCGGCGTCCAGGCCACAGGCGATGTCTTTCATTTGCTGCAGGGTGATCTGGTGGCGTTTGGGGTGCATGCCGTCACGCAGGCACATGTCGTGGACGGTGATGGATTTACCGTGAAGGTCCATGGCGCGCTCCTTAGGCGATGGCAGGTTGTGGGGTGCTGGCACGCAGGGTCAGATCGCCTTTGAGCATTGCTTCGGCAAACATCTCGGCGGTGCGCGCGGCGGCGGCGGTCATGATGTCGAGGTTGCCGGCATATTTGGGCAGGTAGTCGCCCAGGCCTTCGACTTCCATGAAAATCGACACCCGGTTGCCGTCGAACACCGGGCCGTTGACCAGCTTGTAGCCGGGCACATAGCGCTGGACTTGCGCGATCATGTCGGCAATCGCGGCGGTGATGGCCGCCTGATCAGGCTCGGTTTCGGTCAGACAGTGCACGGTGTCGCGCATGATCAGCGGCGGCTCGGCGGGGTTGACGATGATGATCGCCTTGCCCTTTTTCGCGCCCCCTACCTGTTCCACCGCTGCAGCGGTGGTGCGGGTGAATTCATCGATGTTCTTGCGTGTGCCCGGGCCGACCGATTTCGAGGCCGCCGTGGCAATGATCTCGGCATAGGCCACCGGCTGCACGCTGGACACCGCGGCCACCAGCGGGATGGTCGCCTGGCCGCCACAGGTCACCATGTTGACGTTCATCGCGCCCAGGCCAAGGTTGTGTTCGAGGTTGACCGGCGGCACACAGTAGGGGCCGATGGCCGCCGGCGTCAGGTCGATCATCAGCACACCCAGGGCATTGAGCTTGCGGCTGTTCTCGGCATGCACATAGGCGGAGGTGGCATCGAAGGCGATCTGGATGCCGTCTTCCACTACATGCGGCAGCAGGCCGTCAACGCCCTCGCTGGTGGTTTTCAGGCCCAGCGCGGCGGCGCGGGCCAGGCCTTCGGAGGTGGCATCGATACCCACCATCCAGACGGGCTCCAGTACTTCACTGCGCTTTAGCTTGTACAGCAGGTCGGTACCGATGTTGCCGGGCCCGATGAGGGCGCATTTGATCTTTTTACTCATGGCATTGTTCTCGCTCGGAAGAAGGTAGGGCCGCAGGCTCAGGGCACGAAGTGCAGGTGCATCTCGCCCATGCCGCTCAGCGACAGGCTGACGAAGTCACCCGGGGCGACCGGTACCAGCGGCGCGAGGGCGCCGGACAGAATGATTTCGCCCTTGCGAAACGGGATGCCCAGCCGGCCCAGGGTGTTGGCCAGCCAGGCCACGGCGGCGCAAGGGTGGCCTTGCACCGCCGAGCCAAGGCCGCTGCCCACCGGCAGACCGTTCTTGAACAGGTGCAACTGGACCTTGGCCAGGTCCAGGTCACGCGGATTGACGCGCTGCCGGCCCAGGGCGAAAACACCGCAAGAGGCGTTGTCGGCAACGGTGTCCTGAATGCGGATCTGCCAGTTCTCGATACGCGAGTCGACAATCTCGAAACACGGCAGTACCCACTCGCTGGCCGCCAGTACATCGTCGGCACTGATGTCGGTACCTTGCAGGTCTTCGCCCAGTACAAAGGCAATCTCGCCTTCGGCCCGTGGTTGCACCAAGTGGTGGGCAGCAAAGCTGACGTCGCTGCCATCGGCGACCTGCATACGGTCGGTCAGAAAACCAAAATCGGGCTGGTGCACATCGAGCATTTCTTGCACGGCGCGGCTGGTTACCCCGATTTTCTTGCCGATCACTTGCTCGCCCAGCGCTTCGCGACGCGCCAGAAACCGCAGGGAAATCCGGTACGCGTCATCAAGGCTGATGGCCGGGTGACGTTGGGTCAGCGGGGGCAGGCTCTGGCGTGCGTTCAGGGCGTGGAACAGCTCATCGCCCAGTGTTTCAATCAGCTGCGCATCCATGGGGAGGTCGCTCTGTGGCAAGTGGATAACAGGCCGGGCCACCTGCAGCGCCCGGCAACAAGGCTTCAGCCCGGCCAGACACTGGAATCGGCGCCGCCATCGACATCGATGATCTTGCCGGTGACCCAGGCGGAGGCGGGGCTTGCCAGGTACAGGGCAGCGGCGGCGATGTCCTCTGGCTGACCCAGGCATTTGAGCGGGGTGTTGTTTTCCATCGTCTTGCGCATGGCATCGGGCATGACCCCGGCCAGGGCGTCGGTCAGGATCGGCCCGGGCGCCACCGCATTGACCCGGATCTGCGGCGCGAACTCTTGTGCCAGCAGGCGCGTCAGGTGGGTCAGCGCAGCCTTGGCGGTGCCGTAGGCGCTGAAGTGGCGCTGGGCGTAACGGGCGGCCACAGAGGTGATGTTGATGATGTTGCCGCCCCCGGCGTCGCGCATCAGGGGTACGCACAGCTGAGAAAGGGCGTAGGCGGCGCTGACGTTGAAGCTCAACACCTGCTCGAAATCTTCCGGGCTCATCTTCAGCGGGTCGTTGGGGCCGCCGCCGCCGGCGTTGTTGACCAGATGGGTAATGCGCCCCAGCTGTTCGGCGGCGTTGGCGACCAGGGCGCTGCGCTGTTCGCTGTCGGTGACATCGCAGCTAAAGGCCAGGGCGCGCCGCCCTCGGCTGCGCACCTCTTCGGCGACGGCCTCGACATCTGCCAGCGAACGGGCGCTGCAGACCACATCAGCGCCGGCATCGGCGTAGGCCAGGGCAATGGCACGGCCTATGCCACGGCCGCTGCCGGTGACAATGGCGACACTGCCAGTGAGGTTGAAGCGTTGCAGAATGCTCATGGCTGTCCTTGTTGTTCTAATGGTTCAGGGAAGTCACAGTGCTCAACGCGGTGCCCACAGGTCTGGCAAGCCCGGGTCGGACGTGGCGATCAGGCGCTTGAGCAACACCTTCAGCGCCTGGCTGTCACCGGCGCCAAGACGGGCAGAGATGTCCTCCTCGACGGCTTTGGCCAGGGCCACCTCCTGCAGCGAAGCCTCCCGCCCGTCGGCTGTCAGCACATAGCGGACCTGGTTGTCGTCCAGTTCACGGGCGACCAGGTTCTGGCGTTCGAGAAAGCGCATGCTTGTGGCGCTCACCACATGACCGGTGTAGCCGACGTAGGCGTTGATCTCGTCCAGGGTCATGTTGTCCCGTATGCACAGGGTGGAGAGGATGAAGAACGCGTGTTCATCGAGCTGTTGGTTCTTCAGCAGGCGGCGCAATGCAAACAGCATCTGGTAGTGCGAACGGCCGAGCAGGTAGCCGAGCAGGTCTTCGGTGTAGCTGCACTCGGGCGGTGGCGGGGTGGTTGCCAGGCGCAGCTCGTTGCGCGGCTTGCGCATTGCCAGGGCGTACTGGCCACTCTGGAAGGCCAGCGGGGCGCGGTCGCTATGGTCGAAAGCGAGCACTTCGCCGACGAAGATGACATGGTCGCCGCCTTCGTACTGGAAGGCCGTGCGGCATTGGAAGCGCGCCGTACAGTCTTGCAGCAGCGGTGCCTCGCTGATGCCGGTGTCGAGCTGGACTTCAGAAAACTTGTCTTCACCCTGGCGGGCAAAACGTCCGGACAGGGATTCCTGTTCGGTCGACAAAACGTGCACGTTCCAGTGGCGACCACCGCTGAACACCGGCAGACTGCGGGCATTCTTGGACAGACTCCAGAGTACCAGCGGTGGGTTGAGCGAAACCGAGTTGAAGCTGTTGGCGGTGATACCAATAGGCGAGCCGTCTTCGGCCTGGGTAGTGATGATGGTCACCCCCGTGGTAAAGGTGCCGAGCGCGGCGCGAAACGCTTGAGGGTCGAAACAGGCGGGCGTTGCCATGATGGGCCTCATGGAATGAGTGTGCGTGCTGGCAGTATTCCCAGCGCCACGGGGCTTTGCATCGTCTCAACGGACTAACGTTTTTGGCTCGATCGTCCACTTGGACGAGGCGGTCTCCGGGGTCTGGGGCTAGTTTGCGGGGCAGGGCGTCGTGCAAAGACGGCCATGGTGGGCACAGAGGCGACATGCTGGCCCTTGTTCAGTTGAGGAGGCACCAATGAGTTGTGCAAATTCTTCCGTCGACACGCTGTCGGCCTTGCTGCGTGAACAAAAGGCCGCGTTCAACGCTCAAGGGGCCGTCACTGCCGTTGAGCGCCGCGCGCGGATCCAGCGGGTGATCGACATGCTGGTGGCGCACCACGAAGCGCTGGCCGAGGCGATGGATGCGGACTTTGGCGGCCGCCCCCAGGGTTTCTCGCTGATGAATGATGTGCTGGGCTCGCTCGGCTCGCTCAAGCACGCGCGCGACCACCTCGAAGGATGGATGCAGGATGAGCCGCGGCCCGTCTTCAGCCCCTACGATCAGCTGGGCGCCGAGGCCTGGGTGATGTATCAGCCCAAGGGTACGGTGGGCATCCTGGGCACCTGGAACGCCCCGCTGTATACCTTGCTCAGCCCCCTGGGTTCGGCGCTGGCGGCGGGTAACCGGGCGATTCTCAAACCTTCGGAGGTGGTGCCACGCACTGCTGCGCTGGTAGCCAAGCTGTTTGCCGAGCGGTTCGATCCGCTCGAAGTGGCTGTCGTCACCGGTGGCGCCGACCTGGCCCAGGCCTTTACCGGGCAGCCGTTCGACCACCTGGTGTTTACCGGCAGTACTGCGGTGGCCAAGTCCGTGATGCGCAATGCGGCCGAGCACCTGGTGCCGTTGACGCTGGAACTGGGCGGGAAGTCGCCGGTGATCGTCGCGCGCAGCGCCGACCTGGGCACTGCAGCCTTTCGTATTGCGCTTTCCAAGACCACCAACAGTGGCCAGGTCTGCATCAACCCGGACCTGGTTTACGTGCCACGCGAGCAGCTGGAAAGCTTTCTTGAGGCCTTTGCCAGCGCTTACCGCCAGTTCATCCCTGAGGTGAGCGACAACCCGGACGTGGTCGCGGTGGTCAATCCCCAGCACCTGTCCCGTGTTGAAAACCTGGTTCAGCAGGCGCTGCAAGCCGGTGCCCGGGTAGTGAGCCTGCCCTACGCGCAAGCGGCTGATGAGCAGAACCGCCGTCGGCCGTTGCAGTTGGTGGTCGACCCGCCCCATGACAGCCTGATCCTGCATGAAGAAATCTTCGGCCCGGCAATGGTGGTGCTGCCCTTTGATGACGTTGACCAGGTCATCGCCCAGATCAACGGCCGCCCGCGGCCTCTGGCCCTTTACTACTTTGGCAACGACGCCGAGGAGCAGCGCCATGTGCTGGAGCACACCCTGTCGGGCGGGGTCACCCTCAACGACGTGATGATGCATGCCGCCTTGCATGACGCCCCGTTCGGCGGTGTCGGCGGGTCAGGGATGGGGCACTATCACGGTCGCGAAGGCTTTATCGAATTCAGCCACCTGCGCACCGTACTCAAGGCGCCCGAGCATGACCCGCGCGGTGAATGGGGCCTGCTACCGCCGTACAGCGAACACTTCCTGGCCGCGATGAAAGCGCAAATCACCCCAGATTGACGGGGTAGCTGGCGCGCGCTGAGCGTATCGAACAGACACAATAAAAAACGGAATTCTGCACATGGAAAAAAACGCATTGCCACTGGCCGACACGCTTGCCACGGCGGGTGCCGACGCCGCTGACGGATGGCCGCGACGCCAGGTTCTCAAGGCCGGCGCAGTGGCGCTGGGCGTCGGGCTACTGGGGCGGTTTGCCGATGCCCGGGCCGCTGGCGGCTTGTCGGCCAGCGATTACCTGGGCCTGGATGCCTGGGCCATGGCCAAGGGCTTGCAGGCCGGCCACTTCAGTGCCGAAGACTTGCTCGGCGCAGCATTTGCCCGTTGTGACCTGGTCAACCCGAAGATCAACGCAGTCAACATGCGCCATGACGATTATGCCCGCGCGTTGCTGGCGGCCAGGCAGAAGGCCGGCACCCTGACCCAGGGCTCGCTGGCGGGCGTGCCGATCCTGCTCAAGGACCTCAACACCTACTTGCAGGGCACGACCACCAGCAACGGCAGCCGCCTGTTCAAGGATGCGCCACCGTCGGGCGTTACCAGCACCTTGATCCGCCGTTATGAGGCCGCCGGGGCAGTGCCTTTCGGTAAAGCCACCAGCCCGGAGTTCGGCCTGACCACCACTACCGAGTCGTTGGCATGGGGGCAAACCCGCAATCCCTGGAATCTGGCGTTGAGCGCCGGGGGCTCGTCCGGTGGTTCTGCCGCGGCGGTGGCCGCTGGTATTGTCCCGGTCGCCCATGCCACCGACGGTGGCGGCTCGATCCGCATCCCTGCGTCCTACTGCGGGCTGGTCGGCCTCAAGCCGACACGCTATCGCACGCCGAGCGGGCCGGCACGCCTTGAAGGCTCGTTTGGTGCCAGTGTCGCCAACACGGTCTCGCACAGCGTGCGCGATACCGCGTTGTTTCTCGATGCCGGCCAGGGTCACGAACCCGGTAGCCCGTACTGGAGCCTGCCGCTGGTACGCCCTTACGTCGAGGAGCTGGGCCGTGACCCCGGCCGTTTGCGGGTCGCGCTGGTGCGCGAATCGCTGACCGGAGCACCGCTGGACCCGGCGATTGCCAAGGTTCTGGAGGACACCGTCAAGCAACTGCTGGGCCTCGGCCACGAGGTGGAAGAGCTGCGTTTGCCGGTTCAGGCCCAGCAACTGTTCGGCGCCCACGGCGTGGCCATCGGCAACTCGTTGCTGGTCACGGTCAACGACCGGGAGAAAGCCCTGGGCCGCGCGTTGGGGCCGCAGGACCTGGAAATCATCACCTTTGGTGTGCTGGAGCGCGCAGCGAAGGCTACGGGTGAGGGCGTAGTGCGTGCCCGGCATGCGTTCGAAGACATCAGCATGGCCATGGAACAGCAATTCGAGCGTTTTGATGTGATCCTTTCGCCGGTCACCGCCAGCCTGACACCGGCCTTGGGCGAGCTCTCGCTCAACCAGCCCTACGAAAGTTACGCCCGCAAGGCCATGGGCAGTGCCGCGTTCACCGTGCTGGCCAACGTCAGCGGCCAGCCGGCCATTTCCTTGCCACTGGGCATGAGTGACAGCGGCCTGCCGGTGGGCATGATGTTCACTGCTCGCCTTGGCGGTGAAGACGTGCTGCTGCGCCTGGCCTCGCAGCTGGAACAGGACCGCCCGTGGGCCGCCAGGCGCGCAGCGATCTGAGGCTGTAAAGGCGCCAGGGACGGCGCCGTACCGCGTTTCTCTAGTCCGCTTTGACGATGAATATTCGCCTGCTGCATTCGATCATCGACCAAGACTTGCGCAACCGCGCAACGAGTTTGGGAGAACGAACGGATGGACAGCATGCGAGAGAAAACGCGGGAAGAAATCGAACTGCTTGAACACGCCCGGCGCCTGGTGCCCGCCCTCAAAAGCCGCACCGCGCGCGCTGACCGCGAGTTCCGGGTACCTGACGAAACCATCTTCGAATTGCAACAGGCCGGCTTGTTGCGTGCCCTGCAACCACGTGCGTTCGGTGGTTACGAAGTCGATCCGCGGACTTTTTTCGAAATCCAGATGATCCTCGCCGAAGGCTGCATGTCCACGGCGTGGATTTATGGCGTGATGGGCGTACACCCCTGGCAACTGGCGCGTTACCCGATCGAGGCCCAGCGCGATGTATGGGGCCAGGACCACACCACCCTGATCTCGTCCACCTACATGCCCGTGGCCAAGGTAACCGTGGTTGAGGGCGGCTATCGCATCAGCGGGCGCTGGGGCTTTTCCAGCGGTAGCGAGCACTGCCAATGGTGCTTCCTCGGCGGTGTGTTGCCCGCCGATGGCGACCAGGCAGCGGAGCACGGCACCTTCCTGATCCCGCGCAGTGACTACCGTATCGAGCACAACTGGGACGTGCTGGGCCTGCGCGGCACCGGCAGCCACGACATTGTCGTCGAAGATGCCTTCGTGCCAGCACACCGCGTGCAACGCACCAACAACTGCACGCTTGAAGCCACGCCCGGACGCCTGGTCAACACCAACCCGATCTATGCCATTCCTTTCGCTCAGGTGTTCACGCGCGCGGTGTCCTCGTCGGCCATCGGTGCCTTGCAGGGGGCGATCAACGAATTCCGCGCCAATGCCGCGGCGCACATCGGCAAGCACGGTATGAAAACCGCCGACGACCCGGTGGCGCAAACCACCGTAGCGGAGGCAACCATCATCGTCGACAGCCTGCGGCTGGTGCTGGAGCGCAACTATGCGCACCTGATGACGCTGGCCGAAGCGGGTGAATACCCGGACGTGGAAACCCGCCTGCTGTACCGCTACCAATCGTCGTACGTCACCAATATCTGCGCCGAGAAGGTCAACGAACTGTTGCGCTGCATGGCCGCTTCCGGGCTGTACAACACCAACCCGGTGGCGCGCCTGTTCCGCGACCTGCATCAGGCGCGTGGGCATATCGCCAACAACTACATGGCCTTCAGCCGCAGCCTTGGCGCCGTGCAACTGGGCCTGCCCAACCCTGATCCTTACGTATGAGCCGTGCCCGGGCCTGGCTGCAGGCCTGGGCCTGCGCCCCCCTGGCCGGCACGCCGGGATATTTCCGATCACAGCCAAGGCACAACAACAATGACAGCTAAAGCTCAGCCTGTTTCACACTACGACGTGATCGTCGTCGGCTCCGGTGCCGGTGCGATGACCTCGGCGCTGTTTGCTGCCGAACAGGGTCTATCGGTACTGGTTGTCGAGAAAAGCGACAAGTTCGGCGGTACGTCGGCGATCTCCGGCGGCGGCATCTGGATCCCCAATAACCACTACTTCGCCGCCAAAGGTGGCCGCGACAGTGTCGAGCTGGCCCTGCAGTACCTCAAGGCCGCCACCGGTGAGCATGGTGATGACAAGCGCTTGCGTGCCTACGTCAAGCATGCGCCGCAGATGATCCGGGCCCTGGTGGACAACAGCCATGTGCGGTACGCCGTGGCGGCAAAGTACCCGGACTACTATCCGCAACTGCCGGGCTCGCTGGCCGGCGGTCGCACCCTCGACCCGGAGCTGTTCGACACCAGCCTGCTCGGTGATGAACTGGCCAACCTGCGCACACCGTCACCCTCGACACTGCTGATGGGGCGCATTGCCTGGACCGCCCGGCACGCGCACAAGGCCATGTCGCGCTCCTTTGGCTGGCGACTGCTGATTCTCGGCCTGATGCTGCGCTACAAGCTCGACTTCAAATGGCGCCGCAAGAGCCGGCGCGACCGCCGCGCCGCCTTGGGCAGCTCGCTGGTTGCCTCGTTGCGTCGCTCGTTGATGGACCGCAACATTCCGCTGTGGTTGAACACCGACTTCCAGCACCTGATCACCGACAATGGCCGGGTCATTGGCATGCAGGTTTGTCGTGACGGGCAGACGCTGCAGCTGCATGCCCGCCATGCGGTGATTTTTGGCTCCGGAGGCTTTGAGCAGAACCAGGCGTTGCGCGAGCGCTATCTACCGCAGCCAACCCTGCGCGACTGGAGCGCCACGCCACCGGGCAACAACACCGGTGCAGCGTTACAGGCCGGTATCGAGCTGGGCGCGGCGACCGCCCTGATGGATTGGGCCTGGTGGGCACCGACCATTACCGTGCCCGGCGAAGAGAAACCCCGTGGGGTATTTGCCGAACGGGCGTTCCCCGGCGCCATCGTGGTCAACAGCCTGGGCCGGCGCTTTGTCAATGAGGCGGCGCCATACCTGGAATTTGTCGACGCAATGTACCGCGACAACCAGCACACCGGTGGCAAGTCGATCCCGTCCTGGGTGATCTTCGATGGCCATTTTCGCTTCAACTACGCCATGGGGCCGTTGATGCCGGCCCAGGTCATGCCCGACAGCCGACTGCGTAAGGAATGGCTCAATACCTTGTACTACAAGGCTGACAGCCTGGCGGCGCTAGCGGCGCAGATCGGCGTCGACCGCGCAGGGCTTGAGCAGACCGTGCAGAAAATGAACGCCTACGCCCGCAGCGGCGTCGATGCCGACTTTGGCCGTGGCGGCAACGTGTTCGACCGTTACTACGGCGACAGCAACGTGAAACCCAACCCGTGCCTGGCGCCCCTGAGCAAGGGGCCGTACTACGCGATGCGCCTGGACGCTGGCGACATCGGCACCAAAGGTGGGCTCTTGACCAACGAACATGCGCAGGTAGTAAGCCAGGACGGCGAGGTCATTCCTGGCCTGTATGCCATTGGCAACTGCTCGGCGTCGGTCATGGGCACCAGTTACCCCGGTGCCGGCGGCACCTTGGGGCCGGCCATGACGTTCGGCTATATCGCGGCCCATCACATTGCTGCCAATCGTTGAGGAGTTGCCATGCCAGCCGCTGTCAAATCGACGTGTACCGAGATCCAGCCGGCGTTGCAGGTGGCCGATGCCGACGCCCTGCACTGGGATGACCACTGTGATGTGCTGGTGATCGGCTGGGGGGCGGCCGGCGCCTGCGCTGCCCTTGAGGCCCGCGCCCAGGGCGCCGACGTGCTGGTCGCCGACCGTTTCACCGGCGGCGGTGCCAGTGCCAAGAGCGGTGGCGTGGTCTACGCCGGCGGAGGCACCCGCCAGCAGCAGGCTGCTGGCTTTGGCGATACGCCCGAGGCGATGTTCGCCTACCTCAAACACGAAACCCAGGGGGTGGTCGCCGATGCCACCTTGCGGCGTTTTTGTCAGGACAGTGCCGCCAACCTGGCCTGGCTGGAGAGCCATGGCGTGCCTTATGCCCACAGCATGCCGCCCGGCGGTAAAACCTCGTATCCAGCCGATGGCCAGTTTCTCTATTACTCAGGTAATGAGCTGGTGCCGTCGCACCGTAGCGATTTACCCCCGGCGCCGCGGGGCCATCGCACGGTAGGCAAGGGCCAATGTGGCGCGGTGCTGTACGCGCACCTCAAGGCGGCTTGCCTGCGCAACGGCGTGCGGCCGCAACTTCAGTCCGCTGCCCGGCGCCTGATAAGCGATCACAACGGCAGGGTAGTCGGCGTGGAGCTGTGGTGCCTGCCGGCCGGTAGTGCCCAGGCGCGGTTGCATGCCAGATGGGCGGCGCGTGCCGAACGCCTGCAAAACTTTGCCCCGCGCTACTGCGACACCTTGCGCAAACGCGTGCGCCAGCTGGAACTCGACTTTGCCCGGCCGCGGCTTGTGCGCGCCCGGCGAGGGGTGGTGCTGAGCACCGGTGGCTTCATTTTCAACCGCGAGATGGTCAGCGAGCATGCACCGAAATTTCGCCGCAACTTCAAAGTCGGCGCGACCGGCTGCGATGGCAGTGGCCTGCGCCTGGGCGTGAGTGTCGGTGGGGTCAGCGATCGCTTGCAGCGGGTGTCGGCCTGGCGCTTCATCAACCCCCCGTTTTGCTGGCCCAAGGGCATTGTGGTCAACACCCTCGGCCAGCGCTTCGTCAACGAAGAAGTCTACGGCGCCACCCTGGGTCAGCCGCTGTGTGAAGAGCAGGGCGGCAAGGCCTGGCTGGTGCTGGACGCCCGCCTGCGCAAGCAGTCGATCAGGCAAGCGCTGTTCGACGGGTACTGGTGGTTCCAGAGCTTGCCGGCATTGCTGCTGATGCTGCGCGGTGTGCGCAAGGGCCAGAGCATCGAGCAGCTGGCCCAGGCCACGGGTATGCGTGCCGATGTATTGCGCAGCGCACTGCACGCCTACAACACAGCCGCCCGGGGGGACGCCGAGGATGCCTTCGGCAAGTCGCAAGGCAGCCGGCAGGTGCTCGATCAGGGCCCGTACTATGCCTGTGACATTTCTGTCAGCAACCCCCTGTTCCCCCTCGGGGCGTTGACCCTGGGCGGCCTCAAGGTCAATGAAGACAGCGGCGCGGTGCTGGGCGCTGAAGGCCTGCCGATCCCTGGCTTGTATGCGGCCGGGCGTACCGCCATCGGCATTCCTTGCCATTTGTACGTCAGCGGCCTGTCGCTGGCCGATTGTGTGTTTTCCGGGCGACGTGCCGGGCGGTCGCTGACGGCGGCCAGGGCAGACGCCGAAATCGAACCCAGCGAGCAATTGATATGAGCCTGGATTACCTGTCAGTACGTGTCACCCGCGTGATTGAAGAGACCGCCGACAGCCGCTCCCTGGAGTTCGAGCTGCCAGAAACGTTAACCGAGCGCTTCCGTTATCGACCTGGGCAGTTCCTGACCCTGCGTGTGCCTCACCAGGGGGGGTGGTTGCCGCGTTGTTATTCACTGTCGAGCACGCCACTGCTTGATGAGCCCTTGCGGGTCACGATCAAACGGGTGCGCGACGGGCGCGCCTCAAACTGGCTCTGTGACGCCGTGCAGGCGGGCGATACCTTGCAGGTACTGGCGCCGGCCGGGGTGTTTGTGCCGCGCCAGCTGGACACCGACCTGCTGCTGTTTGGCGGTGGCAGTGGCATAACCCCGGTGCTGTCCATTCTGCGCTCGGCGTTGTTGGCGGGCACCGGGCGCATTCTGCTGATCTACGCCAACCGCGACGAAGCGTCGGTGATATTCCGTGACCCGCTCAAGGCCCTGGCCAGCGCGCACCCTCAGCGGCTGCAAGTGATCCACTGGCTCGACTCGGTGCAGGGCATTGCGTCGGTCAGCCAGTTGGCCGAGCTGGCGCGCCCGTTCCTCAGCGCCGAGGCGTTCATCTGCGGCCCAGGACCGTTCATGGATGCTGCCGTCGCAGCCCTGCAGTCGTTAGGCATGGCAAATGCGCGGATCCATGTCGAGCGCTTCGTGTCGCTGCCCGAAGAGGGGCAGGTCGCAGTGCCGGCAGCCGTCGATACCAGCCGCCCGACCAGCCAGCTTTCGGTGCGCCTGGACGGTGAAGAGTTCGAGGTGCCCTGCGCCGAAGGCGAAACCCTGCTCGATGCCATGCGCCGGGCTGGCCTGAGCCCGCCAAGTTCTTGTCTGGTCGGCTCCTGTGCCACCTGCATGTGCACGGTCGAACGTGGCGAGGTGCAGATGTTGCGCAACGATGCCCTTGACCCGCAGGAGATAGACCAGGGCTGGACGCTGGCTTGCCAGTCCCTGGCCCGCAGCGAGCACCTGCGGGTGCTCTTTCCCGAATAACCCGATTGCCGAGTTTGTCACTATGACTGCATGTTCAGCATTACCGGGCAGCGTGCATGCCTGGAACCTGTTGCCTTTGTCGATTCCCGCCTTGTTGTTCGCCAGTGCCGAACGCTTTGCCGGGCGAGCAGCGATCGAGGAAGACGGCATTGCCACCGATTACCGGGATTTGCCTGCGTTGGCACTGGGTGTCTGCCGTAGCCTGATGGCGCTGGGGATCGAGGCCGGCGACCGCGTGGCGATCTGGGCACCCAATTGCCGCGACTGGGTGGTCGCCGCCCTGGGCGTGCATTGCGCGGGGGCTGTGCTGGTGCCGATCAATACCCGCATGAAAGGCGCCGAGGCGGCCGATATCCTGGCGCGTAGCCAGTCGCGCGTGTTGTTGATGCAAGGGGTATTTTTGGGGCTGGACTACCCGGCCATGCTGGCGCCGCTGCGGCCGGCCAGCCTGGAACAGCGGGTGGTGTTCGGAACACAGCAGCCTGCGTTGGCCGGCGACCTGAATTGGGCCGGCTTTCTCGCCAAGGGCGAGTCTGTCAGTGAGCTACAAGCCCGCCAGCGTGCGGTGGCGGTGGGCCCGCGAGACTTGTCCGACTTGCTGTTTACCTCCGGCACCACCGGTAAGCCCAAGGGGGTGATGAGTGCCCACGGGCAGAACCTGCGGGCGTACAACGAGTATGTACGGGTCATTGGCCTGCAGCCGGGTGACCGTTACCTGATCATCAACCCGTTTTTTCATGCCTTTGGCTACAAGGCCGGTTGGCTGACCTGCCTGCTGGCCGGCGCGACTATCTTGCCGCATGCAGTGTTCGATGCCGAAGCTGTGTTCCAGCGCATTGCCGCCGAGCGCATCAGCGTGCTGCCAGGGCCACCGACGCTGTACTTGTCGATGCTGGCCCACCCGCGCCTGGCCGAGACTGACCTGTCGAGCCTGCGCATCGCCGTGACCGGTTCATCGACGATCCCGCCGGTGCTGATCGAGCGCATGCGCCGGGAGCTTGGGGTAGACGTGGTGACCACCGCCTATGGGCTGACTGAGTGTGGCGGCCTGGCGACCATCTGCAACCCGGATGACCCCGCCGACATCGTTGCCGGCACCAGTGGCCGGGCCATCGAAGGCACTGAAGTGTGCATCCGTTCGGCGGATAACCAACCGGTCGCCACGGGCGAGTCAGGGGAAATCTGCCTGCGCGGTTTTCATGTGATGCGGGGGTATTTCAATGACCCGCAAGCGACGGCGCAGGCCATTGATGCCGAGGGTTGGCTGCACACTGGCGATATCGGCAACCTGGATGAGCATGGCAACCTGCAGATTACCGACCGGCTCAAGGACATGTTCATCGTCGGTGGCTTCAACTGCTACCCGGCAGAGATCGAGGCGGGTTTGATCGAACACCCGGCCATCGCGCAGGTGGCGGTGATCGGGGTTGCGGATGAGCGCATGGGGGAGGTGGGGTGTGCCTGCGTGGTAGTGCGTGTCGGCCAGCAGCTGGATGAGCCGGCGCTGATCGCCTGGGCCAGAGAGCGCATGGCCAATTACAAAGTGCCGCGACAGGTCCGGTTCTTCGAATCGCTGCCGGTGAATGCCTCGAACAAGGTGGTCAAGGGTGAGCTGCGTGAAGCGGTTCTGCAGGCTGGGCGGCGGGCGGGGCCCGCGATGAGGTCCTCATAGCGACGCAGCAACGAGGGGGCCCGAAGCTCGGCGCAGGGCCCCTGGTGCGTTCCTTCAGGCTGGGCCAGCACCCCCAATCAGTGCCCTTCGAACCGGGCAGGCCGCTTTTCAATAAACGCCTGCATGCCTTCCTTCTGATCACGTGAGGCAAACAACAACGCATTGGCCTTGCGCTCCAGCGCCAAACCCGCTTCCAGCGGCGCATCCATCCCCGCAAGAATCACCTCTTTGATCTGCTCGGCAGCCAACGGCGGCATTGCCGCAACCACCTGCGCCAACTTCAAGCTGTGGGCGAGCACCTGATCATCGGCCATCACTTCGCTGACCAGCCCTGAAATCCAGGCCTCCTCAGCCGTGATCGGCTGACCGGTCAGCGCCATCCGCATCGCCTTGGCCTTGCCGACCGCCCGCACCAAGCGCTGGGTGCCGCCAATCCCGGGCATGATCCCGATCCTGATCTCCGGCTGGCAGAAGCGTGCACTCTGCCCGGCAACAATGATATCGGCGAGCATCGCCAGCTCGCAGCCACCGCCATAGGCGTAACCGCACACCGCCGCGATCACAGGCTTGGGGCAGTGCTGGATCGGCGCCCAGACCCGCTCGGTATGGCGCTGATAGATATCAATCGGCCCCACCCCGGCCAGGCTGTTGATATCGCCCCCGGCGGCAAACACCTTGTCGCCGCCGGTCAGCAGAATGCAGCGCACATCAGGGTTGCTCCCCAGCTCACTGAAGTAGTGCGACAGCAGCGCCTGCAGCTCCAGGCTCAGGGCATTGGTGGCGTGCGGGCGGTTGAGCCGCACCAGCGCGACACCTGGGGCCGGGTACTCCAGCAGCACCGGCGCGGTAAGTGAATCGGACATGATCGACCTCTGGCAGTAGGCACCGCAGAGCGGGCGCCATTGCGCGGATTGTTGCCAGCGCGGCGCCGCGCTTCATCGTCCGTTCAGACGACGTGGCCGAGCGGTTTTGGCCCTAGAGTGGCCCTCAACACAAGCATGAGGAGCGTGCCATGAGTGGTCACTCGGGGCTGGATTACAACGGCAAGGTGGTATTGGTCACCGGTGGAACCAAGGGCATTGGCGCCGGCATTGCCCGCAGCTTTCTGGCCGCAGGGGCCAAGGTGATCGTGTGTGGGCGCAACTTGCCCGAGCAATTGCCGAGCGTGGCGCAGGCACAGGCGGACTTCATTGCCGCCGATGTGCGCGACCAGGCCTCGTTGCAAGGCCTGTTCGACAACATCCGCCTCGCTTACGGCCGCCTTGATGTACTGGTCAACAACGCCGGCGGCAGCCCTTCGGCCGAAGCAGCCAGCGCCTCGCCGCGTTTTCATGAGGGCATCATCCGCCTCAACCTGATTGCGCCGCTCAATGTCGCCCAGCAAGCCAACCTGCTGATGCAGGCCCAGGCCGACGGCGGTTGCATCGTGTTTATTGGCAGCATCAGTGGCCTGCGCGCCTCGCCAGGCACGGCGGCTTACGGCGCGGCCAAGGCCGGCGTGCTGGCCCTGGTGCAGTCGCTGGCAGCGGAGTGGGCGCCCAAGGTGCGGGTGGTAGCGGTAAGCCCGGGCCTGGTGCGCACCGAACTTGCCCATCTGCACTATGGCGACGAACAAGGCATCGCTACGGTCAGCGCCGGTATCCCGGCCGGGCGCATGGCGGCACCCGAGGACATCGGCAACGCCTGCCTCTATATCGCTTCACCGCTCGCCAATTACGCCAGCGGCTGCAACCTGTTGCTGCATGGCGGTGGTGAACGCCCGGCTTATCTCGGTGCGGCGCAGGTTACCCCGCACTGATCGACCCACGTCGGCGTTGCGTTGCGGGCGCCGCTTTGAACACGCAGGAGACGAACTTGGCTGATCCAGAATTGCTATCCAAAGTGCGCGCCCTGGTTGGGCGCGAATACGGTCGCGTGAACGCCTGGGACGACGTCAACGCGCCGATGATTCGCCAGTGGTGCGAAGTCATCGGCCTTGAAAACCCGCTCTACACCGACCCCGTGGCCGCTGCCAACAGCTGCAATGACGGCATCATCGCGCCGCCTCCGATGCTGCAGATCTGGTGCATGGAAGGCTTTCACATCAATAACTACGCACCCGGCTCGACCACCGAAAACCCCTATGAGGTGCTGGGTGTGATCGAAAGCCATGGCTACCCGTCGGTGGTGGCGGTGAACTCGGAGCTTACCTTCGAGCGCAACCTGCGCCTGGGCGAAAAGCTCTACTACACCACGCGCCTGGACGCGGTCGGTGAGGAAAAGACCACCGGCCTTGGCACCGGCTTTTTTGTCACCCTGGTGATGAGCTACTTCTCGCAGCAGGCCACGGGCGACGAAAAAGTCGGCGAGCTGTTGTTCCGGGTGTTCAAGTTCCGCCCGGCCAACGTGCACAAGGTCCAGGCGCCGCCCCAGGCCGTGGCCGAGCCGGTACAGGCCAAGCGCCCGGCCCCCGGTGTCAGCGACGACACGCGGTTTTTCTGGGACGGCTGCAAGGAAGGCAAGCTGTTGATCCAGCGCTGTACGCAGTGCAGCACCTTGCGCCACCCGCCAGCACCGGTGTGCATCGAGTGCCATTGCTTTGACTGGGACACCCAACAGGTCAGCGGCAAGGGCCGGTTGTACTCCTTCGTGGTGATGCACTACCCGCAAGTGGCACCGTTCGATCACCCCAACCCGATCGGCCTGATCGAACTGGACGAAGGCGTGCGCCTGATCGCCGGCCTGGTTGGCGTCAAGCGTGAAGACATCAGCATTGGCCAGCGTGTGGAGGTCGAGTTCCAGACCTTCGACGACGACCTGGCGCTGCCGATGTTCCGTCCAGCGGCAGAGTAGGGGGGTACCATGGATTTTGAACTCAGCGAAGACCAGCGAGCCATTGCCGAAATGGCCGGCAGCCTGATGAGCGACTACTGCACCGACGAGCGCCTGCGTGACTGGGACCTCTGCGGGCAGGCCTATATGCAAGACCTGTGGCACAGCTGCGTACAAACCGGCCTGCATGCCCTGGCCATCCCCGAGGCGGCCGGTGGCAGCGGGCTGGGCATGACTGAGCTGGTGCAGATCCTCGATGCCCAGGGCGGCGCCCTGGCGCAAGTGCCGTTGTGGCGCCACCAACTGGCCGCGACCACCCTCGCCGAGTTCGGCGACAGCTCCCTGGCACCGTGGGTTGAACAGGCTGTTGCGGGCACAGGCTTGCTGACCCTGAGCCTCGATGCCCTGAACACAGTGCGCGGCATCGAGCTTGAGGCCAGCGTAGAAGAGGGCGGATGGCGCCTCGACGGCCGGGTGGCGGCGCTGGCCCTGGCCGAGCAGTCGGTGGCAGCGCTGGTGTTGGCCCGGGTGATGGGGCAACCACGGCTGGTGCTGGTGGACCTGCGCCAGTCAGGCATCAGCCATGTATCGGGGGTCATGACCCACGGCGAAGGCTTTGCCGACCTGAGCTTGCGCGGCGTCACCCTGAGCAATCAGCAGGTGCTGCCCGCCGCTGCCCTGGACTGGCTGGCACCGCGCGCAATTGCCTCCCTGGCGGCCTTGCAACTGGGCGTCAGCGCCGAGCAGGTGCACCGCACCGTGGCCTATGTCAGTGAGCGTCAGCAGTTCGGCCGCTGCATCGGCAGCTTCCAGGCCGTGCAAATGAGCATGGCCGATACCCACGTGCACCTGGAGGTGTTGCGCAGTGCCCTGTGGCAATTGTGCTACCGCCTCGACGCCGGTCTGCCGGCCCCTTCACAAGCCTTGGCAACTGCGTACCTGGCGTGCGAAGCCGGGCACCGCATCGGCCACACCGCGCAGCATGTGCATGGCGGCATCGGCGTTGACCTGACGTACCCGATCCATCGCTTTCTCTACTGGAGCCGCGCCCTGAGCAGTGCATTGGGAGGCTCGTCGATGATTCTGGAGCGTCTCGGCGACTGGTTGAGCGATAACACTACCCTGGGATGGAAATATGACCTCGATGAACACCAAGCGCTTTGAAGACGTGCGCCCTGGCGAGCAACTGCCCGAACTGACGATCCCGATCACGGTCGGCCTGATTGCCGGTGGGGCGATTGCCACACGTGACTATTTTCCCGGTCACCATGACCTGGATGCGGCGCGCGAGCTGGGTTCGCCACATATCTTCATGAACATCCTGACCACCAACGGCCTGGTGCAACGCTTCATCGAACAGTGGAGCGGCCCGCAGGTGCAGTTCCGGTCGCTGAAAATCAAGCTGGGCGCGCCTAACTACCCCGGCGACAGCATGACCTTCAGCGGCGAAGTGACCCATCAGGATGCCGCTACGCGCAGCCTGGAAGTGACCCTCAAGGGCAAAAACTCCATGGGCAATCACGTGACCGGCACGGTCGCGCTGGTTCTGCCTTGATTCGCGGGAGACAACACAGATGACCAATTCGTCGATTTCCGGGCGCGCCGCCATTGCAGGGCTGGGCGCGACCGAGTTTTCCAAGAACTCCGGGCGCACCGAACTGCGCCTGGCCATGGAAGCGACACTGGCGGCGCTCAAGGACGCCGGCATTGACCCCAGCGAAGTCGAGGGTTTCAGTTCCTATTCGGTCGATAAGGTCCCGGAGTACGAAATTGCCCGCCTGCTGGGTTGCAAGGACGTCAAGTTCTTCTCCCAGGTACCCCACGGTGGCGGCGCCGCCTGCGGGCCGGTGATGCACGCGGCAATGGCCGTGGCCACCGGGGTGGCGAAAGTGGTGGTGGTCTATCGGGCGATGAACGAACGCTCCTGGTACCGCTTCGGCACCGGCAGCTACGGCTTTGCCTCGACGCCGACCTTCGAGAACGTGAACTACGGCTGGTACATGCCGCATGGTTTTCACACCCCGGCGGCCTGGGTCGGCATGTTTGCCCAGCGCTACATGCACACCTACGGCGCTACCTCCGAGGACTTCGGCCGGGTGGCGGTGGCAGTGCGCGATTTTGCCGCCACCAACCCCCAGGCATTTTTCTACGGCAAGCCGATCACCCTTGAAGAGCACCAGGCCTCGCGCTGGATCTGCGAGCCGCTGCACCTGCTCGACTGCTGCCAGGAGTCCGATGGCGCGGTGGCGATGGTGATCACCTCGGCCGAGCGGGCCAGAGACCTCAGGCAAAAGCCGGTGATCATCAAGGCCGGCTCGCAGGGCATCAGCGCCGGGCAACAGGTGATGACCTCCTACTACCGCGACGACATCACCGGGCTGCCGGAAATGGGTGTGGTCGCCAAAGAGCTGTACAGCCAGTCGGGCCTGGGCCCGGACGCGTTGCAAACCGCCGTGATCTACGACCACTTCACGCCCTTCGTACTGCCGCAACTGGAAGAGTTCGGCTTTGCCAGGCGCGGTGAAGCCAAGGAGTTCATCCGTGCCGGGCACCATGCCCGTGGCGGCAAACTGCCAATCAACACCCACGGCGGGCAGTTGGGCGAAGCCTACATCCACGGCATGAACGGTATCGCTGAAGCCGTGCGCCAGGTTCGGGGCACGGCGGCCAACCAGGTGGACAGTGTCGAAAACGTGTTGGTGACCGCCGGAACCGGCGTGCCTACCAGCGGCCTGATTCTCGGCGCGGTATAAGGAGCGTCCCATGTTCGTCGATCTCACCCCCGAACAGCATGCCCTGAGGCTCAAGGTCCGGGACTATTTCCAGAACCTGATGACCCCCGAACTGCGCCAGCAGATGCGTGGCACCGAAGGCGGCGAGCTGTTTCGCCGCACCATCGCCCAGATCGGCCGTGACGGCTGGCTCGCCGTCGGCTGGCCGAAGGCCTATGGCGGCCAGGGTTACGCGGCCACCGAGCAATTGATCTTCTTCGAAGAAGCCAACATTGCCGGCGCACCGCTGCCGTTCGTGACCATCAGCACCGTGGGCCCGGCCCTGATGGCCCACGGTTCGGCGCTGCAAAAAGACAAATTTCTGCCCGGCATTGCTGCCGGCGAGATCAACTTTGCCATCGGCTATTCCGAAGCCAGTGCTGGCAGTGACCTGGCCGTGCTGAAAACCACCGCACGCGAAGACGCCGACGGCTTTCTGGTCAACGGCAGCAAACTGTGGACCTCGGGCGCCGACTCGGCCGACTACATCTGGCTGGCGGCCCGAACCGACCCCGAGCAGGCGCGGCACAAGGGCATCTCGATCCTGATCCTCGATACCCAGGCCGAAGGCTTCTCCAGCACGCTGATCCCGACCTCCGGAAACCCCACGGCCGCTACGTATTACGATAACGTGCGGGTGCCCAGGGAGATGCTGGTGGGCGAACTGCACGGTGGCTGGAAACTCATCACCGCACAGCTCAACCACGAGCGCCTGGGCCTGGGTGCCTGGTCGGACAAGGTCGTCAGCCTGTTCAGCCGGGTATACCTGTGGGCACGGTGTGCCGATGAGCAGGGCAAGCGTGCTACCGACCATGCCTGGGTGCGGCGCGATCTGGCCGAGTGTTATGCCCGGCTCGAAGCCATGCGTTTGATCAACTTCCGTATTGCCGCCGACCTTGAGCGTGACCGCGTCGACGTCGCGCTGGCCTCGACCACCAAGGTCTACGGCTCGGAATCGGCGATCGAGATCCTGCGCAAGCTGTCGGCCATCGTCGGTGCCAGCGGCCTGACGCGGGCAGGTTCTGCGGCGGCGTATCTGCTCGGCGAGCTGGAGTATGAAGTGCGCGCCTCGGTGAACCTGACGTTCGGCGGTGGTACCAATGAAATCCAGCGCGAGTTGATCGCCCAGTTCGGCCTGGGCATGCCGCGCACGCAACGCTGATTCACCGTTGTACCCTTGAAGCGAATAACAATAACGTCCCTTTCAGGTGAACGAATGAGCGCAATCGAGCAATTCAGGCAAGCGACGCGCCAATGGCTGGAGGCCAATTGCCCGCCATCGCTGCGCACGGCCACCCCCGACGGCGAGATCGTCTGGGGTGGCCGCCAAGTAGACTTTCCCAGCGAAGACGCCCGCCTCTGGTTCGAGCGTATGCGTGACAAAGGCTGGTTCTGCCCACAATGGCCCAGCGAATACGGCGGCGGCGGGTTGAGCGCCGAGTACAACGCGGTGCTGGAAAGCGAGCTGCGCCGGCTGAAGTGTCGACCGGCGCAGATCAACCTGGGCATCTGGATGCTCGGCCCGGTGCTGCTGGAGTTCGGTAGCGAAGCGCAGAAGCAGGCGCTGCTGCCACCGATGTGTCGCGGCGAAGTGCGCTGGTGCCAGGGCTTCTCAGAGCCCAATGCCGGTTCCGACCTTGCCAGCCTGAAGACCTCGGCGGTGGCCGATGGCGATGACTTCGTGATCAACGGCACCAAGATCTGGACCTCCTACGGCGACAAGTCCGACTGGATGTACGCCCTGGTGCGCACTGATCCCAAGGCACCCAAGCATCAGGGTATCAGCCTGATCGTGCTGGACATGAAAAGCCCCGGGGTGAGTGTTTCGCCGATTGACTTGATCAGCGGCAAGTCTGCTTTTTGCCAGGTGTTCTTCGATAACGTGCGCGTGCCGCAAAGCCAGCTGATCGGGCCGCTCAACGGTGGCTGGCACCTGGGCAAGAGCCTGCTGCAGCACGAGCGCAAGGCCATGTCCAAGTTCGGCGAGTTCAGCCTGCCGACGCACTTTCACCTGCTGCCGTTGATCGAACGCTACCTGCCCGACAGCCAGGCGCCTGCCGATCAGGCCCTGCGTGCTCGCGCCCAGGCCTGCGCAATGAATGAACATGCCTACAACCTTACCGTGCAGCGCATGGGCGAGGAGGCCAGGGCTGGCCTGGATATCAGCGCAATCATGGCGATCATGAAGCTGGTGCACACCGAGCAGGAACGCGACAAGTTCGAGATCCTCCTCGATGCCCTTGGCTATCGCGCGCTGGGCCTTGAAGGCGAGCCGTTCAGCAGCCAGGAACTGGCGATTACCCGTGGCTGGCTCAACAGCTATGCCCTGACCATTTCCGGCGGCTCGTCGGAGGTGCAGTTGAATGTCATCGCCAAGCGGGTTTTGAACCTGCCGAGCGTTTGAGGGGAGTGTGAACATGAGTCTGGTGTATAGCGAAGAGCAACGCCTGTTGGCCGACAGCGCCCGCGATTTCCTTGCGGCGCGCAGCCCGGTAGCGGCGCAGCGGCGCCTGCGCGACGCGGCAAGCGCGCCCGGGTATGACCCGCAACTGTGGCAAGGAGCCGTGGGCCTGGGCTGGAGCGGCATTCCATTTCCCGAGGCGTTGGGCGGGCTTGAATTCGGCTGCATGGGCCTGGGGCCTATTTTCGAGGCCATGGGCAGAAACCTCTCGGCCTCACCCTTGTTGTCCAGTGTGGTGCTCGGTGGCTCGCTGATTCATCTGGCGGGCAGCGCTGCGCAACAGGACCATTGGCTGACGGCGGTGATCAGTGGCGAGCGACGCCTGGCCCTGGCACTGGATGAAAAACCGCGCCATGCCCCGGAGCACACGGCACTGACGGCGATGGCCGAGTCCGGTGGTTATCGTCTGGACGGCGAGAAGTTCTTCGTCATCGATGGCCTGGGCGCCGATGCCTACCTGGTAGCGGCGCGCACCCGTGGCCGTGCAGGTGAAACGCAGGGCATCAGCGTATTTCTGATACCGGCCAATACGCCGGGCTTGCAGGTCAGCGCATTGACGCTGATCGACTCGCGCAATTGCGCGCGGCTGCGTTTGAGTGCCGTGCACGTGGGCAGCGACGCCTTGCTCGGTACGCTCGGCGCGGCGTGGCCGGTGCTGGACGAGGCCCTGGACCGCGGGCGGGCGTGCCTGGCCGCCGAGATGCTCGGCGCTGCCGAGCAACTGTTCGCCATGACCCTGGATTACCTCAAGACCCGCGTACAGTTCGACGTGCCCATCGGTTCGTTCCAGGCCCTGCAGCATCGGGCTGCGCGCTTGCATGTGGAGTTGCAGTTGGCCCGCAGCGCTGTAATGGCGGCTTTGGCCGCGCTCGACGACAGCGCATTGAGCGCGGCCGAGCGCGGGCGGCGGGTGAGCCTGGGCAAATGGAAAGCCGGCGAGGTGGCCGCCCTGGTCAGCAATGAGGCGGTACAGATGCACGGTGGCATTGGTGTCACCGATGAGCTGGACGTCGGCCTTTACCTCAAGCGGATTCGCGTGGCCCAGGCGTGCCTGGGTGACAGTGACTTCCAGTGCGCGCGCTACGCCGCTTTCGCGTCTTTGGAGAACTAGAACATGAAGCTGGAACAGTGGCGCAACGCCTGGCAGCAGTTGATCGGCCCGGGCTCGCCGTTCGAGGTGGTGTCTTCGCCCGACGACGGCCTGCGGTATTTTCGCCATGCACCGGCGAACTTGCTCGAAGCCATCGATGCAGGCCGTGCACACGGTGAGCGAGAGTTTCTGGTGTGGGAGCAGCAACGGCTGACGTTCGCCGGGTTTTTCGATCAGGTCGACCGCCTGGCTGCACAACTGGCGCAGCGCTTCGGGGTAAAGCAGGGGGACCGGGTGGCCATCGCCATGCGCAATCAGCCAGCCTGGCTGGTGGCTTTTGTTGCGGTGCAGCGCTGTGGCGCGGTGTGCGTGCCGTTGAACAGCTGGGGCCTGCGCGACGAATTGTTCCATGGCCTGCAAGACAGCGGTGCGCAGGTGCTGGTCTGTGACCAACAGCGCCTGCAATTGCTGACCAGCGACCTGCTGGCACAGCGACTGGTCAGCATTGTGGTTGGCATGCCGGCGGGGCAAGCATTATCGGCCAACTGCCAGCGTTTCGAAGCGCTGATCCAGGGACCGCTGCTGGCGTTGCCGGCCATCGAGATCAACCCCGCTGACCCGGCGCTGATCCTCTATACCTCTGGCACCACCAGCCGGGCCAAGGGCGTGCTGTCCAGCCATCGCGCCATTTGCCAGGCACTGGCGGCACTGGAGTTCCAGTCGGCGTTCTGCGCCGTGAGTTCGCCCGAGCGGATCCAGGCAGTGATTGCCAGCGGTCTGGCGCCGACCAACCTGATGGCGGTGCCGCTGTTCCATGTCAGTGGCCTGCACGCGCAGTTTTTGCTGGGGCTGCGCAGCGGCCGGCGCTTGTTGCTGATGTACAAATGGGACGTGGACAAGGCCTTCGACCTGATTCGCGATGAGCGCTGTACCCAGTTCAATGGCGCACCGGTGATGATGCAACAATTGCTCGGTTCGCCGCGGTTTGCCAGCGCCGACAGCGACAGCCTGTACGGGCTAGGCCTGGGCGGGGCGGTGGCCTCCAGCCGGCTGCTGGCGCACATCAGCAAGCGCAAACCGCATGCGATTGGTGGCAGTGGCTATGGTCTGACCGAGAGCAACGGCATCGGTGCCGCGGTGGGCGGCGATCAGTTCGTCTACAAGCCCGATTCGGTGGGCTGGCCGCTGCCGATCGTTGATGTATGCATCGGGCCGGACCCGCACTCACCGCTACCGGCGGGGCGCAGCGGTTTGATCTGGCTACGTTCGCCGACCCTGATGAACGCCTACTGGCAGTTGCCCGAAGCCAGCGCTCAGACCTTGCGCGACGGTTGGCTGGACACCGGTGACATTGGCCACCTGGACGAGGAGGGCTTCCTGTACATCACCGACCGCGCCAAAGACCTGATCAACCGTGCGGGCGAGAAGATATCCGCCAGTGAAGTGGAGTCGTGTATCTGCGAAATGCCCGGGGTGACCGAGGCGGCCGCCTTTGCCTTGGCCGATGAGCAACTGGGCGAGCGCCTGGCCCTGGTGTTGCGCAGCGAGCTTCAGCCAGCACCAACCCAGGAGCAGGTGTGTGCCTTTATCGGCCAGCGCCTGGCGGCCTACAAGGTACCGGCCGAGGTACACCTGCACCGCGATCCGCTGCCGCGCAATGCGTCGGGCAAGGTGATCAAGGCGCAACTGAAGGAATTATTGGTCGGTGCCTGACTGATTAGTCTTTCCGGACGATGTACTCCCCAGCAGATCAGGAACAATGGAGGTACCCCAGTAGTCCTGGTCTGCGAAGGAGCCAACCGATGAAAATAACAACAAAAGGCGTGATGTTCGTAGCTGCAGTGGCCGCCAATGTCGGCCTGCAAGGCAACGCACTTGCGCAAGTGTCGCCTGAAGAGGCTGCCAAACTCGGCAAGGAGCTGACCTGTGTCGGTGCCGAGAAAGCCGGTAATGCCGAGGGCACCATTCCGCCTTACACCGGCAAGTACCTGGGCGAAGTGCCGGGCTGGAACCATGTGAAGTTCTCTGGCGATCAACCGGTCGACCCTTACGCCAACGAAAAGCCCATCCTGGTGATCACCGCGCAGAACATGGGCCAGTACGAAAGCCATTTGACCGAAGGCCAGAAGGCCCTGCTCAAGCGCTACCCCACCACCTACAAAATGAACATCTACCCGGGCCATCGGGACTTCCGTTACCCGGACTATGTCTGCGAGCGGGCGATGAAGAACGCCTTGAGCGCCAAGCTGGTCGACAACGGCATGGGCATCGAGGGGATTGGCCAGGTACCGTTCCCGATTCCGAAAAACGGCATGGAGCTGCTGTGGAACCACCAGTTGCCAGCTCGGGCCTACACCGAAGAAAAGGTCAGCGACCTGGCTTCGGTGTTGCCAAACGGCAGCATCGGTTGGGGCCGCGCCCATGCGCGCAACCTTTCGCAAGCCAACTCACCGACCGTCGAGCCAAAAACCGAAGGCCAGATACAGGCCATGAGCTGGAACACCACCTTGAAGCCGGTGCGCGACAACGGTGTGGTGAGTATTTCCCAGGAGCCCTACAACTTCCTCGCCAACCCACGCCAGGCCTGGAGCTACAGCCCGTCCACCCGGCGTGTGCGGCAACTGCCTGGCTACGGTTACGATCAACCGATGATCGGCACCAATGGCACCATGACGGTTGACGAAGACCGTCTTTACAACGGCTCGCCCGAGCGCTTCAACTGGACGCTGATCGGCAAGCGCGAAGTCTACGTGCCGGCCAACGCCTTCAAACCCAATACCGGTGACATCAAGTACGCCGACATGCTGACCCCCAACCACCCCAACCCCGATTACATGCGCTATGAGCTGCGCCGTGTGTGGGTGCTTGAGGCCAAGTTGAAAGAGGGCTACCGCCATGTTTACGGCAAGCGAGTGCTGTTTATCGACGAAGACACCTGGAACGCGGTGGTTTCGGACAACTATGACAGCCGTGGTGCGCTGTGGAAGCACGCGATGATCAACTACTACTACCACCCGGACATGAGCGCCTGGCAGGCCGGTTCGCAGTTCTTCATGGACCTGAACTCGGGCCAGTACACCGGCTACGCCATGACCAACGAGTCGAAGAAAGGGCCGATTCTCAACGAAGCCAAGTTCACCCCGGACATGTACACCGCCGATGCGGCGAGGGCGATGGGGCGGTAACGGCTGAGCGAAAAAAAAACCCCAGGTATAAACCTGGGGTTTTTTTTGGTCTCAGGCTTCTCGCCCTGCGCGATTGCCGGCGGCGATGGCACCTTCGATATACCCCAGGCTCTGGCAGTCACCAATGCTGACCACCTTCAACCCGGCGCTGCTCAGTGCATCGCTCAGGCGGGTATCAGGCGTCGCACCACTGGCCAGTACCACCGAGTCCCCACGCACCTCGGCAGCTTCACCTTCGGCTGTCTGATAACGCACACGGTTACCGTCGATGGCGGTAACGTTCACCCCGGTCAGCAGCTGCCCACCGTGCACACGGATGCCATGCAGCACCCGCCAACGCCGCACAATCGCCAGTTCCCGGCCCAGGTGGCCACTGCTTTCCAGCACACAGACCTGGCGCCCACGGGCAATCAGAAACTCCGCCAGTTCCAGCCCCACCAGCCCACCACCGACAATGATCACGCGCTTGCCCAGGGGCATCCACACGCGTGACAGCTTTTGCATGGCTTCGGTGCTGTCGGTGACGCCGATCAGGTTGCCGGCCTTCATCAGGGTACGTTGCGTCAGCGACAGCTTGCGCCGGGCAATCTCTTCGGCGCGGTCGCCGGTCATCAGCCGGCGCAGTTCATCACCGCTCCACACATGATCCTGCTCGGCGCCGGGGATGTCCGGCGCGGCGCGCTGTGCGCCGGTGGCAACAATCACCTGATCGACACCCAGGTCGCGCAGCAAGGCTGCATCCACAGTACTGCCCATGCGTACATCGATGGGCAGTTGCCGCACCTGGTACAGCAGGTTGTCGAGCAGGCGTCCGTTCTCGGGGTAGGCGAGGGCCGCAAAGAACAGCGTGCCGCCCAGGCGGTCACTGCGCTCAAGCAGCGTCACACGATGGCCACGCAAGGCCGCCACGCGCGCGGCTTCCAGGCCCGCCGGGCCACCCCCGATCACCGCAACATGTTGCGCGGCTGCCACTGGCGTGATGATGCGCTCGCTTTCATGGCCGGTTTGCGGGTTGACCGCGCACTTGACCCGCTCGTTGATGAAGATCTGGCTGACGCACACATAGCAGTAAATGCACGGTCGAACGGCCTGCAGCTGCCCGGCCTGCAGTTTGTTCGGCAATTGTGGGTCGGCCAGCAGCTTGCGGCCCATGGCAATGAAATCGCACTGGCCGGCAGCAATCGCGGCGTCGCCCGTTTCAGGTTCGATACGCCCAACGGCAATCACCGGAATGCTCACGCACTGCTTGATGGCCGCTGTCCATTCGAGAAAAGCCGCGGGCTTTTGCACCAGCGGCGCTTCGGTAAAGGCCACGCCGCTACTGGTCATGGCATAGGCCGAGACACTGACCGCATCGGCGCCGGCGTCTTCAGCCAGCCGGGCAATCGCCTTGGCATCGTCGATCGTGATGCCACCGGGGGTGAGTAGTTCTTCGGCATCCAGCCGCAACCACACGCCAAAGCCGGCGCCAACCCGCGCGCGGATGGCGGCCAGTACCTCAAGCAGCAAGCGCGCACGGTTTTCCACCGCGCCACCGTAGGCATCTTCACGGCGGTTGTAATACGGCGATAGAAAGCCTGCGATGATGTAGTTGTGCGCAGCATGGATTTCCACGCCATCGAACCCGGCGCGCTGCGCACGCACGGCGGCGGCGGCGAACCATTCGACCATCTGTGCGATGTCATCCTGGTCCATCACCCGCATCTCGATCCCGCCTTTGCGGCCGCGTACGGCGCTGACAAAGGAGGCGAGTTCTTCCGGGGTCAAGGCCTGCATCATGTCGGAGGTACTGGCCGGGGGCAACGACGGCACCCACAGCGGGCGGCCCGCCGCCATGTCTCGTATGGCGTTCTTGCCGGCGTGCTGCAACTGCATGGCGATTTTTGCGCCGTGCTTGTGCACGCGTTCAGCCAGTTGGGCAAGGCCCGGGATGAATTCATCAGAAGACACACCGACCTGGTAAGGTTCGGCGGTACCGGCGGGGAAGGCGACGGCGCACACGCCCATGATCAACAGCCCGGCACCGCCTTCGGCACGTGCTTCGTAGTAGGCCTGGATACGTTCGCCGCAGTGCCCGTCGGCTTCGGCGAAGTTGGAGCCCATGGGCGCCATGATGATGCGATTACGCAGTTGAAGGGGGCCGATGCGGCCAGGCTCAAGCAAGTGGGAGAGTTTTGTCATTGTTATGTCAGCCCTTGGTAGAAGCCAGTCGATACGACAGCGGCCAGGTTGCTGCTGTCGCAAGGTACGTTGCGTACGACGACTAGGCTTGGCGCAGGAACTCGAGGCAGGAACGGTTGAACAACTCACGGTGCTCCACCTGAACCCAGTGTCCACAGCGGTTGAGCAGAATAAAGCGGGCGTCAGGGGCGTTGTCGAGCACTTTCATCGCGCCACCGACCGGGTTGAAGTTGTCGTTGGTGCCCCAGAACCCCAAAATCGGGACGCGCAGCTCTTCCAGGCGCTCGGTCATGTTCGGCACCATCATGGTCGAGAACAGGCAGTGCGGCTGGTATTTGGCCACGGCCACGCGTTCGGCCAGCAGGCTGTCGGGCAGTTGCGAGGCATCGAACAGTTGCAGGCTCATGATCTGGCGCATTTTGTCGATGTCGAGCGGGCCGGCATTGAACAGTTCGACCATGCGCTGAATGCCGATCTTCTTGAAGTAGGTTTCGCGTTCCTCGACACCGCCCGGGGCCATCAGGATCAGCTTGTCGAGCAATTGCGGTTCGGCCAGCCCCAGGCCAATGGCGATGGCGCCCCCCAGCGAGTTGCCGAGCAGGGTGCAGCGTTGCACTTCAAGGGCCTTGAGCAAGCCGGACACGGCGTTGACGAAGAAATCCAGGTTGTACTGGACGTTGTCAGGTTTGTCCGAACGGCCGAAGCCAGGCAGGTCGATCACCAGGTTACGAAAGCCGGCCGCGACGAAGTCGGGGTAGTTGCCCTTGAAGTTGCTGTAGCCACTGGCGCCCGGGCCACTGCCATGCAACCACACCACGACGGGGCCGCTGCCTTCGTCGAGGTAATGCAGGCGCAGGCCGTTGTCGAGGGTGACGAAGTGGCCGATAGGCAACGGTAGGTCTTGTTCTGACATCTTCGAATCTCCATTGATCAGGCAGTTACGGCATTTTCAGGGGTGGCAGTCGGTGCAGCCGATCGCTGCAGTTGAGCGCGGTAGCGGGGCAGGGCCATGCCCAGGAATACGGTGGAGAGCATGAGCATCGAAATGGAGGTGGCCAGGGCGTAGCGCAGCGCTTCGGTGCCGAGGGACGGGGCAAACAGGTCGCTGAGTACCCCGATCAACAGTGGGCCGACGCCGACGCCCAGCAGGGTCATGGCCATGACGAAGATTGCAGTGGCCTGGGCCAGGCGCGCAGCCGGGAACAGATGCGTGACGGCGCCCAGGCAAGGGGTCGCCCACCAGGTACCAAAGAAGGCAAAGCCTGCATAGAACAGGAACGCGGTCGGTACCGGGGTGCTGCCCAGATGGAACAGAATGCCGGTTGGCCAGAGGAAGTACGCCAAGCCGAACGGGATACTGGCCAGGGTGGCAAGCAGCGGTACGCCGATCTGCCAGCCGGCATCACGACGGGCCATGCGGTCAGAAATGATGCCGCAGGCCAGGGTGCCGAAGGTGGCGCCGCTGCCGCCCACCACGCCGACCAGAAAGCCCGCATCCTGCAGGTTCAAGCCGTGGGAGCGGATCAGGAAACTCGGGCTCCAGGTGCCAATCGCATAGCCGGCGATGGCGCTGGACGCACCGGTCAGCACCAGCCACAGGAACGACGGGGTTTCCATCAGCTTGGTTACCGTCTTCGCCCAGCCTTCCTGAATCACTTCGACCTTGGTCTGCATTTCGCTGGCAATTGCCGGCGCACGAACCGTGAGCCACAGCAACAGCCCCAGCAGGATGCCCGGTACGCCAATGATCAGAAACGCCGAACGCCAGCCGTAATGCTGGGCGATCCAGCCACCGAAACCGAGGCCGAATATGGCGCCGAAGCTTGAGCCGAGCATCAGGATAGACAAGGCGGTGGAGCGGTTTTTTGCCGGGTAAAGCTGCGAAATCATCGCCACCGAAGGGGCCGTGCCGCCAGCCTCACCCACCGCCACGCCGATCCGCGCCAATACCAGCAGCCAGAAACTGGTAGCCAGGCCGCAGGCCATGGTCATCACACTCCAGGCAATGCAGCAGGCGGCAATCACCGGCTTCGGCCCGATACGGTCGGACAGCCGGCCCAGGGGGAAGCCGAACAGGGTATAGAACACCGCGAAGGTCACCCCCGAGAGCAGGCCGATGCCCGTGTCGGAAATGCCGAACTCCGCCTTGACCGGCTCGATCAGGATCGCCATCAACTGCCGGTCGATGTAGTTGAAGATGTAAATCACGGCCAGCACGAACAGTGCGTAGTGGCTACGCCAGGTAACGGGGTTGGAAGAGTTCACGACGGGTGCTCCCGGTTTTGTTCTAGTGAGCAGGAGCGTGGCGCCGATCACGCTCGGGCACATCGTCCATTCAGACCACTTGCTTGCGGCACATCGGGCAAGCGCGGCTGCGTAGTCTTATCGGACGATGTTGCGGTTTTGTACAGGGTTAATGATTCGTCCCGTGCTCGATCATCCAGCGTGTTGTGCAGGTGATCGGGGAAGCCAAGGCTTGCGGGAGATCAACGATGAAGTTAGCGAACAAAGTGGCCCTGATCACCGGCGCCGGGCAAGGCATGGGGCGGGCGATTGCCCGGCGCTTTGCCGAGGCCGGCGCACGGGTGGTAGCGGCCGACATCAACCTGCAGGCTGCCGAACAGACGATCGAAGGGCTCGGTGAGCACGCCCTGGCGTTGGCGTGCAACGTCGCCGACGGCGACTCGGTGGCGGCGGCGATGCACAAGCTGGAAGCCCGTTTCGGCGGTCTCGACATCCTGGTCAACAACGCCGGTGTCGGCTCGGTCGACGCCTTTGTCGACACCCCGGACGCGCATTGGCAGCGGGTCATTGGCGTGAACCTCACGGGCACGTTCCTGTGCAGCCGTGAAGCCGTGCGGCTGATGCAGAAGCACGCCATCCAGGGCGTGGTGATCAATATCTCCAGCACCGCCGCGATGACCGGCGAAGGCCCAAGCCATTACTGCGCGGCCAAAGCCGGCGTCATGGGGCTGACGCGCAGCATGGCGCGGGAGCTGGCCGCCAGTGGCATCCGCGTCAACACCCTGGTGCCCGGCCCGACCAACACCCCGATGATGGCCGACATCCCCGAGGAGTGGCTGCAGGGCATGCTCAAGGCAATCCCCCTGGGCCGTATGGGCGAGGTCGATGAGATCGCCCGCGCCGCCGTGTTTCTGGCCAGTTCCGACGCCAGCTTCATCACCGGTCAGAACCTCGCCGTCAACGGCGGCATGGCCTTCATTTGAACCGGGAGCAGGCAATGAGCAGACGACTGCAAGGCAAAATCGCATTTATTACCGGTGCCAGCTCCGGGATCGGTGCCGCCACCGCGCAACGCTTTGCCCAGGAGGGCGCCTCCGTGGTGCTCTGCGGGCGTAACCAGGCGCCATTGGAAGCCGTGGCCAGCGCCATTCGCGAAGCCGGTGGCAAGGCCCATTGGCAGGTCGCCGATGTCAGCGACGAGCAGGCCTTTGTCGGCGCAATCGAAGCCGCGGCGCAGCAGCATGGCCGCCTGGACATCCTGGTCAACAACGCCATGGCCTACACCTGGGGTGCCATCGACAGCACCAGCACCGATGACTGGCACGCCAACTTCAGCACCACCGTAGACGGCACGTTCTGGGGCACACGCACGGCCATGGCGCTGATGAAAGCCCAGGGCGGCGGCGCCATCGTCAACATCGCCTCGATCTGCGGGTTGTTCGGTACGCCCTGGATGGCCGGCTACTCGGCAGCCAAGGCCGCGGTGATCAACTTCAGCCGCGCCGCAGCGAGCGAAGGGGCGGCCAACAGGATTCGCTGCAACGTGGTGGTCCCGGGCGTCATCGAAACCCCGGCAACTGCGGGCATGCTGGCCGACGCCAAGGCCCGTGGCAATACCGAGAAACTGATCCCGCTGCGCCGTATCGGCCAGGCGCAGGAGGTGGCCAACGCGATTCTGTTTCTGGCCAGCGACGAAGCGTCTTACATCACCGGTGCGTGTGTGCCGGTGGACGGTGGGCGCAGCTCGGAACTCTACACGGTGCTGGAGTGATGAGCATGGAGCCGAACACCTTGTTGGCACGCATCGACCGGCTTGAGTCGATTGAGGAAATCCGTCAACTGGCGGCCAAGTACTCGCTGTCGCTGGACATGCGCGACCTTGATGCCCACGTCAATCTGTTTGCCGAGGACATCCGCGTTGGCCGCGAAAAGACCGGCCGCGCGCACCTCAAAGCGTGGGTCGATGCCACCTTGCGCGATCAGTTCAGCGGTACCTCGCATCACCTGGGCCAGCACATCATCGAACTGCTTGATGCCGACAATGCCGTTGGCGTGGTGTATTCCAAGAACGAGCATGAGACCGGCCCCGAGTGGGTGACCATGCAAATGCTCTATTGGGATGACTACCAGCGCATCGATGGCCGTTGGTACTTCCGTCGCCGCCTGCCGTGCTACTGGTACGCCAGCGACCTCAACAAGCCGCCAATCGGCGAGCGAAAAATGCGCTGGCCAGGGCGTGAGCCCTATGCCGGCAGCTTCCACGACCTGTTCCCGTCCTGGGCCGAGTTCTGGGCCCGGCGCCCGGACAAGGAGCAACTGCCCGACGTCGCCCCGGCCGCGCCCCTGGAACACTTTCTAGCCACCCTGCGACGCGGTGCTGCGGCACCGAAGATTCGTGTGCGCTGAGGAATCACGATGAGCATCTTGTTTGAACCCCTGCGCCTGGGCGAGCTGGAACTGGGCAACCGCATTGTCATGGCGCCGATGACCCGCAGCCGCGCCAGCGCACAGGCGGTGCCGACGGCTGAAATGGTCGACTACTACCGCCAGCGTGCCAGTGCCGGGCTGATCATTGCCGAGGGCACAGCGCCGTCTGCCGAGGGGCTGGGCTATTGCCGCACGCCGGCCATCTACGACAGCGCGCAGATCGAGGGCTGGCGCCAGATCACCCGCGCGGTCAGTAATGCCGGCGGGCGCATGGTGTTGCAACTGATGCACGTGGGCCGCGCCGCCAGTTGGCAGAACAAACCGGCCGGGGCGCGGACCGTGGCCCCCTCGGCGATCCGTGCCCGCACCCAGGTGTTCTGCGACGGGGCTGGCCTGGTCGATACCGATGAGCCCCAGGCGTTGAGCCTGGAGGACATCGACAACGTGATCGAGCAATACCGGCGCGCAGCCCTGAACGCCCGCGAAGCCGGCTTCGAAGGGGTCGAGCTGCATTGCACCAGTGGTTACCTGCCGATGCAGTTCATGGCGTCCGGCAGCAACCAGCGCAGTGATGGCTATGGCGGCGCGGTAGCCAACCGCGTGCGGTTTCCGGCCCAGGTGCTGACCGCGATGGCGGCGGCGATCGGCCCGGGGCGTGTGGGTTTTCGCCTGTGCCCGGGTAACCCTTACAACGACATCAGCGACGCTGACCCGGCCGCCACTGCACAAGGCTTGTGCGAGCAGGTCGAGCCGCTTGGCCTGGCGTACCTGCACATCATGCGCTCGCCGCTGGCCGCACTGGATGCCTTTGCCTTGGCCCGCAGCCATAGCAGCAGCGGGCTGATCCTCAATGACGGCTTCGACGGGCCTTCGGCCGCTGCGGCAATAGAAGCCGGGCAGGGCGCCGCGGTGTCGTTTGCCCGCCACTTTATCGGCAACCCGGACCTGGTCCAGCGCCTGCGCGCCGGCCTGCCGCTGGCCGGCTTCGACCGCAAGACACTTTATACGAAAGGCTCGCCTGGCTATTCGGACTATCCGACCCACGCCCAGGCGACTGCATGAACAGCCGGTTTTATCGGAGGTAGGGATGAACAATTTCAATAACAACGCAAGCCTGCTGTCCAGTGTCGATCGCGGGGTTGTGCCGCGCGAACAAACCCAGGCCATCCTTGATCGCCGGGCCGAAGCCGCCGCGCGGATCAAACCTGCGGATCGCTACACCCTGGCCGATCGCCTCGAAGAACAGGCGCAGCGTCACGGCGAGCGGCCTTTCGTCATTTATGCCGATCAGCGCTTGAGCTACGCCCAGGTCAACGCCCGGGCCGACCAGCTGGCCCACGTTTTTTATGCCCGTGGCCTGCGCCCAGGTGATGTCTGCGCGCTGGCCATGGAGAACCGCCCGGCGTTTTTCTGCTGCTGGTTCGGCCTGGTCAAGCTCGGTGTGGTGGTGGGCTTCGTCAATACCCAGGTCAGTGGCCGGCCGCTGGTGCACGCGCTGGAGGCCATCGAGGCCAAGGCAATGCTGGTCGGCGAGGAAGTGCTGGGCAACGTGCTCACCACCGAAGGCCTGCCGCCGCTGCCGCTGTGGCTGGTCGAAGATGCCGAGCAGCCGTGGGCCGGGGCGATGCCTGCACAGGTCGACACCGGCCTGGCCGACGCATTGGCCAATGCCCCGTGCACGCCATTCCCGCGTGACCTGCGTGCCGACCTGCGCGCCGAGTCGCCGAGCCTGCTGATTTTTACCTCCGGCACCACCGGTTTGCCGAAAGCGGCGCGTTACAGCCACATGCGCTGGATGTCCACGGGCGACATCATGGAAGTCACCCTGCAGACCACGCCAAGCGACGTGTTTTATTGCTGCCTGCCGCTGTACCACGGCGCAGCGGCCACTTCAGTGACGTCAACCGCGCTGAAAACCGGCGCGGCGATCGTGGTGCGGCGCAAGTTCAGTGTCCGCGAATTCTGGAAAGACGTGCGTGAGCACCAGATCAGCGTGTTCCAGTACATCGGCGAGATCTGCCGCTACCTGCTCAACCAGCCCGAGGCGGCCGGCGAACGCGAGCATGGCCTGCGCTGCATGCTGGGCGCTGGGTTGACGCGTGAAACCTGGCAGAACTGGGTGCAGCGTTTCGGGCCGATCCAGGTGTTCGAGGGCTGGGGTTCTACCGAGTCCAATACCAATGTGGTCAACGTCGACAACTACCTGGGCGCCTGCGGGCGCATACCGTTCTGGGACAAGAGCAACCTGCGCCTGGTGCGCTATGACGTTGAAACCGACAGCCACCCACGCGACGAGCAGGGCTTTTACCAGCTCTGCGAAGTGGGTGAAGTGGGTGAAGCCCTGGGCTTGATCATCGACCACCCGCAGATCGGCGGCGGCCGCTTCGAGGGTTACACCTCGGCCGACGCAACCGACAGCAAGATCCGTCGCAATGTCTTGCGCCAAGGTGATGCCTATTGGAGTTCGGGTGACCTGCTGCGTTTTGACGAAGACGGCTACCTGTACTTCATCGACCGCATCGGCGACACCTTCCGCTGGAAGAGCGAGAACGTTTCGACCCTGGAGGTGGCGGCTGCACTGGGCGATTTTGCCGGGCTTGAGCTGATCAACATCTACGGTGTGCAGGTGCCTGGGCAAGAGGGACGCGCCGGCATGGCGGCGGTACTGATGCAGCCAGGGCAGCCTTTTGACCCCGAAGCGTTCTATGCGCTGACCGAAGCGCGTTTGCCACGCTATGCGGCGCCGGTATTCGTGCGGGTGTCGGCAGCGGCCGACCTGACCAGCACCTTCAAATTGCGCAAGGTCGACCTGCAGCGCCAGGGTTATGCGCCGACGGCGTTCAGCGACCCGCTGTTCATCCGTGACGAAAGCAGCCGCAGCTATGTGCCGTACAGCACGCAGGTGCTGGGGCGCATTGGCCTGGCCGCTTTTGCGGGTGACGTCAGTGAGTAGCCTGGATGCCCAGGGGCACGAATGGCGCTCAGGCCTGCGCTTCCCCTGGCCGCAGCCACCGGCCAATGGCGAGGTTCAGCAGGTCGCCGAAGGGCTCTTCTGGCTGCGTATGCCGCTGCCGTTCGGGCTTGACCACATCAACCTGTACCTGCTGCGCCACGGCGAGGGCTGGGTGGCGGTCGATACCGGGCTCAACAACACCCAGACCCGCGACATCTGGGAAGCGCTGTTTGCCACGGTATTGGGTGGTTTGCCGCTGGTGGCGGTGGTCTGCACGCACTTTCACTCGGACCATGTCGGGGTGCTCGGCTGGTTGACCGAGCGCTTCCGCTGCCCGGTGTTCATGAGCGCCAGTGAATATCAGGCCATGCATCAGCTCGGCGCGCCGGGCGACACCGGCACGAGCTGGGCGTTTTACCAGCATTACCAGCGCGCAGGCTTCAACCAGGAGCAGACCGCCGCGTTGTTCCCGCTGCTGGGCTCCGCGCACTTTCGGCCAGAGGTGCCGACCAGCTTCCGGCGCCTGAGCGAGGGCACCCAGCTGACGATAGGCGGGCGCCGTTGGCAGGTCCTGATTGGCCGCGGCCATTCGCCGGAGCATGCCTGCCTGTACTGCGCAGAGGACGGCCTGTTGATTTCCGGTGACCAGGTGCTGCCGCGCATCACCTCCAGTGTCTGCGTGCAGGTCACCGAGCCCGATGCCGACCCGCTGCGCGACTGGCTGGACTCGGTCGAGCGCTTGCGGGAGGTGCCCGACAGCGTGCTGGTGCTGCCGGCGCATGAACGGCCGTTTTACAACCTGCATCTACGCCTTGATCAACTGCGCGCGCACCACCAGGGGCATTTGCAGCAACTGTTGGCCGCCTGCACCGCGCCGCGCAGTGCCGTAGATCTGATGGCCGAGCTGTTTCCGAAGGTGAAGGGGCGCTTCGATGAATTGATGGCAATTGGCGAGACCCTGGCGCATGTCAATCACCTGATTGCGCAAGGGCAACTGGTGCGTGAAGAAACAGCCGGCGTGTTCCGTTACGGGCGCACGCCCGAGGGTGTCATCGCTCAGTCGGTGCTAGGGCAGCTCTGAGCGGGCTGAGGGTAACGAGTGGTGTTCTTGCACTTTTGCGCGACCGTCAGGTCGTTAATCGGAGAGGCAGTGTGACTAATAAAAACAACAAATATGGTGCTGGCCCAGCTGTATCGGGTTTCGAATTATCGGGCCTGGTGGTGGCAATCGCACTGGTGTCCACCCCCGCGTGGTCCGGTGAAACCATCGAGTTCGACAACGGCACGACAATCGACTGGACGGTGACCACCAGCTACGGCCTGGGGGTTCGCCTGTCGAACCCGTCAAGCAAGCTGTTGACACCCAACGCCGATGATGGCGACCGCAACTTCGACAAGGGCAGCCTGGTGACCAACCGTATTGGTGCCCTGGCCGAGATGATCGTGCGCAAGGACAACTACGGCGGGGTGCTGCGCGCCAGTACCTTCTACGATGATGTCTACCATCGGTCCAACGACAACGACTCACCGGGCACGGTCAACAAGGCCGGCGACCACAACGAGTTCACCAGCGACACCAAGTACTACAGCGGCGGGCGCAGCAAGTTCCTCGATGCTTATGTGTTCAGCGGCTGGCGCTTCGACAATGGCTCGATGCTCGACGTCAAGGCCGGGCGCCATATCGAGTCGTGGGGTGAAAGCTTGTTCTACCCCGGCGTCAGCGGTGTCCAGAACCCGTCCGATGCGGTCAAGGCCGCGCAGCCAGGGGTCGAGGTCAAGGAAGTGCTGTTGCCGGTCGGGCAGGTGTCGGCGTCGTATCGCTTGAACCCGCAGTGGACCTTGGGCGCTTACGTGCAATATGAATGGATGGGCACGGAACTGCCACCGGTGGGCAGCTACCTGTCCACCAGCGATGTGGTCGGGCCAGGGCGTGAATTTATCATCGGGGCCAATGGTTCGCGGATCAACTACCAGGGTACCGATGAACCGCGTGACAGCGGCCAGTGGGGGGCGCAGGTACGCTTTCGACCCGTGCCCGCCCTGGAACTGTCACTGTTTCATGTCAATTATCATGACAAGAACCCAGCCACTGCCCTGGTGGGTTACCGGGCCGTCCCGGCCGGGCCAGGCGTGTTCTTCGGGACGCCGGATGGCTACCGCATTACCTACTTTGAAGACATCAAGCTGACCGGGATCAGTGCCTCGACCAAAATCGGCGAGACCCAGATCGGTGGCGAGTGGTCGTATCGCGACGGTGCCCCTGTGATGGTCAACACCGGGCTTGGCCCGACGCCTGCGCGCGGCAAGGGCCAGCAAATGCAGCTGTCGGCAATCCGTATTCTGGGTGACCGGCCTTGGGCGAGCCAGACCTCGCTCACCGCCGAGATCGTGCATATACGTGTCGACAGCGTTGATGAAGCCTCGGCGGCGCCGAACCTGCAGGGCCTTGGCAACAGCCTGATTCCGTCCATGCGCCCGCTGGTGCAACCGTCTGACGACTACACCTACAAGACCTCGACGGGCTGGCGCAGCAAGACCGCCAGTGCCTACACCCTGGGTGCGTCGTTCAGCTACCCGGGCGTGTTCGAAGGCTGGGACCTTGAAGTGCCGGTGAACTTCTCCAACGTGTTCAGTGGTGCCACGCCGATGGCCGGGACCATTTCCGGGTTGCAAGGTGATCGCCGGTTGAGCATGGGCGCCACGTTCAAGTACCTGGGCAACCTGGAAGTCGCCCTGCGGGTCACTGGCTACCTGGGCGATGCAGACCCGGTCAAGCGCCTGCTGGCAGACCGCGACTACGGTACATTCTCGGTCAAATACAGCTTCTGATCAGCGCGCGGGCGCCAGGGTTGGGTCAAGCCTGGCGCCGGCCCCTGTTCTAGTCTCTGTATGAAAAGTCTTGAGACGAAGGTCAGGCAAGGCGAAAACAGCCGAGGAACGGTCGGAGTCGCGCTCGACTTTACGGGTTGTAAATGAGCATTCCGAGGCTGTTTTCAACGCAGCATCACCGAGTATCAAGGCTTTACATACAGAGACTAGTCAAAATGGACGATCACTCGCCACGGCACCTGTGGCATGGTCGCAAGACAAAAAACCTCAAGCACACAGCCTTCGAGTGGGGGATACATGGGTCTTAAAGGTCATGCGGCGATTGTCGGCGCCGCGCAATACAAACCCGAGAAATACGCCACAGCGCCACGAATGTTCCATCTGGAGCAAGTCGCCGACCTGGCGGCGCAAGCGCTGCGTGACGCCGGCTTGCGTGCCGCAGACCTCGATGGCCTGGTGATCAATGGCCCGCACTTCCACGAAGCTTCGGTGTTCGTACCGGCCATGGCCGCCGAATACCTGGGTTTGTCTGTCAATTTCGCCGAAGTGGTCGACCTGGGTGGGTGTACCGCAGTGGGCATGGTCTGGCGCGCCGCCGCGGCGATCGAACTGGGCCTGTGCCAGGCGGTGCTGTGTGTGATGCCGGCCCGCCTGGCGCCGATGGGCCCCGACGAAGATCCCGGGGCAATGGCCCGCGCCATGCGTTACGGCGGTCACAGCACCGCCTTCGGCGCGCCGGAGGCGGAGTTCGATCTGCCTTACGGCCACATGGGCCAGAACACCGGCTACGCCATGATCGCCCAACGCTATGCCGCGCAGTACGGTTACGACCCGGTGGCCATGGCCAAGATTGCCGTCGATCAGCGCACCAATGCCTTGGCCAACCCCCAGGCGATGTTCCATGGCCAGCCGTTGACGATCGAGCAGGTGCTGGCGAGCAAGCGCGTGGCTGACCCGTTGCACGTACTGGAGATTGTCATGCCGGTGGCCGGTGGCGCGGCCTTGATCATTGCCTCCAAGGAAGTGGCCGCACGTGCACGCAAGCGCCCGGCATTCATCACAGGCTTCGGTGAGCACCTGGCGTTCAAGTCGCCTTCGTATGCCCAGGACATGCTCAACACCCCGATTGGCCCTGCTTCGCGCCGTGCCTTCGAGATGGCCGGGCTCAAACCGGGCGATGTCGATGCGGCGCAGATCTATGACTGTTACACCATTACCGCTTTGCTGACCCTGGAGGACGCCGGCTTCTGTGCCAAGGGGCAGGGCATGCAGTTTGTTCGCGAGCATGACCTGACCTGGCGCGGCGATTTCCCGATGAACACCCACGGTGGCCAGCTCAGTTTCGGCCAGGCCGGCGCTGCCGGGGGAATGTCACAGGTGATCGAGGCTGTCACGCAGATCAGCGGTGAGGCGGGTGAGCGCCAGCTTGAACGCTGCGACGCTGTCTACGTCTCGGGTACCGGTGGCGTGATGAGTGAGCAGGCCGCGTTGATACTTCAGGGAGCATGACCCGCATGTCGAACAATAAGCCAATGCCGGTGCCGACTGAGATTTCTGCGCCGTTCTGGGAAGGGCTGAAGGCACAGCGCCTGCTGATACAACAGTGCAACGCCTGTGAACACTGGGTGTTCTACCCGCGCAGGCACTGCCCGCAGTGCCTGGCCCATGACCTGAGCTGGCGCGAAGTCAGCGGGGGCGCCAGCCTGTACAGCTTCACCGTGGCACGCATTGCCACGTTGCCGGATTTCGCCGACGAAATGCCGCAAAAGCTGGCCGTCATCGAGCTGGACGAGGGCGTGCGAATCAACACCACCCTGGTGGGGCTTGAAGAGGATCAGATCCGCATCGGCATGCGGCTCAAACCGGTGTTTGCCGAAGTTGACGCCAAGGGTACGCGGTTACTGCGCTTTACCGGCCCGGACCAGGACAGCACGGCGCTGCAGCGCTACAACGGTGCGCCTCAGGCGCAAACCCAGGAGCAGGGTGAAGCAGCACCTGTACGCCTGATCGCCATGGATGATGACGTGGCGCTGCAGAGCCTGGTCAGCGAAACCTTCAGCGCCTGGAGCAACGAGATTGTCATCGATCAAGCCCTGATCGATGCCTTTGCCGCGCTGTCGGGTGATGACTACTGGATTCACACCGATCCGCAGCGTGCGCGCAAGGACAGCCCATTTGGTGGGACCATTGCCCACGGCGCGCTGGTGCAGGTGTTGCAGTCCCGGCTGAAGCTGGCGCTGGGTTATGAAATTACCGGCTTCAGCACCATGGTCAACTACGGCTCCGACCGCCTGCGCTTCCCGGCGCCGGTGCCGGCCGGCTCGCGGGTTCATGCACGCGCCAGGGTCAAGCAGGTGGCGCGGGTCAAGCGCGGCACCCAGTTGACCCTGGAGGTGAATACCCACGTCGTCGGCAGTGATCGCCCCTCGGTCATCAACGACCTGGTGATCCTGTACATGTAAGCCCCCCGGTGGGCACAAGCTTGCCCTGCGATGCGATGTGCCTGGCGCATCGCTGTCGCGGGGCAAGCCTGTTTTCACCGTCTGCATTTCAGTATTCCCGATAGATCAACTGCTTAGTCTCAACGGACGATGAGCACCAGGCCCGCCCTCAGCACAATGAAGACCAACAAAGGTCCAGTCATTGAGGAGCAGGGCATGATGGATATTCGGGGGCTGAGCTACTTCGTCGCTCAAATCGAAAACCTCAGTCAGTGGCAACGTTATGCCGAAGACGTACTGGGCATGATGGTGGTGCCCGCGCCCGGTGGCGGACTGTACGTGAAGATGGACGAGCGGCCGTTTCGCATGCTCATCGTCGAAGGTGCCGACGCGGGCTACCTGGCCTCTGGCTGGGAGCTGGCCAGCGAGCGCGCGTTCAACGCCGCCTTGCAGGCCCTGGAGCAGAACGGCGTGCGCTGGGAAGCAGGCACTGCCGCCGAGATCGAGCAGCGTGGCGTACAGGCACTGGTCAGTGTGCTGGACCCCTCCGGCAACCGCCACGAGTTGAGCTGGGGGCACCGTTCCGACTGCCTGCCCTTCGTTTCGCCGCAAGGCGTGCCGGGCTTTGTCACCGGCGACATGGGCCTGGGCCACACCGTGCTGCCGGCCCCGGACTTTGACGCGACCCTGGCCTTCGTCAAAAACGTGCTGGGTTTCGAGCTGTCGGACATCTTCAACTTTCGCCCCGACCCGGCAGCGCCGCCGATCCGCATTCACTTCCTGCATTGCCGCAACAGCCGCCACCACTCGCTGGCGCTGGCGGAGTTCGCGGTGCCTTCAGGCTGCGTGCACGTGATGGTGGAGGTGGGCTCGATGACCGAAGTGGGCCGTGCCCATGACCGGCGCCTGGCCCACCAGGTGCCGCTGTCGGCCACCCTCGGCCAGCACCTCAATGACCAGATGACCTCGTTTTACATGAAGACCCCGTCCGGCTTCGACCTGGAGTACGGCTACGGCGGCCTGCAAGTGGACTGGGCTGAGCATTCGGCCTTCGAATTTACCCGGGTAAGCCTGTGGGGGCATGACTTTTCCGTCGGCCAACAGCAAGGAGATGTGCAATGAACAAGCAAATGACGGCGGCCGATGCCGTGGCGCACCTGCGCGATGGCATGACCATCGGCTTCGGCGGCTGGGGGCCACGGCGCAAGCCGATGGCGGTTGTCCGCGAGATTCTGCGTTCCCCCGTCAAGGACCTGACCGTGGTCGCCTACGGCGGACCTGAGGTGGGCATGCTGTGCGCGGCGGGCAAGGTCAAAAAGCTGGTGTTCGGCTTTGCCACCCTCGACGCCATCCCGCTGGAGCCCTACTACCGCAAAGCCCGCGAAGCCGGTGGGCTGGAGTTGCTTGAGGTGGATGAGGGCATGTTCCAGTGGGGCCTGCGCGCAGCGGCCATGCGCTTGCCGTTTCTGCCGACCCGCTGCGGCCTGGCCACCGATGTCACACGGCTGAACCCAGAACTTAAAACCATTCAGTCGCCGTATGACGACGGCGAAGTGCTGCTGGCCATGCCCGCCCTGAACCTGGACGTGGCGTTTGTCCACGTCAACGTCGCCGACCGCCTGGGCAACACCCTGGTGACCGGCCCGGACCCGTATTTCGACCACCTGTTCGCCCGCGCTGCCCAGCAGTGCTTCGTGTCTTGCGAGCAATTGCACGAACGACTGGAACTGACCACCGAGCAGGCACGCTGCAACACCTTCGAACGTTACCTGGTCAGCGGCGTGATCCATGCACCGTTCGGCGCCCACCCCACCGCCTGCCAGCCCGAGTATGGCTGGGACCTGAGCCACCTCAAGCGCTATGCCGCCAGTGCCGGTGAAGAGGGCGGCTGGCAGGCCTATGTGGAGCAGTACGTGGCGGCCGGTGAGCGGGCTTATCAAGCGCAGAACGGCGGTACCGAACGCATGGGCTCCCTGGCCCTGCCAGTGTTCTGAGGAGGATGAAAATGTCGACTACCTGTGAATTTACCCTCGCGGAACTGATGATTGTCGCGGCCAGCGAAGCCTGGCGTGACAACGGCGAGTTGATCGCCTCGGGCCTGGGCGTGATCCCGCGTCTGGGCGCCAGCCTGGCCAAGCTCAGCCACAGCCCGCAACTGCTGATGACCGACAGCGAGGCCTACCTGGTCGAAGAGCCGATCCCGCTGGGGCCGCGTGGCGATCATGTGCCGAAATATTCCGGTTCGCTGACCTTCGAACGGGTGTTCGAGTGCGTCTGGGGTGGCCGCCGTCACGCCATGATCGGCCCGACGCAGATCGACCGCTGGGGCCAGAGCAACCTTTCCTGCGTGGGCGACTACCACAAGCCGAAGGCCGCAATGCTGGGTGTGCGCGGCTTGCCCGGCAACAGCATCAACCACATCAACTCGTTCTTTGTGCCCAGCCATAACACCCGCGTGTTCGTCAGCGGCGAAGTGGACATGGTCTCCGGCGTCGGGTTCAAGGCCGACCGCTGGCCACAAGGGGTACGCCGTGACCTGATGGACATCCGCCTGATCGTCACCGACTTGTGTGTGATGGATTTCGACGGCCCGGACCGCGCGGTTCAGGTGCGCAGCTTGCACCCGGGGATCAGCTTTGAGCAGGTGCAGGAAAACACCGGTTTCCCGTTGCTCAAGTCAGCGTCGCTGAAAGAAACCGTACACCCGACGCCTGAGCAACTGGCCCTGATCCGTCGGCTCGACCCCCATGATCTGCGCAGTTCGGCGATCAAGGGCAACCCGGCTGGCATTCGCGTGGCGTAAGGCGAGGGACATGAGCATGAACAGCCCTGACAGTGAATTCGTCGAGCGTGCAGACCATTCGGTCTACGAAACACAGGAACCGGTGTTGTACAGCGTGGCAGAAGGGATCGCCACGCTGACCATGAACCGGCCAGGCTTCAACAACGCACAGAACTCGCAGATGACGTATGCGCTGGATGCGGCGCTGCGCCAGGCCGTCAACGATGACGCGGTCAAGGTCATTGTGCTGCGCGGGGCCGGCAAGCATTTTTCGGCCGGCCATGACATTGGCACGCCCGGGCGCGATATCAACAAACCCTTTGAGCGTGCACACCTGTGGTGGGACCACACCAACAAGCCCGGCGGCGAGCAGCTGTATGCCCGTGAGCAAGAGGTGTACCTGGGCATGTGCCGGCGCTGGCGTGAACTGCCCAAGCCGACCATTGCCATGGTCCAGGGTGCGTGTGTGGCCGGTGGGCTGATGCTGGCCTGGGTCTGCGACCTGATCGTGGCCAGCGACGATGCGTTTTTCCAGGACCCTGTGGTACGCATGGGCATTCCGGGGGTGGAGTACTTCGCCCACCCGTATGAGCTGAACCCGCGCATCGCCAAGGAGTTTCTGTTCACCGGCGACCGCATGAACGCCGAGCGCGCCTACCAGATGGGCATGGTCAATCGGGTACTGCCGCGCGAAGACCTGGAGCAGGGCACCTATGCGCTGGCGGCCGGTATTGCCCGGCAGCCGCGAATGGGCCTGGCACTGACCAAACAGGCCATCAACCACGTCGAGGACCTGCAGGGTAAACGCACGGCGATGGACGCCGCCTTTGCCTGGCACCACTTCGCCCATGCCCACAACGAGCTGCTGTCGGGTGACAAGCTGGGCGGTTTCGATGCCAAGGCCATGGCCCAGGCCAACAAGGCTGCTGCCAGTGGAGAGCAGGCATGAGCCGCTGGTTGTGTACGCCGCTGACCGAAGCCTTGGGCTGTCGCTACCCGATCGTGCAGACCGCCATGGGTTGGGTTGCAGACGCCAACCTGGTGATTGCCACGACCCGCGCCGGTGGTTTCGGTTTTCTGGCCGGGGCAACGATTGCGGCCGACGCCCTGGAAGGCGAGATCAACAAGGTCATCGCCGCCACCGGTGGCAGCAATTTTGGCCTCAACTTCCACATGTTCCAGGAAAACGCGGCGCAATGCGTTGACCTGGCGATTCGCTACCGCCTGCGTGCAGTCAGTTATGGGCGTGGCCCGGACAAACAGACCATCGCCCGTTTCAAGGCAGCCGGGGTGCTGTGCATCCCGACGGTGGGCGCACTCAAACACGCCCTGAAGGCAGTGGAACTGGGCGCAGACATGATCACCATCCAGGGCGGCGAGGGTGGCGGGCATACCGGTGGTGTGCCCAGTTCGATCCTCTTGCCCCAGGTACTTGCGGCGGTGTCGGTACCCGTGATTGCCGCAGGCGGTTACTCCACCGGCAGAGGCCTTGCCGGCGCGCTGGCGGCTGGCGCGGTGGGGATTGCCATGGGCACGCGCTTTCTGATGACCCGGGAGTCGCCTACGCCGTCGAGCACCTTGGTGCATTACCTGGAGGTCAACGACCCGCAACGGGTGCGAGTGACCACTGCGGTGGACGGCATGCGCCACCGCATGATCGAAAACCCGTTCATCAACCGCCTGGAGCAGGCCGGGCCATTCGGGCGCTTGCGCATCGCCTTGCGCAGCGCCTGGCAATGGAAGCAGCAAACCGGCATGAGCCTGGGCCATTTGTTCGGCGTCCTGCGCCAGGCCCTCAAGGAAGACCCTGGCGCGCTGTCGCAAACGGTGATGGCCGCCAACCAGCCGGTACTGCTGCAGCGTTCGATGATCGACGGTGTTCCGGACGAGGGCATCCTGCCCAGCGGCCAGGTGGCCGCCGCCATTGGCGAACTCAAGAGTTGCCAGCAAGTGATCGAAGAAATTGCCCAGGAAGCCGAGCGCTGCCTGGAAGCCCTATTGGCTCGCCACGGCGAACATCAGCCTGCCGAGCGTTGGAGAACACCCTCATGAGTCAAGCATTTACCACACAGATCGAGGCGGGCATCGCCGAGCTGGTGCTGGCCAAACCGCCGGTCAATGCCCTGGGCAGCCAGGAATGGATGGACCTGGCCCATCAGGTCGAAGCACTGGGCGCCAACCCTGACGTCCGGGTGATCGTCATCCGTGCCGAAGGGCGCGGTTTCTGCGCCGGTGTCGACATCAAGGAACTGGACGCCCACCCCGAACGCATCGTCGCGGTCAACGCCGGCAACTATGCGGCGTTCAAGGCGGTGCATCGCAACCCGGTGCCGGTCATCGTCGCCGTGCACGGCTTCGTCCTTGGTGGCGGTGTCGGCATTACCGGCGCTGCCGACATTGTCGTGGCCTCCGAGTGCGCCACCTTTGCCTTGCCAGAGGTCGACCGTGGGGCCATGGGCGGCGGTGCACACCTGCAGCGTTTGTTCCCGGTGCAGAAGGTTCGCTATCTGTTCTTCACCGGCGACAAGATCGGCGCCGCCGAGGCCGCGCAGTACGGCTTCATCGAGCGCGTGGTGCCCAAAGAGCAGCTGCGCGAAACCGCGCTGGAGATTGCCGGCAAAATCGCTGCCAAGAGCCCGGTGATGATCCGTATCGCCAAGGAAGCCCTCAACGGCATCGAGGACGGCAACCTGGAAGACAAATACCGCTGGGAGCAGGGCCTCACCCTGCAGGCCTACACCAGTCCGGATTCTGCGCAAACCCGCCGCGCCTTCGTCGAAAAACGCGACGCCAAGTTCTGAGAGGGTGCCATGGAACTCGCTTATACCCCCAAGCAAAAGGCCTTCCGCGAGGAAGTGCGTGAATGGCTGGCGGCCAATCAGCCGACTACGCCCCTGGCCAACTACGACACCCGTGAAGGGTTCGAGCAGCACCGCGCCTGGGAGGCGAAGCTGTTCGAGCAACGCCTGTCGATGGTCATGTGGCCCAAGGCCTACGGCGGGCGCGGTTGCGACCTGATCGAGTGGCTGATTTTCGAGGAAGAGTACTACGGCGCCGACGCGCCGATGCGCATCAACCAGAACGGTCAGCTGCTGCTCGGCCCGACGTTGATGGAGTTCGGGACCGAGGCGCAGAAGCAGCGCTTCCTGCCGCGCATGGCCTCCAGTGTCGACATGTGGGCCCAGGGCTGGTCCGAGCCCAATGCCGGCTCCGACATGGCGGCGATCACCAGCAAGGCTATCCGCGACGGCGATCACTATGTGCTCAACGGGCAGAAAACCTGGTCCAGCCGCGCACTGTTTGCCGACTGGCTGTTTGGCCTGTTCCGCAGCGACCCGGCCTCGACCCGGCACAACGGCCTGTCGTTCGTGATGGTGCCGCTGGATGCCCCGGGCGTGACCATCCGGCCGATCAAGGCGCTGAACGGCAAGAACACCTTCGCCGAAGTGTTTTTCGACGATGTGCGCGTGCCGGTTGAAAACTGCATTGGCGCCGAAGGCCAGGGCTGGCACGTGGCGATGGCCACTGCGGGCTTTGAGCGAGGGTTGCTGTTGCGTTCGCCGGCACGGTTCCAGGCCACGGCGCGCAAGTTGGTACAGCTGTACAACGCCAACCGCCAGAGCGCCGACCGCGACCCGAGCATCCGCGATGCGGTTGTCGAGGCCTGGCTGGGCGCTGAAGGCTATGCGCTGTCGTCCTATCACACTGTCGGGCGTTTGAGCCGTGGCGCGCAGATCGGCGCCGAGTCGAGCATCAACAAGATCATCTGGTCGGAGCTCGACCTGAAGATGCACGAAACCGCCATGCGCATCCTTGGCGCGCGCGGCGAGCTGTTGAGCAGCGCTGCGCAAGCGGTCGAAGGCGCCTGGCTTGATGGCTTCCTGTTCGCTCAGGCCGGGCCGATCTACGCCGGCACCAACGAAATCCAGCGCAACATCATTGCCGAGCGCATGCTCGGCCTGCCGAAATAGGAGCCGGCCATGGACTTTACCTTTACCGATGATCAGCTCACGTTTCGCGAAGCCATCAGCCGTTTCCTGATGACCGAGGCGGCGCCCGAGATGCTGCGTGAGATCTGGGAAACCGATACAGGCCGCTCCACAGACTTGCGCAACAAGATTGCCGGGCAGGGCCTGACGGCATTGTCGGTCCCCGAGCAGTTCGGCGGCCTGGGCATGGACGATGTGGCCTGGACGCTGATGACCCAGGAGCTGGGTTACTACGCCATCCCGGACTCGCTGGCCGACACGGCGTATGTGGTTACCGGGCTGCTGAATGGCCTGCCCGACGACAACCCGGTCAAAGCCCGCCTGTTGCCGCGTATCGCCGAAGGCAGCGTGCGCCTGGCAATCGGCCACCCGATCAACCCGCTGGTGCCCGATGCTCCGCTGGCCGAGTGGCTGATCCTTGCCCACGGCGATGAAGTGCATGCGGTGCCGCGTGCGCAGGTGGACGTACAGGCCAACGCCAGTATCGATGCCTCCAGGCGCCTGGGGCTGGTGAGCTGGCAGCCAACGCCTGACACCCTGCTGGTCGGCGGCGCACAGGGGCGGGCCTTGTGGGCCGAGACCCTGAACCGCGGCGCCTTGTCGGTGGCCGGGCAGCTGCTCGGGCTGGCCCAGCGGATCCTTGACCTGTCGGTGGACTACGTGGCCCAGCGCAAGCAGTTCGGCAAGCCGATCGGCAGCTTCCAGGCGGTCAAGCATCACCTGGCCGATGTCGCCTGCAAGATCGAGTTCGCCAAACCTGTGTTGTACCGCGCGGCCTATGCCCTGGCCCAGGGTGATTGCCGCGCCGACGTCTATGTTTCGCAGGCCAGGCTGGCCTGTTGCGATGCCAGCTGGCTGGCGGCGCGCCAGGGTATCCAGGTGCACGGGGCGATGGGTTACACCTGGGAAGTCGACCTGCAGATGTTCATGAAGCGTGTGTGGTCGCTGGACCCGTCCTGGGGCGACCGTGCCACCCATAAAACCCGCGTCGCCGCCTATGTGCTCAGCGATGAAGCCCGGCTTGGGCCGGGCGCCACCTTCGAGGACTGAGCCATGCCCCAAGCGTATATCGTCGATGCCTTGCGCAGCCCAACGGGCAAACGCAAAGGCAGCCTGGCCCATGTGCATGCCATTGACCTGGGCGCGCATGTGTTGAACGCGCTGGTCGAGCGCAATGCCATTCCAGCCCACGAGTATGACGACGTGATTTTCGGCTGTGTCGACGCCATCGGCTCGCAAGCAGGCGACATTGCCCGCACCAGCTGGCTGGCTGCCGGCTTGCCGCTGAACGTACCGGGAACCACGGTCGACCGGCAGTGTGGGTCGTCGCAACAGGCGCTGCATTTTGCCGCCCAGGCGGTGATGAGCGGCATGCAGGAGGTGGTGGCTGTGGGTGGCGTGCAGACCATGACCCAGATCCCGATCTCGTCGGCGATGCTCGCCGGGCAACCGCTGGGCTTCAGCGACCCGTTTTCCGGCAGCAAAGGCTGGCAGGCGCGCTTTGGCCAGCAGCCGGTCAATCAGTTCTACGCTGCCCAGCGCATCGCCGATCACTGGCAGATCAGCCGGAAAGACATGGAAGTGTTTGCCCTGGAAAGCCATCGTCGTGCCCTGGCGGCCGCAGATGCCGGCTATTTCGCCAGCGAGATCGTTGCCTGCGAAGGCCTGGCCTTCGATGAAACACCGCGGGTCAGCAGCCTGGAGAAAATGGCCAGCCTGGAGCCTGTAAGCGCTGAATTCCCGTCGATCACCGCTGCCGTATCGAGCCAGACCTGCGATGCCTCGGCGGCGTTACTGGTGGTCTCGGAGGCTGCGCTCAAGCGCTACAACCTGACCCCCAGGGCGCGTATTCATCACCTGTCGGTGCTCGGCGACGACCCGATCTGGCACCTGACGGCACCGATTGCAGCCACCCGTGCGGCGCTCAAGAAGGCTGGCCTGCGCATGGCCGATATCGACCTGGTGGAAATCAACGAGGCCTTCGCCTCGGTGGTCATGGCCTGGGCCAAGGAGCTCGACTACGACCCGGCTCGCACCAACGTCAATGGCGGCGCCATCGCCCTTGGCCACCCGCTGGGCGCTACCGGTGCGCGCTTGATGACCACCTTGCTGCATTCGCTTGAACGCAGCGGCGGGCGTTATGGCCTGCAAACCATGTGCGAAGGCGGCGGCCAGGCCAACGTCAGCATCATCGAACGGCTTTGAAGCCGCCCACACTCAACAACAGGAAAACACCCTATGGGAATCTGTGCAGGTCGTACCGCGATCATCACCGGTGCCGGTGGCGGTCTGGGCCGCGCGTATGCGTTGGCATTTGCCGCTGAAGGCGCCAATGTGGTGGTCAATGATATTCGTCGCGAGGCCGCCGAGGCGGTGGTCGACGAAATTTGCTCGAATGGTGGCCGGGCAATCGCCAATGACGGCGACATCACCACCCTGAGCAGCGCCCAAGGCATCGTCGATGCTGCACTGGCGGCGTTCGGCGAAGTGCATGTGCTGGTCAACAACGCCGGGGTGCTGCGTGATCGCATGTTCATCAGCCTGTCGGAAGAGGACTGGGACATGGTGATGCGCGTGCACCTCAAGGGGCATTATTGCCTGGCCAACATCCTTGGCCGGCGCTGGCGCGATCAGGCCAAGGCCGGTACGCCGGTGGCGGCGCGCATTATCAACACCAGTTCCGGCGCCGGCTTGCAGGGCTCGATCGGGCAATCCAACTATGCGGCGGCCAAAGGCGGTATCGCCTCGCTGACCCTGGTGCAGGCGGCAGAACTGGCCCGCTATGGCGTTACCGCCAACGCCCTGGCCCCGGCGGCGCGCACGGCGATGACCGAAAGCGCAATGCCGGACATGGTCAAGAAACCCGATGACGACAGCTTCGACGCCTGGGCGGCAGAGAACGTCGCGCCTTTGGTGGTATGGCTGGGCAGCGAGGCTTCCGGGCATGTCAGCGGCCAGCTGTTCGAAAGCCAGGGCGGCCGGATCTCCCTCGGTGATGGCTGGCGCACCGGCGTCACCCGCGACAAGGGGGCGCGCTGGCAGGTCGCTGAAGTAGGGGCCGCGGTCGATGCGATCCTCAACGAAGCACCCAAGGCGCAAAAGGTCTGGGGCACGTAAGCGCGGCTTGATGCACTGGCGTCGGCGTTGCCGGCGCCTGCCCCTGATTCCCTCGCGACATCCGACCCCGTCCGTTTTGACGATGTGCCTGCCCCCAGCGGCCTTTATACCTGTCGACAACCTGTTTTCTGTCAGAGGTATACCGCGTGAAACAAGCCCCTCCTTATGTGCCAGGCCACCAGTTGCTGGCTGGCAAATCCGTACTCATCACTGCCGCCGCCGGCGCTGGCATCGGCTATGCCGCGGCCCGGCGCTGCGCCGAAGAAGGCTGCCGCGCCCTGATGATTTCCGATGTCCATCCCCGGCGCCTGGAGCAGGCGGTTGAACAGCTGAAGGCCGACACCGGCTTGCAGGCCGTGTACGGCCAGCTGTGCAACGTCACCGTCGAGACCGAAGTGCAAGCCCTGGTCACCGCCGCCGAACAAACCCTTGGCGGCGTCGATGTGCTGATCAACAACGCAGGCCTTGGTGGCTCCAGGCGGGTTACCGAGATGAGCGATGAGGAGTGGCTGCGGGTGATCGACGTGACCCTCACCGGCACCTTCCGCATGACCCGCGCGATGCTGCCGCATATGGAACGCCGAGGGAGCGGGGCGATCGTCAACAACGCGTCGGTGCTTGGCTGGCGTGCGCAGAAAGAGCAGGCGCACTACGCCGCCGCCAAGGCCGGGGTCATGGCGCTGACCCGCTGCAGTGCGCTGGAAGCCGCCGAGAGCGGGGTGCGCATCAACGCCGTGTCGCCGTCGATTGCCTTGCACGAATTTCTCAAGAAGGCCAGCAGCGAAGAACTGCTGGCCAAACTGGCCGACCGTGAAGCCTTTGGCCGCGCCGCTGAAGTCTGGGAAGTCGCCAACGTCATGATCTTCCTGGCCAGCGACTACGCCTCCTACATGGTCGGCGAAGTGCTGTCGGTCAGTTCACAACAGGGTTGAGGGCACCCCATGAGCACCCGATTCAGTAGCGCCGAGCAAATGCTCAAGGCCCAGGGCCTGGACCTGGGCGTCACCGACTGGCTGCAGCTGACCCAGGCACGGGTCAACCTGTTTGCCGAAGCCACGGGCGATCAGCAGTGGATACATGTCGACCCCGAGCGCGCCGCCAATGGCCCGTTCGGGGCGTGCATCGCCCATGGCTACCTGACCCTGGCCCTGGCCAACCTGTTCATGCCGCAGCTGATGAGCATCGACAACATGGCCATGGGGGTGAACTACGGCACCGACCGCGTGCGTTTCCCCTCTGTGGTGAAAGTCGGTGCGCGGGTACGTGGCCGAGGCCAGGTCGTCAGCGCCGAGCTGATCGGCAGCGCGGTACAGCTGGTGGTGCGCATCAGCGTCGAGATCGAGGGCGCCGAACGCCCTGGCTGCGTGGTCGACACCATCAGCCGTTACACCTTCAATCCCATCACCGAGTGAGCCTGTTCATGGACAAGCAAGACGTTGTAATCGTAGCGACTGCCCGTACCGCGCTGAGCAAATCCTTTCGCGGCGCTTTCAACGACACCGAAGCCCCGGTGCTTGGCGGCCATGTGGTACGCGCGGTGGTCGAGCGGGCCGGTATCGAGCCCGGCGCGGTGGATGACGTGATCATGGGCGCGGCGGTACAGCAGGGCACCCAGGGCTACAACATTGGCAGGCTGTGCGCCTACACCGGTGGTTTGCCCGACAGCGTGCCGGGCATGGCTCTGGACCGTATGTGCGCCTCAGGCCTGATCAGTATCGGCATGGCGGCGAAGAACATTCTGGCCGGTGAAATGAGCATTGCCATCGGCGGGGGTGTCGAGTCGCTGTCGCTGACCCAGAACAAGCACAAGAACACCTACCGCAACCAGTCAGAGGCGGTACTGGCGTGCATGCCAAGCGCCTATATCCCGATGATCGAAACCGCCGAGATCGTTGCCCGGCGCTATGGCATCAGCCGCGCGGCCCAGGACGACTACTCGCTGCAAAGCCAGCAGCGCACGGCGGCCGCCCAGCGCGACGGCCTGTTCGACGAAGAAATCGTACCCCTGCAAGTGCGCAAGCTGCGCTTTGACAAGGAAGGCCAGCCCGATGGCCATGAGCAGGTGGTGGCCGAGCGCGACGAGTGCAACCGTCCTTCGACCCGTTTCGAAGACCTGGCAGCGCTCAAACCCGTGTGGAAGAACGGCCAATGGGTCGAGCAGGGCGAGTTCATTACCGCCGGCAACGCCTCGCAATTCTCCGATGGCGCCTCGGCCAGCTTGCTGATGAGCCGCGCCGAGGCCGCCCGGCGTGGCCTGAAGCCGCTGGGGACTTACCGCGGCATCGCCGTGGCCGGCTGCGCGCCGGAAGAGATGGGCATCGGCCCGGTGCTGGCGGTGCCCAAACTGCTCAACCGCTTCGGTTTGAGCGTGGCCGACATCGGGCTGTGGGAAATCAACGAAGCCTTTGCCTGCCAGGTCCTGCAGTGCCGCGACGCCCTGGGCATCCCCCCGGAGCGCCTGAACGTCAACGGCGGGGCCATTTCGATTGGTCACCCGTTCGGCATGTCGGGTGCGCGCATGGTTGGGCACAGTCTGTTGGAGGGGCGCCGTCGCGGCGTGCGCTACGTGGTCGTGGCCATGTGCATCGGGGGTGGCATGGGCGCGGCGGGGCTTTTCGAGCTGGACTGACCCGCGGTTTCGTCGATCGGCACCGGGGTAGGCCATTTGGACGATGTCCCGCAGGCCGAGCAGACGGACTATCTACACACCTCAGTCAACAACGGTTGCAAGCACCGCGCCTCGGTGGCGCGGTGATTCACGACTACAAGAACAAGAGGGTGGACCGTATGTCTATTGTCGAGCGCCTGGATGTCGCTGCACGCAGTCGCCCATGCGCCAAGCTTATTGCCTATTTCGTGTGCATCACGGTCGCCGCAATCGTTGCGCTGGCATTTACCCCACGCGGCGCACTGAACATCGCCCAGACCACGCTGAATACCGAACGCATGCAGATAAACGGCCTGCTCAACCTGGGCACGCGCCAGGTGGCGGTGGGTGAGCGCGGCACCATCCTCACCAGCGATGACCGCGGCCGCACCTGGCAACAAGCCACGGTCGAGCCGCAACGCCAGATTTCCCTGACGGCGCTGACCGCGTTAAACCCCGAGCAGTTGGTTGCCGTTGGCCAGGACAGCCTGATTCTGCGCTCCAATGACGCCGGCAGCAGCTGGCAGGAGGTTCATTTCGACCCCGATGCAGGCGAGCCGTTGCTGGGTGCCTGGGCAGCCGGTGGCGATCAGGTGGTCGTGTTCGGCAGCTACGGCAAGTTCTATCAGTCCGACGATGCCGGACGCAGCTGGCGCGCGCTGGCGCTGGAGGTCGACCGCGCCCATCTCAATGCAATGGACGGCGGCAGCGATGGCCGGCGCATGCTGGTGGGCGAGCAGGGGCTGGTGCTGCGCAGCGCCGATAACGGCCAGCACTGGCAACAGCTGCCGGCGTTCTACAACGGCTCGTTATTTGGCGTGGCTCGCCTGAGTGCCCAGCGTTGGGTGACCTACGGCATGCGCGGCCATGTGTTTGTCACCGACAACTTCGGTGAGCAGTGGCAGGCGATCAAGGTCGGCAATACCCAGCCGCTTTATGGCCATGTAGTGCTCCCGGACCACAGCGGCGTACTGATTGTCGGCGGCGGCAGCTCGATGGTGCGCCTGGACGCAGACGGCCGCTTGATCGGCACCACCCGGCAACCGGGGTTGGGCACCTTGACCTCAGCCATTGTGGTGGGCACCGATCAACTACTAGTAGCCGGCGAACGGGGCGTTTTCCAGGGGAACGGCAACAGCGTTGCCGCGCTGGGCAAAGGAGAGCAAGTTCATGAAGTACGCTAAAGCCCGGTCCGGGCGCATGGTCGAGCGCTGCGCCGACCTGCTGTTGGCACGACGCAAATTGCTGTTGACGGTATTCCTGCTGCTGACCCTGGGCCTGGGCTACAGCGCCACCCATACCCAACTCGACCCTGGTTTCAACAAGCAGATTCCGGTGCGACATGAGTACATGCTCAACTTCCTCGATTTCAGCCAGTACTTCACCGGCGCCAACCGCTTTCTGGTCAGTGTCAGGTGGAAGGGCGAGGGCGACATCTACAACCCGGAGTTTCTCGACACCCTGCGCAAGGTGACTGACGATGTGTTCTTTATCAACGGGGTCAGACGCGCCAGCGTAACCTCGCTGTTCACCGCCAACGTGCGTTACATCGAAATCACCGAAGAAGGTTTTTTTGGTGACGTGGTGGTACCGCCACGCTTCACCGCCAGCGCCGAAGACCTGGCTCAGGTGCGCAGCAACGCCGCGCGCTCCGGGCAGGTCGGGCGGCTGGTGGCCAATGACCTGAAGTCAGCCATGGTCCGTGCAGACTTGCAGGACGTGGACCCACAGACGGGCAAATCGGTCAGTTATGTTGAAGTCGCCGAGCGGTTGGAAGCCATTCGCGACAAATACAGCAGCGATCAGGTCGAGATCAACATCGTCGGTTTCGCCAAGCTGGTGGGTGATGTGGTCGAGGGGCTGATGACCGTGATCGGCTTTTTTGTCGTCGCCTTCCTGATCACAGGCCTGTTGCTGTGGCTGTATTCACGCTCGTTGCGCCTGACCGTAGTGGCGCTGTTGGTGGCTTTGCTGCCGGTGGTGTGGCTGTTGGGCTTGTTGCCGCTGATGGGCCTGGGGATTGACCCGATGTCGATACTGGTGCCGTTCCTGATTTTCTCCATCGGTGTTTCGCACGCTGTGCAGATGACCAATGCCTGGAAACAGGAAGTGCTGGCCGGCAAGGATTCGCTGCAGGCGGCGCGCCTGGCCTTTTGCAAGATCTTCATTCCAGGCTCCCTGGCGTTGTTGATGAATGCCCTGGGCTTTGCCGTGATCATGCTGATCGACATCCCGATCGTGCATGAACTGGGGGTGACGGCCTGCATCGGTGTGATGCTGATGATCATCACCAACAAGCTGATGTTGCCGATCATTATTTCCTACCTGCGCCTGGAACGTAGCGTGCTGAGCAAGGAACGCAACCAGCAGCAGGGCAGGCACCCGCTGTGGTGGCGCTTGTCGGCGCTGGCCGAACCGCGTCCGGCCCTGGCGGTGCTGGTGCTCAGCGTGATGCTGCTGAGCCTGGCGGTGTTCAAGGCACGCCAGCTGGAAGTCGGTGACATCGGTGCAGGCGCACCGGAGCTGCGCGCCGAGTCACGCTACAACCAGGACAACAGCAAAATTGTCAGCAGCTATTCCATCGGCCTGGATGTGCTGGCGGTGTTTGTGCAGGCACAGGGCCTGGAGGAGGCGTGCCTGTCACCGTCGGTGATGCGTGCGGTGGAGGCCTTCGACTTCCAGATGCGCAGCGTCACTGGCGTGCAGTCGGTGCAGTCGGTGGCCGGTTTTGGCAAGACGGTGATTGCCGGCAACAACGAAGGCAACCCTCGCTGGGCGGCGATACCGGGGTCGGCCCGGGGCTTGAGCCAAGGCGCCCGTGCCTATATGCCCGAGGACGGCCTGGTGACCGATGGCTGCCAGCAGATGCAGATTCTGGTGTTTCTCACCGACCACGATGGCGCCACGGTGTCGCATGTGGTCAAGGAGGCCAAGCGGATCATTGCCCAGGTGCAGGTGCCGGAAATCAGGTTCTTCCTCGGCGGTGGCAACGTCGGGGTGATGGCGGCCTCCAACGATGCGGTCAAGCGCGCCGAGGTGCTGATGCTGGTGGCGTTGTTTGGCTCGGTGCTGTTGTTCTGCTGGTTGACCTTCAAGTCGTTGCGCGCAGTGTTGTGCATCCTGGTGCCGCTGGCCATCGTGGCGGTACTGTGCAATGCGCTGATGGCCATGCTGGGCATCGGGCTGAAGGTGGCGACCCTGCCAGTGATGGCGCTTGGCGTCGGCGTGGGGGTTGACTACGGCATCTACCTGTACGAGCGGATCCAGCACGAAATGGCCGAGGGCGCCGACCTGCGCCAGGCGTTCTACCAGGCCATGTGCCAACGCGGTACAGCGGCCGTTTTCACTGCGCTGACCATGTCGATCGGGGTGTGCACCTGGGCCTTTGCACCGCTGAAGTTCCAGGCCGATATGGGGGTATTGCTATCGTTCATGTTTCTGGTCAATGTACTTGGGGCAATTTTCCTGCTTCCGGCTTTGGCCGCCTGGTTCAACCTCGGTAAACCCCTGGTTGCGGTCAAGGCGGACCGTGCAGCGCGCGCACACGTGTTTGAATCATAACAATAAAAGCGGGCACGGCCTGGTCTGTGCCCCGCGAGGAGACGGGCGATGGGAAATTCCACCTTGGGGTTTGAAGCGCTGGCAGAAATGGGTATGGAGCTGGCTGAATATGACACGCTCATCGGCGAGTTCTACGATGGTTCGCTGAACCACAAGTTGATGGCCAAGACCCTGCGCCACGTACGCAGCCTGTACCAGGCCAATTACGTCACCTTGATTTTGAGAGTGCCTGAGCAGCCGGACCTGGGCCTGATGATTGTGGTCGGTGATATCGAAGGCGAGGGGGAGGTGAGTTACTGGGCCTACCCGCAAGCCGTCACCCCCTTCAGCAACCCGCCGATGGACCAGGTGTTCACCGTCGAAGACCTGATGACCGAAGCCGAGTGGGCCAATTCGGTCTACTACAAGACTTACGGTACCGTGCACGACACCTACCACATCATGGGTGCCGACGTTTCCACCCCCGATGGCGGCAAGCTGCGCTTTCGCATTACCCGGCCCAAAGCCGCGCCCAAATTTACCGCCTCCGAGCGCACCCTGTGTGAAATGATCCTGCCGCATCTGCGCCGTGCGATGCACGTGCACAACCTGCTCGACCGCAGCGAGTCGATCAGTGAGCTGTATGCCCAGGCCATCAGCCGTTTGTCAGTGGCCACCATCGTGCTTGACCAGAATGGCAGCGTGCTGCGCCTGAACCCGGTGGCCAGCGAGCTGCTGGAACAGGCGGATGGCCTGAAACTGGTGGGTGGGCGCCTTGAGGCCACTTATCCCAGCGATAACCGCGAGCTGCAGCGCCTGGTGCGCAATGCCTTTGCCCGCGACGCCAGTAGCGAACAGGTCAGCACCGCGGCCGAAGCGATGTCGGTGGCCAGGCCATCGGGGCAGGTCAACCTGGGGGTGGTGATCGAGGCCATCCCCACCCAGGACTGGGCCGAGGGCAAGAGTAAACCTGCGGTGGTGGTATACATCCGCGACGCGGTTGGCCGCTCCATGGCCAGCGAAACGGTGACCAAGCAGCTGTTCAACCTGACCCGGGCCGAAACCGCACTGGCCATGGAACTGGCTAACGGCCTGTCGCTTGAAGAGGCCGCCGAAGTATTGAATGTGCGCCGCAACACCGCACGGGCGCATTTGCGTTCGATCTTTTCGAAGACGGGTGTACGCCGCCAGACGGAGTTGGTGCGCATCATCCTCAACAGTGTGGTTGCCTTGGGAAAGCCCAAGCTGGCAGCGCTGCCAAACGATAAACCGGAAAAGCCGGTGTTGAAACTGGCCACCCCGGCGCGCAATAGCGCCTGACCTTCGCCCTGGATACCCGAACGCCCCGGTCCTGCTTGCAAGGCCGGGGCGTTTTAGTCCGTGCGGACGATGTTGTGGTGTTTGCGCGGCACCAATACTAGGTAACACCATTCAACAAGGAGCAACGTTATGCCAGTCACAGCGGTCAGCGGTTCTGCATCCGGTATCGGCGCAGCAGTTTGCCAGGCGTTACGCGCCGCCGGGCACCGCATCATCGGCATCGACCGGGCAAATGCCGAGGTGATTGCCGACCTGTCCAGCGCAAGCGGGCGCCAAGCCGCCATCAATGCGGTGCTCGAGCACAGCGGCGGGGTGCTCGACGGCCTGGTGTGCTGCGCCGGGGTTGGCTCCAGCGCGGTGTCCGATACCATCGTTTCGGTCAACTACTTTGGTGTCTGTGAGCTGCTTGACGGCCTGGCCGATGCCTTGGCCAAGGGCGACCGGCCAGCCGCTGTGGTGATCGGCTCGATTGCCGCCACCCACGTCAACCCCGATCAGCAGCCGATGATCGCGGCCATGCTCGCCGGCAACGAAGCGCTGGCGCTGGAGCACGCCAATACCTTGGGGCAGTCCCATGTCGCCTATGCCAGTTCCAAATACGCCGTAACCTGCAACGCCCGTAGCAAGGCGGTTGCCTGGGCCAAGCAGGGCATACGCCTGAATGTGGTGGCGCCTGGGGCGGTCGAGACGCCGTTGCACCAGGCGTCGCTGAACGATCCCCGCTTTGCCAAGGCGGTCCGTGAGTTTGTCGCACCGCTGGGGCGCGCCGGCAACCCCGAGGAGATTGCCCAGGTGGTGGCATTCTTGCAGTCCGCTCACGCCAGTTTCGTCCACGGCACTGTGATGTTTGTCGATGGCGGTATGGATGCCATGGTTCGTCCGGCACGTTTCTAGCCCTTGTCCACGTGAGAACAACCATGACCAAGGTGGCATTCATTACCGGAGCAAGCCGCGGTATCGGGCGTGAGACAGCATTGGCCTTTGCCCGGGCCGGGTTCGATGTGGCGATCAGTGCTCGCACCGTGGAGGAGGGCGAAAGCACCACGCATCGGCTGTGCGATGCCCAGGGCGTGCCCCTGGCGGGCAGCCTGAACAGCACGGCAGCTGCGATCCGCGCCTTGGGGCGCAAGGCGTTGGTGGTGCCTATGGACCTGCTCGACAGCGCCTCGGTATTGGCCGCAGGCCAGGCAGTTTTGGCGGCGTTCGGGCGCATCGATGTGCTGGTCAACAACGCAATCTACCAGGGCCGCGACCTCAACAGCGCCTTCATGTCGCTGCAGCCGCAGACCATGGAGCGGGTGTTCCAGGGCTATGTGCTGGCGCCGCTGTTGCTGACCCAGGCCGTGTTGCCCGGCATGCTCGAACGGGGTGCCGGGGTGGTGATAAACGTCACCTCCGGTGCCGGTGAAGGCGACCCGCCGGTGGCCGCCATCGACGGTGGTTGGGGCTATGCCTATGGTGCGGGCAAGGCGGCGGTCTCCAGGGTTTCGGGGGTGCTTGTCGCCGAACTGGGCGAGCAGGGCATCCGCGCCTTTACGCTCAACCCGGGGGTGGTCACCACCGACGCGCTGAAGGCTACCATCGGCGAGAACGGCCTGCTGGCCATGCGCATCGGCACTGCGCCTCCCCAAGTGCCAGCAGAGGTGATGGTGTGGCTGGCCACCAACGACCAGGCAGCGCGCTTTCAGCGGCGCACCATCGCGGCGCAGGCGTTTGCGCTGGAGCACGGCATCGTCGCCGACTGGCGATGAACACTGGCTGAAGAAGTACTCGTGGTGCTCACCTAGTCCATGCGGAGGATGAGCACCGGCGCCTGCTCGGTGAAGATTGACCGGGCAAGTTACCGGGGATTTCCACACGAGGAACAATAACAATGACCAAGCTCGCAGCAATCAATGTCGAAACTGCTCTGGCCCCTCGCTTTGGCCGAGGCTGGCACTGCCTGGGGGAGGCGGCCGACTACCGTGATGGCCAGCTGCACACCCTGAATATCTTCGGCACGCGCTTGCTGGCATTTGCCACGTCCAGTGGCCAGATCAGCGTCATTGATGCGCATTGCCCGCACATGGGCGCCGACCTCTCGCGCGGCACCCTGGAAAATGACCGGGTGGTATGCCCCTTCCATCACTGGCAGTACGACGCCAGCGGCAAGTGCGTTGAGATCCCGTACTGCAAGCGTATCCCGCCGAAAGCCAAGACCCCCAGCTGGCTGACCTGTGAAGAAAACAACCTGCTGTTTGTCTGGAACAACCCGGAAGGCAAGGCGCCGGCCGACGGCGTGGTGATTCCTCACCTGCCGGAACAGGACAGTGACGAATGGCTGCATGACTGGCACATGGACAAGCTGATTATCGAGACCAACCCACGCGAACTGGTCGACAACCTGGCAGATGCCCAGCACTTCGGGCCGGTTCATGGCACGCCCACCAAGTATTTCGCCAACGTCTTTGAAGGCCACATTGCCCAGCAGATTTTCCATGGCGACTCCGAGCGCCTGGGTGGTGACCTGGTGGCCGAATCGGCCTACTACGGGCCGGCCACGCACTTTACCCGGATGCGCGCGGTGTTCGAGGGCATGGAGATCCACTCGATCCTGCTCAACTGCCATGTGCCCATTACCGCCAATAGTTTTGAGCTGCGTTTTGGCTGCATGGTGAAGAAAGTGCCGGGCTGGAGCGAAGAACAGAACCGGGAAATGGCCAAGGACTACGTGATGCGAAACCGCGAATCCTTCTACCAGGACGTGGATATCTGGGCGCACAAGATTCGGGTGAACAACCCGGTTTTGGCCGAAGGCGATGGCCCGGTCTATCAACTGCGCGAATGGTACGAGCAGTTCTTCATGGACGAAGCCAGCGTGCCGTCCACCATGGCCGAGCGCCGCGAAATCATTACCGTCGGCCAGCGCTGATAGCCATTCGAGCAGGAGAGGGCAATGAACATGAGTGGCCGTAAAATACTGGCGATCATGCTGGCCGCCAGCTTCGCTTCGACGATTGGCGGCTTGCCGTTCAATACCTTGCCTATCCTGCTCGGGTCGATGGTCGACAGCCTGGGCTTTACAGTGGAACAGGTCGGCCTGCTGGGCTCGGTGTGTTTTGCCGGCTACCTGCTCGGCACGCTGCTGGCGGTGGTGCTGATCGACCGCTTGAACTGGCGGTGGTTGACCCTGGGTTGTGCGCTCGGCGCTGCGGCGGCATATGGGATGTCGTCCTGGCTGCCGGCCACGGCCCAGTTGCCGCTGTGGGCCATGGTCGGCTTTTTTGCTGCGCTGATGACCTGCCTGGGCATGCGCATCATGGGTGAAATGGCCAACAAGGAACGCGCCCTGGGCATGCGCCTGGGTATTGAACTGGGGGTGGTGGCCGCGGTGCTGTTCGCCTTGCCGTCGCTGGTGATTGCCTATTTCCACTACGCTGGCGCGGCCTTGATGCTGGCCGCGATCATTTTGCTGCTGAGCCTCAGCGCGCTGGCATTGCCCAGGCGCCAGGACTTCATTCACGAAGCGCAGCAGGCGCAAGCCGGCTCGTTGCTCTCACGCTTCAAGTTTCCGCCGGCCGCTTATGCAGCGTTGGCGTTTTTCTTCCTGTTCGGCGCCGGGCAGATCGGCCTCTGGGCGTTTCTTGAACGCTTGGGCCATGGCCTGGCGTTGCAGCCAGCGGAACTGGGTATCGTCTTCGCCGTGCTGAAACTGCTGGGCGGCGCAGCAGCGCTGGCCTTGGCCGTGGTTGGTGACCGCCTGGGCGTGCGCGCCCCCCATGTCATCGTTCTCGCGGTGCTGGGTACCGGGCTGCTGTTACTGGGCAACGCCGAAGGCTTTTTGATGTATGCCGCCGGCGCCTGGGTCTGGGAAGTGGGCTTTACCTGGGGCTGCGTCTATCAAACCGCTGCGATTGCCCGCCTGGACCGCAGCGGTCGCTCGATCATGCTGATTCCAGGGGCCTTTGCCCTGAGCTCGATGGCGGGGCCGGCCCTGGCCGGGCAACTGGTCGGTGAGGGCTTCGGCATGCTGCTGTGGCTGGCGGCTGGCTGCGCGCTGATCCCGGTGCTGGCCTTTACCTGGCTGCTGGCGCAACGCTTGCAAGCCGTGGGCACTGGCTGCGCAGTGGGTGTTCAGGCTTGATGGCTGACACCCAGCGAGGTGATGAGGCTGGTCGATAGCGCTCAAATCGCTCTAGAATTGCTTCCATTGGCCAGTCGCTCATGTGCGTAGGAAAAGAGGCAATTTATGGATCGCGAAGGCGTCGGCCTTTCAGCAGACCTGGATGCTCCCGCATCACCCCATCAGGAGTCCGCGTTTCCGACGACCGCTTTGGAGCGCTTACAGTTGGCGCTCGAAGCTGGCGCGATCATTGGCACGTGGGTGTGGGATATTCAGGTAAACCAGGTTACTGCGGATGAGCGATTCTCGCGCTCTTTCGGGCTTCCTGCAGACAAATGCATGGCAGGTATTCCGATTGAGGAAGCTTTCGCCTCGATTCACCCTGACGATCGTGATCGTGTCTCTGCCGATATCCAGGAGGCAATGAGCCGTGGGGGCGCCTACCGGTGTGAATACCGCGTCAGGCAGCATGATGGCAGCTACCGTTGGGTTGAGGCTAATGGCAGAGCCGAGCTTGACGAGGAAGGTCAGGCTGTTCGGTTCCCTGGCATTCTCATGGACATTGAGTCACGCCGGTCAGCAGAGGCTGAACGCGACAGGATGTCAGCTTTGCTTCGCACATTCACGGCTGCCGTACCGGGTGTTGTCTACGCAAAAGATCGACAGGGGCGGCTGATTGTTGCAAATGATGGTGTCACCCAACTGGTTGGCAAGCCACCAGAGCGCTACCTGGGCAAGACCGACCTGGAGTTTCTGGAAGACAAAGCGCAAGCACGCCAGATCATGGCAACCGACCAGCACATCATGCATGGCGGCAAGGCCGTTCAGATCGAAGAGCGTGTCGACATGCCGGATGGCACGGCCACCTACTGGCTGTCTGTCAAAGCGCCACTGTGCGACGAAGCAGGCGAGGTCATGGGGCTGATCGGCTCGTCCATCGATGTAACCGCGCGAAGAAAAGCCGAGTCGGAGCTGCTGGAGCTTAACCGCACCCTGGAAGCGAAGATTGAAGAAGCCGTCGCCGAGCGAGAAGCGGCGCAAGCAGCGCTACGTCAATCGCAGAAAATGGAGGCGGTCGGTCAGCTGACCGGGGGTATCGCACACGACTTCAACAATCTGCTCGCGGGCATCACGGGTAGCCTTGAGTTGATCAAGCTCCGCATGAAGCAGGGGCGCACCGCTGACGTAGAACGCTACCTGACGGTGGCACAGGGTGCGGCACAAAGGGCGGCATCCCTGACTCACCGACTGCTGGCTTTTTCTCGCCGCCAGACGCTGATGCCTGTTCATACCGATGTGAACACCCTGATCAGTGATATGGAGGAGCTGATTCGTCGGACGGTAGGGCCGGCGATCCAGCTCAAGGTAGAGCTCCAGGCTACATCCAGTACCTGCCTGGTCGATCCGGCTCAAGTCGAGAACTCACTGCTCAACCTCTGTATCAACGCTCGCGACGCATTGGACGGTGGAGGATCGATCTCCATCAAGACGTACAACGAGGCGCTGGTACAAGGAGCAGGTCTCGATCCTGAACTGGCACCCGGAACGTACTTCACGATCTGTGTCGCCGATGATGGTGTGGGCATGAGCACCGACACGCTAACGCGCGCATTCGAGCCTTTCTTCACGACCAAACCTGTGGGAGCGGGGACAGGGCTCGGCCTGTCCATGATCTATGGTTTCGCCAAACAGTCGGGCGGGCAGGTTCGGATCGAGTCAGAAGAGGGCCGTGGCGCCCGGGTATATCTGCAGCTACCCAGCCATAAGGTTGAGGTTGATGCTGCAGTTCGTACCGAGTCGTTGCCTGAATCACAACATACCTCCTCAGGCGAAACGGTGCTGGTCGTCGATGATGAACCCTCTGTCCGCATGTTTGTGAGTGAGTCGCTGGGTAGCTGCGGATACACCGTCATTGAGGCGACCGATAGCCTTGCTGGCCTTCAGTTACTCCGCTCGGATACCCGCATCGATCTGCTGGTCACAGACATTGGTCTTCCAGGAGGGATCGACGGCAGGCAGATGGCCGATACTGGCCGCAGCTCCCGGCCTGGTCTTCCGGTCTTGTTCATGACCGGGTATGCGCAACCCCATATATTGGAAAACGCCCCACTGGAGCCCAATACGGCTGTGCTGACGAAACCCTTCACACTCGAAGCGTTGACGCTGAACGTCAAAACTTTGCTCCTGAATAATGCATGAGCTGCGCAAGTACCGTATTCCAAGGGTAGGCGCACACTTCAAAGGAACTGAACGTTATGAATCCCTACCTGCAAGAAGTCGTTGACCTGCATGTATTGATAGAAGCGCTTTTCGCCAGGGGGGAGGGCGCGGTTGAGTCGATGGTCGAGCGCTTCCATCCGGAGTTCTCCATGGTTACGCCTAATGGTCTGCAGGTAAGCCTGAAGGACGTAGCTACCCTGTTCGCTCAACGTGCAGGTAGCCAGCCAGGGCTGGCCATTGAGCTTATCGGGCTGGAATCATTGGCGCAGTGGCCGGAGGGGGCGTTGATCCGCTATCAAGAAACACATCGGTTACCCGGACAAAGCGCCAAGACACGGATCTCGACTGCACTGTTCAGTGTTCAGGGCGGGCGGATCTTGTGGCGTCATTTGCACGAAACATGGGCAGCGTGACCATCACCTGACGGCACTGCTCAAGCCCGGCTGTGTTTCCGGCGGCGAGCGGCCCCTTTGGAGCGGGGCGTCAAGATGGCCAAGGCAACCGCCACGATGAAGAGTGCCGGCACGTCACCTGCCAAGTGCCCCATTTGCTCCGGCTGGGTTACCGCCTGGACAGCCATGATTGCTCCATGAACGGCGCTGGACCACACGGCGAACCAGATCAGGCTCAGATTGGCCAATGGATCACGTGCAGCCAGCAGCAAGAACACGCCAAGTGTGGCGTAGATGCCAACGATCATCATCGGGTAGTCCGAGTGACCGACGTGCCAGGCCCAACCGGACGGCCAGGACAACATAAGTGGGTAGAGCGCGAGGCACGCCAGACCAGCCAAAACCAGTACGACGCGCAAGTATTTGAGGCGATCGACTACGGTCATGGCGGACTCCTCATTGCACTGTTTGTTTTGCGCCGGTGAGGTGTGGGCTTTAGCTGGCCTCTGAATTGCTGCCCGCAGCCGCCCGATTGGTCTCAATCTCATCCAGAAGCTCGGCGTTGTCTTCCGCCCACTCATAGAGCGCCATCAGCGGCTGTACAAATCGCTGCCCCACGTCGGTTAGTGAATACTCGACCATGGGGGGCACCACCTGGTGCACCTTGCGCGCGATCAACCCATCACTCTCCAGCTCGCGAAGCGTCTGGGTAAGCATCTTCTTTGAAATACCCGGCATCGAGCGCTGAAGCTGGCCTGTTCGCATCGAACCGAAACTCAGCACGTAAATCACCATGGACGACCATTTTGGGGCCAAGAGCGCGTGAATTCTGCGAGGCGGGCATTGTTCACAGACCACCAGGGGCGTTCCCGGATCGCGAACAGTGGGTTCAGTCATGGTTACCATTGGGTGCCTACGTTCCAAAAAAGTGCCTAATCGACAGATGATACCTAAACCCTAATCCCTGAATTGCACACTGTAAACAACCTCTAAGGAGACCAGAATGAGCAGCCAGTACACGATGCGAGCCTTGGTGCTAGACGACTACGCTACCGGGACATTGGTGGAGAAAACGGTAGAGCGCCCCTCGCCGCGGGCGGGCGAGGTACTTGTGCGGATTGTAGCCAGCGGTGTTAACCCAATCGACAACATGATTCGTCAGGGGCTTGCACCGTATGCCATGCCGGAGCTGCCCGCGATTCTCGGTACCGACCTTGCAGGCGTCGTTGTTGAAACCGGGCCTGACGTGACGGCCTTCAACGTGGGGGATGAGGTTTACGGACTCACGGGAGGCGTTCGGGGGCTGCAGGGCTCGCTGGCCGAATATGCTGCAGTCGACACGGCACTTCTGGCATTGAAGCCGAAGAATCTCACCATGCGCGAAGCCGCGGCAATTCCTCTGGTATTTTTGACTGCCTGGGAAGGCATGGTAGACAGAGCCGCAGTCCAGGCCGGCCAGCGTGTCCTGGTGCAAGGTGGCGCTGGTGGAGTCGGCCATGTAGCAATCCAGATTGCCGCAGCACACGGCGCTGACGTGTACGCGACAGCCTCCGCCGGCAAACAAGAGATCGTGGCGTCTTTTGGCGCTACGCCTATTGATTACAACGCCAAAACTGTCGACGAGTACGTTGCGGATTTCACTGAAGGCAAAGGGTTCGACATCGTTTATGACACCGTTGGCGGGCAGAGCCTGGACGACTCCCTTGTTGCTGCCAAGCCCTATGGCCATGTCGCCAGTTGTTTTGCCTTCGCCTCCCACAATCTGGCCCCTGGCTCACTGCGCTGCGTGACGCTGTCAGGCATATTCGTCCTGTTGCCAATGCTTAGCGGGGAAGGGCGTGCGCATCATGGTCAAATCCTGCAGCATGCAACGCGGCTCGCAGAGGAAGGCAAGCTCAGACCGCTGATGGATCCTCACCGGTTTGGGTTGGCGCAAGCTCAAGCTGCACAGGTTTTGCAGGGTTCCGGTAAGGCTGTGGGCAAGGTCGTCATCGATATCGAGTAACGAAGCGTTCACGCTGAACGTTAAACCTGGGCAGCGTGGTTCACGCCCGGCTGTCTAGCGCGGTCTGAGTCAGGGTGTGCTTTGGCTTGAGGCGTTCAAACAGATCGGGGTCTGACCACTGAGTGCTAATGGCAGAAGAGAACTCGACAAGGTCGAGGTCGATCATGCCCATGCGTGGATTCACGACGTCTTCGCGAAAGCACTGTGCATAGCCCGTTTCGGTTTCGTGAACGATGACAGAGTGAAGTTGCACGTCGGACTCGCCATTGCTCATATCTGTGTTTTGCAACGCGGCATCCACCAAGCGGAAGATCAATCTGGAGAATTGCTCCGCGCTCGGGGAGACGGGAATCAAAACCCACCGTTCGGAGTGCTTGCGAATAGAAGCAATGTATTCGGGATTATCCCTTGACCAGAGTGCGACGGAGTGGTCAAAGGCGTCGATCAGCTCGCGAACATCCCCTTTCAGCAACCCGAAGTCGTACACCATTTGCCCGTGATCCAGGGCGTCTGCGTGCAAAAGCAGTTCGACTTTATACGAGTGCCCGTGGATTGAGTGAGAGCATCGGCGGGTGCTGCAACCGCGCACAATGTGTGCATTTTCGAATTTGAAAAGCTTACGGATCAGCATGAACCACCTTCTTTTTTATTGCCTTTCTGCGGTACCGGGTCAAATCCGCCGGGGTGTAACGGGTGGCAACGCAATAGCCGTCGCAGCGTCAACCAGCTGCCCAGCAATGCGCCATGAGTGCGCAGTGCTTCGATCGAGTATTGGGAGCAAGAGGGGTGAAATCGGCAACGACTGCCGATCACCGGGCTGATGAACAGCTGATAGCCGCGCACCAATGCAATCAAAATCAAAATCGGCCACTGCCTCATATCACTCTCCTTGCCGACGGTCGCAACTTGGAACCTTCTGGGGTGTTTTCGATGCGGAAGCCTGCAGCCAGTAACTCATCACGCAAGGCGTCTGCTTTGGCAAAATCGCTAGCACTGCGCGCAGTGTCCCTTGCGAGTAGTAACGACTCGAGATACTGGCGATGACGCAAAGGGTATTGCGCTGGCGCTGAAGGCGCTGCCAATGCAGCGAGTGCCGCATCAGGTGGCTGTTGCAACAGCCCAAGCAAGCGGAGTGGAGGTGAATTGTCGACGTCATATGCTGATGCCTTCGATGTGTCACTGCACTCATTTTGTATATCCACGGGTTTCCGGCCCTCCCAAAAGCGGGGGCGTCTTTCAATTCAGATCCAGCCTGGAAGAGGTTTTCTACTTCATCCAGCTTTTCAGGCCCTAGGCCGTCTCTTCGTCTGTTAGCAGGTAGGCGTCAAAGCGATCACGCTGGTCATTGCCTTCGTGAAGCCATGTTATAACGTAACATTGTAGAGAGCGCCACAACACCCTCTTGGTGGGGCGCAAGCGTGCGGAGCGGATAGGGCGGGTGGCATCAGATCATCTGCCCGGTGAGCTGAGACAACTCAGGGTGTAAAGGTGTATGGACAGACGGAGCTTGTTGAAATTTTTGCTAGCCGGTCTAGCGCTGCCGGCATCATTTGCTGCGCGCGCATCGAGTGCTGTTGTGCTGCGAGTGAGCGTTGTTCGTGCGGCGGGGTCTACGAAGTTGTTGTTCGATCTGAGTGGCCCGGTGGTCGCCAACAGCTTTGCCTTGGAGTCGCCACCGAGGGTGGTGCTTGATCTGCACCAGGCTGAGCTTGATGCATCACTGGATGGCCTGGCGTTGGCTGGTACGCCCGTTCACGCGATTCGCAGTGGAAAAACACCAACGGGTGATTTGCGTATCGTCGTGGATTTGACGCAGTCGGGTGTACGGGGTGAGCTGCTGGCTGCGTCGCAGGGTAATCACAAGCTCGAGTTGCTACTGACGGGCCTGGCTAACCAGGCTGCCGCGTCGGCTGGAGTGGCCGGGGCTGTCAGGGACCGGCCAGCGGGGAAGTCCAACCGTGATCTGTTGGTAGTGATCGATGCGGGGCATGGAGGAAAAGACCCTGGGGCCGTGGGGGCCAAAGGGGAGCGAGAGAAAATTGTTGCCCTGCAGATTGCGTTGCTACTGGCCAGGCGCATAGATGCCCAGAAGGGGTATAAGGCTCGCCTGGTGCGTACCGGTGATGTGTTCATTCCATTGCGCAAGCGTGCAGAAGTGGCTCAGCGGTTGAATGCTGACCTCTTCATCTCCGTGCAAGCAGACGCTGCGCCCAGGCTGACTGCTTCGGGCGCGTCGGTTTTTGCACTCTCCCAAGGAGGGGCAAGCTCGTCGATGGCCCGCTGGATGGCTGCCAGGGAAAATGGCGCAGACTCGGTCGGCGGTGGTTTGGACGTCAAGCTGCGCAAGAATGATCCCATGGTGGCCGGGGTTCTTCTGGACATGTCAATGAATGCCACCATTTCCACCAGCCTGGACTTGGGGCACCAGGTGCTCGCGCAACTTGGAGGGGTGTCGAGACTGCATCAATCCAAAGTGGAGCAGGCAGGTTTTGCGGTACTGAAGTCCGCGGCAGTGCCTTCAATTTTGGTGGAGACGGGCTTCATCTCTAATCTCAATGATTGCCGGCGGCTTCATGATGTACGCCATCAGCGCAAAATCGCTGATGCGATCTTCACGGGGGTAGAGGGTTACTTCCGTCAGCAGCCACCTGCGGGCAGCCTGATCGCAGCCATGGCGAACACTGAATCCGCTTGAGCATGAAACCCTTGTGACGCATTGCCAAGCTAGGGGTGTCACAAGGGCTTGTCACCGCAGCCGGGAAATCTCAGCCCCGCTTCAATTGCTCTGCGGCCTCAAGCGCGAAGTAGGTCAGAATGCCACAGCAGCCCGCGCGCTTGAATGCCATCAGCGACTCGAGGATGACCTTGTGTGGATCAAGCCATCCGTTATTGATCGCGCCCTTGATCATCGAGTATTCACCGCTGACCTGGTAGGCAAATGTGGGCACTGCAAACGTCGACTTCACACGCTGGATGATGTCGAGGTATGGCATGCCTGGCTTGACCATGATCATGTCAGCGCCTTCCTGAAGGTCCAGTGCGACTTCCCGTAGGGCCTCATCGCTGTTGGCTGGGTCCATCTGATAGGTTTGCTTGTCGCCTTTGAGTGCGCGTGAAGACCCTAGCGCATCGCGGAAGGGGCCGTAGAAGCCCGAAGCGTATTTGGCCGCGTACGACATGAGCCGGACATCGGTCAGGCCTGCCGAATCGAGGGCTTTCCTGAGCGCCCCGATTCGCCCATCCATCATGTCTGAAGGCGCAAGGGTGTCGATGCCGGCCTGCGCCTGGACAACTGCCTGCTTAGCCAGCATTTCGAGGCTCTCGTCATTTACGATTTGGCCGTTACGCATCAGCCCATCGTGCCCATGGTCTGTGTAGGGGTCGAGCGCGACATCGCCTATGAGCCCCAGGGCGGGGTATGTCGATTTCAATAACCTGGCGGCCCTGCATACCAGATTGTCCGCATTGATCGCTTCACTCCCTTGGCTGTCCTTCCGATCGGGCGCAGTGGCAGGGAAGAGTGCAATTGCGGGTATGCCAAGGTCTACGGCACGCCCTGCATGGTCGATCAGCTCGTTCAGACTGACCCGTGCCTGACCTGGCATGGCGCTGATCAGCTCGCTACCTCCCGAGCCTTCTTTAAGAAAAATCGGCCAAATCAAGTCATCAGCGGATAAGGTGTTTTCGGCGACAAGGCGGCGCGTCCAGTCGTCGGCGCGATTACGGCGCAGACGAACTGCTGGGTAGCTTCCTAGGCTTGAAAATAGGTTCATGGGGCTCTCGATTGTAGAGGCAGGCGTCGCCGATTGCATGATACGTTATAGTATATCTCTGCTTCCAAGGTAGTAAATCATGTTTCTTAAGCTCGAGCAGGCTGAGGCGGGATCGCGCTTCCCTCTAGATGACGTGCTGGCACAGATTCCCTGGAGTCCCCAAGGGCTGGTGGCCGCCGTTGCCGTGCAGCACGACAGTGGCGAAGTGTTGATGCTGGCGTGGATGAATCAGGAGGCGCTCGTCGAGACCTTGCAGACCCGGCAGGCCTGTTACTGGTCGCGCTCAAGAGGAGGGCTTTGGCGAAAAGGTGAAACGTCAGGGAATGTTCAGCATGTTAAAGAGGTCCGTTTGGACTGTGATGGAGATGCGCTGCTCGTTTTAGTCGATCAGGTGGGGGGTGCCTGTCATACCGGGCGCCGCAGTTGTTTCTACAACGTCATTGACGGCGACCAGGTCGTGGTGAGCAGCAACCCAAAAGGCGTGCAACGTCCTGATCCGCTGTGGACGGATCGAAAAGATTGGTAGCAACCATCGCCAGTGAGTCTCTAGCAGTGGTTGAGGGAGGCATCACAAGCTTCATGGACATGGCCAATACCAAAAAGGGTTTTGTGGAGAAGCGAGCGGGGCTTGGTGGTAAAGAACCGCAAGGGTGCTACCGGCGCACTATGCTATTCAACAAGTAGGCGATGTCAGATGCTCACAGGCCGCTCGCAAGCCCTCTGTATTTACCCCAATGGGCTCAATGTGAATTCGTTTGTTCATCGGTTCATGTTCATGGGCTGGGTTTCTGCTCGCTTGGTCGATCAGACCTTTAGCAGCTATACGGCCTTGGTCGATTACTTGTGGGCACAACCCATTCTTCACGGCAAGGGTGGTTGAACGTTCTGATTGACGAGGCCCGTGCCAACCAAGACTGCTAAAATCAAGACCCGAATGTACCTAGTGAGAGTAATGATCACAGGATCTAGGTTCTTCAGGAACGACCCGCATCAGCGATACTGGTTACGACACTTCATAAATTGGAGAGATCCATTGTCCGAATCTTCACCTCGTCAGTTTCGAGGCGCAGAAAGTCTTGCGGCGGAAGAATGTTCCCGCGCGGCTGTGCGGCCATTTCTGGAAGCCTGCGGCTTCGAGGTGTCCAGCGCTCGCCTGATCACTACTGGCGCGGCATCCCAGCAAATTGTGACTTTCCGCACCTCAGATGGCCATGAAGCCACAGCGCGGGTGCGCCTGTGCTGGCGCCGTGATGGTCGGAACCGGAATGAGCAAAAGTACTCTGCTGCTCAATTGACTGCCCACCTTCGTCCTGGGGGCTGGGACGCAACATTGCAGCATGTGGTGGGTAGAGACCTCGCTCAAGGGATCACCCACAATCTGCTATTTCAGCGTGAAGGCGAGGCCGTGGTGTATGCCGCCTTGATCCCGATTGGCGCTTTGCATCAGATCTGGAATCGGCAGCGGGAGGTGAGCGATGAGCTTCTAAGCAGGGGGCTGAAAGGACGCATCACGAAGAACCACGCCCAGAACGGAACAAGCCCAACCCTGTGGCTTCAGGATGATCGGTTGCCGGATACCCACCAGGTTGCTGATGTTTTATGGCAGTGGCCGGGGGTTGTCGATCTCGCCAGACTGGTCGGATCACATCCGAAATCGCCTGCCCTGGACGACACCTATGACGATTGCCCGATGCCAGACTATTCGGCGTTAGGACGTGACGTAGGGGAGAGGGTGAGTACCCTTCGGTCTCACGTGAAGCGCGATCCTAAGGTTCGGCTGGCGGTGCTGGAACGAGCTCAGTATCGGTGTGAAAGATGCACCGAAAGTCGATCATTCCCTGGCTTCTTGGACGTACACCACGTGCTAGGTGCCGAAGTGTCGGATCGATTCTACAACTGCGTAGCGCTATGCCCGAATTGCCATCGAGAAGCGCACTATGAATCGCCCCTGGTTTCGTAGACACCTCCAAGCCTCATAATGAGGCCCAAATAGGAGGTGCCATGAGTCGTCAGCGTTACCCTGAAGAATTCAAGATCGAAGCGGTCAAGCAAGT
>NZ_JENB01000017.1 GCF_000708715.2 Pseudomonas putida W15Oct28 | reverse complement strand
CCCGCCAAGGGCTACGCGGCAATTGAAGAAGCCAGGCAGGATATGACCAGCTTCTTCATGAGATACAACCGAATCAGGCTCCACAGCTATAACAACTACCTGTCGCCAATAGCAATGGAGCAGCAGGCAGCTTGATCACCGTAATCGGTGTCCGGCAAAACTTGACCAGAACACCTTGTGTCGCGATGGGGCGCGCAGCGGCCCTGATTCCAGCAAACCAGGTCTACCTGAAGGACCGCATATGCTGATTCAGGGCCGCTGCGCGCCCCATCGCGACACAAGGCCGCTCCTACAAAGGTACGCGCCGTCTGGATGCATAGGGACAAGCATGTTCGACTGGAACGATCTGCGGTTTTTCCTCGAGTTGCAGCGCAGCGGCCGCCTGCTTACCGCCGCCAAGCGCCTCAACACTACCCACAGCACCGTAGCCCGGCATATCGAGAGCATCGAGCAAAGCCTGGGCACCGCGCTGTTCGTGCAGCATGCCCAAGGCTACGAGCTGACGCCCTCAGGCCAGGCCCTGCTCAAACACGCCGAAGCCATGGAAAACGTCGCGCTGCTGGCGCAGGAAGAAATCACCCAGGCCATCACCCCGCTGGGCAAGATTCGCCTGGGGGTAACCGAAGGCATTGGCATCATGTTCTTCACCCCGCGCATGAACGCGTTGTTCGAACGCTATCCGGGCCTGGAGGTGGAACTGGTGGCGGTGCCGCGCTTTGTCAGCATCCTCAACCGCGAAGCAGAGATCAGCATCCACCTGGAGCGGCCCAACGCCGACCTGCTGATCACCCGCAAGCTCACCGACTACCGCCTGGCGCTGTACGCCAGCCAGGGCTACCTGGACCGGGCACCGCCGTTGCGCAACCGTGAGGACCTGGCCAGGCACAACTGGATCGGCTACGTCGACGACCTGCTGTTCAGCCAGGAGCTGCTGTTTCTCAACAGTTTCTGCCGGGCACCGACCGTGGTGTTTCGCAGCACCAGCGTCATTGCCCAACAGGCTGCCGCCCGCGCCGGGCTGGGCATCGCCGTGCTGCCCAACTACATGGCTCACGACGACCCGACGCTGGTGCGCGTACTGCCTGGCGAGACCATTCAGCGCAGCTACTGGATCTGTACCCGCCGCGAGCTGCACAAGTCAGTACGCCTGCGGGTGGTGTGGGACTACCTGCTGGCGCTGTGCGCGGCAGAACAGGACGCGCTGCTAGCCCAATAGCGCCTTCCCGGCCAACAGCAATGCGGCCGCCCAACCCGCCACCGCAAACATCTGCTGCAAGCGCGGCCCGGCCAGCCTGGCCGCCAATGGCCGCGCCAGCAGCAAGCCGAGCACCGCGCCTGATGCGAACGGGGCTCCAACCTGCCAATGCATGACACCCGCCAAGCTGGCGCTGACCACACTGCCCGTGGACACCAGTGCGATCACCGCCAGCGAAGTGGAAACGATGCTGGCCATGCGCAGGTTGGTATAGCGGTTCAGCGCCGGGATGATGACGAAACCACCGCCAACCCCCAGCAGACCAGACAGCAACCCGGACAAGCCCCCGGTAAATGCCAGGGCACGCGCGCAGGGCAGGGTCCAGCGCAAGCGGCCTTGCAACGGGTTCAGCACACAGGGTTCGATGTAGCGATGGGCGTCATTGGCCTCACCGCGCAGTTCCTTGGCAGCCTTGCGCCAGATACGCAGGCAGGCGTACACCAGCACCCCGGCAAACACCAGCTGCAAGGGTGTATTCGGCAAGCGGTGCGCCAGCATCAGCCCGAACGGCGCCGCTGCTACGCCGATCAGCGCGATAAACAGCGCCGCCCGGTAACGCACCAGCCCCTGACGCAAGCCCAGCACTGCGCCAACCGCCGCCGCCATGCCTACGGCCAACAGGCCGACCGGTGCTGCCTCAACCATCGACAGCCCCAAGCCGAACACCAGCAAGGGCACGGCGAGAATGCCACCGCCTGCGCCGGTCAACGCCAGCACCGCGCCGATGATCGCGCCCAGGCCCGCCCCCAACAATTGATGTTCGATCACTGCCCACCCTCGGCGACCAGCTGTGGGCGCGCCAGCCACTCGCGGCCCTTGAGCATGCCTTGCCAGTACAATGGCGGCAGCGCTTGCGCCTTGAGCAACCAGGCCAGGCGCGTCGGTTTGCGGCCATCCAGCAACCAGTTGGGGAAGCTCGGTGCCAGCTTGCCGCCATAGGTGAACTCGGCCAGCACGATTTTGCCGCGCTCTACCGTCAGCGGGCACGAACCATAGCCATCGTACTGGGCGAGGGTGGGCAGCCGGCCCAGTGCCACCAGCACGTTGTTGGCCACGACCGGCGCCTGCTTGCGGGCCGCTGCGGCGGTCTTGGCATTGCTGGTATTGGCCACGTCGCCCAAGGCATGGATGTTGGTGTAATTGCGATGGCGCAGGGTATGCGGGTCGACATCGACCCAGCCGCCATTATCGGCCAACGGGCTTTCACGAATAAAAGCCGGCGCCACCTGTGGCGGTACCACGTGGAGCATGTCAAAAGGCTCAATGCGCGTTTCGCTGCTGCCATCGGGCAGGGTGCGCACGAAGGTGGCGCGCTTGTTCGGGCCGTCCACGGCGACCAGTCGGTGTGAGAAATGGAGGTCCACGGCGTATTTTTCGATGTACTTCATCAGCGCGGGCACGTAGTCCGCCACACCGAACAAGACTGCACCGGCATTGAAGAAGCTGGCTTTCACCGCGCCAAGATGGCCGTTGCGCAGCCAGTGGTCACAAGACAGGTACAGCGCCTTTTGCGGCGCGCCCGCACATTTGATCGGCATGGGCGGCTGGCTGAACACGGCGCGGCCTTGCTTGAGTTTCTGCACCAGCTCCCAGGTGTAGGGCGCGAGGTCGTAGCGGTAGTTGGAGGTGACACCGTTGCGGCCCAGGGTTTCACTGAGCCCATCGATGGCCGCCCAGTCCAGCGTGAGGCCAGGGCAGACGACCAGCTGTTCGTAGCTGATGGCGCGGCCGTCTTCAAGGATGACCAGCTGGCCCAGTGGGTCGAAACCCTGCACCCGCGCCTTGACCCAGCGCACACCGCGCGGAATGGTCGATGCCATGGTACGGGCGGTACTTGGTGCCTTGAACACACCGGCACCGACCATGGTCCAGCCGGGTTGGTAGTAATGCACGTCGGCGGGGTCGATCAAGGCAACGTCCAGCGACGGGTCACGGCTGATCAGGCTGGAAGCGGTGGCGATACCAGCGGCACCGGCACCGACGATGACGACTTTGTGGTGGTCGGTATTGGCAGGGGACAACAAGGCAGGCATGGCGGTAAATCCTGGAAATCTGATTATGGGGCAGGGCGCTTACAGCTTGTTCAGCGGTATTTTCAGATAGCTCACGCCGTTCTCTTCCGGCGCGGGGAGCTGGCCGCTACGCATGTTCACCTGCACCGAAGGCAGGATCAGCACGGGCATGTCGAGGGTCTTGTCACGGGCTTCGCGCATGGCGACAAAACTGTCTTCGTCGATGCCCTGGTGAATATGAATGTTGCTGGCGCGCTGCTCGGCCACGGTGGTGACGTACTGCATATCGCGGCCACCGGGTAGGTAGTCGTGGCACATGAACAGCCGGGTCTGGTCGGGGAAAGCCAGCAGACGACGGATCGAGCGATACAGGGTACGGGCATCGGCCCCTGGGAAGTCACAGCGGGCAGTGCCGTAGTCGGGCATGAACAGGGTGTCACCCACAAACACCGCGATCTCGCCGGCGTCTTCGATCATGAAACTCATGCACGCGGGTGTGTGCCCGGGCGTGTGCAGTGCCCGGGCGTGCAGGTTGCCGATACGGAACCCTTCCTCGTCTTCGAGCAGAACATCGAACTGGCTGCCATCACGGGCAAAGCCAGGCTCTGCATTGAACAAGGTGCCGAATACTTTCTGCACCTGGGTGATGTGCGCGCCGATAGCGGTATGGCCGCCCAGCTTTTCCTTCAGGTAGGCCGCCGCGGAAAGGTGGTCGGCGTGCACGTGGGTTTCCAGCACCCAACGCACGCTGGCATTCAGCTCGGTCACGCGTTCGATCAGGCGGTCCGCCGAAGCGCTGCAGGTGCGCCCAGACTTGGGGTCGTAATCCAGCACGCTGTCGATCAACGCGCATTGCCGGGTTTCACGGTCCATGACCAGGTAGCTGATGGTCGAGGTCGCCTTGTCGTAAAAGGCGTCCACGTGAAGGTTGTTGCCGATGATCATCACGTTCTCCAATTTATCCGCCCCGCCTTGTAAGGCGTAGGCAGTGACAGGAGGTTTATCAAGATGCATGCCAGGCTTTTTAGCGCGCCAGGGCCAATGAAACCGGCCCATGGCAGACAACTGGCAGCAATAGTGGCAGAGCTTGTGGCATTCGACTGTCAGCCAATGGCAGTGTTTGGCAGTCCTTGTTACCCTGCGCCGGTCATCCATACGGTGCCGTCATGTCTGAAGCCCATCCCCTCATCCTAGCTCTGGTTTCCTACCTTGAGCACGATGCCCTGCCAGCCATCGTGCTGGACACCGACTACAACATCCTGGCCGCCAATGCCGCCTACCGCCGCCAGTTCGGCCGCCATGACCAGGCCCCGCTGGGTGAGAAGTGCCACAAGGTCTCGCACCACTATGCCGTACCGTGCGACCAGGCCGGCGAGCATTGCCCCCTGCGCAAGGCGTGGGACAGCAAGGTGCCCGAGCGGGTGCTGCATGTTCATCACACACCACGCGGCCCCGAGCATGTGGATGTCGAGCTGCGCCCGATTCTGGATGAACAGGGCAGGGTGGTGGCCTTTGTCGAACGCCTGACCACCATCACCCTCGCGTCAGCGCAACCTCAGGAGCAGGGCCTGGTCGGCCGCGCCCCAGCCTTCAAGGCCGCATTGGCCAGCCTGCAACGTGCGGCGCCAGCGCAGATCCCGGTGCTGCTGCAAGGTGAGTCGGGTAGCGGTAAAGAACTGTTCGCCCGCGCGGTGCACATGGGCAGCCCCAGGGCCAACGGCCCGCTGGTGGTAGTCGACTGCACTGGCCTGACGGAGTCGTTGTTCGAAAGCGAGTTGTTCGGTTATGAGAAAGGCGCGTTCACCGGTGCCAATCAACGCAAGATCGGCCTGGCCGAGGCAGCCCATGGAGGCACCCTGTTCCTCGACGAAATTGGCGAAGTGCCGCTGGCGATGCAGGTGAAACTGCTGCGTCTGATCGAGTCCGGCAGCTTCCGCCCGGTGGGCAGCCTGCGCACGGTGCATTCGGATTTCCGCCTGGTATCGGCCACCCACAAGCCGCTCAAACAGATGGTTGCCGATGGCACCTTCCGTGAAGATCTGTATTACCGCATCAGCGGCTTCCCGATTCGCCTGCCGGCCTTGCGCGAGCGGGTGGAAGATCTGCCGCTGCTTGCGCAGAGCCTGCTGCAGCGTATGGGCGGCAAGCCAACGCCCAGGCTGAGTGACGATGCCTTGCAGCAACTTGGCTTGCATCCGTTTCCGGGCAATATCCGCGAGCTGCGCAACATACTGGAAAGGGCGCGGCTGTTTGCCGATGACGGGCTGATCCGACCAGAGCACTTGCCTGAAGATATCGGGCTGGCGGGGGCGATCAAGGCAGGCGGCCGTCGCAACAACCTGAGTGAGCTGGCGCAGGCGCTGGACCAGTTCAAGGGCTCGCGTAGCGAACTGGCCAGCCATCTTGGCATGAGTGAACGTACGCTGTATCGCCGCTTGAAGGCCCTTGGGCTGAACTGACGAATGTTGGCAAAGGCAAAATCTGTGGGAGCGGGCGTGCCCGCGAAGAATACGACGCGCTGCAGGGCACCGGCTGCGCCGGTGTTCGCGGGCACGCCCGCTCCCACAGGATAAAGCGGCGCTTGCCGAAGCCTTGTTCTATGCGCGACAGCGCCGCACAGCGGGCTGGGTAGTCTCCTACAGATCGTTCGCCTTCAGACCTTTACCGGACCTTTACCTCTGCCCTGACATTAAACGTAAAAAACCGTGGTCTGATTGGTTAACCGTACCCGGTACCCAGACAGTTACAGCCGGGCGTTAATATGCAGAGGACCGCATCAAATGAAGAAAACCCTAACCGTGATCTGCGCCGCGCTCATGCTCAGCGCACCGTTGGCCAGCTTCGCGCAGCCGGGCCCACCCGACCGGCATGATGATGGTCCATCGCACCAAGGCAACCCACCGCATGGTCAGCCGAAGCAGCAAGGCCGACATGACAACGGGCGAGCACCCGCTTACCGTAACCCGAACTTCCGACCGCAGCAGGGCATGCCGGTACCTCATCAACAGTGGCAGCGTGGGCATGCCGTTGACCCGCATTACCGTGGTGACCGTTACTGGGTGACCGACTGGAAAGCGCGCCACCTGTATGCGCCACCGCGCGACCACCGTTGGTTGTACGTGAACGGCGACTATGTGTTGATGTCGATCGCCAGTGGCAGGATCGTAAACATTCTTACCGGTTACTGATTTTTGCAGACACTAAAAAGCCCGCTGCTGCGGGCTTTTTAGTGTCTGTCGATTTACACCTGATCAGAAGTCCAGGTTCGACACCGACAGCGCGTTGCTTTCGATGAACTCACGACGCGGCTCGACTGCATCACCCATCAGGGTGTTGAAGATCTGGTCAGCAGCAATCGCATCCTCGATGGTGACCTTGAGCATACGGCGAACGGTCGGGTCCATGGTGGTTTCCCACAGCTGGTCCGGGTTCATCTCACCCAGCCCTTTGTATCGCTGGATGGTGTGGCGCTTGGTGGTCTCGTTCATCAGCCAGTCCAGGCCTTCCTTGAACTCGACGATTGCCTTGCGGCGTTCACCGCGCTGCACGTAAGCACCTTCACCCAACAGGGTCGACAGCTTGGCACCCACGTTGACGACCGTGCGGTAGTCATTGCTGCCGAAGAAGTCGCGGTTGAAGGTGATGTAGCTGGCCAGGCCGTGGGAGGTGATTTCCACTTCCGGCAGCCATACGTTGCGCTCTTTGTCTTCACGCAGGCTGGCGTTGTAAGCCAGGCCGGACTTCTGGCTGTTGTTCAGACGCTCTTGGAGCTGGGCCAGCCAGGCTTGCATCACCGCGTGGTCACCCAACTGTTCCAGGGTCACCTCAGGCAGGTAGATGAAGTGCTCGGTCAGCTCTTCCGGGTACAAGCGAGACAGGCGCTTGAGCGTCTTCATGACAGAACGGAATTCGTTCACCAGCGCTTCCAGCTGCACACCGGAAACCGCTGGCGCCGACTCGTCCAGGTGCAGGCTTGCGTCTTCCAGGGCCGACTGGGTCATGTACTCTTCCATGGCCTCGTCGTCCTTGATGTACTGCTCCTGCTTACCTTTCTTCACCTTGTACAGTGGCGGCTGGGCAATGTAGATGTAGCCACGCTCGACCAGTTCCGGCAACTGACGGAAGAAGAAAGTCAGCAGCAGGGTACGGATGTGCGAACCGTCAACGTCAGCATCGGTCATGATGATGATGTTGTGATAACGCAGCTTGTCGATGTTGTACTCTTCGCGACCGATACCGCAGCCAAGCGCAGTGATCAGCGTGCCCACTTCCTGGGACGAGATCATCTTGTCGAAGCGTGCTTTCTCGACGTTGAGGATCTTACCCTTCAGCGGCAAGATCGCCTGGGTACGACGGTTACGACCTTGCTTGGCCGAGCCACCTGCGGAGTCACCCTCCACCAGGTACAGTTCGGAAAGGGCAGGGTCCTTCTCCTGGCAGTCCGCCAGTTTGCCTGGCAGGCCGGCGATATCCAGCGCACCTTTGCGGCGCGTCATCTCACGGGCTTTACGTGCTGCTTCACGCGCACGAGCGGCGTCGATCATCTTGCCAACGACGGCCTTGGCCTCGTTCGGGTTTTCCAGCAGGAAGTCGGAGAAGTACTTGTTCATCTCCTGTTCCACGGCGGTTTTCACCTCCGAGGAGACCAGTTTGTCTTTGGTCTGCGAGCTGAACTTGGGGTCCGGTACCTTCACCGAGATGATCGCGGTCAGGCCTTCACGGGCGTCGTCACCCGTGGTCGCCACCTTGTTCTTCTTCGCCAGGCCTTCCTGTTCGATGTAGCTGTTCAGGCTACGGGTCAGCGAAGAACGGAAGCCCACCAGGTGAGTACCGCCGTCACGCTGCGGAATGTTGTTGGTGAAGCACAGCAGGTTTTCGTTGAAGCTGTCGTTCCACTGCAGAGCAACTTCCACGCCCACGCCATCTTCACGCTGAACGTTGAAGTGGAACACTTGAGTGTTGACTGGCGTCTTGTTGGTGTTCAGGTACTCGACGAACGCACGCAGGCCGCCTTCGTACTTGAAGAACTCTTCCTTACCGCTGCGCTCATCCTTCAGCAGAATGCCAACGCCCGAGTTGAGGAACGACAGCTCGCGAATACGCTTGGCCAGGATGTCCCAGCTGAAGTGAATATTCTTGAAGGTTTCAGCCGACGGCTTGAAGTGGATGTGGGTACCGGTGGTTTCGCTTTCACCGACAACCGCCATCGGCGCTTGTGGTACGCCGTGAACGTAGGTCTGTTCCCAGATCTTGCCGCTACGGCGAACGGTCAGCACGAGCTTCTCGGACAGGGCGTTCACAACAGAAACACCTACGCCGTGCAGGCCGCCGGATACCTTGTAGGAGTTATCGTCGAACTTACCGCCGGCGTGCAGTACGGTCATGATGACCTCGGCTGCGGAAACGCCTTCTTCTTTATGCACGTCGACCGGAATGCCGCGACCGTTGTCGCGCACACTGATGGACTCGTCCGTGTGGATGATGACGGTGATGTCATCACAGTGACCGGCGAGGGCTTCGTCGATCGAGTTGTCGACCACCTCGAAGACCATGTGGTGCAGGCCGCTACCATCATCGGTGTCGCCAATGTACATGCCGGGACGCTTGCGTACGGCATCCAAACCTTTCAGCACCTTGATGCTGGAGGAGTCGTACGTTTGATTTTCGCTCATGCCTTCACTCCCGATGGTCGTGGGTCTGGGTGATACGGCCTTGTTCCACGTGGAACAAAGCAACTGGCGTTTCCGTCTGCCAGCCTTCCCTCAGTAATTCGTGATCTACACAGGTGATGAACACCTGGCAGCGTAATTCTTCAAGCAAGCGGCACAGCGCGCGGCGATGCTTGTCGTCCAGTTCGGACGGCAAGTCATCCACGAGATAAATACAGTTACCGCGGCGAGCCTGGCTAACGAGGTGGCCCTGGGCAATGCGCAATGCGCACACCACCAGCTTTTGCTGACCACGCGACAGGATGTCGGCCGCGTTATTGGCAGCCAGACGAAGACGCAAATCAGCACGCTGCGGACCGGCCTGGGTATGGCCCATCTGCTGATCGCGAAGGAGAGAGGATGCGAGTACTTCTTGCAGTTCCCGGTCCTTGTCCCAGCCTCGGTAGTAGCTCAGGGTCAACCCGTCCAGCTCGACCAGTTCGCTCAGGGTTCGCTCGAAGACAGGCTTCAAGGCCTTGATGTAGTTGCGACGGTATTCATCTATTTCCGCGCTGGCCAGGCACAATTCCCGGTCCCAGGCGGCTTGCGAAGCTGCGTCAAGTGTACCATGACGCAACCATGAGTTCCGCTGCCGCAGCGCCTTCTGCAGCCGTTGCCAGGCAGGCAGGAAACGAGGTTCCACGTGGAACACACCCCAATCGAGGAACTGGCGGCGTATTTTCGGGGCACCTTCCAGCAGCCGGAAACTGTCTGGGTTGATGAGCTGCAGTGGCAGTAATTCTGCCAGCTGGGCGGCGCTACGCGCGTTTTGCCCATCGATGCGTATGGTGAAATCTCCCTGCCGCTCTCGGGACACACCCAGGTTGCTGGTGCCACCTTCGGCCAACTGCACTTCGCCGAACACGGTACAGGCAGGCTGCTCGTACTGGATGACCGGGTTCAGGCGGGTGCTGCGAAATGACCGCGCCAGCCCGAGCAAGTGCACAGCTTCAAGCACGCTGGTCTTGCCACTGCCGTTGGCGCCGTAAAGGATGTTGATGCGGGGGGAGGGCGAGAGTGTCACCGGGTGCAAGTTGCGCACCGCGGTGACCATGATCCGTCGAAGGGACATTTCGCCTGCTACAGGTTACAGGCGCATCGGCATGACAACGTAGGAAGAGTCGTCATTGCCGGCTTCCTGCAGCAGGGCACTGCTGTTGGAATCGGACAGGATCAGACGAACTTGCTCGGTAGTCATCACGCCCAGCACGTCTAGCAGGTAGCTGACGTTAAAGCCGATTTCCAGCGAGCTACCTTCGTAGTCCACGCTGATCTCTTCTTCCGCTTCTTCCTGCTCGGGGTTGTTGGCCTGGATCTTCAGTTGGCCAGCAGCCAGTTGCAGGCGAATACCGCGGTACTTTTCGTTGGAAAGAATCGCAGTCCGGCTGAAGGCTTCACGCAGCGCCTGGCGGTCACCGACCACCAGCTTGTCGCCGCCCTTGGGCAGTACACGCTCGTAGTCCGGGAACTTGCCATCCACCAGCTTGGAGGTGAAGGTGAATTCACCGGTAGTGGCGCGAATGTGGTGCTGGCCCAGGACGATGCTGACCATGCCTTCCGGGTCGGTCAGCAGGCGCGCCAGCTCCAGGATACCTTTGCGTGGCACGATGACCTGGTGGCGATCTTCCTGCTCGATCGGTGCGGTCATGGAGCACAGCGCCAGGCGGTGACCATCGGTGGAAACCGCGCGCAGGGTGTTACGGGAAACCTCCAGCAGCATGCCGTTGAGGTAGTAGCGCACATCCTGCTGGGCCATGGCGAAGCTGGTGCGCTCGATCAGACGGCGCAGCTTGCTCTGTTCCAGGTTGCAGGTCAGCGAACCTGGGCCTTCTTCCACAGTCGGGAAGTCATTGGCTGGCAGGGTCGACAGGGTGAAGCGGCTGCGGCCGGCCTTCACCAACAGTTTCTGCTCGTCGACCTTGATATCGATCAGGGCGTCGTTCGGCAGGCTTTTGCAGATGTCCATCAGCTTGCGCGCCGGCACAGTGATTTCGCCAGGCTCGGCCGGCTCTTCCAGTTGTACGCGGCCTACCAGTTCGACTTCCAGGTCGGTACCGGTCAACGACAGTTGCTGGCCTTGCACGACCAGCAATACGTTGGACAGGACCGGCAAGGTCTGACGGCGCTCTACGACACCGGCGACCAGTTGCAGGGGTTTCAACAGGGCTTCGCGTTGAATGGTGAAATGCATGGTCTAGTCCCTTGCCTTCAAATAGCTGCGCAGACGGCCATCAGGTCGTCAGCGTCCGCAGCAGGTTCTTGTAGTCCTCGCGGATGTCCGCGTCGGATTCCTTCAATTCGTTGATCTTGCGGCAGGCGTGCAGCACGGTCGTGTGGTCGCGACCACCAAACATGTCGCCGATTTCCGGCAGGCTGTGGTTGGTCAGCTCCTTGGACAGGGCCATGGCCACCTGACGTGGACGCGCGACAGAACGCGAACGACGCTTGGACAATAGATCAGAGATCTTGATCTTGTAGTACTCGGCGACGGTTCGCTGAATGTTATCCACACTGACCAGTTTATCTTGCAGCGCCAGCAAGTCTTTCAGCGATTCACGGATCAGCTCGATGGTGATATCGCGGCCCATGAAGTGCGAGTGGGCAATCACCCGCTTCAGTGCACCTTCAAGCTCACGTACGTTGGAGCGAATGCGCTGGGCAATGAAGAAGGCCGCGTCATGGGGCAGCTCGACCTTGGCCTGGTCGGCCTTCTTCATAAGGATAGCTACGCGGGTTTCCAGTTCGGGTGGCTCTACAGCCACCGTCAGCCCCCAACCAAAGCGCGACTTCAGGCGCTCTTCCAGGCCTTCGATCTCCTTGGGGTAACGGTCAGAGGTAAGGATTACCTGCTGGCCGCCCTCAAGCAGGGCGTTGAAGGTGTGGAAAAACTCTTCCTGCGAGCGCTCTTTGCGGGCAAAAAACTGGATATCGTCGATCAGCAACGCATCCACCGAACGGTAGAAGCGCTTGAATTCGTTGATGGCGTTGAGCTGCAGCGCCTTGACCATGTCTGCGACGAAGCGCTCCGAGTGCAGGTACACAACCTTGGCATTCGGGTTCTTCTTCAGCAGGTGGTTACCCACAGCATGCATAAGGTGGGTTTTACCCAGGCCCACGCCGCCATACAGGAACAACGGGTTATAGCCATGCTTGGGGTTATCGGCCACCTGCCAGGCAGCCGCGCGCGCCAACTGGTTCGACTTACCTTCGACAAAGGTGTCGAAGGTGAAGGTGCGGTTCAGGTAGCTGGTGTGCTTGAGCGCTCCTTCCACCTGCACGGTGCGCTGTTCGGTCCGGGCATTGCTGGCTGGCGGCGAGACGGGCTCGGCCATGGCATCGAAGCTGTCACGCGAGGACGGCTCGGCCGGTTCATTGACCAGCACAGGCTCAGCGGCCGTTACCGCCACGGGCTCGACCGCTGCCGCTACCGGCAAAGGCCTTTGGGCCTGCGTCTGCGCCCGGGTCTGCGCGAGCGAAGCGGCCACGGCAGCGCTGACAGGCGCGTTGGGCGCGGCCCGTGGGGCCGAGCTGCGGCGGCTGCCTATTAATAAGGAAAGGGCAGGCGCAATGCCGCTGCCGTTTTCGCCCAACAGCTCGAGCAAGCGGCCCAGGTACTTTTCATTGACCCAATCGAGAACGAAACGGTTAGGCGCATAGACGCGCAACTCGTCGCCTTCGGCTTCGACCTGTAGCGGACGGATCCAGGTGTTGAATTGCTGGGCAGGCAGTTCATCGCGCAGAAGCTCCACGCACTGCTGCCAAAGTTCCACTGACACGGATATCCCCTGAGTTTGAAAGCCGGATGAGGCAAAAACAATCCGCCATTGTACCGGTCGAGCGTTCAGTTATCCACATGTGGACACGTTAGGAACCATGACAAAACAGCCATTTATCGCCCAAAACGGCTTTGCCGCACTGTGAATAAGCCCTGTGGATAAGCGCCCATGAGGGCTATGCACAACCCTGGGTCGTAGTCTGTTGATAACTCTCGTGTGGATAAGTGCCATTTTAATCCACAGCTTTCGACCACGATGAAAACAAGCGCAGCACCGGTTGAGAACAAAGTTGTAAAACTCTGTACAGCCCGTATTTTGTGGCCTGAAGAAGGTTATCCACAGAAGGTTATCCACCTAATATCTATAAGTTCTTCAGAAAAGCTTTTTATATGTCTCTTCTTTTTTTTCATGTTGTCCCCGATTCGTGTGTCCGATCAAGCACCCCCTCGTGGATGAACGAGCAGGCACCGTCCATCACACGCCCTATAGGGAAAGGCTGGTTGGAAATTGACCTATGGGCTTGCTTTCTCTAGAATCGCCGGTCTCTTAAAAAGGGGGCCATCCCGGCCCGTCGTCGACAAACCAGGTAACACGCCATGAAACGTACTTTCCAACCAAGCACCATCAAGCGCGCCCGCACCCACGGTTTCCGTGCCCGTATGGCTACCAAAAACGGCCGCGCCGTTCTGTCGCGTCGTCGTGCCAAAGGCCGTAAGCGTCTGGCCATTTGATTTTTCGGCACAGGTGGTGAGTCAGGACTTCAGTCGGGAAAAGCGACTGCTTACACCCCGACACTTCAAAGCGGTCTTCGACTCCCCAACCGGCAAGGTTCCAGGGAAAAACCTGCTGATCCTTGCTCGCGAGAACGGTCTCGATCACCCACGTCTCGGCCTGGTGATCGGCAAGAAGAGCGTCAAGCTCGCCGTTCAACGCAACCGCCTCAAGCGCTTGATGCGCGATTCCTTTCGTCTGAACCAGCAGTTGCTTGCCGGGTTGGACATCGTGATCGTCGCGCGCAAGGGATTGGGTGAGATAGAAAACCCGGAATTGCACCAACACTTTGGCAAGCTCTGGAAACGTCTGGCGCGCAGCCGGCCAACTCCAGCAGTCACCGCCAATTCCGCAGGGGTAGACAGTCAAGATGCGTAAACTGGCACTCGTTCCGATCCAGTTTTACCGTTACGCCATTAGTCCTCTGATGGCCAATCACTGTCGTTTTTTCCCCAGTTGCTCCTGTTACGCTTACGAAGCCATCGAAAACCATGGCGTCTGGCGTGGTGGGTGGCTGGCCGTTCGTCGCCTGGGGCGTTGTCATCCGTGGAATGACGGCGGTTTCGACCCCGTTCCACCCGCTCCTTCCTCCCGAACTTCTTCGATAGCCGAGTAATCATGGATATTAAACGCACGATCCTGATCGCCGCGCTGGCAGTCGTGTCCTACGTCATGGTCCTGAAGTGGAACGATGACTACGGCCAGGCTGCCCTGCCGACTCAGAATACTGCTGCCAGCACTGTTGCTCCGGGCTTGCCCGATGGCGTGCCGGCCGGTAACAACGGCGCCAGCGCCGATGTACCGAGCGCCAACGCCGAATCGAGCCCTGCCGAACTGGCACCGGTCGCACTCAGCAAGGACCTGATCCGAGTCAAGACCGACGTTCTGGAACTGGCTATCGATCCGGTCGGTGGTGACATCGTCCAGTTGAACCTGCCGAAGTACCCACGCCGTCAAGACCACCCGAACATTCCGTTCCAGTTGTTCGACAACGGTGGTGAGCGTGTTTACCTGGCACAAAGCGGTCTGACCGGTGCCAACGGCCCGGATGCCCGCGCCAGCGGCCGCCCGCTGTATGCCGCCGAGCAGAAGAGCTACCAGCTGGCCGACGGCCAGGAACAACTGGTGGTCGACCTGAAGTTCAGCGACAACGGTGTCAACTACATCAAGCGCTTCAGCTTCAAGCGCGGTGAGTACGACCTGGGTGTCAGCTACCTGATCGACAACCAGAGCGACCAGGCCTGGAGCGGCAACATGTTTGCCCAGCTCAAGCGTGACGCCAGCGGCGATCCGTCCTCGAGCACTGCCACTGGCACCGCAACCTACCTGGGCGCAGCCCTGTGGACAGCTTCCGAGCCTTACAAAAAGGTCTCGATGAAGGACATCGACAAAGGTAGTTTGAAAGAAAATGTGTCCGGCGGCTGGGTTGCCTGGCTGCAGCACTACTTCGTGACCGCCTGGATTCCGGCCAAGTCGGACAACAACGTTGTCCAGACCCGCAAGGACAGCCAGGGCAACTACATCATCGGCTACACCGGCCCAGCCCTCAGCGTACCTGCAGGTGGCAAGGTCGAAACCAGCGCCATGCTGTACGCCGGCCCGAAGATCCAGTCCAAGCTGAAAGAGTTGTCCCCAGGCCTGGAACTGACCGTCGACTACGGCTTCCTGTGGTTCATCGCCCAGCCGATCTTCTGGCTGCTGCAACATATCCACAGCCTGCTGGGTAACTGGGGCTGGTCGATCATCGTGCTGACCATGCTGATCAAAGGCCTGTTCTTCCCGCTGTCGGCTGCCAGCTACCGCTCCATGGCGCGCATGCGTGCTGTTGCGCCCAAGCTCGCCGCGCTGAAGGAACGCTTCGGTGACGATCGCCAGAAGATGTCCCAGGCGATGATGGAGCTGTACAAGAAAGAGAAGATCAACCCGCTGGGCGGCTGCCTGCCGATCCTGGTGCAGATGCCGGTATTCCTGGCCCTGTACTGGGTACTGCTGGAAAGCGTAGAAATGCGCCAGGCCCCTTGGATGCTGTGGATTACCGACCTGTCGATCAAGGATCCGTTCTTCATCCTGCCGATCATCATGGGCGCCACCATGTTCATCCAGCAGCGCCTGAACCCGACGCCGCCGGATCCGATGCAGGCCAAGGTGATGAAAATGATGCCGATCATCTTCACCTTCTTCTTCCTGTGGTTCCCGGCTGGTCTGGTGCTGTACTGGGTTGTGAACAACTGCCTGTCGATTTCGCAGCAGTGGTACATCACTCGCCGTATCGAAGCAGCCACCAAAAAAGCTGCTGCTTGACGGGCTAGTACGCTAGCCTGTGAATAAAAAACGCCCCCTAGTGGGGCGTTTTTGCTATCTGTCGTTTTTGTCGTAGAGGCTTTCGAGCATGAACACTGTGCGTGAAACCATCGCCGCCATCGCCACCGCCCAAGGCCGGGGTGGTGTGGGTATTGTCAGGTTGTCCGGCCCGCTGGCCAGCAAGGCCGGCCAGTTGATCACCGGCCGTACGCTGACCCCCCGCCATGCCCATTACGGCCCGTTCCGCGACGATGAAGGGCTGGTGCTGGACGAGGGGATTGCGCTGTTCTTCCCTGGGCCGAATTCGTTCACCGGCGAAGATGTGCTCGAACTGCAGGGCCACGGTGGCCCGGTGGTCCTGGACATGCTGCTGCAGCGCTGTGTACAAGTTGGCTGTCGTCTGGCCCGCCCGGGCGAGTTCAGCGAACGCGCGTTTCTCAACGACAAGCTCGACCTGGCCCAGGCCGAAGCCATTGCCGACCTGATCGAGGCAAGCTCCAGCCAGGCGGCGCGCAATGCCCTGCGCTCGCTGCAGGGGGAATTCTCCAAGCGTGTGCACACCCTGACCGAAGCGTTGATTGCCCTGCGCATCTACGTAGAGGCGGCGATCGACTTCCCAGAGGAGGAGATCGACTTCCTCGCCGATGGCCACGTGCTGTCGATGCTCGATGCAGTGCGCGGCGAGTTATCCACTGTGCAACGTGAAGCCGGGCAGGGTGCCTTGCTGCGTGACGGCATGACGGTGGTCATCGCCGGGCGTCCGAACGCCGGCAAGTCGAGCCTGCTTAACCAGCTGGCGGGTCGGGAAGCCGCCATTGTCACCGATATCGCCGGCACCACCCGGGACATCCTGCGCGAACATATCCACATCGACGGCATGCCGCTGCACGTGGTCGATACCGCCGGTTTGCGTGATACCGATGACCATGTGGAAAAGATCGGTGTAGAGCGCGCCCTGAAGGCCATTGGCGAGGCCGATCGTGTGTTGCTGGTGGTCGACTCCACCGCGCCAGAGGCCAGCGACCCGTTCGCCCTGTGGCCCGAGTTTCTCGATCAGCGGCCCGACCCGGCCAAGGTCACGCTTATTCGCAACAAAGCCGACCTCAGCGGTGAGCGGGTAGCGCTGGAACAGTGCGATGACGGCCATGTGACCATCACCCTCAGCGCCAAGGGCGACGACACAGGGCTGCAACTGCTGCGCGACCATCTGAAGGCCTGCATGGGTTACGAACAGACGGCAGAGAGTGGTTTCAGCGCCCGCCGGCGCCATCTGGATGCCTTGCGCCAGGCCAGCGAGCACCTGGAGCACGGCCGTGCCCAATTGACCTTGGCGGGCGCAGGAGAGCTTCTGGCAGAGGACTTGCGCCAGGCACAGCATGCCCTGGGGGAAATTACCGGGGCATTCAGCTCGGATGACCTGCTGGGGCGGATTTTCTCCAGCTTCTGCATCGGTAAGTAATCCACAGCCAGTCAAGGCCAAGCGCCGCTCCTTCGGGAGCGGCTTTTTTTTGCCTGAAATTCATTGCAGGAGATAACCAGATTCAGGCCAGCGGAGGACCTGTGGGAGCGGGCTTGCCCGCGAAGAGGCCAGTACGACCGCTAAATTTCATGGCTGGCCCGAGGCTTTCCCGAGGCTTTCCCGAAAAAAACCGCTGCCGCATTGGACGAATCTGGCGGCAGTTTGAGTTTTTTTTCATGCACAGATGGAAAACTGTGCTCAGGAGCCCTGTGGAAAACTAGCCTTCAGCTCAGTTGATAAGGAGGCTTTTTTTCTGAGGAAAAATGCGCCTGTGGGTAAATAGCCATTTCATCCACAGGCTAAATGACGTTATCCATAGCCCTCATGGCACTCCAGTAACAGGGTTTAATTTCTCTCTACAGAGCGCCATCCGTGACCTACAAGACTTTATCCACAGATATCGCTGTGCATAAGAATAAACATAAAAACAAAGCTTTTATAAATTTCTTCTTGTTGATTTCTGTTGTCTGCCACTCATCCACAGACTGGTCAAAATTTGCTCAGACGGTTTCTTTAAAGGGGGTGAAGTCCCTATACTTGTCGGCTTACCTTCTCTATTCGCAAAAACAGGCACGAGGTGCGTGGTGGATTTCCCTTCCCGTTTTGAAGTGATCGTCATCGGCGGCGGCCATGCCGGTACCGAGGCTGCGCTTGCGTCTGCACGCATGGGTGTGAAAACCCTGCTGCTGACCCATAACGTGGAAACCCTCGGTCACATGAGCTGCAACCCCGCCATCGGCGGTATTGGCAAAAGCCATCTGGTGAAAGAGATTGATGCCCTCGGCGGCGCCATGGCGCTGGCCACCGACAAGAGCGGCATCCAGTTCCGCGTTCTGAACAACCGCAAGGGCCCGGCGGTACGCGCCACCCGTGCACAGGCCGACCGCGCCATCTACAAGGCGGTGGTGCGTGAAATCCTGGAAAACCAGCCGAACCTGTGGATATTCCAGCAGTCCTGCGACGACCTGATCGTCGAGCAGGACCAGGTCAAGGGCGTGGTTACCCAGATGGGTTTGCGTTTCTTCGCCGACTCGGTGGTACTGACCACCGGTACCTTCCTCGGCGGGCTTATTCACATTGGTCTGCAAAACCATTCCGGTGGCCGTGCCGGTGATCCACCCTCGATCGCCCTGGCCCACCGCATGCGTGAACTGCCGCTGCGCGTCGGCCGCCTGAAAACCGGTACTCCGCCACGCATCGATGGCCGCTCTGTGGATTTCTCGGTGATGACCGAGCAGCCAGGTGATACGCCGATCCCGGTCATGTCCTTCATGGGCAATGCCGAAATGCACCCGCGGCAGGTGAGCTGCTGGATTACCCACACCAATGCGCGTACCCACGAGATCATCGCCTCGAACCTTGATCGTTCGCCGATGTACTCGGGTGTGATCGAAGGCGTCGGCCCGCGCTACTGCCCATCGATCGAAGACAAGATCCACCGCTTTGCCGACAAGGAAAGCCACCAGGTGTTCATCGAGCCGGAAGGCCTGAACACCCATGAGCTGTACCCCAACGGTATTTCCACTTCGCTGCCGTTCGACGTGCAGCTGGAGCTGGTGCGTTCGATCCGCGGCATGGAAAACGCCCACATCGTCCGCCCGGGCTACGCCATCGAGTACGACTACTTCGACCCGCGTGACCTCAAGTACAGCCTCGAGACCAAAGTCATCGGCGGCCTGTTCTTCGCCGGGCAGATCAACGGCACCACCGGTTACGAAGAAGCCGGTGCCCAGGGCCTGCTGGCCGGGACCAACGCCGCATTGCGCGCGCAGGGCCGCGACAGCTGGTGCCCGCGCCGCGACGAGGCGTACATCGGGGTGCTGGTCGACGACCTGATCACCCTGGGTACCCAGGAGCCGTACCGCATGTTCACCTCGCGTGCCGAGTACCGCTTGATCCTGCGCGAAGACAACGCCGACCTGCGCCTGACCGAGAAGGGCCGTGAACTGGGCTTGATCGACGATCAGCGCTGGGCCGCCTTCTGCGCCAAGCGTGACGGCATCGAGCGTGAGGAACAGCGCCTGAAGTCGACCTGGGTACGGCCGAACACCGAGCAAGGCCAAGCCATTGTGGATAAGTTCGGCACGCCGCTCAGCCACGAGTACAGCCTGCTCAACCTGCTGGCGCGCCCGGAAATCGACTACGCCGGGCTGATCGAGGCGACCGGCGGTGACGCAATCGATCCACAGGTCGCCGAGCAGGTCGAGATCCGCACCAAGTACGCCGGCTACATCGACCGCCAGCAGGATGAAATCGCTCGCCTGCGCGCCAGCGAAGACACCCGCCTGCCTGTGGATATCGACTACACGACGATTTCCGGCCTGTCCAAGGAGATACAGGGCAAGCTTGGCCAGACCCGTCCGGAAACCCTGGGCCAGGCTTCGCGCATCCCTGGCGTGACCCCGGCGGCGATTTCCCTGTTGCTGATTTACTTGAAAAAACGCGGCGCTGGCCGCGAATTGGAGCAAAGCGCTTGAGTTCCCTGGTCACCCCGCAACACGCCGAAGAGTTGTCCACAGGTGCACGCCAGCTCGGTGTCGAGCTGAGCGCCGAGCATCACGAGAAACTGCTTGGCTACCTGGCCCTGTTGATCAAATGGAACAAAGCCTACAACCTCACTGCTGTGCGCGATCCGGACGAGATGGTGTCGCGCCATCTGCTCGACAGCCTGAGCGTCATGTCGTTTATCCACAGCGAGCGTGACAACTGGCTGGACGTCGGCAGCGGCGGTGGCATGCCGGGTATTCCATTGGCTATCCTGCATCCACACAAGCGCGTGACGGTGCTGGACTCCAACGGCAAGAAGACCCGCTTCCTGACCCAGGTGAAAATGGAGCTCAAACTGGACAACCTTACGGTTATCCACAGCCGGGTCGAAGCCTTCCAGCCGGCTCAGCCGTTCGACGGAATCATCTCCCGCGCCTTCAGCAGCATGGAGAACTTCACCAACTGGACCCGCCATCTGGGCGACACCGGGACGCAATGGCTTGCAATGAAGGGGCTGCATCCTGCCGATGAACTGGTAGCATTGCCCGCAGACTTCACAGTGGAAAGCGAACAGGCCCTGACCGTTCCAGGTTGCCAGGGCCAGCGCCATCTGCTGATACTGCGCCGCAAGGCATGACTGGGAACACGCGCATCAATGGCTAAGGTATTCGCAATCGCGAACCAGAAAGGTGGTGTAGGCAAGACCACCACCTGTATCAATCTCGCCGCCTCGCTGGCCGCGACCAAGCGCCGTGTGCTGCTGATCGACCTCGATCCGCAGGGCAACGCCACCATGGGCAGCGGTGTGGACAAGCACGAGCTCGAGCACTCGGTCTACGACCTGCTGATCGGGGAATGCGACCTGGCCCAGGCCATGCATTACTCCGAGCACGGTGGATTCCAGTTGCTGCCGGCCAACCGCGACCTGACCGCCGCCGAGGTGGTGCTGCTGGAAATGCAGGTCAAGGAGAGCCGTCTGCGCAACGCCCTGGCGCCCATCCGTGAGAACTACGACTACATCCTCATCGACTGCCCGCCGTCGCTGTCGATGCTCACGCTCAACGCCCTGGTCGCTTCCGATGGCGTGATCATCCCCATGCAGTGCGAGTACTACGCACTGGAAGGTCTCAGCGACCTTGTGGATAACATCAAGCGCATCGCCGCCCGGTTGAACCCGGAGCTGAAGATCGAGGGTTTGCTGCGGACCATGTACGATCCTCGCCTGAGCCTGAACAACGATGTTTCGGCGCAGCTGAAGGAACACTTTGGCCCGCAGCTGTACGACACGGTCATTCCGCGCAACATTCGCCTGGCCGAGGCCCCCAGCTTCGGCATGCCGGCCCTGGCCTACGACAAGCAATCGCGCGGCGCGCTGGCTTATCTGGCCCTGGCTGGGGAACTGGTTCGCCGTCAGCGCCGTCCATCACGCACTGCACAAACAACTTAAGGAATCCGTATGGCCGTCAAGAAACGGGGTCTCGGACGTGGGTTGGATGCACTGCTCAGTGGTCCTTCCGTCAGCGCGCTCGAAGAGCAGGCTGTGAAGATCGACCAGAAAGAACTGCAACACCTGCCGGTCGAGCTGATCCAGCGTGGCAAGTACCAGCCGCGCCGGGACATGGACCCGCAGGCGCTGGAAGAGCTCGCGCACTCGATTCGCAGCCATGGCGTCATGCAACCGATCGTGGTCCGCCCGGTTGGCGACAACCGCTACGAGATCATCGCCGGTGAGCGCCGCTGGCGCGCGACCCAGCAGGCCGGCCTGGACACGATCCCGGCCATGGTCCGCGAAGTGGCCGATGAAGCCGCCATTGCCATGGCGCTGATCGAGAACATCCAGCGCGAAGACCTCAACCCGCTGGAAGAGGCCATGGCCCTGCAGCGCCTGCAGCAGGAATTCGAGCTCACCCAGCAACAGGTGGCTGATGCCGTGGGCAAGTCGCGGGTAACCGTGGCCAACCTGCTGCGCCTGATCACGCTGCCGGAGGCGATCAAGACCATGCTCGCCCACGGTGACCTGGAGATGGGTCACGCACGCGCATTGCTCGGCCTGGACGAAAACCGTCAGGAGGAGGGGGCGCGTCATGTTGTCGCACGTGGCCTTACCGTGCGCCAAACCGAGGCACTGGTTCGTCAGTGGCTCAGTGACAAGCCTGATCCGGTCGAACCGAGCAAACCTGATCCGGATATCGCACGCCTTGAACAGCGGCTCGCAGAGCGCCTGGGCTCGGCCGTTCAGATCCGTCATGGCAACAAGGGCAAAGGCCAGTTGGTTATTCGTTACAACTCGCTTGACGAGTTGCAAGGCGTGCTTGCTCACATCCGCTGAAACAATTCCTGTTGTAGCGCGCAGTCGGAAATCACTACGAAGAGTTGAATAGGGGTTAATCCACCCCTATACTCTGCGCGCATTTTGTCGGCACAAATTATGCCAAGTCATAGCTGACTTGTTGGTCGACTTCCGAGGAGCAGTTGTGATGGAAATCCGCACGCCAAACCGCCTGCCTTTCCATCGCTGGGCGGTTTTTCCGGTACTGCTGGCTCAATTTGTCGTACTGCTGCTGGCAACGTTGGTGTTGTGGCAGTGGAAAGGGGCGGTCAGTGGATATTCAGGCCTTTGCGGAGGTTTGATTGCTTGGCTGCCCAATGTGTATTTCGCCTGGAAGGCTTTTCGCTTCAGCGGAGCTCGGGCAGCACAGGCTATCGTCAAGTCGTTTTACGCTGGCGAGGCAGGCAAGATGATTTTGACGGCAGTGCTTTTTGCACTGACCTTCGCAGGAGTGAAGCCACTGGCGCCGTTAGCAGTCTTCGGCGTCTTCGTGTTGACCCTTTGGGTCAGCTGGTTCGCGCCCCTGCTGATGAATAAAAGACTTTCGAGACCTTAGGGCGTTTGAGGCAACCATGGCAGCAGAAACCGCTTCGGGCTATATCCAGCACCACTTGCAGAACCTGACCTACGGTCAACTACCAGACGGCAGCTGGGGCTTCGCCCATTCGGCTGCAGAAGCCAAGGCAATGGGCTTCTGGGCGTTCCACCTGGACACCCTGGGTTGGTCCGTCGCGCTGGGTCTGATCTTCCTGTTCATCTTCCGCATGGCGGCCAAGAAGGCGACTTCCGGCCAACCCGGCGGCCTGCAGAACTTCGTTGAAGTGATGGTCGACTTCGTCAACGGCAGCGTGAAGGACTCCTTCCACGGCCGTAGCCCGGTAATTGCACCGCTGGCGCTGACCATTTTCGTCTGGGTATTCCTGATGAACGCCGTCGACCTGGTACCGGTCGACTGGATTCCTCAGCTGGCCATCCTGATTTCCGGTGACCCGCACATTCCGTTCCGCGCCGTGTCGACCACCGACCCGAACGCGACCCTGGCCATGGCCTTCAGCGTGTTCGCCCTGATCATCTTCTACAGCATCAAGGTCAAGGGCCTGGGCGGCTTCCTCGGTGAGCTGACCCTGCACCCGTTCGGCAGCAAGAACATCTTCCTGCAGATCCTGCTGATTCCGGTCAACTTCCTGCTGGAATTCGTCACCCTGATCGCCAAGCCGATCTCGCTGGCACTGCGTCTGTTCGGCAACATGTATGCCGGCGAACTGGTGTTCATCCTGATCGCGGTCATGTTCGGTTCGGGCCTGCTGTGGCTCAGCGGCCTGGGTGTGGTGCTGCAATGGGCGTGGGCTGTGTTCCACATCCTGATCATCACCCTGCAAGCTTTCATCTTCATGATGCTGACCATCGTCTACCTGTCGATGGCGCACGAAGATAACCATTAAGACCGCCTGGCGTGTCTGATAGCCTTCCCCGCCTGTTCGGGGGGAGGGCTTAAAAAGTCCGCAAGGGCAGCTGTACTCACGATTTGTTTTACCGCTTCAAACTAAAAACCTAACCAATACGACGTAAAAGTCGGGAGGAAAGATGGAAACTGTAGTTGGTCTGACCGCTATCGCTGTTGCTCTGCTGATCGGCCTGGGTGCTCTGGGTACCGCCATTGGTTTCGGCCTGCTGGGCGGCAAATTCCTGGAAGGCGCTGCTCGTCAACCAGAAATGGTTCCGATGCTGCAGGTTAAAATGTTCATCGTTGCCGGTCTGCTCGACGCCGTAACCATGATCGGTGTTGGTATCGCTCTGTTCTTCACCTTCGCGAATCCGTTCGTTGGTCAGATCGCCGGCTAATCACTCGTCACCACGAGTTGATGGCTGTATGAATTAAGACCGAGCGAGGTGTTGGCGTGAACATTAATGCAACCCTGATTGGCCAATCCGTTGCTTTCCTGATTTTTGTACTCTTCTGCATGAAGTATGTATGGCCTCCGGTCATCACTGCTCTGCAAGAGCGCCAAAAGAAGATTGCCGACGGTTTGGACGCTGCCAACCGCGCAGCTCGCGACCTGGAGCTGGCCCAAGAGAAAGCGGGTCAGCAACTGCGTGAAGCTAAAGCACAGGCAGCCGAAATCATTGAGCAAAGCAAGAAACGCGCTGCTCAGCTTGTCGAGGAAGCCCGTGAACAGGCCCGCGTCGAAGCTGACCGTGTGAAGGCTCAGGCTCTGGCCGAGATCGAACAGGAACTGAACAGCGCTAAAGACGCCCTGCGTGCCCAAGTGGGTGCTCTGGCCGTTGGCGGTGCTGAAAAGATCCTTGGCGCCACAATCGATCAAAACGCGCATGCGGAGCTGGTTAACAAACTGGCCGCTGAAATTTAAGCGAGGGCGATCATGGCAGAACTGACCACGTTGGCCCGACCTTACGCTAAGGCTGCCTTTGAGCATGCCCAGGCCCATCAGCAACTGGCCAATTGGTCAGCCATGCTCGGCCTGGCTGCTGCGGTGTCGCAAGACGACACCATGCAGCGCCTGCTCAAGGCCCCGCGACTGACGAGCGCAGAAAAGGCCGCCACGTTCATTGACGTGTGCGGTGACAAGTTCAATGCACAGGCACAGAATTTCATTCATGTTGCCGCGGAAAACGACCGTCTCCTGCTTCTGCCGGAGATTGCCGCTCTGTTTGACCTGTACAAGGCCGAGCAAGAGAAATCCGTGGACGTGGAAGTCACCAGTGCCTTCGCGTTGAACCAAGAACAGCAAGACAAACTCGCCAAGGTTCTCAGTGCACGGTTAGGCCAGGAAGTGCGCCTGCACGCGTCGGAGGATGCCAGCCTGATTGGCGGCGTCGTCATCCGCGCTGGTGACCTGGTAATCGATGGCTCTGTTCGCGGCAAAATCGCGAAACTGGCCGAAGCATTGAAATCTTGAGTTTGAAGGGGCAGCAGAGCAATGCAGCAACTCAATCCTTCCGAAATTAGTGAAATCATCAAGGGCCGCATCGACAACCTCGATGTGAGCTCCCAAGCCCGTAACGAAGGTACCGTTGTTTCGGTTTCCGACGGTATCGTGCGGATCCACGGTCTGGCCGACGTCATGTACGGCGAAATGATCGAGTTCCCGGGCGGCGTATACGGCATGGCACTGAACCTGGAGCAAGACTCCGTAGGTGCAGTGATCCTGGGTGCCTACGACACCCTCGCCGAAGGCATGAGCGCCAAGTGCACCGGCCGCATCCTGGAAGTTCCGGTTGGTAAGGAACTGCTGGGCCGCGTCGTCGACGCACTGGGCAACCCGATCGACGGCAAAGGTCCTCTGGGCAACACCCAGACCGACGCGGTCGAGAAAGTAGCTCCAGGCGTGATCTGGCGTAAGTCGGTAGACCAGCCTGTACAGACTGGCTACAAATCCGTCGACGCCATGATCCCTGTCGGCCGTGGCCAGCGTGAGCTGATCATCGGTGACCGTCAGATCGGCAAGACCGCCATGGCCATCGACGCCATCATCAACCAGAAAGACTCCGGTATTTTCTGCGTTTATGTTGCTGTCGGCCAGAAGCGTTCCACCGTTGCCAACATCGTTCGCAAGCTGGAAGAAAACGACGCACTGAAAAACACCATCGTGGTGGTTGCCAGTGCCTCGGAATCCGCCGCACTGCAATTCCTGGCGCCATACGCCGGTTGCACCATGGGCGAGTTCTTCCGTGACCGCGGTGAAGACGCTCTGATCGTTTACGATGACCTGTCCAAGCAGGCCGTTGCCTACCGTCAGATCTCCCTGCTGCTGCGCCGTCCACCAGGACGTGAAGCGTACCCAGGCGACGTGTTCTATCTCCACTCCCGTCTGCTGGAGCGTGCATCGCGCGTTTCGGAAGAGTACGTCGAGAAGTTCACCAACGGTGCTGTCACTGGCAAAACCGGTTCCCTGACCGCTCTGCCGATCATCGAAACCCAGGCTGGCGACGTTTCCGCGTTCGTTCCGACCAACGTGATTTCCATCACCGACGGTCAGATCTTCCTGGAATCGGCCATGTTCAACTCGGGCATCCGCCCTGCAGTGAACGCCGGTGTTTCGGTATCCCGCGTAGGTGGTGCCGCTCAGACCAAGATCATCAAGAAGCTGTCCGGTGGTATTCGTACCGCGCTGGCTCAGTACCGTGAACTGGCTGCATTCGCCCAGTTCGCGTCCGATCTGGACGAAGCGACCCGCAAGCAGCTGGAGCATGGTCAGCGCGTTACCGAGCTGATGAAGCAGAAGCAGTACGCGCCAATGTCCATCGCGGACATGGCCCTGTCGCTGTACGCCGCTGAGCGTGGCTTCCTGACCGACGTAGAAGTCTCCAAGATCGGCAGCTTCGAGCAAGCACTGATCGCCTTCTTCAACCGTGATCACGCTGAACTGATGGCGAAGATCAACGTGAAGGGTGACTTCAACGACGAAATCGACGCAGGCCTGAAAGCCGGTATCGAGAAGTTCAAGGCCACCCAGACCTGGTAAGCCGCAGCGGGGGCCCTGGCCCCCGCTTGCTAACCTGATAGGTGATACATGGCAGGCGCAAAAGAGATTCGCAGTAAGATTGCGAGCATCAAAAGCACGCAAAAAATTACCAGCGCCATGGAGAAAGTGGCGGTCAGCAAGATGCGCAGGGCACAAATGCGCATGGCTGCTAGCCGTCCTTACGCGGAGCGTATCCGCCAGGTGATCGGTCATCTGGCCAACGCCAACCCGGAATACCGCCACCCGTTCATGATCGAGCGCCCTGTAAAGCGCGCCGGTTATATCGTGGTGAGCAGTGACCGTGGTCTGTGCGGTGGCTTGAATACCAACCTGTTCAAGGCCTTGGTCAAGGACATGAGCGCAAACCGCGAACAGGGCGTGGAAATCGACCTGTGCGTGATCGGCAGCAAGGGTGCGACTTTCTTCCGCATCTTTGGCGGCAACGTCGTAGCAGCGATCAGCCACTTGGGCGAAGAGCCATCGATCAACGATCTGATCGGCTCCGTCAAAGTGATGCTGGACGCCTACCTGGACGGCCGTATCGATCGCCTCTCGGTGGTTTCGAACAAGTTCATCAACACCATGACCCAGAAACCAACGGTCGAGCAATTGGTACCGTTGGTGGCAACCCCGGATCAGGAACTCAAGCACCACTGGGACTACCTGTACGAACCCGACGCAAAAGAGCTGCTGGACGGCTTGATGGTGCGTTACGTGGAGTCGCAGGTATACCAGGCGGTGGTCGAGAACAACGCTGCTGAACAAGCGGCCCGGATGATCGCCATGAAAAACGCCACAGACAACGCCGGTGATTTGATCAAAGAGCTCCAATTGATCTACAACAAGGCGCGTCAGGCTGCGATCACCCAGGAGATCTCGGAAATCGTCGGCGGCGCTGCCGCGGTTTAACGGTTCACATATTCAGAGGATCCAGCTATGAGTAGCGGACGTATCGTTCAAATCATCGGCGCCGTCATCGACGTGGAATTCCCACGTGACGGCGTGCCGAGTGTATACAACGCGCTGAAAGTACAAGGCGCGGAAACCACCCTCGAAGTTCAGCAGCAGCTGGGCGACGGCGTGGTTCGTACCATTGCGATGGGCTCCACCGAAGGCTTGAAGCGCGGTCTGGACGTCGTCGACACCGGTGCTGCCATTTCCGTTCCTGTTGGTAAGGCCACTCTGGGCCGTATCATGGACGTACTGGGCAACCCGATCGACGAAGCCGGCCCGATCGGTGAAGAAGAGCGTCGCGGTATCCACCAGCCAGCGCCTTCGTTCGCTGACCAGGCAGGCGGCAACGACCTGCTGGAAACCGGCATCAAGGTTATCGACCTGGTTTGCCCGTTCGCCAAGGGTGGTAAGGTTGGTCTGTTCGGTGGTGCCGGTGTCGGCAAGACCGTAAACATGATGGAACTGATCCGTAACATCGCCATGGAACACAGCGGTTACTCCGTGTTCGCTGGTGTGGGTGAGCGTACTCGTGAGGGTAACGACTTCTACCACGAGATGAAGGACTCCAACGTTCTCGACAAAGTAGCGCTGGTCTACGGTCAGATGAACGAGCCACCAGGAAACCGTCTGCGCGTAGCGCTGACCGGCCTGACCATGGCTGAGAAGTTCCGTGACGAAGGTAACGACGTTCTGCTGTTCGTCGACAACATCTATCGTTACACCCTGGCCGGTACCGAAGTATCCGCACTGCTGGGCCGTATGCCTTCGGCAGTAGGTTACCAGCCGACCCTGGCTGAAGAGATGGGCGTTCTGCAAGAGCGCATCACCTCCACCAAGGAAGGTTCGATCACCTCCGTCCAGGCCGTATACGTACCTGCGGACGACTTGACCGACCCGTCGCCAGCGACCACCTTCGCCCACTTGGACGCCACCGTCGTTCTGTCCCGTGACATCGCCTCCCTGGGTATCTACCCAGCGGTCGATCCACTGGACTCGACTTCGCGCCAGCTGGACCCGAACGTGATCGGCAACGAGCACTACGACACCGCTCGTGGCGTTCAGTATGTTCTGCAGCGCTACAAAGAGCTGAAGGACATCATTGCGATCCTGGGTATGGACGAACTGTCCGAGACCGACAAGCAACTGGTAGCCCGCGCTCGTAAGATCCAGCGCTTCCTGTCGCAGCCGTTCTTCGTGGCCGAAGTCTTCACCGGTTCGCCAGGCAAGTACGTTTCCCTGAAAGACACCATCGCTGGCTTCAGCGGCATCCTCAAAGGTGACTACGACCACCTGCCAGAACAAGCGTTCTACATGGTCGGCAGCATCGACGAAGCGATCGAGAAAGCCAAGAAACTGTAATTCCTGCGCCCCGCAAGGGGCGCTATCAGGTTGAGGCAAGCAGATGGCTATGACAGTCCATTGCGATATCGTCAGCGCGGAAGGAGAAATTTTCTCCGGTCTGGTCGAGATGGTGGTTGCGCACGGTAACCTGGGTGATCTTGGTATCGCTCCAGGCCACGCGCCGCTGATCACCAATCTGAAGCCAGGTCCGATCACGCTGACCAAGCAGGGTGGTGCCCAAGAGGTGTTCTACATCTCTGGTGGTTTCCTCGAAGTTCAGCCGAACATGGTCAAGGTGCTTGCCGATACCGTGCAACGTGCTGCAGACCTGGATGAAGCGCAAGCTCAGGAAGCCCTCAAGGCTGCCGAGAACGCCCTGAATCTGAAAGGCGCGGACTTCGACTACAGTGCCGCCGCTGCACGTCTGGCCGAGGCCGCAGCCCAGCTGCGTACCGTCCAGCAAATGCGCAAAGGCAAGTAATCGGCCACGGCTGATAACTTCTGTTGCGATTGAGTAAAAGGGTAGCCTCGGCTACCCTTTTTCTTTTTCTGATTTTTCTCCCCCCCGGTCTTTCACTGACCGCCCAGGATTGGTAGCCAGTAATGTCACTCGATATCGTTATTCTCGCCGCCGGCCAAGGCACCCGCATGCGCTCGGCGCTGCCCAAGGTGCTGCACCCGGTAGCCGGCAACTCCATGCTCGGCCATGTTATCCACAGCGCGCGCCAACTGCAGCCGCAAGGTATTCACGTGGTCATTGGTCATGGTGCCGAGCTGGTTCGCGAGCGCCTGGCCGCTGACGACCTGAACTTCGTCATGCAGGAAAAACAGTTGGGTACCGGCCATGCGGTAGCCCAGGCACTGCCGGCCGTGACCGCCGACACCGTGCTGGTGCTGTACGGCGATGTACCGTTGATCGAAGTGGAGACCTTGCAACGTCTGTTGGCCAAGGCCAATGACCAGCAGCTGGGCCTGCTTACGGTCACGCTCGACGACCCGACCGGCTATGGCCGCATCGTGCGTGACGAGCAAGGCCAGGTGACTGCCATCGTTGAGCACAAGGACGCCAACGACGCGCAGAAAGCGATCAAGGAAGGCAACACCGGTATTCTGGCCCTGCCAGCCGCGCGCCTGGCTGACTGGATGGGCCGCCTGTCGAACAACAACGCCCAGGGCGAGTACTACCTGACCGACGTCATCGCCATGGCGGTGGCTGACGGCCTGGTGGTGGCCACCGAACAGCCACACGACCCGATGGAAGTGCAGGGCGCCAACGATCGTCGTCAGCTGTCCGAGCTGGAGCGTCACTACCAGCTGCGTGAAGGCCGCCGCCTGATGGCCCAGGGTGTGACCCTGCGCGACCCGGCGCGCTTCGATGTACGCGGTGAAGTGACCGTTGGTCGTGACGTGCTGATCGACATCAACGTGATTCTCGAAGGCAAGGTGGTCATCGAGGACGATGTGCAGATCGGCCCTAACTGCGTCATCAAGAACACCACCCTGCGCAAAGGCGCGGTGGTCAAGGCCAACAGCCACCTCGAAGGCGCCGTGATGGGTGAGGGCAGCGATGCCGGCCCGTTCGCCCGCCTGCGCCCAGGCAGCGTGCTGGACGCCAAGGCCCATGTGGGTAACTTTGTGGAACTGAAAAACGCCCACCTGGGTGAAGGCGCCAAGGCCGGTCACCTGACCTACCTGGGCGATGCCGAGATTGGTGCGCGCACCAACATTGGCGCTGGCACCATCACCTGCAACTACGATGGCGCCAACAAGTTCAAGACGGTGATGGGCGAGGACGTGTTCATCGGTTCGAACAACTCGCTGGTGGCGCCTGTGGAAATCAAGGCCGGCGCGACCACCGCAGCCGGTTCGACCATCACCCAGACCGTCGAAGCCGCTGACCTGGCTGTGGGCCGTGCGCGCCAGCGCAACATCTCGGGCTGGAAGCGGCCGGAGAAGATCAAGAAGAGCTGAGTTATTCACAGCTGTTTCGATCGAAAGCCGACTTATGTGAATAAGTCGGCTTTTTTTTGGCTGAACGGTTCTCTTTGTGGGAGCGGCCTTGCGTCGCGAAAGGGCTGCAAAGCAGCCCCGGCAATGTGTGCATTCCCGTTGAAACCCTTGGGGCCGCTTTGCGGCCCTTTCGCGACGCAAGGCCGCTGCCACATCAGGCACGAAAAACTATCCACAGGGCAGCTACTGCTTGACGAAACGACCGTCTTAGGTTTTGATTGCAACCATTATCTTTCGAAACGAAACTTAGACGCTCATGTCGAAACGAAACACACCGCAGCGGCGGCACAATATCCTGGCTTTGCTCAGCGAGCAGGGTGAGGTGAGCGTGGACGCCCTGGCCAAGCGTTTCGAAACTTCGGAAGTGACCATTCGCAAAGACCTCGCCGCCCTCGAAACCAACGGCCTGTTGCTGCGCCGCTACGGCGGTGCGGTACCGGTGCCGCAAGAACTGCTCGGTGAGCCGGCCCAGCCTGTGTCTTCCTACAAGAAGGCCATTGCGCGTGCCGCCGTCGGTCGTATCCGCGAACATGCGCGCATCATCATCGACAGCGGCAGTACCACGGCAGCCATGATCCCCGAGCTAGGGCGCCAGCCCGGCCTTGTGGTGATGACCAATTCGCTGAACGTGGCCCGTGCCATCTGCGACCTCGAACACGAGCCGGTGCTATTGATGACCGGTGGCACCTGGGACCCCCATTCCGAGTCGTTCCAGGGCCAGGTGGCCGAGCAGGTTTTACGCTCATACGATTTCGACCAGCTGTTTATAGGTGCCGACGGCATCGACCTGGGCCGGGGCACCACCACCTTCAACGAATTGCTCGGGCTTAGCCGGGTCATGGCCGAAGTTGCCCGTGAAGTGATCGTGATGGTCGAGTCGGACAAGGTGGGGCGCAAGATCCCCAACCTCGAGCTGCCCTGGGGCAGTGTGCACACCCTTATTACTGACGAACGCCTGCCCGCAGCGGCACGCGAACAAATTCAAGCTCGCGGCATCAACCTGATCTGCGCCGCGATCAGCCAGGAGCAATAAAACATGTGTGGAATCGTTGGTGCTGTCGCCGAGCGCAATATCACAGCCATCCTGATCGAGGGCCTCAAGCGTCTTGAGTACCGTGGTTACGACAGCGCCGGCCTGGCCGTTCTGACCCAGGCGGGTGAGCTGGAGCGCCGCCGCCGTATTGGCAAGGTCAGCGAGCTGCAAGCCGCTGTTGCCGCTGACCCGCTGGCCGGCCAGCTGGGCATTGCCCACACCCGTTGGGCTACCCACGGTGCGCCGACCGAAGGCAACGCTCACCCGCACTTCTCGGGCGATGAAGTGGCTGTGGTGCACAACGGCATCATCGAGAACCACGAAGAGCTGCGCGAAGAGCTGAAAGGCCTGGGCTACGTCTTCACTTCGCAGACCGACACCGAAGTCATCGTCCACCTGATCCACCACACCCTGAAGAGCGTTCCGGACCTGACCGATGCGCTGAAAGCAGCGGTGAAGCGCCTGCACGGCGCCTATGGCCTGGCACTGATCAGCGCCAAGCAGCCTGACCGCCTGGTGGCTGCACGCAGCGGCAGCCCGCTGGTCATCGGCCTGGGCCTGGGTGAAAACTTCCTGGCGTCCGACCAATTGGCCCTGCGCCAGGTCACCGACCGCTTCATGTACCTTGAAGAAGGCGACATCGCTGAAATCCGCCGTGACCAGGTCACCATCTGGGACCAGCAAGGCAACAAGGTCCAGCGCGAAACCGTGCAGTACCATGAAGGTGCCGAAGCTGCCGACAAGGGCAACTATCGCCACTTCATGCTGAAGGAAATCCACGAGCAGCCAAGCGTTGTTCAGCGCACCCTGGAAGGCCGCCTGGGCAAGGACAACGTGCTGGTCCAGGCCTTCGGCCCGAAAGCTGCCGACCTGTTCGCCAAAGTGCGCAACGTGCAGATCGTTGCCTGTGGCACCAGCTACCACGCCGGTATGGTCGCCCGTTACTGGCTCGAAAGCCTGGCTGGCATCCCGTGCCAGGTGGAAGTGGCCAGCGAATTCCGTTACCGCAAAGTAGTAGTGCAGCCGGATACCCTGTTCGTCTCCATCTCGCAGTCTGGCGAAACCGCCGACACCCTGGCCGCGCTGCGTAACGCCAAGGAGCTGGGCTTCCTCGGCAGCCTGGCAATCTGCAACGTGGGCATCAGCTCGCTGGTGCGTGAGTCGGACCTGACTCTGCTGACCTTGGCCGGCCCGGAAATCGGTGTGGCCTCGACCAAAGCCTTCACCACTCAGCTGGTGTCGCTGATGCTGCTGACCCTGGCCCTGGGCCAGGTGCGCGGTACCCTGGAAGAGGGTGTCGAAGGCGAGCTGGTTGAAGAGCTGCGTCGCCTGCCGACCCGCCTGGGTGAAGCCCTGGCCATGGACGCTACTGTCGAGAAAATCGCCGAGCTGTTCGCCGACAAGCATCACACCCTGTTCCTCGGCCGAGGCGCACAGTACCCGGTGGCGATGGAAGGTGCGCTCAAGCTCAAGGAAATCTCCTACATCCACGCCGAAGCCTACCCGGCAGGCGAGCTGAAGCACGGCCCGTTGGCACTGGTGGATAACGACATGCCGGTGGTTACCGTTGCCCCGAACAACGAACTGCTGGAAAAGCTGAAATCCAACCTGCAGGAAGTGCGTGCCCGTGGTGGCGAGTTGGTGGTGTTCGCCGACGAGCACGCTGGCATGACCAATGGTGAAGGCACTCACGTGATCAAGGTCCCGCACATCGCCGATGCGCTGGCGCCGATCCTGTACACCATTCCACTGCAGCTGCTGTCGTACTACGTGGCCGTGCTCAAAGGCACCGACGTGGACCAGCCGCGTAACCTGGCCAAGTCGGTTACTGTCGAGTAACCAACACAGAGTTCCCGGTTCGAAAGCCCCCCATATGGAGGGCTTTTTTCTTTCTGATACCTAAGAAAAAGCGTAGCCAGACGGCTCAGATCTGCATCGCCATGCCGTCCACATTCATCGCTGCCTGGCGCAAGGCCTCGGAGCGGGTCGGGTGGGGGTGGCAGGTGAGGGCGATGTCTTCTGCCGAGGCCGAGAACTCCATGGCCACGCAGAACTCACCGATCATCTCGCTGACGCTTGGGCCCACCAGGTGCACACCCAGCACTTCATCGGTTTGGGCATCGGCGATGACTTTGGCGAAGCCTTCGGTCTCGTGGTTGATCTTGGCGCGGCTGTTGGCGGTGAAGGGGAACTTGCCTACTTTATAAGCACGCCCTTCGGCTTTGAGCTGCTCTTCGGTCTTGCCCACGGTGGCCAGCTCCGGGCGGGTGTAGATCACGCCAGGGATGAGGTTGTAGTTGACCTCGTGGGGCTTGCCGGCAATGCGCTCGATGCAGGCGACCGCTTCGTCTTCGGCCTTGTGCGCCAGCATCGGGCCGGAAGTGACGTCACCAATCACCCACACACCTGGCACTGAAGTGCGGTGGTGTTCGTTGCCGAGCATGCCGCGCTTGTCGGTTTCCAGGCCCACGCTTTCAAGGTTCAGCCCTTTGGTATAAGGGCGACGGCCGATAGCCACCATCACGTAATCGGCCTGCAGCGATTCTGCGGTGCCGCCGGCGGCAGGCTCCAGGGTCAGGCTCACGCCATCGGCACTTGCAGTGGCTTGAGTCACTTTGCTGCCCAGCTTGAACACCATGCCTTGCTTGGCGAGTGCCTTTTGCAGGGTCTTGGCGGTTTCCGTGTCGGTACCTGGGCAGATGCGGTCGAGGTATTCGATGACGGTGACCTGGCTACCCAGGCGGCGCCAGACCGAACCCAGCTCAAGCCCGATCACGCCGGCACCGATGACAACCAGGTGCTTGGGCACTTGCGGCAGCGACAGCGCGCCGGTCGAGTCGATGATGCGCTGGTTGTCGATGGTCACGCCCGGCAGAGGAGTGGGCTCGGAGCCGGTGGCGATGACCACGTCCTTGGCTTGCAGCGCAGTTTCGCTGCCGTCTTCAGCCTTGACCATAACCTTGCCGACACCGTCCAGGCGGCCCCAACCCTTGATCCAGTCGACCTTGTTCTTGCGGAACAGGTATTCGATGCCCTTGGTCAGGCCGGTCACGCTCTCGTCCTTCTGTTTCATCATCTGGGCGAGGTTGAGGGTGGGCTTAACTTCGATACCGAGGTGAGCGAACTCCTCACCGCTGGCGGCCTCGTACAGCTCGGACGCATGCAGCAGTGCCTTGGAGGGCATGCAGCCCACGTTCAAACACGTGCCGCCCAAGGTCGAGCGGCCTTCCACGCAGGCGACGCTCAGGCCCAGCTGGCCAGCGCGGATGGCTGCGTTGTAGCCGCCAGGGCCACCGCCGATGATCACCACGTCATAGGATTTCATGGGTTCAACTCCAGGATGTAGAAGCGCGAGAGGGGCACAAGGTTAAGCTGAGATGCGAGAATTGTATACAATCTGCTGTGTGGATAAGATCAGTTGGTTCTAGACCTTGGTCTCGTTTAGAGGAAACCTCCCACCAATGAACTACTCTGATCCGGCGACGTTCGAAATATCAGGCGTCGTGGCCAAACACGGATAGGAGGGTTGTTCATGCTCGCGCAACTTCCACCAGCACTGCAGAGCCTGTGTCTGCCGCTGCGGCTGAAACTGTGGGACGGTAACCAGTTCGATCTGGGGCCTAGCCCGCAGGTCACCATTCTGGTCAAAGAGCCACAGTTGATCAGCCAGTTGACGCACCCGAGCCTGGAGCAGTTGGGCACCGCATTCGTCGAAGGCAAGCTGGAGCTGGAAGGCGATATCGGTGAAGCCATCCGCGTATGCGATGAGCTGAGCGAGGCGCTGCTGGCTGATGACGACAATGCTTTGCCGCCGCGGCTTGCCCATGACAAGAGCACTGACGCCGAAGCCATCTCCTATCACTACGATGTTTCCAATGCGTTCTACCGGCTGTGGCTGGACCAGGACATGGCCTATTCGTGCGCCTACTTTCGCGAGCCGGATAACACGCTCGATCAGGCGCAGCAGGACAAGTTCGACCACCTATGCCGCAAGCTGCGCCTGAATGCCGGCGACTACCTGCTGGACGTTGGCTGTGGTTGGGGTGGGCTTGCGCGCTTCGCGGCACGTGAATATGACGCCAAGGTCTTCGGCATCACCTTGAGCAAGGAGCAGCTCAAGCTCGGCCGGCAGAGGGTCAAGGCCGAAGGCCTGGCCAACAAGGTCGACCTGCAGATTCTCGACTACCGTGACCTGCCTCAGGATGGCCGCTTCGACAAGGTGGTCAGCGTTGGCATGTTCGAACATGTCGGGCATGCCAACCTGGCGTTGTATTGCCAGAAGTTGTTCGGCGCCGTGAGGGAAGGGGGGCTGGTGATGAACCACGGTATCACCGCCAAGCACATCGATGGGCGCCCGGTCGGGCGTGGTGCAGGTGAGTTCATCGACCGCTACGTGTTCCCCCATGGCGAGCTGCCTCACCTGTCGATGATCAGCGCCAACATCTGTGAAGCGGGGCTGGAGGTGGTGGACGTGGAAAGCCTGCGCCTGCACTACGCCAAGACCTTGCATCACTGGAGCGCAAACCTTGAGAACCAGCTGCACAAGGCGGCAGCGCTGGTGCCGGAAAAGACCCTGCGCATCTGGCGTCTGTACCTCGCAGGCTGTGCGTATGCCTTTGAGAAGGGCTGGATCAACTTGCACCAGATACTGGCGGTGAAGCCATACGCCGATGGGCACCATGACCTGCCTTGGACGCGCGAAGACCTGTATCGCTAAGAACGTAGATGCGGACTTTGTGGGAGCAACTGTCTTGGTCAAACTCTAAGCGTTTGCGCGATCACTGTGGGAGCGGGCGTGCCCGCGAACACCGGCGAAGCCGGTGCCATACACCGCGCAGGATTCTTCGCGGGCATGCCCGCTCCCACAGGGACCGCGCAGGCTTCAGGCTTATGCAGTACCTGTGGGATCTGGCTTGCCAGCGATGGGGCTAGAGTAGGCAGCTTCTACCTTAAAGGATCGGCGAAATCAGCCGTGCAATCCGCATCCCCAATTGCTGCAGTCTATGAGTGTCGAGGCTGTCCTCGGCAGTAATTTCCCGCGACTGTTCAAAGTCATTGATCAGCATGTGCTCGACCTGGTCTGCGAAGCTGCGGTCGACGGTCAGCAGGGTGATCTCGAAATTCAGCCGGAACGAGCGGTTGTCCAGGTTGGCACTGCCGATCGCACTCACATCATCATCCACCAGCACCACCTTCTGATGCAGGAAGCCCGGCTGGTAACGGAACATGCGCACACCTGCACGCACCGCTTCGAAAGCGAACAGGCTGGAGGCGGCATAGACCACGCGGTGGTCAGGCCGTGACGGGATCAGCACGCGCACATCGACCCCACGCAGTACCGCCAGGCGCAACGCGGCGAACACCGCCTCGTCCGGGATGAAGTAGGGGCTGGTGATCCATACCCGTCGCGTAGCTGAATGGATTGCTTCGAGGAAGAACAACGAGCAGGTTTCCTGCGGGTCGGCCGGGCCGCTGGCCAAGGCCTGGCACAGCACGCCGTTATCCGGGTAGGTATCCGGCAGGATCAGCGGCGGCAGCTGGCGCGTGGCCCAGTACCAGTCCTCGGCGAACGACTCCTGCAGGCAGGCCAGCACCGGCCCGCCGATCTGGACATGGGTGTCGCGCCAGGGGGAAAGTTTCGGGTGCTCCCCGAGGTATTCGTCACCTACGTTGTGCCCACCGATGAAGCCCCGCAGGCCATCCACTACCACGATCTTGCGATGGTTGCGGAAGTTCACCTGGAAGCGGTTGAACCAACCGCGGCGGGTGGCGAAGGCATGAATCTGCACACCGCCGTCGCGCAGTTGCTGGCTGTAACGGGCCGGCAAGGCATGGCTGCCGACGCGGTCATACAGCACGAACACCTGCACCCCTTCGGCAGCCTTGCGTAGCAGCAGTTGCTGTAATGCCTTGCCGAGGGTGTCGTCATGGATGATGAAGAACTGCACCAGCACCACATCGCGGGCTTTTTCGATGGCAGCGAAGATGGCATCGAAGGTGGCTTTTCCATCGATCAGCAACTTCACCTGGTTGTTCGCCAGGCAGGGCATGCGCCCCAGTTTGGGCATGGCGCGAAGGGCTGCATAGCTTTCTGACTCACGGGCGGTAAGGGCTTCTTCCACCCAAGGCCGCCAGTTGAGATTGGCCATGGCCACGTGCATTTCCTGGTTGGCCTGGCGCCTGGCCTTGATGTAGGCATAGAACGAGCGGGCGCCAAAGACCAGATAGGGGATCAAGGTAAGGTAGGGGATGAAGAACAACGGCATGGCCCAGGCTATCGCGCCTTGGGCGGTACGCACGGTGAAGATCGCGTGCAGTGCGGCGACGATACCCAGTAGGTGAATCAGTCCGAGTAGGTAACCAAAAAAGTAGGGGCTGTGGTAATCCATATGCATCCTGCTTGCCGAGTACACTTGAGCTAACAGAACACGTTCCCGGTCCGCCTTGCAACCTGAAGGTGGATTTGGCGTCCAAGGTTCAGCCCGGCCCGCTTGGCCGGTTTTTTCCAGGAGCGATCGTCCATGAAGATTCGTCTGCCACTGTTGGCGTTGGCCCTAGCCATGAGCAGCCCGCTGGTGCATGCGCAGGTGCTGCAACCAGGTTTGTGGGAGCTGACCACCAGCAACATGCAGGTCGATGGCAAGCCGTTACCCGACATGCAGTTCATGCTCGGTCAGTTGAAAAACCTGCCGCCAGAGCAGCGCGCGATGATGGAAGGGGTGTTGGCCAAACAAGGGGTGACGGTCGGTGGCAACGGCGTGCGTTCGTGCCTGACACCAGAGCAGGTGGCAACCAACGACATCCCGCTGCAGGACCCGAAGTCAGGCTGCACCCAGAAGATTACCGACCGCACCGGTAATGTGTGGAAGTTCCAGTTCAGCTGCCCCAAGGCACAGGGTACTGGCCAAGCCACCTTCCTCAGCGACCGGGAATTCACCACCCAGGTCAATGGTACGTTCAACGCTTCGGGTGTGCAGCAGCAAGGCAGCATGAACACCCGTGCGGTGTGGCTGGGCAATGACTGCGGCACGGTCAAACCGCGCAGCTGACGTCCCATTGCCATTGGCTGGTGGCGACGGCGTCGTGGGCATGCAGGCTTTCTGCATGTTCCACGCGCAGCTTGAAGGCCGTGCTCCATTCCAGTTGCCGTAGCGCCTTGTGCAGGCGTCGTGCGGCGTCTTCACAGAACATCAGGTTTTGCCCGTTGGCCAAAGCGAAGGCCTGCTCGTCCGCACGTTTCACTGCGGTCTGCACAGCGGTTCCCAAGCTTGCCTCAATGCAATTGATCAATTCGGTGATGGGTAACGCGGGCTGAGTGCTGCGCAGCCGGACTTGGATTTGCGCGCTACTTCGTTGGCTATGGGGCGTCGCCACTATGCCCTGGGCGCTACCAAGCCACCGCAATACTTCGGATTTTTCGACCTGCTCCTCGCTGAAATCGCCCAGGAACTGCTGCTGAATCAGCTGCCGTGCAAGTGCAGCCGAGCATGGACAGGTCGAGGAGTAAGGCACAGAAACAAATAGTTCCACGTGGAACATTTCATTTTCTATCCTTGCATCGACCGTAACGGCATAGCTTTTCCAGCCTGCCAATGGGCTGATCAAAGCTGGCCTTTTCAGCAGATGCTCGAAGCTGAGGCGCAGGTAGGCAGCAGACGAAAGGCCTTCATGGCTACTCAGGAAATCAGCCAGTAGCTCCCTGATTGCCAGCGGAGTGAGGGGCTGGTGCTCCAATGACTCCAGGGCAAGGTAAAGCCGCGACATGTGGATGCCGCGTGAGCTGCCGTCTACCAGGCTTACCCCAGCATCGATTTTGGCGGCTGCGGTGCGCCCTTCGAATTGCACAGGCAAGGCGATTCCGCACATGCCCACCCAGTCCAAAGGCAAGGTGTACTCCAGGGTTTGTGCTGCGATGTCGGGGAGCTTGAGCTGGGTCATCTGGCTTTCCAAACAAAATGAGACATCAGTGGCAACCGCCCACCAGGCTGCAGTGCAGCTTGAAGTGCTGCCCACTGGAGCTGGATACGCGGTTCAGGGTGGTCCAGCCAACGCGACGGCTATAACCCACCCAGGCTTCGCCATCGCTGGCCAGGCCGGTGAAAAAGGTCAACGTGCCATAGCGGCTGTTGGTTTGTGCCCACAGGCGCCGGCTGTTGAAGTCGTAGCCGCGCAGGTAGAACGTGCTGCCTTCGCTGCGCACGCTGTAGTAACTGCCCTTGCCGTCCTCGCAGGCAAGCAGTGTCGCGCTGCGTGTACACACCGCTAACGGGCTGCTCTTTGGCATGGCGAACAGCGAAGTGGACATGGCGAGCAACAGCAACACCATGGCGCGTGGCAGGTTCATTTTTCATCCCCGGTGAATACGCGTCCGTCGAGAACGGCTTGGCGAAATTGTATTGTTACTTTATAACATTGTGCAATGCATCGTTTCGAATGCGCTCGCCTGAAGAGGTTTCGCCATGTCCAATCGTCTCCCTGTCACCGTGCTGTCTGGCTTCCTTGGCGCCGGCAAGAGCACTTTGCTCAACCATGTGCTGCGTAACCGCGACAACCTGCGGGTCGCGGTCATCGTCAACGACATGAGTGAAATCAACATCGACGCCAGCGAGGTGCAGCGCAACGTCAGCCTCAACCGCGCTGAAGAGAAACTGGTCGAGATGAGCAACGGCTGCATCTGCTGCACCCTGCGTGAAGACCTGCTCGAAGAGGTGGCGCGGCTGGCCGAAGAAGGCCGCTTCGATTATTTGCTCATCGAGTCCACGGGTATCTCGGAGCCACTGCCGGTTGCCGAGACGTTCACCTTTCGCGACGAGCAGGGCCGCAGCCTTTCCGACATGGCGCGGCTGGACACCATGGTCACTGTGGTCGATGGCCTGAATTTCTTGCGCGATTACCAGGCAGCAGACAGCCTGGCCAGCCGTGGCGAAACCTTGGGTGAAGAGGACGAGCGGTCGATCAGCGACCTGCTGATCGAGCAGGTGGAGTTCGCCGATGTGCTGTTGCTGAGCAAGATCGACCTGATCAGCCAGCACGAGCGCGAAGAACTCATGGCCATTTTGCGCAGCCTCAACGCCCGGGCGCAGATCGTGCCCATGGTCATGGGCCAGGTACCGCTGGCGCGCATCCTGGACACTGGCCTGTTCGACTTCGACCAAGCGGCCCAAGCGCCTGGCTGGCTGCAAGAGTTGCGCGGCGAGCATGTGCCAGAGACAGAAGAGTACGGCATCGCGGCCACGACCTGGCAGGCCCGGCGGCCACTTCATCCCCAGCGCTTTTTCGACTTTATCCACATGCCCTGGAGCAATGGACGGCTGCTGCGTTCGAAGGGTTTTTTCTGGTTGGCCAGCAAGTACCAGGAAGCCGGTAGCTGGTCCCAGGCAGGTGGCATGATGCGCCACGGCCTGGCGGGTCGCTGGTGGCGTTTCGTGCCGCGCGAGCAGTGGCCGCAGGATGTGGATAACACTGCCGATATCTTGAAACACTGGACCGCCGAAACCGGTGACTGCCGGCAGGAACTGGTGTTCATCGGGCAGAACATCGACTTCAAAAAGTTATCCACAGATCTTGAAGCCTGCCTGTTGACGGATGAAGAAATGGAGTTGGGGCACATGAGCTGGTTGCGTTTGCCCGATCCATTTGGACCTTGGCACCAGGAGGAGGCAGCATGAGCCTGGCGCGCAAGCCTGTGGATATCTTCCAGGTGTTTGGCGAAACGCCGCTGGTGTTGGGGGACGTGCTGCAGGACGGCGTGAACCTGGCGGTGTGGCGCCGGCGCTTGCCACCACAGCTGGAGGATTTTGCCGAGTTGGTAGTTAGCCTTGGGCAAGACCTGGCTGATCAACGTGTCATCGATGTGGACGAGCAGCAGACGCCGGTTTTGTCGGATTTGCTACGCGAAGCGGCGGACTTGCACGGTTACGAAGCGTTCGTGGCCGATGTGGCCTGGCTGTTAGCGGCCTATACCTGCCTGGTTGGCGCACGGCGGGTCGGTTTGCGTCTACGGGTGCTCACCGGGCCCATGTGCCCGCGCTTCCATGTGGATAACGTGCCGTTGCGGCTGCTCACCACTTATGCGGGCCCTGGTAGCGAGTGGTTGCGAGAGCTGGAAACCCCGCGCGGGGAGTTACACACAGCTGAACCTTCTGTGGACAACATTCAGCAGCTGCGCGTCGGTGAAGTGGCCGTACTCAAGGGCGAGAAGTGGCAGGGCAACGAAGGTGCAGGCCTGGTGCACCGCTCGCCCTCGGGCCAGCAGGGGCGCCTGCTGCTCAGCCTTGACTGGCTAGCCTGACGGCGCATAGTGAGCCATCACCCCGCCTGAGCCATCCCATGCTGCAGAACATCCCCACCCATGTGATTGCTGGCCCGCTGGGGGCCGGCAAGACCACCCTGATCCGCCATCTGCTCGCCCAGCGCCCGGGCAACGAACGCTGGGCGGTATTGATCAACGAATTCGGCCTTGTTGGCCTGGATGCGGCCTTGCTCAGCCGTGACGAAGATGGCATCGCCATCGGCGAGGTTGCAGGCGGCTGCCTGTGTTGTGTCAACGGCATGCCGTTCCAGGTGGGCCTGGGCCGGTTATTGCGCAAATCCCGGCCCGACCGGCTGTTTATCGAGCCTTCCGGCCTGGGTCACCCGTTGCAGCTGCTTGCTCAACTACAGCAGGCTCCATGGGTTGGAGTGCTGACAATCCAGCCATTGGTGATGGTTGTCGATGCTCAATCCATGGTGCGAAACGAGCCGCTTCCGGAGGCCCAGCAGCAGGCTTTCAACGCGTCTGAATACGTGGTTTTCAACAAGTCAGAGGCTGTGGATGAAAAATCTAAGTTGTTGATAACTAATAAATTTAACGACAAGAACGTGATGTGGTCGGTGCAGGGTCAGGTGCCGCTATCAAGCCTTCCTGGCTCCCTCGTACAGATTGTCGACAGCCCATTTGAGGAAAACAGGATTGTCGACAATCTTGGAAGTGCCCCAACAATATTGTGGACAGACCCCAGCCAGCCGATCTGTCTTGCCCAGGAGGGGGAGGGAGGTTGGAGCATTGGCTGGCGCTGGCATCCCGCACAGCAGTTTTATCCACAGCGGCTAGAGGCGTTCTTGCATGCTTGGCCGTGGCTGCGCGCCAAAGGGGTTATCCACAGCGTGGAAGGCTGGCAGTCATTCAATGGGCTCAAAGGTGACATGCCGATGTGGCAGCCCAGTGACTGGCGAAGGGATAGCCGTATCGAGCTGATTTTTGATCAGCCGCAATCGCAACCCACACTGCAAGCGGGGTTGAGCGAATGCCGCGTCAGTTGATCAGTTGCGCCAGCGATTGTGTTCCTGGCGCCACTGCTGCATCTCGATGACATTGTCGGTGCGTGGCGGGGTCTTGATTTCGAACGGGTAGGGCGCCAGTTCGATCTGCACGCTGTGCGCGCCGAACTGGGTCACGGTACCCGGGTGGCGTTGCTCGCCGGTGACGGTGAACTCGAAGGCATAGATGCGTGCCAGGCGCTTGCGGCCATTGGCATCACGGACAAAAGCGATGCGCTTGAGTGCGACGGCATCGTCCAGCAGCTCGAGGTCGAGCTTGGCGCAGTGCTGTTTGACCCGTTCCACGGCTTTTTCGCGTAACCCATGGTTGTGCCACAACCAGCCGCCTGCCGTGGCGAACAGCATCAGGACAAAGACATTCTCCAGGGTCAACATTTGCATATGCTCCAAACAGGTAGATCCAGCTTAACTGCGTCCCTGGCCTGTCGTACAGGTGGCAATCGAGTTCATACTGCGCTGCGCACAATCCTTGAAACAGCTTTGGAAACCCCTGCATGAAACGTACCCCGCACCTGCTCGCCATTCAGTCCCATGTGGTGTTCGGCCACGCCGGCAACAGCGCCGCGGTGTTTCCCATGCAGCGTATCGGGGTCAATGTCTGGCCGCTCAATACCGTGCAGTTCTCCAATCACACACAGTATGGCCAGTGGGCGGGGGAAGTGCTTGCTCCGGCGCAAATTCCCGCGTTGGTGGAAGGTATTTCCAACATTGGCGAGCTGGGTCACTGCGATGCGGTGCTTTCTGGCTACCTGGGCAGTGCCGAGCAGGGGCGGGCGATCCTGGCGGGTGTCGAGCGGATCAGGGCGGTGAACCCGAAGGCTTTGTACTTGTGTGACCCGGTCATGGGGCACCCGGAGAAGGGCTGCATCGTGCCACAGGAGGTCAGCGAGTTCCTGCTCGACGAGGCGGCGGCCCGGGCCGACATCCTGTGCCCCAACCAGCTGGAGCTGGACAGCTTCTGTGGGCGCCGCGCGCAGTCGCTGGAAGATTGCGTGAATATGGCGCGCAGCCTGTTGCAGCGTGGGCCGCAGGTGGTACTGGTCAAGCACCTGGTTTACCCCGGGCGGGCCGAAGACCAGTTCGAAATGCTGCTGGTGACCGCCGAGCAAAGCTGGCACCTGCGCCGCCCGCTGCTGGCGTTCCCGCGTCAGCCAGTGGGCGTGGGTGACCTGACCTCAGGCTTGTTCCTGGCCCGCGTGCTGCTCGGCGACAGCTGGGTGCAAGCGTTCGAGTTCACCGCTGCAGCCGTGCATGAGGTGCTGCTGGAAACCCAGGCCTGCGCCAGCTACGAACTGCAGCTGGTGCGGGCCCAGGATCGCATCGCCCACCCGCGGGTGCGCTTCGAGGCGCAGTTGCTGGCGCTTTAGATCGCGTCGGTTTTCAGGTCCCGGTAGCGCTTCTCCAGCTCCTGGCGGATCTGGCGGCGCTGCTGGCCTTGAAGGAAGCGGCGCTTTTCTTCGCTGCTGTGCGGCTGGCGCGGCGGCACCGGGACCGGGCGGCGGTTGTCGTCTACCGCGACCATGGTGAAGAAGCAGCTGTTGGAATGGCGCACTGAGCGCTCGCGGATGTTCTCGGTCACCACTTTGATGCCGACCTCCATCGAGGTGTTGCCGGTGTAGTTGACCGATGCCAGGAAGGTCACCAGTTCACCCACGTGCACGGGCTCGCGGAAGATCACCTGGTCGACCGACAGGGTTACCACATAGCTGCCGGCATAGCGGCTGGCGCACGCGTAGGCCACTTCGTCGAGGTACTTGAGCAGGGTGCCGCCATGTACGTTGCCAGAAAAGTTGGCCATGTCCGGGGTCATCAGGACGGTCATGCTCAGCTGGGCGTTTCCAGGTTCCATAGTGTGCTCACGGTGAGGTTGCGCTGAATCGGGCGAATGGGGGGCGTTATCTGCTGACACTTCTGTTCCCCTCTTTTGAATTTGCCTTACAGGTACGGGACGTTGTCTGACGCCCCGTCGTCACGCTGATCATGCCATCAGCGGCGCTTTTCCAGCCGATCTGTTTCTGCATATTGCACCGGCCTTTTGCGGCGGGGTGCGATGTTAACCTGAGTACGCCCATGCACCATGGGCTTTCCTGCATTCAATACAGTATGTACTTGCTGCTCGCTCAGTTTTGCCTTGGCAGAGGAGCGGTCTGCCCAGGCATCCATAAAAAGACGAGAAAAGGAGTATCACGCCATGCATGCCATCAGCTTCATCCAGGACCTGGCAGTCATCATGATGGTCGCTGGCGTGGTCACCATTCTCTTTCACCGCCTCAAGCAGCCGGTGGTGCTGGGCTACATTGTCGCCGGCTTCATCATCGGCCCGCACACCCCGCCATTCGGCCTGATCCATGACGAAGAGACCATCAAGATCCTTGCCGAACTGGGGGTGATCTTCCTGATGTTCTGCCTGGGGCTCGAATTCAGCCTGCGCAAGCTGTTCAAGGTGGGCGCCACGGCGTTCATCGCGGCGTTCCTGGAAATCGTGCTGATGATCTGGATCGGCTACGAGATCGGTCGCTGGTTCGACTGGAACACCATGGACTCGCTTTTCCTCGGCGCCATCCTGGCCATTTCCTCGACCACTATCATCGTCAAGGCACTGAACGACCTGAAGATGAAGAACGAGCGCTTCGCCCAGTTGATCTTCGGCGTGCTGATCGTGGAGGACATCCTCGGTATCGGCATTATCGCCCTGCTGTCCGGCATCGCTGTCAGCGGCTCGGTCAGCTCGGGCGAAGTGTTCTCCACCGTGGGCAAGCTGTCGCTGTTCATGATCGTCGCCTTGGTCATCGGCATCCTGCTGGTGCCGCGGCTGCTGGCCTACGTGGCCAAGTTCGAAAGCAACGAAATGCTGCTGATTACCGTGCTTGGCCTGTGCTTCGGCTTCTGCCTGCTGGTGGTGAAGCTGGAATACAGCATGGTGCTGGGCGCCTTCCTGATTGGCGCGATCATGGCCGAATCACGCCAGTTGCTGAAGATCGAGCGCCTGATCGAGCCGGTACGCGACCTGTTCAGCGCCATCTTCTTCGTCGCCATCGGCCTGATGATCGACCCACAAGTGCTCGTCGATTACGCCTGGCCGATCGTGGTCATCACCCTGGCGGTGGTACTGGGCAAGATGCTCTCCTGTGGCATGGGGGCGTTCATTGCCGGTAATGACGGGCGCACGTCGCTGCGGGTGGGCATGGGCCTTTCGCAGATTGGCGAGTTTTCCTTCATCATCGCCGCGCTGGGCATGACGCTGCAGGTGACCAGCGACTTCCTCTACCCGGTGGCGGTCGCAGTCTCGGCCATCACCACGCTGTTGACGCCCTACCTGATCCGTGCGGCCGACCCACTGTCGCAGAAGCTTGGCAATGTGGTGCCCACCCGCCTGGCGCGGGTGCTTTCGTTGTATGGCGAGTGGTTGCGCAACATCCAGCCGCAGGGCGAGAGCGCCATGCTCGCAGCGATGATCCGGCGCATCCTGTTGCAGGTGGGGGTGAATCTGGCGCTGGTGATCGCCATCTTCTTCAGTGGTGGTTACTTTGCAGAGCCTATCGGCAACTGGCTCAGTGAGTGGGTCAGCGATGTCAGCCAGCAGAAGGCGATGATCTGGGGGGCAGCGTTGTTGCTGTCGCTGCCGTTCCTGATCGCCGCCTATCGCAAGCTCAAGGCGCTGTCGATGCTGCTGGCAGAAATGGGCGTGAAGCCGGAAATGGCCGGGCGGCATACCCAGCGTGTGCGCCGCGTGATCGCCGAGGTTATCCCGCTGTTGTCGCTGCTGGTGATTTTCCTGCTGCTGTCGGCATTGTCGGCGAGCATTCTGCCCACCAGCGAGTTGCTGTTGGTCATTGCCGTGGTGGCCGCGGTGGTGGTGGCTTTGTTGTGGCGCTGGTTCATCCGCGTGCACACGCGCATGCAGATTGCCTTGCTGGAGACGCTGGAAAACAGCCGCGAGAACACGCACTGAGGGGCAATGCTCCCTGCGCAAAGTTTCATCGTCGTCCGAGGGGATGGAGCGGTAGCAATGTCGCCAGGCGCAGAAAGCCTGGCGATTTTAATCAGGGTAATGGCACTAAGCCATAAATTTTATAGCTGCAGGCTGTGACGGGCTTGGTGGGAGCAACTTTCTTGCACATCACACATCACTTGTAGGAGCAGCCTTGTGCTGCGAAGAGGCCGGTAAGGCTAACGACTATCTGCGGCTGCAATGGCCTCTTCGCAGCGCAAGGCTGCTCCTACAGGGATCGTGGTAACCCAGGCAATGGGGGGAGATCAGCTCTCCAGCCACACATCCCGCGCCCAGTGCCACACCGATTCCCAGCTGTCTTCACCGGCGATTTCCTCTTCGGCATCCCACAGCACCACGGTGCCGTCTTCTTCGACGCAGTAGTAGTTGTCGCCGTCCTGGCACAGCGGAATCAGGTCACGCGGCACGCCGGCATCCCAGGCGTTGGCGGCGACGTCGGGCAGGTAGGTGTGCGATTGTGGGTCGGTGACAGTCACCGGCTCCAGCGAGCCATACACCACGTCGCTGACGGTCAGCAGAAACTCTTTGAACACGAACGGTATGTTGATGAACAGCTCTTCCTCGATTTCGACCAACTGGTCCTCGTCGGGAAGCTCCAGGGGCACCGGCACTGGCTGATTGGCTTCTCGGAGTTGTTCGATCACTTCTTCCACGGTTCACTTCCTCTGACCTAGATGACAACGCTGCGCGTTATACCCTAGTAGGCCGCTCTGGCAAAAGCAAAAACCCCGGGACAGGCCCGGGGTTTTTTTGTACAGCACGCTGCGGTTAGCCGTTTTGACGGATACCGGCGACCAGCCAAGGCTGGTTCTCGCCTGGGGCGCGAACCATGTGCCAGCTTTCGCTGAACACTTCACCCTGGTCGAAGCGCGAGTTCTTCGACACGCCACGGAAGGTCAGGGTGGCGTCGGTACGGTCGGCGCGGTCGTCGATACCGTCCAGCTGTACTTCGAGGTTGTCGATGTAGGTGGACTGGAAGCTGTCACCCAGTTCAGCACGCTCACGCTTGAGGAACTCGAGCATTTGCGGGGTGACGAACTCGGTGATCTTGTCCATTTCGTTGGCATCCCAGTGCTGCTGCAGCGACTGGAAGTGGTTACGGGCAGCAGCCAGGAAGCTTTGCTCGTTGAACCAGGCCGGGGCGTTGATCGCCGGGGCAGCGGCGGCAGGTGCGGCCGAACCACCAAAGACCGATTGCTGGGCCGGCTGGTTGTGAGCCTCACGCTGCATCGGCGCATGGCCTGGCATGGCCATTTGCGGCTGCTGCTGGCGGCGGCGTGCGGCAATGAAGCGGAACACCAGGAAGGCGATGAGCGCCACGATCAGGAAGTCCATGATCTGGAAGCCTTCGAAACCGTCACCCATGAACATGGACGCCAGCAGACCACCGGCGGCCAGGCCGGCCAGTGGGCCCAACCAGCGCGAAGCACCGCTGGCGGCCGGAGCTGCACGACCAGGTGCGGCAGCCGGTGCGGCGGCAGGCGTGGTTGGCGTAGCCTGGCGGGTCTGGTGGATAGGCGCGGAGCCCGAGCTCTTGCCGCCGCCGAACCGCTTGGCATTGGCGTCCAGGCTCAGCGTCAGGCCGACGCAGAGCGCCAGTGCGATGCTAAGAAAACGTTGCATAAGTGGGATATCCCCTGTTGTGGATTGCACGCGCGTCATGGTGCACAGGTTCCCGCGCACATGACCAGCGACATAGTGTTTCGAGCTTTTGCCTGAATGTTACAAGGCCACCCCGGCAGGGCGGCCTTGGTCTTCAGATGGCCTCGAGCTTGGCATACCCCAACATCAGCCACTTGCTGCCTTCGGCAAAATTCACCTGCACCCGTGCCTGGGCGCCCGAACCCTCGAAGTTGAGAATCACGCCCTCGCCAAACACGCCATGTTGCACACGCTGGCCGAGGTTGAACGCGGTCTGCGGAATGTTGGCATTGGCGAACAGGTTGCTGTTGGTGGCCGTCTTGGCCCCACTGAACGGGCGGCTGACACTGTTGGACAGGCGCACTTCCTGAATCAGGCCCGCCGGAATCTCACGTACGAAACGCGACACCTTGTTGTAGGTCTCGCTGCCATACAGGCGACGTGTTTCGGCGTAGGTCATGACCAGCTGGCGCATGGCGCGGGTAATCCCCACATAGGCCAGGCGGCGTTCCTCTTCCAGGCGGCCGGGCTCTTCCAGGCTCATCTTGTGTGGGAACAGGCCCTCTTCCATGCCCACCAGGAACACATACGGGAACTCCAGGCCCTTGGCGCTGTGCAAGGTCATCAGCTGGACGCTGTCTTCATGCTCGTCGGCCTGGGTATCGCCGGCTTCGAGCGACGCATGGCCGAGGAACGCCGACAGCGGCGAGAGATCGGCGTCTTCGTCGGTGGACTCGAAGTTGCGCGCCGCGCTCACCAGTTCCTCAAGGTTTTCTACCCGTGCCTGGCCCTTTTCACCCTTTTCTTCCTGGTGGTAGGTGATCAGCCCGGACTGTTCGATGGTGACCTGGGTCATGGTATGCAGCGGCATGTCCGTGACCTTGGCAGCCAGCCCCTCGATCAGCTCGATGAATGCACCCAGGGCGCTGGCGGCACGGCCCTTCATAGCCTTGGCCGCCAGTAGCTGGCACATGGCTTCCCACATCGACACCTGGCTGTGGCGGGCGTGCTCGCGGATGGCTTCGACGGTTTTCTCGCCGATGCCGCGTGGCGGCACGTTGATCACCCGCTCAAGGGCAGCGTCGTTGCCACGCCCTTCGATCAGCCGCAGGTAAGCCATGGCGTTCTTGATTTCGGCGCGTTCGAAGAAGCGCTGGCCACCATAGATGCGGTAGGGGATACGCTCGCGCAGCAGGGCCTCTTCCAGTACCCGCGACTGGGCGTTGGAACGGTACAGGATGGCGATTTCGTTACGCGCATTGCCCTGCTTGACCAGGCTTTCGATGGTTTCCACCACGTAGCGCGCTTCGTCGTGCTCGTTGTAGGCCGCGTACAGGGTCAGCGGTTCGCCTTCGCCCATGTCGGTCCACAGTTCCTTGCCCAGGCGCCCGGTGTTGTTGACGATCAGCGCGTTGGCGGCCTTGAGGATGCCGCCGGTGGAGCGGTAGTTCTGCTCCAGGCGGATCATTTCGGCGTCGGGGAAGTCGGCGGTGTACTGGTGAATGTTTTCGATCTTGGCACCGCGCCAGCCGTAGATCGACTGGTCGTCGTCGCCCACCGCCATCAGGCTGGCACCACCGCGCGCCAGCAGGCGCAGCCAGGCGTATTGCACGGCGTTGGTGTCCTGGAACTCGTCTACCAGCACATGCTGGAAGCGCCGCTGGTAGTGCTCAAGCAGGCCCGGGTGGTCGCGCCACAGGTCCAGGGCGCGCAGCAGCAGTTCGGAGAAGTCGATGACCCCGGCGCGCTCACAGGCCTGTTCGTAGGCGGTATACACCTCGCGCATGGTCGCCAGGAACAGGTCGCCCCCAGCCTGTATATGCTGCGGGCGCAGGCCTTCGTCCTTCTGCCCGTTGATGAACCACTGGGCCTGGCGTGCCGGCCACTTCTGCTCATCCAGGCCCAGCTCGCGCATGACCCGCTTGATCAGGCGCTGCTGGTCATCGCTGTCGAGGATCTGGAAGTTCTGCACCAGCCGCGCTTCCTGCCAGTGGGCCCGCAGCAGGCGATGGGCCAGGCCGTGGAAGGTGCCGACCCACATGCCCGCCGGGTTGATCCCCAGCAGTTGCTCGATCCGGTGGCGCATTTCTGCTGCCGCCTTGTTGGTGAAGGTCACCGACAGGATCGAGTGCGGCGATGCTTGCTCCACCTGGATCAGCCAGGCGATGCGGTGCACCAGCACGCGGGTTTTACCGGAGCCGGCGCCAGCAAGCACCAGTTGACGCCCGAGCTTGGCCGCGACGGCCTGGCGTTGAGCATCGTTGAGGGAGTTCAGCAGGAGGGAGAGGTCATCTGTGTGCATCGGGCCATTCTAGGGCGCAGCAGGGGCAGGGTAAATGGCACTGTATGAATATTCACCCTGCAAAGCCTGCAAAGCGGCCACTACAGGCGATGCGCCTGCAGTGGCCGCCGCGTCTACATCAATGGGTTTCCACGATGTCGGTGATGCACGCGATCAGTTTGCCGTCGTGGATAATGTCCACCTTAGGGATCTGGCCGTGCTCGTCTTGCGTTTCGAACGACACTTCCTTGTCGCAGACAACCTGCATGAAGTTGCCGTCCTGTTGGTGCAGCTCAAGCTCCAGTGCCAGTGCAAAGGACTTGTCCTGCATTCTGCGCTTGACCAGTACCGGTACTATGCCTGGATGACTTACGGTGATTGTGCCGTGCACCCGCAGGCGTGTGCCTGGTGGCATCTTGTCGTGCTGGGCTTTCCAGTCTTTGCATTCGATGATCATTTCGATACTCCTGTCTTGGGAAGGGCGGTATGTACCCTCCGGGCGACAGATTGCTTGCAGCGCCTACCCGCAATGCAGAGCGAAGCGCTTCAGCTGTGCCAATGCCTGCCATGCCTGGCCAGCAGGCTGCCGGCCTGTTCCGGGCCATTGCTGCCGGCGGCATAGTGGCGTGGCGCCTGAAAGTGCTCCTGCCAACCCTTTATTACCGGATCGATCCAGTGCCAGGCCGCCTCCACTTCATCGCGGCGCATGAACAGTGTCGAATCACCCTCGACGATGTCCAGCAGCAGCCGCTCGTAAGCCTCCCAGCGGCGGGTCTGGCTGAATACCTGAGCCAGGTTCAGGTCCAGCTCGACCGGTTCCAGCCGCATGCCCTTGCCTGGGCTCTTGGTCATCATGCGCAGGCTGATGCGCTCATCCGGTTGCAGCTGGATCAACAGCTGGTTGACCTGACCACCGCTGAACAGCTCGTGGGGTACCGGCTTGAACTGAATGACGATCTGCGACGAGCGCCGCGCCATACGCTTGCCGGTGCGCAGGTAGAAGGGCACACCTGCCCAGCGCCAGTTGTCGATGTGCGCTTCGATGGCCACGAAGGTTTCGGTATCGCTGTCGTTGTCGACGTCCTTTTCGAAGTAATAGGCCGGCACTTCCTGGCCGCCGATGTGCCCGGCACCGTACTGACCGCGCACGGTCTTGTCCTGCACATCCTGGCCGGTGATGGGCTTGAGGGCCCGGAGGATCTTCACCTTTTCGTCGCGTACCGCTTCAGCCTCGAACTGCGCAGGTGGCTCCATGGCCACCAGGCACAGCAACTGCAGCAGGTGGTTCTGCAGCATGTCGCGGGTTGCCCCGGCGCGGTCATAGTAGGCGCCGCGGTTCTCTACCCCCAGGGTCTCGCAAACGCTGATCTGCACATGGTCGACCTGATTGTTGCGCCACACCGGCTCCAGCAGGGCATTGGCGAAGCGCAGGGCCATCAGGTTCTGCACGGTTTCCTTGCCCAGGTAGTGGTCGATGCGAAAGACCTGGTTTTCGTCGAACACTGCGCCAATCGCCTCGTTGATGGCGGTAGCCGAGGCCAGCGAGTGACCAATCGGCTTTTCCAGCACGATGCGCGCTTCGGGGTCGGCCAGGCCGGCGTTACGCAGGTAGTTGGCAATCGGCACGAACAGGTTGGGAGCGGTGGCCAGGTAGAAGATGCGCGTCAGCCCGCCAGGTTCGCCGAGGTAGCGCGCCAGGCGGCCGAAGTCGGCGCTCTGCGAGGCATCCATGGGGAAGTAATCGAGGCGCGCGGCAAAGCGTTGCCATACGTCTTCGTCGAAGTCATTGCGGGCAATCTGCGCACGGCAATGGCGTTCTGCGAGCTTGAGGTATTCGTTACGGCTTATGTTGCGGCGGGCGAGGGCGATGATGCGTACCGCGTTGTTCAGGCGCGCCTCGCGATACAAGTGATAGAGCGCCGGGAGGAGTTTGTGCAGGGCCAGATCGCCGGTGCCACCGAACACCAGAATGTCGCAAGGAATAGTCAAACCGCCACTCTCCACGTTCGTTTAACTGGGCGGGTTGGCGTCCATGTAGTATAACTACAAGAAAGCTACAACCCGGCCAGTCGATCATAACCGAGTCCAGCCCGTGAATCTGTTGCAACATATCGCCCAATCGCGCCACCTGCTGCGCAAATCGGAACTCAAAGTGGCCGACCACGTGCTGCTCGACCCGGCTGCGGTCATGCACAGCTCGATGGCCGACCTGGCGCACAGCGTGGGTATCAGCGAACCGACGATCGTACGTTTCTGCCGGGCCATCGGTTGCTCGGGCTTCCAGGACCTGAAATTGAAACTGGCGCAGAGCCTGGCCGCCGGGGCCAGTTTTGGCCAGTTCGCCATCCATGAAGACGACTCGGTTGCCGACTACAGCCTGAAGATTTTCGACACCACCCTGCACACGCTGATGGAAGTGCGCGAGCACCTCGACCCGCATGCGCTGCAACAGGCCGTGAGCGCCATGGCCCAGGCGCAACGGGTGGAGTTCTATGGCTTTGGCGCATCCGGCGCGGTCGCGGCGGACGCCCAGCACAAGTTCTTCCGCCTGCTGCTCAGTGCGGCCGCGTATTCCGACCCGCACATGCAGGCGATGTCGGCGGTTACCTTGAGGCCTGGCGATGTGGCGGTGTGTATTTCCCAGTCGGGCCGCTCCAAGGACCTGCTGATCACCGCCAACCTGGTGCGTGAGAGCGGCGCCAACCTGATTACCCTGTGCCCAAGCCAGACACCGCTGGCCGAGCTGTCGACCGTGAACCTGGCGATCGACGTGCATGAAGACACCGAAATCTACACCCCGCTGACCTCGCGTATCGCCCACCTGGTGGTGATCGACGTGCTGGCCATGGGCGTGGCCATGGCGCGCGGGCCAAGCCTGGTCAACCACCTGAAAAGCGTGAAGCGCAGCTTGCGCAGCCTGCGTTTGTCGCCCAAGTCGATCAAGGCTACAGACGACTGAATTCAACCTGTACCGGCCTCTTCGCGGGCTTGCCCGCTCCCACAGGAATTGCGCTGATTTCAAGCGGTGCACATTACCTGTGGGAGCGGGCAAGCCCGCGAAGAGGCCGGCACAGGGAGTAAAAATTCACGATTTTGTCACCATCCCACAGCCAAATCGTAAACCTTCAAGGCCAGTCTGAAACTCCCGCATCCTATCTGGGAGACAGGCAATGGCACGTGACCACGACGGTATCTACCAACCCAACGCCAAAGCTCGCAAGCAGCAGGAAAAGGATCAGCGCCGCATGGAATACCGCCGCGCGATCGAGGTGTATTGCGACCAACGTCAACTGCTGCGCGACCTGGTGGATTATCCCGAGTTGCAAGCACTCACGGTGTGGCAGTCTTCAGCGGCAACTTCCCCGAAAAACGCTCAACAAGCGCACTGATCAACGCACGTTCGCTGCGGATGAATGCCAGAAACGCCAAGGCCACCGGCGACTGCCGCTTGGCCTTGGACTGCACCACGCACCAACTGCGGTACAGCGGCAGCTCTTCCACCGGTAACTCCTTCAGCACACCTGTGGCCAGTTCCAGGTTGACTGCATGGCGGGTCAGCAGGGCGATGCCCAAGCCGGCGATCACGCACTCGCGCTGCGCATCGGCCGACGCCACTTCCAGGGTCTGGGTGAAGTGCACGCGCTTGTCCTTGAAATACTCCTCGCAGGCCTTGCGCGTGCCTGAGCCCTGCTCGCGTACCAGCAGGGTATGAGGCTCCAGGTCCTGCAGGCGCAGCTGCTCCAGCTTGCACAGCGGGTGCTCGGGCGGCGCCACCGCGATGATCGGGTTGTTGAGGAACGGCAGAAACTCCAGGCCCATGTCCTGCGGCACCATCGACATGATGATGATGTCGTCGCGGTTATCCGAAAGGCGGCGGATGGCCTGGGCGCGATTGACCACCGTCAAGGTCAGGTTGACCTCCGGGTGACGCTGCTTGAAGGCGGCGAACAGGTGTGGCACGAAGTACTTGGCGCTGGACTCGATCGCCAGTTTGAGTTGCCCCTGCAATGAGCCCTGCATGTCAGACAGCTGCATGTCCAGGCTCTCGAGGCGCCCGAAGATGTCGCGGCTGGCGCGTTGCAGGGCTTCGGCCGCTTCGGTCAGGTAGAGTTTCTTGCCCACGTACTCGAACAGCGGCTGGCCGATCAGCTCTTCGAGCTGGCGGATCTGTAGACTAACGGCGGGTTGTGTCAGCGACATCTCTTCCGCTGCCCGGCTGTACGAGCGCAAATCGCACACCTCATTGAAGATCTGCAATTGACGCAAAGTCATACGCATCAATGACTTACGCATTTTTCACCCGCCCTTCGGCAACACCTTGTAACTGCACTATAAGCTTTTACTAATGCTGCCTCTAACAAATATTGATTTTTGTTTATCGACCTACAGCGCTAGGGTGAATATGCGACTGGCCAGCAACGCTTGGTCACGCGCCGACCGGTAGAACCGGCTCGACTGTTCCTACGGCTTTGGGAAGACTCCAGTGATAAAAAAAATCCTGATCGCCAACCGAGGTGAAATCGCAGTTCGGATCGTGCGTGCCTGCGCCGAGATGGGCATACGCTCGGTAGCGATCTATTCCGACGCCGATCGGCACGCCTTGCACGTCAAGCGCGCCGACGAAGCCCACAGCATTGGTGCCGAGCCGCTGGCCGGTTACCTGAACCCGCGCAAGCTGGTGAACCTGGCTGTGGAAACCGGCTGTGATGCCCTGCACCCGGGCTATGGTTTCCTGTCGGAAAACGCTGAACTGGCAGAGATCTGCGCCGAACGCGGGATCAAGTTCATCGGCCCCGCCGCTGACGTCATTCGCGGCATGGGCGACAAGACCGAAGCGCGCCGCACCATGATTGCCGCCGGTGTGCCGGTAACCCCGGGCACCGAAGGCAACGTTGCCGATATTCATGAAGCCCTGAGCGAAGGTGAGCGCATCGGTTACCCGGTGATGCTCAAGGCCACCTCTGGTGGTGGCGGCCGCGGTATTCGCCGTTGCAACAGCCGCGAAGAGCTGGAACAGAACTTCCCACGGGTGATTTCCGAGGCCACCAAGGCCTTTGGTTCGGCCGAAGTGTTCCTGGAAAAGTGCATCGTCAACCCCAAGCACATCGAGGCACAGATCCTCGGTGACAGCTTCGGCAACGTGGTGCACCTGTTCGAGCGCGACTGCTCGATCCAGCGCCGTAACCAGAAGCTCATCGAAATTGCCCCAAGCCCACAGCTCACGCCCGAGCAGCGCGCCTACATCGGCGACCTGGCGGTACGTGCAGCCAAGGCGGTGAACTACGAGAACGCCGGTACCGTGGAGTTCCTGCTCGCCGATGGCGAGGTGTACTTCATGGAAATGAACACCCGGGTGCAGGTGGAACACACCATCACCGAGGAGATCACCGGTATCGACATCGTCCGTGAGCAGATTCGCATCGCCTCGGGCCTGCCGCTGTCGGTCAAGCAGGAAGACATCCAGCACCGCGGTTACGCGCTGCAGTTCCGCATCAACGCGGAAGACCCGAAGAACAACTTCCTGCCCAGCTTCGGCAAGATTACCCGTTACTACGCCCCCGGCGGCCCGGGCGTGCGTACCGATACAGCGATCTATACCGGCTACACCATTCCGCCGTTCTACGACTCCATGTGCCTGAAACTGGTGGTGTGGGCGTTGACCTGGGAAGAGGCCATGGACCGCGGCCTGCGAGCCCTGGACGACATGCGCGTGCAAGGGGTGAAGACCACCGCCGCGTACTACCAGGAAATCCTGCGCAACCCGGAATTCCGTAGCGGGCAGTTCAATACCAGCTTCGTCGAAAGCCACCCTGAACTGACCAACTACTCGATCAAGCGCAAACCCGAAGAGCTGGCCCTGGCCATCGCCGCCGCCATCGCCGCCCACGCAGGCCTGTGAGGAAACCTATAATGTCCAAGAAAATTCACGTAACCGACACGATCCTGCGCGACGCCCACCAGTCCCTGCTGGCCACCCGCATGCGTACCGAAGACATGCTGCCGATCTGCGACAAGCTCGACAAAGTCGGCTATTGGTCGCTCGAAGTCTGGGGCGGCGCCACTTTCGACGCCTGCGTGCGCTTCCTCAAGGAAGACCCGTGGGAGCGCCTGCGCAAGCTGCGCGCCGCCCTGCCCAACACCCGCCTGCAAATGCTGCTGCGCGGCCAGAACCTGCTGGGCTACCGCCACTACAGCGACGACGTGGTCAAGGCCTTCGTCGCCAAGGCTGCGGTAAACGGCATCGATGTGTTCCGCATCTTCGACGCCATGAACGACGTGCGTAACCTGCGCGTGGCCATCGAAGCGGTCAAGGCCGCCGGCAAGCACGCCCAGGGCACCATCGCCTACACGGTCAGCCCTGTGCACACCATCGACGCCTTTGTAGCCCAGGCCAAGCAGATGGAAGCCATGGGTTGCGACTCGGTGGCAATCAAGGACATGGCCGGCCTGCTGACCCCATTCGCCGCTGGTGAACTGGTCAAGGCACTGAAGGCCGAGCAGTCGCTGCCGGTGTTCATCCACTCCCACGACACCGCCGGCCTGGCCGCCATGTGCCAGCTCAAGGCTGTGGAAAACGGCGCCGACCACATCGACACCGCCATCTCCAGCTTCGCCTGGGGCACCAGCCACCCGGGCACCGAGTCGATGGTTGCTGCGCTCAAGGGCAGCGAGTTCGACACCGGCCTGGACCTGGAGCTGCTGCAGGAAATCGGCTTGTACTTCTACGCCGTGCGCAAGAAGTACCACCAGTTCGAAAGCGAGTTCACCGCCGTGGACACCCGCGTGCAGGTCAACCAGGTGCCGGGCGGCATGATTTCCAACCTGGCCAACCAGCTGAAAGAGCAGGGCGCGCTCAACCGCATGAACGAAGTGCTGGCAGAGATCCCGCGTGTGCGTGAAGACCTCGGCTTCCCGCCGCTGGTGACGCCGACCTCTCAGATCGTCGGCACCCAGGCGTTCTTCAACGTGCTGGCCGGCGAGCGCTACAAGACCATCACCAACGAAGTGAAGCTGTACCTGCAAGGCGGTTACGGCAAAGCCCCGGGCGTGGTCAACGAGCAGCTGCGCCGTCAGGCGATCGGCAGCGAAGAAGTGATCGACGTGCGCCCGGCCGACCTGCTGAAGCCAGAGATGACCAAGCTGCGTGCCGACATCGGTGCCCTGGCCCGTTGCGAAGAAGACGTGCTGACGTTCGCCATGTTCCCGGACATTGGCCGCAAGTTCCTCGAAGAACGCGAAGCCGGCACCCTCACCCCGGAAGCGTTGCTGCCGATTCCGGAGGCTGGCGCCGTTTCTGCGCCAGGCGGTGAAGGCGTACCGACCGAGTTCGTCATCGACGTGCACGGCGAAACCTACCGCGTCGACATCACCGGCGTTGGCGTGAAGGCCGAAGGCAAGCGTCACTTCTACCTGTCGATCGACGGCATGCCGGAAGAAGTGGTGTTCGAGCCACTCAACGAGTTCGTCGGCGGCGGCAGCAAGCGCAAGCAAGCCACCGACCCAGGCCACGTCAGCACCAACATGCCAGGCAACATCGTCGATGTACTGGTCAAGGAAGGTGACGTGGTCAAGGCCGGCCAGGCCGTGCTGATCACCGAAGCCATGAAGATGGAAACCGAAGTGCAGGCGGCCATCGCCGGCAAGGTCGTGGCCATCCACGTGGCCAAGGGCGATCGCGTGACGCCGGGCGAAATCCTGATCGAGATCGAGGGCTGATTTAAGCCCTTATCTACAAGCGGTTAACCTCTGGGGAGCGGATGCTCCCCTTTTTTTGTGCATTTAAATGCATGTACAACCCCGTTCGACATGATAAATATGCAATAAAATACATATTTTGCAAAAGCAGCAACGCAAAAAATGCACTATATTGCAGATTGCCCGAACAGTCGCAGCAGGTTGTCTATGTACCCGCTAACCCTGCAAGTCTTCTCCGATGGCGTTTGGCAGGACGCCATGACGCTATCGTTTTCGCAGCCAGAACAAGGCTTCAATGGGCCTTGCGCCGTCGCCTATGAAGCGTCGTATATCAGAGACAACCTCGATGCATACCAGAGCTTTGCCGCCAAGGCGGTCAGCGCTCGGCTGCCGGTAGACTTCGACAGCTTCGTGCTGCCTGCTGCGCCTGCATTCGTTCACGATATTGCGCCGTCCGGTGCAGCCAAACGCTTCCTCATGTCGCATGTCGGCCAGACAAAGCCCGACGGCGTCAGTGATGACATGTTTCTGCTGGCAAGGAGTACACCGGCTCCCGTGGGAAACATGCGTATCAAGGAGTCCATGGACTACCTGGACTCACGTGCGCCAATGGGCTTCACCAGGCAGGATGTGGTCAGTCGCGATCAGCGTTTTCTTGAGTACGCCTACGAACAGGGCGCTGCCATCGGCGGCGCCACCGGCGCGGGCGGCGAGGCGCCCAAGCTACTGATGACGGAAGGCGAGGACGGCCTTCTGTATCCCGATGCGGCACTTGATGATGGGCAAGCTTGTCGGCACTGGTTCATCAAGTTCGCTCGTAATCAGGGCCTGAACAACGACCAGGACATATTGCGGGCTGAATTTCTGTACTACCGCGCATTGCAAACACTGGGTGTGGAGACTGTGGCTACGGATGACATGGCTTTGGAGGAGGGTACAAAGCCCAGCCTGTGGATGCGCCGTTTTGACCGTGAGATCACCCCGCACGGTGTGCAACGACGTGCGGTGGAGTCCATCTACTCGTTGTCGGGCGTCACCCAACCCGGTAGCCGGATGGACCATGGGGAGGCGCTGAGGAACCTGGCGGCACTCTGGAGGCTGGCCGGGCAAGAGCAACAGATCGATGACCTGGTATCCGACTATTTGCGACGGGACCTTATCAACAAGGTTCTGGGGAACGCCGACAACCACGGGCGGAACATGGCCGTGATCCGTGGTGCCAATTCCGTCAGGTTGGCACCTATCTATGATCTGGCGCCGATGGTGCTGGATGCGGAAGGTATTACCCGGACCACCAAATGGGCGCCCGGCATAGAGCGTGCTGGCGACATCGACTGGTGGGCGGCGTGCAACAGCCTGGCCGACCTGATCACCCCGGCGCTGGCTTTTGACCGGTTGAAGCAGGATGCAGCGCGTCTGTTGGCGCTGCCAGATCTGCTCAGTGCTGCGGGCTTGCCTGATGCCGTCATGAATCATCCAGCGGTCCACTTGAGGCTGCTTGAGCAACGAATGAAAGAGTGGAAATTGCTATGACGCTTACACCCGAACAACGCGCCCAGGTGATCGATGATGTTCAACAGGGCATCGCCGATGGCACTTGGGATCTGGGAGCTGGAGTGAGGCATTTGCGTGTGACGGTGGCCAATCTGCAACAGGCTCAGTTTGCGCGGATGTGCAAGATTTCACTGCGTACGCTTATTCAGATCGAGAAAGGCGAAGGAAACCCGACACTCAAATCAATGAATGCCGTGTTTCGGCCTTTCGGCTTGCAGATGGGGGTTATCAGGCGTCAGCGAAAAATCATCTGAGCCCCCTCTCAGCCTTTGCGGCATGCCTCAAGCGTTTCTACCTGGCCCCCCGGCTGCTGGTTTTCCTCGCTCAACCACCGCTCGAACCCGGCAGCCACCGCCGGCCACTCGTCATCGGTAATCGAATACCAGGCCGTATCGCGGTTGTGATCCTTCACCACCAAGTGCTTGCGGAACACCCCTTCGTAGGTGAAGCCAAACCGCTCTGCCGCGCGCTTGGAGCGGGCGTTGGCGTTGTTGCACTTCCACTCCAGCCGGCGGTTGCCCAGTTCGAAGCCCAGCTTGCCCAGCAGGTACACCGCCTCGGTGCCTTTGGGTGTGCGCTGCATGGCGGCGCCGAAGGCGATGTGGCCGATTTCGATGCGGCCGTGATCGGGCACGATCGACATCAGGCTGAGAATGCCCTGGGCCTGGCCGCTGGGGCGGTCGATGACGGTGTAGAACAGCGGGTCGCGACCTGCGGCGTTGCCCTCCAGCCAGCGGTCGAAGGCAACACGTTCGGCGAACGGGCCATAGGGCAGGTAGTCCCACAGCACCGGGTCGGAAGTTGGGCCTTGCAGCACTTCCCAGAGGTCGTCGCCATGGCGCGCCGGGTCGAGCTTTTCCAGGCGGATGAAGCGGCCTTCAATCGGTTCGGCCTGGGGCGTTGCGGCGGGTTTCCAGTTCAAGGCGTCTGTCATGTTCGGCCTACAAGCCTTTGCGGAATTGGATAAAGCCCGAGCGCTCGGCAACCTGCTGATACAGGCTGATGGCGGTGGCATTGGTTTCGTGGGTCAGCCAGTGCACCTTGATGCAGTTGTCGGCCTTGGCTGTGGTGTAGACGTGCTCGATCAGCTGGCGACCGATGCCCAGGCCACGCTGTGAGTTGTCCACGTACAGGTCCTGCAGGTAGCAGGAGTTTTCGATGCTCCAGTTGGAACGATGGTAGATGAAGTTGACCATCCCCACCGCCTTGCCATCGACCCAGGCCAGTGCCGAATGGGTTGGCTCACTCGGGTCGAGCAGGCGCTGCCAGGTGCTCAGGCTGACTTCATCGGCCAACTCGGTTTCATAGAAGTGCAGGTAGGCCTGCCACAGGGCGAGCCAGGCGGCATGGTCTTGGGCGCTGACGGGGCGCAGGGTAACGCTGGGCATGGGGCTATTCCTTCACAGTTGGCGCATGTGCGCCGCGAGTTGGTTGTCCAGTTGATCGGGGCTGGCGCTCAGGCCTTCGCGCACGCCGGCGATGTCTTGCTCTGAGCGGTTCTGGCTGAGCTTGCACGCACCTTGCAGGCGGGCGATGGGCAGGCGGATACCGACGATGGCGCGAAGCATGCCGTCGAGGTAGTCAGCCGGGGCGTCGGCGACGCTCCACGGTTCGTTGCGGCCTTGTTCGTGGCGCTCGGTCAGGCGGCTGACGATGGTCAGTAGCGTTGCTGCCTCGTGGATCACCTCGGCCGGGCCATAGGCGTGTACGGCCAGGTAGTTCCAGGTCGGCACGACCTTGGGGTTATCGGCTTTGCTTGGGTAGTAGCCGGGGCTGACATAGGCATCGGCGCCGGGGAAGACCAGCAGGGCTTCGCCGCCTTGTGCCAGGTCCTGCCATTGGCGGTTGGCCCGTGCCAGGTGCGCATAGACGGTGCCGAACTCGCCTTCGCCAGTATTCACCAGCACCGGCAGGTGTGTGGCCAACAGGCCTTGTTCGCCTTGGCTGACCAGCACGGCCAGGCGGGTGTCGAGCATGTGCTGGTGCAGGCGGCCCAGGTCGTGTTCCTGGTGGGGTTTGCTGTTGTACATGCTCGGTTTCCTTGTGCAATGGTGCCATCCTAGGCAGGCTATTGGTTCTGGGTAAGAGCCATTACTGCCTGTTTTCATAGGTCCAATAACATGAGTGATCGCCCCCTCGTTTTGCCTTTCGACCCTTCCGGCATCGCCCTGGACCGCCGCCGCGGGCTCAGTCAGCAGCTGTACCAGGCGCTGCGCGCGCGGGTGCTGGACGGGCGCTTGAGCAGTGGTACCCGGCTGCCAGCCACCCGCGAATTGGCCAGCATGCTGGGGCTGTCACGCAACAGCGTGGTGCGGGCCTATGACCAGTTGTACGCCGAGGGCTACATCGAAAGCCGGGTGGGCGATGGCACCTATGTAAGCCGGCTACCAAAACTATCCACACAAGTATCCACAGGGTTATCCCATGGGTTACCAACAGGCTTATCCACATTTTCAGTAAAAGATACTGAGGATTTATCCAGCAACCGACGCTCCAGTGAAGCTTTGCAGCGGCTGAAAACCAACCACTTGCCGCCGCCAAGAAGCGGTCAGCCGCGTGCTTTTCGCGTCGGTATTCCCGCATTCGACCTGTTCCCGTTTGAGGTCTGGGCCAAGCTGCAGGCGGGTTTCTGGCGTAATCCGAGACCCGCACAACTGGGTTATGGCGACCCGGCGGGCGAGCCGATGCTGCGCGAACTGATCGCTGCCTACTTGCGCCGCTCGCGTGGGCTGAGTTGCATGGCTGAACAAATTGTGATCACCAGTGGTGCACAGCAGGCCATCAGCCTTTGTGCACAGTTGCTGTTGCAGCCGGGCGACGCGGTGGCTGTGGAAAACCCGGGCTATCGGGCGGCCGGCCATGCCTTCGCACTGGCGGGTGGCCGGGTGCTTGGCGTACCGGTGGATGAAGAGGGGATGGATTGCGGCAGGCTCGGGCAGTTGGAGGATTGCCGGCTGGCCTATGTGACGCCTGCTCACCAGTACCCGACCGGGGTGACCATGAGCCTGGCGCGCCGCCTGGCATTGCTGGCCTGGGCCGAGCGTAACGATGGCTGGATCATCGAGGACGACTACGACGGTGAGTACCGATACAGCGGCGCGCCCTTGGCCCCGCTTGCAGCGCTCGACCAGCACGGGCGGGTGCTGTATGTCGGCACCTTCGGCAAAATCGCCTTCCCGGCGCTACGCCTGGGTTACCTGGTGCTGCCGCCGCAGCTGGCCCAGGCGTTCAGCCAGGCCAAGGCGTTGGCGGTGCGGCATTCCGAGGTCAGCAGCCAATGCGTGATGGCCGAGTTCATGGCCCGCGGGCACTTTCAGCGGCATATCCGGCGCATGCGCAAGGCGGCGTTGAGCCGGCGTAATGTGCTCAAGGCCGGCTGGCCTGTGGATATTCCAGGGCTGGGCGCCATGCCGGCAGTGGCGGCCGGGCTGCATGTGAAGGTCGATGTGGATAACTTTGCGCGGGAGCAGGAACTGGTGGCCAAGGCTGAAGCAGTGGGCGTGGAGGTCACACCGCTGAGTAATTTCTGGTTGGCGGACAGCGAGGTGCCTGTGGATAAGCGAGCGGGGCTGGTGCTGGGGTTTGCGGCGGTGCCGGAAGGGGAGATTGCCGAGGCGCTGATGAAATTGCGCAAGGTCTGGAAAAAGTGAATGGGGCCGCTGTGCGGCCCTTCGCGGGCATGCCCGCTCCCACAGAGTTCGGGTGTGATGCGATCAATGTGGGAGCGGGCGTGCCCGCGAAGCAGGCGACTCAGGTGCCGGATTTGATCCGCGTCCAGGCCCGGGTCCTGGCCCGCTCTGCTTCCCGCGCCAATGGCTTGAGGGTGTACAGCTTGGCCATCGCCTCTGCCGTCGGGTACAGGTTGGGGTTGTTGCGTATCGCCGGGTTCACCTTGTCAGTCGCATCCTTGTTCGGGTTGGGGTACCCGACAAAGTCGCTGATCGGCGCAATCACCTCTGGCCGCAGCAGGTAATTGATGAACGTATGGGCGTCCTCAGGGTTGGCCGCATTCTTCGGAATCGCCAGCATGTCGAACCAGATCGGCGCGCCTTCCTTGGGCAGGCGCATGTCCACTACCACGTCGTTCTTGGCTTCGCGGGCGCGGTTGGCAGCCTGCGAGAAGCTGCCGCTGTAGCCCACCGCCACACAGATATCGCCATTGGCGATGTCTGCCATGTACTTCGAGGAGTGGAAGTAGGTGATGTACGGGCGAATCTTCAGCAGCAAGGCTTCGGCCTTCTTGTAGTCATCCGGCGTGCCGCTGTTGGGGTCCAGGCCCAGGTATTTCAGGGCCAGCGGCAGGATCTCCGAAGGCGAGTCGAGCAGGGCGACGCCGCACTGCTTGAGCTTGGCGATGTTCTCTTCCTTGAAGATCAGGTCCCAGCTGTCCACCGGCGCATTGTCGCCGAGCGCAGCCTTGACCTTGGCCGGGTTGAAGCCGATCAGCACGGTGCCGTACATGTACGGCACGGCATACTTGTTACCCGGGTCGTTGGCCTCGATCAGCTTCATCAGCGCCGGGTCCAGGTGCTGCCAGTTCGGCAGCTTGCTGCGGTCCAGCGGCTGGAATACCCCGGCCTCGATCTGCTTGGCGAGGAACACGTTGGACGGCACCACCACGTCATAGCCGGAGTTGCCGGTGAGCAGCTTGGCCTCCAGCGCTTCGTTGGTGTCGAAGATGTCGTAGATCAGTTTGACGCCGCTGTCCTTCTGGAAGTCGGTCAAGGTCTGCGGGGTGATGTAATCGAACCAGTTATACACACGCAAGGTGCGCTGCTCGGCCTGGGCTTGCAGGGCGCCGGTGAACAGGGTGGCAGCGATGAACGGGGCGAGCAGACGCTTGAGTGGGACCATTACCGGGCTCCTGGCTGGGCGCGCTGGAAGCCTTCCAGCACATTGACCGCGTTGATACCGATTTCTTCCACAGCGTAGCCGCCTTCCATCACGAACAGGGTCGGCTTGCCGAGCTGGCCAATGCGCTTGCCCATTTCCAGGTAGTCCGGGCTGTCCAGCTTGAACTGGGAGATGGGGTCGTCCTTGAAAGTGTCCACACCCAGCGAGATCACCAGCACATCGGCGTCATAGTCGGCGATGCGCTGGCAGGTGTCTTCCAGAGCGGTGTTCCAGGCGGCCCAGTCGCTGCCGGCCGGCAACGGATAGTTGATGTTGCAGCCCTCGCCGGCACCTTCGCCGGTTTCGTCGGCATAGCCCAAAAAGAACGGGAATTCGTCCTGCGGGTCGCCGTGGATCGAGGCGAAGAACACATCGTCGCGGCTGTAGAAGATGTCCTGGGTGCCGTTGCCGTGGTGGTAGTCGACGTCGAGGATGGCAACTTTGCGCTTGCCCTGGTCGAGGAACGCCTGAGCGGCGATGGCGGCGTTGTTCAGGTAGCAGTAGCCGCCCATCACTTCACCCGCGGCGTGGTGCCCTGGCGGACGGCACAGGGCGAAGGCCGAATGGGCGCCTTGCTGGATCGCTGCCTGGGCGGTGAGGGCGACTTGCGCAGCGCTGTAGGCAGCCTGCCAGGTACCCGCGGTGATGGGGGCGCCGGCGTCGAAACTGTAGTAACCCAGTTCGCCATGCAGGCCGGTCGGCTTGACCTGGCGCAGCGTGCGGGCCGGCCAGGTGAAGGGCAGCAGGTCACCCTCGTGGCCCAGTGCGGCCCAACGGGCCCAGGCGCCTTCGAAGAAATTCAGGTAGTCGGCGCTGTGGATGCGCAGCAATGGCGCACGGCCGAAGTCGGTCGGGCCCTGGACGTCGCCGAGGTTGCGCTTTTTCACCTGATCGAGCACATGGTCGGCGCGCGAAGGCATTTCGAAGCAGGGCATCAGCTTGCCGTCGATCAGCTCGCAGCGGCCGTGGTGCAGGCGGTGGTCATCGGAATAGATCGTCAGCATTGTTGTTCTCCGGGTGGGTACTGGCGTGGGTCCATTGTCATGGGCGGGTCAGTGGCGGAGAACGACGCAAACGGCCAAAAGGGGATCGATGTGGCCAAGCTCTATGGCCGGTTTTTCCTGTGCGGGCCTCTTCGCGGGCTTGCCCGCTCCCACAGGTACCCCAAAGTACTCGGGACTTGTGCAGTTTCTGTGGGAGCGGGCAAGCCCGCGAAGAGGCCGGAATAGGTCAACCGCGGAAATGGCTGGGCGCCACGCCGCTCCAACGCTGAAACGCATGGCGGAAGCTGGCCGTCTCGCTGAACCCCAAGGTCTCGGCAATGCGGTAGATAGGCATCTGCTCATCGGCCAGCAATTGCTTGGCCCGTTCGAACCTTAGTTCGTCCAGCAGCTGTTGATAACTGCTGCCCAGTGCCTGCAAATGCCGGCGCAAGGTGCGCGAGGAGCAGTTCATCTGCCGTGCCAGGCCTTCCAACCCTGGCGCGGCATCCAGTTGCTGCGCCAGCAACTGGCGAATCCGCCCCAGCCACGCCTGACGGCCGGTGAACTCAAGGTTCAGGCGCCTGCAGCGTTCGCTCATGGCTTTGTGGGTAATCGGGTCGGCCAGCGGCAGCGGCGTATCCAGCCAGCGCCGCTCGAAGGCAAAGGCATTGTCCTCGGCGGCGAAACCGACCGGGCACTGGAATGCACCGGCATAGCGCGCGTGGTAGCCGGGCCGTGGGTGTTCGAAGCGGGCGCCCAGCAGCGGCAGCGGGCGGCCAAGCAGGTCGTCGCAGATGACTTTCAGCGACACCAGGCAGAACTCTGCGTTGAAAGCGCTCAGCGCCGGGCTGTCGTGGTAATCGCTGGCGCTGAACCACACCCGCTGGCCATCGTCGAGCAAACGCAGCTTGAAGACTGTTCCCAGCAGTGCCGGATATTGCAGCGCCAGGCGCAAGGCGTCACCCAAAGTGGCACTGGAGAGCAGGGCGTAACCGAGCATGCCGTAGCACGACACATGCATGCGCCGGCCCAGTTCCAGGCCGATGTCCTCGCGCCGGGCCACGGCGTTGGCGCACACCTGCAGTTCCTGCTGGGTGGTGATGCGCGCATCGGCGTGCCCCAGGTCTGCCGGGCCAATGCCGCTGCCGGCCAGCAGCGCCGAAGCCTCGCAACCGTCTGCCTGGAAGACGTTGAGGATCAGCGAAACTGCGTTGAGGGTGGTCAGGTGGCTGTGCAGCATGCTGGGTAATCCCGGGGGGCTGGGACGCATTATGGAGCAAGTTGTGTGCCGATATCCGGGTGCCGCTTTGCGGCCCCACAATCCATCAGGCAAAAAAAAGGCCCGAAGCAATGGCTCGGGCCTTGAAAGGTTGAGAGGTGTCTAGTCCCTTAACCTGGTGAGACTGTTTGCAGCGGCCGGGTTACGCCTTCAGCGGAACCAGACGGGGAGCGATCATGTTTTCCGGACGCAGGATGTCGTTGAGCATCTCTTCGTCCAGCAGCTTCTCTTCGCGCACCAGTTCCAGTACGCCGCGGCCGGTTTCCAGGGCAACGCGGGCGATACGGGTGGCGTTTTCGTAGCCGATGTACGGGTTCAGGGCGGTGACCAGGCCGATCGAGTGCTCGACCAGTTCACGGCAGCGCTGTTCGTTGGCAGTGATGCCGACGATGCAGTGTTCGCGCAGCATGTCCATGGCGCGTTGCAGCAGGCGGATCGAGTCGAAGATCTTGTAGGCGATCAGCGGCTCCATCACGTTCAGCTGCAGCTGGCCACCTTCGGCGGCGACGGTCAGGGCCAGGTCGTTGCCCATGATGGCGAAGGCGACCTGGTTGACGGCTTCCGGGATAACCGGGTTGACCTTGCCTGGCATGATCGAGCTGCCTGGCTGACGCGCTGGCAGGTTGATCTCGTTGATGCCGGTGCGCGGGCCGCTGGACAGCAGGCGCAGGTCGTTGCAGATCTTCGACAGCTTGACCGCGGTACGCTTGAGCATGCCGGAGAACAGTACGAAGGCGCCCATGTCGGAGGTGGCTTCGATCAGGTCGGCAGCCGGTACCAGCGGCTGGCCGCTGATGGTTGCCAGGCGCTGTACGGCGAGCATCTGGTAGCCCGGGTCGGCGTTGATGCCGGTACCGATGGCAGTACCACCCAGGTTGATTTCGGTCAGCAGCTCCGGCGCCAGCGAACGCAGACGGTTGAGGTCTTCGGTCATGGTGGTGGCGAAGGCGCGGAATTCCTGGCCCAGGGTCATCGGCACGGCGTCCTGCAGCTGGGTACGGCCCATCTTCAGTACGTGGTCGAACTCTTTCCCTTTGGCAGCGAAGGCCTGGATCAGGCTGTCGAGGCTGGCCAGCAGGGCGTCGTGACCCAGCAGCAGGCCCAGGCGGATAGCGGTCGGGTAGGCGTCGTTGGTCGACTGCGCCATGTTCACATCGTTGTTCGGGTGCAGGTACTGGTACTCACCCTTCTGGTGGCCCATGGCCTCCAGCGCGATGTTGGCGATGACTTCGTTGGCGTTCATGTTGGTAGAAGTACCAGCACCGCCTTGAATCATGTCCACCACGAACTGCTCGTGGTAGTCGCCCTTGATCAGTCGTGCGCAGGCTGCGCTGATCGCGGCGTGCTTGGCATCGCTCAAGTGCCCCAGCTCACGGTTGGCGTCAGCAGCTGCCTGCTTGACCATCGCCAGGCCGACTACCAGTTTCGGGTAGTGCGACAGCGGAACACCGGAGAGGTGGAAGTTGTTGGCAGCGCGCAGGGTCTGGATGCCGTAGTAGGCATCAGCAGGAACTTCAAGGGTACCCAACAGATCTTTTTCGACGCGGAACGATGCAGCGGAGGACATGATGTATATCATCTCGATTTTGACCCGGCACATGCCGGAATGGCGCCAATCCTAGGCCTGAAGGTGATTTTGCGGCCAATGCTGTTGCACGCTAACCTATGCACAAACGGCATAGTGTTTCATGTGACGCCAATTGACATTCGAGCGTGTTCCATTTTGGTGCACGCCGGGAGATGTGCTTCGTGAACCTTGAAAGCAAATGGCTGGAAGATTTCAGCGCGCTGGCTTCTACCCGCAGTTTTTCCCAGGCCGCAGAGCGGCGTTTCGTCACCCAACCGGCCTTCAGCCGGCGCATTCGCAGCCTTGAAGCGGCGTTGGGGTTGCAACTGGTGAATCGTTCCCGCACGCCCATCGAACTGACTGAGGCAGGCCAGCTGTTTCTCGTCACGGCGCGCACTGTTGTCGACCAGTTGGGCGAAATTCTGCGCCATTTGCATCATCTTGAGGGCGGGCAGGGCGAGGTGGTGCAGGTGGCTGCGGCACACTCCCTGGCATCGGGCTTTTTCCCCCGTTGGGTGGCCCAGTTGCGCAATGACGGTTTGAACATCGCCACGCGCCTGGTTGCGACTAACGTCGGAGATGCAGTGCATGCATTACGCGAAGGTGGCTGCGACCTGATGCTGGCCTTTTATGACCCGGACGCGGCCCTGCAGATGGATGCCGAAATCTTCCCGTCGCTGCACATGGGCAACACCGAAATGTTGCCGGTGTGCGCCGTGGATGCCGAGGGCAAGCCGTTGTTCGACCTGGAAGGTGAGGGCAGCGTGCCGTTGTTGGCCTATACCGCTGGCGCCTTCCTGGGCCGCTCGGTCAATTTGCTGCTACGCCAGCGCAACCTGCGCTATACCACCGTCTATGAAACGGCCATGGCCGACAGCCTCAAGAGCATGGCGCTGGAAGGCATGGGCATCGCCTGGGTACCACGCCTGTCGATGCGTGGCGAGCTGGAACGGGGCGAGCTGGCCGTCTGCGGCGGCAGCCAGTGGCACGTGCCACTGGAAATTCGCCTGTACCGCTGCGCCCTGGTGCGCAAGGCCAACGTCAGGCTGTTGTGGCGCAAGCTGGAGGGTACGGCGGCGGTTGACCCAAAAGTCAGCCAAAGCCCCGAAAAATAAGGCCCGACAGTTGGTCGCCGGGGTGCCTTAAACGCACTACCTTACGGTATACTGCGCGGCCTTTCGACCGGATGCGTCCGGTCCAGATCAGCAAACAAGCCACGCCGGTCGTCCCGCGTGGCTTGTTGTTTTTTGACGCGCCCGCGGGCGCACAAGCGAAGAGGCTCGACGATGAGTGCACTGGTTGGCGTGATCATGGGCTCCAAGTCCGATTGGTCCACCCTTAGCCACACCGCCGATATGCTGGAAAAACTCGGCATTCCCTACGAAGTGAAGGTGGTTTCTGCCCACCGCACCCCGGATCTGCTGTTCCAGTATGCCGAGGAGGCCGAAGGCCGCGGCATCGAGGTGATCATCGCCGGTGCCGGTGGCGCAGCCCACCTGCCAGGCATGTGCGCCGCCAAGACCCACCTGCCGGTGCTGGGCGTGCCGGTGCAGTCGTCGATGCTGTCGGGTGTCGATTCGCTGCTGTCGATCGTGCAGATGCCAGCCGGTGTGCCGGTTGCCACGCTGGCCATCGGCCGTGCCGGTGCGATCAACGCTGCGCTGCTGTCGGCCAGCATCCTGGGCGCCAAGTACCCGCAGTACCACGCGGCGCTCAAGCAGTTCCGCACGGAACAGACCGACACTGTGCTGGACAACCCAGACCCGCGCCAGGCTTGAGGCTCAACCCATGAAGATCGGTGTAATCGGTGGCGGCCAGCTGGGCCGCATGCTGGCCCTGGCGGGCACCCCGCTGGGCATGAACTTCGCCTTCCTCGACCCGGCACCGGACGCTTGTGCCGCGCCGTTGGGCGAGCACCTGCGTGCCGACTACGGCGACCAGGACCACCTGCGCCAGCTGGCCGACGAAGTCGACCTGGTCACCTTCGAGTTCGAAAGCGTCCCGGCCGAGACCGTGGCCTTCCTCTCGCAGTTCGTGCCGGTGTACCCCAGCGCCGAAGCGCTGCGCATCGCCCGCGACCGCCTGTTCGAAAAGAGCATGTTCCGCGACCTGGGTATCCCGACCCCGGCCTTCGCTGACATCCTCTCCCAGGCCGACCTGGACGCTGCAGTCGCCAGCATCGGCCTGCCGGCCGTGCTGAAAACCCGCACCCTGGGCTACGACGGCAAGGGCCAGAAGGTGCTGCGCACGCCAGAAGACGTGGTAGGCACCTTCGCCGAGCTGGGCAGCGTGCCGTGCCTGCTGGAAGGCTTCGTGCCTTTCACCGGCGAAGTGTCGCTGGTGGCCGTGCGTGCCCGTGATGGCGAAACCCGCTTCTACCCGCTGGTGCACAACACCCACGAGAGCGGCATTCTGCGCTTGTCGGTAGCCAGCCAGGCGCACCCGCTGCAGGCCTTGGCCGAAGACTATGTGGGCCGTGTGCTGCAGAAGCTGGACTACGTTGGCGTCATGGCCTTCGAGTTCTTCGAAGTTGACGGTGGCCTGAAGGCCAACGAAATCGCCCCGCGTGTGCACAACTCCGGGCACTGGACCATCGAAGGCGCCGAGTGCAGCCAGTTCGAGAACCACCTGCGCGCCGTTGCCGGCCTGCCGCTGGGCTCGACCGCCAAGGTGGGCGAGAGCGCGATGCTCAACTTCATCGGTGAAGTGCCGGCCGTGGACAAGGTTGTCGCCATCGGTGACTGCCACCTGCACCATTACGGCAAGGCCTTCAAGGTCGGCCGCAAGGTTGGCCATGCCACCCTGCGCTGCCATGACATGGCCACCCTCGAGCGCAAGATTGCCGAAGTAGAGGCCCTGATCAGCAACTGATCGGGCTGCAAATCGAACTTCTGCAAGCGGCTTGCCCTCTGAACATGGCAACAAGCCAAAGCCCGTCTAGGCTTTGGCTTGTTCCATATTCACTGCAGAGGGATTGCCATGGGCATCATTGGAACCATCTTCATCGGCCTCATCGTCGGCCTGCTGGCCCGCTTCATCAAGCCGGGCGACGACAGCATGGGCTGGATCATGACCATCCTGCTGGGTATTGCCGGCTCCTTATTGGCTACTTATGGCGGCCAGGCACTGGGCATTTACCAGGCCGGGCAGGCGGCGGGCTTCCTTGGCGCGCTGATCGGTGCCGTGGTCCTTCTGGTGATCTACGGATTCATCAAGAAACGCTGAATACTGGTTAGAATGCCCGGCAATTCATTCGAGTTGCCGAGCATTGCCATGCGTGCCTTTTTCCTCGTCCCCCTGCTGTTGGCCAGTACCCTGGCCCATGCCGAACTGCCTGAAACCGACTGGCTGGAGCTGATGCCCAAGTCGGACCAGAAGGCGCTCGAGCAAATGCCCGAAATCGACCACAACTCGCCGGAAGCCATGGGCACCTTTACCGACAAGGGCGGGCTGAAGCAGAGCAAGGGCCTGCCAGCGGTGATGTATTCGACCAAGACCGTGGCGGCCATGAACGGCAAGGACATTCGCCTGGGCGGCTACCCGGTGCCGCTGGAAAGCGACGCCAAGGGCAATAGCACGCTGTTCTTCCTGGTGCCGTACCCGGGCGCATGCATCCATGTGCCACCACCGCCGCCGAACCAGCTGGTGCTGGTGCGCTACCCGAAAGGGTTGAAGATCGATGACATCTACACGCCGTTGTGGGTCAGCGGCAAGCTGAAGGTGGAAAAGGTCAGCAATGACCTGGCCGATGCGGCCTATGCGCTGGATGCGGGGAAGGTGAGGGTGGTGGAAGACGCAGACCTCTGATTGCCTGCACCGGCCTCTTCGCGGGCATGCCCGCTCCCACAGGGTCACCACGAGCCTCAGGCATTGCGCGGTCCCTTGTAGGAGCGGCCTTGTGTCGCGAAAGGACCGCGCAGCGGTCCCGGGGGCTTCAGATCAAAGCGCTTCGCTGGCAACTACCACGCTCAGTGAGTGACTCGCCCCAGGCTTCAATTCCACCAAGTCATCCCACACATTCGCCGTCTCGATGCACAGCATCCGCTGCCAGCCATCGTCAGCCATGTCCGCCAGCTCCTTGGCCCGCTCGGTCCACGGGTTCCAGATCACCGCCGAGCGCGACCCGCTGCTGGTCAAGGTAACCCGTCGGTTCCAGTGCGGGTCGACAATGCTCAGGGTCTGCGGGGTGTCTAGGTAGATCCGGTCAGTCTCCCCGGCAAACGCCAGTGCTCCCTGCTGCTGACGCTGTTCCCAGTCCGCCAGCGTTTCGATATAGCCCAGGCCCTCGACGCCTTCGACCCGCGCCTGGCGCACGTCACTGACCGCGAAGTAGCTGTGCAGGGCCTGGCTGATGGTAACGGGGGTATTGCCCATGTTGCGGCTGGTGAGGTTCAGCTTTAGCGCATCACCCAGCTCCACCACCAGTTTCAGCTCGACGTCATGAGGCCAGCCGGGCAGGTCGCCCTGCGCTTCAGGCAGTTGGAATTCGATGCGCAGGCCGTTGCCCGCTTCCTCGATACCCAGCAGCTGCCAGTCACGCGAGCGTGCCAGCCCATGGGCAGGCGCCTGCTCGCCGTGGTACATGGCCTGAACGGCCTGGGGGTTGCGCTGCAGGTTGCCGAACCACGGCCAGCACACCGGTACACCGGCGCGGACCGACTTGCCCTGGCGGAAGATGGCCTGGTCGCTCAGCCACAGCAGCGGCGGTTCGCCGACCCGCTGGTAGCTGAGGATCTGGGCGCCCTGCTGGGCGATCAGGAGTTCGGCGCGGTCGCTGCTGATACGCCAGCAGTTGAGTTCGCCATGTTGCTCGGTTACGACCTGGTAGGTAGCCATTGCGTTCATCTCATTGATTGCCAGTGGGCCTTGGACCCGGGCACATGCAATGAGTTTACCGCCCGCGTGGCTCAGCGACGAGGCACGGAGCGGGTACGGCCACTGCCGTCGATGGCGACGAAGACGAATGCCGCTTCGGTGACCTTGCGCCATTCACTGGACAGCGGGTCGTCGCTCCACACTTCGACCATCATCTGGATCGAGCTGCGGCCGATTTCCAGGGTCTGGGTATAGAACGACAGCTGTGCGCCCACCGCGACGGGTACCAGGAAGGCCATGCGTTCGATGGCCACGGTCGCCACACGGCCGCCGGCAACGCGGCTGGCCATGGCGGTGCCGGCCAGGTCCATCTGGGCAACCAGCCAGCCGCCGAAGATGTCGCCAAACCCGTTGGTTTCGCGCGGGAGTGCAGTGATCTGCAAGGCCAGGTCGCCTTGCGGGATTGGATCTTCTTGTTCGAGCTCAATCATGCGATGGGGCCTCTGACCCGTGACGCTTATCGTTGGTGTGGCGCAAAGGCCGGGTAAACGATTCAGCTTGAAACATACTACGCCGATTTCGTTTCACTGGACGGCCGTAGGGAAACTCTGCGAAACCGTCTGACATAAAGACCGGCGTTTTCGCACAACATCCCACGCTGGCAGCAACCTTTTCCTACGAATCACCAGTATATAGAGCATAACCGCCAGCGACGACCGCGCATTCATGAATATCTGTATGGTTTTTGTATCGCTTTCGGCGCAGCTCGGCAATTTGCTATCTTCGCCTGTCTCCCAATCCAGAAGCCGCGTGCCAAGCGGCCTGCATGCCCTACAAGAGAACAACGAGCGATGACTTCCGTGCCGAGCAGTATCGAGCAGCCCCCGCGGCCGCTGACCCGCAGTGATTACAAGACACTCTCACTGTCCGCCCTGGGTGGCGCACTGGAGTTCTACGACTTCATCATCTTCGTGTTCTTCGCCACGGTGGTCGGCAAGCTGTTCTTCCCGGCCGACATGCCCGAGTGGCTGCGCCTGATGCAAACGTTCGGCATCTTCGCCGCCGGCTACCTGGCGCGGCCGCTGGGCGGCATCATCATGGCCCACTTCGGTGACCTGCTCGGGCGCAAGAAGATGTTCACCCTGAGCATCTTCATGATGGCCCTGCCGACCCTGATCATGGGCCTGCTGCCAACCTATGCCCAAATCGGCATGTGGGCGCCGATCCTGCTGCTGCTGATGCGTGTGATCCAGGGCGCGGCAATTGGTGGGGAGGTGCCGGGCGCCTGGGTGTTCGTGTCCGAACACGTGCCTGCGCGCAATACCGGCTACGCCTGTGGCACCCTGACCGCAGGCCTGACCGCGGGCATTCTGCTGGGCTCGCTGGTAGCAACCCTGATCAACAGCGTGTACAGCGCCGAAGAAGTGGCCGACTACGCCTGGCGTATTCCGTTCCTGCTTGGCGGGGTGTTCGGCCTGTTCTCGGTGTACCTGCGCCGCTGGCTGCATGAAACCCCGGTGTTCGCCGAGATGCAGCAACGCAAGGCGCTGGCCGAAGAGCTGCCGCTGCGCGCGGTGCTGCGCGACCACCGTGGCCCGATCATCCTGTCGATGCTGCTGACCTGGTTGCTGTCGGCCGGCATCGTGGTGGTCATCCTGATGACCCCGGCGCTGCTGCAGAGCTTCTACCACATCAGCCCGATCGACTCGCTCAAGGCCAACAGCATGGCCATCGTGCTGCTCAGCTTCGGCTGCATCGGTGCCGGCAGCCTGGCCGACCGCTTTGGTGCGGGCCGGGTGTTCGTGATCGGCAGCCTGCTGCTGCTGGCCAGTTCCTGGACCTTCTACCACAGCTTGCCGACCCGCCCCGAGTTGCTGTTCCCGCTGTATGCGCTGACCGGCCTGTGCGTGGGTGTGATCGGCGCGGTGCCTTATGTGATGGTCAAGGCATTCCCGGCAGCGGTGCGTTTCAGCGGGCTGTCGTTCTCGTACAACGTGGCCTATGCGATCTTCGGCGGGTTGACGCCGATGGTGGTGACCGCGCTGCTGAAGGTAAGCCCGATGGCGCCTGCTTATTATGTGGCAGGTTTGTGTGCCGTTGGTCTGGCCGTGGGCCTGTACCTGCTCGCCAACAAGCGCTGATCTGCTTCAAGGCTGCTGGCCTCTTCGCGGGCACGCCCGCTCCCACAGGGACTGTGCTGAACCTTGTGGGAGCGGGCGTGCCCGCGAAGAGGCCAGACCTGCCTTCAGTGATGGCCTTTCATCCAATTGTCACAATGAAGTCATATCGTATTCATGCGGCCTGCCGATACTTGGGCCCGTTCCATCCAACACCCCAATATTCCTGCTAGGAGCAAGGCATGAAACTGAAGCGTTTGATGGCGGCCCTTACCTTCGCCGCCGCTGGCGTTGCAACCGCCAACGCGGTAGCTGCTGTCGACCCGTCGATCCCGACTTACACCAAAACCACCGGTGTATCGGGCAACCTCTCCAGCGTAGGCTCCGACACCCTGGCGAACCTGATGACGCTGTGGGCCGAGGCTTACAAGAAGGAATATCCGAACGTAAACATCCAGATCCAGGCTGCCGGCTCTTCCACCGCGCCACCCGCGCTGACCGAAGGCACCGCCAACCTCGGCCCGATGAGCCGCAAGATGAAGGACGTCGAACTGCAGGCCTTCGAGCAGAAGTACGGCTACAAGCCAACTGCCATCCCGGTTGCCGTCGACGCCCTGGCCGTGTTCGTGCACAAGGACAACCCGATCAAAGGCCTGACCATGGAGCAGGTCGACGCAGTCTTCTCCTCCACCCGCCTGTGCGGTGGCAAGGCAGACGTGAAAACCTGGGGCGACCTGGGTGTGACCGGCGACCTGGCCAACAAGCCCGTGCAGCTGTTCGGCCGTAACTCGGTATCGGGCACCTACGGCTACTTCAAGGAAGAAGCCCTGTGCAAAGGCGACTTCAAGCCTAACGTGAACGAACAGCCTGGCTCGGCTTCGGTCGTGCAGTCGATCAGCAGCTCGCTGAACGGCATCGGCTACTCGGGTATCGGCTACAAGACCGCCAGCGTCAAGACTGTTCCCCTGGCCAAGAAAGGCAGCACCGAGTACATCGAAGACAACGAAGAAAACGCTCTGAACGGCAAATACCCGCTGTCGCGCTTCCTCTACGTCTACGTCAACAAGGCCCCGAACAAGCCTCTGGCCCCGCTGGAAGCCGAGTTCGTCAAGCTGGTGCTGTCGCAAGCTGGCCAGCAGGTCGTGGTGAAAGATGGTTACATCCCACTGCCGGCCAAAGTCGTCGACAAGACCCTGGCTGACCTGGGCCTGTCCCACGCGGGTAACGTCGCAAAGAAGTAAGTAACTGAAGAAGGGGCCGGTGCTGATGCCCGGCCTCTTCCACGAATTTCCAGTCCGAAGCCAGGTCCCCTGTGCGGCGGGCTTTCGCGCGTCACCACTTTGTAATGTTTTTGTCACACGGGACCGCTAGGGTGTGCGCATGAATGATCTGGCCAATTCCAACATGACCCAAAACTCCCAGCCCGTGCGCATTGATTTCAATACGCCCGAGCTGCAACGCAAGCGCCGCATGCGTGCGCTGAAGGACCGCCTGACCCGCTGGTATGTACTGGTGGGCGGGCTTGCCGTATTGGCGGCAATCACCCTGATCTTCTTCTACCTGGCCTATGTGGTGTTGCCACTGTTCCAGGGCGCCGAGCTCACTAGCAAGAAAGCCCTGGAGCCGACCTGGCTGCAGCAGGATGCCGGTAAGCCGCTGCTGATCGCGCTTGAAGAACAGAACCTGGTGGGGATGCGAGTTTCGGACAAGGGCCAGGCGTTGTTCTTCGATACCAAAACCGGTAACGAGCTCAAGCGGGTCGACCTGCCAGTGCCGGCAGATACCCAGGTCACCTCGATCAGTACCGACCAGCCGGGCAGCCCGCTGGTGGTGCTGGGTTTGTCCAATGGTCAGGCGCTGGTGTTTCACCACACCTACAAGATCACCTACCCGGACAACAAGAAAACCATCACCCCCGGCATCGACTACCCCTACGGCGAGCAGCCGTTCGTGCTCGACGAACAGGGCCGTGCGCTGGAGCACGTCAACGTCAACGTCAATGGCGACACCCTGGTACTCGCCGGCTCCACCGGCGCGCACCTGCAGGTGGTGCAGCTGACCCGCACCGAAAACATGATGACCGAAGAGGTCACCACCGAGCAGAACCGTATCGTGCTGCCGCAGATGACCGAAGCGGTGAAGAACATCTTCATCGACCCGCGTCAGCAGTGGCTCTACGTGATCAACGGCCGCGCCACCGCCGACGTGTTCAGCCTGCGTGACAAGAGCCTCAACGGCCGCTACAAGCTGGCCGAAAGCGCTGACACCGAAATTACCGCCAGCGCCCAGTTGGTCGGCGGCATATCGCTGATCATCGGTGACTCCAAAGGTGGCCTGGCCCAATGGTTCATGGCCCGTGACCCGGACGGCGAATCGCGCTTCAAGCAGATCCGTACCTTCCAGATGGGCAAGGCCCCGGTCGTGCAGATTGACGCCGAAGAGCGCCGCAAGGGCTTCATCGCCCTGGATGCCGACGGTAACTTGGGCGTGTTCCACAGCACCGCGCACCGCACCCTGCTGGTCGAGCCGGCTGCCGAAGGCCCAGGCATCCTGGCCCTGTCGCCGCGTGCCAACCGCATCATCATCGAAGAAGGCGGCAAGCTGCTGCCACTTAGCCTGCGCAACCCGCACCCTGAAGTTTCCTTCAGCGCGCTGTGGGGCAAGGTGTGGTACGAGAACTACGACGAACCGAAATACGTCTGGCAATCGACCGCTTCCAATACCGACTTCGAACCCAAGCTGAGCCTTTCGCCGCTGACCTTCGGTACGCTGAAGGCCGCGTTCTACGCGATGATCCTGGCTGCCCCGCTGGCCATTGCCGCCGCCATCTACACCGCCTACTTCATGGCCCCGGGCATGCGCCGCAAGGTCAAGCCGGTGATCGAGCTGATGGAAGCGATGCCGACGGTGATCCTCGGCTTCTTCGCCGGCCTGTTCCTGGCCCCGTACCTGGAAGGCCACCTGCCTGGCGTGTTCAGCCTGTTCCTGCTGATGCCGCTGGGCATCCTGCTGGCCGGCTTCACCTGGAGCCGCCTGCCGGAGTCGATCCGCCTGCGTGTGCCAGATGGTTGGGAAGCCGCGATCCTGATACCGGTCATCCTGTTCACCGGCTGGTTCGCCCTGACCATGAGCCCGCACCTGGAAAACTGGTTCTTCGGCGGTGACATGCGCCTGTGGATCACCAACGACCTCGGCATCACCTACGACCAGCGCAACGCCCTGGTCGTGGGTATCGCCATGGGCTTTGCGGTCATCCCGAACATCTACTCCATTGCCGAAGACGCCGTGTTCAGCGTGCCGCGCAGCCTGACCCTGGGCTCGCTGGCGCTGGGTGCGACGCCCTGGCAAACCCTGACCCGCGTGGTCATCCTCACCGCCAGCCCGGGTATCTTCTCGGCGCTGATGATCGGCATGGGCCGTGCGGTGGGCGAGACCATGATCGTGCTGATGGCCACCGGCAACACCCCGGTGATGGAAATGAACCTGTTCGAGGGCATGCGCACCCTGGCCGCCAACGTGGCCGTGGAAATGCCGGAATCGGAAGTCGGTGGCAGCCACTATCGCGTGCTGTTCCTGGCCGCCCTGGTGCTGCTGATGTTCACGTTCGTGATGAACACCTTGGCCGAGCTGATTCGCCAGCGTCTGCGCAAGAAATACTCGTCGCTTTGATAGAAAGGTAGCGATCCGTGAAAAAGGATTCCCTCAAAGGCTGGTTCAAGAGCGGCGCCCCAGGCGTCTGGATGAGCGGCGGCGCTGTGGCCATGGCGGTGATCATGACCGTCGGCCTGCTGGCGGTGATTGCCGTGCGCGGCCTGGGCCACTTCTGGCCAGCCGATCTTGTCCAGGCCACCTACAAGGTGCCGGGCCAGGCTGACCACGTCGTCATCGGCGAAGTGGTGCAAAAGGAAGAAGTACCCCGTGCCCGCCTGAAGGGTGCCGGCCTGCCGGTACCGGAGCAGGGCCCGGAGTTCATGACCCGCGAGCTGATCAAGGTGGGTAACCGCGACCTCAACGGCAGCGATTTCACCTGGGTGGTCGGCGACTGGCTGGTCGATGAACAGCGCCCGGCCGACCTGATCGCCCTGGAGCGTCGCGAGTGGGGCAACTTCTACGGCTACCTGGTCAGCGTCAAGGAAGAAGGCCGCGTGGTTGCCGAAGGCCCTGCCGCCTGGAACGAACTGCAGGCCCGCCTCAAGCGCGCCAGCCAGCTCAACGGTGAGCTGCAGCAGTTGGAAAAGAAGGACATCGGTGCCATCAACCATGGCCTGGAGCGCCTGCGCCTGCACGCCCGCAAGCTGGAGCTGGACGGCAAGCTGGACGCCGCCGCCCAGGCCGACATGGACGCCGACCGCGCCGAGCTGAACAGCCGCTACAAGGCCATCGAAGACCGCTTGAGCGGCCTGCACCAGGCCTTCGCCCGCGACAGCCTCGTGGCCCGCGATGGCAACGGCCGCGAAGTGGAAATCAACCTGAGCAAGGTGGTGCACGCCATCCAGCCGAACGGCATGTCCGGCTTCACCAAGCTGGGTACCTACTTTGCCAAGGTCTGGGAATTCCTCAGCGACGACCCGCGTGAAGCCAACACTGAAGGCGGTATCTTCCCGGCCATTTTCGGTACCGTGATGATGACCCTGATCATGGCCGTGATTGTCACCCCGTTCGGTGTACTGGCGGCCGTCTACCTGCGCGAGTACGCGCGGCAAGGCCCGGTGACCCGGCTGATCCGCATTGCGGTGAACAACCTGGCTGGCGTGCCGGCGATCGTCTACGGCGTGTTTGGCCTGGGCTTCTTCGTCTACGTGCTGGGTGGCTCGATCGACCGCCTGTTCTTCCCCGAAGCACTGCCGGCGCCTACCCTGGGTACTCCGGGCCTGCTGTGGGCATCGCTGACCCTGGCCCTGCTGGCGGTACCGGTGGTGATCGTGGCCACCGAAGAAGGCCTGGCGCGCATTCCGCGTACCGTGCGCGAGGGCTCGCTGGCCCTGGGCGCGACCAAGGCCGAAACGCTGTGGAAGATTGTTTTGCCCATGGCCAGCCCGGCCATGATGACCGGCATGATCCTCGCCGTGGCCCGCGCCGCCGGTGAAGTGGCGCCGCTGATGCTGGTGGGTGTGGTGAAGCTGGCGCCGTCGCTGCCGGTGGACGGAAACTACCCGTACCTGCACCTGGACCAGAAGATCATGCACCTGGGCTTCCACATCTATGACGTCGGCTTCCAGAGCCCGAACGTCGAGGCCGCGCGGCCGTTGGTATACGCCACGGCACTGCTGCTGGTGCTGGTGATCGCCTCCCTCAACCTCTCGGCCGTGTGGATCCGCAACCACCTGCGCGAGAAGTACAAGGCGCTCGACAGCTGAGCCTGATTGCAAGCGTGCCCCCGGTGAGCCGGGCGGCCCTTTGAAACGACTTGATAGCGTATGGAGTTGACCATGCAGCAAGATTCTCATACCCACGGCATCGACATGTCTGCCCTGGGCCGCAACAAGCAGAGCCTGCAACTGGCCCAAGAAACCGTGGCCATCGAAGTGCCGGGCCTGAGCCTGTTCTACGGCGACAAGCAGGCGCTGTTCGACGTCAGCATGAACATTCCCAAGCAGCGCGTGACCGCCTTCATCGGCCCGTCCGGCTGCGGCAAGTCGACCCTGCTGCGCACCTTCAACCGCATGAACGACCTGGTTGACGGTTGCCGCGTGGAAGGCGCCATCAACCTGTACGGCAACAACATCTACCGCAAGGGCGAAGACGTGGCCGAGCTGCGCCGCCGTGTCGGCATGGTGTTCCAGAAGCCCAACCCGTTCCCCAAGACCATCTACGAGAACGTGGTCTACGGCCTGCGTATCCAGGGCATCAACAAGAAGCGTGTGCTCGACGAAGCCGTCGAGTGGGCGCTCAAAGGGGCGGCCCTGTGGGACGAGGTCAAGGACCGCCTGCACGAGTCGGCGCTGGGCCTGTCCGGCGGCCAGCAGCAGCGTCTGGTCATCGCCCGCACCATTGCCGTGGAACCGGAAGTGCTGTTGCTCGACGAACCGTGCTCGGCACTGGACCCGATCTCGACCCTGAAGGTCGAAGAACTGATCTACGAATTGAAATCCAAGTACACCATCGTCATCGTGACCCACAACATGCAGCAGGCGGCCCGGGTTTCGGACTACACCGCATTCATGTACATGGGCAAACTGGTCGAATTCGGGGATACCGATACCCTGTTCACCAACCCGGCGAAGAAGCAGACCGAAGACTACATCACCGGTCGCTACGGCTAGCAGCCACGCGGCCCCTGTGGGAGCGGGCGTGCCCGCGAAGCAGGCGCCGCGGTGTGTGGCACCGGCTTCGCCGGTGTTCGCGGGCACGCCCGCTCCCACAGGGAATGATACGAACTACTTGAAGCTTGCAGCTTCTTCGCGGAGCGAACGATGATCAACAAAGAAAGCCTTACACACCACATTTCCCAGCAGTTCAACGCCGAGCTCGAAGAAGTTCGCAGCCACCTGCTGGCCATGGGTGGCCTGGTGGAAAAACAAGTCAACGACGCCGTTACCGCGCTGATCGAGGCCGACTCGGGCCTGGCCCAGCAAGTGCGCGAAGTCGACGAGCAGATCAACCAGATGGAGCGCAACATCGACGAGGAATGCGTGCGCATCCTCGCCCGTCGCCAGCCGGCGGCCTCCGACCTGCGGCTGATCATCAGCATTTCCAAGTCGGTGATCGACCTTGAACGCATCGGTGACGAGGCGACCAAGATCGCCCGCCGCGCCATCCAGCTGTGCGAAGAAGGCGAGTCGCCACGCGGCTACGTCGAGGTACGCCACATTGGCGACCAGGTGCGCAACATGGTCCGCGATGCGCTGGACGCCTTTGCCCGCTTCGATGCCGACCTGGCGCTGTCGGTGGCCCAGTACGACAAGACCATCGACCGCGAGTACAAGACCGCCCTGCGCGAGCTGGTGACCTACATGATGGAAGACCCGCGCTCGATCTCGCGGGTACTGAGCGTGATCTGGGCCCTGCGTTCGCTGGAGCGCATCGGTGACCACGCGCGCAATATCTCCGAGCTGGTGATCTACCTGGTACGCGGCACCGACGTGCGTCACATGGGCCTCAAGCGCATGACGGCAGAAGTGCAGGGTACCGCTGTCGCCGATGGCGAAAAGGCTAATGTTCCGGGCAAATCTGACGATAAGTAAAGTTGCTCCCGAGCTTCGACGCCCGGCCTTGGCCGGGCGTTTTCGTTTGCGGTCGAGGAGCCGGCAGGCACCCGCGAACGATGTGAAGAAGTCCCGGCGTGACCAGGTTGTAGCAAATAGCCATTATTTGGCAGTAGGCTAGTCGGGATTCAGAAGGAGTATTGATGAGTAAAGTGAATGTGCTGGTCGTGGATGACGCCCCGTTTATCCGTGACCTGGTCCGCAAGTGCCTGCGCAATGCCTTCCCGGGCATGGCCATCGACGACGCCGTCAATGGTCGCAAGGCCATGGCCATGCTGGACAAGGAAGCCTTCGACCTGGTCCTGTGCGACTGGGAAATGCCGGAAATGTCCGGCCTGGAATTGCTCACCTGGTGCCGTCAGCAGCCAGCGCTGAAAAACCTGCAGTTCATCATGGTGACCAGCCGTGGCGACAAGGAAAACGTCATCCAGGCGATCCAGGCGGGGGTTTCCGACTTTGTCGGCAAGCCGTTCACCAACGAGCAACTGCTGACCAAGGTGAAAAAGGCGCTGACCAAGATCGGCAAGCTCGAGAGCCTGATGGCCATCGGCCCGGCGCGGACCAACTCGGCATTCGCCAACGATTCGCTGAGTGCCCTGACAGGTGGCAAGCCAGAAGCGGCCAAGGTGACGGCCCCCGCGGCGGCGCCTGCCGCTGCCAAGCCATTGATCAATGCACCCACGCCGTCGGCCCCTGCGCCGACGGGGCGTGGCCAAGGCCAGTTGCGCCTGGCCAGCGGCATGCAACCGTGCGTGATCAAGGCGCTGAGCCTGAAGGAGGCGCTGCTGGTGGTACGCCGCAGCGAAGCACTGCCGCAGGTGCTGGAGGGCGCCGTGCTGGACCTGGAGCAAGGTGAGAACGCTGAAGTTGCGCGTTTGAACGGCTACCTGCATGCCGTCGCAGCCTTGGAACCCAAGCCCGACAGCGACTGGCTGCAATTGACCTTCAAGTTTGTCGACCAGGACGCCCAGAAGCTCGATTACCTGTCGCGTCTGATTGCCCGCGGGACCGCGCAGAAGCACTTTACACCCGGCGCCTGAGCCCGGTACCGCGTGCTTTGTGTAGGAGCGGCCTTGTGTCGCGATAGGGCCGAAAAGCGGCCCCGGCAATTCCTGCGGCGAAGCTGAAATCCTGGGGCTGCTGCCGCAGCCCTATCGCGACACAAGGCCGCTCCTACAAAAAGCCCGCGCAGCCCTGAGCCATCCGACCAACTGCAATACCTGTCATAAAACCCGCTGCTAGGCTTCGACAGATCATAACTGTCAAAAAGCCACTATCATGCCCGCCCGCCTGCTGCTGTTCTGTGCATTGCTCATGGCCTCGGCGTCGAGCCTGGGTGTGACGCTCTACAAGATCACCGACGATTTCGGTGTCGTCTCCTATACCGACCGGCCCGGCCCGGGGGCCAAGCCCTTGGTGCTGCGCGACCCCATGGTCGAAACGCTTGAAGGCCAGGTGCTGCTGAACGCGAAAACCTTCGACGGCGGCGTGAGCTTTTCGGCACGCAACGAGCTGCATGTGCCGGTAGAGGTCGAATTGCGCCTGGACAACCTGGTGAACGCCCAAGGCGGCAATGCCCCGCGTATCGTGCGTCGGCTGCTGCCGCCGCGCACCACGCAAATGCTCAGCGTGCTCAGGGGGCGGCCCGGGCTGCTGCTGAACTATCGCTCGACCCTGCTGCAGGCCATGGGTGACCCGGGCAAGCGGCCCCTGGGCTTCCGCTATGCGTTCCCGTGGGTCGGCGGGCCGTTCCGCGTCACCCAGGGCCCTAACGGCCGTGTCAGCCATTTTGGGCCAAAGGGGCGCTACGCCATGGATATCGCCATGCCCGAAGGCACTACCATCATCGCGGCGCGGGAAGGGGTGGTGGTGAAGACGGAGAGCAGCCAGATTGGGCGCGGGCCAAACCCCTCGGGTAACTTTGTCAGGGTCCTGCACCCGGACGGCACCATGGGCGTGTACCTGCACCTGATGCGTGGGTCGGTGGTGGTGGCGGAGGGGCAGCGGGTGCGCCAGGGGCAGATGCTGGCCAAGTCGGGCAATACCGGCAACAGCACGGGGCCGCACCTGCACTTCGTGGTGCAGCGCAATGTGGGGTTGGCGCTGGAATCGATACCTTACCGGTTCGACAGGCCGATCAGCGGGTTGCCTGACTTTACTGCGGGTAACCCCTGAGATTTTTGGGGCCGCGTTGCGGCCCTTTCCGACCGGTCCGGCGCCCCGGCAAGGCCGCTCCTACAGGATTACGCGAACCCCTGTAGGAGCGGCCTTGCGTCGCGATGGGCTGCAAAGCAGCCCCACGGCCCTCAATCCAGCTTCAGCACCTTGGCCAGCACGATCTTGGGCCCTTTCATCTTCTTGATGATGATGCGCAGCCCTTCGACCTCCAGCACTTCCTCTTCTTCAGGCACGCGCTTGAGCGTCTCGTAGATCAGCCCCGCCAGGGTTTCCGCCTCGATGTGGTCGAGGTCGATGCCCAGCAGGCGCTCGACCTTGAACAGCGGGGTATCACCCCGTACCAGCAGCTTGCCTGGCTGATAGGCAAGGATGCCGCGCTCGGTCTTGCGGTGTTCGTCCTGGATATCGCCTACCAGCACTTCCAGCACGTCTTCCATGGTCAGGTAGCCGATTACCTTGCCGTCGGCTTCCTCCACCAGCACGAAATGCGCGCCGCCCTTGCGGAACTGCTCCAGCAGTTGCGACAGCGGCATGTGCCGCGACACGCGCTCCAGCGGCCGGGCAAGGTCGTCCAGGTCGATGGTCTCGGGCAAGTGCTCCAGTTCGGCAAGCTCCAGCAGCAGGTCCTTGATGTGCAGCAGGCCGGTGAACTCCTCACGCTCGGCGTCATACACCGGGTAGCGGCTGAACTTGTGGCGGCGCACCAGCCCCAGGATCTGTTTCAGCGGCGCTTTGGCATCGATGATCACCATGTCTTCACGCGAGTTGGCCCAGTCGACCACTTCCAGCTCGCCCATTTCCACGGCCGAGGCGAGTACACGCATGCCTTGGTCGCTTGGGTCCTGGCCGCGGCTGGAGTGCAGGATCAGCTTCAGCTCTTCACGGCTGTAGTGGTGTTCGTGGTGCGGGCCCGGTTCGCCCTGGCCGGCAATGCGCAGAATGGTGTTGGCGCTGGCATTGAGCAGGTAGATGGCCGGATACATCGCCCAGTAGAACAGGTACAGCGGCACGGCCGTCCACAGCGACAGCAGCTCCGGCTTGCGGATGGCCCAGGACTTGGGCGCCAGCTCACCGACCACGATGTGCAGGTAGGAAATGACAAAGAACGCGATGAAGAACGAAACGCCTTTGATCAGTTCGGGCGAGTCGACACCGAAGTACGCCAGCAGCGGCTCGAGCAGGTGGGCAAACGCTGGCTCACCGACCCAGCCCAGGCCCAGCGAAGCCAGGGTAATGCCCAGCTGGCAGGCCGACAGGTAGGCGTCGAGCTGGTTGTGCACCTTGCGCAGGATACTGCCGCGCCAGCCGTGCAGCTCGGCTATGGAGTCGACGCGCGTCGAGCGCAGCTTGACCATGGCGAACTCGGCGGCAACGAAGAAGCCGTTGAGCAGCACCAGCAGCAAGGCAAAGATGATCATGCCGAAATCGGCGAATAACGAGGTGACGCTGATACCAGGGGAAGGGTCCATGATGGAGTTTTTACGGGGTCCGTCTTTGAGATTGAGAGAAAAAAAGTGCCAGCTCTTGCTGGCACAGGGGATCCAATGTAGCGGCTAGGGCCGTAAAAGCAAAGGGTGGCGGGCTTATTGCGGTCCCTGTGGGAGCGGGCGTGCCCGCGAAGGGCTGCGCAGCAGCCCCGATCTCAAGCCTTGTCGTTGGCCAATTGTGTCGGCGCAAAGTGACAGGTAAAGGTGCTGCCATGCCCCGGCACGCTGCTGATGTCCAGCTTGCCGCGGTGGCGCATCAGCACATGCTTGACGATCGCCAATCCCAGCCCGGTGCCACCGGTATTCGACGCACGGCTGGAGTCCACCCGGTAAAAGCGTTCGGTCAGGCGCGGCAAGTGCTTGGCGTCGATGCCCACCCCCGAGTCCTGCACCGACAAGTGCGCGCCCTGGGCATCGGCCCACCAGCGGATGCGGATGTTGCCCTCGTCCTGGGTGTACTTCACCGCGTTGAACACCAGGTTGGAAAAGGCACTGCGCAGCTCCGACTCGCTGCCCTTGAGCTTCACGCCGGGCGCGGCTTCGAGGGTGATGCGCTGGTTGCGTGGCCCCGACAGGGCCTGAGCGTCGTTCTTGATCGCGGCGAGCAGGGCTTCGACCGCCACCGGCTGGTTGTCCGACGGGTAATCGGTGGCTTCCAGCTTGGCCAGCAGCAACAGGTCGTTGAGCAGCGTCTGCATGCGCGAGCCTTGCTGGCTCATCTGCTGCAGGGCGCGGGTCCAGCGCGGGTTCACATCCTCGACGTTGTCCAGCAGGGTTTCGAGGTAACCGGTGATCACCGTCAGTGGCGTGCGCAATTCGTGGGACACGTTGGCGACGAAGTCCTTGCGCATCTGTTCCAGCTGGTGAATGCGGGTGACATCGCGCACCAGCATCAGGTGTTCGTTGTTGCCGTAACGGGTGATGTGCAACTGCACGCGCATGCGGTCGTTGATGGGCGAGGGGATTTCCAGCGGTTCGAGGTAGTTCTCCGCCTCGAAGTACTCCTTGAAGCGCGGATGGCGCACCAGGTTGGTGACCTGCTGGCCGCCGTCCTGCGGGGTCTTGAAGCCCAGCAGGGTCTCGGCGGCACGGTTCCACCATTCCAGGTTGCCGTCGCTGTCGAGCATGATCACCGCGTCGCGCAGCGCGGCGGTGGACTCCTGCACCCGGTCGATCACTGCCTGCAGGCGGCCCCGTACACGCTGGTCGCGGCGTTGCAGGTGGTAGATGCTGTCGAACACCTCGCCCCAGAGGCCGTAACCATCAGGCGGTGCTTCGTCGGGTTGGTGGTTGCGCAGCCAGTCGTGCAGGCGCAGCAGCTGCTTGAGGGTCCAGCCCAGGTAAAGCGCCAGGCCAATGGCCAGGCTCCAGCCATAGTAGCCGCTGACCAGCCCGCCGATCAGGCAGACGGTAGTCAGCAACAACAGATGGCGAATCAGGGTTGCGTGCCAGTTCTGGTTCAATTGACGGTCCTTGTACAACGACGTGCAGCTTGGCGCTCTTGAACTCGATCAGCTCTTGGTCGAGAAGCGGTAGCCAGTGCCCCGGACGGTTTGTACCAGATTTTCGTAGGCTTCACCCAGCGCCTTGCGCAGGCGACGGATGTGTACGTCGACGGTGCGTTCTTCGACGTAGACGTTGCCGCCCCACACCTGGTCCAGCAGCTGGCCACGGGTGTAGGCGCGCTCCTGGTGGGTCATGAAGAACTGCAACAGGCGGTATTCGGTGGGGCCCATCTCGGCTGGCTTGCCGTCGATGGTGACGCGGTGGCTGATCGGGTCGAGCAGCAGGCCGCCGACTTCGATCGGTGCTTCGGTGTCGCTCGGGCCGGTGCGACGCAGCACGGCTTTCAGGCGCGCGACCAGTTCACGCGGCGAGAACGGCTTGGTGATGTAGTCGTCAGCGCCCACTTCCAGGCCCTGGATCTTGTTATCCTCTTCACCCTTGGCGGTGAGCATGATGATCGGAATGTCGCCGGTCAGTTCGTCGCGCTTGAGGCGGCGGGCCAGCTCGATGCCGGAGGTGCCGGGCAACATCCAGTCGAGCAGGATCAGGTCCGGTTTGCGGTCGACGATGATCGCGTGGGCCTGTTGGGAGTTTTCCGCTTCCAGGCAGTCATAGCCGGCCATTTCCAGGGCAACGGCGATCATCTCGCGAATGGGCGCTTCGTCGTCGACGATCAGAATGTTCCTGCCAACCATGCTCAAAACCTCTCCTGGATTCGGTGTCTTGGCCCGCATTAGATAACGGAATTATTGCAGCTGTGTGACAGGGCGTTGGCCGTTCTGGCGACATTCCGTGACTGAACTAGGCTTGAAAGGGCCGCAGCGGCGGCAACCCGAACCTATTTCCCCCCCGAAACAATGGTGAATCCAATGACACGACAAACGCTGAGCTGGATGGCCCTTTTCACTGCGCTGGCGCTCCCGGGGGTGGCGTCGGCCCACCATGCCATGGAGAAGGACGGCATGTGGGTCGATCATGCCGGCATGACGCTGTACACCTTTGACAAGGATGCGGGCGGCAAGTCGATGTGCAATGGCGATTGCGCCACCAACTGGCCGCCATTGAAGGTAATGGATGGCGAAAAAGCCGATGGCAAGTGGACGCAGATCAAGCGTGACGACGGCTCGATGCAGTGGGCCTACGACGGCAAGCCGCTGTATACCTTCGTCAAGGACAAGAAGGCCGGGGACAAGACCGGTGATGGCGTGAAAGACGTCTGGCACATCGCCAAGCCTTGAGGTTGCCGGGGCCGCTTCGCGGCCCTTTCCGACCGGTCCGGCGCCCCGGCAAGGCCGCTCCCACATTGATCGGCGTACGCAGGCCCCCCTGTGGGAGCGGCCTTGCGTCGCGATGGGCTGCAAAGCAGCCCCAGAATTGTCAGCGCAACGCGTAATCCAGCACCACACCCATGAACACCAGCAACCCCGCCCAGTGATTGTGCAAAAACGCCTTGAAGCACGACTCGCGGTCCAGCTTGCGCGTCGACCAGTATTCCCAGGCAAAGCACGCCGCAGCGCCCAGCAGCCCCAGGTGGAACCAGCCCCCCAGCTCGAAGCGGCTGCCCGCCAGCAACAGGCAACCCAGCGACAGCAGTTGCAAGGTCAGGATGATGGTGCGGTCGGCCTCGCCGAACAGGATCGCGGTCGACTTCACGCCAATCTTCAGGTCGTCATCGCGGTCGACCATGGCGTAATAGGTGTCGTAACCCACCGTCCACAGCAGGTTGGCGATATACAGCAGCCAGGCGCTGGCCGGCAACTCGCCACCCGCAGCAGTGAAGGCCATGGGAATGCCCCAGGAATACGCCGCCCCCAGCACCACCTGCGGGTAATAGGTGTAGCGCTTCATGAACGGGTAGCAGGACGCCAGCGCCACCGCGCCAAACGACAGCCAGACCGTGCGGCTGTTGGTGCACAGCACCAGCAGGAAGCTTACCCCGACCAGAATCGCAAACAGTGCCAGCGCCTCGCGCGGCCTGACCCGGCCGCTGGCCAGCGGCCGGTCGGCGGTGCGTTTGACGTGGCCATCCACCTTGCGGTCGGCGAAGTCGTTGATGCAGCAGCCCGCAGCCCGCATCAGCACCACACCAAGGCCGAAGATCAGCACGTTGGCCAAGGTGGGAGAACCGTTGCCGGCAATCCACACCGCCGACAGCGTTGGCCACAGCAGCAGATAGATACCGATCGGCCGGTCCATGCGGCTGAGCTGGACGAAGTCCCAGGCCCGCGGGTGCAGGCGGTTCAGCGACTTGAGCAGTTGCAGGTACATCAGCGGTTTTCCTCCCTGGCCGCTTGCCACAATGCCGGCAGGAACACTTCTGCCACCAGCAGCTCCAGGCCGCCTCGTTCAAAGCGCGAGCGGCGCCCCCACAGGGCTGCATGGGCGGCGTCGGTCGGTAGCCAGGCCTGTGGATAACTGCACACTTCGATCGGGTGGCGGATGAACGCCTGGTCACAGAACAGCAGCTCGCCCAGCGAGCGGCTGCCGAGGGTTTCCAGGTCCAGCCCGCCGCGCTCCAGGGCGCTGCGGCTGGCCACACTGCGGGCGAACACCCAAGGCTGGCCATGGCCGCGCAGGTACACCTCGCGCACCCAGCCTTCGCTGCCGGCAGCAATGCCCAACGCCTGGCATTCATCGTCGCGCAGCGCTTGCCAGCCCTCGAACAGCGGGGTGACGGAGAAGTGATCAGAGGACAGGCGGGTCAGGCGGCGGGTGAGCGAGCCTTCGTCGAACAGCCAGTCAAGGGTAGGCTGGTCGAAGTCGGTCGCCAGCTGTGAATACGGCAGCCACGCGACAGCGGCTGCTTGCGGGGATTCGTACGACACGTCGGTCTGCTTGTAACAACCAGAGAGGCGGCGAGCTTAGCATGATTGCCCCGACTGCTTGCATACTGCGGGCAGGGCCGCTACAAACCCTCCACGAATTGCGCGCTGGCTTTTTCGCGGGCATGCCCGCTCCCACAGGTACTCCACAGGTCCCGAGGTTGTAGTAATTCCTGTGGGAGCGGGTTTACCCGCGAAAGGGCCATCAGCAGCAACACAAGCCCCAGCCTGAACCGAGGAAAAAGACCTGATGAAAAAGTGGCAATGTATTGTCTGTGGCCTGATCTACGACGAAGCCGAAGGCTGGCCCGATGACGGCATCGCCCCCGGCACCCGTTGGGAAGATGTGCCTGAAGACTGGCTGTGCCCCGACTGTGGCGTCGGCAAAAGCGACTTTGAAATGATCTTTATCGGCTAATCGAGGAAAGCACGACATGACGTCCCCTGTGGTAATCATCGGTACCGGCCTGGCGGGCTACAACCTGGCCCGTGAATTTCGCAAGCTCGATGCGCAGACGCCGCTGCTGCTGATCACCGCCGACGATGGTCGCTCCTACTCCAAGCCCATGCTCTCCATGGGCTTTGCCAAGCTGAAGGACGCCGACGGCCTGTGCATGGCCGAGCCGGGCGTCATGGCCGAGCAACTGAACGCCGAGATCCGCACCCATACCCGCATCAGCGGCATCGACCCGGACCACAAGCGCCTGTGGATCGGCGAAGAGGCCGTGCAATACCGAGACCTGGTGCTGGCCTGGGGCGCCCAGACCGTGCAGGTGCCGATCGAAGGCGATGGCAGCCATCTGGTGTTCCCGATCAACGACCTGGAAGACTACGCCCGCTTCCGTGCCGCCGCCGTCGGCAAACAACGCGTATTGATCCTCGGTGCCGGCCTGATCGGCTGCGAATTCGCCAACGACATGAGCCGGGGCGGCTTCCAGGTCGACGTGGTGGCGCCGTGCGAACAGATCATGCCCACCCTGCTGCACCCGGCCGCTGCGGCGGCGGTGCAGGGCGGGCTGGAAGGCCTGGGTGTGCGCTTCCACCTGGGGCCGGTGCTGACCCGCCTGCAGCAGGTGGCCCAGGGCCTGGAGGCGCACCTGTCGGATGGCAGCGTGATCGCCTGCGACCTGGTGGTTTCGGCCATCGGCCTGCGCCCACGCATCGACCTGGCTGCCGCAGCCGGCTTGCAGACCAATCGTGGTGTCCGCGTAGACCGCGAGCTGCGTACCTCCCACGGCAACATCTTCGCCCTCGGCGACTGTGCCGAGGTCGATGGCATCAACCTGCTCTACGTGATGCCGCTGATGAGCTGTGCCCGGGCGCTGGCGCAAACCCTGGCCGGCAAGCCGACCGCGGTTGCCTACGGGCCGATGCCGATCACCGTGAAAACCCCGGCCTGCCCGCTGGTGGTTTCGCCGCCGCCCCTGGGCCAGGAATGCACTTGGCAGGTGGAGGGCCAGGGCAGTGACCTCAAGGTGCTCTGCCACGGTGCTGACGGCGCATTGCTGGGCTATGCCCTGACCGGGGCAGCCGTGATGGACAAGCTGGCACTGAATCGCCAGTTGCCGCCGGTAATGGCGTAAATAGAGGGCGTTCTGTCGGATTTATCCTGTTGTTGCCTGCACAATGGCCGGCCTGATACTGGCGCGGCCCCGGAGCACGTGCCATTCTCACTTCCGTCTGCCGCAGATTAGAGCCTGCGGTGCCTTGAGCGCTGCTCCCAAAGGCAGCACGGCATAACAACAAGAATTCCGTCAAAGAGGCTTCACTATGCGCAAACCAGAACTCGCCGCCGTCATCGCGGAAAAGACTGATCTGACCAAGGAAAAGGCCAATCAGGTGTTGAACGCGATTCTCGACAGCATCACCGGTGCCCTGGACAAGGACACGGTGACCCTGGTCGGTTTCGGCACCTTCGAAAAACGCCATCGCGGCGCGCGTACCGGCAAAAACCCGCAAACCGGTGAGCCGGTCAAGATCAAAGCCAGCAATACCGTGGCCTTCAAGCCAGGCAAGAACCTCAAGGACAGCGTCAATCCCCCGGCCGCGCCAGCCAAGGCCGCCAAGAAAAAGTAAGCATCCGCTGACGATTCGTTGATCCCGAACGGGCGCCTTCATGGCGCCCGTTGTGCTTTACACGCAGTAACTGCTGCGAACTTGCATAAAAAGGTCGTTAAGAGGATAAACTGCGAAACTTAGTCACTTTTCAATCGAGGCGTGTCGATGAAGTTCCGCTTTCTTCTCTGGGCCATGGGGCTGTTGATGGCCAGGGCCAGCCGTAACAACCCGGCATTCCAGCAGCAGCTCAAGGGCAAGGACCTGGTGTTCCAGATGCAGACCCTGGACGGCAAGGTTGCCCGGCACTTCGTCGTCAATAACGAGCGCATCAGCAGCAAGGGCGGCGCGCATCCGCAGCCGGCCTTCGCCATCGCCTTCAAGGACGCTGCCTACGGCTACGCCACGATGCAGGCGGGCAACAAGCAGTTGGCGTTCATGCAGGGGATTCAGGACAAGAACATCCAGATCAAGGGCAATCCGGCGCTGGTGATGTGGTTCCAGGGGTTGATGAAGTACCTGAAGCCGAAGAAGAAAGGCTGACATTGCCGGGGCTGCTGCGCAGCCCATCGCGACACAAGGCCGCTCCCACATGGTCCTGCATACGCCGATCAATGTGGGAGCGGCCTTGTGTCGCGATGGGCCGCAAAGCGGCCCCAATAGTCTTAATGCGGTGCGTGAAACTGTGAAGCCAGCTCGCGCAGCAGGTTCTCGGCTTCAAGCACCTTGTTCACCGCATCATCGGCCTTTTCCCGGGTAATCCCCAGGCGCTCCAGCAGCTCGTCAGGAATCTCTTCCTGCGGGCCGGAGCCAATCCCCCGCGAGCGCAACAGGCGGGTTGCCAGGCACACCAGGTTGGGGAACGCCGAGTACTCGCCGTCGTAGGCCGGGTCGTGCTGGAAGCGCAGCGCGGTCGACAGCTCTTCGGGCATGTCCCACAGCTTCATCAGCCAGGCACCGATCTGTTCGCGGTTGATGCCCAGCAGGTGCTGTTCCACGTAGGTGTGGTTCAGGTGTGGGTTGACCTCCAGATGGCGGCAAATCAGCGAGAAGTGTGGCGGGAATACGTGTGCCAGCAGCAGGTAGCCGAAGTTGTGCAGCAGCCCGGCCAGGTAGGTCAGCCCGGCCTCGGGGCGTTCTGCCCGAGGCATGGCGCGGGTCAGGCCTTCGATGATCGCGGCGGTGTAGATCGACTGCTGCCAGTATGGCGTGGCCTGCTGCGGCTGGTCTTTCGGCAGGCTCAAGGTCTTGCCCAGTGCCAGGCCCAGGGCCAGGTTAATCACCAGGTCGAAGCCCAGCACGCGCACGATGGCGTCTTCCACCGAGCGGATCTTGCCCGGCGACGCGTAGTAGGGCGACGCCGCCCAGCTCACCACCTGTGCCGCCAGCGCCGGGTCGGTTTCGACCACGCCGGTGATGTCATCGATGCTGGCGTTGGGGTCTACCCGCAGCTTGATGATCTTCTGCGCGGTGTCGGCCAGCGGCGGGATCTCGATGGTTTCTTCCAGGCGCTTCTGGATGCGTCGGGCAGTGAAGGCCTGAACGGCATTGGTGATTTCACGGGTGTCGTCATGGGGGCGGTCGAGGTTGGGGCTGATGGCCTCGACCTCCTGGCCAAAGCTGCTGGCGCTGGCCTTGGCCAGCATGCGCTTGAAGTGCGCGCGTTCAATCTCCAGCAACAGGCTGGCTTCGCCAGACTGGATGTACACCGTCTCGGCGTCGAGCAGGCTTTTTTCGTACTGGCACGGGGAGCTGGTCAGCGCCGGAATGCCGGGCAGGGCCTTGAGCTGGTGCTTGTCGAGCATTTGCTTGAGGCGTGGCACCGACACGGCGGTCAGCTTGCGCCCGGTCAGCTCGGCCAGGCGGTTGAGGTCCAGCAGTTGGCTCTGCGGGAACAGCACCATGAGGGCGCCGACCTCGTCGTCGAGAAGCACCGCCTGCACCCGCGAAGCCGCAGGCAGGTGCGGGGTTTCGACCACCTCGCGGTAGGCGACGCCGACCTTGTCGAGCAGCAGCCTGATAACAGAGGGCGCGCGTGGGGTTGCGGTGTCCAGGGCAACTTCAGTCATGGTCCGTATCCACTGATTCTTTTAAACGCGAAGTATAACCAGCCTGCGAGCAAATCTGGATCCATTCTGGGACTAACGTCACACTTGGCCATATTGCTGGCCATGACGCAGCCAGCGGTCGAGCAGCGGGCTGACATGGTCCGGCCAGCGGGCGACCAGGGCCTGGGCGGCATCGCGCACAGCCGGTAACAGGTCGGCATCGCGCATCAGGTCGGCGACCTTGAACTGCAGCAGGCCGGTCTGGCGCGTACCCAGCATTTCGCCGGGGCCGCGTAGTTCGAGGTCTTTCTCGGCAATGATGAAGCCGTCGTTGGTCTCGCGCATGATCCCTAAGCGTTCGCGGCCGATCTGCGACAGCGGCGGGTGATACAGCAGCACGCAATGGCTGACGGCACTGCCCCGGCCAACCCGGCCGCGCAGCTGGTGCAGCTGGGCCAGGCCCAGGCGTTCGGGGTTTTCGATGATCATAAGGCTGGCGTTGGGGACGTCTACGCCTACTTCGATGACAGTGGTCGCGACCAGCAGCTGCAATTCACCGGCCTTGAACTGCGCCATGATCTCGGCTTTTTCCGCAGGCTTCATCCGGCCGTGGATCAGGCCCACACGCAGTTCGCCCAAGGCGCTGCCGAGTTCTTCATAGGTGCTTTCGGCGGCCTGGCAGGTCAGCTCTTCGGATTCTTCGATCAGGGTGCACACCCAGTAGGCCTGACGCCCCTCGGCGCAGGCGGCGCGAACCCGTTCGACCACCTCGAAGCGGCGGCTGTCGGCTACCAGCACGGTGTTCACCGGGGTGCGCCCAGGGGGTAATTCGTCGAGCACCGAGGTGTCCAGGTCGGCGTAGGCGCTCATGGCCAGGGTTCGCGGAATTGGCGTGGCGGTCATGATCAGCTGGTGCGGGCACAACTCGCCGGCCACGCCTTTCTTGCGCAGGGCCAGGCGTTGCTGCACGCCAAAGCGGTGCTGTTCGTCGATGATCGCCAGGGCCAGGTGCTTGAACTTCACCTCTTCCTGGAACAGCGCGTGGGTGCCGACCACCATCGGCGCACCGTTGGCGATCTGCTCCAGGGAAGCGGCCCGGGCCTTGCCCTTGAGCTTGCCGGCCAGCCAGGCCACTTCGATACCCAGCGGTTCGAGCCAGCGCTTGAAGGTGATGAAGTGCTGTTCGGCGAGGATCTCGGTGGGCGCCATCAACGCCACCTGATAGCCGGCTTCCAGGCCTTGCAACGCTGCCAGGGCGGCGACCACGGTCTTGCCGGCACCGACATCGCCCTGCACCAGGCGCATCATCGGCTCATGCTGGCTGAGGTCGTAGGCAATTTCGTTGGCCACCCGCTGCTGTGCGCCGGTCGGCTGAAAGCCCAGGTTGGCCAGGTACTGCGCCTGCAGGCGCGTGGCCTTGGGCAGCACTGGCGCCCGCAGGCTGCGCAGGCTCTCGCGCAGGCGTTGCTGCGACAGCTGGTGGGTCAGCAGTTCTTCGAAGGCCAGGCGGTGCTGGGCCCAGTGCTGGCCTTCGGCAAGTTCGTCGAGGTCGGCGTCGGCCGGCGGGTTGTGCAGGTAACGGATGGCATCGTCCAGCGGCGCCAATTGGTAGTCCCGGGCCAGCTCGTCTGGCAGCCAGTCGGGCAGGCTGCGCGGGCCAAGCAGGCCCAGGCTCTGCTGGCACAACAGGCGCAGGCGTTGCTGGGTGAGGCCTTCGGTGGACGGGTAGATCGGCGTCAGGGTCTGTTCGACCGGTGGCGGCGGCTCGTCACCGTTCAGTGCGCGGTACTCCGGGTGGTAAATTTCCAGGCCCGAGGCACCGGGGCGGGCTTCGCCGTAGCAGCGCAGGTGGGTGCCACGTTTAAGGCCTTCCTTCTGCGCGTTGCTGAAGTGGTAGAAGCGCAACGTCAGCACGCCGCTGCCGTCGCCCAGGCGCACCACCAGGCTGCGGCGCTTGCCCATGGTCACGTCGGTACCACTGACCACACCTTCGATAACCGCATCCTGGCCGGGGCGCAGCTGGCCAATCGGCACCACGCGGGTGCGGTCCTGGTAGCGCAGGGGCAGGTGGAACAGTACATCCTGCAGGTTCTCCAGGCCGACCTTGGCGAGTTTTTCCGCCATGGCCTCGCCAACACCCTTGAGTACCGTGACCGGGACCTTCGACAGCTCACTCATGACTCAGGCCGGTTGTTCCGCAGGGGCTTTGGCGACCGAGCACAGGCGGATCGAGTCGGCGAGGATCTCGATGGCCTTCGGCCGCGGGAAGCTGGCGCGCCAGGCGATGGCCACGGTACGGAACGGTGCCGGTGCGGTCAGTGGGCGCACTTCGATGACGCCAGGGGCGTAATGATGGCTGTGCACCGCCGACAACGGCAGGATCGACACGCCAAGGCCCGAGGCCACCATGTGGCGGATGGTTTCCAGCGAGCTGGATTCGACCGTGGTGTGCCTGGCGCCTTCGCCGCCCTTGTTCAGGGTCGGGCAGGCTTCCAGTACCTGGTCGCGGAAACAGTGGCCCTCACCGAGCAGCAACAGGCTCTTGTCGTTGAGCATGGCGGTGTCGATGGTCTTTTTCGCCGTCCACGGGTGGTCGGCGGGCATCAGGGCGCAGAACGGCTCATCGTACAGCGGCAGGGTCAGCACGTCGGCTTCGTTGAACGGCAGGGCGATGATCACCGCGTCCAGTTCGCCGTTACGCAGTTTTTCACGCAGTACGTGGGTGAAGTTTTCTTCGATGTACAGCGGCATCTGCGGCGCTACGCGGTGCAGTTGCGGGATCAGGTGCGGGAACAGGTAGGGGCCGACGGTGTAGATGGCACCGACCTTGAGCGGGGCGGTCAGCTGGTTCTTGCCGGCCTGGGCCAGTTCGCGAATGCCCTGGGCCTGCTCCAGTACCTTCTGCGCCTGGGCGACGATGCTTTCGCCAACCGGGGTCAGGCGCACCGCGCTTTTGCTGCGCTCGAAGATCAGCACGCCAAGCTCGTCCTCGAGCTTCTTCACACCGACCGACAGGGTCGGCTGGCTCACGTGGCAGCGTTCGGCGGCATGGCCGAAGTGCTGTTCCTGGGCGAGTGTGACGATGTAGCGTAATTCGGTGAGGGTCATAACGTGCGTCCATGAAGTTGCGGGCCCAGCATAGCGGCTGCAATCGATAGACGCACGTTATCAGACTTGCCGATTTGTGACAGAAGCAAAACGCTTATCGGCGGTCCAGCGAGTAGACGAACGGTGCCACGACTTCGATCGTGCCATTGTTCAGCAACTCGGGTGGCGGCTTGGGTACCGTGCCAGCCCGACGGATCATTTCCAGGGTCGCCCGGTCCAGTGCAGCACTGCCCGAACCACCGGCCATGGCGTACGACACCACCTTGCCTTCGGCGTCGACCACGAAGCGCAGGCGGTTGATGCCCTGCAGGCCACGACGGCGCGCGTCTTCCGGGTAACGCTTGTACTTCGCCAGGTGGCGCAGCAGGTCGCTCTGCCAGGTTGGCAGGGCGTTGCTGTTGGACGCGATGCTCGGCGCCGGTGCCGCGGACTTCTGCGGGGGCGTGTTGCTGGGCGGTGCGTCTACCGTCTGCTCGGTCGGCGGTGCTTCCGTCGGCGGCTCAGGCTTTTTCTCAGGCTTGGGCGGCTGGGGCTTGGCCTTCGGCTTGGGCGGCTTGTGGACGGCGATCTTGGGCTTGGGCGCTTCTACCAGTTTCGGCAACGGCAGTTCTTCCACCGGTGCCGGTGGCTGAGGAACCGCTTTCGGTGGCGGTGGTGGCGCAGGCTCCGGTAACGGTGCCAGCTCGACCATCATCGCTGCCGGGGGCAGCTCGATGGCCTGGGGCACCGACCAGTTGAGCGTCAGCAGCACGGCGACCACGTGCACGCCCAGCACGATCGCCAGGCTGCCACCGTAGCGCGCCATGTTTGAGCGCGTTTTCGTCATTTCTTGGCTGCCGTCTCTAGACCTACCAGACCGACCTTCAGGTAGCCGGCCGCGCGCATGTTGTTCATCACTTCCATCAGGTCGCCGTAATCCACGCCTTTGTCAGCCTGGAAGAAGATCGTGGTTTCCTTGTCACCCTTGGTCTTGGCGTCGAGCATCGGGCCAAGCTGTTCGGGCGCAGCAACCTGATCGTCGCCGACGTACAGCTTCTGGTCGGCCTTGACGCTGACGAATACCGGTTTCTCGGGCCTCGGCGCCGGTTTGGCGGTGGAAGCCGGCAGGTCGACCTTGATGTCGACCGTGGCCAGGGGAGCAGCGACCATGAAGATGATCAGCAGCACCAACATCACGTCGATGAACGGCGTAACGTTGATTTCGTGGTTTTCGGCGAGGTCGTCGCCACCTTCGTTGAGATGCAGGCCCATGGCTTACCCCACTTTCACCATGTGCGGGGCAGCGCGCTCGCTGCCCTGGTGGTCCAGATCACGGCTGACCAGCAGCAGTACCTGGGCGGAGGCGTCGGACACCTGGGCCTTGTAGCCAGCGATGGAGCGGGCGAAGACGTTGTAGATGACCACAGCCGGGATTGCAGCGACCAGGCCCAGGGCGGTGGCCAGCAGGGCTTCGGCGATACCTGGGGCAACCACGGCCAGGTTGGTGGTCTGGGTCTTGGCGATGCCGATGAAGCTGTTCATGATGCCCCACACGGTACCGAACAGGCCGACGAACGGCGCGGTGGAACCGATGGTGGCGAGTACGCCGGTGCCGTTGCTCATGGTGCGGCCGCTGGCGTGTACCAGGCGCTCCAGGCGGAAGCTGACACGCTCCTTGATGCCTTCTTTTTCGCGGGCGTTGGCCGACAGGCGCATCTCTTCGAGGGCGTCGTGGACCAGGGTGTGGGACAAGGTGCCTTCCTTGTTGGAAACGTCGCTGGCTTCTTTCAGGCTGGCGGATTTCTTCAGCTGCGCGATTTCACCACGCAGGCGACGCTTGGCGCCCATCAGCTCGAAGCCTTTGGCGATCCAGATGGTCCAAGTGATGATAGAGGCGATGGCCAGGCCGATCATGACGATCTTCACCACGATATCGGCGTTCTTGTACATGCCCCATGGGGACAGGTCGTGGGCCATGCCCAGCGAGGTGTCTTCAACCAGGGCTTCAACGCTTGGGTCTACCGCGGCCGGTGCATCAGCCGGGGTGGCAGCGGCCGCGTCGGCAGCAGCAGGGGCCTGTGCATCGGCAGCCGGGGCAGCCGGGGCAGCAGCAGGTGCGGCCGGGGCAGTGGCGGCGGCCGGCGTGGCGGCGTTGGCGGTTGGCTCATCGGCCATGGCCACCGGGGCCAGCACCAGGCTGAGTGTCAGCGCGGCGATGGCGCGCCAGGCGCGCGACGGGGTTGGCGAAGCGGAAGGTTGAGTACGTGTCATGCTGGCCGGACCTGATGAAGAAAAAAGTGAGCGTTCTCCAAGGCCTCGAGGTAGGCCGAGAACAAATTGGCGGCCATTATTGCAAGTAATTCTTGTTAACAAAAGTAATCTTGTTGCTTTTTTCGCCTATGGTCTAGCCGCCCATCGTGTAGCGTGGCCGGGCTGATCAATTGGTCTAGGGAGTTTAGAGATGTCAGACCTTTCCGTGATGGTGGTGGGTTGTGGTGATGTGGGAGGGCGTCTGGCCCAGCAACTTATGGCCAAAGGCTGGCAGGTAAGCGGCCTTCGCCGCTCTGTCGGGCAGCTGCCTGCGGGCGTCCAACCGGTTGCTGCGGACTTGGCCGAACCGTCGATCCCGCAAGCATGGCCTCAGGGCCCGCTGGATTACCTGGTGTATTGCGTGGCGGCTAGCCAGCACGACGAGGCCGGCTACCAGGCGGCCTATGTGGAGGGCTTGCGGCATGTGCTGGCCTGGCTCGCCGAGCGAGGCCAGCGCCCCCGTCGCCTGCTGTTCGTCTCCAGCAGCAGCGTGTATGCGCAGAAGGACGGCGAGTGGGTCGAGGAAGGCGCAGCCACCGAGCCTGAAGGTTATTCCGGGCGGGTGATGCTGGAGGCTGAGCGGCTGGCGCTGGCCAGTGGTACCCCGGCGAGCGTTGTGCGCCTGACTGGCATCTACGGCCCAGGCCGCGAGTGGCTATTGAGCCAGGTGCGCCAGGGTTACCGTGTGGCCGAGGAGCCGCCGCTGTATGGCAACCGCATCCACGCCGAGGATGCCGCCAGCCTGCTGGCGTTTCTGCTGCAGGCCGATGCCGATGGCGAGGTGCTGGACGACTACTACATTGGCGTTGATGACGATCCGGCGCCGCTGGCCGACGTGGTGGCCTGGCTACGGGCGTACATGGGGGTTACCGAATGGTCCGATGAGCAGCGGGTGCGGCGTACCGGCAGCAAGCGCTGCAGCAACGCCCGGGCCCGGGCGCTGGGCTGGGCGCCGGTGTATCCGAGTTACAAGGAAGGCTATGCCGCGATCCTTGAGGGTAAAAACCAGCCTCAGTCTTGATGCGGTCCCTGTAGGAGCGGCCTTGTGTCGCGATGGGCCGCACAGCGGCCCCAGTATCTCAGCGTCGCCGCATAGAATGCCGGGGCTGCTCCGCAGCCCTATCGCGACACAAGGCCGCTCCTACAGGGGACGTGTGTTGCTTTAGCTACGCTCCAGCACCCACTGGCGCTTGCCTGCGGCCAGCTCCGGCATTTCATCCGGTTGCGCACGGTTCACTGCCTGGAAAATCTCCAGCTTGTCGCCATCGCGCTTGATGATGAACGGTGCACCACGCTGGTTACGCTCCAGCCACAGGCTGTCATTGCTGCCGCCCATGGTCGCGCAGTCGCCTGCCAGGCACAGCGCAAAACGGTCTGGCCCCGGCAGGCCGGTGACGTTGCCGGTGTCGCTGAAGCGGACGCTGGCACCTTTGCCTTCGCCTTCGACTACCTTCCAGTTGCCGCCCAGGTAGGCCTGGTACAGCGCTTTCTCGAAGCTGCTGCCCAGCGGCGCATTGGCAGTCGCCGGCGCCTTGGCACGGACGAAGGTCTGCTTGGCACCGCGCTGGTCGACGGCTTGCAGCTCGTCACCGTCGAGCGACAGCTGCTCGGTCTGGCCGCCCTCGAAGCTGGCTTGCCATTGCTTTTCGTTGCTGCTCAGCTGGCCGTCAGCGGCCTCGAAACCATTGCTGTAGCTGGCCTGCTGGCTGGCAACGTCGAGCTTCCATTCGAACACCGGGCCGTGTTCATTCAGCGCTTGGCGCAGGCTGCCGCTTTTGACCGCTGCAGTGATGGCCTCCTGGTTGATCCAGGTGCCGTTGAAATCTTCGGGTTTGTGGCTGGCGCAGCCGCCCAGTAGCAGGGCTGCCAACGCGAGGGGCAGTGCTTGACGCATGACGGGGTAACCTTGCAGAGGAGGGGTGACGGGCAGGGCGCCCGTCACCGGGGGCATCATTCGATGACCAGGATGGCGTCCATTTCGACCTGGGCGCCTTTCGGCAGCGCGGCAACGCCAATGGCGGCGCGGGCCGGGTAAGGCTGCTCGAAGTAGCGGCCCATTACCTCGTTGACCTTGGCGAAGTGGCTCAGGTCGGTGAGGAAGATGTTCAGCTTGACGATGTCCTTGAACGAACCGCCAGCGGCTTCAGCCACGGACTTCAGGTTCTCGAACACCTGCACGGTCTGGGCTTCGAAGCCTTCGACCAGTTCCATGGTCTTAGGGTCCAGCGGGATCTGGCCCGACATGTACACCGTGTTGCCGGCCTTGATCGCCTGCGAGTAGGTGCCGATGGCGGCTGGGGCCTTGTCGCTATTGATGACGGTCTTGCTCATGATGACTCCTTGCGGTTGGCGGACTACGTACGCATGCGGGTGATGCGGACCACACCGGTCAGGGTACGCAGCTTCTTGATCACACGCGCCAGGTGCACACGGTCGTGCACGCTGACCACCAGTTGGACCACGCTGATACGGCCGTCGCGTTCGTCCATGCTGATCTTCTCGATGTTGCCGTCGGCGGCGTTGACGCTGCTGGCCAGCAGGGCGATAAGGCCGCGCTGGTGCTCCAGTTCGACACGCAGTTCGACATTGAACTCACCGGTGATGTCCTTGGCCCAGGAAAGCTGTACGCACTTCTCCGGGTTGTGGCGGATTTCACTGATGTTGCGGCAATTCTCCAGGTGCACGACCATGCCCTTGCCGGCCGACAGGTGGCCGACGATCGGGTCGCCAGGGATCGGTGTGCAGCACTTGGCGTAGCTCAGCACCAGGCCTTCGGTACCACGGATCGCCAGCGGGCCTTCCGGTGCAGGCAGTTGCTCGCCGTCGGCCGACAGCAGTCGGCGTGCGACCACGTAGGCCATGCGGTTGCCCAGGCCGATGTCTTCGAGCAGGTCTTCGATCAGTTCCAGACGGTACTCGGCGAGAATCGCCTGGATGCGCTCCTGTGGGATTTTCTCCAGGCTGCTGTCGAAGCCGGTGAGCACCTTGTTCAGCAGGCGTTCGCCCAGGCTGATGGACTCGGAACGGCGCTGCTGCTTGAGCGCGTGGCGGATGTGCGTGCGCGCCTTGCCGGTCACCACGAAGTTGAGCCAGGCCGGGTTCGGCCGTGCGCCAGGGGCGCTGACGATTTCCACCGTCGAGCCGCTTTGCAGCGGTTCGGACAGCGGCGCCAGGCGGCGGTTGATGCGGCAGGCAATGCAGCTGTTGCCGACGTCGGTGTGCACCGCGTAGGCGAAGTCCACCGCCGTGGAGCCTTTGGGCAGCTCCATGATGCGGCCTTTGGGCGTGAACACGTAGACCTCGTCCGGGAACAGGTCGATCTTCACGCTCTCGATGAATTCCAGCGAGTTGCCGGCACGTTGCTGCAGTTCGAGGATGCCCTTGACCCACTGACGCGCGCGGGCATGGCTGCCCTTGGGCTGCTCGTCGTCGTTGGACTTGTACAGCCAGTGCGCGGCGATGCCGTTGTTGGCCATCTCTTCCATCTCGCGGGTGCGGATCTGGATTTCGATGGGCACGCCGTGCATGCCGAACAGCGTGGTGTGCAACGACTGGTAGCCGTTGGCCTTGGGGATCGCGATGTAATCCTTGAAGCGACCGGGCAGCGGCTTGTACAGGTTGTGCACGGCGCCGAGCACGCGGTAGCAGGTGTCGACCTTGTCGACGATGATGCGGAAGGCGTACACGTCCATGATCTCGTTGAAGGCACGGCGCTTGCCGCGCATCTTCTTGTAGATGCCATAGAGGTGTTTCTGCCGGCCGCTGACCTCGCCTTCGATGCCGTCGGCAGCCAGGCAGTTGGCCAGCGAGTGCTCGATCTTGGCGACGATCTCTTTGCGGTTGCCGCGTGCGCTTTTCACCGCCCGGTGAATCAGCGACGAGCGCATCGGGTGCATGGCCTTGAAGCCGAGGTCCTCGAACTCCACGCGCACAGTGTGCATACCCAGGCGATTGGCGATGGGGGCGTAGATTTCCAGGGTTTCCTTGGCGATGCGCCGGCGTTTTTCGCCGGACAGCACTTCCAGGGTGCGCATGTTGTGCAGGCGGTCGGCCAGTTTGACCAGGATCACGCGAATGTCGCGCGCCATGGCCATGGCCATCTTCTGGAAGTTTTCGGCCTGCGCCTCGGCCTTGGTCTCGAAGTTCATCTGGGTCAGCTTGCTGACCCCATCGACCAGTTCGGCCACCGTCTCGCCAAACTGCTGGCTGAGGGCTTCCTTGGCGATACCGGTGTCTTCGATCACATCGTGCAGCATGGCCGCCATCAGGCTTTGATGGTCCATGTGCATGTCGGCGAGGATGCTGGCCACGGCCAGCGGGTGGGTCACGTAGGGCTCGCCGCTGCGGCGGCGTTGTCCGTCGTGGGCCTGTTCGGCGTAGAAATAGGCGCGCCGCACCAGGTTGACCTGTTCGGGGCCAAGGTAGGTCGACAGCCGTTCGGCCAAGGCTTCTATACCCGGCATGGGTTCACCTCCTGCGGAGGGCGAGGGCCTTGCGCCGTGCGACGTCGACCTGGCATCAATCAGACAGCCTCGTTGTTCTCGTCCTCGAAGGCGGCGAACACCGGATCCTCGGTGACGATCTCTTCAGCGGCGAGGAACTCGTTGGTGACGATGCCTTCGGCGATTTCACGCAGGGCAACAACGGTCGGCTTGTCGTTTTCCCACGCGACGCGTGGCTCTTTGCCGCCGGTCGCCAGCTGGCGAGCGCGCTTGGTCGAGAGCATGACCAGCTCGAAGCGGTTATCCACGTGTTCCAGGCAGTCTTCAACAGTTACGCGGGCCATGGTCTTCCTCAGTAGCAAATGCGGTGGGCGTGCAGCCCAATAATGGGCAGGCGGACTCGATAGTATAAAAATTCACCAGCCAATAGGGAAGCGCTGTTTTGCCGGGCTGATCGGCGTGCGCTTCTTCGCGAGCACGCCCGCTTTCACACGTCCTGCACAGGTCTCACCGCCGCCGCTTTACCTGTGGAGCGGCTGTAGCCGCGAAAGGGCCGGAACAGACACCCTCATACATGAGCCTGACGATAACCTCAGAGCATCGCGCCACGCAACCGCGGTGTCAGCTCTTCGAACAGGGTCTGCACCGAGCGCAGCGCCCGGCAATCCGGCCGGGTCAGCAGCCACAGCTGGGTGTCGCAACCCGGCAGCGGTCCACTCAGCGCATCCACGCCGGGCAAGGCGTGCACCATGTAGTCCGGCAGGGCCGCCACGCCCAGGCCGGCGGTCACCAACTGGGCGATGGTCGACATGCCGCTGCACTGGTAGCGCGGGCTCAACCCAGGGTGTTGCTGGTTGCGCCAGACCACCGTGGGGTGGTCCTGCATCGAGTCGTCGGGGGCGATCCATGGCACGCTGACGGGCGACTCGGCCAGGCGCTCGCGCCACTGCGGCTGGCCGCAGACCACATAGGAGGTGGACCCCAGGTTGCGACCCACCAGGTGCTCCGGCGGCGTATTGGTCAGGCGCAGGGCAATGTCGGCATCGCGCCGGCTGAGGTTGGCGAAGGTGTTCGAGGTGCCCATCTCCAGCGACAAGGCCGGGTAGTTGGGCATGAACTCGGCCAGCGCCGGCAGCAGCAGGCTATGCATCACCGCCTCGGTGCAGGTCACCCGCACCGTGCCGCTGACCACCTGCTCGCCACTGGTCATGGCAATGCGCGCCGCCTCCAGCGCCTGTTCCGCGCGCTCGGCCTGCTCGGCCAGGGCCTGGGCGGTGTCGGTCGGCAGGTAGCCCTTGCGGCTCTTGACGAACAAGGCGGTGCCCAGCGCCGACTCCAGCCGTCGGATCGAGCGGAATACCGTCGAAACGTCGACTTTGAGTAACTCGGCAGCCTTGGCCAGCGAGCGGCCACGCTCCAGTGCCAGGACCAGGGAGAGGTCGGCGTGGGTGATCTGATATTGCATTGGTGCACGCTCTGCTTGCCGAATTGCCAATGTCTGTTGCGTCAGGGCCATTTTATAGTGAAACGGCCCCCCGGAATCAATGCGTCCGGTCGGGTAACCAATCCCCACGATGGGAAAGTGAAAAAAACAACAGCTGCAACCATCGTCGCCCGTGAGGCGCCAGCCGTATCCCCACATCGCCGCAGCACATCAAAGGATGTACACCATGACGTCGGTAACCCCGTGCGCCAGTTCTTCCAGCGAGATGAATGACTTCCTCCAGGCCCATCCGGAAACGCAGTACGTCGACCTGCTGATTTCCGACATGAATGGCGTGGTACGTGGCAAGCGCATCGAGCGGGCCAGCCTGCACAAGGTGTACGAGAAAGGCATCAACCTGCCGGCTTCGCTGTTCGCCCTGGACATCAACGGTTCCACGGTAGAGAGCACCGGCCTGGGCCTGGACATCGGCGATGCCGACCGCATCTGCTTCCCGATCCCCGGCACGCTGTCGGATGAGCCGTGGCAGAAGCGCCCCACCGCCCAGCTGCTGATGACCATGCACGAGATCGAAGGCGCGCCGTTCTTCGCCGATCCGCGTGAAGTGCTGCGTCAGGTGGTGAGCAAGTTCGACGATCTGGGCCTCACCATTTGCGCGGCGTTCGAGCTGGAGTTCTACCTGATCGATCAGGACAACCTCAACGGCCGCCCGCAGCCGCCGCGCTCGCCCATTTCCGGCAAGCGTCCGCAGTCGACCCAGGTGTACCTGATTGACGACCTCGACGAATACGCCGACTGCCTGCAGGACATGCTCGAAGCGGCCAAGGAGCAGGGCCTGCCGGCCGATGCCATCGTCAAGGAAAGCGCCCCGGCGCAGTTCGAGGTGAACCTGCACCACGTGGCCGACCCGCTGAAGGCCTGCGACTACGCGATCCTGCTCAAGCGGCTGATCAAGAACGTTGCCTACGACCATGAGATGGACACCACCTTCATGGCCAAGCCCTACCCGGGCCAGGCAGGCAACGGCCTGCACGTGCACATCTCGTTGCTGGACAAGAAAACCGGCAAGAACATCTTCTCGAGCGATGACCCGCTGCAAAGCGACACGCTGCGCCACGCCATTGGTGGTGTGCTGGAAACCATGCCGGCGTCGATGGCCTTCCTCTGCCCGAACATCAACTCCTACCGCCGCTTCGGCGCGCAGTTCTACGTGCCCAATGCACCGAGCTGGGGCCTGGACAACCGCACCGTGGCCGTGCGCGTGCCTACCGACAGCAGCGAAAACGTGCGCCTGGAGCACCGCGTGGCCGGCGCCGACGCCAACCCGTACCTGATGCTCGCGGCCATCCTTGCCGGCGTGCATCACGGCCTGACCAACAAGGTCGAGCCGGATGCCCCGATCGAGGGCAACTCCTACGAGCAGCTGGAACAGAGCCTGCCGAACAACCTGCGTGATGCCCTGCGCGCGCTGGACGACAGCGAAGTGCTCAACCAATACATCAGCCCGGACTACATCGATATCTTCGTGGCCTGCAAGGAAAGCGAGCTGGCCGAGTTCGAAGTGTCGATTTCCGACCTTGAGTACAACTGGTACCTGCACACGGTGTAAGCCCATGAGCGCAAATGCGGTCCCCCTGATCGGTGTCAGCGCCTGCCGCCAGCAGGTGGGGAAGAACTCGTCGCATACAGTAGGCGACAAGTATGTCGAGGCGGCCGGCTTTGCCGGTTTGCCGCTGATCCTGCCGGCCCGAGACGGGGGCAGCGACCCGCAGGCGCTGCTGGCCCGGCTGCACGGCATTGTTTTTACCGGCTCGCCTTCAAATATCGAACCGCATCATTACAATGGCGCCCCTAGCGTAGCCGGTACCCGGCACGATCTGGCGCGCGATCGCCTGACCCTGCCGCTGCTGCAGGCAGCGATCGCCGCCGGCGTGCCGGTTTTCTGCATCTGCCGTGGCTACCAGGAACTGAATGTGGCGCTTGGCGGCAGCCTGCACCAGCGCGTGCAGGAAATGCCCGGGTACCTTGACCACCGCGAACCTGAGGACGCACCCCTGGAGGTGCAATACGGCCCTCGTCACCCTGTCGGCATCGAGCCAGGCGGGTTGTTCGAGCGCCTGGGCCTGGCGGCGCAGTTCGAGGTCAACTCGCTGCACAGCCAGGGCATCGACCGCCTAGCCCCTGGCCTGCGTGTCGAGGCACGGGCCCCGGATGGCCTGATCGAAGCGGTGTCCATGCCTGCGGCGCCGGGCTTTGTGCTTGGCGTGCAGTGGCACCCGGAGTGGCGCTTCACCGAAAACCCGGTCTCGCTGCGCCTGTTCCAGGCGTTTCGCGAGGCCTGCATTGCCTACGCAGCACGGGAGGGCGCACGGCAGGAGGCATTCTGACGTCAGCCGAAGGTCTCGGATGATTGTTCCCGGCAGCAAGCTTTCAATGAGTGAAAGCAGGCCTTGTGCGCAAGGCCTGCGAAAACAATTCCAAAATTTACGGCAAATACTCATGAGCAATTATACAGAAGCCGGCCGCCCACCCGATGTGGCGGCCGACGCGGGCAACACCCAACGCGGCAAGGGCTTGGCCAAAGGCCGCCTGGGCCTGCTGGCCAGCGTGGTGCTGGGCATTTCCACCATCGCCCCGGTCTACACCCTGACGGGCGCCCTTGGCCCGACCGTGCGTGAGGTGGGTGCCCACCTGCCCGCCGTGTTCATCGTCGGCTTCCTGCCGATGCTGCTGGTGGCCCTGGGCTACCGCGAACTGAACTCGGCGGAACCGGACAGCGGTACTTCGTTTACCTGGTCGGCGCGTGCCTTCGGCCCGATGATCGGCTGGATTGGCGGCTGGGGGCTGGTGGTCGCCACCACCATCGTGCTGTCGAACCTGGCGGGGGTGGCGGTCGACTTCTTCTACCTGTTCCTTGGCCAGATCACCGGCAAGCATGAGCTGGCAGCGTTGGCCGACAACCTGTTGATCAACATCAGCACCTGTTGCGTGTTCATCGGCCTGGCCGTGTGGATCTGCTGTCGAGGCATCGCCACCACCATGACGGTGCAGTACGGCCTGGTGGCCCTGCAGTTGCTGGTGCTGATCGGCTTTGCCTTCGCCGCCTTCGGCGGCACCACTGCGCCGCCACCGCTGGCGTTCGATTTCGCCTGGTTCAACCCGTTCGGTGTCGAGTCGTTCTCGGCCTTTGCCGCCGGGCTGTCGTTGTCGATCTTCATTTTCTGGGGTTGGGACACGTGCCTGACCGTCAGCGAAGAGTCGGTGGGCAGCGAAGAGGTGCCGGGCAAGGCCGCCACCTTGACCGTGATGTTGATCCTGGGCCTGTACCTGTTCACCGCCATCGCCACCCTGCAGTTTGCCGGTGTCAGCGAAACGGGGCTGGGCCTGAACAACCCACGCATCCAGGAGAACGTCTTCGCCCACCTGGCTGGCCCGGTCATGGGGCCGCTGGCAATCCTGATGTCCATCGCCGTGCTGGCCAGCACCGCGGCGTCGCTGCAGTCCACCTTCGTGGCGCCGGCGCGCACCCTGTTGGCCATGGGTTACTACGGTGCGGTACCGCAGAAGTTCGCCAGCGTCTGCCCGCGCTCGCAAACCCCGCGCTACGCCACCATTTGCGCCGGCGTGGCGGCAGGCCTGTTCTACGTGACCATGCGTACCCTGAGCGAGAACGTGTTGGCGGATACCATCACCGCGCTGGGCATGATGATCTGCTTCTACTATTCGCTGACCGCGTTCGCTTGTGTCTGGTACTTCCGCGACAGCCTGTTCAGCAGCCTGCGCCATTTCATCATGCGCGGCATGTGCCCGCTGGTGGGTGGGGTGATCCTGTCGGTGATCTTCGCGCGGACCGCCATCGACAGCGCCTCGCCGGACTTCGGCAGTGGCTCGCATGTGGGTGGGCTGGGGCTGGTGTTCGTGATTGCCGCGATCATCTCGGTGCTTGGCATCGGGCTGATGATGCTGTCGCGCATGCGGGCGCCGGCGTATTTCCTGGGCGCTACCCTGCGTCAGCAGGCTACCCTGCCTTTGCAGGAATAAATAATTGGGGCCGCTCTGCGGCCCTTCGCGGGCACGCCCGCTCCCACAGGTACAGCACAAGCCTCAGGGCTGTGACTAACCTGTGGGAGCGGGCGTGCCCGCGAAGGGCTGCAAAGCAGCCCCCAATCGTTTCTCAGCCGATCATTTGCTTCAGCAGCGCCGCATGACGCTGTTGCTGCTTCTTCAGCACCAGCCGGTTCGAGCGGAACACCGCCTTCAAGTCGTCCAGCGCCACGTCGAAATCATCATTGATGATCAGGTAGTCATACTCGTCGTAGTGCACCATCTCGCTGACCGCTTCCTTCATGCGCCCGGCGATGATCTCTTCGCTGTCCTGCCCGCGGCCGTCCAGGCGCTGACGAAGCGCTTCCTGGCTTGGCGGCAGGATGAACACCGACAACGCCTGCGGCATCAGCTTGCGCACCTGCTGGGCGCCTTGCCAGTCGATCTCCAGGATCAGGTCATAGCCCTGATCCAGGGTCTGCTGCAGCGCACTGCGCGAGGTGCCGTAGAAGTTGCCGAACACTTCGGCATGCTCCAGGAAGTCGCCTTGCTGGATCAGCGCCTTGAACTCTTCGTGGACCACGAAGTGGTAGTTCACCCCGTGTTCCTCGCCCGGGCGCATGGCGCGGGTGGTGTGCGAGACCGAGACGCGAATTTGCTGGTCGTCCTTGGTCAGGGCCGTTACCAGGCTGGTCTTGCCGGCGCCCGAAGGGGCCGAAACGATGTAGAGGGTGCCGCTGCTGTGGTTCATGGTCGGGTTGGCCTTACTCGATGTTCTGTACTTGTTCACGCATCTGTTCGATCAATACCTTCAGGTTGACCGCCGCTTGCGTACTGCGTGGGTCGAAGGCCTTGGAGCCGAGGGTGTTGGCTTCGCGGTTGAGTTCCTGCATCAGGAAGTCCAGGCGCCGGCCGGCGGCGCCGCCACCCTTGAGCACCCGGCGCACTTCGGTGACGTGGGTGCTGAGGCGGTCGAGTTCCTCGGCCACGTCGCTTTTCTGGGCCAGCAGCACCATCTCCTGCTCCAGGCGCTGCGGGTCGAGTTCGGCCTGCATGTCGCCGAAACGGTCGAGAATCTTCTGCCGCTGCGCTGCCAGCATTTGCGGCACCAGGGCGCGCAGGGTGGTGACTTCGCTGGCCATGTTGTCCAGGCGTTCGTTGATCAGCCGGGCCAGTTCCTGGCCTTCGCGCTGGCGACCGGCCTTGAGTTCGGCCAGTGCTTCATCAAACAGGGCCATGGCTTCGGCGTTCAGCGCCTGTGGGTCGCTGGTGTCGGCCACCAGCACGCCCGGCCACGACAGTACTTCGAGCGGGTTCAGCGGTGCCGGCTGCTTGATCAGGCCGGCCACTTCCTCGGCGGCTGCGACCAGCTGTGCGGCGCGCTCGCGGTCTACCTTCAGCGGCTTGCCGTTGCTGTCCTCATTGAGGCGCAGGGTGCATTCCACCTTGCCCCGCGAAAGGCCCTGGCGCAGGCCTTCACGCACGGCGCCTTCGAGATCGCGCAGGGCTTCGGGCAGGCGCAGGTGGGGTTCCAGGTAACGGTGGTTGACCGAACGCAGCTCCCAGATCAGGGTGCCTTGGCTGCCGGCGCGCTCGACACGAGCAAAAGCGGTCATGCTGTGCACCATGGGGAGTACCTCGCGTAGATGAATGAACGGTGGGAGCCTCTCGGCTGCAAGGCGCAGGATTGTAGCGCAGTGGGGCCTCGGCGCCCAATCCACCCATGTTACAGAGGGGTGGCCATGGCAGCAGGAAAAGGCGACGGGCTGTGTCGGGCGCGACAATAGGCATGTCTTCCCCGCGCTGCGGGCTCTATAATGCTCGGCAGATTCAAAGTCCCAGTACAGGTATCCCAGATGAAACGTCCAAGTGGTCGCGCCGCCGATCAGCTCCGCTCGATCCGCATCACCCGCAACTACACCAAGCACGCCGAAGGGTCGGTACTGGTCGAGTTCGGTGACACCAAGGTCATTTGCACGGTCAGCGTGGAAAACGGTGTGCCGCGCTTCCTCAAAGGCCAGGGCCAAGGTTGGCTGACCGCCGAGTACGGCATGCTGCCGCGCTCCACCGGTGAGCGTAACCAGCGCGAAGCCAGCCGTGGCAAGCAGGGTGGCCGCACCCTCGAAATCCAGCGCCTGATCGGCCGTTCGCTGCGCGCTGCGCTGGACATGAGCAAGCTGGGTGACATCACCCTGTATGTCGACTGCGACGTGATCCAGGCCGATGGCGGCACCCGTACCGCGTCCATCACCGGTGCCATGGTTGCCCTGTGCGACGCCTTGGCGGTGATCAAGAAGCGCGGTGGCCTGAAGGCCGGCAACCCGCTCAAGCACATGATCGCTGCCGTGTCGGTGGGCATGTACCAGGGCGAAGCCGTGCTCGACCTGGACTACCCGGAAGACTCCGCTGCCGAAACCGACCTGAACGTGGTAATGACCAGCGCCGGTGGCTTCATCGAAGTGCAGGGCACCGCCGAAGGCGCGCCGTTCCAGCCGGAAGACTTCAACGCCATGCTGGCGCTGGCGCAAAAAGGCATGAACGAGATCTTCGAACTGCAGCAGGCCGCTCTGGCTGACTGACTGTTCCTGTAGATGCGAAAAAGCCGACATCGATGTCGGCTTTTTCGTGTCTGAACAGCACTCAGATGGTCAACGTCCAGTCGTAGTCCACGATCAGCGGCGCATGCTGGGAGAAGCGCGGCTGACGCGGCAGGCGGGCGTTGCGCACAAAGCGGCGCAGGCCCGGCGTGAGGATCTGGTAGTCGAACCGGTAGCCCAGATTGAGCATCTCGGCCTGCTCGTTGTCCGGCCACCAGCTGTACTGGTCGCCTTCACGGCTGACTTCGCGCAGTGCATCGACGTAACCCATCTCGCCGGTAATCGCATCCATCCAGGCGCGTTCCGGCGCCAGGAAACCCGGCGACTGCTGGCTGTCACGCCAGTTCTTGATGTCGAGCTTCTGCTGCGCCACGTAGAACGAGCCGCAGTAGATGTATTCGCGACGCTTGCGACGCTGTTTGTCCAGGTACTTGGCGAAGTCGTCCATCAACTTGAATTTCTGGTTCAAGTCTTCGTCGCCGTTCATGCCCGAAGGCAGCAGCAGGCTGGCAATACTGACTTTGTCGAAATCTGCTTGCAGGTAACGCCCGTAACGGTCGGCTGTCTCGAAGCCCAGGCCGGTGATGACTGCCTTGGGCTGCATGCGCGAGTAAAGGGCCACACCACCTTGGGCAGGCACCTCCGCGTCGCAGGCATAAAGGAAATAGCCATCGAGCTGGAAAGCTGGGTCATCGAGTTCAAAGGCCGAGGCGCGGGTATCCTGAAGGCAGATGACGTCGGCATTCTGGGCTTGTAGCCAGCTGAGCAAACCACGCTCGGCCGCAGCCTGAATGCCATTTACGTTCACACTGATGATCCGCATAAATGGCCCCAAAAATCTCGTGCGTGTATGATACCCGAGCTCAACCCATTTAGCTAAATCCGTGGTGTCCGGGACTATTCATGCAGCCGTATCAGCGCGACTTTATCCGTTTTGCCATCGATCGCGGGGTACTGCGTTTCGGTGAATTCACCCTGAAATCGGGGCGTACCAGCCCGTATTTCTTCAATGCCGGCCTGTTCAACACCGGTTCTGCATTGGCCGAGCTGGGGCGGTGCTATGCCGCAGCCATCGTCGACAGCAAGATCCCGTTCGACGTGCTGTTCGGCCCGGCCTACAAGGGTATCCCGCTGGCGGCGACCACTGCCGTGGCCCTTGCCGATCAGCATCAGCTCGACGTGCCATGGTGCTTCAACCGCAAGGAAGCCAAGGACCACGGCGAAGGCGGCAGCCTGGTCGGCGCGCCGCTGGCCGGTGATGTGCTGATCATCGACGACGTGATCACCGCTGGTACCGCTATCCGCGAGGTCATGCAGATCATCAACGCCCAGCAGGCCAAGGCCGCTGGAGTGCTGATCGCGCTGAACCGCGAAGAGCGCGGCAATGGCGAGCTGTCGGCGATCCAGGAAGTGGAACGCGACTTCGGTATCCCGGTGGTCAGCATCGTTTCGCTGACCCAGGTGCTGGAGTTCCTGGCCGATGACCCGCAGCTCAAGCAGCATCTGCCGGCTGTCGAGGCTTACCGGGCGCAGTACGGGATCTGATCCTGGCCGGGTAAAGAAAAAGGCGACCCTTCATGAGGGTCGCCTTTTTTGTGTCGCCTGCTCCGGCCTCTTCGCGGGTAAACCCGCTCCCACAGGATCTCCACAGCCATCAAAGGCGGTGCTATCCCTGTGGGAGCGGGTTCACCCGCGAAGAGGCCGGGGCAGGCTAACTCACCAATCAGCGTGGCTTGCGATTGGTAATCAGGGTGCCCACGCCGCTGTCGGTGAAGATTTCCAGCAGCACCGCGTTCGGCACGCGGCCGTCGATGATGTGCGAGCTGTTCACGCCGCCCTGCACCGCATCCAGTGCGCACTTGATCTTCGGCAGCATGCCGCCGTAGATGGTGCCGTCGGCGATCAGTTCGTTGACCTGCTCGGTGGTCAGGCCGGTCAGTACCTGGCCCTGCTTGTCCATCAGGCCGGCGATGTTGGTCAGCAGCATCAGCTTCTCGGCTTTCAGCGCCTCGGCCACCTTGCCTGCAACCAGGTCGGCGTTGATGTTGTACGACTCACCGTTGGCGCCCACGCCGATCGGCGCGATCACCGGGATGAAGTCACCCTTCACCAGCATGTTCAGCAGGTCGGTGTTCACGCTCACCACTTCGCCCACGTGGCCGATGTCGATGATTTCCGGGGTGGTCATCTCGGGCGTCTGGCGGCTGACGGTCAGCTTGCGGGCGCGGATCAGCTCCGCGTCCTTGCCGGTCAGGCCGATGGCGCTGCCGCCGTGGCGGTTGATCAGGTTGACGATGTCCTTGTTGACCTGGCCACCCAGCACCATCTCCACCACGTCCATGGTCGCCGAGTCGGTGACGCGCATGCCGTCGATGAAGTGGCTTTCGATCGACAGGCGCTTGAGCAGGTCGCCGATCTGCGGGCCACCACCGTGGACCACCACCGGGTTGATGCCCACAGCTTTCATCAGCACGATGTCACGGGCGAAGCCTGTTTTCAGCTCCTCGCTTTCCATCGCGTTGCCGCCGTACTTGATCACCAGGGTCTTGCCGACAAAGCGGCGGATGTAAGGCAGTGCTTCGGACAAAACCTCGGCTACATGGGAAGCGGCATCGCGATCGAGGGTCATGCAGGGCTCCTGTAAGGAACAGATAGTCGGTCAGAACGGCAGTTGCAGCTCAGGCTCAACCCGCAGCAACTGGGTACGGAATACATCCTTGATACGTTGCAACTCGGCGTCGCTGTCGGCCTCGAAGCGCAGCACCAGCACCGGGGTGGTGTTGGAGGCGCGAACCAGGCCCCAGCCGTGGGGGTAGTCGACCCGTACACCGTCGATGGTGGTCAGGTTGGCTTCGCCCCAGTCGGCGTCGCGTTGCAGTGCATCAATGATGCTGAATTTACCCTCGTCGGTCACATCAATATTGATTTCCGGCGTGGAAATATCGTTCGGGAAGGCGGCAAACAGGTTTTCGGCGCTTTGCCCGGCCTTGCTGAGGATCTCCAGCAGGCGCGCGGCGCTGTAGATACCGTCGTCAAAACCGTACCAGCGTTCCTTGATGAAGATGTGACCGCTCATTTCGCCGGCCAGCAGCGAGCCGGTCTGTTTCATCTTCTTCTTGATCAACGAATGGCCGGTCTTCCACATCAGCGCGCGGCCGCCTAGCTGTTCGATCAGCGGGGTCAGGCGACGGGTGCATTTGACGTCGAAGATGATCTCGGCGCCCGGGTTGCGTGCCAGCACGTCCTGGGCAAACAGCATCAGCAGGCGGTCGGGGTAGACGATGCTGCCGGTGTTGGTCACCACGCCGACGCGGTCGCCGTCACCGTCGAAGGCCAGGCCGATATCGGCGCCGGTTTCCTTGACCTTGGCGATCAGGTCTTCGAGGTTTTCCGGCTTGCCCGGGTCCGGGTGGTGGTTGGGGAAGTTGCCGTCGACCTCGCAGAACAGCGGGATCACTTCGCAGCCCAGGGCTTCGATCAGCTGCGGCGCGACCACGCCGGCGGCGCCGTTGCCGCAGTCCACCACCACTTTGAGTTTTTTCGCCAGTTTCACGTCGCCGACGATCTGCTGGAAATAGCGGTCCAGGATCTCGACTTTTTCCACGCGGCCTTCGGCCAAGGTCAGGTCGTTGGTTTTCAGGCGGGTCAGCAGGGCCTGGATTTGTTCGTTGGCCAGGGTGTCGCCGGCGATGACGATCTTGAAACCGTTGTAGTCCGACGGGTTGTGGCTGCCGGTCAGCATCACGCCCGACTTGCCGGCCAGCACGTTGGCCGCGTAGTACAGCGCCGGGGTGGGCACCAGGCCGACGTCGCTGACCTGGCAACCGGCATCGACCAGGCCCTTGATCAGCTGTTCGACCAGCATCGGGCCCGACAGGCGGCCATCGCGGCCTACAGAAACCTGCGGTTCACCCTGGGCCAGGCTCTGCGCGCCGATGGCGCGGCCGATCCAGTAGGCGGTATCGGCATGGAGGGTTTTGCCGACCACGCCGCGAATGTCATACGCGCGGAAAATGCTGTCTGGTAGTGCGGCGGGGACCAGGTGGGCCATGTCGTTCATCTCTGGAAGCTCCAATAGTCAAAGGCTTTCTGGGCAGGCGCAAACTGAACGCTTGGACGGTGCTTTCGCCAGAGAGTTCGCCATCCTTGGCCTGAACGGTCATTTGCCGGCTCAGTGGCTGCCGGAGTGACCGAAGCCGCCAGCGCCACGCTGGCTTTCATCGAAGGCTTCGACGATGTCGAAATGGGCCTGTACCACCGGGACCAGTACCAGCTGGGCGATACGTTCGCCCACAGCGATGGTGAACGGCGTGTTGCCACGGTTCCAGCACGACACCATCAGCTCGCCCTGGTAGTCCGAGTCGATCAGGCCGACCAGGTTGCCCAGCACGATGCCGTGCTTATGGCCCAGGCCCGAGCGCGGCAGGATCATCGCTGCCAGGCCCGGGTCGCCGATGTAGATCGACAGGCCGGTAGGGATCAGCAGGGTCTGGCCTGGCTCGAGGACGGTGTCCTCCTTGAGCAGGGCGCGCAGGTCCAGGCCGGCGGAGCCGGGGGTGGCGTAGGTCGGCAGGGGGAATTCGGTACCCAGGCGTGGGTCGAGGATCTTGGCTTGAAGAGCGTGCATGTAACTTATTGAACCTGATTGAGCCGATCGGCGATGAAGGCGACCAGTTGCCGGGCGATCTTGCCCTTGCTGGTCTGCGCGAAGAGGGTCTGGTGCTGCTGGCGGTCGATCACGGTCAAGGCGTTTTCTTCGCTGTTGAAGCCGATGCTGGGGTTGGCCACATCATTGGCGACGATCAGGTCGAGGTTTTTGTCCTTGAGCTTGCGCGTGGCGTAATCGAGCAGGTGTTCGGTTTCGGCGGCGAAGCCGACGCTGAACGGGCGGTCGCTGCGGCCAGCAATGGTGGCAAGGATATCGGGATTGCGCACCATCTGCAGCAGCATGCCGTCGCCAGTCGTAGGATCTTTCTTCAGTTTTTGCGTGGCAACGACTTCCGGGCGGTAGTCCGCAACCGCCGCCGAGGCGATGAACAGGTCGCACGGCATGGCTGCTTCACAGGCCGCGAGCATGTCCCGCGCGCTGACCACGTCGATGCGGCTGACCCGGTCGGGGGTTGGCAGGTGCACAGGGCCGGTGACGAGGGTGACCCGAGCCCCGGCCTCGGCAGCTGCTTCGGCCAGGGCGAAGCCCATCTTGCCGGAGCTATGATTGGTGATGTAGCGCACCGGGTCGATGTTTTCCTGGGTCGGGCCGGCGGTGATCAGCACGTGCTTGCCGGTCAGCGCCTGGCGCTTGAAGCTTTCTGCGGCGCACCAGGCCAGGTCGGTGGCTTCGAGCATGCGGCCCAGGCCCACGTCGCCACAGGCTTGGCTGCCGGACGCCGGGCCGAACACCTGGATGCCACGGCTCTTGAGCAGTTCGAGGTTGGCCTGGGTAGCCGGGTCGCGCCACATGGCCTGGTTCATCGCCGGGGCGACGGCAACGGTCGCGTCGGTGGCCAGCACCAGGGTGGTGAGCAGGTCGTCGGCCATGCCTTGGGCCATGCGCGCCATGAGGTCGGCCGTGGCCGGGGCGATCAGCACCAGGTCGGCCCACTTGGCCAGTTCGATATGGCCCATGGCCGCTTCGGCGGCAGGGTCAAGCAGGTCCATGTGCACCGGGTGGCCCGACAGCGCTTGCAGGGTCAGCGGGGTGATGAACTCGGCACCACCACGGGTCATGACGACGCGCACTTGCGCGCCGTGCTCCAGGAGTCGGCGAATCAGCTCGGCGCTTTTGTAGGCGGCAATGCCGCCACCTACGCCGAGAACGATGCGCTTGCGATACAGCCGCTGCATAGGCTTGCCTTTTTCCAGTGAGAGCGGGCGGCGACGTTTGAAATTGCCTGCGGCAGTACGTCGCATGTACGAGGCGAAATAGATTAACACAGGGTCGAAATGGGCCGCAGCAAGGGCAGGGGGCGGGGATGAATATCAGGGAATGGCCGGCTGAAGAAAGGCCACGGGAGAAGTTGCTGCTGCGCGGGGCTGGAAGCCTGACCGATACGGAGTTGCTGGCGGTATTTCTCGGTTCAGGTGTGCGCGGGCGGAATGTCGTGGAGTTGTCGCGAGGCCTGCTGGTGAAGTTCGGAAGCTTGCGCCGGTTGCTTGAGGCCGACCGCGAGGCCTTCGTTGGCGAGCTTGGGCTGGGCCCGGTGAGGTACAGCCAGTTGCAGGCGCTGCTGGAGATTGGGCGCAGGCACCTTGCAACGTCGATTGAGCGGGAATCTGCCATGGACAGCCCGGAAACGGTGCGGCGCTATTTGAAGGCGATGCTGCGACATGAGGCCAGTGAGGTGTTCGGGTGCCTGTTTCTCGATACCAAGCACAGGCCGTTGGCGTTTGAAATTTTGTTCAGGGGCACGATAGACCGGGCGAGTGTCTACCCGCGGGAGGTGGTGCGGCGGGCATTGCTGCACAACGCGGCGGCGTTGATCCTGTGTCACAACCACCCTTCGGGCAACAACGAGCCCAGCCAGGACGATGTGCACCTGACCTTGTCGCTGAAGCGGGGGTTGGCATTGATCGATGTGCGGGTGCTGGACCACATCATCATCGGCGATGGAGAACCGTTATCGATGCTGGAGCAGGGGTGGATTGTGGCTTAGGTTTTGTACTGCCTGCACCGGCCCCTTCGCGGGCTTGCCCGCTCCCACAGGTATTGCACATCCCTCAAGGTGGGTGCGATACCTGTGGGAGCGGGCAAGCCCGCGAAGAGGCCGGTGCAGGTTTACGGGGTCACCGACACCTTGCTGAAATCCAGCCGCCCGAACGGGCTTACCTGGTACCCCTCGACGCCTTTGCGCAGCAGGGTCGCCGCCTTCGGATGCGCCAGCGGTACCCACAGCGCCTGTTGCTGGATCAGCGTCTGCGCCTGCTGGTACAGCCGGCTGCGCACACTCTGGTCGTTGGTGGTGCGTCCGGCGCTGATCAGCTGGTCCAGGCGGTTGTCGCAGAAGCGCGCAAAGTTGGTCCCCGACTCGACCGCAGCACAGGAAAACTGCGGGCTGAGGAAGTTGTCCGGGTCGCCGTTGTCGCCCGCCCAGCCCATGAACAGCAGGTCATGCTCGCCGGCCTTGGCGCGGCGGATCAGCTCGCCCCATTCGATCACGCGGATCTCGGCCTTTACCCCGATCTTGGCCAGGTCGGCCTGCAGCATCTGCGCGCCAAGGCTGGGGTTGGGGTTGAGCAGGCTGCCCGACGGGCGGGTCCAGATGGTGGTGCTGAAGCCATCGCCCAGGCCGGCCTTGGTCAGCAGGGCCTTGGCTTTTTTCAGGTCCAGCGGGTAGCCGGGCAGGTCCTTGGCATAGCTCCAGGTGCTGGGCGGGTAGGGGCCGTTGGCGGCCACTGCGGAGCCTTCGAACACGGCCTTGAGGTAGGCCTGTTTGTCGAACGCCAGGTTGATAGCCTGGCGCACTTCCGGCTTGTCCAGTGGCGGGTGCTGGCTGTTGATGGCGACGAAGGCGGTCATGAAGGCCGGGGTGGTCGCCACCTTGAGGTTGCCGTCCTTGCCTGCCTCGGCAATGTCCAGCGGCTTGGGCGACAGGGCCACCTGGCATTCGCCACGCTTGAGCTTCTGCAGGCGCACGTTGGCATCGGTGGTGATGGCGAAGATCAGCGGGTCGACCGCAGGCTTGCCGGCAAAGTAGTCAGGGTTGGCGCGGTAACGCACCACGGCGTCCTTCTGGAAACGCTGGAAGACGAACGGGCCGGTGCCGATAGGCTGGTTGTTGAGCTTTTCGGGCGTGCCGGCCTTCAGCAGCTTGTCGGCATATTCGGCGGAGTAGATCGAGGCGAAGCCCATGCTCAGCGTGGCCAGGAACGTGGCGTCCGGGTGGCTGAGGGTAAAGCGCACGGTGTTCGGCGCCGGGGCCTCGATTGCCTTGATCAGGCTGCCCAGTTGCAGCGACTGGGCATGCGGGTAGCCACCCGCTGCGGTCTTGTGCCAGGCATGGGCGGGGTAGAGCATGCGCTGGAAGCTGAACAGCACATCGTCGGCGTTCAGCTCGCGGCCTGGCTTGAAATAGGGGGTGGTGTGGAATTTCACGCCATCGCGCAGGGTGAACTCATACACCAGGCCGTCGGCCGACACCGTCCAGCTGGCTGCCAGGCTCGGCACCACCTTGCCTTGCGCCGCGTCGAACTCCACCAGGCGGTTCATCAGCACGTCAGCCGTGGCGTTGGTGGTGGTCAGCGAGTTGTACTGCACCACGTCGAAGCCTTCGGGGCTGGCTTCGCTGCAAACGCTCAGCGGCGCGGCCTGGGCTGCGCCGGCAGCGAACAGGGCGCCGGCGGCGAACAGAGAGTTGAACAATAAGGAAAGGGCGGCAGCACGCATGGTGGCTCCTTGGCTGTCGGTGGCCCATCTGCCAGTGCAGTCTGGAAAAGGCCTACCCTAGTGTGCCCGCCGGCAAATGACCACATCCTTTTTTACAAATCTGGCGACGAGCGGTCGACGGCTGGCGGGGCCTGCCGCTATGCTGGCCCGGCGCGTTCTGGCTTGCGGCAATGTGTATCTACTGTTGTTGCAGGCAAGTCTTTCTGGTATAAAGCAGCGCTCTTTTCTAGGGGCTCGGCCTGTCGCATAAGCGGATCCGGTCGATAAGACCTCCAGAATCACGGCGCCCTGGCGCCAAAGACTGAGAGATTAAGCGGCCAACCCATGCCGGGTTGGGCATGTGGTTTTAGAGGGCTGAGTCATGTCGAGAGTCTGTCAAGTTACTGGTAAGGGTCCAGTAACCGGGAACAACATTTCCCACGCAAACAACAAAACCCGTCGTCGTTTCCTGCCGAACCTGCAGCACCACCGTTTCTGGGTTGAATCCGAGAAGCGTTTCGTGCGTCTGCGCGTTTCCGCCAAGGGCATGCGTATCATCGACAAGCGCGGCATCGACGCCGTTCTGGTTGACATCCGTAAAGCTGGCGCCAAGGTTTAAGGGAGAACATCATGCGTGAATTGATCCGTCTGGTTTCGAGTGCCGGTACCGGCCACTTCTACACCACCGACAAGAACAAGCGCACCACCCCGGACAAAATCGAGATCAAGAAATATGATCCGGTTGTTCGCAAGCACGTGGTGTACAAGGAAGCCAAGATCAAGTAATTGATCGGCGACCTGAAAAAAACCCGCATCCGAAAGGACGCGGGTTTTTTTATGGCTGCACGGGCGTCAGATCATTTCTGCTCGAACATCACATAGATCTTGCGGCAAGGCTCCAGCACCTCCCAGGTGCCGGTGAACCCGGCCGGGATAACAAACCGATCACCGGCACGCAGGGTCTTGGCATCGCCCTCCTGGTCGCGCAGCACCGAAACACCATGGACGATCTCGCAGTACTCGTGCTCGGTGTAGTTCACCGTCCACTGCCCCACCTCACCTTCCCACACGCCTGCGGCAAACTGCCCGCAAGGGCTGGAGTAGTGGTTATAGACCGCTTGGTCTGGCTCGCCCTTGAGGATTTTTTCCGCCGCCGGGCGGTAGCGTTCGGCCTCGGTGATGATCTGCGCGAAGTCGATGATGCTGTCGATTCTCATGGTGCGGCTCCTGTTTTTGTTTAATAAAATGAACATCAGTAGGCTTTTGAGCCTTTCGTGTCAAATATATTGATAGTTTACACCGGCTGGTTTAGGGTATCGCTTGCCAGTGTGCGCTCGTCGCCCGGCCAGAATTCTGACAACGCCTGTGAGTCCTCAGTGCGGCGTTGCACCTAAACAAGAGGAGGAGTTTCGTATGACTACCCTGACCCGTGCGGACTGGGAACAACGTGCCCAGCAACTGAAGATCGAAGGCCGTGCCTTCATCAACGGCGAATACACCGATGCCGCATCCGGTGAAACCTTCGAGTGCCTGAGCCCGGTCGACGGACGCTTCCTGGCCAAGGTTGCCAGCTGCGACCTGGCCGATGCCAACCGCGCTGTAGAAAACGCCCGCGCCACCTTCAATTCCGGTGTGTGGTCGCAACTGGCCCCGGCCAAGCGCAAGGCCAAGCTGATCCGCTTCGCCGACCTGCTGCGCAAGAACGTCGAAGAGCTGGCGCTGCTGGAAACCCTGGACATGGGCAAGCCGATTGGCGACTCCTCCAGCATCGACATCCCGGGTGCGGCCCAGGCCATTCACTGGACTGCCGAAGCCATCGACAAGGTCTACGACGAAGTCGCCCCGACCCCGCACGACCAGCTTGGCCTGGTTACCCGCGAAGCCGTGGGTGTGGTCGGTGCCATCGTCCCGTGGAACTTCCCGCTGCTGATGGCCTGCTGGAAGCTCGGCCCGGCGCTGGCCACCGGTAACTCGGTAGTGCTCAAGCCGTCCGAAAAATCGCCACTGACCGCCATCCGCATCGCCCAACTGGCGATCGAAGCCGGTATCCCGGCTGGCGTGCTGAACGTGCTGCCAGGCTACGGCCACACCGTGGGCAAGGCCTTGGCACTGCACATGGACGTCGACACTTTGGTGTTCACAGGTTCGACCAAGATCGCCAAGCAGTTGATGGTGTACGCGGGCGAATCGAACATGAAGCGCATCTGGCTGGAAGCCGGTGGCAAGAGCCCGAACATCGTCTTCGCCGACGCGCCGGACCTGCAAGCTGCCGCCGAGGCCGCTGCCAGCGCCATCGCCTTCAACCAGGGCGAAGTGTGCACCGCAGGCTCGCGCCTGCTGGTCGAGCGTTCGATCAAGGACAAATTCCTGCCGATGGTGGTCGAGGCCCTGAAAGGCTGGAAGCCAGGCAACCCGCTGGATCCGGCTACCACCGTCGGTGCCCTGGTCGACACCCAGCAGATGAACACCGTGCTGTCGTACATCGAAGCGGGCCACCAGGACGGCGCCAAACTGCTGGCCGGCGGCAAGCGCACCCTGGAAGAGACTGGCGGCACCTACGTCGAGCCGACCATCTTCGACGGCGTGACCAACGCCATGCGCATTGCCCAGGAAGAAATCTTCGGCCCAGTGCTGTCGGTGATCGCCTTCGACACTGCCGAAGAAGCCATCGCCATTGCCAACGACACGCCCTACGGCCTGGCGGCTGGCATCTGGACGTCGGACATTTCCAAGGCCCACAAGACCGCCCGTGCCGTGCGCGCTGGCAGCGTCTGGGTGAACCAGTACGACGGCGGCGACATGACCGCACCGTTCGGTGGCTTCAAGCAGTCGGGCAACGGCCGTGACAAGTCGCTGCATGCGCTGGAGAAATACACCGAGCTGAAGGCGACCTGGATCAAGCTGTAATTCCAGGGGGCCGCTTTGCGGCCCATTCGCGGGCATGCCCGCTCCCACAGGTACAGTGCAAACCTAGAGCAATGTGCTGTCCCTGTGGGAGCCCGGCTTGCCGGCGATGGGCTGCACAGCAGCCCCAACAATAGCCGGGTCGGTTCACGCTGACCCGGCTTCGTCGTTTTTGCTGTTCAAGAATTCTGCCTGGGAGGCTGCAATGCGTTGGGGTACCTACTTCGCCGTACTGGCATCGGTGCTTAGCGTCGGGCTGGCCCTCGGCGTGAGCATGCCGCTGGTGTCCCTGCGCCTTGAGGCCTGGGGCTACGGCAGCTTTGCCATCGGCGTGATGGCGGCGATGCCGGCGCTGGGCGTACTGGCGGGTGCCAGCCTGGCCAGCCGCCTGGCAGGCTGGGTTGGCGTACCTTCGGCGATGCGCCTGTGCCTGTGGGGTGGGGCGTTGTCGATCGGCCTGCTCGCCCTGCTGCCCAGCTACCCGTTGTGGCTGCTGCTGCGGCTGATGATCGGCATGTCCCTGACCGTGGTGTTCATCCTCGGCGAAAGCTGGATCAACCAACTGGTGGTCGAGCAATGGCGTGGCCGCCTGGTGGCGCTGTACGGCAGCAGCTACGCCCTGAGCCAGCTGGCCGGGCCTTTGGTGCTGGGCTTCCTCGGCTCCGATGACGACTTTGGTTTCTGGGCCGCCACGGGCCTGCTGCTGATCGCGCCGCTGATCCTGATGGGGCGTGGCGGCGCACCGAGCACGGAAGCCTGCAACGTTACCTTCCGCGACCTGTTCGCGTTCTGCCGGCGTTTGCCGGTGATCGCCTGGGCCATTGCCCTGTTCGCTTCGTTCGAGGCGATGATCCTGACCTTGCTGCCGGTGTATTGCCTGCAGCAGGGCTTTACCACCGAGATCGCCCTGTTCATGGTCAGTACGGTGGTGGTGGGTGATGCAGTACTGCAATTGCCAATTGGCGCGCTGGCCGACCATATGTCGCGGCGCACCCTGTTCACCGGCTGCGCGGTAACGCTGCTGATGTCCAGCCTGGCGATCCCGCTGATGCTGCATACGCCGCTGATCTGGCCGTTGTGGGTGTTGTTCGGGGCCAGTGCAGGGGGCTTGTTCACCTTGTCGCTGGTGCTGATTGGCGAGCGCTACCGGGATGATGCGCTGGTTCGGGCCAACGCTCATGTGGCGCAGCTGTGGGGTATTGGTTGCCTGCTTGGGCCGTTACTGGCGGGGGCCGGGAGCCAGTGGATCAGCGGGCATGCGTTGCTGTTCCTGATGGCCGCCGGGGCTGCCGGGCTGGTGGTGTTGACCCAGCGGCGCGGGGCTTTCGAGGCTGTGTCAGCCTGAAGTATTTCGGGGCCGCTTTGCGGCCCTTTCGCGACACAAGGCCGCTCCCACATTGATCGGTGTACGCCGTACCTTTGTGGGAGCGGCCTTGCGTCGCGATGGGCTGCAAAGCAGCCCCAAAAAATAGCGGCTACAACATCTTCTCCAAGCCAACCGCCTTGCTGATCCACGCATTGAACCGCCGCCACACCCCACCCGGTTCAGACGTCAGCACATGCCGCTGGCCATTGTCCTCGGTCGCCCACACCAGCTTGCCCCCCGCCAACTTCACCTGGTAACTCAACGCAGGTGCCATACCCTGCTGGGCCAGCTCGCGGGTGTACTCCGCCAGCTCCGGGCTGTCCACCAGCACCCCGACCTCGGTGTTCCACAACACCGAGCGCGGGTCGAAGTTGAACGAGCCGATGAAGGTCTTGCGCCGGTCGAACACGATCGCCTTGGTGTGCAGGCTCGAATCCGAACTGCCACGGAAGCTCAACCGCCCCGCACTGGGGTCGCCTGGCTGGCGGCGAAGCTCGTAAAGCTCCACCCCGTGCTCAAGCAACGCCCGGCGATAGGGCGCATAGCCGCCATGCACCGCCGGCACGTCGGTGGCTTCCAGCGAGTTGGTCAGCAGCTTCACCGAAACGCCGGCGTCGGCGCGGCCGGTCAGGTACAGCAGCCCCGGTTCACCCGGCACAAAGTAGGCCGATGCCAGAATGAGCTCGCGGTGCACGTTGGCCAGGTCAGGCGCCAGTTGCTGGCTCAGCAGCAGTTGCGGGTCCGGTTCGTCGTCGGCCAACACCTTGCTTGGGGCATCCCATAGCGCTTGGGCGTGCGCCCAGATCAGCTCGTTGCGCCACACATCCAGTCGCGGTTGCGCCTGATAGGCCATCAAACGGTCATACAGGGCTTTGCGCTGGGTACGCGCCTCGGCCAGGGACACTTCCAGGCGGTGGCGGCTGGCCCGCAGGTCGTTGGCATCCGGGTCATGCCAGAGGAAGTCGGTGATCGGCCGGCTGAGGGCGCTGTTCCAGTACTGGTCGAAGCTGTGCCCCAGCTGCTCGGCCACCGGGCCTACGCCCAGCAGGTCGATGTCGGTGAAGTTGAGGTTGGGCTCGGCATCGAAATACTCGTCGCCCAGGTTACGCCCGCCGACAATCGCCATGCTGTTGTCCACCAGGAACAGCTTGTTGTGCATGCGCCGGTGCTGGCGCGACAGGTTGAACAGCCGGCCCATGGCGCGCGTTACGCCCGTGCTGCGGCCCAGGTGCAGCGGGTTGAACACACGGATCTGGATGTTGGGGTGGGCATCGAGGGTGCCCATGATGGTGTCCAGGCCGTCGCTGGTGGTGTCGTCGAGCAGGATGCGCACACGCACCCCGCGGTCGGCGGCACGCAGCAGTTCATGTACCAGGGCGCGGGTGCTGAGGCCGTCGTGGACGATGTAGTACTGCAGGTCGATGCTGGCCTGGGCGTTGCGGATCAGTTCGGCACGGGCGCGGAACGCTTCATTGCTGTTGGGCAGCAGGCGAAAACCCGAGCGGCCGCCGTAGGGTGCTGCCTGGCGCAGTACCGAGCGGCCAAAGGCGGAGTCGTTGGCAGGTAGCGCCTGGCTGGTTTCACGGGGCGTGCCGACGCTGGCACAGCCGGCAAGGCCGAGCAGCAGCACCAGCAACAGAGGCAAGGCTCGCTGGAGTCTCAAAGGTGGATCGTCCTGTGCAGCAAGGGCTTAAGGAGTTGGACCGTGGCGGGCGGCGCAAAGTTACGCGTCGGCGCTTTCTTCATCCAGTAGACGAAGGGCGGTTTCACCGACCTTGCGCACGGCGGCCTCGATCTGCGGCGTCGGCCGCGCGGCGAAGTTCATGCGCAGGCAGTGGCGAAACTTGCCCGAGGCCGAGAAAATACTGCCCACGGCAACCTGTACACCCTGCTCCAGTAAAGCCCGGTTCAGGCGCAGCGTGTCGAAATGTTCGGGTAATTCCACCCACAGCATGAAGCCACCCTGGGGGCGGCTGACCCGGGTACCCGGCGGGAAGTAGCGGGTTACCCATTCGCTCATCAGGTCTCGGCCACGCTGGTACTGGCTGCGCATGCGCCGCACGTGGGGCTGGTAGTGCCCGCCGGCAATGAAGTCGGCAATGGCCAGCTGCGGTTGGCTGGCGCTGCTGCCAGTGCTGATGTACTTCATGTGCAGCACCCGTTCCAGGTAGCGCCCGGGTGCCACCCAGCCGACCCGCAGGCCGGGGGCGAGGGTCTTGGAAAACGAGCTGCAGAACAGCACGCGGCCATCGTCGTCGAACGACTTGAGGGTACGCGGGCGCGGGTAGGTGAAGGCCAGGTCGCCGTACACATCGTCTTCCAGAATCGCCACGTCGTAGCGCTGGGCCAGGCTCAGGAGGGCCTTCTTACGGGGCTCGGGCATGATGTAGCCGAGCGGGTTGTTGCAGCTGGGGGTGATCTGGATGAGCTTGATCGGCCACTGCTCCAGGGCCAGCTCCAGCGCCTCCAGGCTGATGCCGGTAACCGGGTCGGTGGGGATTTCCAGCGCCTTCATGCCCAGGCCCTTCAGGGTTTGCATGGCGCCGTGGAAGCTGGGCGAGTCGACCGCGACGATGTCGCCTGGCTCGCAGACCGCGCGAATGCTGCACGACAACGCCTCGTGGCAGCCGGTGGTCACCACCAGGTCAGCCGGGCTCAGGCGGCAGCCGGAGTCGAGCATCAGCCGGGCCACCTGCTCACGCAGGGCCAGGTTGCCGTGGATGTTGTCGTAATACAGGCCAGGCATGTCCTGGCGCCGGCTCAACTGCGCCAGGCTACGCAGCAGCGGCTTGAGGGTGGGGCTGTTGATGTCGGGCATGCCTCGACCGAGCTGGACCACGTCCTGGCGCGGCGTGCTGCGTATCAGCTCCAGCACCTGCTCCCATTGCGAGATATCCACAGGGCGCTGGGCCGGGCGGCTGACCGCGGGCAGGGCGGGTAAGTGGCGATGGTCGCTGACGAAGTAGCCCGACTTGGGGCGGGGCGAGACCATGCCGCTGTCTTCCAGCATGCGATAGGCCTGCTGCACCGTACTCAGGCTGACCCCGTGTTCCACGCTCAGGGCGCGTACCGAGGGCAGGCGCTGGCCGGGGCGATAAAGGCCTTGCTCGATACGGGCACCGAGCAGTTCGGCCAGGTTCAGGTAGAGGGTCACGGCATACTCCTGCGCTGCATTGGCATAGCGACCGGTACAGTTTGGCTGAAAATACAGCATTCAGTCGGCCGCTGGCCAATTCTGTATGGGAATAATAAGGCTGTATTGGATCTGTATTGTCGATGGTGCCGACGCGCATCCTTTCTCCACGGTATCAACTGAACGGGAGGGTGCGGTGATGGGTGGCATGAGCGATGTGCGCTTGCAACTGATGGCCAGGGAACTGGAAGCCGGGCAGCAGGCCAAGGTATTCAACGCGCCGGAAGGGCTTGGGCGTTGGGGGCTGATGCTGCATCGCTGGCATACCCGCAGGGCGCTGTTGCAGCTGACGGATGACGAGTTGCGCGATGTCGGGCTGAGCTGGGAGCAGGCCCGTACAGAAGGGCGCAAACCCTTCTGGAAAGACTGATGCGATCGTTGTGGGAGCGGCCTTGTGTCGCGAAAGGGCCGCAAAGCGGCCCCAGCAATTTGTGCATCTGCGCTGAAACCCTGGGGCTGCTTCGCAGCCCTATCGCGACACAAGGCCGCTCCCACAAGGAGGGCGGTGTGAACTTTTAGGCCAGTTCTTTGAGCCTGTGCCACAGCATCCCCAACGCCAGCAGCGGCGAGCGCAGGTGCTTGCCGCCGGGGAAGGTGATATGCGGCACTTTGGCGAACAGATCGAAACGCCCGCTTTCCTGGCCACTGATGGCCTCGCCCAGCAGGCGTGCGGCCAGGTGGGTGGCGTTGAGCCCATGGCCTGAATAGGCCTGGGCGTAATACACGTTCGGCTGGCTAGCCAGGCGGCCAACCTGCGGCAAGCGATTGGCACCGATGCCGATCATGCCGCCCCACTGGTAGTCGATGCGCACGTCGGCCAGCTGCGGGAACACCTTGAGCATCTTCGGCTGCATGTAGGCGGCGATGTCTTTCGGGTCGCGGCCGGAATAGTGGCAGGCACCGCCGAACAGCAGGCGGTGATCGGCGGACAGGCGGTAGTAATCCAGCGCAACGCGTTGGTCACACACCGCCATGTTCTGCGGCAGCAATGCGCGGGCGCGCGCTTCGCCCAGCGGCTCGGTGGCGATGATGTAGCTGCCGGCCGGGAGCACCTTGCCGCCCAGCTCGCGGTTGAGGCCGTTGAGGTAGGCGTTGCAGCACAGCACCAGGGTCTTGGCGCGTACCCGGCCCTGGGCAGTATGCACCTGCACTTCGGGGCCATAGTCGATGCGGGTGACCTCGGACTGCTCGAACAGCTTCACGCCCAGGCGGCTGGCCACGGCCGCTTCACCCAAGGCCAGGTTGAGGGGGTGCAGGTGGCCGGAGCCCATGTCGACCAGCCCGCCCACATAGCAGTCCGCGCCGACCACGCTGTGGATATCGTCCTTGCCGACCAGCCGCAGCTCATGCGCGTAGCCCAGGCTGCGCAGTTCTTCGGCGTCTTCGGCAAAGCCCAGCAGTTCGGCGGGTTTGTTGGCCAGGTCGCAGTAGCCCCAGGTCAGGTCACAGGCGATGGCATGCTTCTCGACCCGCTCGCGCACGATCTGCACGGCCTCCAGGCCCATCAGTTTCATGCTGCGCACGCCTTCCTCGCCAATTACTGGCAGGAACTGTTCCAGGCCGTGGCCGACGCCGCGGATCAACTGCCCGCCGTTTCGCCCGCTGGCGCCCCAGCCCAGTTTGCGCGCTTCCAGCAGGATGACTGAGAAGCCGCGCTCGGCCAGTTCGATGGCGGTGTTCAGGCCCGAGTAGCCGCCGCCGACGATGCATACGTCGGCGCTGTGCTCGCCTTGCAGGAAGGAGTAGTCAGGGTGTGGCGCGCTGCTGGCGGCGTAATAGGAGGCGGCGTGCTGCGCGCTGTGGATCATTGGCTCGTTCCTGGGGGCTGGTGGGCTAGGGGAGGAGGATAAGCCGGGGCTCTGGGGTGGGCAACCGCTTGGCCTGGTCAACGCGGTCACCTGTAGGAGCGGCCTTGCGTCG
>NZ_JENB01000016.1 GCF_000708715.2 Pseudomonas putida W15Oct28 | reverse complement strand
GCGGCCCATCCGACCGGTCCGGCGCCCCGGCAAGGCCGCTCCTACACAGGTAGGCGTGCAGGTCAGGAAAGGCCAGCCCCCCAGGTGTCGCTCAGCATGAAGCCCGCCGCCAGTGGGTCATCCGGGTCCACCCCCAGCTGTTGCAGGCCGTACAGCCAGGCCCGCCCGGTCACCCGTGGCAGCACCGCTGGCCGCCCCGCAACCTCGGTGTGGCCCAGCAGCTCTACCTTGAACTGCCCGCCAATGGTCGAGCGCGACACCAGTGGGTCGCCGACCTGCACCAGCCCGCGTGCCGCCAAGGTGGCCAGGTTGGCCGAGCTGCCGGTGCCACAGGGCGAACGGTCGACCCGCCCCGGTGGCAGGGTGGTGCAGGTCTGGTAGGTGTGCGCGTCCAGGCGGTTGCGGAACATCACGTAGGCCACTTCGTTGACCGAAGGCAGTAACGGGTGCTGGATGTTCAGCTGGCGGTTGATCACCGCTTTCAAGGCCACGCCGGCATCGGCCAGTGCACGGGCATGTTGCGGGGCAATCGACAGGCCGGTCTGTTCCACGTCGATCAGCGCGTAGTAAACGCCGCCAAAGGCCACATCGATGTTGATCGTGCCGAAGGCCTCGGTTTCGATGGCGAGGTCAAGGTGCTCGACGAAGGCGGGCACCATGTCCAGCGAAACACTCAGGCAGCGGCCGTCCGCGCAGTGGGCGCGGGCGGTGACCAGGCCGGCGGGGGTGTCCAGCACCACCGTGGTTTCGGGTTCTTGCATCGGCACCATGCCCAGCTCCAGCAGGGCGGTGACCACACAGATGCAGTTGCTGCCGGACATCGGGTGGGCCTTGTCGGCCTGCAGCACGATGAAGCCTGCCTGCGCTTCTGGCAGGGTCGGCGGCAGCAACAGGTTGACCGACATCTGCAGGCAGCCACGCGGTTCCAGCGTCACCAGGCGGCGCAGGCTGTCATCCACTTCGTTGATGTAGTTCATCTTGTCCAGCATGGTGGCGCCGGGAATGCCCAGCACGCCGCCGGTGATAACCTTGCCGATTTCGCCTTCGCAGTGCACTTCGGCCAGCTGAAGGGTCTGTTTCCAACGCATGGGTGTTACCTCACTTGATGTACCAGCCCCAAGGCTTCTCGCTGTCGTAGCGGGTGATCTGCTTGGTTTCCAGGTAGTTGTTCAGGCCCCATTCACCCAGCTCGCGGCCAATGCCGCTCTGCTTGTAGCCACCCCATGGCGCCTCGGTGAAAGTGGGCTGCGAGCAGTTGATCCAGACGATGCCCGCACGGAACTTGCGCGCCACGCGCTCGCAGCGCTGCAAGTCTTTGGACATCACGGCCGCGGCCAGGCCAAAGCGCGAATTGTTGGCCGATCTTACCGCTTCTTCTTCGCTGTCGAACGGGCGGATGCACACCACCGGGCCGAAGATTTCCTCGTTCCAGATCCAGCTGTCTTCCGGCACGTCGGCGAACACCGTCGGCTGCAGGTAGAAGCCCTTGTCCAGGTGCGCCGGGCGCTCGCCGCCGCACACCAGGCGCGCGCCTTCTTCCAGGCCGCGGGAAATGGCTTGCAGGGTGCCTTCGTACTGGCTGCGGTTGACCAGCGGGCCGAGCAACACGCCTTCGTCCATGCCGTTGCCGATCTTGATCTTGCGCGTTTCCTCGGCCAGGCGGGCGAGCAACGGCACGTAGGCTGCACGCTCCACCAGCACGCGGGAGGTGGCGGAGCAGACCTCACCCTTGTTCCAGAAAATCCCGAACAGGATCCATTCCACCGCCTGTTCGATGTCGCTGTCGGCGAAGATCACGAATGGCGATTTGCCGCCCAGTTCCAGGGTCACGTTCTTGATGTCCTGGGCGGCCGCTTGCATGATGCGGCTGCCCACCGGCACGCTGCCGGTAAACGCCAGCTTGTCGACGCCGGGGTGCGCGGTGATGGCTGCACCGACCGTGGAGCCCGGGCCGGTGACGATGTTCAGCACGCCAGCGGGCAGGCCAGCTTCATCGGCGATGCGCGCAAGCTCCAGGGCAGTCAGCGAAGTCTGCTCGGCGGGTTTCAGGATGATGCAGCAACCCGCGGCCAGGGCCGGCGCGATCTTCCACGAAGCCATCAGCATCGGGAAGTTCCACGGCACGATGGCGCCCGCTACGCCGATGGGTTCTTTGCGCGCCAGGGAGCTGAAGCGGTCATCGGCCAGTGCCACCGGTTTTTCGCGTTGGGCATCCAGCTCTTCGGCCAGGTTGGCGTAGAAGTCGAAGCAGCCGGCAGTGTCGCCGATGTCCCACATGGCTTCCGGGAAAGGCTTGCCGTTGTCACGGACTTCCAGCTCGGCCAGTGCCTCTTGCCGGGCACGGATGCCATCGGCGATCTTGCGCAGGTAGGCGCCACGTTCGGCGCCGCTCAGGCGCGGCCATGGGCCTTCGTCAAACGCGGCACGGGCAGCTTTTACTGCAACGTCCACGTCTGCGGCGCAGCCGGAGGCCACGCTGGCGATCAGGCTTTCGTCGCTCGGGTCATACGAATTGAAGCTGCCACCCTTGATCGGGCTGACCCACTGGCCATTGATGTAGAACTGGTCGAAGCGGTTCATGCGTTTCCTCCAAGCACGGCGAAGCGTCGTGCACCGAATGCAGAAAGGTTCTGGGTGGGGCTGCGCTGTGCGGCGAGGTCGCTCACCAGGCGGCCGGTGGTGGCGCCAAGGGTGAGGCCGAGCTGGCCGTGGCCGAAGGCCAGGATGGTGTTTTTCAGCCGTGGCGAGCGGTCGATCACAGGTTTTGTGTCGGGCAGGAACGGGCGGTAACCAACGCCGAATTCCATGCCTTGCGTGTTCAGTTGCGGCAGCACACGGCGGGCTTTTTCCATGATGATTTCGGCGCGCCTGAAATTGGGCTCGGCATTGGCGCCGGCGAACTCGATGGTGCCGCCAATCTGCAGGCCGCGGGTCATGGGGGCGAAGCAGAAGCCGCCATCGGCGTAGATCACCGAGTGGCGGATTTCCACGCCAGGCTGTGGCAGTACTGCCTGGTAGCCGGCGATGCCTGCCAGCGGGATGTGCACACCGAGCGAGTCGAAGAAGGTGCGCGAGCCCGTGCCGGCAGCGACCACCAGCAGGTCGGCGGGAACCTGGGTGCGGTCTTGCAGGGTGACGCCAGTGGCTTTGTCGTGGTGTTCGTCAATCTTTTCCACCCGCTGTTGCACACGCACGCCACCCTGGGCAATGAAGCTTTCTGTGAGGGCGGCGATGAAGCCTTCGGTGTCGTTCACGGCACGCCAGTCGGGGAACATCAGGCCGTGCTGGAACTTTCCGGCCAGGGCCGGTTCCAGGTCGCTGATCTGCTCGCCATTCAGCTCTTCGGAGCGGAAGCCCAATTGCTTGCGCAGCTCCAGGTGTGGGCGTTCGTGTTCAAGGCCCGCGGAGGTATCGAACACTTCCAGAATCGGGCGGTCACCGAGCAGGGTCTTGTCGGGGCATGCTTCCAGCAAAGGCGCATAGTCTTCATAGACATGCTGGGTCAGCCGCGCCATGTCCTGGGCGATCTTGTTGATTTTCGAGGGCCGTGCGCAGGCCAGGAAGCGCATGAACCATGGCAGGATGCCGGGCAGGGCGCTGGGGCGCAGGGCCAGTGGGCCTTTCTGGTCCAGCAGCCAGCCGGGGATTTTCATCAGGATGCCGGGCTTGGACAGCGGGATGACTTCGCTGACCGCCATCTGCCCGCAGCTCCATTTGGCGGTGCTGTCGCCGGGGGCGGCAGGGTCGATGAGGGTGACCCGGTGGCCGTCGCGCTGCAGGTACAGCGCGCAGCACACACCGACAATGCCGCCGCCGATGACTACAGCCTGTTGCGGTGAGGGGTGCGGGTTGTTCATGAGTCTGGCTCTATTCATCGAGAGGTTGCGAGGGCTGCGCCCTCGTTCGCGGGCACGCCCGCTCCCACAGGGTCGCGCCGCTCCCAAGGCCGGTGTTGAACCTGTGGGAGCGGGCGTGCCCGCGAATGGGCCGCAATGCGGCCCCTTGCATCTACTGCTGCGAAGCCTCGAATACTTTGCGGAACTCGGCCTTCTCTTCATCAGTCAGCGGCAGCAGCGGTGCACGCGCCGGGCCCACCTTGAAACCGGCCAGCTCGGTGCCGTACTTGACCTTCTGCACGAACTTGCCACTTTCCAGGTTGGCCATGGCCGGGAACAGGCTGCGCATGATCTGCTGGGCGCCACGGATATCGCCGCCGGTGAACGCGTTGTGGAAGGCCACCACCTTCTCCGGGAAGATGTTGGCCGGGCCGCAGATCCAGCTGTCGGCGCCCCACAGGTAGAAGTCCAGCGCCTGGTCGTCAGAACCACACGACAGCTGGATGCCTTTGTATTTCTCACCAATCTCGATGGCGCGCAACAGGTTGCCGCTGCTTTCCTTGATGCCGATCACACGCGGGTGCTCGTGCAGCGCGGCGACCACGTCCAGGCCCACTTCGACGTTGGTGCGGATCGGGTAGTTGTAGAGCACCACGTTGATCTCGGGGAACGTCGAGAGGATGGTGTTGTAGTGGGCCAGCAGCTCTTCCTGGGACGGCAAGGCGTAGTAGGGCGGGGCGATCAGCAGGTTGGTGTAGCCGGCGTCGACGGTTTGCCGCACCTGCTCCAGCACTTCACGGGTGCAGGAACCGTTGGCGCCGGCAATCAGGGTGCCGCGGTCGCCAACCACTTCCTTGACGGTGGCCAGGATCTGCCGGCGTTCGTCGTTGGCCAGGGCGTAGTACTCACCGGTCGAGCCCAGCGGTACGAAACCTTTCACGCCAGCGGCCAGCTGATGCTCGAGGATTGCGGCCAGGGTGTCGTGATCGACTTTGCCGGCTGCGTCGAACGGGGTGACCAGGGCGGGCAGGATGCCATTCAGTTTCATCGGGTAACTCTCCTTGGGGAAGGTATCAGTAGGCGTAGCGACGAAGCAGGCGTCCCTCGACCACACCGATCAGGCGGGTGAGCGGGAAGGCCACCAGGAAATAGATGACCGCCACTGCCGAGAGGAACTCGACCGGGCGCGCGGTGCTGTTGGAAATGTTCTGGCCGACGAACATCAGGTCGGCGACCCCGACCGAGGAGATAAGCGCGCTTTCCTTGAACAGGCTGACCACGTTCGACAGCAGTGGCGGTACCGAGCGCAGCAGCGCCTGGGGGAACACCACGTACAGCACCTTCACCCGCGAGGTCAGGCCCAGCGCGGTGCAGGCGTCGTGCTGTTCGCTGGCAATCGACTTCAGCGCGCCGCGGAAGGTCTCGCTGGTGATCGCGCCCATGTACAGGGTCAGGGCGATCAGCACCGACACGTAGGGCGGGATGTCCAGGCCGAACACCACCGGAAAGCAGAAGAACACCCAGAACAGCTGGATCAGCAGCGGCGTGCCGCGAAAAAATTCCACATAAAGGGCCAGCGGCAGGCGCACCAGCTTCAGCTTCGTCTGGCGCAGCAGGCTGACCACGAAGCCCAGCAGGCTGCCCAGCAGCGCGCACACTGCAGTGAACGCCAAGGTCAGGGCCAGGCCCTTGAGCAGCACCGGCCAGTAGTGCAATACAACCGAAAAATCGAGTGGCATGACGTTCTCCTCAGCGCTGGGCCGCCAGTTCCTGGCGCCGTTCGAACCACTGCACCAGCTGCGCGATCGGCAACGACAGGGCGAAGTAGATCAAGGCGATCAGGGTGTAGGTTTCCAGCGGGCGGTAGGCTTCGGTGGCCAGGCTCTTGCCCACGTACATCAGGTCGGCGACGGCGACGATGGCCACCAGTGCGCTTTGCTGCAGGGTGCCGATGCCATTGGTGATCAGCACTGGCAGGGCGCTGCGCAGCGCTTGTGGCAAGACCACGTACAGGGTGCGTTGCCAGCCCTTGAGGCCCAGTGCGATCGAGGCATCCAGGTGTTCGCGCGGCACCGCCTGCACACCGGCGCGGTAGGCCTCGGCGTTGAATGCGGTGAGGTTCAGCCCCAGGGCCAGGAAGCCCATGGCGATGGGGTCGATGAACACGTCGAACAGCATCGGCACGCAGTAGAAGAACCACACGATCTGCAGCAGCGCCGGGGTGCAGCGGAAAAACTCGATGAACAGTTGTGCGGGCCAGCGCACGAAGAACCAGCGGCTCAGGGTCATCAGGCACAGCACAAAGCCGCAGGTAAGGCCGATCAGGTTCGAGACCAGGGCCAGCTCCAGCGTTACCTTCAGCCCGTCGAGCAGGGCCGGCAGGCTGCCGTTGAGAAAGTGAAAATCGAATTGGTAGTTCATCGCAGCGCCCTCAATCGAACTGCACAACCTTCTCGAGGAACTCACGCGTACGTGCTTCCCGAGGCCGGGTGAAGATCTGTTCGGGGTGGCCTTGCTCGACCACCTTGCCGTTGGCGCAGAACACCACGCGGGTGGCGATGTGCCGGGCAAAGTGCATGTCATGGGTGACGATGATCATCGCCATCTTCTGCTCGGCCAGCTGCATCATCACGTTCTGCACTTCAATGACCATTTCCGGGTCCAGCGCCGAGGTGACTTCGTCGAACAGCATCAGGCGGGGCTCCAGCATCAGTGCCCGGGCGATGGCCACGCGCTGTTTCTGGCCGCCGGACAGCTGGCTGGGGTAGGCGTGCAGCTTGCTTTCCAGGCCCAGGCGGGCCAGGTAGGCGCGGGCCTTTTCGGTGGCCTCGGCCTTGCTCAGGCCATGTACCTTGACCGGTGCCAGGATCAGGTTGCCCAGCACCGACAGGTGCGGGAACAGGGTGTAGTGCTGGAACACCATGCCAATCTGCTTGTGCAGGGTTTCGTCCAGGGGCTTGCCCTGTTTGCGGCTGCCGTCGATGTACGGTTTGCCCTGAAACTGGATGCTGCCGCCCTGGATGCCTTCCAGGCCCATCAGCACCCGCAGCAGCGAGCTCTTGCCGCTGCCGGACGGGCCGATGATCACCAGCCTATCGTCGGCACGCATGCCCAGGTCCATCTGGTCCATCACCACCAGCTGCTCGCTGTAGGCCTTGCGCACACCGTGCAGCTGGATGAAATCGCCGCCCAGTGTGGAATCCGGGGTGAGCGAAGCCTGTGGCTGGGCGGCCACCAAACGGGGAATGGTCATTTTGAATCTCTCCGGTGAATTGTTCTTGTAGGCAGAAGAGCAAGCAAAAAGGATCACACTGTGCTTCGTTGAATGCTTTGTTGTGTGCAGTGCTGTATTCAAGGTATTGCGCAGTGATGCGACCTGTCAACTCATGCCCGGACTTTTTTAGCAGCGCCCGAAAAGCCCCGGATCGAGGGCTGTTGACAGGCGATGAGAGAGTTCCTATGTTGTATGCAGCCTTGCATGCATGATCCGTTGCGTGCAGGTTTTTGCCGTACCTTCCTGCCCAAAAACAACGAATTTCAGTGAGGTCCACCATGCATTCATCGCGCTCGTCATCCCTCAAGGCCCTGGTCATCGGCGCCGGTCTTTGCGGGGCTTTGCTGGCCCAGTCGGCGGCCCAGGCAGCAGAAACCTCGATATGGCAGGACGTGCAGAAGGCCGGTGTGTTGCGCTGCGGCGCGGCGGTGGCCGCGCCCTACGTGATGCGCGATGCCAGTAGCGGCGATTACAGCGGCTACTTCGTCGACCTGTGCCGCGACTTCGGCGAGAAGGTGCTGAAGGTCAAGGTGGCCTTCGTCGATACCAGCTGGGACAACCTGGTGGCCGGCTTGCAGAGCAGCAAGTGGGACCTGGCCATGGCCCTGAACCAGACGCCGGAGCGTGCGTTGGCGGTGGGCTTTACCGTGCCGGCCACCGACTACCAGGTGTCGCTGCTGGTGAACAAGGACAACCCCAAAGTGGTTGAGGTGAAGGACGACATCAGCGCCCTCGACAAGCCGGAGGTGACCTTTGCGGTGATGTCTGGCACTGCCCAGGACAAAGCCATTTCCTCGGTGATTCGCAACGGCAAGATCATGCGCCTGCCGGGCATGGACGAAGCGCGCCTGGCGGTGATGTCCAAGCGCGCCGATGTACTGGTCGACGCCAGCGACACCAACCACCTGTTCGCCCTGGCCAACCCTGGCTGGACCCGCGAGATCCTGCCCAAGCCGGCGCTGGCCAAGCAGGGCGTATCGTTTGGCGTGCGCCGTGATATTTCCCCGGCCGACCTGCAGGTGCTGAACATCTATTTGGCGCAGCGCCGAGAGACCGGTGACATCCAGCGGCTGGTCGACAAGGCCTCGCTCGCTGCCAACGCCGAGGTGAACAAGCATGAGTGATCTGGCACGCCCCCTGGCCGGGCAGACCGTGCTGGTGACTGGCGCCACCGGTGGCATTGGCGCTGCCATTGTCGAACAGGTGGTGGCCGAAGGCGGTAAGGCGTTGATCCATTACAGCCGCGATGCGCACGGCGCTGAGCAACTGTTGGCACGTATCGGTGGCAACGGCTGGACCGTGCAGGGTGACCTGAGCGAGGACAGCGGGCCGGACAAACTCTGGCAAGCGGCGCTGGAGCTGGCAGGAGGGCGCATTCATGGGTTGGTCAACAATGCGGGTATTCGTACCGAAATCCCCCTGGATGCACCTTCGTCACAGTGGCGTGCAGCCTGGCGCCGGGAGTTTCAGGTCAACTTCTTTGCGGCGGCCGATTTGTGCCGGGAAGCCGTGGCGCATTTTTGTGCGCAGGGCGGCGGGCGCATCATCAACATGGCCAGCCGCGCAGCGCAACGCGGTTACGCGGCCGATGCCCTGCCATACGGCAGCAGCAAGGCGGCGTTGGTCAACCTGACCAAATCGCTGGCGCGCAGCGTGGCCGCGCAGGGTGTGGTCGCGGTGGCCATTGCCCCGGGCTGGGTGCGCACCGACATGGCCGAGCAGTTCATTGCCCAGCATGGCGAAGCGGCGGCGGTAGCGGACATCCCGGTGGGGCGCATGGCCAGCCCGGCCGAGATTGCCGAGCTGGTGGCGTTTGCCTTGCGGCCTTCGCAAGTGTCGCTCAACGGGGCGACGCTGGATGTGAATGGCGGTAGCTATATCCGTTGACCGCTAGAACGGCGCAGATTCCTGTGGGAGCGGGTTCACCCGCGAAGAATACACCGCGGTGGATGGCACCGGCTTCGCCGGTGTTCGCGGCGGTTCGACGCCTCGATGAACCCGCTCCCACAGGGATTGCGTCCAGCCCATATATTGAGCCAGACGCAGGTGCTGTGGGAGCGGGCTTGCCCGCAGACGCAGGTGCTGTGGGAGCGGGCTTGCCCGCGAAGAATGCGACGCGGTGGATGGCACCGGCTGTGCCGGTGTTCGCGGGCGCGCCCGCTCCCACAGTGATTGCGCCCAGCCCATATATTGAGCCAGACGCAGGTGCTGTGGGAGCGGGTTTACCCGTGAAGAATGCGACGCGGTGGATGGCACCGGCTTCGCCTGTGTTCGCGGGTGAACCCGCTCCCACAGGGATTGCGTCCAGCCCATATATTGAGCCAGACGCAGGTGCTGTGGGAGCGGGCTTGCCCGCGAAGAATGCGACGCGGTGGATGGCACCGGCTGTGCCGGTGTTCGCGGGCGCGCCCGCTCCCACAGGGATTGCGCCCAGCCCATAAATTGAGCCAGACGCAGGTGCTGTGGGAGCGGGCTTGCCCGCGAAGAATGCGACGCGGTGGATGGCACCGGCTGTGCCGGTGTTCGCGGGCGCGCCCGCTCCCACAGGGATTGCGCCCAGCCCATAAATTGAGCCAGCCGCAGGTGCTGTGGGAGCGGGTTTACCCGCGAAGAATGCGACGCGGTGTTCGCGGGCTTGCTCGCTTTCACAAAGCCCGTGAGGGCGGGTGAGGCGTCAGGCGAAGCGCTCGAAGCGGTACGGGGACGGGTCGATCAGCGGGGTGGCCTGGGCAACCAGGTCTGCCGCCAGCTGGCCGGCAGCAGGCGAGGTGCCGAAGCCATGCCCGGAGAAGCCGGTGGCCAGGGTCAGGCCCGGGATGCTGGCCACAGGGCCGATGACCGGGTTGGAGTCGGGGGTGACGTCGATCGTGCCGGCCCAGGCGCTGGCGATGCGTGCCTGTTCGAACACCGGCCAGGCCGCTTTCAGGTTGCGCATGGCCTCGTCGTTGAGTGCCGGGTTGGCGTGCGGGTCTTGTACCCGTACCCGCTCGAAAGGGGTTACATCGGTGGCCTTCCAGCGCCGGGCCAACGCCAGGTCCTTGAAGAAATACTTGCCAAAGCTGATGCGCAAAAAATCCCGCTGGGCACGCAGTTGGGGCAGGTAACGCTTGCCCAGCAGGAGATGGTCCAGGGTGAGGAAGGCATCCAGCGCGCCGCGCTGGGTGATGATGTAGCCGCCGTCCTTGTGCTTGCGGAAGGAAAAGTCCGGGGCACCGACGGCGATGTCGGTCGGCCCGTCCATGGGCGCTGTGCGCAGCACGGAACAGGTCAGCGGCAAGGTCGGCAGGTTGATGCCCAGGTTGCCGAGAAACTTGCGCGACCACAGGCCACCGGCCAGCAACACCTGGTCGCAGCGGATTTCGCCTTGCTCGGTGACCACCCCGCTGACACGGCCGGCTGCGGTGACCAGGGTGCGCACTGCGCAGTTCTCCACCACCACTGCACCTTTGGCGATTGCCGCTCGGGCGATGGCGCTGGCGGCCAGGGTTGGCTCGGCGCGGGCGTCCGACGGCGTGAAGATGCCACCAGCCCAATCCGCCCGACCACCCGGCACCATCTGCGCGATTTCACTCGCGCTTAACAGCCGCGAATCCAGGCCCAGCGCCTCGACGCTTTTCAGCCAGCCTTCATGCATGCCCATCTGCGTGTCGTTGCGGCCGATGAACATGATACCGGCCTGGCGATAGCCAACGTCGCTGCCGACCCGCGCCGGCATCTCGGCCCACAGCCGATCAGCCGCCAGCGCCAGGGGGATGTCATGGGCGTGGCGGTTGGTCTTGCGCACCCAGCCCAGGTTGCGCGACGACTGCTCGCCAGCGATGCGCCCCTTTTCCAGCACCACCACCGGTATGTTGCGTTCGGCGAGGCTCAATGCGGCGGTGAGGCCGATAATGCCGCCACCGATGATCACCACGGTGGTGGCGTCGGGGTGGCGGGTGCTGGTTTGCACAGGGGCGATCGTGGGAGACATGGCTTTACTCTTTGTTGTTCGTGCAGGGGAAGTGCTCAGCGCCAGCCAGTGGCCTCACTGGCCAAGGCGGATCAAGGTCACTTGCGCTTGCCCCGCACCGCGGTAGGCGGTGACTTCCAGCTCGACCTTGTACACGCTGGAGCCCAGTGGCGGGCAGGTGACCGTGGTGGCTGGGTCGATGCCGCGGAACTTCTCGCCGATCACATCCATTACCCGTGGCACATCGGCAGGGTCCTGGATGAACACCCGTGAGTTGATGACGTCGGCCAGGCTGGCATCGACCGCAGCCAGGGCGGTTTCGATGTTGGCGAACACCTGGTGGGTCTGTTCGATGGCGTCCTCTGGAATGACCTGGGTCTGCGGGTTGCGCCCGGCGGTGTTGGAGACGTGAATCCAGTTGTCCACCGCCACCAGGCGGGAGTAGCTGGCCATGTCTTCGAACTTGGAGCCGGTTTTCAGTTTGATGATCTGTGTCATGGGCTTTGCCTTGTTATCCGGTTGCGGGGGATCAGCTGAGAACGGGGGTTTCCCAGAGGTTGAGCTTCACGCCGATGCCTTGCTCGAGCGCCTTGCGGTACACCACGGTGCCCCAGGCCACGTCTTCGACAGGCATGCCGCCCACCGACATCAGGATGATTTCGTCGTCATGCAGGCGGCCCGGTGCGTCGCCGCTGATGATCTTGCCGATGTCTTCGACTTGGTCGGCGGCCAGCGTGCCTTCGGCAATCATGTCCATGAAGCGCACGCCTACCAGCGGCACGTGGTTGTGCGCAGGCTTGGGCAGCTCTTCGAACCAGGCCTCGTAGAGGCCGGTGTTGTCCACCACCTTGCGCACGTCGTCCTGCTCCATACCGGCGTCGATGCTGCACGGGGCCGGCATGGCCAGGAACGCGCCAGGCTTGACCCACTCGCGGCGCACCAGTGGGTACTGGCTGGGGTCGCCGACTTCGCCCGAGCTGCAGTAGCTGACCAGGTCGGAGCCGCGTACCACTTCTTCCAGGGTTTCAACCACCTGGACATTCGTGATTTGCGGGAAACTGGTTTTCACCCAGGCGACAAACGCATCCAGGTTCTTCTGGCCACGACCCTTGACCTTGAGGGTGTCGATCAGCGGGCAGACGGCCATGAACGCGGCGACCGTGGTCTTGCCCATCACCCCCGGGCCGGCCAGGCCGATGACCTTGGCATTCTTGCGCGCCAGGTGGCGGGCGCCGACACCCGGGATGGCGCCGGTGCGGTAGGCCGACAGCAGGTTGGCCGACATGTGCGCCAGTGGCGCGCCGGTGTCGGCGTCGTTGAGGGTGAACATGAGGATCGAGCGGGGCAGGCCTTTCTCGCGGTTGGCGATGTTCGAGCCATACCACTTGGCGCCTGCGGTCTGGAAGTTGCCGCCGAGGTACGCCGGCATCGCCATCATGCGCCGGTCGGCGGTGGGCTTGGGCATGTTGGGGAACGGCGATTGCTCGGGGAAGGTGATCATCGCGCCGTGCGAGTCGCTGTTCGGGCCGGCCATGCGGTAGTCGCCCTGGTACAGCAGGCCGAACATTTCTTCCATGGTGTCGACACAGGCCGGCATGTCGGTGACGCCGGCGCGGATCATGTCCTGCTCGGACAGGTAGATGAAGTCAATTCTGGTATCGAGGGTCATGGCGGGTCTCGCAGGGCTGGCTGCCGTCGGATTTGTTGTTGGTGACGTGGCAGCCAGTTTCGCTAACGACTGGTAGGTCGTCTTGTGCCTGCGTGCCAGGCGAGTTGACCGTCAGTGCCAGGGCTTCAATGCCCCGCGAGCGAGAAGCTGGCCGGGGTGTCGCGCAGGCTGAGGGCGGTCAACAGGCACACCACCAGGGTGCACAGGGCCAGCAGCGCGGCCCACGCGGTCGGGCCGTGGTTGAGTACCACTGCGGCCAGAGGGGCCGCGCCGGCAGATGCCGACAGCTGGATGGCGCCCAGCAGCGCTGCGGTGGAGCCCAGTGCTTTTTCTTGCGAGGCCATCACCAGCGACATCAGCGTCGACTCGGCTATCCCCAGGCCGAACAGGGCCACCACCATGCCGCCGGCCACACCCGGCAGTCCCAGGCCCGTCAGTGCACCGAGCAGGCTGAGGCAGGCGCCGCCGGCCATGCACAGCACGCCCACCCGAGTCAGGGTGTTCAGGCCCAGCCGGCTGATCAGGCGGCTGGCCGTCATGGCGCCGAACAGGATCGACACACCGGTGGCGCCAAACAGCAGGCCGAAGGCCTGGGCGCTCAGGCCGTAATGGGCCTGGTACACCAGGGTGGCACCGCCGATGTAGGCGAACAGAAAGAAGAACACCGCCGCCACTGCCAGGGTCGGGCGCAGGAAGCGGCGGTCGGCGAGGATGGCCAGGTAGGTGCGGCAGGCGTGGCCCAGGCGCAGGGGTTCGCGTTTGCTGGGTGGCAGGGTTTCCGGCAGGTTCAGCAGGCTGTTGACCAGCACCGCCAGGCCCATGCCGGCGAGTACCAGCATCACTGCACGCCAGCCGAAATGCGCATCGATCACGCCGCCCAGGGCCGGTGCCAGGATCGGCGCCACGCCTTCGATGGTCATCAGCAGGGCGAACAGCTTGGTCGCGGCTACGCCCTGGCTCACATCACGCACCATGCTCATGATCACCACCAGGGTCAGCGCGCTGCCCAGGCCCTGGAAGAAGCGCAGCATGATCAGGGTGTCGAGGCTGGGGGCCGCGGCGGCGCCGAGTGAGCACAGGATGAACAGCAGCAGGCCGGCCAGCAGCGGTTTGCGCCGGCCATACGCGTCGACGATGGGGCCGAAGATCAGCTGGCCGGCGCCCATGGCCAGCAGGAAGAAGGTCAGCGTCAGCTGCACGCGGGTGAAGCTTGCCTGATAGTGGCTGGCGATTTCCGGCAGGCTCGACAGGTACATGTCGACGGCGGAAGGGCCCAGGGCGCCGATCAGGCCTAGGCCCAGGGCGAAGCTGAAGCGTACGGGAGGGGAGGGATTGGCTTGCATGCTTTTCTCTGGCTGATTTTTCGCCTACCGATCGGCAGGTTGGCAAATCTTATGCGCCTGGCCATGCGAGGTCAAACTCTTCCGGAAAGCCACTCACGCCTGTGGGAGCGGGCATGCCCGCGAACACCGGCAAAGCCGGTGCCATATACCGAGTCGCTTTCTTCGCGGGCATGCCCGCTCCCACAGGGATCCTGCAAGCTTTGAGATAGTGGTGAGGGGGGCTTCAGAACGGCACCGCCACGGTCAGCTGGCTATACACATTGGTACCATTCCCTCCCACCTGGTTGCCGCCGTTGCTCTCGTCCTTGCGCGGTTGGTACAGGCCCACCAACGGGCTGATGATCAGGTGCTCGTTCACCGCCCATTCCACATACAGGTCCAGCTCCCGGGCATCGAGGTTGAGGCTGTCGCGGGTACGCACGGTGTCGAAGTCGAAGTACAGCGCGCCGACCGTGAGGTTTTCCAGCGGTGTCGCCTTTATGCCCACATGGTGGATGCCGGTGTTGCTGTTGAAGGGGCCGGCGTAGTTGGCGGCAACTTCACCCTGGAACCAGGTGCCGTAACCGCTGGACAGGCCGCTGAACAGCGAGTCCCAGCCTGCCGAGTAGCGGGTGTAGCGGTAGGTAACCTGCGGTGCCCACGGCAGGTCGGCGAAGGTGTAGCCGGCCTGCAGGTACCAGGCTTGCTCGGGGCCGTCGGTCTTGTCCTGCCAGGCGTATTCGAAGGCGAAACTGGCATTGTCGATGCCGGCGTTGCCTTCGCCGCGCACGCTGTACACGTCCATGCCTTCGCGGGCTTTCTGGAAGTCGCTGGCCCATTGGTCGGTGACGTCGATGCCGTGAATCCAGGTCAGCCCCAGGGTGCCCAGGGCGTGGGTGTAGTCCAGCGTGCCGGCGGCCAGTTCGGTTTCGGCCTGGGCGCGGTTGTCGGATTTCAGCCACAGCAGGCTGCCATGCAGGCCGTCGCTGCCCCCCAGGCGCAACATGGCGGTGCGGTCGAAGGCGTGACGGGCGGCCAGGTAGTAAGCACCGCCACGGTCCAGCGCACCGTCGGCGACGCCGTTGCCCAGGTTCGGGCCGTCGTCGTTGATCAAAAAGCCACTGCCCAGGCGAATGGTCTGGCGGCCGGCGGAAACGTCCACGCCATCCTTGCCCAGCACGGGGAACAGGTCGGCCGAGCGCCAGCCGAGGAAGGCGTCTTCGATCTTGGTGGTGCGTTCGGAGCCGTCGGTGTTGCCGGCCGCATCGCCATCGCCCCAGGTGGCCGAGCTCACCCAGTTCAGGCTGCCGTACAGCGTGCCGTTGCCGGCCAGGCCCTGGTCACCGCTGAGGCCATACTTGATAAAGCCTTCACGCCAGGTCGAACCACCCGTGGTGCCGTCGTAGTTCTTGCGGCTGTTGAACATGCCCCATACCGCCAGCATGTCGGCGTTCAGGTGCCTGTCATCGTCGGCGTACAGCTCAACGGCCGGCACGGCCTGGCTGGCCAGCAGGGTGGCCAGGGCCAGGGTGGACAGCGTTTGCGGTTTGACCATTACACATCCCTCGATTGTTCTCGGCCACCTTCAGGGGCCTTTGTTGTTCGGGGGCACCCTCGGTTTGGCGAGGGGCCATCGCGGTTGGCGGCGATGGCCTATTAGGGCGTGTGCGGTGGGGCGGGGTCTTGTTCGTGGCTGCCAAGGCGCTTGCACGCCTTGGCCAGGGGGCGGGTCAGTAGCGGATCATCACCGACTTGAGCTCGGTGAAGTCATCGATGAAGGCCGAGCCGAACTCGCGGCCAATGCCGGAAGCCTTGATGCCCCCAAACGGCACAGCCGGGTCGAGCAGGGTGTGCATGTTCACCCACAGGGTACCGGCCTGGATTTGCGGGATCATGCGCATGGCCTTGCCCAGGTCGTTGGTCCACAGGCTGGCGCTGAGGCCGTAGGGCGAGGCGTTCATCAGGTGCAGCAGTTCGTCTTCGTCGTCATAGGGCAGGAAGGTCGCCACCGGGCCGAAGGTTTCCTGGTTGAGCAGGGTGTCGCTGGCCGACCGGGCGAGGATTACCGTGGGTTCCACGAAGCAGCCGGGGCCGTCACCCAGCTTGCCGCCATGGATGATCTGGCTGCCCTCGGCGCGGGCGATGGCGAACAGTTCGGCCAGCTTTTGCTGGTGCGGCTTGTTGGCCACGGGGCCGAACTGGGTGGTTTCGTCCAGCGGCGAGCCGATTTTCAGCTGGCCCAGGCGCTGGGACAGGGCGTCCAGCAGCGGGTCGATACGCGAACGGTGCACGTAGAAGCGCTCGCCAGCGGCGCAGATCTGCCCCGAGTGCAGGAAGCCTGCCTCGATGATGCCATCGACCGCTTTGTCCACGGCCACATCGGGCAGGAAAGCCACCGCGTTCTTGCCGCCCAGTTCCAGTGTCGCGCGGGTCAGCTTGGCGCCCATGGCAGCTTGGCCTACGGCGATGCCGGTGGGCACGGAACCGGTGAACGAGACCTTGTCGGTACCTGCGTGCTCGATCAGTGCCTTGCCCACCAGGCCGCCACCGGTCAGCACGTTCAGTGCACCGGCCGGCAGGCCGGCTTCGGTGGCCAGCTCGGCAATGCGCAGCAGCGTCAGCGGGGTGAATTCGCTGGGCTTGAGGATGATGCTGCAGCCAGTGGTCAGGGCCGAGGCCAGCTTCCAGATGGCGATCATGGTGGCGAAGTTCCACGGCACGATGCCCACCACCACGCCAATCGGCTCGCGCAGGGTGAAGGCGCTGTAGCGCTCACCGGCGAACGAGGGCAGTGACGGGGTGATGGTCTGGCCGGTGATCTTGGTCGCCCAGCCGGCGTAGTAGCGCAAAAAGTGCGCGGCCTGCTCTACTTCGAAGGCACGGGAAATGCCGATGAGCTTGCCTGATTGCAAGGTTTCCAGCTGCGCCAGCTCTTCGCGGTTGGCTTCCAGCAGGTCGGCCAGCTTGAACAGCACCGCGGCGCGGGCGGCGGGGCTGGTGTGCGACCAGGCGGTAAAGCCTTGGCGCGAAGAGCTGACAGCCTGGTCGACATCGGCCTGGTTGGCGTCGGCGATGTGGGCGATGGGCTGGCTGTTGGCCGGGTTGACCACGGCGATTGTCGAAGACGACTGGCTGGCGAGGTGCTGGCCGTGGATGAACACGCCATGCTCGCGGGCCAGGAAGGCCGTGACGGCAGGGAGGAGGGTGATGTCGCTCATGCAGACTCCGGGGCAGGTGGCCAAAGCTTGCAGCTTAGTGAGCGGGGCAGAGCGGTTCATGTGCCTGCGTGACAGGGGCATGACTGTGGCTGCCAAGCGATGAGTCAGCCTTGCGCGATCCCTTGTAGGAGCGGCCTTGTGTCGCGATCGGGCTGCGCAGCGGCCCCCGGTTTTTGCACCACAGCCAATATCGCCGGGGCCGCTTTGCGGCCCGATCGCGACACAAGGCCGCTCCTACAGGGGCATCGCCAGGCTCTGGAGCTGATTGCTGGCAGGCAGCAACAAGCCCGGCGGCAGCCATCGGCAAGACGCCATGCCACCTGCAGCGCACAGTAATCACTCGTTCAACGCCACAAAAACAAGCCGGGGCATAACGATGTCACTCAATAACAAGCTCACCGAGCACCTCAACCGCGGCACGGTCGGTTTCCCCACCGCACTGGCCAGCACCGTCGGGCTGATCATGGCCAGCCCGGTGATCCTCACCGCGACCATGGGCTTTGGCATCGGCGGCAGCGCCTTTGCTGTGGCCATGGTCATCGCCGCACTGATGATGCTGGCGCAGTCCACCACCTTTGCCGAGGCCGCGTCGATCCTGCCGACCACAGGCTCGGTATACGACTACATCAACTGTGGCATGGGCCGCTTTTTCGCCATCACCGGCACGCTGTCGGCCTACCTGATCGTGCATGTGTTCGCCGGTACCGCCGAAACCATCCTGTCGGGGGTGATGGCGCTGGTGAACTTCGAGCACCTCAATACCCTGGCCGAATCCGCTGGCGGTTCGTGGCTGCTGGGGGTGTGCTTCGTGGTGGCGTTTGCGGTGCTCAATGCCTTTGGCGTCAGCGCCTTCAGCCGCGCCGAAGTGATCCTTACCTTCGGCATGTGGACCACCTTGATGGTGTTCGGCGTGCTCGGCCTGATCGCCGCACCCGCAGTGGAACTGGACGGCCCGTTCGGCGTTTCGCTGGTGGGCACCGACCTGATGACCATCCTGTCGCTGGTCGGCATGGCCATGTTCATGTTCGTCGGCTGCGAGTTCGTCACCCCGCTGGCACCCGAGCTGCGCCGCTCGGCCTGGGTGCTGCCGCGGGCCATGGCGCTGGGCCTGTTTGGTGTGGCCACTTGCATGTTCATCTACGGGGCGGCGATGAAGCGCCAGGTGGAAAACGTGTTGCTGGATGCCGCCACCGGCGTGCACCTGCTGGACACGCCCATGGCCATCCCGCGCTTCGCCGAGCAGGTGATGGGCGACATCGGCCCGGTATGGCTGGGCATCGGCTTCTTGTTCGCCGGCGCGGCCACCATCAACACGCTGATGGCCGGTGTGCCACGCATTCTTTACGGCATGGCGGTCGACGGCGCGTTGCCCAAGGTGTTCACCTACCTGCACCCGCGCTTCAAGACGCCGCTGCTGTGCATCCTGGTGGTGGCGTTGATCCCTTGCCTGCATGCCTGGTACCTGGGCGGCAACCCGGACAACATCCTGCACCTGGTACTGGCTGCCGTGTGCGCCTGGAGCACTGCCTACCTGCTGGTGACACTGTCGGTGGTGATCTTGCGCATCCGCCGCCCAGACCTGCCGCGTGCCTACCGCTCGCCGCTGTTCCCGTTACCGCAGATCTTCTCCAGCAGCGGTATCCTCATCGGCATGGCGTTCATCACGCCGCCGGGCATGAACCCTGCCGATGTCTACGTGCCGTTCGCCATCATGCTTGGCGCCACGGCGACCTATGCATTGTTCTGGACGCTGTGCGTGCAGAAGGTCAACCCGTTCAAGCCGGCACGGGTCGAGGATGTGCTCGAGAAAGAGTTCGCTGCCGAGCCTGGCCACGCCGTGGAGCACGTGTTGCATGATCAGAAGTTTGCGTGAACGCCTGCTGGCACCTCGGGCGCCTTCCGGCTATCGCCCGGGTGCGACGCTGGCATGCCTGGCGCGCAACCTGGGGCAGCATGACCTGGCTGCTGCGGGGGTGATTCACGACCCGGCCCAGGGCTGGCAGGCCAAGGTGCACGAACGCGTCGAGGCCCACCTGCTGATGCACATCGTCACCTGTGAGTTCCAGCTGCAGTTGCCTGCTCCGCAAGGGGGCGAGGTCAGCCTGGAGCTGCGCCATACCGGTGCGCTACGCCGTACCGGTCTGGCCTGTGTGTATCGCAAGGGCGACCGGGCGCGTTTCGCCCAACTGCGCGACCGGTTGCTGCAGCAGGCCGCACTGCTGGCGGCGCTGATGCCGCTGGATTTCAAGCGCCTGACCCTGGCCTGGCGCGACGGCCAATGGTTGCTGACGCTGGAGCACATGGGCGGCAGTGAAGTGGTCAACCGCATGCCGGCGTTTCGCCGCTACATCCCGATCAGCCCGCAACAGCGGTCGCACCTGATGGCCAGCCTGGCCCAGTTCAACACCTTGCTACACAACCTTTGACGCAAACTGGCATACGCCTTGCTGTATCTACCGACGAATGATGACAGTTGTGCGCACATAGATAACATGTTAACAATGTGCGCATAACAACAAATCCTGCGTCGAGGGCAGCCATGCATACTCAACAATCCAACCGTCAGGGGCTGGAACGCTGGACCACGGCCATGCAGCAGATCTGTGGCCGTTTCGAGACGGAGCTTGCGTCCAATCACTCGCTGTTCATCGGCGAAGTTTCTACCTTTTCCCGCGCCGGCTTGCCGCTGGCCAACCTGCGCACCAATGCCGGCAATATCCGCCGGCTGGGCGAAAACCCGACGCTTGACGATGACCAGCATTGCTTCCTGGTCAGCCAGCGTGCGGGGCATTCCACCGTGTCCCAGGGTGGCATGCAGGTCAGCCTGGCGCCGGGTGAGCTGCTGCTGATGGATTCGGTCGGGCGCTGCGAGATCACCCCCAGTGGGTTGATCGAACATGTCTCGCTGGCCCTGTCGCGTGAGCAGGTGCGCAAGTACGTGCAGGGCAGCGGCCCGATGTTTGGCAAGATCTCCTCAAGCAATGCCTGCGGGCGCATGTTGCATGTGCTGATGGACCAGCTGTGCAAGGACGGCAATGTAAGCGGTGATGGCGCCCAGGGCGACGCGCTGCAGACCGCCTTCATCGCCCTGCTGGAGCCGGGCTTCGAGCGCCATGGCGACGCGCCGGGCAACCTGGGGGCGTTGAACGGCGCCAGCCTGCGCGGCTACGTGCAACAGGTGATCGACGAGTCGCTGTCACAGCCTGGGCTCACCCCGTCCAACCTGGCGGGGCGCCTGAACATCTCGGTGCGCCACCTGTACCGGCTGTTCGAGGAGGAGGGGGATAGCGTGTGCCGCTACATCCAGCGGGCGCGCCTGAAGCGCAGTGCCGATGACCTGGCCAACCCGTTCTTCAGAAGCGAGTCGATCACCTCGATTGCCTACAAGTGGGGGTTTACCGACTCGGCGCATTTCAGCCGTTCGTTCAAGAAACAGTTCGAACGCTCGCCCAAGGACTACCGGGCTCAGGCGATGGCCTGAGGCGTATGGCGATCTGTTGTTGTAGGAGCGGCCTTGTGTCGCGATCGGGCTGCGCAGCAGCCCCGGCAATTGATGTGTTCAGGCTGAAATCGAGGGGCTGCTGCGCAGCCCGATCGCGACACAAGGCCGCTCCTACAGATTGAACCGCGCAGGCCTTGGTTTTGCTCAGGCCACCGCCAGGTAGTGCTTGACGAACGACTCGCTCAACACTTCCCACAGCACTGGCGTGCCCTTGGTCACGAACCAGGCATCACCGGCTTTGTAGCGGGTGACCTGGCCGGTGGATTCATCGGTCAGCTGGATCTCGCCCGTCACGATCACCGCCTGTTCGTCGAACGGGTAGACCATGCGGAACTTGCCGCGCGTGGTGCCAAAATAAGCACTGCTGACAGCGTCGTCGGGTGCGCCGTAGGTCATCTTGCCAAAGGCTTTCACTTCACCTTCGAGTATTTCCGAGCCCAGGTCGGCAACGCTGCCCCAGGCATCGAGTTCGGACAATTGTACGCCTTGCTTGGCGGCGGTAAGGGTCATGGCAGTTCTCCAGGGTTGAGTCAAAAGGTTCAGCGACGGCCGTTGAAGTAGCCCGACAGCTGGTGCACGGTCTTGCCGGCAGTGAGCAGCAACGGGCGGAAATGGTCTTTGCCGAGGATGCGCGCATGCTTGACCGAGCGGACCAGGTCATAGCGCTTCGATCCCTCCTGCATGCCCTCGGCGAGGATCTTGCAAATGATGTGGCTGGGCGTGACGCCAAAGCCGGAGTAGCCCTGCACATAGAAAGCGTTGGGGCGGTTGGCGAGCGTGCCGATCTGCGGGAACAGGTTGGCGCTGGTGGCCATCGGGCCGCCCCAGGCCAGGTCGATGCGCACGTCTTTCAGGTAAGGGAAAATCTTCAGCATCAGGGCGCGGTTCCAGGCCTTGAGGTCCAGCGGGAAGTGCTCGACGAAGGGCGTGGCGGCGCCGAACAGCAGGCGGTTCTCGCGGGTGACCCGGTAATAGTCGATCACCGGGCGGATATCGCTGTAGGCGCCCCGTATCGGGCTGATGCGCTCGATCAGCTCATCTGACAATGGCTCGGTCATCATCTGAAAGGCATAGGTATTGATGGTGCGCGCGTGCAGCTCCGGCTCCAGTTTGTTGAGGAAGCTGTCGCACGCCCACAGCAGCTTGCTGGCGCGTACCGAACCGCGGCCGGTACGTACCTTGATGCGCTCGCCGTAGGTCACTTCCAGGGCCGGGCTGTGTTCGAAGATACGCGCGCCATGGCCCACCAGCGCCTGCGCTTCGCCCAGCAGCAGGTTCAGTGAATGCACATGGCCACCGCCCATGTGCAGCAGGGCGCTGCTGTAGGCGTTGCTACCGATGATCTGGCGCACCTCGCTACCACCGAGAAAACGGATTTCGTCGCGTGTGTTGATCGCCTTGAATTCCTTTTCCCACTTGCGCAGGGTCTGTTCCTGGCGGCGGTTGAAGCCCATGTAGCCGTAGCCGTGGCAGAAGTCGGCGTTGATGGCGTAGCGGGCGATGCGCTCCTTGATGATGCCGGCGCCCAGTTCGCTGATCTCGAAAATGTCCCTCACGCCCTGATCGCCGACGCTGCTGCGGACCTTCTCCAGGTCGTGGCCGATGCCTGCCATGATCTGCCCGCCGTTGCGCCCGGTGCCGCCGTAGCCCAGGTAGCGGGCTTCGAGCACGACGACATTGGTCACGCCCTGTTCGGCCAGCTCCAGGGCGGTGTTGATGCCGGAGAAGCCGCCACCGATCACCACCACATCGGCCTCGATGTCACTTTCCAGCGTAGGGAAGCTCAGGTTGTACTTCTTGGTCGCCGAGTAGTAGGTGGGGCTCTCGAGGGTGATCATGGCGCAGCCTGCTGAATTGGAATTGTGAGAGGGCCGTTTCGCGGGGCGCCCGGGCATTGAGCGCCAGCCGCTCGGTAGGTGTCTTGTTCTTGCCTGCCATCGAGTGTAACCAGCCTGCCAGTCGCAACCGGTGGCTGGCGTTGCTGTCAGGAAATGGGTAAAAACCATTCTATTAATGTATTAATGATTGTGCACTGGCATACTCGCCGGTTTGCTATTTCCTGCCCCTTTGAGCCCGCATGACCACACCAAGACCCTCCCTGACCCTGACCTTGCTGCAGGCGCGCGAAGCCACCATGGCGTTCTTCCGCCCGGCGTTGAATGCCCATGACCTGACCGAGCAGCAATGGCGGGTAATCCGTATTCTGCGCCAGCAAGGCGAGCTGGAAAGCCATCAGTTGGCGGAGCTGGCCTGTATCCTCAAGCCCAGCATGAGCGGGGTGCTCAAGCGCCTGGAGCGTGACGGCATCGTGGCACGGCGCAAGTCGCCGGAAGACCAGCGCCGGGTGTTCATCAGCCTGACCGAGGCCGGCCAGCAGGCTTTTTTGGCGATGAGTGAGGAGATGGCCCGCAACTACGAGAAGATCCTCGCCCAGTTTGGCGAGGACAAGTTGCAGCAGCTGATGCAGCTGCTGGATGAAATGAAGAAGATCAAACCCTGACGCGCCAGGCGTCAGCGGTTGAGTGACAGCGAGTCTTCCAGCACTTTCAGCAGTGCTGTTGCACGCCGTTCGTAGGCGTCGGGGCCTGCGTACATCAGTTCTACATAAAGGCTGTCGATGATGCCCAGGTAGGCATCGGCATACAGCGCCAGGCGGCTGTGCTGCTCATGCGCCCAGCCGTGGCGAGCTTGCAGGGCCTGGCAGAACCCTTCGCGTATGCCGTCCAGGTATTTTTCGAAGCCCGACGTGACAATCGGCTTGATGCCCGCCGGGGGCAGGAAGGCGGTGCGCAACACGAAGCGCAGTTCGGCCGAGTCGCGGTAACGTTCGGCCAGGTGCAGGGCCAGCCAGTGCCCCGGCGCCAGGCCGTCGCGGCCTTCCTGCGCAAAGCCCTGTTCGACAAAGGCCGTTTCCTGCACCAGCGCACGCTGGAACACCTCCACGAACAAGGCATCCTTGTTGGCGAAGTGCGCATACAGCGATGCCTTGCGCATGCCCGCCAACTGGGCGATTTCGTTCAGTGAAGAGGCGTCATAGCCGTACTCGGCGAAGTGGCCGACGGCGGCATCGCACACACGCACCGCAGAAGGGGAAAGGGCTTTCAACTGCATCACTCCGTCAGGGGCGCGGCGGACCGCGCGCGTCTTGAGGGTGGGATTGTGGTGATCGAAAATGCACGGGTCAATGCTTGTCGCACGGCAATTTTCGGGCGCCATGGAAAGTGCAATGTTCCCCTCGTAACGTGCATTCCGCCCCCCAATCGCCGCTCACATACTGATCGCGTCTTCGCATCCAATAAGAAAGAGACCGCTCATGAACAAGCCAAACCCCCTGCTGGAAGACCTGAAATCCGTCCTGCCGACCATTGCCGCGAATGCCATGCGTGCAGAGCAGGACCGCAGTGTACCGGCAGAGAATATCGCCTTGCTGAAAAGCATCGGCATGCACCGCGCCTTCTTGCCCAAACACTACGGCGGCATGGAAATCACCCTGCCGGAGTTCGCCCAGTGCATCGCCCTGCTGGCGGGGGCCTGCGCCAGCACCGCCTGGGCCATGAGCCTGTTGTGCACCCACAGCCACCAGATGGCGATGTTTTCGCCCAAGCTGCAGCAGGAGGTGTGGGGCAGCGACCCGGACGCCACCGCCAGCAGCAGTATCGCGCCGTTCGGCCGCACCGAAGAGGTCGAGGGTGGCGTGTCGTTCAGCGGCGAAATGGGCTGGAGCTCGGGTTGCGATCACGCCGAATGGGCGATTCTCGGTTTCCGCCGCAAGAATGCCGAAGGCGCTCAGGATTACTGCTTCGCCATCCTGCCACGCAGCGACTATGAAATCCGTGATGACTGGTATGCCGTGGGCATGCGCGGCAGCGGCAGCAAGACCCTGATCGTGCGTGACGCCTTCGTGCCCGAGCACCGCATCCAGAAGGCCAAGGACATGATGGAGGGCAAGTCGGCGGGCTTTGGTTTGTACCCCGACAGCAAGATTTTCTTCGCCCCGTATCGCCCGTATTTTGCCAGCGGCTTCTCCACTGTCAGCCTGGGCGTTGCCGAGCGCATGCTGGAGGTGTTCCGCGAGAAAACCCGCAACCGCGTGCGTGCCTACACCGGTGCTGCCGTGGGCGCCGCCACCCCGGCGCTGATGCGCCTGGCCGAGTCGACCCACCAGGTGGCCGCCGCCCGGGCACTGCTGGAAAAAAGCTGGGACGAGATTGCCGAGCACAGCGCCCGCCACGCATACCCGACGCGTGGCACGCTGGCGTTCTGGCGTACCAACCAGGGCTACGCCGTGAAGATGTGCATCCAGGCCGTCGACCGCCTGATGGAAGCGGCCGGTGGTGGCGCCTGGTTCGAGAGCAACGAACTGCAACGGCTGTTCCGCGATTCGCACATGACCGGCGCCCACGCCTACACCGATTACGACGTGTGTTCGCAAATCCTCGGCCGCGAGCTGATGGGCCTGGAGCCTGACCCGGCGATGGTCTGAGCCGCTGCCTGTTTTGAACCATCCCCTACAAGCACAACAACAAACAGGGCAGGCTGCCAGGCCTGCCCGGGAGTCTTGCATGTCCAACGAAACCTTCGATTCACGTGCCTTCCGCCGCGCTCTGGGCAACTTCGCCACCGGCGTGACTGTAGTGACTGCCGCCGGCCCCAGTGGCCGCAAGGTCGGCGTTACCGCCAACAGTTTCAACTCGGTATCGCTGGACCCGGCGCTGATCCTGTGGAGCATCGACAAGCGCTCCACCAGCCATGAAGTGTTCGAAGAAGCCTCGCACTTTGCCGTGAACATTCTGGCTGCGGACCAGATCGACCTGTCCAACAACTTTGCCCGCCCGAAGGAAGACCGTTTTGCCGGCGTCGTGTACGAAACCGGCGTCGGCGGTGCGCCGCTGTTGGTCGACTGCGCGGCGCGCTTCGCGTGTGAAAAGTACCAGCAGCTGGACGGTGGCGATCACTGGATCCTGGTGGGCAAGGTGGTGGCCTTCGATGATTTCGGCCGCTCGCCGCTGCTGTACCACCAAGGCGCCTATTCCATGGTACTGCCGCACACCCGCATGACCCAGCGCGCGGAGGGGCAGGCACCGAGCAGCCACTTCCAGGGTCGCCTGCAGCACAACCTGTACTACCTGATGACCCAGGCGTTGCGCGCCTACCAGGCTGACTACCAACCACGCCAGTTGTGCACCGGCCTGCGCACCAGCGAGGCACGCATGCTGATGGTGCTGGAGAACGATGCGGGCCTGAGCCTGAACGACCTGCAACGCGAAGTGGCGATGCCGGCGCGGGAGATCGAGGAAGCGGTGGCCAACCTCAAGCGCAAAGGGCTGATTGCCGATGACGAGGGGCGTGTGCGGTTGTCGGTGAAGGGCGTGGACGAGACCGAGGCGTTGTGGACCATTGCCCGCGAACAACAGCACAAGGTGTTCGGGCAGTTCAGTGAAGCGCAGCTGGATACCTTCAAGACAGTGCTGAAGGCGCTTATCAATATCTGAACCTGAAAGACCGGGGCCGCTTTGCGGCCCTTCGCGGGCTTGCCCGCTCCCACAGGTTTTGCGCTGAGTGCAGGCATACGCAACCACTGTGGGAGCGGGCAAGCCCGCGAACACCGGCAAAGCCGGTGCCATCCGCTAAGGTGCCTCAGTAGACACCACCCCCGGCACTGCTGACCACCGGGGTATCCTTGAACTTCCCCGCCAACTCGCGCAGCCCGCGCATCAGCACTGTGGTATCCACACCCACTGCCACAAACGCCGCACCCAGCGCGATGTAACGCCGCGCCAACTTCTCGTCCGCGCTGAGAATACCGGCAGCCTTGCCCGCCTTGCCAATGCGCACGATCGCGTCTTCAATCGCCGCCTGCACCTCCGGGTGCCCTGGGTTGCCCCGATGCCCCATCGCCGCACTCAGGTCCGCAGGCCCGATGAACACGCCATCCACACCCTCCACTGCAACGATCTCGTCCAGGTTGGCCAGGCCTTCCTTGTTCTCGATCTGCACCAGCAGGCACATCTGTTCATCGGCGTGGTCGAGGTAACCGGGGATTGTGTTCCAGCGTGAAGCCCGCGCCAGCGCGCTGCCCACCCCGCGAACGCCCTTGGGCGGGTAGTGCATGGCCTTGACCAGTTGCTGCGCCTGTTCGGCAGTTTCTACCATCGGCACCAGCAAGGTTTGTGCGCCGATATCCAGCACCTGCTTGATCAGCGCGGTGTCGCCGATCACCGGGCGGATCACCGCCTGGCTGGGGTAGGGCGCAACAGCCTGCAACTGCGCAAGCATGCCGCGCAGGTCGTTGGGCGCGTGTTCGCCGTCGATCAGCAGCCAGTCGAAACCAGCATTGGCGGCCAGTTCTGCACAGTAGGCGTCGGCCAGGCCGAGCCACAGGCCGATTTGCGGTTCGCCGCTGCGCAGGCGTTGCTTGAAGTGGTTGATGGGCATGTCCATGGGCAGGTCCTCAAACGAAGCGGCAGGCGATGGAGCCGAGCATGTCGTAGTCGACGTGGAAGGTGTCGCCAGGGCGTGCGGCGACCGGGCGGGTGAACGAACCCCCAAGGATGATCTGGCCGGGCTGCAAGGTGACGTCGTACGGCGCTAGTTTGTTGGCCAGCCAGGCAACGCCCTTGGCCGGGTGGTTGAGCACGGCAGCGCTGACCCCGGACTCCTCGATCACGCCGTTGCGGTAGAGCACTGCGGGCACCTTGCGCAGGTCGATTTCGGTGGGGCGCACGGCCCGCCCGCCCATCACCACACCGGCATTGGCGGCGTTGTCGGAGATGGTGTCGAACACCTTGCGCGTGGCCTGGGTTTGCGGGTCCACCTGCTGGATGCGCGCGTCAATGATTTCCAGCGCCGGGATCACCCATTCGGTGGCATCCAGCACATCAAACACGGTGACGTTCGGGCCCTTCAGCGGCTTGCCGAGGATGAACGCCAACTCCACTTCAACGCGCGGCACGATGAAGCGCTCGAAGGGGATGTCGCTGCCCTCATCGAACAGCATGTCGTCGAGCAAGGCGCCGTAGTCGGGCTCGGTGATGTTCGACGACACCTGCATGGCGCGCGAGGTCAGGCCGATCTTGTGGCCCACCAGCTTGCGGCCGGCGGCGATCTTTTTCGCCACCCAGGCGCGCTGGATGGCGTAGGCGTCTTCGATGGTGATTGCCGGTTGCTCCAGCGAGAACTGGCGCACTTGCTCGCGGGAGCGTTCGGCCTGGTCGAGGCGTTCGGCGGCGTGCTGGATGAAAGCGTTGTCTAGCATGGGGGCGGTCTCTAGATTCAAGGGTTGACGATGGCAGCCTGGGTGCGCAGCACCAGCAGGCCGCCCAGGGCGATGAAGACGGCGAGTACGTACAGGGCCAGGCTGGCGCTGTGGGTGGTGTCGCGTACCCAGCCGATGAAGTAGGGCGTGAAGAACGAGGCGATGCTGCCCAGCGAGCTGATCAGGGCAATGCCGGCGGCCTGGGTACGGGCGTTGAGGAACGCCGGCGGCAGTTGCCAGAACATCGGCAGCGCAGCGCTGGCGCCCATGCCGGCCAGCACCAGGCCGGCCATTACCGGCAGCGCCTGCTCGGGTGCAATGGCCGCAACGGCGATGCCGACGGCAGCCATCAGCAGCGGTACGCACAGGTGCCAGCGGCGTTCGCGCTGGCGGTCGCTGGAGCGCCCGCAAGCCAGCATGAACACGCAGCCGGCCACGTAAGGCACAGCGCTGAGCAGGCCGACACTGGCGTCGCTGGCCACCCCAGCGCTGTGAATCAGGCTGGGCATCCAGAACGCCAGGGTGTTCACCGCCAGCATCACTGCGCAATACACCGCTACTAGCAGCCACAGCGCCCGGCTGGCGAAAATGGCACTGAACGAGGTCACCGACTTGCGCTGTTCTTCCTCACCGAATTGCGCGCGCAGCGTGGCTTTCTGCTGCTCATTCAGCCAGCTCACCCGCTCGAAGTGTTCCGGCAGAACGGCCAGTACCACCAGGCCCAGCAACACCACCGGCGCGCCTTCGAGCAGGAACATCCACTGCCAGCCACGCAGCCCGCCCGTGTCGTGCATAAAGGCCAGGATGGCCCCGGACACCGGCCCGCCGACCACCCCGGCCAATGGCACGGCAATGGCGAACAGCGCGGTGACCTGGGCACGGCGCCCGGCCGGGTACCAGCGGTTGAGGTAAACCAGAATGCCCGGGAAGAACCCGGCCTCGGCCGCGCCCAGGGCAAAGCGCAACAGGTAGAATGCGCTGCTGCTTTCGATCAGCAGCATGCTGGTCGACAACAGCCCCCACACCACCATCAGGCAGGCGATCCAGCGGCGTGGGCCAACGCGGTCGAGCATCAGGTTGCTGGGGACGCCGAACAGCGCATAGGCAATGAAGAACAGCCCGGCACCCAGGCCATAGACCGTGTCGGACAAGTGCAGGTCCTGGCTCATCTGCATCTTGGCGAAGCCGATGTTGATGCGGTCCAGGTGGGCGAACAGGTAGCACACCAGCAGCAGCGGCATCAGCCGCCAGGTGACTGCCCGATGGGTACTGTCGGCCCGTTCAGCGTGTGCCTCGCGCGGCGAGGCGTGTTCGAGTGTGCTCATGTTTTTGTACTTGTTCTGTAATGAGTCGGGGAGGGCGTGGTTTGCGCTGGCGCGCTAGCGGTTGAACAGTGGGTGCAAGGTGCTGTGCTTGGCGTCGTAAACCTGTGCGGTGCTGTGGTCGATCTGCACGGTGATGCCGACCGGGCGCTGTTGCAGCAGGGGGTCCAGGCGGGCTTTCAACACCGCCAGCAAGCTGTCGCCCACTGCTTTGTGCACCTCGGCGCTGCGCCCGGTAGCCATGCGCAGGTTGGCGTACAGAAAGCCGTACTCGCTTTTGCCGTCGGCCACCGCGCAATGGGCGGCGGGGTAGGCCAGCACGCGGGTACCGCCAGTGGGGAACACGGCTTTGCCTTCGGCATCGCGTTGTTCAAGCATGGTGTCGGCCAGGGCGCGGCACAGGCCGGGGATGTCGGCGTCGGTTTCAAGGTCGGGGGTGTAGAGCAGAACCAGGTGTGGCATGGGTGCCTCCTCGGTGAGGCGCGGCTGGCCACCCGCCAGGGCGACCAGGCGCGAACGGGTGGGTTACAGGCGGCTGGTGGACACCACGGCGGCCGGGTTGGCGGCCTGGGCAGCAGGGATGGCGCCGCCGTCCTGCGGGGTGACCGGGAAAATCGCGTTGATCTGGCCGGTGCCGGAAGAGCCGAAGTAGGGCGTGACCACTTCGGCTTTGCCGTCGTAATCGGACCAGCCCAGCGCACCCAGCAGCATCGCCGTGTCGTGCATGAAACCCTCGCCGTGGCCCTTGGCGGCGTACTCCGGCAGCATCCCGCAGAAGGCTTCCCACTCACCGTCTTGCCACATTTGCACCACACGGTGGTCGAGGGTTTCGAGGAACGGGCTCCACACCTTGGTGGCAAAGTCCGGTGCCTGGCCGTTCTGCGCGAAGCGGTGCGACAGCGAGCCGCTGGCCAGGAACGCCACGGTGCCGTCGTAATGCTCTTCCACGGCCTTGCGCATGGCCCAGCCCAGGCGGGCGCTGTCGGCCAGGTAGTGCGAGGTGCACAGTGCCGAGACCGAGACCACCTTGAAGTGCTGGTCCTGGTTCATGTAGCGCATGGGCACCAGGGTGCCGTATTCCGGGGCGAGGGTGGTGGCGTGGTGGGCCATGGTTTCGACGTTGAAGCGGTTGCATTCTTCGGCCAGCAGCTTGCCCAGCTCGGGGTTGCCGGGGAAGGCGTAGGGCATGTTGCTGATGAAGTGCGGCAGTTCGTTGCTGGTGTACACACCCTCGAAATGCGGCCCGCACAGCACGTGGTAGTTGGCGTTGACCAGCCAGTGGGTGTCGAACACGACAATGGTGTCCACGCCCAGCTCACGGCAACGGCGGCTGATTTCGTGATGCCCGTCGATGGCCGCCTGGCGAAAGCCCTGGCGCGGGCCTGGCAGTTCGGACATGTACATGGACGGTACATGGGTAATCTTGGCAGTGAGAGCGAGTTTGCCCATGGAAAGCTCCGGTTTGAGGATGTTGTTGTGGTGTGGGAGCAACGGTCGGCCGACGCGACGCCCTTGTGGGAGCGGGCATGCCCGCGAACACCGGCGTAGCCGGTGCCATCCACCGCGTCGGTTTTTTCGCGGGCGCGCCCGCTCCCACAGGGTTACTTACCCGATCGAGCCAGCGTTATACGCCCCAGCGAGGAATGTGGTGGCTACCCATGGAAATACACACGTTCTTGATCTCTGCAAAGACCTCGAAGCTGTACTGCCCACCTTCACGCCCGGTACCGGAACCTTTCACACCACCAAACGGCTGGCGCAGGTCGCGTACGTTCTGGCTGTTGATGAACACCATGCCGGCCTCGATGCCACGGGCCAGGCGATGGGCTTTGCCGATGTCCTGGGTCCAGATGTACGAGGCCAGGCCGTACTCGGTGTCGTTGGCCAGTTGCAGCGCCTCGGCTTCGTCCTTGAACGGGATCAGGCACACCACCGGGCCGAAGATTTCTTCCTGGGCAATGCGCATCTTGTTGTTCACGTCGGCGAACACGGTGGGCTGAATGAACTGCCCTTTGGCCAGGTGCGCCGGCAGGTTGGCCGGGCGCTCCAGGCCACCGGCGACCAGGCGTGCGCCTTCTTCGATGCCGATGCGGATGTAGCCGGTGACCTTGTCGTAGTGCTGCTGGGTGATCATCGAGCCGACCTGGGTTTTCGGGTCGGTCGGGTCACCGACGATCAGGCGCTTGGCGCGGGCCGCGAACTCGGCAACGAACTGCGGATACACGCTTTCCTGGATGAAGATGCGGCTGCCGGCGGTGCAGCGTTCGCCGTTCAGCGAGAAGATGGTGAACAGCGCGGCGTCCAGTGCACGCTCAAGGTCAGCGTCTTCGAAGATCAGCACCGGCGACTTGCCGCCCAGTTCCATCGAGTACTTTTTAAGGCCTGCGGTCTGCATGATCTTCTTGCCGGTGGCAGTGCCACCGGTGAAGGAAATGGCGCGCACATCCGGGTGGCGTACCAGTGCATCGCCGGCGGTGGCGCCGTAACCCTGGATCACGTTCAGCACGCCGTTGGGGATGCCGGCTTCTACAGCCAAGCGGCCCAGTTCGTTGGCGGTCAGCGGCGACAGCTCGCTCATCTTCAGCACGGCGGTGTTGCCCAGCGCCAGGCACGGCGCAGTCTTCCAGGTAGCCGTCATGAACGGCACGTTCCACGGGCTTACCAGGCCGCACACACCCACCGGCTGGTACAGGGTGTAGTTGAGCATCTGGTCGTCGACCGGGTAGGTGTGGCCGTCCATGCGCGTGCACACTTCGGCAAAGAAGTCGAAGTTGTGCGAGGCACGCGGGATCAGCACGTTCTTTGTCTGGTGGATCGGTAGGCCGGTGTCGAGGGTTTCCAGCTCGGCCAGTTTCGGCACGTTCTGCTCGATCAGCTCACCCAGCTTGCGCATCAGCCGGGCACGTTCCTTGGCCGGGGTGTTGGCCCACTTGGGGAAGGCTTCCTTGGCCGCAGCCACGGCCTGGGCCACTTCTTCGGCGCCGCCGCTGGCGACTTCACAGATGGCATCGCCGGTGGCCGGGTTGTAGTTGACGAAGGTGTCTTTGCTCTCGACCTCACGGCCGTTGATCCAGTGCTTGATCATGCTGCTCATGCCTTGTTGTTCTTGAAGAAGTCAGCTTCGCTGACGATACGGTTGACCAGGCGACCGACGCCTTCCACTTCCACCACCACTTCATCACCCGGCACTACATCGGCCAGGCCTTCTGGGGTGCCGGTGGCGATCATGTCGCCCGGTTGCAGGGTCATGAAGCTGGAGAAGTATTCGATGAGGTGCGGGATGTCGAAGATCATGTCCGCCGTGGTGCCTTCCTGCTTCAGCTCACCGTTGATCCAGGTGCGCAGCTTCAGGTTGCTGACGTCTGGCACATCGGCGGCATCGACAATCCATGGGCCGACCGGGGTGGTGGCGTCACGGTTTTTCACCCGCAGGTTGGGGCGGTAGTAGTTTTCCAGGTAGTCGCGGATGGCGTAGTCGTTGCACACGGTGTAGCCGGCTACATACTCCAGGGCGTTTTCACGCTTGACGTTTTTTGCCGGCTTGCCAATGACCGCGACCAGCTCGCACTCGTAGTGCATGTATTCGACGTTGTCCGGGCGCCAGGTGACCTGGTTGTGGCCGGTGTAGGTGCCCGGCGACTTGATGAAGGCCAACGGTTCGGTGGGCGGCGCGAAGGCCAGCTCCCTGGCGTGGTCGGCGTAGTTCAGGCCCAGGGCGAACATGCTGCCGGTGGCCGGTGGCAGCCAGGTGACCTGGTCCTGATGGACCAGGCGGCCGTCGGCCAGGCGCAGGTGATCGTCTTCGACCGTGACATCGTGGGCTTGGCCGTCGAACTGGATACGGGCGTGTTTCACAGGTAATTCCTCACTCGGCGACGATGTGGTTGGTCAGCTTGCCCAGGCCGTCGATCTCGATGTCGACGCGGTCACCTGGCTGTACATCGACGCGGCCCTCGGGGGTGCCGGTGATCAGGATGTCGCCGGCGTGCAGGGTCATGAACTCGCTGATTTCGGCAATCAGCTGGGCCACCGTGCGCACGCAGTTGGCGGTGTTGTTGTGCTGGCGAAGTTCGCCATTCACATACAGGCGCAGGCCCAGGGCATCGGGGTTTGCCACCTGGCTGGCGGGCACCAGTTCGGGGCCGACCGGGCAAAAGCCATCACGGCACTTGGCCTTGACCGCCGGGCGGTAGTAGCTGTCTTCGGGCAGGCTCACTTCGTTGACGATGGTGTAGCCCGCCACGTGCGCCAGGGCATCGGCCACGCTGACGCGGCTGGCGTCCTTGCCAATCACCACACCCAGCGCCGGGCCGGGTTGCACGCGCTGCACGCCGGCCGGGAACACCACCTGGCCTTCATGCTGGTTGCGGGTGTTCGGGGTTTTAACGAACAGCACCGGCTTGACCGGCAGTTGCTTGTACGGTGCTTCGACGAACGCCGCTTGGTGCTGCTGCAGCAAACCCTGGTAGTTCAGCGCGACGCCGAACAGGGTGCCGCTGGCAATGTCATGCAGGGCATGGCTCATGCTCTTCTCCTGGCAATGCAGGGCGGTGGCCGTCCTGCGGATTTCGTTAATGTGTTAATGTTATAGTTAATATGTTAACGATGGTCAAGGGGTGGCCAGTGGCGCCTGCCGGCAAGGCAGTGCACCATGGGCCATCGTCAACAGGGTTAAGCGATTTGCGAGCAAGCAGCCATGAGCGACCGGCATCCGATACCGAACATCAACATCGGCCAGGTCTACGACCAGCGCTATAGCGACAGCGAGGTGCATTACGACCGGCTGGGCAACCTGGCAGGCTTTTTCGGGCGCAACATGCCGGTGCACCGGCATGACCGGTTTTTCCAGGTGCATTACGTGAAGTCGGGCACGGTGCGGGTGTACCTGGATGACCAGCAGTACATCGAGGCGGGGCCGATGTTTTTCCTCACGCCGCCCACGGTGGCGCACGCGTTCGTCACCGAAGCTGACAGCGACGGGCATGTGCTGACGGTGCGCCAGCAACTGGTGTGGCAACTGATCGAAGCCGATGCCAGCCTGCTGCCGGCGGGCATGCAGGTGCAGCCGGCCTGTGTGGCGCTGGGCAACCTGCCGGCCGAATACAAGGCCGAGGCGCAGCGCCTGCAAGGCTGGCTGGAAGCGTTGAGCGACGAATTTGCCACGCAGCAACCGGGGCGCGAGGCGGCGTTGCAGTCGCTTACCCGCCTGATCATGATCAGCCTGCTGCGGCTGTGCCCCCACTCGCTGGAATCGACCCCGGCGCGGCATGAAGACCTGAAGATCTTCCACCGCTTCAATGCCCTGATCGAAGCGCATTACCTGGAGCACTGGCCGCTGGCCCGCTACGCGCAGCAGATCGGCGTGACCGAGGCGCGGCTGAACGATGTGTGCCGGCGCATCGCCGACTTGCCGTCCAAGCGCCTGGTGCTGGAACGGCTGATGCAGGAGGCCAAGCGTTTGCTGTTGTTTTCCGGCAGCACGGCCAACGAAATCTGTTACCAGCTCGGTTTCAAGGACCCGGCCTATTTCAGCCGCTTCTTCAACCGCTACGCCAAGCTCACGCCCGGGGAGTACCGCCAGCGGCAGGCAGAATTGCAGTGAAATGGCCACGTCGGCTCACCCGCTTGCTGTTGTTGTTTGCAACGGATGGTCGCAGCCCGCGCGCCGGGCTTGAATGGGTTTTCCGTGGAACAGATTGCACTTTCCATCGCGCATGCCCTTAAATTCGTGAATTGAAAAAAAGCCACAGGTTTGACCATGACCAAGACCCAACCTTCGCTCACGCTAAGCCTGTTGCAGGCCCGAGAAGCCGCGATGGCATTTTTCAGGCCGCTGTTGAACCAGCACGACCTGACCGAGCAGCAATGGCGGGTAATCCGCATCCTCAAGCAGCATGGCGAGCTGGAGAATTACCAGTTGGCGGAGCTGGCCTGCATCCTCAAACCGAGCATGACCGGGGTACTGGGGCGCCTGGAACGCGACGGACTGGTGCGGCGGCAGAAGGCCGCGCAGGACCAGCGGCGGGTGTTCGTCAGCCTGACCGAAGGCGGGGAGGCGTGCTTTGCCTCGATGAAGGAAGGGATGGAGGCCAACTACCAGAAGATTCAGGCGCAGTTTGGTGAAGAGAAGCTGCAGCAACTGATAGGGTTGTTGAATGACCTGAAGCGCATCGCGCCGTAGCATTCTCCTGGCCTTGCGCGAACCTTTTGTAGGAGCGGCCTTGTGTCGCGATGGGCTGCGCAGCAGCCCCAAGATTTGAGCTTCGCCGCAGAAATCGCCGGGGCCGCTGCGCAGCCCATCGCGACACAAGGCCGCTCCTACAGGGGGCGCGTTCGCCGGTGGGGCGGAGCGAGGCCCCCAGTGCCGGCGAACCGGCCTTGAGGGTAAACGATCAGTACTCCCAGAAAATCCGCTGCAGCTCTTTGCTGTCCTGGGTCTTGGTCATGGCGACCATCGCCAGAATGCGCGCCTTCTGCGGGTTCAGGTCGTGGGCCACGACCCAGTCGTTCTTGTCATCCGGCTGTTCGGCGTTGCGCAGCACGAAACCGCCCTGGTTGACGTGCGACGAGCGGATGATCTGCACGCCGTTCTTGCGCAGTTCCTGCAACGCCGGCACCACCCGTGACGACACCGAACCGTTGCCGGTACCGGCATGGATCAGCGCCTTGGCGCCGTTTTGCGCCAGTGCCTTGTAGGCGGTGTCGGTCACGTTGCCATAGCCATAGGCGATGTCCACCTGCGGCAGGCTGCTGATCTGCTTGATGTCGAACTCGGAATTGACCGTGTGGCGCTTGGCCGGCAGGCGGAACCAGTAGGATTTGCCTTCCACCACCATGCCCATCGGGCCCCAGGCGCTCTTGAAGGCTTCGGTCTTGATGTTGACCGACTTGCTCACGTCACGGCCCGACTGGATTTCGTCGTTCATGGTCACCAGCACGCCCTTGCCGCGCGACTGCTTGTCGCTGGCCACGGCCACGGCGTTGTACAAGTTGAGCATGCCGTCGGCAGACATGGCGGTGCCCGGGCGCATCGAGCCGACCACCACGATTGGCTTGTCGGTCTTTTCTACCAGGTTGAGGAAGTAGGCGGTTTCTTCGAGGGTGTCGGTGCCGTGGGTAATGACGATGCCGTCGACGTCCTTGCTCTCGGCCAGTTCGGCAACGCGCTTGCCGAGCTTGAGCAAGTCTTCGTTGGTGATGCTTTCAGAGGCGATCTGCATCACCTGCTCGCCGCGCACGTTGGCGATGTCGGCCAGTTCCGGCACGCCGGCGATCAGCTTGTCGATGCCCAGCTTGGCAGCCTGGTAGGTGGCGCTGTTGGCGGCGCTGGCACCGGCGCCGGCAATGGTGCCGCCGGTGGCGAGGATGACCACGTTGGCCAGCTTTTGCTGGGTTTCGGCTTCTTTGGCCGAGGCGGTGGCTGGCAGGATCAGCAGCAGGGCGAGTGCGCTGGGGGCGAAGGTTTTAAGTGCGGCATTCATCGTTATTGTTCTCTCTCTTCCTAGTGAGATAGTTATTGAGTCGCGCAGGGCTTGAGGCATGTTTCGTACCAAGCCCGTACGCGCTCTTTGTGTAGGAGCGGCCTTGCGTCGCGATGGGCTGCGCAGCAGCCCCAAATTGCTGGCTTTTGCACATATCGCCGGGTCTGCTGCGCAGCCCATCGCGACACAAGGCCGCTCCTACAGGGGCATCAATCCATTCGCAATTCCGAACAAGCATAGGAAAAGGTGTTCGGTTTTCCGGAAAAATCTGGATAATCGGCACAGCAGCGCTTTGGCCTCCGAAATCAAACGGATTTGACAAACCCCGGTCCTGTTTCCATAGTTAGTCAACGCAAACGTTTGCGATCCGATAAAAAACACAAGATTCGGAGTCATCGTCCATGAAACTGCCGTTCCCCGGTCGTCTGCTGGCCCTCGCTGTCGTTTCCTCCCTTTCCCTCGCCCTGCCATTGTCTGCCGCCCATGCCGAAGACAAGCCCAAGGTCGCCCTGGTGATGAAGTCACTGGCCAACGAATTCTTCCGCACCATGGAAGACGGCGCCAAGGACTACCAGAAAACCCACGCCGACGAATTCGATCTGGTTGCCAACGGCATCAAGAACGAAACCGACACCGGCGAACAGATCCGCATCGTCGAGCAGATGGTCAATTCCGGCGCCAAGGCGTTGGTGATTGCCCCGGCTGATTCCAAGGCGCTGGTATCGGTGGTGAAGAAGGCCATGGACCAGGGCGTGGTGGTGATCAATATCGACAACCGCCTGGACCCGGACCTGCTCAAGAGCAAAGGCATCAGCGTGCCCTTCGTCGGCCCCGACAACCGCAAAGGCGCGCGCCTGGTTGGCGACTACCTGGCCAACGAGAAGCTCAAGGCTGGCGACCAGGTGGGCATCATCGAAGGGGTGCCGACCACCACCAACGCCCAGCAGCGCACCGCCGGCTTCAAGGACGCCATGGACGCCGCGCAGATGAAAATCGTCTCGGTACAAAGCGGCAACTGGGAAATCGACAAAGGCAACGCCGTCGCCGCCGCCATGCTCAACGAATACCCTGACCTGAAAGCCTTGCTGGCCGGCAACGACAGCATGGCGCTGGGCGCCGTGTCGGCCGTGCGCGCCGCCGGCAAGACCGGCCAGGTGCAAGTGGTGGGTTATGACAACATCAACGCCATCAAGCCGATGCTTGCCGATGGTCGCGTGCTTGCCACCCTCGACCAGGCCGCCAGCCAGCAGGCGGTGTACGGCATCCAGGCCGCACTGAAAATGGTCAAGGGCGAGAAGCCTGATGTGGATGCCGACAACGTCATCCAGACCCCGGTCCAACTCATCACCAAGCCCTGATTGCTGGCAGGAGAAACGGCCATGTCTGCATCGGCCAACGAAGTGATGCTCGCCGCCAGCGGCCTGGGCAAGACCTACGCCCAGCCCGTGCTCGGCGAGGTCAGCCTGAGCCTGCGCGCCGGGGAAGTGCTGGCCCTGACCGGCGAGAACGGCGCGGGCAAGAGTACGCTGTCCAAGCTGATCAGCGGCCTGGAGGTGCCCACCACCGGGCACATGACCTACCGCGGCCAGGCCTACGCGCCTGCCAGCCGCAGCGAGGCCGAGCGCCTTGGTGTGCGCATGGTCATGCAGGAGCTGAACCTGCTGCCGACGCTGACCGTGGCGGAAAACCTGTTTCTCGACAACCTGCCCAGCCGCTTCGGCTGGATCAGCCACAAGCGCCTGCGCCAGTTGGCCACGGCCGCCATGGCCCAGGTCGGGCTCGACGCCATCGACCCGGACACCCCGGTCGGCGAGCTGGGCATTGGCCACCAGCAGATGGTCGAGATTGCCCGCAACCTGATCGGCGACTGCCATGTGCTGATCTTCGATGAGCCCACGGCGATGCTCACCGCGCGCGAGGTGGAGCTGCTGTTCACCCAGATCGAGCGCCTGCGCCAGCGTGGCGTGGCCATCGTCTACATTTCCCACCGCCTGGAGGAACTGCAGCGCGTGGCACAGCGCATCGTCGTGCTGCGCGACGGCAAACTGGTGTGCGATGAGCCGATCCAGCGCTACAGCAGTACCGAGCTGGTCAACCTGATGGTTGGCCGCGAGCTGGGCGAGCATATCGACCTGGGCCGTCGGCAGATCGGTGCGCCGCTGTTGAAGGTCGACAAGCTCAGCCGTGCTGACAAGGTGCGCGAGGTGTCGTTCGAGGTCAGGGCAGGGGAGATCTTCGGCATCTCCGGCTTGATCGGCGCCGGGCGTACCGAGCTGTTGCGGCTGATCTACGGCGCCGACCGTGCCGACAGTGGCAGCATCGCGCTCGGCCAGCCACTACAAGCGGTCACCATCGACTCGCCCAAGGCCGCCGTGAAGGCGGGCATCGCGCTGATTACCGAAGACCGCAAAGGCGAGGGCCTGCTGCTGACGCAGTCGATCAGCGCCAACATCGCCTTGGGCAACCTGGGCGCGGTGTCGCGGGCCGGTGTGCTCGATGGCCAGGCGGAACAGGCCTTGGCCGAGCGCCAGATCCAGGCCATGCGCATTCGCAGTGCCGGCGCCCACCAGGTTGTGGGCGAGCTGTCTGGCGGCAACCAGCAGAAGGTGGTGATCGGGCGCTGGCTGGAGCGCGACTGCCAGGTGCTGCTGTTCGACGAGCCCACCCGTGGCATCGACGTGGGTGCCAAGTTCGACATCTATGGCCTGCTGGCCGAACTGGCGCGCCAGGGCAAGGCGCTGGTGGTGGTGTCCAGCGACCTGCGCGAGCTGATGCTGATCTGCGACCGCATCGCCGTGCTGTCGGCCGGTCGCCTGATCGACACCTTCGACCGTGACCATTGGAGCCAGGACCAGCTGCTGGCCGCGGCCTTTGCCGGTTATCAGAAACGTGACGCACTGCTGCACGCTGCAGCCCCCAGGACGGACGCATGAAAACCACCCCGCTCGATAGCCAAGGCGCCGCCGCTGTGCGCCGCAGTGGCACCTACTTTGGCCTGGGCACTTACCTGGGCCTGGCTGGCGCCTTGCTGGCGATGATTGTGCTGTTCTCGTTCCTTAGCAGCCACTTCTGGTCGTACAACACCTTCAGCACCCTGGCCAACCAGATCCCCGACCTGATGGTGTTGGCGGTGGGCATGACCTTCGTGCTGATCATCGGCGGCATCGACCTGTCGGTGGGCTCGGTGCTGGCCCTGGCGGCTTCTGCCGTAAGTGTGGCGATCCTCGGCTGGGGCTGGAGCGCGCTGCCGTCGGCCCTGCTGGGCATGGCCGTGGCCGCACTGGCCGGTAGCATCACCGGCGGCGTTACCGTGGCCTGGCGTATTCCCTCGTTCATCGTCTCGCTTGGCGTGCTGGAAATGGCCCGCGGCCTGGCCTACCAGTTAACCGACTCGCGCACCGCCTATATCGGCGATGCCTATGCCTGGTTTTCCAACCCGGTTGCCTTTGGTATTTCGCCAGCGTTCATCATTGCCTTGCTGGTGATTGTGCTCGCCCACCTGGTGCTGACCCGCACGGTGTTCGGCCGCTACCTGATCGGTATCGGTACCAATGAAGAGGCCGTGCGCCTGGCGGGCATCGACCCGCGCCCGTACAAAGTGCTGGTGTTCGCCCTGATGGGGCTGCTCGCCGGCTTGGCTGCGCTGTTCCAGATATCCCGCCTGGAAGCAGCAGACCCCAATGCCGGCTCTGGCCTGGAGCTGCAGGTGATCGCCGCCGTGGTGATCGGCGGCACCAGCCTGATGGGCGGGCGTGGCTCGGTCATCAGCACCTTCTTTGGCGTCCTGATCATTTCCGTACTGGCCGCCGGGCTGGCGCAGATTGGCGCCAGCGAGCCGACCAAACGCATCATCACCGGGGCGGTGATCGTCATCGCCGTGGTGCTCGACACTTACCGCAGCCGGCGTGCAGCCCGGCGGAACTGACAATATGGCAACCATCAAAGACGTCGCGGCACTGGCGGGCATTTCCTACACCACCGTGTCCCATGTACTGAACAAGACCCGGCCGGTGAGCGAACACGTGCGGCAGAAGGTTGAAGCCGCCATTATCGAGCTGGACTACGTGCCCAGTGCGGTGGCGCGCTCACTCAAGGCGCGCAGCACGGCCACCATCGGCCTGCTGGTGCCCAACAGCGTCAACCCGTACTTCGCCGAGCTGGCACGGGGCATTGAAGATGCCTGCGAGCGCAACGGCTACTGTGTGATTTTGTGCAACTCCGACGACAACCCACAGAAGCAGCGCAGTTACCTGCGCGTGCTGCTGGAAAAGCGCATCGACGGCCTGGTAGTGGCTTCGGTGGGCCAGGACAGCGACCTGCTGCAAAGCCTGGCCTGCGTGCGCACGCCGATGGTTATCGTCGACCGTGAGCTGGAAGGCGTCGATGCCGACCTGGTGCGCATCGACCACGAGCAGGGCGCATACCTGGCCACCCAGCATCTGCTGGAGCTTGGCCACCGCGACGTCGCCTATATTGGCGGCCCCGCCGAAACCGGGGTAACCCAGCTGCGCCTGAACGGCTTCCGCCGTGCCATGGCCGAAGTCGGCGTGCCGGTGCTGGGCAGCCGTGTGCTGCACTGCGACTTCACCAGCCCGGGTGGGCATGCCGCAGCGGCGCAGGTGCTGGAGGGCAAGCGGCCCACGGCGATTTTTGCCGGCAACGACATGATCGGTTTCGGCGTGCTGCGTGCGGCAGCCGAACGCAATATCAGCGTACCCGGCGAGCTGTCGGTGATCGGCTTCGACGACATCGAGCTCAGCCGCTATGTGTACCCGCCGTTGACCACGGTGGGCCAGTCGATTCGCGAGCTGGGCGAGAGCGCCGCTTCACTGTTGCTGACACGTATAGGTACACCCCGGCAAGGCGCGGCGGAGCAACGCATTGTTGCCCCGCGCATCGTGCTGCGTGAGTCCACCGGGCCGCGCCCGGACTTGTTCAACGATTACCGCTAACGCTAAGGAAACGTCATGAATGCCAAGGTTGTGGTGGTCGGCAGCCTCAATATGGACCTGGTGGCCCGCGCCCAGCGCCTGCCCCGGGCCGGCGAAACACTCCCCGGCGAAAGCTTTTTCACCGTGCCGGGCGGCAAGGGTGCCAACCAGGCCGTGGCGGTGGCACGGCTGGGCGGCAGCGTGGCGATGATCGGCAACGTGGGTGACGATGACTATGGTCGGCAGTTACACCGGGCCCTGTATGTCGAGGGCATCGACTGCCAGGGCGTCAGCACGTGCCCGGGTATGTCCAGCGGTGTGGCACTGATCACCGTGGATGCTGCCAGCCAGAACTGCATTGTCATCATTCCCGGCGGCAACGGCCTGCTGACGCCGCAGTCGGTACAGCGCTTCGATGCATTGCTGCAGGCGGCCGAGGTGGTCATCTGCCAGCTGGAAGTGCCGGCCGACACCGTGGCCTGGACCCTGGCCAGGGCGCATGAATTGGGCAAACAGGTGATCCTGAACCCGGCGCCGGCCACCGGCCCCTTGCCGGCGGACTGGTTTGCCCGCATCGATTACCTCACGCCTAACGAAAGCGAGGCCGAAGCCCTGACCGGCGTGGCCGTCACTGACCAGGACAGCGCCCGGCGCGCCGGTGAGCGCTTGCTGCAACTGGGTGCGGGCAAAGTGATCATTACCTTGGGTGCGCAAGGGGCCTTGTTGGTGACTGCCAATGGGCATCAGCATTTCCCGGCGCCTGTGGTGCAACCGCTGGACACCACGGCTGCTGGCGATACCTTCATTGGCGGCTTTGCTGCCGGGCTGGTGCGGGGGCTGGAGGAGGGCGAGGCCATTGCCTTTGGCCAGCGTGCCGCCGCCTTGTCGGTTACACGTGCCGGTGCCCAGCCGTCCATTCCCTACCTGGCGGAGCTGACACCATGAAGAAAACCCCCTTGCTGAACGTTGCCCTGTCGCGGGTCATTGCCGGCATGGGGCATGGCGATATCCTGGTGATCGGCGATGCCGGGCTGCCAGTGCCGCCGGGTGTTGAAATGATCGACCTGGCCATCACGCCCGGCCTGCCGGATTTCGCCAGCGTGTTGCGCGTGGTGCTGAGCGAGTTGCAGGTAGAACGGCATGTGCTGGCGGAAGAAATGCAGAAAGTGGTGCCGCCGGCGCTGGTCGAGATCGAGCGGTTGAAGGGCAAGCTGGGCAAGCGCGAATGGCTTAGCCATGAAGATTTCAAAGTGCTGTCGCGCAGTGCCCGAGCGGTGGTGCGGACCGGTGAGTGCCAGCCCTACAGCAACATCGCCCTGATCTCAGGCGTCACCTTCTAGCTCGTCGGGTTGGCCTGTACAGATCTCTGTGGGAGCGGGCGTGCCCGCGAACACCGGCAACGCCGGTGCCATTCACCGAGTTGAATTCTTCGCGGGCATGCCCGCTCCCACAGAGGATTGCGGTTAGCCTTCATAATCATGCTCTGGCAACAGGAGTGCCCCATGCTCAAACCCCTGCTACAAGGAATCGCCTTCATGGCCACCGCCACCACCCTCCAGGCCGCCCCCATCGACCTGATCATCGACACCGACCCCGGCGCCGACGACGTGGTCGCGCTGTTCCTGGCCATGGCCTCGCCCGACGAGCTCAATATCCGCGCCATCACCACAGTGGCCGGCAACGTGCGCCTGGATAAAACCTCGCGCAACGCCCGCCTGGCCCGCGAATGGGCGGGGCGCGAAGACATCCCCGTGTACGCCGGCGCCGGCCGCCCAATGGTACGCACACCCATCTACGCCGCTGACGTGCATGGCGAAGAGGGCCTTACCGGTGTGCAGGTTCACGAGCCAAAAGCGCCCCTGGCCCAGGGCAATGCCGTGCAATACCTGGTCGACACCCTCGGCGCAGCCAAACCGCACAGCATCACCGTTGCCATGCTCGGCCCGCAGACCAACCTGGCCCTGGCGTTGATCCAGCGCCCGGACATCGCCAAGGGCATCAAGGAGGTGGTGGTTATGGGCGGTGCCCACTTCAATGGCGGCAACATCACCCCGGCAGCAGAATTCAACCTCTACGCCGACCCGCACGCCGCCGAAGTGGTGCTGGCCAGCGGCGTGCAACTCACCTACCTGCCGTTGGACGTCACCCACAAGCTGTTGACCAGTGACGCCCGCCTGAAACAACTGGCAGCCGTGAACAACCAGGCCAGCAAGCGCGTGGTGGATATCCTTAAGGCGTACATTGCCCACGACATGGACCTGTACGGCATGCCCGGCGGCCCGGTGCATGACGCCAGCGTCATTGCCTACCTGTTAAAGCCTGAGCTGTTCAGCGGCCGACGCATTCATATGAGCATCGACAGCCGCGAAGGCCCGACCTTCGGCCAGACCATTGCCGACTGGTACGGCGTGCTCAAGCAGCCGGCGAATGTGCTGTGGGTGGAGCAGGGCGATGCCCAGGGGCTGTTCGACCTGCTCAGCGCACGTCTGGCGCGATTGGAATAGCCGCGTGCGGCGCGTAGCGCTCGAACACCTGGTCGATGAAGCTGCGTGCCGCCTCGGCGCCGTTGTCGCGTACCAACAGGTCGATGGCGATCAACAACAATTCCTCCGGTGTGCCAGGGCTGTACGCGCTCTGGCCCTCGGCCCATTTGACCTTGATGTCGGCATCGATGCTATGGGTACTCATGAAAAGCTCTCGCTGGGGGCCCGGAACGAAGGGGTGAACACCTGACCCTGGTGTTCGATGGAGGCGGGATGCGCTCCACTTCTTGCAGCAAATCATGGCTTTGCGCCAGTGACCGTGCGCTAAGCATATGGCAAACGCAGGGGGTTGTGCAAAATCCGGTCACGATTGCTTTTCGCCTCGGTGCTAGAGTTGAGGCAGACTTGACCGGTTTTGCAACGAATACTGAGCGGAGCTGTCGGAACAGACAGTTCCCGGACCCATTTAGGAGGCTTCATGTTCCGTACCCGTGCTTACCTGGCAACCCTGGCGGTGGCTGCTGTCCTGGCTGGTTGCAGCACAGGTGGCAACGCTGGTGGCGATGCGCCAGCCGCATCGGCTGGCAACGATGGCCGCTGCGAAGCCAGCGGCGCCGATTTTGCCATTGGCAAACCAGGCAGCGCCGAGCTGCTGGAGCAGGCGCGCAAGGCCAGTGGCTCGCAGACGGCACGCATTCTCAAGCCGCACGATGTGGTAACCCTGGAGTACCGCTCCGACCGCCTGAACCTGAACGTGGACGAACAGGGCAAGGTAACCCGCGTCAACTGCGGTTGATGCAGCTCTAAAGGCCCATGCGGTCCCTGTAGGAGCGGCCTTGTGTCGCGATGGGCCGCAAAGCGGCCCCGGCATTTCATGCGGCGAAGCTAAAAACCTGGGGCCGCTTCGCGGCCCATTCCGACCGGTCCGGCGCCCCGGCAAGGCCGCTCCTACAAAGAGCAGCGTGTGCCGCCTGGCAAACGCCCATAAAAAAACCCGCCACAAGGGCGGGTTTTTTCACAGCTTCCGAATTACTCCGGACGAACCTGTGCAGCCTGCATGCCCTTCTGGCCGCGCTCGGCGACGAAGGAAACAGTCTGGCCTTCTTTCAGGCTCTTGAAGCCGTCGGATTCGATGGCCTTGAAGTGAACGAACAGGTCGTCGCCGCCGCCTTGTGGGGTGATGAAGCCGAAGCCTTTCTCATCATTGAACCATTTGACGGTGCCGGTTTGGCGATTGGACATGGGATGAATCTCCAGAAACTTGAATTTTTTCGAAGTGCCACAGGCGCCTGAGCTGCCTGGCACAGAACACATCATAGTCTAATTCTGCGGATGTAGCGCCTTTTACCTTCACTAGATGTTGATCTAGGGCAAAAAAATTATCGCCAACCCCGGCTTTAAGGTTTCAGCCCTGGGGCGCGCAGGCCTGTTTCACTACCGTTTGCGCCTTCTGCATCAGCTTGGCGTCCACGCCATCCTGGCTGTCCAGGTCGGCAATCTCCGCGTCGGTGAAATTCTTTTTGATGGCCTTGGCGCCACAATCGCAGTGCTTCTTCGCGGTCGCAGCGTCGACGCCTTGGCCAGCGGCCACCTGCGTGCACTGGGTTGTGTAGGCGGCTTCCTTCCCGGCTGGGAAGTTGCCAGCGTTGGCAGCCACGGGCAGCAGCAGGGCGCCAGCGGCCGCCAGGGCCAGAAGAGACGGAACTCGCATAACCAGTTACTCCTTGGGTTAAGGTCTCATCAAGAGTAGGTTGCTTCCCAAAGTCTGAGCGGTATTTTTCCGCGTTAGTTCACCGCTGCGGTGCAATTTCCAAATATTTCTGCCTGGGGTGCAACCCGCGTGCTAGCATGCTCGGCTTGTGGTCGCGCTGTGCCGGCTGCAGCTATCTTTTTTCTTTCCAGTCACTCTGGTTCGTCCCTTGCAAGCCGAAAGGCTTCTGCCACTGTGAGGCAGGCTTCCTTATAAAGGAGGGCAGGTCGGATCTTGTACTGGCTCATCCCAACCCACGTGACCTTTGGTAGGGGTCACCACTAGGAGAGGAGGCGCCATGCCCACTATTACTCTTCCCGATGGCAGTCAACGTTCGTTTGATCACGCCGTATCCGTAGCCGACGTTGCCGCCTCTATCGGCGCCGGCCTGGCCAAGGCCACCGTCGCCGGCAAGGTCGACGGCAAACTGGTCGATGCTTGCGACCTGATCAGCCACGACGCCACCCTGCAGATCATCACCCCTAAAGATGAAGAGGGACTGGAGATCATCCGTCACTCGTGCGCCCACTTGGTTGGCCACGCCGTGAAGCAGCTGTACCCGACCGCCAAGATGGTGATCGGCCCGGTTATCGACGAAGGCTTCTATTACGACATCGCCTACGAGCGCCCCTTCACCCCTGAAGACATGGCCGCCATCGAAAAGCGCATGATGGAGCTGATCGAGAAAGACTACGACGTGGTCAAGAAGGTGACCCCGCGCGCCGAAGTCATCGACGTGTTCAAGGCCCGTGGCGAAGACTACAAGCTGCGCCTGGTCGAAGACATGCCGGATGAACAGGCCATGGGCCTGTACTACCACGAAGAATACGTCGACATGTGCCGTGGTCCGCACGTGCCGAACACCCGCTTCCTCAAGGCATTCAAGCTGACCAAGCTGTCCGGTGCCTACTGGCGCGGCGATGCCAAGAACGAGCAGCTGCAGCGCGTGTACGGCACCGCCTGGGCCGACAAGAAGCAGCTGGCTGCCTACGTTCAGCGCATCGAAGAAGCCGAAAAACGCGACCACCGCAAGATCGGCAAGCAGCTCGACCTGTTCCACCTGCAGGAAGAAGCCCCGGGCATGGTGTTCTGGCACGCCAACGGCTGGACCGTGTACCAGGTACTCGAGCAGTACATGCGTCAGGTACAACGCGCCAACGGCTACCTGGAAATCAAGACCCCGCAGGTTGTCGATCGCATTCTCTGGGAGCGTTCGGGCCACTGGTCCAACTACGCCGAGAACATGTTCACCACTTCGTCGGAAAGCCGTGACTACGCGGTAAAACCGATGAACTGCCCGTGCCACGTGCAGGTGTTCAACCAGGGCCTGAAAAGCTACCGCGACCTGCCGCTGCGCCTGGCCGAGTTCGGTGCCTGCCACCGTAACGAGCCGTCCGGCGCCCTGCACGGCATCATGCGCGTGCGTGGCTTCGTGCAGGACGACGCGCACATCTTCTGCACCGAAGATCAGGTGAAGAAAGAAGCCGCCGACTTCATCAAGCTGACCCTGGACGTGTACAAGGACTTCGGCTTCAGCGACATCGCCATGAAGTTGTCCACTCGTCCGGCCAAGCGTGTCGGTTCCGAAGAGCTGTGGGACCGTGCCGAAAGCGCACTGGCCGACGCCCTGAACGAATCGGGCCTTGAGTGGGAATACCAGCCGGGCGAGGGCGCCTTCTACGGCCCGAAAATCGAGTTTACCCTGCGCGACTGCCTCGGCCGTAGCTGGCAGTGTGGTACCCTGCAGTACGATCCGAACCTGCCAGAGCGTCTGGATGCGAGCTACATCGCCGAAGACAACAGCCGTGTTCGCCCGGTCATGCTGCACCGCGCCATCCTCGGTTCGTTCGAGCGCTTCATCGGCATGCTGATCGAACACTACGCTGGCGTGTTCCCGGCGTGGCTGGCTCCGACCCAGGCGGTGATCATGAATATCACCGACAAACAGGCCGATTTCGCCCTCGAGGTTGAGAAATCTCTGAACGGTAGCGGTTTCCGTGCCAAGTCGGACTTGAGAAATGAGAAGATCGGCTTTAAAATCCGCGAGCATACTTTGCTCAAGGTCCCGTACCTTTTGGTTATAGGGGATCGCGAAGTCGAAACGCAAACCGTTGCAGTGCGTACTCGCGAAGGCGCAGACCTGGGCTCCATGCCCGTCGCCCAATTCGCTGAGCTTCTGACACAAGCGGTTTCCCGGCGTGGTCGCCAAGAATCGGAGTAATGACTATTAAGCGTGAAATGAGAAACGATAAGCGTGCTGTACCGAAGGCCCCGATCAACGAGAATATCTCGGCCCGCGAGGTTCGGTTAATTGGCGCAGACGGCGAGCAGGTTGGCATCGTCTCGATTGATGAAGCGCTGCGTATCGCTGATGAAGCGAAGCTGGATCTGGTAGAAATCTCTGCAGACGCGTTACCACCCGTCTGCAAGGTCATGGACTACGGCAAGCACCTCTTCGAGAAGAAGAAGCAGGCCAACGAAGCCAAGAAAAACCAGAAGCAGATCCAGATCAAAGAAATCAAGTTTCGTCCAGGGACGGAGGATGGGGATTACCAGGTAAAACTACGCAACCTGGTACGTTTCCTTACCGATGGGGACAAGGCCAAGATCTCTCTGAGATTCCGTGGTCGTGAGATGGCCCACCAGGAGCTGGGCATGGAGCTGTTGAAGCGGGTTGAAGCTGACCTGCTTGAATACGGCACCGTTGAGCAGCATCCTAAGATGGAAGGACGCCAGCTTATGATGGTCATCGCCCCCAAGAAAAAGAAGTAATCTCCCGGGCACGGCAGGCCTGATGATTATGTGTAATTTTATCGAATGCGGAGTTCCAACATGCCAAAAATGAAAACCAAAAGCGGTGCTGCGAAGCGCTTCCTGAAGACAGCTTCGGGCTTCAAGCACAAGCACGCTTTCAAGAGCCACATCCTGACCAAAATGTCGACCAAGCGTAAGCGTCAACTGCGCGGTAGCAGCTTGCTGCACCCGTCTGACGTGGCGAAAGTCGCGCGCATGCTGCGCGTTCGTTAATTCTGGTTAAGATAGAGGAAGTTACTCATGGCTCGTGTTAAGCGTGGCGTCATCGCTCGTAAGCGTCACAAGAAAATTCTGAAACTGGCTAAAGGTTACTACGGTGCACGCTCGCGCGTATTCCGCGTAGCCAAGCAAGCGGTCATCAAGGCAGGCCAATACGCCTACCGCGACCGTCGCCAGAAGAAGCGTCAGTTCCGCGCACTGTGGATCGCTCGTATCAACGCCGGTGCCCGCAACAACGGTCTGTCCTACAGCCGTCTGATTGCTGGCCTGAAAAAGGCTTCGATCGAAATCGACCGTAAGGTTCTGGCCGATCTGGCAGTGAACGAAAAAGCGGCGTTTGCTGCGATTGTCGAGAAAGCTAAAGCCGTTCTGGCTTAAGTACCCGCGACAATCACCCGGCGGCGCTAGCGCCGTCGGGCATTGAACGTCATCGATAGGGGAAGAGCCTTCAAAGCTCTTCCCCTATTTTCGTATCTGGAGTCTGTACATGGAAAACCTGGATGCGCTGGTCTCCCAAGCCCTAGAGGCCGTGGAGCGCGCTGAAGACATCAATGCCCTGGAACAGATCCGGGTTAATTATCTCGGCAAGAAGGGCGAGCTGACCCAGGTGATGAAGACCCTGGGCAACCTGCCAGCCGAAGAGCGGCCGAAAGTCGGCGCGCTGATCAACGACGCCAAAGAGCGCGTCACCGTTGTGCTCAATGCCCGCAAGGCCGCCTTTGAAGAAGCCGAGCTCAGCGCTCGCCTGGCTGCCGAATGCATTGACGTCACCCTGCCAGGCCGCGGCCAGGCCACCGGTGGCTTGCACCCGATCACCCGTACACTCGAGCGCATCGAGCAGTTCTTCACCCACATCGGCTACGGCATTGCCGAAGGCCCAGAGGTCGAAGACGACTACCACAACTTCGAAGCGCTCAACATCCCTGGCCACCACCCGGCCCGGGCGATGCACGACACCTTCTACTTCAATGCCAACATGCTGCTGCGTACCCACACCTCGCCGGTGCAGGTGCGGACCATGGAGTCCACCCAGCCGCCAATCCGCATTGTGTGCCCAGGCCGCGTATACCGCTGCGACTCGGATATCACCCACTCGCCGATGTTCCACCAGGTCGAAGGCCTGCTGATTGATCGCGATATCAACTTCGCCGACCTCAAGGGCACCATCGAAGAATTCCTGCGTGTGTTCTTCGAAAAAGAACTGGCGGTGCGTTTCCGCCCATCGTTCTTCCCCTTCACCGAGCCGTCCGCCGAAGTCGACATCCAGTGCGTGATGTGTTCCGGCAACGGCTGCCGCGTGTGCAAGCAAACCGGCTGGCTGGAAGTAATGGGCTGCGGCATGGTGCACCCAAGCGTGCTGCGCATGTCCGGCATCGACCCTGAAGAGTTCCAGGGCTTCGCCTTCGGCATGGGCGCCGAGCGCCTGGCCATGCTGCGCTACGGCGTCAACGATTTGCGTCTGTTCTTCGACAACGACCTGCGCTTCCTCGCGCAATTCCGCTAGGTCAATGCCCGACGCAACTTTCAGGAGAACAGCATGAAATTCAGTGAACAGTGGCTGCGCGGTTGGGTAAACCCGCAAGTCTCCCGTGACGAACTGGTCGCCCGCCTGTCCATGGCCGGCCTCGAAGTCGACAGCGTTACCCCCGCTGCCGGCCAGTTCAGCGGCATTGTCGTGGGCGAAATCCTCGCCACCGAACAACACCCGGACGCCGACAAGCTGCGCGTGTGCCAGGTGACCAACGGCCAGGAAACCTTCCAGGTCGTGTGCGGCGCGCCTAACGCCCGCCCAGGCATCAAGATTCCGTTCGCCATGATCGGCGCCGAGCTGTCTGGCGACTTCAAGATCAAAAAGGCCAAGCTGCGCGGCGTCGAGTCCTTCGGCATGCTGTGCTCGGCGGCCGAGCTGGAAATCAGCGAAGAGAACGACGGCCTGCTGGAACTGGCGGCTGATGCCCCGGTTGGCGAAAACATTCGCACCTACCTGAGCCTGGACGACGCCAGCATCGAAATCGGCCTGACGCCGAACCGCGGTGACTGCCTGTCCATCGCCGGCCTCGCCCGTGACGTCAGTGCCCTGTACGACACCCCGGTCACCCGCCCGGTCGTGCCGGCCGTAGCGCCTGCCCACGACGAAGTGCGCCCGGTCGAAGTCAGCGCCCGGGCGGCCTGCCCACGCTACCTGGGCCGCGTTATCCGTAACGTCGACCTCAGCAAGCCGACCCCACTGTGGATGGTCGAACGCCTGCGCCGCAGCGACGTGCGCAGCATCGACGCCGCCGTCGACATCACCAACTACGTGATGCTCGAACTCGGCCAGCCGATGCACGCCTTCGACCTGGCAGAAATCAACGGCGGCATCCGCGTACGCATGGCCGAAGAGGGCGAAAAACTCGTCCTGCTCGACGGCCAGGAAGTTGCCCTGCGCGCCGACACCCTGGTCATCGCCGACCACACCCGCGCCCTGGCCATCGCCGGCGTCATGGGTGGCGAGCACAGCGGTGTAAACACCGAAAAAACCCGCGACCTGTTCCTGGAAAGCGCCTTCTTCGAGCCGATTTCCGTCGCCGGTAAAGCCCGTTCCTACGGCCTGCACACCGATGCCTCGCACCGCTACGAGCGCGGCGTCGACTCGCAGCTGGCCCGCGAAGCCATCGAGCGCGCTACCCAGCTGCTGCTGGACATCGTCGGCGGCGAAGCCGGCCCGGTGGTCGAAGCCGTCAGCGAACAGCACCTGCCGAAGGTGGCCCCGGTCACCCTGCGCGCCGAACGCATCACCCAGATGCTCGGCATGCAGATGGACCCAGCCCAGGTCGAGCAGTTGCTCAACGCCCTGGAACTGACCACCGCCAGCAATGGGGCAGGGGAGTGGACCGTCAACGTCCCGAGCCACCGCTTCGACATCAGCCTGGAAGTGGACCTGATCGAAGAGCTGGCCCGCCTGTACGGCTACAACAACCTGCCGGTTCGCTACCCGCAAGCCCGCCTGGCCCCACAGGGCAAGCCGGAAACCCGCGGCGACCTGCCAACCCTGCGCCGCCTGCTGGTTGCCCGCGGCTACCAGGAAGCCATCACCTACAGCTTCATCGACCCGAAACTGTTCGAACTGTTCAGCCCGGGCGTAGAGCCGCTGCTGCTGGCCAACCCCATCTCCAGCGACATGGCCGCCATGCGTGCGTCCCTGTGGCCGGGCCTGGTCAAGGCACTGCAGCACAACCTGAACCGCCAGCAAGACCGCGTGCGCCTGTTCGAAAGCGGCCTGCGTTTCGTTGGCCAGCTGGGTGACCTGCAGCAGCAGCCAATGATTGCTGGCGTTATCACCGGTAGCCGCCTGCCAGAAGGCTGGGCCAACGGCCGCGACGGCGTCGACTTCTTCGACGTCAAAGCCGACGTCGAAGCCCTGCTGGGCTACTCCGGCGCCCTGAGCGACTTCACCTTCAGCGCCGGGAAACACCCAGCCCTGCACCCAGGCCAAACCGCCGCCATTGAGCGTGACGGCAAACTGGTCGGCTACCTCGGCGCCATCCACCCAGAGCTGGCCAAAGCCCTGGGCCTGGACCGCCCGGTGTTCCTGTTCGAGCTGGTGCTGGGCGACGTGGTCGAAGGCCGCCTGCCGAAATTCAGCGAGCTGTCCAAGTTCCCGGAAACCCGTCGCGACCTGGCTTTAATCGCAGGACGTGATGTAGCTTCTAGCGCGGTGCTTGAATTAATTCGTGACAATGCAGGCGAATGGCTCACAGACCTCAGGCTGTTTGATGTCTACCAAGGTAAAGGCATTGATCCTGATAGAAAAAGCCTTGCCGTCGGCTTGACCTGGCAGCATCCATCGCGCACTCTTAACGACGATGAGGTGAACACTACCCTGCAAAACATCCTCACCTCGCTTGAACAAAGGTTGAACACCACGTTAAGGAAATAACGGCATGGGTGCTCTGACGAAAGCTGAGATGGCCGAAAGGCTGTACGAGGAGCTGGGGCTTAACAAGCGTGAGGCCAAGGAGCTGGTCGAGCTGTTTTTCGAAGAAATTCGGCACGCACTTGAAGAGAACGAGCAGGTGAAGCTGTCCGGTTTCGGCAACTTCGACCTTCGCGACAAACGCCAGCGGCCGGGCCGCAACCCCAAGACAGGGGAAGAGATCCCGATCACTGCACGGCGCGTCGTCACCTTTCGTCCAGGGCAGAAGTTGAAGGCCCGGGTTGAGGCCTATGCTGGAACCAAGCCATAACGACGAACTGCCCCCCATACCGGGCAAACGCTACTTCACCATTGGTGAAGTAAGCGAGCTTTGTGCGGTAAAGCCGCACGTGCTGCGGTATTGGGAGCAGGAGTTCGACCAGCTTAACCCTGTGAAGCGGCGGGGGAACCGGCGGTATTACCAGCGCCAAGATGTGCTGATGATCCGCCAGATTCGTGCGCTGCTTTATGACCAGGGGTTCACCATTGGCGGGGCCCGGTTGCGGCTTTCCAGTGATGAGGCTAAGGATGAATCTAGCCAGTACAAGCAGCTGATTCGGCAGATGATTGTTGAGTTGGAGGATGTGCTGGTGGTTTTGAAGAAGTGAGCTGGGCTTTTTCTGATCGGTGGAAAATTTTTTGAGAAAAAGGTTTCATTTATCAGAGGGTTAGGGTACATTCTTCAACGTTCTCGGCAAGATTGAGAACATGCTTCAAGCCCAGTCGGGGCGTAGCGCAGCCCGGTAGCGCACTTGCATGGGGTGCAAGGGGTCGAGTGTTCGAATCACTCCGTCCCGACCATTATTTAAACGATTAAGCCACCTTCGGGTGGCTTTTTTGTTTGTGGGGTAGAAGAGGCGCGCTGTAGGCCGTGCAGCCAGTCTGAATGTTCACCTTTCTCTTAACGCTTTCGCTAAGTCTCCTTTCGTGTTCCGCGCTTATCCCCGCTGTAAGGCACATGGCCGAATGCGTCAGTAGCTTAGTAGGCCGCTCCTGCGAGCCGGGGTAATTTGAATCAGCTCGATAATAAACTGATTAATAGGCCTAATTTCGGTTTTGAGCTTTAGGCAGGAATACCATTTGGAATACCGTGCCACCGATTCTTCGCCTGGCGAGAAACAGTAGTATCTCTAGGTAGCCGACCTATGCCCGATCTCAGCCGGCATGAGCAGAGCGTCAGACAGCGTCGACAGACCTGTGCGAGCTCCTGCTCCCTCAGTAGGCCTTGGGTCGGCATTGGGCAGCGAATCAAACCGGCGGCACCGTCGTTCATCAGCCTTGAGCACAGTTGTCTGAGGTTTTTCGCCCCGATCTGCTGCGCGCCCGAGGCTTGTCCCTAGGTCGCGTGCGTACCGTTCGATGATATCCAGTACAATTGGTTGATCCGTAGCCATCCAGCGGAGCAGGCTACCCGACCAGCTGCGCAAGATTTTTTCGAGTAAAAATGACCCTGATTAATTTAAAAGACCTTGAAGCCCACCTATGGCACGCCGCGCACATCATCACCGGCCCCATCGATGCCTCTGACTATAAAACCTATATATTCCCGATCCTGTTCTTCAAAAGGATCTGCGATGTCTACGACGAAGAGTTTGAAGAGGTACTGGCCAAGGTCGGCAGCGCGGACCTTGCGCGTGAGAAGATCTTCCATCGCATTCAGGTGCCTGTTGGCAGCCATTGGGATGACGTGTTCGCCAAGTCTCGCGACATCGGTAAAGCACTCAGGGACGCTTTTCTGGGCGTAGAGCAAGCGAACCCTCAACTGCATGGCATATTCGGTGACGCTAGCTGGACAAATAAAGAACGCTTGTCGGATGAGCTCCTTGCAACGCTGCTCAACCACTTCAATAAAGTCGATCTCGGGGTTGCCAGCGTTCGTAACGACGATATGGGTCGCGCCTACGAATACCTGATTAAGCGTTTTGCCGACAAAGCCAACAAGAAAGCCGGTGAGTTCTACACCCCCCGGACTATTGTGCGGCTGATGGTCAACATTCTTGATCCCAAAGCGGGTGAAAGCGTTTATGACCCGGCTTGCGGTACGGGCGGCATGTTGCTGGAGACCATTCACCACGTTCGAGATAGTGCGGGTGATCCCCGGCTGCTGAAGCTTAAAGGTCAGGAAAAGAACTTAACTACTGAAGCAATTGCCCGCATGAACCTGTTCCTCCACGGCCAGGAAGACTTTGAGATTGTTCGTGGAGATACCCTGCGTGAGCCAAAGTTCCTGATTTACGACCGGCTCGAAACCTTTGATTGTGTGATCGCTAATCCACCGTTCAGTCTCAGTGAGTGGGGGCATGAACAATGGGCGGCGGACGCCTACAGCCGCAACATTCACGGCCTGGCCCCGAAAACCAACGGTGATTTTGCCTGGGTTCAGCATATGTTCGCCTCTCTCAATGCCAATGGGCGAATGGCGGTGGTTCTGCCTCATGGCGTGCTGTTCCGCGGTGCGGCAGAGGACCGAATCCGCACCAGCCTGCTCAAAGAAAACCGCATCGAAGCCATTATCGGCGTCGCGCCTAACCTGTTTTACGGCACAGCTATCCCGGCGTGCATCCTGTTGCTGCGCAGGAAGCGCCCTGATGAGCATCAGGACCATGTACTTATCATCAATGCCGAGGAGATTTTCACCAAAGGCCGTGCGCAAAACACCCTGAGCAATGCCCAGGCGGATCAGATTTTCCAGATCTACTTAGAGCAGTATCAGCAGGGCCCCTCTGCGGTAGCATTAGAAGGCGTAGCGCGTTGGGTGCCGCTCAGTGAAATTGCCGAGAACGACTTCAACCTGAACATTGCGCGCTATGTGCAAAAGCCGCTGGAAGAGGAAGCCATCACTGGCGAAGAGGCGCTCAAGGACTTTCGACAGAAACTGGCTGCGCTGGAGCAGGCCGAGCAGGAGCTGGAGGAAATGCTCATCAAGGAAGGGTTTGAGCTATGAGCACGGATAGCGCCTGCAGCGACACCTCGCAGTTCATCAAGCAACATGCCGAGTCGCAGTACAAGCAGTTTTATCAACGCCAACTTGAATATCCCGTCGGATCAGATAAACGCTTCGCCGACCTGAGCCAGATTGCTCATCAGCTATCAGACAAGATTAGTAAAAATGATTGAGTATCAGAAAAACCAAGCCTCTCAACTTGGAAAAAAGAAACTTGAGGACCTGCTTTGGGGAGCGGCTGAGTTCCTGCGCGGGCAGATTGACGCTTCCGATTACAAGCAGTACATCTTTCCCTTACTGTTCTACAAACGCCTGTCCGACGTTTACCTTGAAGAGTATGTCGAGGCCATGGAGGTCAACGAGGGCGATGCCGACTATGCGGCCATGCCCATGTTTCACCGCTTCCATATTCCTCAGGAGGCGCGCTGGGAAAAGGTTCGCCATACCAGCAAGAACATCGGCGAAGCCATCCAGAATGCCTTACGCCTGATCGAGATCCACAACGAACGCCTGCACGGCGTATTCGGCGATGCCCAGTGGACCAACAAAGAGCGTCTACCCGACCACTTGTTGATCGACCTGATTCAGCACTTCAGCAAGATTCCTCTGGGCATCAAGTCGGTGGCCCAGGACGACCTAGGCGAAGCTTACGAGTACCTAATCAAGAAGTTCGCCGACGACTCTGGCCACACCGCCGCAGAGTTCTACACCAATCGTACTGTGGTGCACCTGATGACCCGTATAATGGGTCTCAAACCCGGTGAAACTGCCTATGACCCCACCTGCGGCACCGGCGGCATGTTGCTAAACGCGGTGATGGACCTGCGGGACGAAGGTAAAGAATGGCGCAGTGTTAAGCTCTATGGCCAGGAAGTGAATCTGCTCACCTCCGCCATCGCCCGTATGAACATGTTCCTGCACGAGATCGAAGAGTTCGAAGTACTGCGCGGCGATACCTTGGCAGATCCCAAGTTTATCGATAACGACCAGCTCAAACAGTTTGATGTGATCTTTGCCAACCCGCCGTACTCCATAAAAAAATGGAATCGTGACAAGTTCTTGGCCGACCCTTATGGCCGTAACCTTTATGGCGTACCACCCCAGGGCTGTGCCGACTATGGCTTTTACACCCATATTATCAAAAGCCTGAAGCCCGACACTGGTCGCGCCGCCATGCTCTGGCCCCACGGGGTGCTGTTCCGAGACTCAGAGCAGGCAATCCGTAAAGAGGTAATCGAGTCGGACATTATCGAAGCAGTGATCGGCCTTGGTCCTAACCTTTTCTACAACTCGCCGATGGAATCCTGCGTCGTGGTGCTCAACTGCAACAAGCCTACTGAGCGCAAAGGCAAAGTCCTGTTCATCAATGGCGTCGAGAGTGTCACCCGTGAGCGCGCCCAAAGCCGGCTTTCGGATGACGATCTAGCTGTGCTGATCGAAGCCTATTGTGCCCCGGACAAGATACCGGCCATTACCGCGCTGGTGGAAATCGAGACGATTCGTGAGAATCAGCATAATTTATCGATACCGCTCTATGTACAGGCCCGCGATGAAGACGAATCACATGATGTTGAACATGCCATTGAAGTTTGGAAAGTTAATCGTGTGAAGTTAAAAGGCAGAGCTAGACGGCTATTTAAGAGTCTCGAAGTCTTAAGCGTCGGGGTGGGTGATTAATGAGTGGCATATTTAGTGCGCGATTTGGCGATATTTGTCGCGAGATCAAAGCTACAACAAGAGATCCGATTGCGGAGGGGTATTGTCGCTATGTCGGATTAGAGCATTTGGACTCTGGCTCATTAAAAATCAAGCGCTGGGGCTCTGTGGCTGAAGATAGCCCGAGTTTCACGCGCGTGTTTAAAAAAGGGCAAATTCTTCTTGGGAAGCGTCGTCCTTATTTAAAGAAATGTGCCGTAGCAGAGTTTGATGGCATCTGCTCGGGAGATATTATTGTTTTGGAACCAAAGCCGTCTAAAATAATTCCTGGCTTGTTGCGGTTTATAATTCAATCCGATGCTTTTTGGCGAGTCGCGATTGCTACGTCATCTGGATCTCTGTCACCTAGAACTAAGTTCTCAGCATTGGCCTCTTGGGAATTCACTGTAGATTGCTCTTTCGCGCAAGAGGCAATCCTTAACTTGCTGGTCAAATCCCAAGAGGCAAGCGAAAAGCTAATTGACCTGCAAATATCCTCTGCGGAAAATATAAGAAGTTTATATTTAAAATTTTTTAAGAATTATTATGAGCGAGGTGCAAGCCAGGTTGCACTACCTGATGATTGGAAGACAATGCGCCTTGGGGATCTGCTGACATGTGTTCCGCAAAGTGGATTCTCGGCTAATGAGGTATCAAGTGATACTGGGAGTTACGTCTTAAACTTAAACAATCTATCGACTGATGGATACGTTTTGGACGGAGAGCTGAAGCCAATTGCCATCTCGGATTATGATGCTGCTTTAGAACTTAAGGAGGGCGACTTCCTAATATCAAGGGCGAACACTCAAGACTTGGTTGGTCTTGTTGGTATTTATAATCCTCGTAAAGATAAAGTCATTTTTCCAGACACGATGATGCGGTTGAGTCTAAATGAAAAATTGATTGTCAAAGAGTATCTCGAAGCATATCTTCTTTCTCCGTATGGCCGAAGATCAATACAGCGGGTGGCTGCTGGAACTAGCGCTAGCATGAAAAAGATAAATAAGAGGACTTTGTCAGAAATCCCTGTTCCAGTTGCTCCGATTGAGGAGCAGTCGCTGATTTTTTCGACTATTTCATCTTTCCTGGATGTTCGCGAGCAACTGGGTAGTTTGTCGAGGTCTCATTCGATTTTAAGAAGTCGCATTATTGAAGAAGTTATCTCATAGTCCGAGGCTGTCATGTTTAATGAGCAAACCGTCACCGAGAATGGAATAATCGATCGTTTAAGAAATTTAAGCGGAGTAAAGTGGACTTACTGTCACGGCGAAAATTTGCCCAAGAAGGCACAGGATATCTTTGTCGATGAGTGGCTCAAAGACGCGTTATGCTTTTTAAACCCAGCTATCGAAAAACAGCCGGATTCTGCTGATGAGGTGATCCACAAGCTGCGCGGTGTTCTGCTGGAGGCGTCGAACAGTGGTTTGGTCAGGGCTAACGAAAATTTCCAAGCGTGGCTGCTGGGCGAAAAAACCCTGGCCTTCGGCGAGAATGGTGAGCACGTCACCATCAATCTGATCGACTTCGACAACCTCAAAAACAACCAGTTTGTGGTGGCCCAGCAGGTGCATTACATAGCGGCTGGCGAGGTGTTCTTCGATATTGTGCTGTATGTGAACGGCATCCCGCTGGTGGTAGGTGAAGTGAAAAGCGCCACTCGCCCCAGCGTCAGTTGGCAAGACGGTGCCGCTGACTTCATGGGCGGCAAAAAGAGTTATTGGCAGCATGCGAAAGCTTTCTTCGTACCCAACCTGCTGTGCTTCGCCAGTGAGGGTAAAACCTTTGCCTATGGAGCGATCAATGCCCGTGTCAAGGATTGGGGCCCCTGGCACCAAACCGATCAGCGTGAGGATATACCTGCTACCCTGGCCTCCGTGCTGGCGAGCACTGAAGGGCTACTGAACCCACAAACCCTATTGCAACTGCTGGCCTCTTTTGCGCTGTTTTCTACCCATAAAACCGGTAAAGATACGCCACCCAAACGCATCAAATTACTGCCGCGTTACCCACAGTTTGAGACGGCCAAGCAGATTGTTGAGCGGGTCAAACAGGGTTACGTAAAAAAAGGCCTGATCTGGCATTTTCAAGGCTCGGGCAAGTCGCTGCTGATGCTCTACGCGGCCAAAATGTTACGTGCCGACGACGATCTGAAAAATCCCACTGTGCTGATCGTGGTCGACCGCCGCGACTTGGACAGCCAGCTTAGTGAGACTTTCGGCGGCGCCGACGTGAAAAACTTGATCAAGGTGCAGAGCTGTAAAAAGCTCGGTGAGCATATCGAGCAGGACAGTCGCGGTATCCTCATCACCACCATTTTCAAGTTCAAAGATGTTGAGATTGATGAGCACAACCTAGCTGGTCTAAACAATCGCGATAACATTATCGTGCTGGTGGATGAAGCCCACCGCACCCAGGAAGGCGGCTTGGGCGAGAAGATGCGTTGGGCGCTGCCCAATGCTCACTTCTACGGCCTGACCGGCACGCCGATATCTGGTATCGAGCGAAATACCTTCAAGCTGTTCGGCGCCGATGAGGACCCCGGCCGCTATATGAACCGCTACAGCTACAAACAGTCAATCCGCGACGGCGCCACTAACCCGGTAAAGTTTGAGCCTCGTTTAGCCGAATTACGGGTCGACCGTGAGGCGATCAATGAAGAGTTCGAACAACTGGTCAAAGACAACAACTTGGACGAGGATGAAAAAACTCTTCTGTCCAAGCGCGCCGGTAAGCTGGCCGTGATGCTCAAGGCACCGAAGCGCATGGAAGCCATCAGCGCCGACATTGCCGAACACTTCACCAGCCATGTACAGCCGAAAAAGATGAAGGCTATGGTGGTGGTCTATGACCGCGATGCCTGCGTGCAGATGTATTACCTGCTTGGTAACAAGCTGGGTTTCGACGCACTAGAGGTTGTCATGAATCTCGACCAGGCGCCGGTGAAGGATGAGAACGGCAAGCTCAACAAGGACTGGAGCAAGTGGAAGGACGAGCTCGAACTACCGATTAATCAAATCGACTTTGAGCGCTGGCAGAAATTCGATAGTGAAGAGCAGGCGCAGAAAAGTCTGCTGGAAACTTATAAAGACCCGAAGCAACCCCTGCAACTGCTGATCGTGACCGCCAAGCTGCTGACCGGTTTCGATGCGCCGATCTGTTACTGCATGTACCTGGACAAGCCACTGCGCGACCATACATTGCTACAGGCCATGTGCCGTACCAACCGTCTGTATGAGGCGGATGGGGTGGTCAAGCGTATGGGCTTGATCATCGATTATCTGGGCGTATTCGAAAATCTGCGCACGGCGCTGGCCTATAACCCAGAAGAGATCGACGGGATCGTCGAAGGTATTGAGAAATTCAAGGAGTTACTGCCAGAGCAGTTGAAGCTTTGTCTTGCCTTCTTCCCGAATGTGGACCGTACCCAGGTAGGCTTCGACGGCATACTGGCCGCCCAGGAATGCTTGCCGGACAACAAAACCCGCGATGAGTTTGCAGCAGCCTTTGGTGTGCTTGCCAAACTCTGGTCTGCCATCAATCCCGACCTTTTCCTGACGCCCTACCGCCAGGATTACAAATGGTTGGCGCAAATTTATGAGTCGGTACGCCCGGTTGGTCAAACGGGTGCGCTGGTCTGGGCCGCGTTAGGACCCGAGACCATCAAGATGATTCATGAGCACACCGATATCAGTCGCATACGCGATGACATCGATGAGCTGATCATGGATGAGCACGCGATCTTCACCCTGACCGAGAAAGAGCAGGAAAAACGTGCGCGCCGGCTGGAAATAGACCTGATGGGACGTCTGCGCGGCCATAGCGAGGCTGTATTTGTCGAGCTGGGCGAGCGCTTGGAGAAACTGCGGCGAGAATACGAAGCGGGTGTAATTAAGGCCATCGATTGGCTTAAGGGCCTACTGGATGCCGCTAAAGATACGGTTCAGGCTGAGCGTGAAACCGGTGACGCGGTGGTAACGGAAGCAGACAAGAAGCAGGCACTGACCAAACTCTTCCTGGAAACACGTCCGGAAACCACGCCGAAGCTAATTGGTGATGTGGTTGAGCAAATCGATAAAATTGTCAACGCTACTCGCTTTGAGGGTTGGCAGAACTCCAACAGTGGCCCACGCGAAATCCAGAAAGCACTAATGCTGACTTTGGCGCAATTTGGCCTAAGCAAGGACAAAGAACTGTTTCAGAAGGCATATGCCTATATTGAGGAACATTACTAACTCGATGTTTACGCGCGGCCAAAGGATAAAATTGGCTAAGTGCCCTTGGCGTGAGGACGCTTAGGGCCAGAAAATTCTCAAATTTTATTTTCGTCTGGCTTGATACGCGGCTTTTGGTCGTGGCTGGAAGTTACGACCAAAAGCAGTTCCTCACGAAGAAAAATGTGTAAGTGCCTGGGGTGCTGCGCCTGCTGTATACAAAGAGGTGCGTGTACTCATTGAAATTGGATGTCTTGCCTTCATGAGTGGAGATTCAAGTCAAGGCCCGGACTTTGGCTGAAGAGGTTTCTTACGGACTGTTTTTTTCTTTGTAACGGCTGTTTTCTTTTTGGAGGCTTTTGCTGCAGTTTTTTGGGCGATACTAGCAAGGTGAGCGGCAGACTCCGGAATATGCATAAGCTTTACCACGTAGCCATATGAGCTGATGGTCTTCCCGTAGTTCTGTAAGGTCACTTTACTGAAAAAAGGTATATCTAGAGCTGTTGAAGCGGGGCCATCAATGATTGCGTAGATTACGTCATTGCCGCGTGCTTCGAAATTAACAGGGATTGCGTCAAATTTATTCTTTTCTAGTTGTAAGTTTACATCTTTTACAAAGCCTGGTTCTCTCACCATGAGGGTCGAAGCCACAAAACCTTGCGCGAAGAGATGGCTTAGCGTCGATGAACCACGGCCGCGTTTAACATGGATAAACTCCCCCCGCTCAGTTTGAGTTTTCACTCTGTAGATGTCACAGACCTCAACTTTATCATAGCTACCACCAAATTTTATCATTTGCCTGTCAAGCATTGCGTGGGAACTCTGGGCTTGAGCGCAAACGTACTCATTGTAGGGACCTTCGCCAGCATGCGAATACTCTGCGAAAGGTGGCGCGAACGGCTTTCTCGGTAGCTCCGAGAAGTATTTTTCCACCGCGGTCTGGAAAGATGCTTCTACCTTAAACCAGTTTCCTGTATTTAAAATATATAAGTTCGCATCGTGCTTGACTTCCGCGTAGAGGCATTTAAAAGCAGGAAATGGTCTAGGAGGGCTGCCGTTCGAAAGAATGAGAAAAATTTCGCGTCGTTTAAGGGTGTCTAAATTTGCTCCTTGTCTAAATGTAGACAAAAATCTTTCCAAATCTAGCACTGGGTCGATATCGTCATTGTCAGGTGTTCGTTTGTAAGCAAACCCTGTGACGGAGGTCCAGTCTATTATGTCTGGTATGGCGAGCCACATGTTTTTGGTTTGACTAGAGGATAGAGATTGCCAAAGTTTTGTGTCGAGTACTTCGGAAATGTCTTTGTCTTTGACCGGGAGTAAGTTTTCAACCCAAGAAAACTCGCTGGCATGTCCATCTGCATCTCTAGCAAGATAGTCTTTAGAGGTGGATCTCTCGAATGCCAGTTGCAGGAAGTCTCCTAGGTCAGAGAGATCTATCGCAACAGATGCCTTGAATGAATCAATCCCGGCTATTATTTTTCCAAAAATATCTGAATAGGCGCTTTTAGTGTGTCCTACTAGTCCGCGAAGCAAGTCCTGCTCAGCATTAATCATGTAGTCTGACACAGATGCTGCTTTGATCGTCTGTGTCCTGCTCAGTCGTGGGGATGCGTCGAATGTTTGACGATCAATTGATGCTATCTTGTCTGGTGAGACACTGTTTAGAACGACCTTTATACCAAATCTATCCTCGATTAACCTTGGCTCGATCAGATAGCGGCCATATCCAAAAGAGATAGCAAACTGGCGAGCGCCATTTTTCACAATCAAAATGGCCGAAATGCTCTTATTCGTCCATTTGGATGTTTTGACTCCTTTATCTAAACCCTTCTGAATGAAATTTAACCATTCTGGAGCGGCCTCTATAAAAGGTTTTCGAATGAAAAGAGTGCCATACTCCCCTTCAGGCCCAAGAGGATACTGTTCAGTGCCAATTTTTTTAGGTTTTCCATTGGAACCCATGGGGCTTGCTATGAAATCTTTATCCGTCCACTCAGAGGCCGAGTTCGATGCCTCTTTGAGTAAGTAAATATTCAGCGTAATCCGCTTGGGCTTTCCTGTGCTCATCAACGCTCCTCCTAAGCTTTGCGACCAAGTTTTTAGCTTTCGCTTGATAGCCCCATAGGTTTGGGGTATGGCCCTTGGCCATGCATCAGCTTACTTCAGAACCGGCGAAACTGTCAGCAGCTGCTTTCATGGATTTACTCGCCCGATCACCCTACGCGCTTGGCCGTTACCCATCCTCATCAAGATCAAAACGGCAGTAAGTCGATAGTAGTATCGGCTGGCTATAGAGTGATCCTTCAGGTAATGGTGAAGAAACCAGCGCACATGCTTTAGCTGCCAAGTCCACGGATTGTCTCGCTGCCATCGCCGTTGGATGGCTGCCTGCATGATTCGCGCTTGCCGTAGATGCCGTTGCTGGGTGCTCTTCGAACCGGCCTGGACTCCGCTGAGGAACAGCGCTATATAAAAAGGTTTGGTCATGATCGGCTACCAATGTAGGCCGACACCACATCAATCCGGTAGTGTCCAAGTTCAAGGCTGATCTGTTGACGCGCCCACCGATCAAGATCGCGGTCGATGTGGTAGCCGTGGCTGTCATTGACTGGTGCAGCACGGCTGGTGAGTTGCGTGTAACGTTCGCAAGCGTAGGCCGCGCGCAGTTCATGAAAGCCCTTTATCCCGTGCTTATGCAGAATTTCGCGAGCTGGGAGCACCGTTCGTTGCAAGAACGCGGTGTAGGCTTCGGCCTGGTGCAGTAAGTTTTGGCTGCCGATCGGCGATGCGTTGCGCGCCAATAAGAGTGAGGCTTTGACCTCTTCATTGGCGATGATCCAACGCGGCGCTGATGCCCCGCTTCGCCCGCCTTTGGTGCCGTCCTGGATATTGATCCGACCAAGCGACTCGGCCTCGTGGTGCAAGCGTGGAAGGTTTGCCAGGATCGCTTCGCGCAGGCGCATACCGGTAGTCCGGGTCAACATGATGATAGCGGCCACCCGTTCGTATTGGTGTTCCATCAGCGACAGCGCCACTCGCTGTACGTCTTGATAATCTTGCCCGTCCGGCGCACGGGTGCGTACGTTGGGCGGTGCTGTCCCAACGCCTGGCTCGGACTGATGACTCTCACGTCCTGATCACCGCGCAGCGCGGCGAGGGTTCGGTTAACGCTGCTCAGGCGGTTTTGCGCGGTGGCGATGCACAGTTCGCCTTGCTGGATCTGCTGGCGCAGGTATGCGACGTAGTCCTCCAGCGTCTGTCGATCAATCTGACGTGCATCGTTGTAACCGGGGCCGTCCTCCGATCGGCACCAGCGCACGAAGGCTTGCCAGCGATCGCTGTGTGCTTTGACGGTGGCGAAGTGGCCGCCGGCAAACAGATCTTCCAGTGCCTGCCTACCGGCGTAGCTCAGTTGGCGACCGTAGCCAAAGTTGCGACCGTCACGCCGACCGACCAGCGCCATTGTCTTCACCTTGATCATTGGTTTGTAGGAGCAGCAGTAGGGCTTTCCAGTGGGGGCCGATGGTGTCCAACTGTCCCCAGTGAGCTGGGCGGATGAGGAGGGTATTTTCGCGGCGTTGCAGCAAAGCCCCTTCTTCTTGCAACTGCTCGATAAGCCGAGCGAGGTCGGTTGACTCAGTTGTTGGAGCGGCGACAGCGGCGACACTGGCGACAACCCCCGCCGTATCTGGATTGGCACGTGGCGACAAAGTGGTGGCAGTGACAGCGACACACCGTAACTCGGTCGGCGAGCGATGTTGCGCTCGATAGCGGCGCACGGCGTCATTGAGTCGGAACATGGCGCACCTCGAATATGTCCCCGTCATTGTCCAGCCAGTTATGGGCAACCAGTTGCAGCAACAACTCGAAGGTGTGCCGCGTGCTTTTACGGGCAAAGCGGGGGCCGTTGCGCGTAAGGTCGCGCAGGCGAAAGGGTGGCCAGTTCTTCTTTATCAACCAGCGCAGCAGGCAATCAGCCTCTGCCCGAAGCTTATTCGGTGGTTCCTGCTCAGTCAGGCGTTGGTTCTCGGCCAGGTAGTAATCCATCAGCGTGGAGGCGCGCTGAATGTGCATGTCTTCCAATACAGTCGACTCCTCAACCACCGCCATCACACCAGCCATGCGTAGTACGTTCGCGGCGGCCTTGCTCGCTGCAGCTTGGACGTTGACCAACTCGCCGAACTCCCCAGACTCGCATTCAATGGTGTCGTGAATGGCAATCCATGCTTCACGGGCGCGGGGGCTTAACTCTAGGGTTACAGGGTTGAGGCCGCCGTCTCTATGGCGTGACCAAGGCTTCTGCATGAGCGCGGTAATCCGCTGCTGGTACAGGTGCACCTTTGGATCTCGGGTCAAGTCGATGGCTCTGTACAGCCGTTGTCCAACCAGACGCTCTGGCCAACTGATCAGACAGCGTCCCAGGATCCCCTGGTCTTTGATATCAGCGTCTTGTAGCAAGCGGTCTGCCAGGCGGGGTTGAAGCATCAAGTGCATGCTGAGGCGGCGATCATAGGCACGCAGACTTTCTCCAGTCATCGCGCGCGACCGATCAATCGGGCTACCGTCCCACAGCGTCGACAAGTGAGTGATCGCCTTGATCATGTTGTCCTTGCTCATGGTGCTGCCGCCCAAAAATTGCCCACCCTCATCGCTGAACAGCCCCATGCTGGGCAAGCCGTGGCACAGGCTTTTGATCAGGCCCTCAATGGTCGGCTCAGCAGTGAGCAGTCTTGGTTGAACAGGTTCAGGCAGGGCGTCCAGCGCTGGCTGTGCTGACTTTTTCGAGGTCGGTGACTTCGCGGTGAGACTCATTGCAACTCGGTGCGCCTTGAGTTGTTCGCCATAGGCGATCCACTGCTGTCTTTCCCAGTCACGTACGGCCTGCAGCGCAATATGGTCCACCGCGCTTTTGCGATCACCCGAGCAAGCCACCGTCAGCAAGTACAGAGACAACGGATAGATTCGACCGTCCAGGTGAACATTGCCGTGCGCTTGGCTCGCCAAAGCTGCCGTGGCTAAAACAGATTGCGCGGCCATGGCGGATGGCACACCGATCACATCGGCCATGCGTTCCACGGCAGGCCCCAATAGATCGCCCAGTGCCGCGACCGGGTAGGGTAGGGGCGTGATCTGCTGTTCCAACAAGGGGCGTGGTGGCCCTTGTACTTCGCGCAGTTGCATAGCCGTCCTCCATAAATTACCGATCTCTCCCTCACGTCATCCCGCCAAGAATGCTGAGTGTTATCAGGGATCAAGGCCCCTGCGACCTGTGAGGGTGTCCACTGACGCGGGACTGGCGGCTCCTTACGACCAGGAGCAAGGGCATCTCATGATCTGGCCTCCTGAGCACCGATAGCGGTGGGCGGGCGGAGGCTGTACTGGCTGACGAGACCAGCGCCGCGAGATCCTGAGCCGGGTGCAAGCAGCACTGCGATGACCGGGGCATGCCTGACTGTCAGTCAGGTGCAGTCCATTCCCTGGTCTGCGGCACCATCATCTACAGCGCTGTTGCTGTTGAGATCGGCGTTTGTCACGCCGATTGTCACGAGGGGGATTTCCGCAAAGCCAGGTGCGATCAGGGCTGCAGCAGTGTCAGGAGCGCCCGTCTCTTTTCTGGAAAAAGAGACGGGCACAAGTTGGCGCAAGAATCGGCCAGGCGATTAGGTTGCTGCAGGACAGCGCAGTACGGTGTAGCTGGCGCACGAGGGCCATGAGGTTAAAGAGCACCCATCACCGGGAAGGTGACCGGGCGAGCTGCCGGATGCTAATCGCCCTTGGGAGAACCACCGCATAAAGCGGCGTGACCTTGAAGGTTCGGGTCACCTGGGTGCTGCCAGCGGCAGCGTTTCGAGGCTTCTTTCTAGCGCCGGTGGGATGGCCGGGTCAATCAAGTTAGGCACTGCTCATTGCGCCAAAATTCGATAGCGGAAAGTGGTAGCTGTGAGTGGTGGTGAGTGGACGATGGGCCGTTTGTCGCCTTCTTGATGCGAGTCCCTGTGCATGGGAATGCGGAGCCTTCCCATGCACAGGGACTTTGCCTGAAAAGCGCAGAGCGAGCGGAGAATTGGCGACGGTCGCTATACCAGTCGCCATTCTGTACCCCACGTATTTCAACGTTTAGCGCCGTTGTCGCCGCTGTCGCCAAAACAGTCAGCTTGCGTTTGTAGCCGGGTCAGCGGATCGGCACTACGTTCTTGTCTCTGACTTGGCCATATGCTGAGGCGAGCAGGCTGCCGGTCGCGGCTTTCTGGATGTACTCACTCCACCAAGCCATCATCGGACGCCGGCGCTCGATGTAGTCGGCTCGGTTGTAGGCGCTGCGCACCTCATCCTTGTCTACGTGAGCTAGTGCGACTTCGATGAGCTCCGGGTCCCACCCATGCTCATTCAAGATGGTGCTCGCCATCGAACGCAGGCCGTGGCTGACCAAGCGATCCTGGAACCCCATGCGTTTCAACGCCATGTTGGCAGTCTGGCTATTGGCGTGGGTACGCGGATTTCTGTCTGACGGGAAGACGTATTCGCGATGGCCGCTGTGAGTCTTTAGTGATTGCAGCAGCGCGACTGCTTGATCACTCAACGGGATGCTGTGTGGGCGGCGCTTTTTCATTCGCTCCGGAGGGATGGTCCAAACACGCCTTTCAAAATCAATGTCTGCCCAGCGAGTAGTCGCCGCCTCGACGGGGCGAGTCATCGTGTGCAACTGCCATTCGATCAGGCATCGGGTGGTGCGCTTGATACTGGCGTTCGCGATCTCCAGCATGAGCTCGGGGAGCTCTTCTGGTGGAAGCGCAGCCATGTTTTCTTTTTTCGGTTTCTTGAACACCGCACGAATTCCATTGAGCGGATTCGCGTGTATCAAACCGGCGTTCACCCCATAGGTCATGATCTCGTTGAGTCGTTGGCTCAATCGCTTCACAGTCTCGAGGCTGCCTTTAGCCTCGATTGGGCGGAGGATTTTGATGACCATCGGGGCGGTGATTTCTGAAAGCGGTGTTGTCTTCATGCTCGGGAGAACGTGAAGGGTAAGCGATCGCCAAATGTCCTCGGCGTAGGCGGGGGTTACCGAGTCTTTCTTCAGCTCGAACCAGGCGGTGGCCACCTTCTCGAAGGTGTGCTCAGTCTCAGCAAGCTTGGCTTGCCTTACCTCATCACGTTGGACTTTGGGATCAATACCCAGGGCAAGCAGCTCGCGCGCCTCGACTGCTTTTTTCCGAGCATTGGCTAGTGAGAGGTCGGGGTAAGGACCGAGTGCCATGTTGATACGGCTTCTGGTCAACGGCTCGCGGTAATTGAAGTTCCACATCATCGAGCCGCTGGCTCTGACGCGAAGCTGTAGGCCGTCACCATCGCTGAGGACGAAATCTTTACCAGTTGCCTTGACCGCCTTGAGCTGGCGGTCGGAGAGGCGGGTTGCTTGAGTAGGCATGAGAGCTACCTCCGGCACCGTTTTGGTATCCTAAAAATAGCACCGGGTAGCCCGGGATACCACCTGGGATACCAAACCGTCTGGAACTCAAAAAACCTCTATGGCCCTCAAAAGCGCTGTAAGTCATTGATTTAACTGAGTTACAGGTACAAAAAAAGACGTCCGTGGACGTCTTTTATTGATCATCTGGTGGAGCCGGGGGGATCTGAACCCGCGTCCGTGGTTTGTTAACTTTATGCTGACTCGTACAGTGCGAGCTGAGGGTGCGGCGGCATCCGCTAAGTGCACCAACTAAAGGACATCGATGCCCGAGACGTAGCTCACAACGAGTCACACAACATTCAGCGGTTCGGTCAATTCTCATTGAGCCGTAGGAAATTTCCTCTTTTTTGGTAGGCTTTTGCAACCAGTCGAGAGGAAATGTAATGCCCTTCGTCATCGTTGAAAACGACACATCGCAATGGGAAGACGAGACAGGCGCTGTCTATCACTTCCCCAAACGCTACAAGGCCTGGCTTACCCAGGGAACTGAAGTGATCTATTACAAGGGGCGTATTAAGGACCAAGCCTTTGCTTCCGCACGACTTAGCGCCGCGCCGCATTACTTCGGCAAGGCACGCATCGGTAAGGTCTACGCGGACCCAAAGAGCGATAAGGGTGATCTTTTTGCGTTCGTCGAAAATTTCACGCCGTTTGAAGACGCTGTCTCAGCCAAAATCGACGGGCTGTACCTGGAGACTATTCCAGCTACCCGCGTCAAGAACTACTGGCGTGACGGGGTCCGGCCCATCTCCCAGGCCGATTACGATGCCATCTTAAGCCATGCGAAGCTCTTGCCTTCGCAGGCTGAAGCGGTCGTGTCGAATACCGAAGACGATGCATACACCTTTGAATCGTTCAGTGAAGGTAGCAAGACAAGCTACTTCGGAACCCGCTACGAGCGTAGAAAAGATCTGCGGTTGAAGGCCATTGCCTTCCACGGGCTTGATTGCAAGGCATGTGGCTTTGATTTCGAACTGGCTTACGGTGAGCACGCGAAGGGTTTTATTCACGTTCACCACGTAGTACCGATTTCGAAATTTGGTGGGGAGCAGGTCGTGAACCCTGAGACAGATCTAGTGACGCTTTGTGCTAACTGTCACGCGGTAATCCACCGCAAGCGAGACATGACTCTGAGCGTTGGTGAGTTGAAAGGGATGTTACGCGGGCGATGGGTCAGCGATTCGGTGTAGAGACCCGAGCGTGATTTAAGTCGATGGCCCTGCAGCGGACCTGTACAAATCGCGAAAGGTTTACTGTCAGCTTACCCGAGCCTTTGCGTCTCAGTCTTGATGTCGCGGTCTATGGAGCAGGATCTGGGATGGCTAAAGCAGGCCGTATAGTCGGATTGCCTCCGAGGCCGGGTTTGAATTAGGTCTCGAAGACATCCGTTGAGGAATAGGCAGTTCAGCGCATCATGCCCAGTTCGGCATCATCCATCAGCGCCTTGGCCAAGGCGCAGAGGTAGTGCGAAGCCCAGATCAGCTGTGGCTTGTCCTCCATCAAGCCGTCCAAGGTCATATCCCGTGCATAGCCCATCAGCTCCGAGGCCTGTTCGCGTGCACTCTGACAGGGGATGCCGGCCTCGATGCGGAAGAGGGGATGAGTCTGGTTTTCACCTTGGTAGAAGGTGGTTTTGCCGACGGTGAATTTGGTTTCTTCTGTGGACATTGTTCAATCTCCCCGAAATCTCTAAAGCCTGGGCTGGCCTCTCGCCGGCAAGCCAGCTCCCACAAATGCTGCGTAGGCTTCAAGATCTGCGGCATTGACCAGATCAATGTGGGCGCTCAGCTCTCCGGTGTTAGGGGGCCTAGGCGACACAGCAGTTAGGCTTCAGTGCGAAGTCAGAGGTCCAGTAGGCATCTGCACCTGGGCTATTGCAGATTCAAGTAAGGCTCGCAGCGTCTCCAGTTCATGCATCGAGGTCATCATCAAAATCGACGCTGGCGACTTGGGCTGCAACTGCATTGCGTGATGCACAACAGTGGCTGCGCATAACGCGTAATCTGTGGCCTGGATCAGGGTGTCTTCAAGGGAGAGAACGGTGTGGGGTGGATCAGGGACTATCTTCAGCATAAACCCTCTCAGTGCCTTAAGGGCTGCCGCAAACCCGCTGTCAAACGGAAGGGTGGCAGCTGTTTGTGGGTTGACAGACCGAGGGCACTGAGAATCCCGGCGCACACAAAGGTGCCCCACGCACAGCTGCCATAACTGGCATTGCACATGCTCTCAGTGAACCACGGTCTGTCAAAACCGTGCCGCCAATTGGTAGCGGCAGGTCGAGACTAGGACTCACGATATGGATGTGCAACGAAAACTAGGCGCAGGGAGTATCTTTGGGAAATGCCCTACAAGGAAGGGCCTATTTCTGATTTTTCGCACGATCACTTACCAAGTGTGCACGTAGCGATGATGGCAAACGGTCAGCATGGACTTCCGCCCCTCAGCCCTCGAAACTGCCCCCACGCAACCAGACCAAGGCCGGTCATGAATAACCTCAAGCGCACAACCTCCCTCCTGCTACTACTGGCCACAGCCTCCCTAACCGCCTGCGTCCCCTGGAAACGCGAACGTGCCGCCTACGCTGACCTCTGCGAATCCGAATTCCAGTTCAAAGTCCCAGGCCCGCAAGGCGCAACCACCCTCTACCTGGAAACCTACCTCTACGACCACGCCGCCCAGTGGGGCGAAAAGCGCTACGAGCAAGGCCTGCACGTGCAGTACTCGGGCGAGGAATACCCACGCGCGGAATTCTTCGTGCAGATGATCGCCTACAACAAGGACCGCCAGCGCCCGTCGACCGATTTCAAGCGTGGCGAACCGCCAATCCCGGTGCTCTACGACAGCCGTCAGGCCTACATCACTTTTGAAGACGGCTCACGCCTGAATGCACGGCCTGAGGTGTACGTGGGCCTCAACGATATCTACGACTATCCCTCTGTGAATGAGCGGGCTGCCAGGCCATCGCCGTACGACATCAACAGCGATGAAGTGCACCGGATGATTCCCAAACTCACCAACAACAAGCGCTACGGCTCGGCTTATGTGATCTTCCAGACGGACAAGCTGAACGCTGATTCCAAGTGGACGATCAACATGGGTAGCCTGCAGGTGCAGGGGCGAAATGTGGAAATTCCGCCCTTGCAGCTGTGTTATCACCCGGTGAAAAGATGGATCGGCATCGAGCCGCTTATGAAGCCCTGATAGCAGTGGTTGAAGGTGGCGAGTGCCTTTCTGGTTTTACTGGGAATCCCGGCCCACCCATCCCGCATGCCTGCAAACACGTTCAGGCGCGCTCAACTGTACATTCAGGTGAGCGCAGTTGCGGTTCGCTCAACTTAAAAGTAAGTGGTTACCCCGACAAAATACGCCCGACCGGGCACGTAAAAGCTGGTCGAGTCATCACGTGGGTCTTCATCCAGCAAGTTCTGCACGCCGGCGTTCAGGGTTAACCAGTTGGTGGCCGCCCAGTTTGCGGTCAGATCATAGGTGGTGTACGACTTGACGAAGTCTGTGCCTAGTCCGCGTTGCTTGCCCACATGCTGAGCCGAAAGCTCGGTACCGATCCGCTCGCTGATCTGCCAATCGATTGCACTGAACAACGAGAGCTTCGGCGAACTGATCAGGTCTTCACCGGTCGACAGGTTGCGGCTTTCGAGCATGTAGGTTGCGTTGGTGCGCCAGCTGGCATTTTCCCACAACGGCACCTTGGTGCTGCCTTCCCAGCCGCGGGTGCGGGCTTTGTCCGCATTCTCCAGCATGGTCCACCAGCGGCCCTGGAAATACCCCAGAGGTGCATATTCAATTTTGTCCTTGAAGTCGGTATGGAAGTACGTGAGGCTGGCCTCCCAGCCGTCGTGGTCGAATGAAACGCCGATTTCCTTGTTGGTACTGATTTCCGGGCGCAGGTTTGGGTTGCCTGCCATCCAGCAACTACCGGTCACGTAGCCAAGAGGGCGTAGAGAGGTACAGCCGCGACCGCCAGAGTTGGTCGCTGCGCCCGCACTGCCTTCTTTCAAGCTGGGGGCCCGGAACCCGCGCGACACCCCACCGCGCACTGTCCAGTCAGGATGAGGGTGATAGACCACATAAGCGCGTGGGCTATTGTGGTTGCCGTATTCATCGCTGTGGTCGAAGCGATTGCCCAGTGTCAGCGATAGGTTATCGAGCAGGAACAATTCATCCTCGACGAACAGCGCGGAATAGTCACCTTCAAGCTCCGACCCTCCCACTGTTGCACCTTGGTAATCCACGGGCACCGTGCCCAGCGTGTCAGTGTTGGTCAGCTGTTCTCGTTTCCACTGGCCGCCCACGGTCAGGCGCTGGTTGACCAACAGTTCGAACGGGATATTAAGGCTGCCCTCGACAATTTTTTCTTCCGAGTTGGCCTTGCCCTCGCCGATGTCATTGTCGAATTTATTCAAGTAAGCGTCGATACGCGAGGTTCCAAAGCCCCAGTCGCCATGGTGAGATACGACGAAACTGTCGCGCGTCAGGCGTCCGGCGCCGAAACCTTCACCTACGGTATCCCCCCAATCACCGAACGTTTTCTTTGACGACCACGAACGCTCCACGCCGTGGATCGCCTCGAAGGACAACTCATGGTTGTCATTAACTTGCCAATTGAGCAAAGCGTTGACGCTGTGGTCTTTGGCGCCGCCGGCGCCGTCGTTGTAAACGAAGTCACCCGTTGCGTCGAGGCGAGGCGTGGCCTCGTCGGCAGCGCGTCGAGTGAGATTGGCGCCCATGCGCAGGCCGATGGTGTTCGTGACAGGGCCGGACAAGTTAATGCTGGTTTGGTTGGTCTGCCCACGGTCGGAGTCTTCCGGCATCGTGGTGTTTACGTTGAGCGACCCACTCCACTCACGGGATACCTTGCGGGTAATGATATTGATGACGCCACCCATGGCGTCTGAGCCATACAGCGAAGACATCGGCCCGCGCACGATTTCGATCCGCTCAATCATGTTCGGCGAAATCCAGTTGATGTCCTGGCGACCGAGATCACGTCGGTAATTGGTGTCGGCGGAGCTACCGATGCGTTTCCCGTCCACCAAGATCAAGGTGTATTTGTCGTCAAGGCCTCGTAGCTTGATCTTCGACTGCTCGCCCACCGGGCCGTAACCGCCTGTCACACCAGGGATGCGGCGTAGGAGGGTGTTGAGGTCGTAGACAGGCTGGCGTTCGATCTCTTCCCGAGTGATGACACTGACACTGGCTGGCGCATCTCGTACATCCGTACCGCCCCCTGTGGCGGTGACGAAGGAGGCCTGCAGTTCGGTGGCGGGAAGCGGCTCGAGCTCGAGGGGTTCCTCGGCTTGCGCTGCAGCCGCCGCAAGCAATCCAACGGTGAGCAGGGCACGGGAGAACGGAGGGCATGGCAGCATTGCGTAACAGTCCTTGTCGATCGGTAGGGTTGAAATCGAGGCGGGACGTTAACGCAAATGAGAACTATTTGGAATAAAATGTGTAAAATTATTTACATAAAACTGACAAAAAATTTACTCAGTGGATAGATAGGCGTTCATCAACCGTGCGGTTGGTCCGGGTGGGTTTGATCATTCGGCTGGTTGCCAAGGAGTATCTGGTCCAGAAGAAAACGACGTGCTGCACGTGAGCCGGCACTGACGCTGCTCGGGTGCTGAATGCGATAGCACTGTATCGAGCCATGCAGGCGGAAGCGCCACAGTTGCTTTACCGGGATGCCTTGCGCACGGTAATCACCAAGGTCGTTGCAAACGCTGAGTTCGCCTTTGTGCGGGAAGAATTGCTGCCTTACATGGGCACTGCTCGCGCCGTTGGCAAACACGATGATGTCTGGGCGAAGTATGGTGATTTGCGCTTCGAGCAGGCGCTTGGACACCTTCATGAGATCTGCGAAATGCGGCCAGCGCATGGGGGACCCTTTCTGCCATGCGAAGCTGAAGAGGTTGGCCCAGGCGATACCTATGGGTTGGTCGGCCTGGTGGAGTTTGCGCAGAAAGTTGAAGAAGCTGGCCCCTCGGTCGGCCTTGTCCTGGATGTACTTTGCCAGGTGGCGCTGCTGGATTGCCATGGCGCGCTGGATGTACTCGTCCAGATCGATGAAGGGTTTGCCGGCGGTCAAAACATCCCAACGACGCGTTTCTCGACCCACAACCATGATACGTTTTGCCGCCTGCTCGAAGTGCGGCGACGTACCAGGAAGAAACAAGCCTGAAAGGTGCTTGAAATCTGCTTCGTGCTCGCGGCTGCGGTCCAGCCAATGCGGGGGTAGGTCTGATAACGTTTGGCGGTATGCCGTCATCAATTGCTGCTGCTTGCTTTCCATCGCATATTTTCCAGAGCTGCATCTGTCTGCCAGATGTTATCGGTGCGGAAGGTTTGCAAATTGGTGGGGTAGTGTCAATTTGATGTCTCGCGATGAAACTGGAACGTACCCACGATGACTAACGAAGCTTTTACCCCTTTCCAGCGCCTGGCCGCTGACCTGTTGAAGCATTTGCCAGATGACCAACCAGATGGCTCCCACGACCTGTCCCACATCCATCGCGTGTGGGTCAACGCGCAACGGATTCAGCGCGTAGAAGGCGGCGACCTGGAAGTGCTGCTTGCAGCGACTCTGCTGCATGACTGTGTCGCTGTAGAAAAGAATTCGCCCTTGCGCGGGCAGGCGTCAACGCTGTCGGCACAGAAGGCGACTTCAATCTTGGCTGGCATGGGTTGGCCATCGCAACGTATCGAGCAGGTGGCGCATGCAGTCAAAACCCACAGCTACTCGGCTGGCTTCGAACCACTCACCCTTGAGGCCAGAATTCTTCAGGACAGTGATCGCCTGGATGCCATAGGTGCAGTGGGCATCGCCCGGTGCTTCTACGTTTCCGGGCGGATGGGATCGGCGCTGTACGATTTCGAGAACCCCACTGCGCGAGGGCGGGAGTATCAGGATGCGACGTATGCGATCGAGCACTTCCATACCAAGCTGCTCAAGCTCGCTTCAGGCTTTAGAACCTGCGAAGGGGCTCGCCTTGCGGCTGAGCGGCATGCGCGGCTTGAGGCGTATCTTGCGGACTTCATGGATGAGGTCGGGACTGGAGTTGTTGGCAGAGGTGCGTGAGACCCTGTGAGTTTTAGCGTACCTCTGGAGCTTGCTTGCCCGAGAAGCAGGTAGAGCGGTCGCTGGATAGATCAGAACTACGCATCCGCCCCTGCTTCACCCTCCTGGTGCGCTTCCATCGCTTCACGCTTGGCGGCAAGTACCTGCTGTGTCGTCATCTCTATAAGTCCGAACACTGCTTCGGCGCAAAGGCTGGATAAAGCGGCGAGTCTATTTCCGGTGGCGCTTCTTTTTGATGGCGAACGAGTTTTGGGCTTTCTGCAGGTATGCCCAGTTGATCGCTCGATCCATCGTTCTGCTTGAACGTAAACGCCAATATTTCCTTCACTGGACCCCCAAAATCTTGAGATCTGGGGAATGTGCAGACTTTTTCTTCAGTTACCAGCATCGGGGAAGGCTCAGGGCCAGCTTTGCGCCCGGGTCGTGGACGCCACCCGCACAGCCCTTCCCATCGTAAGTGAACTTGGCTCGACCACCTGCGGTGTGTAGCCAGCGCTGATGCTCTACACCTCGTACCCGGTCAGCACAGTGAGCGAGTCAGATCGGGCAACTGTTATCGCATCAGACGCAGGTTCAGTACGAGCAAGCTGAACTGGTCGCGCACTTGCGAACGTTTAACAGCGTTGCCGATAGTAAAAAAATGATGGTGGCTGTAATCTCGGAGCCCTCAACTTGGTGGAGGGATGAAGAGGTGATGAGTGTCTGATGGGGCGTTGATGTATGCAATGAATATTGTTGATTTTATTTTCAAGGTTTGGCCTCTTGTCGCGACGGTATTTGTTGTGGCAGTTGTCCTGAAGCGCACCAATTCCTTTTTCTTTTTCTATCATCGGGCTTTTCAACTCCTTGGAGCTGAGAAGAAATTTTCAAACCATAGTGATCAGAAAGCATGGGATGAATATTTAAGCTTGATGAGCTTTAATCTTCAGTTGGGCTTTGGCTTGGAGAGCTTGAAAAATAAACAGGCATTTCATAAGTGGCGAAGTGAGCATGGGCTCGAGATTGTTGAGTTAAGGATGGCGGGGCCGTACTTTCACGCTAATAAGTTGGAATTTAAAGTTGTAAAGATTTGGTGGCAGGTGCTCAGAACGATGATCATAGTCCCCATGATCTTTATTTTATTTTATTGGGGTAGTATTTTTTCAAGCGCTGAATCAGCGCTCTGGCAGGCCAAAGGCACCGAGCCATGGTTTTGGGCTACCGAGAGCAGTGCAAGGGACTTTTACTATGATGTGCCTTTGGATTTTGACTGGTTGAAGTCGAGAAGGTGGAAGCTGGAATCGGCAGACTGTCGGTATGACGTTGAGCCGCCTGAGTATATCGGGGCATGGATTAAAGGCGTTGCTTGTCTCTCCATTGTGGGGTTGTATCCAGGCGAAGTTGAAAAGACGGTCGCTAGCCAGAAACGATTCGGCTTTTTCTTGTTAAGCCTGACTATCGTGTTATCTGCTTGGCTCATTGCTCTTGAAACTTGGACTGCACAGGCAAAGCGACTACAAATTCGCTTAGCTCAGCAAGGAGGGGTTGAACCGCTCGCCAGCATCAGTGAACCTGACTCGTCCACTTGCGCTGGGTAGCCAAAGCCAACAACTCCCGCTGCCCAGAAACCCCCAGCTTGCGATACAGCCGCTTGATATACGTAGCCGCACTCGACAGCTGAATGCCCATCCTCACACTAATCCCCTCAACCTCACTCCCGGCCAGCATCAATTGCAGCAACTCCTGGTCACGCCGGGTCAGTTCCGGGTACAGGCTGACAACCCGTTCACTGAGCAGTGCCGGCATTTCATTGGCTTCGAGATAGGCCCGGTAATGCAGACGCGAGATTTGTACGATCAGCGGGGCGGCTGTTTCGAGCACGTTGATTTCGTTGGGTGAGAAGCGGCCGTGTTCGCGGCCTCGGTAGAAGTTCACCGACAGCCAGCGGTTGCCCTCGCAATGGGTCAGCAGCGCAACACGCTCGGAGATTTGCGGCAGCTCGTAGCAGATGCGTCGGTAGTCGCGGTGGACGATGTCTTCGATGCCTTGGCGTTGAACCATGATGCGGTCGGTTGTCGTCGGGGCAGGGCGCGCGGTCATCGCCTGTTGGTTGCCGTTCATGCTGTAGAAGCGTTCGGCGTAGTTGCTGGAGATTCTGGGTAGCTCGATCATCCGTGCGCGGTCGGCGAAGGAAATGATTTGCGGGCTGCGGTTGGGGCTGTAGGCGAAGATCGTGCACTGGGCCAAGGGGACTTGGGCGCTGACCAGCTTCAGCATGTCGGCGGCCAGCAGCTTGCCGTGGCTTTCGGTGGTGCGGGAGAGCAGGGTGGCGGTTTGCTCGATGCTCAGGCGGAAGTCGGTGGTGGAGGGGCGTAGGGGCCAGAATTCCATGCTGTACTCCCTGGGGGCGAGGCAGGATTTATTGTTTTAGGTGGCCGCTGGGGGCTGGGCTTTTGGGCAGGATAACCAATTTGTGGGCTACTGGCTTGCAGCTGCACGGATGTAATACAAACCGGGGAGAGGGTTTACATGGCAATTCGTGTTTAGGACTCGCATGTGTCAACCATGTCCCCGGTTTGTGATGTAAAGGATATCTCTGGTCGTGTTCTGGCGGGAAATTAACACGGGGTATGGCACCGGCTTTGCCGGTGTTCGCGGGTGAACCCGCTCCCACAGGGACTGTGCAGGCTTCGGGGTCACACTGTACTTGTGGGGGCGGCCAGGGCCGGGGGTAGGTGTGGTGATTTACACCGCGTCGCCTGCTTCGCGGGCTTGCCCGCTCCCACAGGTACTGCATTGCCCTCAAGGTAGTGACATTCCTGTGGGAGCGGCCATGGCCGCGAACACCGGCGAAGCCGGTGCCATGTACTGTGTCGTCTGTTTCGCGGGCTTGCCCGCTCCTACAGGGGCCTTGCGCTTTCTCCGGTATCAGGGCTGAGCAGCTTGGAAGTGAGCAGGCGCCTAGCCGTGGCCGGGGAGCTGACAGTACTCTTGGAAAACACACCGACTTCTGCAAGGACGAAACACATGACTCAACCACCGGATGGGCTGCCGATTTACCGGGTGCTGACTGGCCCCGATGACGCTGCCTTTTGCCATAAGGTCAGTGATGCCTTGAAGCTGGGGTATCAACTCCATGGCGGACCTGCACTCACGTTCAATGGGAAAGATGTGATCGTGGCGCAGGCGGTTACCTGGCCCGGGGCGCAGAATGGGGTCCGCGACTAAGCACTCAGGGCCCGTTTCAACACTTCATAGATTCTGGCGTCACCCGATTGCGCAACGTTGAAGCGGAGAAAATCTCCTGCCGTCATGGATTGGCTAAACGCATTTCCGGGCGCCAGCACTACACCTTCATTCAAACAGGCCCTGGCCAGCGTTGCTGCATCCTTGCCTTGAGGCAGTTGGCACCACAGGTACAGGCCTGCCTGGGGCATTAGCCAGGGCTTGATACCGATGGCCTGAAGCTTGGTTGCCGTGTTGTCCATTGCCTCGGCTAGCCGAAGGCGCACACTCTCCATGTGCTTTCGGTAGCCGCTATCCGTAATCGCGTGGTGGATGATGTCCGCAGCCAGCCGTCCACCCCCGAATGTGGTCGCAATCTTGAGGTCGACCAGGCTCTCGATCCATTCACCACGGGCAGCGATGTAGCCGCATCGCACCGAAGCGGAGATGGTTTTGGAAAAGCTGCCGATCTGGATGACACGAGAGAGGCCATCGAAGGCAGACAGGCGTGGCGCGGGCGTGGTCTCGAAATCCCCGAAGATGTCGTCCTCGACAATCACCAGGTTGGAGGTGTCGGCCAGCTTTAGCAGCCGGTGTGCCGTGACCGGCGACAGGGTGGCACCGGTGGGGTTGTGGATGCCGGAATTTGTTATGTACAACCGGGGCGCGTGTTCGAGCAGGGCAGCGCCGAACGCATCGATGTCCGGGCCCGTCGCCGTGTAGGGTACGCCTACAATCTTCACCCTGTGTGCTTTCAACAGTGCGTGAAAGTTGAAGTAGCAGGGGTCGTCGACCAGCACGGTGTCGCCCGGCTCCAGCAGAAAGCGGCAAATCAGGTCGATGGCGTGGGTGCTGGATTCCGTGAGCATGATCTGTTCAAGCGTGGCTTCGGTGCCAATGCCTGCCAGTCGCCGTGACAAGAATTGCCGGAGGGGCGGATGCCCAAGCGGTGATGCGTACTCGGCCAGTTTCGCAGTGTCAGAACGGGCAACGGTTCGAAGCGCTTTACGCATGCCCGCTTCGTACATCCAGGAGGGGGGTAGCCACCCGCACCCGGGTTTCAAAGCATCGCTGGCGGTTTCAAGCGACTGGCGCGAGATCCACAGCGGGTCGACGACACGATCCAGTTTGGGGCCGAGTTCGGTCAGTGCCAGTGGCGCCGCTGGCCCGGCTACGTAAAAGCCGGAGCCAGGGCGAGAGCTGAGTACACCTTCTGCCATTAGCCGTTCATAGGCTTCAAGCACGGTAGACACCGACACTTGCATGGTCTGCGCCATCGCGCGCACGGAAGGAATTCTCGCGCCTGGCGTGTAGGTTCGAGCGGCTATCCTGGACTGGATTTCACCCATGACAGTGTGAATTCGCGTGCCGTTGCGTTTCATCGCACCCTCAACTGTGCTGGATTAATGTGCATAACAGTTCGGTTTAACTGTACTGGATTGTACGTGGCCTTGGTGAGCCTGTCAGTGATGTACTGAGCCTTGGCTTATCGAGGATGTACCGATGGAAAAATCAACAAGCGGGTGGATCAACGGCTTCATAGGCGTCGCGATCTTTGCGGGCTCGTTGCCGGCAACCCGTGTGGCAGTGGCGGCCTTCGAACCGACGTTTCTGACCTGTGCCAGGGCAACCATTGCCGCCCTGTTGGGGGCGCTTTTTTTGCTCGTGCTACGCCAGCCACGACCATCACGGGGTGATTTGTCGTCATTGGCTTTAACAGCGCTTGGCGTTGTTATCGGTTTCCCGCTGCTGACGGCACTGGCGCTGCAGCATGTCACCTCTGCCCATTCCATTGTTTTTGTCGGGCTGCTGCCGCTTTGCACCGCAGGGTTTGCCGTTTTGCGGGGCGGTGAGCGGCCTCGGCCACTGTTCTGGTTGTTCTCGATGGCAGGTGCCGGGCTGGTGGTTGGCTATGCGTTGATGAATGGGGGAGAGGCGTCGGCGGTAGGCGACCTGCTGATGATGGCGGCGGTGGTTGTGTGTGGGTTGGGGTATGCGGAAGGGGCGCGTCTGTCGCGCACGTTGGGTGGTTGGCAGGTGATCAGTTGGGCATTGCTTTTGGCGTTGCCGTTCATGCTGCTGCTGACGATCGCTAATTTTCCGGCGGCTGATACCTTCGCCAAGGTCAGCGCCCCTGCGTGGTTCAGCTTCGGTTACGTTTCACTGTTCAGCATGCTGATCGGGTTTGTGTTCTGGTACCGAGGGCTGGTTCAGGGTGGGATTGCGGCGGTGGGCCAACTGCAACTGGTTCAGCCGTTCATGGGGCTTGGGCTGGCAGCGTTGCTTTTGCATGAGCAGGTCAGCTGGATGATGCTTGTGGTGACGCTGGGGGCTGTGATTTGTGTGGCCGGGGCCAAGAAATATGCGCAGTAGATGAAGAGTTGGATCACCAGTAGTGGATGGCACCGGCGAAGTCGGCGTTCGCAGGCATGCCTAAATGCCAGTCAGTCAAGGTTTCGACCGCTTTGTTGGGGCTGCTTTGCAGCCCTTCGCGGGCTTGCCCGCTCCCACAGGTTTCGCGTTGGGTGCAGGAATACGCTGCTCCTGTGGGAGCGGGCAAGCCCGCGAAGGGCCGCAAAGCGGCCCCAATGGCCTGAACTTGCAAAACAGCTGAAGCTCACTCAGGCGGCTTCCGGCCCGAAACTACTGGCAGCTCAGAACCGAACCGTAACCCCCGCATTCACCGAGTGGAAGCGGGCGTCCGAACCGAATTGCCCCTGATACGACAGCCCTACCTCGGCCTGGCGGTTCAGTTGCACTTTCGCACCCACTTCGGTCATCGCCACGTTACGCGTCTGGGCGATGCCCTGCACCGCGAAGTCCGGGCCACCGGCAAAGGCCTGGGTGCTGCTCGGGTCCAGATCGCCATAGGCGCGGCGCCAGCCCAGCGAGCCATAGAACTGGGTGTCGTGATCAGCCACGCGGGTGCGTGTTGAAGCGCGCATGCCTACGGTCGAGAACCAGGTGTCCTGCTTTTCGCTGGACACGTCCAGGGCCGCCGCACCGCCTTTTTCCCGGAAGCTGTCGGCGTCGTACTTCACGTAGGCCACGCCCACGAACGGCTCCAGCGCCACCGCGCCCAGGCCGATGCGGTAGGCCGCTTCGCCACTGGCCTGCAGCGTGTTGGCGTCGCGCTCGCCCTTCAGGTGGTCGTTGAACCCGGCAAAGGCCACGTTGCGTTTGCTGTCCAGCTTGTGCCAGGTGTAGCCGACGTCTGCGCTCAGGCGCAGGGCATCGAGTTGGGCGCCGGTGTACAGGCCCAGGTGGTAGTTGTCGCTGTGGCCCTTGGCATCGCGGTCGTCGGCATCGAACTTGGTGCGGCTGTAGCCACCGTAAACACCGGCGCGCCAGTCCGGGTTGATGCTGCCGTCGGCGCCAATCAGCACGCCGCCGGTCCTCTGGTGCAGGCCGCCGGCGCCGTTGTTGCCGTCCAGCTTCGACCAGTTGCCGAAGACTTGCGCCCAGGCCCCACCTTGCGCTTCAGGTGTGGTGGGCATGAGGTTCGATGCACCCAGCGGCATGCGCACGCTCGTGCTGTCGAACAGGCTGCGCAGGCGGGTACCCAGCACGCCGGAGACCACCTGGCTGTTGGCGATAAGCGCGGTGCCGGTGCTGGCGTGGTAGTCGCCGGAGAGCTGGTCGATGGCATCGCGCGCGCTGTCGGCATCCAGCACCAGCAGGTTGTTGTAAAGGCGCAGCGGGTCGCCGCTCTGCTGCAGCACGCTCAATGCGCCTGCGGTGTTCCACTGGTTTTCGGTTTGCGCCACGGTCTGGAAGATGCCGGGTGTGCCAGGCCCGCCCGTTTCTGGCGGCTGCACCGGGGGTTGTACGGGGGGCTGCACGGGCGGCTCGACCGGGGGCTGTACCGGTGGTTCTACAGGCGGTTCTACCGGGGGCTGTACCGGTGGCTCGACCGGCGGCTCCACCGGAGGCGTCACTGGTGGTTTTACAGGCGGCTCGACCGGTGGTTCAACAGGGGGAGTGGTCTTCTGCGCGATTGTCAGGTTCAGTTCGTTGGCCGTGCGCTGCAGGCTGACGTTGAGAAACGCCGAGTGGGTGAACGCCTGGGCATAGGCTGTGCCAGCGGCGGCACCGTCCACCACACCGCCCTGGGCGGCCAGCAGCGTGTAGGTTTGCCCAGTCTGGTAGCTTTGCGCGTCGTTGAGCGTGGTGACATCGACCCGTGTGCCACGCAGGGTCGCGGTGCCGCTGACGTTGACGCGGTCGGCGCCGCCATTGCCGGCGATATCTGCGGCGTAGCGCGAGCCGTCGGCCATGTCCAGGTCGCCGTTGATCGACAGGGTGCCCAGCGCGCCTTCACCCGGCGAGAGGGTACCGCCCGAAGCCACCTGGGTGGTGCCGACCCGGCCGCTACCGGCCAGCACGCCACCGTCCAGCACCTGGGCGCGGTTGCTGTAGTTGCCGGACGCGTCGGTGTGGCCCACGGTACCGTTGACCACCAGGGTGCCGTTGCCGACGCTCAGCAGCGAGGTGCCGCGTGGGTTGGTCTGGTCGACATCGCCGGCCAGCACCAGCCGCCCGCCGCGCACCACCGTGCTGCCGGACATCCCGGTCAGGTCGCCGCTCAGGGTGGTATTGCCGCTGAAGGCGTACACTCGGCCCGCACCGCTGATGCGGTTGCTCAGTTGCAGGTCGCTGTCGGTGTGGTTGAACGCCAGCGCGCCGCTACCGGCGCCGAAGCGGATCGCCGTTTGCGGGTCGAGGCGGCCGGCGGCCTGTGCGGCGCTGGCCGTGGGGGCGTCGATATCGGTGCGGCTGTCGTCCCGCACAACCCCGCCCCCGATGCTGAGCGTGCCGCGTGCGGCCGAGTTGATGCTGGTCAGCACGCTGATGTCGATGCCCTCGGTGCTGCTCAGCTCGGCGCCGTTGGCCAGCACCAGGTTGGTGCTGGCGGTGGTGGTGCCCAAGGTCAGTGCGCGGGTGGCCAGGCGCGTGCCTTCGCCGGACACGCTCACCACGGTGTTGCGGTTGAGGTTGGCCGAGCCCAGCTCCATCGAGTCACTGGTCAGCACCGCACCGTTGCTCAGGCTGAGGTCGTTGCGGTTCCTGAAGGTGCCGGTGTTGTCCCAGCGGGTGTTGGTGCCGGACAGGTCGCTGATCGAGTTGATGGCCACACGTTCGCTGGCAAGCTGCCCGCCATCGCGCAGGGTAATGCGCGAGTCGTAGAGGAACACGCCGCCAGAGGTCACGTTGGCTGCATCCACTTTCGCACCCTGGCCACTGACCAGCAGGTTCGCCCGTGACAGCGCATTGCCGGCGTTACCGTTGTCGCTGAGCTGCAGGTCGCGCACCAATACCTGGCCGCCGTCGAGCACGTTGAGCGTACCCTGGCCGCTGCCGCCGACCACGATGGTGTTACCCAGCACGGCCGTTGTGCGAGGGACGACCCAGCGGGTACCTGGTCCCTGGACCGTGACAGTCGCCATGGCCGTACTGGCTTCGTTGTTGGTGAGCGCGCCACCGATTCGCCCACCTTTGCTGGTGAGTTCGGCGCCATTGTTGATGGTCAGGCTGGCGGGCACGCCGTTGCCGGGGCGCAGCGACACCGTGCCATCGTAGGCGCGGTCGCTGCTGAAGGTGTCCTCGCCACTGTCGAGGATGTAGTCAGCTGCGTGGGCGCTCGGCAGCAGGGCGAGGCTGATCGCAAACGTCAGCGGGGACAGTCGGAAAAGGGGATTCATAGCGACTCCAGATACTCCATTAGATGCCACGCAAGTGGCTGCCAGCCCTGAGGGCATTGGCGTTCCATATGTGCAACGGATTAACGCTGGGAGTATCGGCAAGCCTTTGCCGCGCTGAGAATAGTACGCATGTGCTAGCGCTATCCGGAACGTGACGCGGCGCACACAGTGGGCGGCGTGGCGCACAAGCGTTTCTTGCCGAATGTGTGATCTATGCCGCTCAGTCTTCGTCAAGCATGCGACCCCTTATCGACGTCTGAAGGGGATTGAGCCAGGGCCTTTCATGCAAACGCTGTTGAACGAGATTCTTGAAGAAGTACGCCCCTTGATCGGCAAGGGCAAAGTGGCTGACTACATCCCTGCGCTGGCCGACGTACCGGCGCAGCAGTTGGGCATCGCGGTGTATAGCAACGATGGCAGCCATTACTGCGCAGGCGACGCGATGGTGCCTTTTTCGGTGCAGAGTATTTCCAAAGTATTCAGCCTGGTTCAGGCAATTGGCCATTCAGGTGAAGCCATTTGGGAGCGGCTTGGCCATGAGCCTTCAGGCCAGCCGTTCAACTCGCTGGTGCAGCTGGAGTTCGAGCGCGGGCGCCCGCGCAACCCCTTTATCAATGCCGGCGCGTTGGTGATCTGCGATATCAACCAGTCACGCTTCGCTGCACCCACGTTGTCGATGCGTGATTTTGTTCGACGGCTGTCGGGCAACCCCCACATCTCGATCGATGCCCGTGTCGCAGATTCGGAATACCAGTTCCGCGCGCGCAACGCTGCCATGGCTTACCTGATGCAGTCCTTTGGTAACTTCCATAACGAGGTCGAGCAGGTGTTGCGCAGTTACTTCAGTTACTGCGCGCTGCAAATGAACTGCCTGGACCTGGCCCGGGCGTTCTGCTTCCTGGCCAACGACGGGTTCTGCAAGCACAGCGAAGAGCAAATCCTCACCCGGCGCCAGGCCCAGCAGGTGAACTCGATCATGGCCACCAGCGGGCTGTATGACGAGGCAGGGAATTTTGCCTATCGAGTGGGGTTGCCAGGCAAGAGTGGTGTGGGTGGGGGCATTGTGGCGATTGTGCCGGGGCAATTTACCGTATGCGTGTGGTCGCCGGAGTTGAATGCGGCGGGCAACTCCCTTGCGGGCATGGCGGCGCTGGAGTTGTTGAGTTCGCGGATCGGGTGGTCGGTGTTTTGATCAGTGGGCGGGCTAGCCGGTAACGGAGCCTGCTATTTCCCGAGTCACCCAACCCTTGAACGCCTCCGCTACCGGCGACGGGTGCATCGCGCCTGACTGGGCCAGCACCACTTTTTGCGGTGACACCTCTTCCAGCAATGGCCGGCACAGCAGCGGTGTACCGTCATAGCAGTGGTCGCCGGCGGGGCGGGTGCATGACAGGGCAACCCCGTAGCCATGCGCAACCAGGCCGCGTTGCATCTCGAAGGTCTGGGTGTATTGCTGGGTGCGCGGTTGCAGGTTGTGCGCCCAAAACAGTGAAAGGAAGTATTCACGCGTTTGTGCGATGTCCTCAAGAATCAGGCATTCCTGTGCCAGTTCATGCAGCGGTATCGCTGCCAGGTTGGCCAGGCGGTGGTCCGTAGCGATGAGCGCGTAGGGTTTCAACTCGGCCAGCACCTGGCGCGGCAGCGAGGGATCAAGGCCTATGTCGTAAGTAAGCGCAAGCTCTGCCTTACCGGCACTCAGGTGGCGGTGCACGCCTGCCAGGTCCGTTTCGAACAGCGTTACCTCCACATCGGGGTACTGCTTGCGAAAGCTCGAGAGCAGCCGCGGCGCGTAATAAGGGCCTAGGTCCTGAAAGCAAATAAGCGACAGGTTGCCGCGAAGCGAGCCTTGCGCCGTATCCGCTTTCTGATTCATGGCGATGGCCATGCCAATGATGTCGCGTGCCTGGGCCAGCAAACGCGTGCCCGCCGACGTCAGCTCCAGCCCGCGGCTGACCTGGCGCCGGAAGAGCCGCTCATTCAGCGCCTCTTCAAGTTGTGCAATCGCAACCGACACCGACGGCTGTGAAACGTGGCGGGCTCTGGCAGCAGCGCTGATGCTGCCGTGTTCGGCCACCGCGACGAAGTACTCGAGCTGCCTGAAAGAGAACCCTATCATTTTTTCCTATACTCAAAATTAGGAAATATATTCTTTTCCTATTGGTGCCGAAAAGCAATACTCGCTGTGCACCTTGCTTGTTTCACTTCAGAACTTGTGTGCGCCTGCCCCAATAAAAAGATTAAAGGGTGCCTTATGAAACAAACCGCCGAATTTCAATTGAGCCAGGAAACCATCGATGCTTTTCAGCGTGATGGTGCTGTGTGCGTCCGTAATGTGTTCACACCGGAAGAAGTTGCACTGCTCGAAACCGGCATCGAACAGAATCTGAAAACCCCCAGTGAGCGCGCCAAAGTGGCGAGCCGCGCCGACGACCCGGGTTGGTTCTTCGAAGACTTCTGCAACTGGGGCGATATCGCGACCTACCGCCAGTTCATCTTCGAGAGCCGGGTGGGCAGCGTTGCCGCTCAACTCATGAGCAGCGAGACAGCCCGGCTTTATCACGATCACCTGCTGGTCAAGGAGCCGAACACGCGCCAGCGCACGCCTTGGCACCAGGACCAGCCGTACTACAACATCGATGGGCGCCAGAACTGCAGCATGTGGATGCCAGTCGACCCCGTCGCAAGGGAGTCCACCCTTGAGTTTGTAGGGGGCTCGCACCTGGGGCCGTGGCTGATGCCGCGCAGCTTCCTCGACAGCCAGGCGCAATGGTTCCCGGAAGGCAGCCTGGCGGACTTGCCGGATATCGAGGCCGACCGCAGCGCCTGGAATATCCTCGGCTGGGAGCTTTCCCCAGGCGACGCCGTGTTCTTCCACATGCTCACCTTGCACGCTTCTGGAGGTGTCGGGGGCAACCGCCGGCGCCGTGCCTTCTCGGTGCGCTTCCTGGGCGACGACATTACTCACGCGCCACGCCAGTGGAAGACCTCGCCGCAGTTCCCCGGGCTTGAAACGCAATTGGCCAGCGGTGCCCAGATGAACCATGAGCTATTCCCGGTGCTGTGGCCAAGAGCTTGATGATTGAATAAATGCGTGCCTGATTAAAACGCACAGCCTCTGCGTTGTGCGGACCTGATAATAAAATCAAGAAGGTATCTATGAGCGCTCAATCTTCACAACAGCTGAAGCGGGGTCTCTCTACCCGGCATATTCGCTTCATGGCATTAGGTTCTGCTATCGGTACGGGGCTGTTCTATGGCTCGGCATCGGCAATAAAACTGGCAGGGCCATCAGTTTTGCTTGCCTACTTGATAGGCGGTGCAGCCATTTACATGATGATGCGCGCCCTTGGCGAAATGGCGGTTCATAACCCGGTGTCAGGCTCGTTCGGCCACTATGCCAGCCAATACCTGGGCCGCTATTTTGGCTTTCTGACAGGTTGGAGTTACGCATTTTCGATGTTGGTGGTGTGCCTGGCAGACGTGACGGCGTTTGGCGTCTACATGGGGCTGTGGTTCCCGGAAACACCCGCCTGGATCTGGGTGCTTGGGATAGTGCTCTTCATCGGGGCGCTCAACCTGTGTAGCGTGAAAGTGTTCGGCGAGATGGAGTTCTGGCTGTCGTTGCTGAAGGTGACCGCTATCGTTGCCATGATTGTGGCAGGAGGTGCAGTGCTGCTGTTGGGTATCCAGCTGAACGACGAGGCAGGCACTGTTGCCGGGATCTCGAACCTGTGGAGCCACGGCGGGTTCTTCCCTAACGGCGTGGGTGGGATGATTGCTTCGTTCACCGTTGTGATGTTTGCCTTTGGCGGGGTCGAAATGATCGGCATCACCGCAGGCGAGGCAAAGGACCCGAAGCGCGTGCTGCCTAAGGCAATCAACTCGGTGCCTCTGCGCATCCTGCTGTTCTATATCCTGACCCTGTTTGTGCTCATGGCCATTTACCCATGGACCAGCATCGGCAGCCACGGTAGCCCATTCGTTCAGATCTTCAGTGGCCTTGGCATAAGCTCAGCGGCAACCGTGTTGAACATCGTTGTAATTTCCGCTGCGGTATCAGCGATCAATAGCGACATCTTCAGCGCCGGGCGAATGATGTACGGCATGGCCCAAAACGGCCAAGCCCCTGCGGGCTTTGCATCATTGTCGCGTTTCGGTGTGCCGTGGATGACGGTTGCAGTGATGGGCGTCGCTCTGCTTTTGGGCGTGGTATTGAATTATCTGGTGCCAGAAGACTTATTCCTGGTGCTTGCCGCGGTGGTCACTTTCTCCATTGTCTGGGTGTGGTTGATGATTCTGCTATCGCAAGTGGCCATGCGGCGCGGCATGAGCAAGGAGGAGGTGGCTGCGCTGGATTATCGGGTGCCGCTGTGGCCGGTAGGACCAGCTTGCGCGATCGCGTTCATGGTGTTCATCTTTGGCGTTCTTGGTTGGTTCCCGGCCAGCCGCACCGCCATGTATGTCGGGGTTGGCTGGTTGGTCCTTCTGTCTTTGGGCTACTGGCTATGGGGCGTGCGTGCACCGCGGACAGTGTCAGCCAGCGCTTGAGGCATTGAGCCGTTCGCGTCCGGCATTGCGAGAGGGGACGGCTTTGATGTCGCAACCGATGGAGCTGGATATGGGGACATATCGAGACAGGGAAGGCCATGACCAATAGTCATACCCAACCCCGGGATCTTTGCTGCCCGGACCGGCCCCTTCGCGGGTAAACCCGCTCCCACAGAGACCGCGCTGGCTTCTGTATTTTGCTCAGGCAGTTGCTCCTGCAGGGGCATCAAAATCTCCAAGCCATGCGCAGTACCTGTGGGAGCGGGTTCACCCGCGAACACCGGCAAAGCCGGTGCCATCCAGCACCGAGTGCCGTAGTGATTCAGGAGACTTCATCCGTTGCTGGCGCGCTGCGAGACTCAAGGTCGATTTCCGTCGGCCACTGGACTTTCGGCGCCAAGCAATGCATGTGGCTCAGGCCATCGTCATCGTTCCAGTCGCGGGGTGGGTGCACGAACTTGGGCAGGGCTTCAGGGCCTTGCTGCATGAAGAGCCGAGCGATGGCCCAGTAAGCCTCGCCGTCATGCAGGGTATGAGTGAAGAAGACGCGATCAATGACTTCGTCAGTCTCAGGATTACGGACTGACAGCATGACGTTTTCGATCAGGCCACCGTGGCCGGGGGCGTAGATGCGGTAGACCTCGGCGGTGACGTCGTCCCAGTTGTAGGCGACGGGTTGGACACCCCAGCGTTTACGGCTGAAGATGAAGATGCGGTCGAACTTGTACTCGTAGATGTAGATTTTTCTACGTAGGCGATTGAAGCGAATAGGTTCGTCTCTGGGTATGACAAGATCGAGCTTGATGTAGGGGATGAGGGCCCACAGCATTACGGGCGGGCCGAGTACAAATAAAATATTCATTACCCAGTCGCGCTCCCAGCCGTAGGTAAATAAATCCCAGTACAAAGAAAGTGCTAGGCTGGCGCAAAATAATAAGCCAGGAATACCGACAAGCGCTGAAACTCCTCGGAGGCTTACCGTTTTTCTCGGTAACTCAAGGTACACGTCATTAAAGTGACTGGGTGGAGGGTTCACATGCTCTGTCCAGCAGTGGGCGTCTGGGTTGTCTCCAACTGGAGGCAGGTCATAGCTCCAGCCTATTGCACGCTCACTCAAGACCTTGGGTTTAAGCGTCATTCATTATTTCTCGAAAACATACTTCAATATAGGCGCTCGGCCAGCTACGGTCGGGCCACTTCGAGTCACGCCTGGGTTTTGGGAGCGGGCGTGCTCGCGCACACTGGCAAAGCCGGTGCCATTCAAAGCGGTCTCGTTGCAGCCAAGATGGAATGTTTCATGAGTCCCCATCCGTCGCAGGAGCACTCCGAGACTCAATGTCGATTTCCATTGGCCACTGGACCTTGGGTGCGAGGTAATTCATGGGGTTCAGGCCATTTCCAGCCTTCTGATCCTGAACAGGGCGTATAGCGTCGGAGATCGCATCATATCCACTTTGCATGTACAGCCGCGCTAATGCCCAATACTGCTTGCCTTGTTCTATGTTGTTACACAGAAAGAGGCGATCGATGACTTCGTCAGAGCCTGGTTTACGAACCGAGATCATCACATTTTCAATAAGCCCGCCGTTTCCCATGGGCGCATATACCCTATAAACCTCGGCGGTGAGGTCGGCCCAATCATAGGCCACGGGCTTCACACCCCAGCCTTTGCTGCCGAAGGCGTACAGGCGATCAAACCGGTATTGATAGAAATAGACTTTTTGGCGTGCTCTATTGAAGCGTATGGGCTCGTTGCGCGGGAGTCGTAGGTCTATACGGAATAGTGGGAAAAAGGCCCAGGTCGAAAGTATCACAACTACGAGCACTATGATTGTGATATCTAGCCTCGTCTGCCGGTAGTTGAGAAGCGCTTCGAAAAGGTCCGGCATGATGAATTCTATTAAGTATGCTAATAGCATCAGGCCTCCGAAAAATGATATCCCGCGCACGCTGATCGATGATCGAGGGATTTCAATAAATATACGCCCGGCCCGACTGATTTCTAGGTTCACTGCCGAATAGACCTCGCGCGGCGAAGGTATTGCGTCATGCGGAGGAAGATCATGCCTCCAACCAGCGCCTCGATGAGGTAGTGTCTTTTCTTCTCTTGTCATTCGTTGAGCTCAGTCGAAATGATTTCGGCGTACACTTCAGGCATCTTTCGATCAGGCCAGAACTTCAAATATAACGTTGCAGCGAGGATAGTAGGGGTGCCGATATAGGGAACCATTTCAAAGCCCCCAAAGTGCTGCCTGACACTCACGTTGCCGTCAGTTGTAGCAACTGCGTAATCAGTTATATTCTGCTCGATACTGCTGGTATCGTAATCTGGATTTTTAGGTGGAATGTACGGCTGGCTCGGACGGCTGATTACCTCTTCCTTCATACTTACGGGTAAATTTATGGCGCTGCCTATAATGACTTGGCCCTTGACATGCTCATTGAACTGGCCGTCACCATGGCGGTGCACCTTCAGCTCCCAGTGAAGCCCAGAGTTTTCAATATCGAAGCGGGGAAGGGTAATCAGGAATTTTATGCGTTGTTTGATAGTTAAGTTGAAGGGACTTCTTATCTTGGCATTAGATACGGTTCCCAGGAGATCAGTTTCGAACTTAACGTTTGCAGTGATTCCCAATACAGCCGCATTTAGCTCAACTGTGGCCATGTCTGCATGTTCAGGTGTATTCCAGTGGATAGCGGGTAGCTCGTTAGCCTTGCCGAAGTAGCACCTCCTTACCCACCGTTCGAGCGGCGACGACTCGTTCTCCTCTGCCCACTTGGTTAATGCATATGCCCCTAAGCCTGATACCAGTGCGATGCCTAACACACCCAATACTAAAGTTTTGAAGACTGCTGCCACGGCAGCGATTACCCCAATGCCAAATAGATATCCTGCGGCCTTATAGATTATCGCTGCACTTTCATCGCCTCCTGCCGTTGTACGCTTTACAGCACTTATCGTCTGGAGTGCATCGAAAACGCCAGCACCTACATTGATAACCGCGCCAAATCTAGCTGCCACGCCCCCAATCTTTATCAGGTTGGTCATTTTATCTCCGGTAGCAAAAGACAGGGTTCGCGTACGCTGTAGCTCTTTAGCCCCAGAAACAACCACCAACCCAAGTGCTTCGATGCTACCGCCCAAGATGCCCATTCTTGCACCTGCTAAGGCCATCAAGGCTTCCTTGGCTTTGGGCCCGAATTCCGCTTCAGCCTTCGCCTGGTTTTTGCTCAAACTGTCACTTTGTAAGTAAAGCCCTCCCATCGCGAGCAGCACTTCCCAGCTCCCGGCTACACCTCGCAAGCCGCTAAAGCCTGTGCGCACCAACTGCGCCGCCTGCTGCGAAGTAATGCGCATCCCCTGCAACATCTTGCGCGCATTCGCCTCCAGCGTCCCCGCCGCCACCGAGATATCCACCAAGGCAATCTGTGCCACGCTGCTCGCCTGAGTCACCTTCATGTTGGCTTCCTCAACCAACCGGCCACGCACCTCTTCAGCCGTACCCTCGACCCACACCGTTACACTGATCATGGTGTGGGTAAACCGCGGGTCGAGCACCGCCAGGCTCATCAGTCCGTGTTGCATGATCGGCCGTAACTTGGTCCAGGCCTTGGTTGAATGAACGTCGATGTCATCAATGTTGCGATGCATCCGGTCCCTAGCTTCCGCAATCGAGGCATTGGCCTTGTGCTGCAACTCGCGCAGGTGAGCACTCTGCAAGGCGTAGTACTCGCCCAGCTTCATCTTCACTTCCAGTTCGATCAGATGTACGCCGTTGTAAAGAAACTGCGTCGCGCTGTTCAGGTGCCGCACGGCGTTCTGAATACCGGGCGACATGCAGGGTGCCAGCCGCTGGCTAGCCGCGTTGAGCGCGCCCTGGGTTTCGGCAATGGCCTGTTTGAGGGTATTGCGCATGCGCAAGCCGGCATCGTCGCTGGCGATGACCTTGCTCAACATCGAGTACAGCTTGTCGCTGTCGTTCCAGTTGATCGTTTCGGTAGCACTAAAGCTGGGAAGCAGGCCAGCCAGCAGTGAGCGGTCCCGCATCAACAGTGCGCGATAGGGCGGGCTGTCGGGGTCCTGTAGCCATTTCAGCCAGAGGGTTTCGCTGGTGCCGGCTACGGGAGCCACACCGGGCACCACGGCCTCAGTGACGCCACCACCCAAGCACAGCGCCATGGTCTTGGCATACGCTACGCCAGACTCGCGATGATCGCCGTCGTAATCGTACTGCTCGGCCACCTTGAACATGGGCGTGTCGAACAGGGCAGCATAGGCACGGGCGTTCTTGTCGATGTAACCCTGAAATTCAGCTTCCTGCTGGTCATACTCGGCCTGGAACGCCGCGCGATTCGGTTCGTGGTAGCGTTCCTCCAGCCGCTCATCACTCTCCAGCTGCGCCCGCTCCACCAACCACTGGCGCTCCACTGCCGGGTCCGTGAACACCGGTGGCCCATCGCCGGTCATGGGTTCCAGCGACGGTACTTTCTGTGCTGCCCACTCCCGGTGCGTGGCACGAATGAACTGGAGGATCTGCGAGGTCTGCAACTGGTAGGCACGCATGGGGTCTTCCCGCCAGACCTGGCGCTTCACCACCCAGTTCAACCGCTGATGGTTGAATTCCTGAATCAGCCCAACGGTATCGTCGAGCACCACCGCCAGCACGCCGTTCTCCAGCTTGTGCCGGTTCATCGCGTTGACCAGGTACCCCTTCAAGGCGAACTTGCGCAGCCTGCGCGAGTGAAAGCCATGTGCACTGTCGAACGGCGAGCAGCCATGCTGCGTGTACTCGAACACCTCTTTGTCGACCTGCAGGTTATCGGGCGTCATGGCGATGCCCAGTAACTCAGGGTTGTTACGCGCCTGGATCAGGTCCACGCCCTGGAAGCGATGCGCGGGCGCCTGGCCCTTCTTGTAGGCATTCAACACACTCACCGGCCAAGGGTCGCTGGAGAAAGCCAGCCAAGCGCTGCCATAGCGGTCGGTGTCGATATTCAGGAAGGACGAGGGAATGTCGTGGTTTTCATTCGCGCACTTTTCGGGCAGCGATGCGGGTAGGCCGTCGGACGGTTCGTAGGGGTTGAAGCGGCGCAGGTGGCCCTGTTCGCTGACTTCGTAGGCATGCCAGACCTGTTGATCGAGCAGTACGTACAGGTAGCCCATGCGCAAGGTACGCAGGCCCATCTTCGCCGAGATATGCAGGCTACCCGCCACGGTCGTGATGCACTCCGGTCGGGTATCCGGCACCAGCGCACGGCGCAGCGGAAGGATCGGTAGGCCTTGCCGCTCGCAAGACATGCACTGGTCGTGCGGCAGCCCGGCTTCGGCTACCGCAATGGCGATACGTTGGCTGATTGTCAAAAACGACCTCGCATTGAAAGGACCGTGATGGTCCCTGAACACTAACGAGGAATCGCTTGCCGGAGGTTCATGGGGCGTCCTAAAACCTTGTAGGAAACGTCTCTAAATGAGCCACTGGACAATCACACAACTGTCCCCTCACGAGCTCTCGAGTCATGTGCAGGCTTCTGGGAGCGGGCGCGCCCGCGAACACCGGCAGCGCCGGTGCCATCCACCGCGTCGTATTCTTCGCGGGCTTGCCCGCTCCCACAGGTACTGCGCCGGCTTCAGGCTTGCGTCATACCAGTGGGAGCAACAGTCTTCCACAAAAAACAAAAGCTGGCGCGATCACTGTGGGAGCGGGCGTGCCCGCGAACACCGGCAACGCCGGTGCCATCCACCGCGTTGGATTCTTCGCGGGCTTGCCCGCTCCCACAGGTGCTGCGCAAGGCTCGGGTTTATCGCGGCGTCGAGCCGTCGGCTACAGCTTTTGTGCATGCTTTGAAATCGATGTGGGCGAGGGCAGGGGCAGCATGAAGGTCAACAATGCGCCCACCACCAGCGGGTTCAGCGCCGACCCGATGTTGCCGACCGCATTGATCACCGCAATGCCAATGGCCCGGGCCCTGAACGTCAGCGCCTGGTCCGGGGTAGTCCAGAAAATCGACATGGCGGTGTACGAGCCCGTGGCGGCCATGCAGATGCCGCACAGTTGCACCATCGGGTTACTGGCATAGGCAGTAAACATCCAGCCGGCAGCGGCCATCAGCATGGGCAGCACCAGGTGCCATTTGCGTTCCTGGCTGCGGTCGGAGTGCAGCCCCCACACCACCATGCCGATGATGGTGCACACCTGCGGAATCATCGCCAGAAAGCCAATGGTGGTGTTACTGCTGTCGGCGGCACTGATGCTCTTGATGATCAGCGGTGTCCACACGGCGATCATCGCCAGCGTGTTGACCAGGCAGAAGTACACCAGGCTGAACATCAGCACGGTGGGCGAGAGCATTTCGCGCAGCAGGCTGCCGGGCTCATCCTCTGCTGTGCGGGTTGATGGCGGGTTGTCTGCGGCCAGGGCATGTTGCAGATGTTGCTTGTCTTCGGGGCTCAGCCAGCGGGCCTGCTGCGGCGTGTCGTTGAGGTAGCCGAACACCACAAAGCCCATGATCACCGAAGGCATGCCTTCAAGCAGGAACAACCACTGCCAGCCGCGCAAGCCCCACACGCCATCCAGGCCCAGTATCAGCCCCGAGAGCGCCGACCCGAAGCCTGCGGTAAACGGCATCGCGATCATGAACAGGGCGTTGGCGCGTGCCCGGTAGGCCGCCGGAAACCAGAACGTCAGGTACAGCAGCACGCCGGGCAGAAAGCCGGCTTCAGTAATACCCACCAGAATCCGCAGCAGGTACAGGCTGCTGGCATCGGTCGCGAACAGGGTCGCGGTCGAAGCCAGCCCCCAGGCGATCATCAGGCTGCCGATCCATTTGCGTGCACCCACCCTGGCCAAGGCCATGTTGCTGGGGATACCACAGGCGATATAGGCGATGTAGAACAGCGTGGTGGCCATGCCGAACTGGGTACTGCTCAGGCCCAGGTCGCCCATCATGGTCAGGCCGGCAAAGCCGATGTTGATCCGGTCGAGAAACGACAGCACAAAGCACAGGAACAGAAAACCGAGCAGGCGCCTGGACACTTTGCGCATCACCTCCTGCTGGGGGCTACTGGCTGTTTTTATCGTTGTAATGGGGGCAGTGTTCTGATGCATGTGGGCGCCTGATTATTATTGGTTTCAGCGGCACCGGCTCCGGTGCTTTGGCAAGTGCAGGTACTAAAGGTCTTGTAGCGCCGACTGGGCAAGTTCGGTGAAGGCCTGGGCATCGCCGAGTGCATGGGCGCTGAGCAGCGCAAGCTTGGTCAGAAACAGCTCGGCCTTGGCCGGTGTGGCGTGGTCCAAAGCGTCTGCCAGTACGTCGTAAACCACTTCCAGGTCTGCTGCGGTCAGGGTATTCATGGCGCTTCCTCTCAGTGCTTGCCCAGGGCAGTGTCGATGGCGGATTGCAGTTGTGCGGCCGATACCTGCAGCCAGCGGGCGCAGATGTGCTGGTCCGGGCGCACCAGGTAGGCGCCATTGCGGGTGATGCCATATTTGGTAGCGATACGGCCGGTGGTGTCGTCGATCAATTGGTCTGCACCGCTGATGGTGGCCTGGGCGTTTTGCGCAATCGCGATGATCTGCAAGGGCACGCCGCTGCTGAGAATGGTATTCGCCTGCTTGACCATGTCACTTGGGATGCAGTCACTCTCAGTGAAAAAGAGCAGGTAGAAGCAGGCACCCAGATGGTCGAAGAGGTAGTCGTCTTCGGCCAGCCGAACGTTCAGCAGCGGGGCGCCGTTGCGCGGGCCGGCCGTGAAACGCTCATTGTCGTCAGTTGCACAGTTGAGCACCGAGTCCGCGTAGTCATGTGGCCGCGAAGTGCGCCAGTGGTACAACGGGCGGACGAACGCCTGGGTCAGCGACAGCGACAACACCGCGTCGCGTACCAGGCGGTAACCCGCAGTGGGTGGCGCCATGAACCGGGTGCTCTTGCCGGCCTCGCTGATGATCTCCCGCGCCGCGCTGACGCGTTCTGCGGAATAGGACGGCAGCAGCTTGGGGCCTGCCAAACCCTTCAGGGTGAGGGCCAGTTTCCACACCAGATCATGGCAATCCTGGAACCCGGTATTGGCGCCACGCACGCCGAAAATCGGCAACAGGTGTGCCGCGTCCCCGGCGAAAATCACGCGCTTGTGGATGTAATTCGGCAGGGTCAGCGCGCGGGCCGAATAGACCGAACTCCAGTCCATTTCCCATTGTGGGTCTTCAACGCCAAGCATGTGTAGCTGGGCATTGATGCGTGCGCGCAGTGACTCCGGTTGCAGCGCCTGTTCCGGGGTTTCGTTTTCGGGCAGTTGGTAGTCGATGCGCCAGATATCACCCGGTTCACGGTGCATCAATACGGTGTTGCCCGGGTTCCAGGCAGGGTCGAAGTAGGCCAGGCGCTCGGTGGGCAGGCCCAGGTCAATCTTGATATCGGCGATCACGAAGCGGCCTTCGTAGGCGGTACCTTCCAGTTTCAGGTCCAGCAGTGTGCGCAGTGTCGAGCGGGCCCCGTCAGCCGCTACTACCCAGTCAGCGTCCAGCTCATAGCTGCCGGCGGGGGTATCAATGCTCAGCCGGGCGAAGTCGTCATGCTGGGCCAGGTCCGTCACCCGGTTGCCCCATCGTAGTTCCACCAACGGGTGGGCCTCGGCGGCCTCGACCAGAAACTGCTCCAGGCAAGGCTGTTGCAGGTTGGTCATGGGTGCGTAGCGGTCGTCTGGGTCGTGTGGGTTTTCCATTCGAAACACCCGCTGGTTGCGGTAGAACGAATTACCACAGCTCCACGGTAAGCCGAGCTCGCAGACCCGGTCGGCGACGCCTACTTGCTGCAGGATTTCCATCGAGCGGCGGGTGAACACGATCGCCCGGCTGCCCTCGCTCACTTGCCGTTCCGCTGCCAGCACCACGCAGGCTATGCCATGACGGGCGAGGTCCAGTGCTGTGGTCAGGCCGATCGGGCCAGCGCCTACCACCACTACGGGTTTGCGTTCCGGGCGGGCGGCGCCGACGCTTGCGGTGTGGGCGGGGAAGACTTGATAGTTGAAATAGAGGGAGCGGCGAGGCTCGCTGTGGGGCTGATGCATGGCGGTGCACATCCTTATTTTTGTAGCTTTTCAGGTGTGCAAGTGACTCTACTTCAGGCGGCTATGAGCGATGTCCCCTTAAGGGGACAACCCTTTGTTTGAATGCCCCGGCTATTCGCGCCACCCGTCACTCCCCCGGCACTCTAGCCCGACACGCCAGCTCTGAAGTTTATGCGCACACTCGCGGCGCCAAACCGGAGAATGACCATGGCAATCGACCACAACGGCCCGGATGCCCCGTATTCGGGCCCTGAAGAAACCACCCCTGACACCGGAGCAGGTACAGGCTCCGGGCTTGAGCAAACCGAGTCCGAGCCCAAACAAGGCGCCGGTGAGGCGTGGTCCGAAAAGCGTCCCGTCGATTGGGACCCGCCTCCTGGCAACCCCGGTTCAGGCCAGGACGGTCAAACCGAACTGGACAATGAGGCTGCCATGCCAGATGGGGAAGCCGGCACCCGGGAAGGGGAGCTACCGTTACCGGCAGACGATGACGGCCCAATCGAGGAAGAGATGAACGATGTGGATGCCAATAATTCGGTCTCCGCCGAGCATCCTGAACCTCGCTGACGCAGCGGTTGCCCATTGCACGGGGCGCTGCCACGCACACAGCGCCCAAGTGCAATCATTACGACTGACTCAGCCGTTTCTCCATGATGATCGTGCGTTCATCCCCATGGAATTCATCCCGCACTTTGCGATACCCCAAGCGCGTATAGAAACCCTGCGCCGTAATCGAAGAGGGTACTTGTAACCGTTGCGAACCCCGCACAAGCGCCTCGTTCTCGACTGTAAGCATCAACTGCTCGCCGATACCTGACCGCTGATACTCGGGGGCGACGAACACGCTTCTGACTACATCATCTTCAAGGCTGGCAGTCGCCATGACCTCATCGTGATCAGCCGCAACGAAGATCAGGCGTTTACCCAGCAGGCCAACAATTCCCGCTTCGCTGAACGACTGCTCGACCCTGGCAATGGTCGCGGCATCGTAGTCCGCTGCATTTGTCTTGCGCAGGGCGGCGATGATCACTCGGCTAATACCCGCAGCATCCTCTGGTCGCGCCCTGCGAATCTGATACTCCATGGGTTACCTCAATTCATTGATCTGGCACGGCCACTGTGGGAGCGGGTTTACCCGCGAAGCATCCTGCGCGGAGTATGGCACCGGCTGCGCCGGCGTTCGCGGGCAAGCTCGCTCTCACAGGTATGGCGCCAGGCTCAGACGTTACACCGCCCCTGTGGGAGCTGGCTTGCCTGCGATGGGCTGCGCAGCAGCCCCACTGGCGCATCAACGCCGTCGTAATACGGTAGCCAGCCCAACGGTCAGCACCACGGCGCAAAGCATGGCCAGCCCGATAGTCAGGCCGACGCCCCACACTTCGAGCAGCCCCGCCAAAACCAGATAAAACGCGACCACCCCCACCGCCCCAATCGCATTACCCCGCACCATCGCCGCCATCCCGGCCCGGCCATTCTGCACATGGGCGAACACCACCAGCGGCCAGGCAATCACCGGTATCGGCGCGAGCATCCCGCTGGTTGCCGGGCCCAACCAACTCGCCAGGCTGGTGATGACCATCAGCAGGCAAGTGGCAGACACCATGCGCAGGGGGATCTCCCAAAACCGCTGACGGGGGCGGGCCAGAGTGTCGGGTTTGGGCTCACGGCCGCTGGCGCGAATCAGCACGCCGATCAGCAGCAGCGTCGCGGCAATCGACAGGTACAGGTTGCCCCAGTGAGTAAACGCATAGGCGGCCGCGCCATAGAACAGCAATGCCAGCAGCACGGCCGCGGCGATGCCGAGCCTGCGCGTGGCCAACAGGTAGAAGGTATAGGTGGCCTGCACTGCCGCCAAGCCGCCCAGTGCGCCGGGTATCGCGCCCAAGGCGAAGGCCGTGCCCTGTTCCAGGCACAAAAAGGTCATCACCAGCGCCGAGGTGATCGGCAGGCCGGACAGCAACCCACCCAGCAAACCGCCCCAGCGCCGCGAGGCGAGGGAGATGGCCCACATCAGCAGGGGCGTGACGATGAGTTTCAGGTAGAACAGCGTCATTGCAGGTGTATCCAGGCTAGATAACTGTGCGCCCGCCGTCGGCATTGGGTGGGGCGCGGATGAATCACCCGCGGCTGGCCTCCAGGGCCTGGGCCAGGTCGGCGATGATGTCGTCGCTGTGCTCGATGCCGATCGACAGGCGCACCATGTCCCGCGGCACGCCGGCCTTTTCCAGTTCCTCGTCGTTGAGCTGGCGGTGGGTGGTGGAGGCGGGGTGGCAGGCCAGTGACTTGGCGTCGCCGATGTTCACCAGGCGCACCACCAGTTGCAACGCATCGATGAAGCGCGCACCGCCAGCTTGGCCGCCCTTGATGCCGAACGACAGGATCGACGCCGGCTTGCCGCCGGTGTAGCGCTGGGCCAGTTCATGCTCGGGGTGGTCGGGCAGCCCGGCGTACTTCACCCAAGCCACCTGCTCGTGGGCTTGCAGGTAGTGGGCGACTTTCAGCGCGTTCTCGGTGTGGCGCTCCATGCGCAGGGCCAGGGTTTCCAGGCCTTGCAGGATCAGGAAGGCGTTGAACGGCGACAGCGCGGCGCCCGTGTTGCGCAACGGCACCACGCGGCAGCGGCCAATGAAGGCGGCGGGGCCGAAGGCTTCGGTGTAGGTGACGCCGTGGTAGGACGGGTCGGGGGTGTTGAGCAGGGCGAAACGTTCCTTGTTGTCGGCCCAGGGGAACGTGCCGGAGTCGATGACGATGCCGCCGATGCTGGTGCCGTGGCCGCCGATGTACTTGGTCAGCGAGTGCACGACGATGTCCGCGCCATGCTCGAAGGGGCGACACAGCACCGGGGTGGCCACGGTGTTGTCGACGATCAGCGGCACACCGTGCCGGTGGGCGGCTTCGGCCAGTGCGGCGATATCGACAATGTTCCCGGCGGGGTTGCCGATGGATTCGCAGAACACCGCCTTGGTGCGCTCATCGATCAACGCTTCGAGCGCGGCGATGTCGTCATGGGCGGCGAAGCGGGTTTGAATGCCCATGCGCGGCAGGGTGTGGGCCAGCAGGTTGTAGGTGCCGCCGTACAGCTTGGCCACCGAGACAATGTTGTCGCCGGCCTCGGCAACGGTCTGGATGGCGTAGGTGATGGCCGCCATGCCCGACGCCACCGCCAGCGCGCCGACCCCGCCTTCGAGGGCGGCCATGCGCTTTTCGAGCACATCGTTGGTAGGGTTCATGATGCGCGAGTAGATGTTGCCGGCCACTTTCAGGTCGAACAGATCGGCGCCGTGCTGGGTGTCGTCGAAGGCGAACGAGGTGGTCTGGTAGATCGGTACGGCCACCGCCTTGGTGGTCGGGTCGGGGCTGAAGCCCGCGTGGATGGCGAGAGTTTCCAGCTTCATGCAATCGTTCCTTGAGCGTGGGGTGGAAGCGTTCGAGCATGCGGCGGTGGGAGGGCGAGGGTCAAGGACGTCGTGGCGGCGGCGATTGAGCGGCGTTGCAAAGTCAATGTCGCCTGTGCCGATTGTAAAGATATGCAAAGTTTCCCTGTGCCATCACACCGCAGCTCTAGAATCCGCCCGCTGCCGGACCGGCCAACGGCGGGCAGCAGATCTAGCCTTGTGGAGCGTTCCAATGAAGTCGAAACACCTTTTCCGCGCAGCCCTGGTTGCGGCGCTGGTATCCGCCTTGTCGGGTTGCTGGATGTTCATGCCGCCGGGTGGTGGCGGTGGTCATGGTGGTGGTGGCCACGGTGGTGGCGGTGGTGGCTTTGGCGGCCATCAGGGCGGCGGCCCGCGCTGAGGTGACTAGCGATGGAACGCATTATCTCGGCCGGGATGCGGCAAGACGCCCGGCGCGAGATCACTTTCAGTGTTGATGGAGGTTGGCGGACTGATCGCAGATTTGCCGAATCTGCTCTGCAGTAACCTGTTAAATCGAATCCGCGTATACCTACATCAATCGCCCTCAGCTACCTGACCTACACAGTATCCGCGGCCTGTGCCTGCAAGGTTTTAATCGCTCGAGCCATACTGTAAAGCGTTTTGTATATTTGTTGCCGTGGGACGCTGAGCACTAGGAACTCTCCTCTGCTCTCAAATTTGTAATGCTTGAGCAGAAGATCCTTTACTTCGGGTAGCGGCTTCAGGTGCTTTGAAGAGGTTAATATTTCAAAGCTTTCTGATGAGGAAGTAATCAGGAAATATAGGTGGTATCCCTGATGCGAAAGGAGAAGGTTGGTACTGGGTTCGTAGTCTGTTCCGCTGACTGAGTTATATTCAACTAATTGTAATGGAGCGATTTTTTTCTGTAGCGCTGGTGCTTGGAGTTGGGTATGCAGGTGGTAGCTGTAGAGTTCTGCATGCATACCGCTCATGCGGCTCTTCTTCAGCAGGTAGATTTTGTCGCCTTGCCAGCGCAAGGCACGCTCGTAGCAGTATTTGAACACTTGAGGCGTGTCAATCATTATCTGCTGCCAGGGCTCTAGCTCTTCAGCATTGGCGATAACAGTATCCAGCTGGAGCTCCAAAGGGGTGCCAAGGTCTATCTGCTTCAGCAGCTCATGCAGCATCACTCGCGCCTCTTTTTCGTTCCAACCACCTCCACCTCTCAACAGTCGTTTCCAACTGGATTGCTCAGAAGCTGAGTTGACCAAGAACGAGTAGTTTGAGCCGCTGTACAAGAAGTAATCGCCCAGAGACAATAATGCGCGCTCCCAGCGGAAATCAGGCAGGCTGCTCAAGCCGCGGGCATTGAACATGGCTTCTGCTTTGCTCAAAAATTCCGCGAACACGCCCTGAAGCGTTTTGTGCTCTTTTGTCGACCAGGCTGCCACTTCAGATTTTTCTGACTTGGCCAACGTACCGCTGAAGTCCAGCAGAAATTCAATCTGCCCTTTGAAATAGCCATGCTTTTCCGCTCGCTCGATAAGCGGGAGCCACCCTGCATGAGCCTGCAACAGTTTGGACTTGAGTTGCTCTTCACTAATCTGCTGATGATAAAAACCTGTAGTCGGTTTTTCAGTACCAGCGAAGAAAGCCCCGATTTCGTCAGCATGGGGCAGAAGGCCCTGCACTGCCAGCATACTGCGCTGCATGTCAGCAGGGCGCTCATAGCTGGTGTTGATCGACAGGTTGTAGATTATCCGCATCCATTCCCGCAATGCCTGCGGCTCAGGCGCTCCCTCCGCAGCACGGAGGAATGCAACGTATGCGAATAGTTGCACCAGATCCGTGTATGCCAGGGCCGATGGATCATTGACCAAGCGTTGGAACATTGCGGCTTCGTTGAAATACGGGTTTTCCGGGAGCAGTGGTGTGAAGCGATTGCCGTCAGCGCTCCAGGTTTCAAGCAGCAAAATCAATGTATCGGAGAACGCCCGCTCCAGCCATTTTGCCTTGTGGTAATACGCGTATGTCGATTTCAACGGCTGGGTTTTGAAGGTGCTGACGTCCTCCAGATAGCCAGGTGATACGGGGTCGCGACAAATGAACGCAACAGCATGGAAGAAATTCATGATCGCATCGTCGAACAGGTTGGTTTCCTTGTCGCGATACGCCCAGAAAAAATCAGCCCAGCACGTGTCCATGCGGCGCGCAAAGTAATCGGCGACTGAGAACGCTCGGCCGCTGATCTCTCGGCTCTCGCACTCATACTGCGCTTTAAGGTCATGCTCGTAACGGGCCTTGAATGTCTCGAAAGCGGTCAACGGCTTACCGCGGGCGTTCATTTTGATGTACAGGTCATCGGACAATCCGAAGTGCTCAAGATCCAGCAACTGGAAAGTGATTACCGGTTGCTGTTCGTCCATCAACCGTTGGTAGCCACCTTGAACATCGCCGAAATGCTCGTGAATCGCTTTGAGCATGGCCAGGCACGACTGGATGGTCGGGTCCAGGCGCCAGTAACGGAAGTACCAGGCCTGGTTAGTTACCAGCTTGTCCAGCGAAGCATTGTCGGCGGTTTCACGTGCCGGCCAGAAATTCACCAGTTCATCGAAAAACTCGCTGCTGCTTGGGCGAACACTGTAGGAAAAGCGTGAGCGATTACCTTCGCAGAACACTTGACGGAACTCGGCTTCACGGCCGTCGCGCCAAGCGAGGTACCAGTGCAGCAGAAACAGGGTAGTTAGCCGTTGCTGACCATCGAGCGGTAGAAACTTGGTACGGCCTTCAAGATCAAGGCTGCCGTAGATGAAGTCGAGGTTCAGGGGAAGGGCAGGATTGCTCGGTTTCAGCGCAAAGGCTTGCTTGAGGGTGCCGAGGAATTCTTCGCGCACATCCTCAGCAGCAGCGCGACCCTGAGCATAATCACGCTGAATCATGGGGACCTGAATGCGCTGATGGCGGTTGATCAGTTGTTTCAGGGTAATCTGAGTGCCAGATTCGCTCATTGAGTCATCTCCTGGGTTGCACTGAAGAAGCCCACCAGGGCCCGGTTGATTTCGGCCAGATAGGCGTCACGGTCGTCCTGGCTCCAGAACATCACGTTGTCAGCTTCCGGGCTGTAGCATTTGAGGAATACATTGCGGGTACACAGAGGGACGAAAATCCCCGACTGGTCCAGGGCCAGCAACGCTTTGCGCTTGACCGCAAAAACGGCGTTTTTGTAGCTGCGGTTGGTAGCTTTATCCAGCAAGGTCAGGTTGCCAATGCCATGCTCGGTCGGCACATCTTCCTTTTCTTCAAAGAAGGCCAGCAACTCGTTGTAGAGGGCTTCAAAGGCCTCGTCTGAATGCTGTTTCTTCGACTTCTTGATAAAGGTTTGAATGCGACTCAACAGTTGGCGTTCTTGGTCACCTGATTTTTGAGCTTCCAGATAGCCTGCACACAGGCTCAGCCAGTTCACTTGGTCATGTTGCCGCAGGGGCCGGCTGGAAGCGATTGAGCGTACGTGCTCGATGTCCCATTCGCCTTTTTTGAAGTTGTCGAACTGGAAGCGCATGTTAGAGCGGGGACTGCTGAGCAAGGTGGCCAGGTTGAACAGCAGTAAGAGCGAGCGAATATCTGCCGAGTGTCGGCCGTACTCCAGCTCATCCAGACGTTCGCTGACACACAAGCGCAGTTCATCAGGCGTCAGCGCATCAAGGTCCTCGTCGCCGATCGCGCGAGCAAATACTTCTTTTCGCAATTTTCGCTCGAACGCGCTCTTGGTCGTCTGCTGCGAGAGCTTGCAGATATCCGCCACGTCTACGCCTTGATGAATCAGAAAACCAACAATGTGGTACAGCGTGCGGTCTTCAAACCACTCTTCAAGCATCATGTAGATTTGCTTGATGCGCAGCCACTCTTCGGCAGTGACGTCTGCAGCTTTCAGCTTTCTGCTGTAAGTATGGAAGATACTGTGATCATCCTCGCCAGCGTCCTTTGCGTGGCCTTCAACCTTGGTCGCCAGCTCAAACAGGAAGCCAATGCGGTTTTGTGGTCTGCTCTGTTGGTTGCTGAGAAAGTACCAGAACTCGCCTGCCTGCAACGCCTTTTCCAATTGGTCCCATTCGTGGGCGATTTTCAACTGCTGGGCAGTCGCGTCGTGCTCACCCGCATCACCCCGCTTGAGGAACAACGCGCGGATCAATTCGTCATCCGTCAGAGGAATCTTGCCAACGTTCAGGCGGGTGAAGGCGTCCACCGCGTTGTCCTGGTCCGCCAGTTCGAACCAGATGACCCGGGTTTTGTTCAGTACCGCAGACTTGATGTCATCCACTTCATGACCACGGCTGCTGAACCAATTTTCGATAGCCTTGATGGCACTGAGGAGATAAAAGTAGTCAACATTCTCCTCGGCAGCAGCCTCGTCTGGGTCATCTAGAAACGCCAGCAGCTGTGGGCGGGTTTCGTAGTCGAGGGTATACAGCTTCTGCCTGTACTTCTCCGACAGCCGCTCATTGAAGTGGCGGAGAATCAGTAGCAGTGTCGTCAGCCGCTGCTGGCCGTCAACCACTTCGAGTGGTCCATGCTCGGTGGCCTTGATGACCAGTGGTTGCAGGCAGTAGAAGTCTTCAGGCTGTGGGTTGCGACGCTGGCTGAACTCCCGAATGTCGTCCAGCAATTGCGTCACTTGCAGGGGTTTCCAGCGATAGCCGCGTTGATAGGCTGGAATCCAGAACTGTGTCGGATTGCCAGCTTGGTCGGTAAGTAGCTCGTGAATAGGTTTGAGGCATAGATCGGAATGGTTCATTCGAGTCCTTTCAAGGGATAGCCCGAGGGAGTGCCAGTTGCCAAGGCAAAGATGGGAAATCACAGCAGAAGTACTTGCGCACCTAGGCATCACTGACGTGATTGCGCTTCCAGCACCTCACATACTTGAACATTCAGCTTCACAAATTCGTCCCAGCCATACTGGCTGGCATAGTGCAATTCGTATTGCCGATCCACCCGACAGATTTCGGGCCTGTCTTCGTAGATCGTGCAGCGTTTACTGGGCACATCATGATGCCGGCAGGTACCGTCACCCCGGTCGAGGAAGCGCGTTTCCTCGGCCAGGTGAACGTTGCGGCAGCACAGGCCGCACTGATGACATGGAAAAGGCTGCATCACTTAAACCAAAGAGGCCAACCAGTCGCGAGTGCTCGCACTGTTGCCCATTTCAAAAGGCAGTTCGATGTTGCGTTTAGCCACCTCAGCCTTCAGCACCATGCCGCGTTGCAGTTCATCGTTGCATGCCATCAAGGTGAGCGAGAACGCTTCAAGTTCATAAGCATCCAGGTTGAATTCAAGCCTGCTGAGCTCGGTCAAGTAGCGGTCCAGCTCTGCGTTCACCGACTCGAAGTGCTTCACCACGCCGGCATGCGGCATGATTGACTCGATGAAGGCCCAGAGCTTCTGGGCTACTGGGCTATGCAGCAGGAAGTAGTTCAGGCCGAGAGTGACCACGCCAGTGACCAAGGCACTGGCGAACGCCACCAGTTCACCGCCGAAAGGGAAACTGCACAGTGGGAGCAGTTGGGCATGCACCATGGTGCCCACCACAGTGGCTGCACCAAGGGACATCAAGCTGGTAACGGCCTTGCAAAGGTCGACGAAGCCCAGTTGCTCCGGGTTGAAGATCATCAGTTTGATGGCCTTGACCAACTGGCCCCAGACTTCGCGGATAATCTTGACCGCCATGACCTTGGTCGTGGCGAACACATTGAATAGCGTGGTGGTTGCGCTGGCCATTACACCAGCGAAAACGCCGTCCTTGAAACCAATGAGAAAGTCCGTGAAGCGTTTCTGCACGCGTACCCAAACGCCTTTCAAGGTGTCGTTGACGCTGTCGATGAACGTTTCGAAGTCGAACTTGTGCTTGAGCTTTTCAAGCAGCACCGGCACCTGCCCGCGCAACTCGAACCAGACTTCGGCCAGCACCAGGCCCAGCATCTGGCGGGCACCCATTTTCAGGCCGGCATCCAGCGACGCGGAGGCGCTCTGCTTCCAGAATTTGCTGCTGGTGTAGTAGGTGCGGTTGATCTGTTCGTTGTAAGGGGCACGGGCAGCCTCGTCCCGCTTGCGCATTTCATCGGGGTCGATGGCCTTCAACGTGTCGATCTTGTTTTCGTCTTTGCGAATCTGATCTTCAAGCACGCGTGCATTGTGCTGTTGTTCTGGCGTGTTGCGCGGCAGGGTGGCCAGGCGTGCCCGGTCTTTTGCCAGTTTGCTCTCGCTTCTGCCAATCAGGTTGGGCAGGTCGCGCAAGTAGTCGTTGATAGGCGTCTGGCCTTTCGACTTGTTGATGCTTTCGTGGGTTGTTTGCAAGTTGCTGCTTTGGTTCGCCAGCTCAACACCGTCCAACCCTGCCAGCACGCGGCCTGCATCGTCATGTATTTCCTTGGCACTGATAACGTGATCAAGGTTGCGCTTCTGTGCCGCCGTCAGTGTGGCGTTGCGGTAAGGGTCGTGAAGGTCGCCGGCCAGGTGAGTAGCTTTATCCCTGCGCCCGGTCGCGATGTAGTTTTCGTGCTGATGGTACGGATCCGGGTTGTAGTCGCCGCGCTGTTCGAAGCTTTGTTTTTCCTGCTCCGTTGCCCATACACCACTGCGGGCATTATGAACGGTGTTCACATCACCGCCGTGCTTGTCCTGGAACAACAAAAAATCCAGGCCAAAGCTGGTGGCCAGGCTGTTGACCACAGTTTTTTCGAGCTCTTCAGCCCAGGGATAGTCTCGCGCTGCGGCGTGCATATTCAGATCCATGAAAGTCGAAAGGGGAGCTGGGGAGGGCAAGCCCTCCCCGGTGGGTGTCAGGCTGCTTCGAATTTCTCGGCTTCAGCGCTGGCACTTACCATCACCTTGTCGAGTTCGGTCTCGTTCAGGACCATCGAGCCGTCTTTATCCAATTCCATGGTCGGAACGCCGTCTTTATCTTTGGCGACCTGGCCGTTGACTTTCTTGAGCTTGAAGATCGGCGTGGTGATCACGTTCACCAGAATGGCCGCCAGCGCATAGCCGTTCTGAATGGTGAGTACGATCGAATCATTGTGTTTCGCCATTTCTGCTTTGACATCGACATTGCGGCCTTTAAGGTCCTGCAGGAAGTTGTCGATGTCTTTCAAGCTGTCGAAATACTGGTTGAACTGGGCATAGATGGACATCAGCGAACGACGGATCTTGCGTGAATAGTGCTCGGTTTCACCAAGCATTTCCGTGGCGCGAGTGAGCTTGCCGACGGCTGCAGTAACTTCCAGGTCGGCTTTGCGGGCGTTTTTCAGCGCTTCTTCGCCATGGCTGTTGTAAGCCCAGCCGGCAATCGCCAACACAGGGGCGGCTACTGCCGCGCCCAGAATCGCAGTGCCGCCTGCCATGCCCAGGCCACCGGTAGCCAACGAGCCACCACCAATTGCGGCCAGGGTTGCGTTGGTAGCAGCAACACCAGCCAGCGACGAAATAGCGGTACCGGTCGAAGCCGCACCCAAGGCCATTACACCTCCATACACAGCGAAGCCAGCCGCAGCGCCTGCGGTGCCAGCGCCCGCAACGGTACCGAGCACGCCAACGGCAGTGAAGCTGTAGTTATCGACTTTTTGCAGGTTGTGTTTGGGAATGTTGACTTCAAGTTTGTGCTGGCGGCCGGCGTTTATCTGGTCCAACAGTTTGTCGGCCAGCACCTTGAATTCGGCAAAGCTTTGGCCGATTTCCAGTTCTTTTTTCCCCAAGGCTTCGAGTGCAGAAGTGGTTTTGGTTTCCTGTTCGTCAAAGACTTCTTTCTTTGCCTCATAGCGTTCTTGGGCAACTTTGACAATTTCGTCGGCTTCCGAATGACGCTGGTATCCGTCGTAGCCTTTCTTGGCTCCGTAAGCTGCTGTAACCAGAGCGGCGGCACCGAGGATTAGAGGAAGCGGCATGGCAATGTCCTTTTTGTAGATATCGATATCTGTCTAGGTTTGCGCCCCCGTTTTCATCAAGCTGGGGCGCGGGAAGTTGGCATAACGTATTGCGAGGGAGGTCAGGCGGGGCAAGCCTGCTGGTAAAAAGATTGCATCGAGCGCAGGCGCTGGCGAATCTCGTCGACCCACACCTGTGGGGCATGCACACGAATGTTGTCGTTGAGCGCGAAAATCCACCACAGCGTTTCCCGGTCCAATGGCACTTTGGCGCGCAAGCGTTTCCAGTCCTCGGAGGGAATGTCGCTCAAGTCCTGCTGGAGGCTAAGCGGTGTCTCGTGCAGCAACGTTGCTATCTGTGGATGGACGTCGGCGATCAGTTCGACATGGTGGTCGGCCTGGCGCAGGTTGAACACGCCGCTGGCGATGTAGTCGTCGACATCGAAGCTGCTGTGAAACTCTGCAGTCTCACTGAGTACTTCGATTTGCTGGATGCGATGCAACGCAAACTGCCTTAGGTCGCTGTAGTCACCGACCGTCGCAATCAGGTAGCTGATGGCATGGCGCGAGACCAGCCCGGCAGGGTGCAGGCGAAAGTGTTTGATGGCATTTTTGCTGCGGCTTCGATAGCTCACCTGCAGTTGGCGACGTTCCAACAGTGCGCTGGAGACGTGTGCCCAAACCTCTGGCAACACTGCGGCAGGGATCAAGGTTTTACCGTTGGGCAGTGCACGAACGCGCCGGGCCCAGTCGGCCAGGCCGTTGGCGCCTACACCCTGCAGGTAGTTCCGAGCGCGGCGGAACTGTGGGCCCAATTGGTCCAGAACAGTTTGCGGCAACAGGGTATACAGGTGGTTCTCGGACAGGTACAACGCCAGCGCCGTCGGTGCATCCATGTCTTGCAACTGCAAGGGAGCGTTACGGGTGAAGCTCCAGCGGAAAGGCATCTCGCTGTCGTCACACACAAGGGAAAACGGAATAGACAGCCGGTTCAGGTCGCGTTGAATCGAACGCAACGTGACCGAAAAGCCGCGATCACGAAGCTTCTCCAGCAGCGTTGGAGTAGCAATTCGCTGTGGCTCGGTCGGAATTAGACGGAGTAAGGCGAACAGTCTGAGCAGCGTGTCCTTCGCTTGTGACATGAAAACAACCTTGTTCTGGATCACCGGGGGGCCGGTACGACTTTTGGCTGGGCGAATCGTACCGGTGAATGGTGGCGATATGCTAGTGTTGATGGCGGTTTAATGGCGCTTTTTGGCGTCAATTTCTATAGCCATTGGTATTGCCCAGGCTCGGCAGGCTCACTGTCGCTGCTCATTTTTGCGCTTGAGCTCAACGTACTCGCGGTACCACTCGTATCCTTTCCTTACCACCACGGCAAAGCCGATGACTGCAAACAGGTCTTTCATGTTCTTTCCTCTGGCTGGGTAGCAATAGCTTTTGCCAAGAGGGCGACAACCTGTGTCGCAGGGGACCATGACTTACTGGCTTACCATTCGATTCGCTGGCCGTCCCACCCCCAAAAACTGCCACTCTCCGACGGCCCAAGCCGCCCCACCTGCTCCATCACACACTGTGCCGCAAACGCCGGTTCAAACAGCTTCCCCTCCGGCACGTTCCCTTGAAACGGCCGCGACAGCTCGGTATCGGTAGTCCCCGGATGCAACGCCAGCACCGTGGCGGCCGGGTTCAGGCGTTTCAGTTCGATGCTTGCCGTGTGCAGCAACTGGTTCAGCGCCGCCTTGCTCGCGCGATAGCTGTACCAGCCACCCAGTCGGTTGTCGCTGATCGAACCGACCCTGGCCGACAGCGCGGCAAAAGTGGCGGGCTGATTGCGCAGCAGTGGCAACAGATGCTTGAGCAACAGGATCGGCGCGAATGCATTGGTGACGAAGCTGGCCTGTAGGCTGGAGAGGTCCAGTTGGGCCAACGACTTCTCGGGTTTGCTGCCCTCCTGGTGGAGGATGCCGAGTGTGCTGATAACCAGGTGAAGGTGCGGGCAGGCAAGGCCCACCTCGCTTGCAAGCGCGGTCAGCGCCAGCTCGTCGCGCGCATCGCAATCCAGCAGTACCACGCGTTCGCCATGTGCCCGGGCAAGGGCAAGCAACCCGTCAGCGTTGCTGGCGTGCCGCGACACAGCCCAGACCCGGCTTACATCATCGCGGGCCAGCAACGCCGTACACAGTGCCAGGCCGATACCTCGGCTCGCACCACATACCAATACGCAGGCTTTGTCAGATAACCCGGGGATCAGGCTCATAAAGTGCGCCTCATGTCTCGAATGAATCCCGCTCCCGCTTGGCCGGCGTCGACTCCAAGGCAAGCACAGGACCTGCAGGAGCAGCCTTGTGCTGCGAAGAGGCCGGTAGAGCTAAAGATCATCTTCGACAGCAATGGCCTCTTCGCAGCACAAGGCTGCTCCTACCGTGTGATGCGGTAGCCTGAGTGAAATGCTAGACAGTTGCTCCCACAGGGTAAAGCGGCGCATGCCTAAGCCCCAATACGCCACCAGTGCACATCAGAAGTTGTACGTCAGCCGGGTGAAGTAGTAACCCCCGGTAAAACCATAAGGCGAATAGGCACCATACCCCTTGGTCATGGTCTTGCTGCTGGGGTTCTGCCGCTCAGGGTAAACATCAAACAGGTTCTGCGCCCCCACGGCCAGGTTGAGGTCTTTGGTCAGCTGATACCCCACGTCGATGTCGGTGATCCAGCGCGCCTTGTACTCACGGTCCAGGCTGCGGTCGGTCGCCGAGTTCACTTCGCGCCAGGACCCGTAGCGGGTCAGGGTGAGGTTGCTGGTCCAGCGGTCACGTTGCCAGTTGGCGCCCAGAATCAACTTGGTGTGCGGCTGCACTTCAGTGAGGAAGTTGCGCGCCTCTCGGTTCATCAGGCTGTAGTCCGTGCCCTGGATAGTGACGTTTTCCTTGTAGCTCAGGATCTGCGTCTGGTTCCAGTTGAAGGCGGCCGTCCATTTCAGCTGCCCCCAGTTGCCAAGGTTCTGGTCGAAATTGCCGACCAGGTCCAGGCCCTTGGTGCGGGTGTTGGCGCCGTTGGTGAAATAGCGCCCGCCAGAGGTGGAGTCGATGCCGTTGTCCAGCAGCGCCTGGGTCACTTCGTCGCCCAGCAGGGTGCCGGTGAGGGTGATGCGGTCACGTACGTTGATCACGTAGGCATCTGCGGTAAACGACAGCTGCGGGGCAGGCTGGTAGGTCAGGCCCAGGCTGTAGTTGGTCGAGCGCTCGGGCTTGAGTGCGGTGGCGCCCAATGCCTTGGCTGCCGCCGAGTCCACCGGCAGTACGCCGTAGTTGATCGACTGGTACACGCCATTGACCACGCCGTAGGTTGTCGAGCGGGCGCTGAACAGGCTGTTTGCCAGCGACGGTGCGCGAAAGCCGTTGCTTACCGTGGCGCGCACGGCCAGCTCGGGGGTGAAGTCGTAGCGGGTGGTCAGCTTGCCGCTGCGGGTGGCGCCCACTCCGCGGTTGTAGTGTTCGTAGCGCAGCGCGCTGCCCAGGTACCACTGTGGCAGCGGGTTGAAGCCAACGTCGATGTAGCTGGCCACGCTGTTGCGGCTGGTGCTGGTGGCTTCGTCCGGCGAGATGCCGTTGGTGACCTGTGCACCGGATGCCGCGCAGTCGCCGGGCGCACGACAGTAGCCGCCGTTGGCCCATGAGGCCCAGTCACCATCGCGCACTTGATAGGTATCACGTCGGTGTTCCAGGCCCCAGGACAGGTCAAGCGGCTTGTCCAGGCCGATGTCGAAGCTGCGCTGCAGGTCCAGGTTGCTGGTCAGCTGTGTGGCAATCCAGGTGCCCGATTCAAAATGGTTGGGCGTGGCCTCGCCCAGCGAGGCGTTCTGGTTGTGCGTGGTGCCCTGCAGTGCCTCGTTGCGACCGTAGGTGCTGGACAGGTCCCAGGCCCATTCCCCGGCATTGCCCTTGGCGCCGAAGGCCCCCTGCACATCATCTTCCTCGATGTACCAGGTGGGCGTGTAGCCACCGGGGTAGCCGTTGGGGCCGGTGGTGATGGTGTTGGTGATGGTCGGCAGGCGGAAGTTCTGGCCCTGCTCCGCCTTGCGGTGCGAATAGGTGGTGAAGGAATACAGGGTCAGGTCGTCGCTTAGCGGCAGCTCGGCGTTGTAGCCCAGGGTCAGCAGGTTGATCTTCGGCGTGCCGTAGCCGCCGTAGGTTGACTTGCCGGCCTTGTCGAAGGCTTCGGCATAGCTGTAGCCGTTGGCACTGGCCTTGTTGTCATCGTTCTGGCTGCGCGCATCCAGGGCCAGTTGCACAATGCCGCTGTCGCCGATCTCGAAGCCCTTGTTCAAGCCTTGCTGCACGGTCTGCTTCTTGCCGTCGTAACCCTGGCCTGCGTTGGTTACCGAGGTGCCGGAAGCGTCGGCCTTGAGGATCACGTTGATCACCCCGGCAATGGCGTCGGAGCCGTACTGGGCGGCTGCGCCATCGCGCAGCACTTCGACGTGGTCGATGAGGCTGATGGGGATCAGGTCAAGGTCGGTGGGCGCTGCGCCCGCCTGGATGCCGCTGATGTTCAGGGTGGCGCTGGTATGGCGGCGCTTGCCGTTTACCAGCACCAGCACCTGGGCCGCGTTCAGCCCGCGCAGGCTGGGCGCACGGGCCATGCCGCTGGCGTCCCAGCCGGTCTTCTCCGGCAGGGTGAAGGACGGCACGCTGGCGCTGAGGGCTTCCATCAGGCCGGGCTTGCCGGTTTGCTGCAGTTGCTTGGCGCTGATCACATCGATCGGCACCGGGCTGGTGGTGACCGTGCGTTTTTCCGAGCCGCGGTTGCCGGTGACGATCACGGTACCCAGCTGTGACGGGGCGGTGGCCTGGGCAGTGCTTTCGGCAAATGCATCCGGCGCGGCCAGGCCGGTGGTGCCAAGGGCCATGGTCAGCAGTGCGGGTTGCAGGCGCGGGCTGGGCAGTTTCAAGGCGTGAAGCATGTTCGCTCTCCATGAGCGCTGTCGAACAGCGGGTGCACAGGGGCCGCCCGCCGGGTGGGCCCGGCAGGCAAGCAATAGGGGAAATGAGTTAACGGCGTATCAGGGCGCTTTTGCAGCGACCGCTTCGATCTCGACAAGGGCGCCCGGCAGGGGCAGGGCCACCACCTGCAAGGCGGTGCGGGTTGGCTTTTTCGGTTGCTCGGCGGTGGCGAAAAATTCGGTGTAGGCGGCTTGCAGCCCGGCAAAATCCAGCTTGCCTTCGGTGGCCGGGTCGCCTACCAGAAACACCCTCAGCTGTACCACGTCACCCAGCCCCAGGCCCTGGCTTTGCAGGGCGGCCTGGATCTTTTTCAGCACCGAGCGGGTCTGGGTTTCGGTGTTGCCATAGGCGGCAATGGTCTGCGGTGGTGCCTTGGGGTCGGCGACGTCGGGCAAGGTGCCGCTGACGAAGGTCAGCGAGGTCCCGGCCGGCACGGTGACCAATTGCGAAATGGGGAACTTCGAGCCTGGCGGGTCGACACGCTTGATGGTGTCGGCCTGGGCGGTAAGTGCGGACAGTGACATGAAGGCTCCAAGCAGCAGGGCAGTATTGTTCATCAGAAGGCTTCCTTGTTCAGGCGGCGACGCCGCGTTGCTGTTGCAGGGCGTGCCGGGCGATCTGCCCGACCACATGGCGGGCCGAGTCCGCAGCACTGTTCTGCCAGATGCCCACCCCGCCATGCGCCAGTGCATCGCTGGCCAGCCAGGTGCGGCCCTGGGGCTGGTTGAGGTGGGAGTAGCCGGGCTCGGCCAGCACGTCGTGGACAATCCACGGGCTCTCGCTGAACGGCACCTTCGACCAGTTCACCGCCACCCCGCGCTGCAACTTGCCGGCATGGCCCGGGTGCAGCGACTCCACGGCCTGGCGCGACGACGCCAGTTGCTGCTCTGTCGAGCGCGTGGCAAATGTGCGCGCCACTTCGCCGGTGTTGTAGGTGCCCACCAGGATGCCCTGGGCACTGTTCAGGTGGTCGCTGGGGTACCACAGCAGCCGCGCTTCGTGGTTGATGTAGGAGAGCCCGCCGTAGATCTGGAACTCGCTTTCCCAGAAGCGCGGTGCCTGCCACGCCACCTTGTTGGCCAGGTCCGGCTTGGCCTGGGCGATGGCCGCCTGTGTGGTCTTGCCAAAGTTGTGGTCGACCCGGGCCAGCAGTGGCAGGGGAATGGTGACGATGGCGTAGTCGGCCGTTTCTACCTGAGTCTTGCCGCTGCGTCGGTCACGCCAGGTGACCTGGCTGGCGTTGTCCCCAGTGCGGATCGCCTGCACTTCGGCATGCAGCTGCACCTTGTTCTGCACCTTGGCGTACAGGGCTTTGGCAATCTGGTCCATGCCGCCGACTGGCTGGAACATTGTGGCGGAAAACTCCGGGATCTCGTCGAACACCAGCGGCAGCATCAGGTTAGGGTTGAGCAGTTGCTTGAGTGCCACGGGCTGGCGCTGGATCGGGGTCTGGTCGCCCGCCCCGGCGAAGCGGGTGTAGCCGGCGCGGACCGAACCCTTGTAATGGCGCTGCTCGTCGAGGTCGCCGTACACCTTGAGAAAGTCCAGCAAGGCCTTCTGGTCGCCGGTGTCCAGTTGCTTGTCCAGCGCTTTGCCGCTGATGCTGCGCGACAGCAGTTCGCTGAGGTGCCCACGGGTGTCATTGACCGCCTGGCGCAGCAGCAACGGTGGCTGCGTAAGGTCGGGTTGGGCGAGGGCGTTGCGGCTGCTGTTGACCAGCACTTCCAGCGGCACGCCCAGCTCGCGGCAGTAGCCGAGGATGGTCAGGTGGTGGCTGGGCAGGCGTGCGGGGCCGGCATTGAAATAGTGGCCGTTGTCGAAACGCACCTGTTGGCGGCTGCCGTCATTGTGCAGTACCTCGTCGCCGTTGCGCAGCGTCCAGGCGCGCCCGCCGATTCGTTCGCGGGCTTCCAGCACGCGCACATCAAAACCGGCTTTGCCAAGCTCATAGGCCGCCACCAGGCCGCTGATGCCAGCCCCCACCACCAACACGCGCTTGCCGTTGCCGGACGTGGCCGGCAGCCCCAGCGGCTGGAAGGTGCTGGCCGTGGCCGCGGTGGGCAACAGGCCCAGCGCGGACAGGCTGCCAAGCGCGGCGCCGTAGCTGCCGGCGGCCATCAGGTGGGCAATAAGGTCTCTACGGGTCAAGCCCATGGTGTGTTCTCCTTGCAAGTGGAAAGTGAGTCCGTTCAGGGCGGCGCTACAGCTCGTAGCGCACGCTCAGCAGCACGGTGCGTGGGTCGTTGACCGAGTAGTAGGCGGTGCGGCTGGCGGCCGAGTAGGCAATGCTTTGCGGGTAGGCGCGGTCGAGCAGGTTCTTCACCGACAAGGTGGTGGTCCAGTGGCCGTCTGCGCTGGCATAGCTGGTGCTGGCATTCCAGAAGCCCTGGGCAGGTACTTCGTAGATGTCGGCGTTAAGCGGGTTGGCGTAGGAGTGGGTCTGGTACTGGTAGTCGGTGTTGGCCACCAGCTCACCCGGCAGGTTGACGGGCACTGTCCAGTTCAGGCCAAGGCTGGCGTTCCATTCCGGCGCAAAGATCATTTTCTTGCCGTCGGCGCTCACGCCCGGGCCACTGGCGTTCTGGAAGTCGTCGTACTGGCTTTTCAGGTAGCCCAGGTTGGCGGTCAGGCGCAGGTCGCGGGCCAGCAGCACGGTGTTTTCCAGCTCCACGCCGTAGGTGTGGGCACTGCCGACGTTGGTGCGCAGGTTGGCGCTGATGGCCGGGTCCCAGGCATTGGTCTGCAGGTCGTCGTAGTCGTTGTAGAAGAAGGCGATGTTGCTGCGCAGGCGGCCATCGGCAAAGTCGCCCTTGAAGCCCACCTCATAGGTGGTGACGTTTTCCGGGTCAAAGCCCTGCTCGGCAGCGGCGCGGGTTGGCGCGCGGTTGTCGAAGCCGCCGGCCTTGAAGCCTTTGGCCACATAGCCGTACTGCACCAGGTTGTCGCTCCAGGCGTACTCCAGGCCAATCTTGGGGCTGAGGGATGCCCAGGAATCGCTGGTTTCGGCAGCGAAGTTGGTGCCGGTGATTGCCCGGTCGGTGGTGATGGCGTAGTTGGTGTAATCGAAGTTCTTGTGCTCGTGGGTGTAGCGCAGGCCGGTGGTGAGTGACAGGCGAGGGGTCAGCTTGTAATTGCTCTGACCGTACAACGCGTAGCTTTCGGTATCGGTGGTGCTGTATTGGCCGCTGGCATTGACCCGGTTTTGCGCCACCGAAAAGGTCAGGCTGTCGCGCTCGGCGCGGAAGCGTTCCTTGTACAGGTACACACCGAGGGTGTAGCTGAACCTGTCGTATTCGCCGTTGAGCTGGAACTCCTGGGTGGCGTAGCGCTGCTTGTAGGTGATCAGGTTGTTCTGGATCGGCGACGCGGTGCCGCTGTTGGCCTGGCCGGAGTTGTCGTAGTCCACCGGCTGGTCGAATTCCGACCAGGCCGTGACCGACTTGAAATTCAGGTGGTCATCGATGTTGTAGATCGCACGCAGCACCGCGCTGCCCTGGTCCAGTTTGTTCTTCGGGTCGAGGCTGCTGTAGGTCTTGAACTTGTCGAAATGGCCGTTGGCCGGGTTGAAGGGCGTATAGCTGGTGGTATCGCCGCGGTCGAAAGTGCCGGCCAGGGTCAGTTGCACGTCCCAGGGCGAATCCTGCGGGGCCAGGCGCAGCTTGCCGCGGTAGGACTGGATGTCGATGTTGTTGACGTCTTTGTCACGAGTGCGGTTGTACACAGTGCCGTCGCGGGTCAGGCGGATCGCCGAGAAGCTGCCGAACAGGGTGTTGTCCACCAGTGGCCCGCTGACCAGCAGGCGGCCGTTCTGTGCGTTGTAGTTGCCGGCACCCAGCTCGACGAAGGCGCGGGCCTGCTGGGTCGGGTCGCGGGTGATCACCCGTATCGCGCCGGCTGCACTGTTGCGCCCGTACAAGGTGCCTTGCGGGCCACGCAGTACCTCGACGCGCTCAACATCGTTGAAGTCCAGCATCGAGGAAATCGCCCGCGGGATGTACAAGTCGTCGGCGTACACCGCAACGGCAGCTTCCTGGATCGGGTCGGTCTCGCCAATGCCGCGTATGCCGTAGGTTTGTGCGCTGTAGGAAATGGACTGGCGGTTCAGGGTGAGGTTGGGCACCCGCCCGGACAGGTCGCGCACGTTGTTGATCTGCGCATCCTGCAGGGTGCGCTCGTCGAAGGCACTGATCGCCAGCGGGGTTTTTTGCAGGTTTTCTTCACGGTGCTCCGCCGTGACGGTAACCGTCGGCAACTTGTTGCCTGGCGTTTCGGCAGGCTCGGCAAAGGCCGTGGGCGTGAAGAGGGCGAATGCAACGGCGGCGGACAGGTGATGGCGAACAGGGTAGGGCAAAGGCTTCATGCTGCAGCTTCCAGGTAACCAGCATCGAATGGGATTTCGGATACCTGGATACCGGAGCCGGGTGAGGTGACCTGAGGCTGAAGGAGGTATTAGGTTCCTTTGCCTCCACCAGTCAGGGGTCGGTCTGGTGAGAACATATCTCTATGAAAAATGGTTTTAAAATACTTTTTTTGTCTAAGCTAATATTATTGATTGGAATTTATTGCGTTGTTTAAAATTTAAAAAATGCATGTTGCGTATTGTGAAGGTGGTGACTGCGGGTCGCAACGGCCGCCTCACTCCTTATAGATCTTGGTCAACAACCGCAACAACTGATCCCGCTCCTCATCATCCAGCGCCGAGGTCGCCTCGCGGTCGCTGTCCCTGGCGATCTGCTTCAGCTCCTTGAGCAGCGCTTCTCCCGCCTTGCTCAAGAAGATCCCGTAAGAGCGCTTGTCCGGCTTGCACCGCACGCGCACGGCCAGGGCGCGTTCTTCCAGCTTGTTCAGCAGCGGCACCACCTGGGGTGGCTCGATCGCCAGTGCCCGCGCCAGGTCCGCCTGCATCAGCCCAGGGTTCTGCTCGATCACTGCCAGCGCCGAGAACTGCGCCGGGCGCAGGTCGTGTGCCGAAAGCCGGCCAATAAGGTTCTGAAACAGCTTCAATTGGGCGCGGCGCAGGGCGTAACCGATCAAGTCTTCAAGCACCCCATCCGCAGCAGCAGCGGGCATGGAAGCGGTTTCGGTAGTGCGGGCAGACCTTGCCATGGGGTGCAGGCTCCTGGCTCATGGATAAGAAAGTTACCCAGTCTGCCTGCCTTGGCGTCATCCGGCTAGGGGAGTGACTGGGAAATAACCGCCACACAGGCTGTGAAGAAAAAGATAATTTTCATAATGGTTAATTGACATAACTAATTTGCTCGCTTAGCTTGGTGTTCACCACCTCGAACAACAAGAGTGCAGAACCATGAGCAAATACGAAGGCCGCTGGGCTACCGTGAAGGTCGAACTGGAGTCGGGCATTGCCTGGGTCACCCTCAACCGCCCGGAAAAGCGCAATGCAATGAGCCCCACGCTGAACCGGGAAATGGTCGACGTGCTGGAAACCCTGGAGCAGGACGGCGAAGCCGGCGTGCTGGTGCTGACCGGCGCGGGTGAATCGTGGACCGCAGGCATGGACCTGAAGGAATACTTCCGTGAGGTGGACGCCGGCCCGGAAATTCTCCAGGAAAAAATCCGCCGCGATGCCTCGCAATGGCAATGGAGGCTGTTGCGCATGTATGCCAAGCCGACTATCGCCATGGTCAACGGCTGGTGCTTTGGCGGCGGCTTCAGCCCGCTGGTGGCCTGCGACCTGGCCATCTGTGCCGACGAAGCCACCTTTGGCCTGTCGGAAATCAACTGGGGCATCCCGCCGGGCAACCTGGTCAGCAAAGCCATGGCCGATACCGTTGGCCACCGCCAGTCGCTGTACTACATCATGACTGGCAAAACCTTCGGCGGGCCTAAGGCTGCCGAGATGGGGCTGGTTAACGAAAGCGTGCCGCTGGCGCAATTGCGCGACGTCACCCGCGAACTGGCGCTTAACCTGCTGGAAAAAAACCCGGTGGTGCTGCGTGCGGCCAAGAACGGTTTCAAGCGCTGCCGCGAACTGACCTGGGAGCAGAACGAAGACTACCTGTACGCCAAACTCGACCAGTCCCGCCTGCTGGACACCGAAGGTGGGCGCGAGCAGGGCATGAAGCAGTTCCTCGATGACAAGAGCATCAAGCCGGGCCTGCAGGCCTACAAGCGCTGAGTTCAGGCGGGCTGGGCCATCACCGGCCACAGCCTGCGGATATTCCCGATAAGTACAACAAGAGGAATAAGCATGTTGCAGGTGCCTTTGCTGATAGGCGGGCGGTCGCGCCCCGCCAGCGATGGACGTACCTTCGAACGCCGCAACCCGGTCACCGGTGAAGTGGTGTCGCAAGTCGCCGCCGCCACGCTGGACGATGCCGATGCGGCGATAGCCGCTGCCAGTGCCGCGTTCCCGGCCTGGGCCGCCTTGGCGCCCGGCGAGCGTCGCAGCCGTCTGCTGGCCGGCGCGGACCTGCTGCAGGCGCGGGCAAACGAGTTTATCGCGGCGGCGGGTGAAACCGGGGCCATGGCCAACTGGTATGGCTTCAATGTGAAACTGGCCGCCAATATGCTGCGCGAAGCTGCCGCCATGACCACGCAGATTACCGGCGAAGTCATCCCCTCGGATGTGCCCGGCAGTTTCGCCATGGCCTTGCGCGCACCTTGTGGCGTGGTGCTGGGCATCGCCCCCTGGAACGCCCCGGTCATCCTTGGCACCCGCGCCATCGCCATGCCACTGGCGTGCGGCAACACGGTGGTGCTCAAGGCCTCGGAGCTGAGCCCGGCCGTGCACCGGCTGATCGGCCAGGTGCTGCACGATGCAGGCCTGGGCGACGGTGTGGTCAACGTGATCAGCAACGCCCCGGAGGACGCCCCGGCCATCGTTGAGCGGTTGATTGCCAACCCGGCCGTGCGCCGCGTCAACTTCACAGGTTCCACCCACGTCGGGCGCATTGTCGGTGAGCTGGCCGCCCGGCACCTCAAGCCAGCTTTGCTGGAGCTGGGCGGCAAAGCCCCGTTGCTGGTACTGGACGACGCTGACCTGGACGCTACCGTCGAAGCCGCAGCGTTTGGCGCCTACTTCAACCAGGGGCAAATCTGCATGTCCACGGAGCGGCTGGTGGTGGACAGCCGCATCGCCGACGCCTTCGTCGACAAGCTGGCGGTGAAGGTGGCCGGGCTGCGCGCCGGCGACCCACAGGCCAGCACGTCAGTGCTCGGCTCGCTGGTCAGCGGCGCGGCCGGTGAGCGCATCAAAGCCCTGATCGATGATGCGGTGGCCAAGGGCGCACGCCTGGTGTGCGGCGGCCAGCTGGAGGGCAGCATCCTGCAGCCGACCCTGCTCGACCACGTCGACAGCAGCATGCGCCTGTATGGCGAGGAGTCTTTCGGGCCGGTGGCGGTGGTGTTGCGCGCTGAGGGTGACGAGGCCCTGCTGAAGCTGGCCAACGACTCCGAGTTCGGCCTGTCGTCGGCCATCTTCAGCCGCGACACCAGCCGGGCGCTGGCCCTGGCCCAGCGGGTGGAGTCGGGCATCTGCCATATCAATGGCCCGACCGTGCACGACGAGGCGCAGATGCCGTTTGGCGGGGTCAAGTCGAGCGGCTACGGCAGCTTCGGCAGCCGCACGGCCATCGACCAGTTCACCCAGTTGCGCTGGGTCACCCTGCAGCATGGCCCGCGGCATTATCCCATCTGAGCAACACGCGATTGGCCGCCACCGGCAGGGCCGGGCGGCGGCAGGATGTACAACAAGAACAAGGAGCAACCTGCGTGAATACCGAAGCCCGCTTACGGTCGTCCGACCCTGGCCAATGCCCGCCCTACCGGCAGGTGTCCATCGGGCACCCTCAGGTGCAGGTCAGTGAAGCCGACGGCATCCTGCGCATGCAGCCGGTCGAGCCCCTGGCGCCGCTGCCTGCGCGTTTGCTCGACCGGCTGCTGCACTGGGCGCAGATGCGCCCCGATACAATTTTTATTGCCGCGCGTGAGCCTGACGGCGCCTGGCGCGAGGTCACCTATGCGCAAATGCTCAGCCAGGTGCGCACCATCGCAACCCACCTGCTGGGCTTCGGCCTGAGCGCCGAGCGGCCGTTGGCATTGTTTTCCGGCAATGACATCGAGCATCTGCAGATTGCGCTGGGTGCGATGTATGCCGGCATCCCGTATTGCCCGGTATCGCCGGCCTATGCGCTGCTGTCGCAGGACTTTGCCAAGCTGCGGCATGTGTGCCAGGTGTTAACCCCCGGCCTGGTGTTCACCACCGATACTCAGCCGTTTCTGCGCGCCTTCGATGCCGTGCTTGATGCCTCGGTACCCGTGGTCAGCATGCGCGGCGAAGCGCCGGGGCGTCGGCATTTGAGCTTCGACAGCCTGCTGCAACCCTGCGACACCGCTGCTGGCGATGCAGCGTTTGCCGCAACCGGGCCCGACACCATCGCCAAGTTCCTCTTCACGTCGGGCTCCACCAAACTGCCCAAGGCGGTGATCACCACTCAGCGCATGCTGTGTGCCAACCAGCAGATGCTGCTGCAAACCTTCCCGGTGTTCGCTGAAGAGCCGCCGGTGCTGGTGGACTGGCTGCCCTGGAACCACACCTTTGGCGGCAGCCACAACCTTGGCATCGTGCTGTACAACGGCGGCAGCTTTTACCTGGACGCGGGCAAACCCACCCCGCAAGGCTTCGGCGAAACCTTGCGCAACCTGCGCGAAATCTCGCCAACGGCCTACTTGACCGTGCCCAAGGGCTGGGAAGAACTGGCCAAGGCACTGGAGCAGGACGCCCAGTTGCGTGACGTGTTCTTCGCCCGCATCAAGCTGTTTTTCTTCGCCGCCGCGGGCCTGTCGCAAAGCGTGTGGGACCGCCTGGACCGGATCGCCGAGCAGCACTGTGGCGAGCGTATCCGCATGATGGCTGGCCTCGGTATGACCGAAGCGGCGCCGTCCTGCACCTTCACCACCGGGCCGTTGTCGATGGCCGGTTATGTGGGGCTGCCGGCGCCGGGTTGCGAAGTGAAGCTGGTGCCCCAGGCCGACAAGCTGGAGGCGCGCTTTCGTGGCCCGCACATCATGCCGGGGTACTGGCGTTCGCCGCAGCAAACCGCCGAGGCCTTTGACGAGGAGGGGTTCTACTGCTCGGGCGATGCACTGAAGCTCGCCGACCTGCAGCAGCCCGAGCAGGGCCTGATGTTCGATGGCCGTATCGCCGAGGACTTCAAATTGTCGTCCGGGGTATTCGTCAGTGTCGGCCCGCTACGCAACCGTGCGGTGCTGGAAGGCTCGCCCTATGTGCAGGACATCGTGGTAACCGCGCCGGACCGCGAGTGCCTGGGGGTGCTGGTGTTCCCGCGTTTGCCCGAGTGCCGGGCACTTGCTGGCCTGCCGGCCGATGCCAGCGATGCCGAGGTGCTGGGCAGTGACACGGTGCGCAACTGGTTTGCCGCCTGGCTGGCGCGCCTGAACCGTGACGCCCAGGGCAACGCCAGCCGCATCGAGTGGCTGGCGCTGCTCGAAGAGCCGCCGTCGATCGACGCGGGCGAAATCACCGACAAGGGTTCGATCAACCAGCGTGCTGTGCTGCAGCGGCGGGCCGCGCAGGTAGACGCGCTGTACCGCGGCGAAGGCCCGACCCAGCTGCTCGCACAGGGTCGGCCATGAGCAGTACCGGCCTGTGTACTACGTTCGATGACGCGGCCATTGTGGACATGGTGCGCACCCCCTGGGTAGACCTGGGTGGCGCACTGTCCGCTGTGTCGCCCATCGACCTGGGGATCAAGGCCGGGCGTGCGGTGCTGGCTCGGGCAGGTATCGCCCCGCAGGCGGTCGACAGCGTGCTCGCCGGCAGCATGGCCCAGGCCAGTTTCGATGCCTACTTCCTGCCGCGGCATGTGGGCTTGTACTGCGGTGTGCCGCAGGCCGTCCCGGCGCTGGCGGTGCAGCGTATCTGCGGCACCGGCCTTGAACTGTTGCGCCAGGCCGGCGAGCAACTGCGCAGTGGCGCGCAGCAGGTGCTGTGCGTGGGCGCCGAGTCGATGTCGCGCAACCCGGTTGCGGCCTACGAACACCGTAACGGTTTTCGGCTGGGGGCGCCGGTCGGTTTCAAGGACTTTCTCTGGGAAGCGCTGTACGACCCCGCTGCCGGCGTGGACATGATCGGTACTGCAGACAACCTGGCGCGTGAGTACGGCCTGCACCGTGAAGCTGTGGATGCCTGGGCCTTGCGCAGCCACCAGCGCGCCTTGCACGCCCAGCAGCAGGGCTGGTTCGATGAGGAAATCGTCGGTGTTACGGCTGAGACATTCGACGTTGAAGGCTGCTTGCCACGCGGGATCGAAATGCCCCGCGGCGTAAGCGAAATCAGCCGGGACAGCCACCCACGGACGACTGATGCAGCAGCGTTGGCCCGGCTGCGTGCCGTGCACAGTGAAGGTGTACAAACGGCTGGCAACAGTTGTGCAGTGGTCGATGGCGCCGCTGCCGCTGTGGTCGCGCGCTACTCAGCCTGTACCCGGCTGCCGTTGGCGCGGTTGTTGATGGCCACGGCAGTTGGCGTATCACCGCACACCATGGGCATCGGGCCTGCTCCGGCCATCGCGCTGCTGCTGGAGCGCAGCGGCCTGCGCCTGGAACAGATCGACCGTTTCGAAATCAACGAGGCCCAGGCTGCCCAGGTGCTGGCGGTGGCCCGGGCGCTGCAGCTCGATGTGGAAAAACTCAACGTCCATGGGGGTGCCATCGCCCTGGGTCACCCCTTGGCCGCCACCGGCCTGCGGCTGGTACACACCCTGGCTCGGCAACTGCGCCAGGACGGCCTGCGCTACGGGATCGCTGCCGCCTGCATCGGTGGTGGCCAAGGCATGGCGCTGCTGATCGAAAACCCTCAATTCACGGCTTGAACGCGAGGTATCCCATGCTCTGGAAGGCGCCCTTGCTGGACATGCAATTCGTGCTGCAACACTGGCTGCGGGCCGAGCAGGCCTGGCAGGCAATGCCACGCTATGAAGAGCTTGATCTCGACCTGGCCACACAAGTGCTGGAAGAGGCCGCCCGCTTCAGTGAACAGGTGTTGGCCCCGCTGAATGCAACGGGTGATCGCCAAGGCTGCCGCCTTGAAGACGGTAATGTGCGTACGCCGGAGGGTTTTGCGGCAGCCTATCGTGCCTATGTCGAGGGCGGCTGGCCAGCGCTGGCCTGCGCCCCCGAACGCGGCGGGCAAGGGCTGCCCCTGGTGCTGGACGCTGCCTTGCAGGAGATGCTGTTCGCCAGCAACCACGGCTGGGCCATGTACACCGGCATCGCCCATGGCGCCTACCTGTGCCTGAAAACCCATGCGTCTGATGAACTGCAGGCGCGCTATCTGCCGGGCATCGTCAGCGGCGAAACCCTGCCGACCATGTGCCTGACCGAGCCTCAGGCCGGCAGTGACCTCGGCTTGCTGCGTTGTCGCGCCGAACCCATGGGCGACGGCCGCTACGCCGTCACCGGCAACAAGTTGTTCATCTCTGGCGGCGACCACGACCTGACACACGACATTGTGCATCTGGTGCTGGCGCGGCTAACGGATGCGCCGGCGGGCAGCCGTGGCTTGTCGCTGCTGCTGGTGCCTAAATGGCTGGACGATGGCCAGCGCAATGCCGTGCACTGCGATGGCCTAGAGCACAAGCTGGGTATTCGCGGCAGCGCCACCTGCGCGCTGCGGTTCGAGGGGGCCAGCGGCTGGCTGGTGGGGCAGGCCCACGGTGGCCTGGCCGCCATGTTCGTGATGATGAACTCGGCCAGGCTTCATGTCGGCCTGCAGGGGCTGGCGCATGCGCAGGCGGCGTGGCAGTACGCCAGGGAGTATGCCCTGGAGCGCCGGCAGATGAATGCACCGGGGCAGCCCAAGGGCGCTGCCGACCCCATTCACCTGCACCCTGCCATGCGCCGAATCTTGCTGGAGCTGCGGGTGCGCACCGAAGGCATGCGGGCCCTGGGCTACTGGGCAGCGCACTGGCTGGATATTGCCGATGCATCAGCTGACCTTGCACAACGGGCCAAAGCCTCGAAACTGGCAGCGCTGTTGACGCCCATCATCAAGGCCGTGTTCACCGACCTCGGTTTCAACCTGGCCAGCAAGGCGCTGCAGGTGTTCGGCGGCTATGGCTATACCTGCGAGTTCGCCATCGAGCAAACGCTGCGCGACAGCCGTATTGCGATGATTTACGAAGGCACCAACGAAGTGCAGGCCAACGACCTGCTGCTACGCAAGGTGCTGGGCGATGGGGGTGAAGGCTTTGCGCTGCTGCTGGTCGAGCTGCGGGAGGAAACTGGCGCAGGCGAGGCGGGCGATGCGTTGCGCAGGGTTTGCGACACGCTGGAAGTGGTGGTTACCAAGGTGCGGGTCAGCGCAGCGGACGACCCCGAGTACCCGTACCGGGCTGCGGGCGACTTCCTGCAACTGTGCGGCACAGCCTTGCAGGCCTATGCCTGGGCCCGCACGTGCCGCTGCATTCAGGCGCTGCCGGTAGATGCGCCGCAGCGCCTGGAAAAGCAGGAAAGTGCCCGTTACTTCTTCGACTACCTGCTGCCCGATTTCGACCGGCAGGTGGCGGCCATCGAAGCGGCCGCATCACCTTTGCCGTTTATTCACGAACCGTTCTGAACCCCACGTGCGAGGTTGCCATGAACACCGGCTGCGGTTGCCGCGCCGAGGGCCGGTAGCGCATGCACCGGTCTGCCGAGCACAGGTGCGACCCGCCCTTGATCACGGCCACTTTCACCCCGGGTTCGGCGGGGTCAAAGCTTTCGTCCAGGGTGGGGCCTGGCGGGTCGAGGGCGGCGTCACGCTGCGGGTCGTGGCCAGGGCGATAGCCCGTTCGGGTCAGTTCCCACACATTCCCCCCAGTATCGAACAGGCCAAACCGGTTGGTCGGGAAGCAGCCCACCGGTGAGGTGCCAGTGAAACCGTCGGCTGCCGCGTTGTGATAGGGAAACTGGCCCTGCCAGGTATTGGCCATGATCTGCCCTTTGGGCAATTCCGTTGTGCCCCAGCTGAAGTCGGCATCCTGCAAGCCACCGCGCATGGCGTATTCCAGCTGGGCCTCGGTGGGCAGCCTGCGCCCGGCCCAGTGTGCATACGCCTCGGCATCCTCAAGCGCCACCTGCACCACCGGGTGGTTTTCCAGCCCCGCCACGCTGCTGCCGGGGCCCTGCGGGTGCCGCCAACTCGCTCCAGGCATGAACTGCCAGCCAGGGCTGAGCACCTCCGGCCCTTGCTGGAACACCATCGCGCCAGGCACCCGCAGGTGCTCGGGAAGGGTGGGGTCGTCCTTTAGGCTGATGCCCCGCTCGGCATGGGTGAGGTAACCGGTAGCGGCTACGAAGCGTGCAAACTGGGCGTTGGTGACCGGATGCACATCGATCTGCAAGCCCGACACGCTCGCCATATGTGCCGGGCCTTCTTCGTCGTAGAAGCGGTCCGAGCCAAAGCTGAACGTGCCGCCTGGCAAGCGCACCATGCCGTCCAGCCAGGCGCCCTGGCGCGCAGCGGGCAGGCCACTGTAGCCGTTGCACAGCAGCACGGGCGACGGGGCTTCTGGCCAGGCGCTGTAGCCCACGGCGAGCAGGCCGGCGGCGACCAGTGCGCAGCCGGCTACTCGGGCAATCATTGCTTGCTGGCCACGGCCGGGCTGGCCGGTTTGGCTGGGCTTGCAGGGCGGCCATCGGCGTCGGTCACGATATTGCTGCGCTGCGCATACGCCTTCCAGTCGCGCAGCATGCTGGCGACCTGCTCGGGGTGATCGGCAGCGATGTCGTGGTGCTCACCCGGGTCTTTGCGCAGTTCGTACAGGTGCCAGGCCGGCTTGCCATCGGTGGCATCCCACAGCAGTTTCATCGGGCCTTTGCGCAACGAGGCGCTGCCGTTGATTTCCCAGCCCAGGGCTTCGTCCTCGGCGTGAATCCGCGTGTCCTGGCCCTGCAGGTAGCCCAGGGCCGAGGTGCCTTGCGGCGGCACGATATCGCGTTCCCGGTACTTGATGCCGGGCATGGGGGCACCCGCCAGTTGCAGCAGGGTAGGCATGATGTCCCTGACACTGGCCAGTTCTTCGCTGCGCCCGGGCTTGATCGTTGCCGGGTAGTAGACGAAGGCGGGCACGCGGATGCCGCCCTGGTAGGTGGTCATCTTGTAGCGGCGGCTGGGCAGGGCGCTGACCTGGGCCCAGGCCGAGCCGATCATCAGGAACGAGTCACGTTTGCCGTAGTTGTCCAGGTTGTTGTCGAAATGCTGCTTGATCCAGTTCGGGTCGACGCGGGTAGCGTTTTCCGGCCCGTTGTCGGACATGAACAGGATCAGCGTGTTATCCAGCTCGCCGGCCTTGCGCAGGTGATCTACCAGCCGACCGACTTCGGCATCCAGGGCGGTGACCATGGCTGCGTATACCTCCATGGTGCGCGCTGACTGGCGTTGCTGCTCAACGGTCAGTGACGCCCAGCTCGGCACACCCTCCAGTTGCGCTTGCAGCGGGAAGCCCGCTGGCACCAGGCCGGCCTTGCGCTGGCGCTCCAGGCGTTCGTGGGCAATGGCCTCGTAGCCCTGATCGTACCGGCCGCGGTACTGCGCCAGGTATTTGTCCGGCGCCTGCAACGGCCAGTGTGGCGCGGTGTAGGCGGCGAAGGCAAAGAAGGGTTTTTGGCTGGCCTTGCCTTCGTCGATGGCGGAAATCAGGCGGTCCGTGAACCAGGTGCTGGAGTAGAAGTCGTCGGGCAGTTCGATGGGTTTGCCGTTGTGCTGGAATGTTGCGCTGTAGTTCGACTGCAAGTCCATGTTGGCTTGCTTGAAGTGCGCAGCACCCCCTTCCAGCAGCACGTAGGCCTGGTCGAAGCCGCGGTTTTGCGGCTGCTGCGCGGGCTGCATGCCCAGGTGCCATTTGCCGGAAATGTAGGTGCGGTAACCGGCATCGTGTAGCAGTTCGGCCAGGGTGGCGACGTTGGCGCCGAGCACGCCTTCATAGCCCGCACGCACTTCGGCGCCGGCCGGCAGGCGCTTGCGTGCTTCGGCCATCATGCCCAGCCCGGCAATGTGCGGGTCATTGCCCGACATCAGCATTGCCCGGGTGGGGGAGCAGCTGGGCGCGGCATGAAAGTCCAGCATCAGGCGGCCGTCGGCCAGCAGCTTGTCCAGGTGCGGGGTCTGGATTTCGCTGCCCAGCGCGGACAGGTCGGAAAAGCCGAGGTCATCGGCGACGATCAGCATAATGTTTGGTTGCTTAACTGTTTGCGCAGCCATCGCCTGGCTGGCGCCGAGCATGAGCAGGCCGAGGGCGGCAAGGGGTTTGAGGCAGTTCATGTGGGTGCTCTTGTTGTTTTAATGAGTGATTTTGCACGTACGACGGCGGATCAGACACCGCGCAGAACAAATACTAGCCACCAATGTTGCCTTGTCGCAGCCCCTGTGCGCATTAGTGTTCGATCAGCGAACGCAGAATGGCGCGTGCCACTTGCGGGCGTCGATTGGCTATTGACGGCAAGATGATTAACAAAAATAATCGTTAACAGAGTTATCCAATTTTATAAAAACAAGTAAAGGGAAATTCTGATGACGAGGCCGTTGAACCGGGCGTTGGTGCCCGTTGTGCTGCTTTCGCTGTGCCAGTACGTGCAAGCGGCCAGCCCGCTTGAAGACAGCCGGCCAGGCCGGCCCGGCGCGCCGCGCTGGGTCGAGGACTACCGTTTTCTGGATGACCCCGCCAAGGCCAGCGACCCGTTCGACGGGCTGCGCTACCATCGTTTGTCCGAGTCGGCCTGGCTGCAGCTGGGGGCCGAGGCGCGTTACCGCGCCGATGCGCTGAACCAGCCTTTCTTCGGCTTGCGTGGCCTGAAAGACGATTCCTACCTGTTGCAACGGTTGCAAGCCCATGCCGACCTGCACCTGTTCGATGATGCCCTGCGTACCTTCGTGCAGGTGGAGAACACCCGGGCGTTCGGCAAAGACCTGTACTCACCCAATGACGAAGGCCGGAATGAAATCCGCCAGGCATTCATCGACTTCAACCACGACTTTGCCGCAGGGCGCTACACCACCCGGGTCGGGCGCCAGGAGATGGCTTTTGGCGACCAGGTGTTCGTCACTTACCGAGATGTGCCCAACCTGCGCCTGAGCTTCGACGGCGTGCGTGCCAGCCTCAATCTCAAGGACGGGCGCAAGCTCGACGCCTTCGCTGTCAGGCCTTTGAAAACAGGTGAAGACAGCTGGGATGACGGCAGCAACAATGCGGTGAAGTTCTACGGCCTGTACGGCACCTTGCCGCTGACGGCCGTGTGGAACATGGACCTGTTTGCCTTCGGCCTGGAAACCGACGACCGCAGCCTGGCTGGCGAGACGGGGGACGAGCAGCGCTACACCTACGGCACACGCCTGTTCGGCCGCTATCAGTCCCTTGACTGGAGCTGGAACCTGGCCGGGCAGGGTGGCCACCTGGGCGGCGCCTCGATCCGTGCCTGGGCGGTGTCGAGCGACAGCGGCTACACCTTCGACCACCCCTGGCAGCCTCGGCTGGGCATGCGTGCCGACGCCGCCAGCGGTGACAGCGACCCGGGCGACGGCAAGGTCGGCACCTTCGACCCGCTGTACCCGCGTAACGGTGTTTACGGTGAGGCCAGCCTGACCACCTTGAGTAACGTGATCGTGGTCGGGCCCACGTTCGGCTTTTCCCCTTGGCGCACGGTGCGCTTCGAGCAAGGCGTGCTCGAAGTGTGGAAGCAGCGCGAAGAGGATGGTGTGTACATGCCCGGCATGAGCCTGCTGGCCAACACCCGTGGCACCGGCCGCCATGTGGGCACCATCTACCGCGCGAACACCCGATGGCTGGCGACACCCAACCTCACGCTGGATCTCGACATGAAGTACTACGACGTCGGTGCTGCCATCAAGGAAGCCGGCGGCGAAGACTCCTCGTTCGTTTCCTTGCGTGCCACGTTCAGGCTTTGACTTCCCGACCCATAACAACAAAAGGGGCCACACATGAGTCATTCATCCTCATCTTCAAGCAAGCCGGTGCTTACCATCGGCCTGTGTTTTCTGGTGGCGCTGCTGGAAGGGCTGGACCTTCAGGCCACCGGGGTTGCTGCGCCGCACATGGCCAAGGAGTTCGCGCTAACCCCGGCCATGCTTGGCTGGGTGTTCAGTGCCGGGCTACTGGGGCTGCTGCCGGGGGCGTTCATCGGCGGCTGGCTGGCCGACCGGCTTGGCCGCAAGGCCATATTGATCGTTGCGGTACTGCTGTTCGGCGGCTTCTCGCTGGGTACCGCCCATGCTGAGACGTACACCTCGCTGCTGATTGCGCGCCTGATGACCGGCTTGGGGTTGGGGGCCGCCTTGCCGATCCTGATTGCCCTGGCCAGCGAAGCCGCGCCAGAGCGCCTGCGCAGCACGGCGGTGAGCCTGACCTACTGCGGCGTGCCTCTGGGCGGGGCGATTGCGTCGGTCATCGGCATGGCCGGGCTGGGCGAAGGCTGGCGGACGGTGTTCTATGTGGGCGGTATTGCCCCCATCGCGATTGCCTTCGTGCTGATGGTATGGCTGAAGGAGTCCCAGGCGTTTCGTGCCCAGCCTGCTGCCAGCGCAGCCGGCAACGGCATGCTGGCCCAGCTGTTCGGGCCGGGCCAGGCAAGCCGCACCTTGTTGCTGTGGGTGGCGTGCTTCTTCACGCTTACTGTGCTCTACATGCTGCTCAACTGGTTGCCGTCTCTGCTGATCGGGCAAGGCTACAGCCGGCCACAGGCGGGCGCGGTGCAGATTCTGTTCAACCTGGGGGGCGCTGCAGGTTCGTTCCTCACCGGTCGCATGATGGACCGGGGCTTCGCCGGACGGGCCGTGCTCATCGCTTATGCCGGCATGCTTGTCTCGCTGGCGGGCCTGGGGTTGTCGAGCACGTTTGGCCTGATGTTGCTGGCCGGGTTTACCGCAGGCTATTGCGCCATCGGCGGGCAATTGGTGCTGTACGCGCTGGCGCCGACGTTGTATTCGACCCAGGTGCGCGCGACCGGCGTGGGCGCTTCGGTGGCGGTAGGGCGCCTGGGGTCGATGGCCGGGCCGTTGGCCGCAGGGCAGATCCTGGCGGCGGGGGCAGGTGTAGGCGGCCTGCTGCTGGCGGCGTCACCTGGCCTGGTGGTGGCGGCATTGGCGGCGCGTGCGTTGCTGGGGCAGCGTAGCCGCCCGACCGCCAATGCCCCGGTCGAGGAAGTTGCGCGCTAAACAGGCTGGATGGCACCGGTAACGCCGGTGTCGTCCTGTTCCTGCACGGGCGTGTCGAGCGGGGAGCGCGTCGTTGAACGCCCCCTGTTCGCCACCCCGAACGGCACATGCACCATCGGCAAATCCCCCGCCGGCGACTGCAGGTGGCTGCGCTGGTCGTCGAAGAACACATGCGGCTTCAGGATCGACAGCACCCTGGGCTTCTCCATTCCGCCAAGAAAGAAGCACTCGTCCGGCGACACCCCCCAGTCCTTCAACGTCGTCACCACCCGCTCATGTGAAGGCGCATTGCGCGCCGTGACAATGGCAATCCGCAAGATCCGCTTGTAGTCCGGGTTCTCGGCCAGCTTGCGGTCCTCCAGCATGCGTATCAGCGAAAGCTTGCGGTACAGGTCCGCCAGCGGCCCTGGCGAATGCGGAATGCCCTTGTGCACGCGCTCGTGCTCCTGAAAGTCATCCAGGTTGTCGTTGCGCTTGTACACGCTCTCTGCCTCGTCGTCGGCAATCACGCCATCGAAGTCGAAAGCCACCCGCAATTCGGTGTCGATCTCGTCGTCGTAGATGCGCGTCGGCAGTACCCGCCCGGCCGGGTAGTTGGCATCGATGGCTTTCTGCACGTCTTCCTCATTGGCGCTGAGGAACAGCGAGGCATTGAATGCCGGGATGTACTCGTAGGGCGAGCGGCCCGACATGAAGGCCGCGCGGGTGATGTCCAGCTGGTAGTGGTTGATCGAACGAAACACCCGCAGGCCGGTTTCCGGCGAGTTGCGCGAGAGCAGCACCACTTCAACCGGCAGTTGCTCGGGGAAGGCCTGGTTGATGCTCAGGAAGCGGCGAATGAACGGGAACGCCACGCCTTTGGGGAATGGCTCGTCCAAATTCTGCTGCTGGTGATGGCGGTACGCCTCGACGCCCTCGGTCTTGTAGATGTCGTCCGAGACGGTGAGGTCGAACAGCGCACTCGAGGCAACGCCAATGACCAGTTTCTGTTCGATGGGGTAGGGCATTGAGCAACTCCTGAGCCTGTGCTGAGGGCAAGTGTACGCCTGCGCGGTGACGAAAGCCCTCAGGCCTCCGGTACCAGTCCGAGCAGCACCTGAACCTGGCGCTGCAACTGGCTCACATGCTCGCGCTCGGCACGCAGTGCAGAGTGCAACTCGCGGTTTTCCTGTTTATGGATGCGAGCGGAGCGCTCCAGCTCACGGTCGCCGTGCAGCAGGTCCCACATCTCGCCTTGGCGAGCGTGCTGCAGGCACACCAGTAGCAGGGTGATGCCGCAGATGCCCAGCAGAGAGATTTCGATGGCTTCCATGTGACGCTTCCTTGGGTGGTGGCAGTTTGCCGGCAAGCGAAACGATATGTCTACTTTGGCTACATGTCGATAATGGAGACTTGTACAGGTAAAGCAATGGTGCATATCCGAACGGCTTCTTTGGGGAGGCCATGATGAGTGCGCAAGGCCATTTGATATCATGCGCTGCCCGCGACGCCGTGCTGGCCAAGCCTTTGGCGGCAACAGCGCTGCATGAGGCAGGCGATGGGCGTGTTCGTCAGCATGTGCCTGTTTACTTTACATATCTGGCTGGCTTGATAGGCAAGCAGGTGGATATGTATGATCAGGCGACACGTCATTTATCATGATGCTCGTTGCCAACCTTTCAGGAGCCCACATGAAACGCACGCAACGCATGGAGCAAACCCGCTGGGACCTGGCCCTGCGCTACCGGTTGATCGAGACGGTGGTCTGGTGGGAAGGTCGGCTGACCACCAATCACCTGATCCAGAGTTTCGGCATCAGCCGCCAGCAGGCGTCGAAGGACATCAACACCTATATCAATGACTACGCCTCGAAAAACCTGGTCTACGACAAGCAGATCAAAGGCTATGTCCCGACCCGACAGTTCAAGCCGCTGTTCATCGACGACAGCGCCAGCGCCTACCTCGACCTGCTCAACCAGAACAACGAACGCGCCCCGCATATCGAAGGCCTGGCCTTGGCCTATGCCCACACCGAAGTGCTGAAGGTGCCCGACCGCTCGGTTAAACCGGAGGTCTTGCGACCGCTGCTCAAGGCCTGCCGTGAGAAGCGCCGCCTGGACATCGACTACGTGTCGTTCAACAGCCCCGAGCTGGACGGACGCACCATCGCCCCGCATACGCTGGTGTACACCGGCATGCGCTGGCATGTGCGGGCCTATTGCGAAAAGAACCGCATGTACCGCGACTTTGTACTCAGCCGCTTGCGCGGTGTGCCGGATGTACATGATGAGCAGACCGAGAACGGTATCGACCAGGACGTGGAATGGAACACACCGGTCGATGTGATCTTCAAGCCGGATGAACGCCTGACACCCGCGCAGCGGGCCATCATCGAGGTGGACTACGGCATGACCGACGGGCAATTGGTGGTGGGGAGCTCGCAGGCATTGGTCAAGTATGTGGTGAAGCGCTTCGGGGTGAACCCCAACATGCACGACGCAAGGCCCGAAGCGCAGCAGCTGGTGCTGGCGAACCGGGCCGAACTGAAGCCTTGGCTGAGCCTTGATTGAGGCGCATGCAACGGCACATTACGGGGTCGCTGGGCAGGTACCCTTCCTGTGCGCGGCCACGCATTGCAGACCGCCTCGTTACCTGATCAACCACTCAATTCTCTCGTTCATCAGTGGATCCAATGATGCCAATTTGATAGCTTTCCGCCCCTTACCGCTGTATCCGGATAAGAATTGATGAACCAGCTATACGAACACGGCACTCTGACCCCGCTCGCGAACCCGATTGTGGACAGGGTGATCGAGACCACCCTTGGCAGTTTGGACGCGGCTTCCGATAACAAGGTACTGCGTGGCCTCAACGATGCGCTGGCGGGTGAAATCGAACGCTTGCACGCAGACGCCGCGAACCCGGATGGCGACCCGCACGGCCCACTGAGGGTGTTGCGCGAACTCAGGCAACAGCTCGACCAACTGCTGGCGCTGGCCGATGGTCATGCCTTGTGCAGGCAAGAGGTGGAGCGCCTGGCAAGTGTGCAAGGCCAGCATGCAATCGAAATGGCCGCGTTGCAGGCCAGTGCCGAGGTGCAGAACCGCAAGCTGGTGGCAAGTACCCTGGCCCGCGTGCAGAAGGAAGGGGCGATCCGCAAGAGCCTTGAGCAGTACCAGGAGCAGCTTGCCGCCAGCAACCTGGCACGGGAAGCGTTGTCTACCACGGTGACGACGGCATTGAAGAGGCTTGCGCTGGCAACCAGCACCCAGGCTCAGCGCGTCGACAGCGTCGAGACGCGTTTGGCCAGCCAGGCTGAGCGCCAGCGTGAATGCGAGCTGCAATTACAGCAATTGACCGGGACCGACTGGGCGGCGTATCTGGGGCGCAATGCCGTGCCGCTGGCGGCGCTGGCGGTGGCTGTGTTTGCGCTGGGGCTGAACCTGTTCGGTTGAACGTAACTTAAAGGCAAACCTGAAGCCTGCGCGGTCTCTGTGGGAGCGGGCACGCCCGCGAAGAACCCAGCGCGGTGGATGGCACCGGCTTCGCCGGTGTTCGCGGCTAAAGCCGCTCCCACAGGTACTGCATAAGCCTGAAGCCTGCGCGGTCTCTGTGGGAGCGGGCACGCCCGCGAAGAACCCAGCGCGGTGGATGGCACCGGCTTCGCCGGTGTTCGCGGCTAAAGCCGCTCCCACAGGTACTGCATAAGCCTGAAGCCTGCGCGGTCCCTGTGGGAACGGGCACGCCCGCGAAGAACCCAGCGCGGTGGATGGCACCGGCCTCGCCGGTGTTCGCGGCTAAAGCCGCTCCCACAGGTATTGCATAAGCCTGAAGCCTGCGCGGTCTCTGTGGGAGCGGGCACGCCCGCGAAGAACCCAGCGCGGTGGATGGCACCGGCTTCGCCGGTGTTCGCGGCTAAAGCCGCTCCCACAGGTACTGCATAAGCCTGAAGCCTGCGCGGTCTCTGTGGGAGCGGGCACGCCCGCGAAGAACCCAGCGCGGTGAATGGCACCGGCCAGCCTGCGCGGTCTCTGTGGGAGCGGGCACGCCCGCGAAGAACCCAGCGCGGTGAATGGCACCGGCCTCGCCGGTGTTCGCGGCTAAAGCCGCTCCCAGAGGTATTGCATAAGCCTGAAGCCTGCGCGGTCTCTGTGGGAGCGGGCACGCCCGCGAAGAACCCAGCGCGGTGAATGGCACCGGCTTCGCCGGTGTTCGCGGCTAAAGCCGCTCCCACAGGTACTGCATAAGCCTGAAGCCTGCGCGGTCTCTGTGGGAGCGGGCACGCCCGCGAAGAACCCAGCGCGGTGGATGGCACCGGCTTCGCCGGTGTTCGCGGCTAAAGCCGCTCCCACAGGTACTGCATAAGCCTGAAGCCTGCGCGGTCTCTGTGGGAGCGGGCACGCCCGCGAAGAACCCAGCGCGGTGAATGGCACCGGCTTCGCCGATGTTCGCGGCTAAAGCCGCTCCCACAGGTACTGCATAAGCCTGAAGCCTGCGCGGTCCCTGTGGGAGCAACTGTCTTCTTGTGGAAGCTGGCCTCGCCGGCGATGGGGGGCGTAGCGCCCTAGGCCCGGCTGTGCCGGGCAACGCCAGCAAGGCTTGCTCCTACGAGTGAGCTATTTGCTCCTTCCAGGGCGTTCCGGTCTTGAGCATCGCATTTAGC
>NZ_JENB01000015.1 GCF_000708715.2 Pseudomonas putida W15Oct28 | reverse complement strand
GCGGCCCATCCGACCGGTCCGGCGCCCCGGCAAGGCCGCTCCTACAAGGGCCCAGGCCACCCCATAGGATGAAAACAACAAGGGCCGGCCTGTATGATACGGCCGAGCCCAACCGAGACCTGATGATGGCCAAAGATACCGACACCGAAGGCGCGCCACGACGCCACAGCGGCCGCTACATATACGAAGAGCTGCGCAAACAGATTCTCACCCTGAAGCTCAAGCCCGGCGTACAGCTGGACGAAGTCTCGCTGGCTGCGCAGTTCGGCCTGTCCCGTTCGCCGGTACGTGATGCCCTGGCCCGCCTGATCACCGAAGGGCTGGTGGTGATCCTGCCAAACCGCACCACGCTGGTGACGCCGTTCGAGATCGAGGAATTCCCCAACTACATCTCTGCCCTGGACCTGATCCAGCGCGCCGTCACCCGCCTGGCCGCCACCCAGCATCGCGAAGAAGACCTGGCGGCCATCCGCAAAGCGGACGCGGCCTACCTCCAGGCTGTGACCAGCGGCGACTTCCAAGCCATGTCCGAGCTGAACAAGGCCTTCCACATGGCCATTGCCCGGGCCGGGCGCAACCCCTACTTCATCAACTATTACGAACGCCTGCTAGGCGAAGGCCAGCGCTTGCTGCACCTGCACTTCGACCACGTGGTCAGCTCTGCCGGTGCCCATCGCCTGGGCCGCGACCATGATGAAATCATCGAAGCCATCGCCGCTCGCGACGCCGACGCTGCCGAAGCGGCTGCCCACGAACACACCATGCTGTTCCAGCGCCGCTTCCTCGACTACATGCAGCAGAACCTCACGGCGCGCATGTCCATCTCCTAGGGCTTGCAGCCGTCTCGGAAGCCGCGGCACCCGGGACGGCGCACTGGGGTCAGGCCGCCAGTTCTTCCCACGCCTCCACCACCTCTTGCGGCGTATAGCTAAGCGCTGGCCGCTGGCGAACCACAGCCACCACCACCGGTTTCAGATAGAAGTTGGCCATCGCCCGACGATTGTCCTTGGCAGCGAAGATCACTTCCAGGCTCTTGGCGTTCAATACCTGGTCAAGGTTGCTGTTGACGCTGTCGATTTCTTCCTGGGCCAGCATGAAAGCGATGGCCAGGTATTCCAGTTGGGCCTGGATGATCTGGATGATCAGCACCTTGTCGTCCGGTACCAGTTTGCCCATCAGCTTGCTGGAAACCGCCGAGGCGACAATACCGCCTATGATGCCGCCGGCCGTTCGCCCTACCATCATGCCCACCGGACCAAGCGGGGCTGCGACGATACCGCCAACGATGGAGCCAGCAGCGCCACCCACCACACCAGAGGAAGTTACCGCCAGGTTCTTCGCAAACTGGGCCTTGGAAATGCGACCACGGGCCAGCTTGAGCAGGTCTGGCCCGGTGGTCACGGCAATGACCGCGATCGAGCTGACAACCGTGCCGCGCAAGGCCTTGTTCAGCCCCGACTTGCTGACACCCATGCCCTTGGCGAGCAACCCACGGGTACTTGGCGCCAGCCCGCTAACATCGATCAGGGCCAACGAGCGCTGCACCACATGCAGGCGATGCAACTGCTGGGTCGCCACATAGATCGTGAGGCTGCGGCCAAAACTGCGGCCAGCCTGCACGCTGGCAACCTGCAGGGCTTTGCGGCGGTCGTTGGTCTTCAGGTAGAACAGCGTCGCGCTGACACCAAAGCTGATACCACCGGCCACTGCCCCCACGATGACACCTTCGGCGATGTCGTAGCTGATCGATTCAAAGGTGCCGAACTTGGTGACATTGCGTGCCTGGTCGTAGGTCAGGTGGCCTTTGCGAATCAGTTTCTGCGCTTCTTTCGGGTCGGTCACCCCCGGCACTTTCCCCGCCTCGATTTTTTTCGCGAGTGTGCGCACGGCTTGAACGTACTGATCCTTGGGGACCTCGATCTGCATCGGTCGCCCCTGCGCATCGTAGTACCGGTACATGCCCTGCTGGCCGTCAAAGGCAGCGCCGACGCTACGGGCAGCTGTGCCGCAGTACTTGGTCTGGATCATTTGCCCCTGCACCAGGCGGTCTGCACCGTTCTTGGCATTGTTGTCACCCAGCAACTGCGCATCACGACCCATCATCCGGTCCAGGCGATGGTTGCCCCGTTCGGCGGCAATACCATGCCCTTGGCCACCTGCGGCGAACAGTTTGTGATTGGCGTCCCAAGCGCTTCCAGCCGCCATGAGAATGAAGCCGGTGGTGGCCGCATCCGCAAGAAACTCGTGGTCTGGCTTCTCTCGCACGGTAAAGCAGAGCTGTTCCGTCTCGGCGCAGATAGATGAACAGAACCACTCCGTGTCGTTTGCGCTGGGCCGCAGTTCGGCCAGCCCGCATGCCGTGCAGCAACTGATGTGGTGAGAAACGGCGAAGGCAACCCAGAAGCGCCCGTCCTTGAAGTCCCGATACTGGCCAAAGGTCATTTGCCTGTCGATGAAGTCTTGCCCCGCATCACCTTCGAAACCGAAGGCACTGCGCACAAGCCCCGCCAACGTCTCTGGCTTGTGCCGGGCTTGCTTGATCAACACCCCGTGCAGCGCCTTGAAGCGGTTGCGGTACCAGTCGCCCTTGAACACCCAGCGCTGGCCGGCGACTTCGATTTCCCTCAGTGAACCATTGGCCACCCGCAGCGACAGCCGACCATCAAACAGGGTTTCGACAGCCTCATCGTCCAGCAGGCTGTCCTTGGCCAAGGCCTTGAGCCTGTCGCTGACGTTCAGTGAAGTCTTCACCTCCAGCGCCAGGGCGATGGCCTTCTCCAGTTCGATGCAAGCCTTGTCCTGGCTCATGCAGTAAGCCTGCACCAACAGCGCGAGAGCCCAGTAGGAGTATGCAGCCAGTTCAGCCCCTGCCCAGCCCATTGCCTCAAACAGCGCCGGCATCAGCGCCGAAGCCAACACCAGGGCGAAGGTACCGTGCACGCAGCGATGGAACGTCTTGTCATGTTGCACAAGCCAGGCATCGGCGCCATTCCCTGCCAGGCAAGCCTTGCTCTTGCGGCGCAGGCCAAACATGCAGGGATACAACACGGCAGGCGCGAGGAACTTGAGCGCAGCGAACGTACCAGCGTCGTAGAAACCATGCCAGCCAAGTGCTCCCCAACCCACGGCCAGCAGCAGCGTCGCAGCGGCTGTAAACCATGCCAACGCCGCTCGCAGCCCGGGCTTTTTCAGCACCGCCTCAAGGGCGACACCGTAGCCAATAGGTACACCCAGCATGGCGATACCCGCGAGCCCGAGCATGGCCTGCAGCGCCACGCCAGCAAAACGCAGCAGCTTCGCCATCAGCGCCAACACGATCAGGGTAACGATAAGTCCAAGGATGATGCCCACTATTGGATGCCCCCAAAACACGCGGGGATTGAGCAGGAAAACAGGCGTCCAGGCATGGGTAGGGCTCCAGAGGGTAGATGGCGCGAGCTTGATAGCACATAGACATCAATGAGCCAATGCCAAGCGTGGAAATCGCCACAATTGGCTTTTGTGAGTCATGCCTGTTGACACCTGGCCCACTCACTCACTACTTTTGCATGCAGCATTGCACACAACAAAACAGGAGTCGTGGATGAACAGGTTCCAGAACAAAGTGGCGATCGTGACTGGCGGTGCGGGGGGCATTGGCGCTGCCATTGCCTCCCGGTTGGCAAGCGAAGGTGCGACCGTGGTGGTCAGTGATGTCAACCTTGAGGCGGCCCAGGGTGTTGTGCAGGCCATTGAGGCTGAAGGTGGCAAGGCCTTGGCCATGGCCGCTGACATCGCATCGGGCGAGGCTTGCCGTGGCCTGGTGCAGGCGGTTGCCAGCGAACTTGGGCGCATCGATGTGCTTGTCAACAACGCCGGCATCAACCGCCGCGGCAACCTGCTGGCCCTGAGCGAAGACGACTGGCACAGCAGCTTTGCGGTCAACCTGGATGCCATGTTCCACCTTTGCCGGGCCGTGCTGCCAGGCATGATCGAGGCCGGGGGCGGTGCCATCGTCAACACCGCTTCGCAGTGGGGCCTGTACCCGGCGCCTGGGCACATTGCCTACAACGTGACCAAGGCGGCGGTGGCCTCGTTCACGCAGAACCTGGCACGCGACTATGCACCGCAGAAGATCCGGGTGAATGCCGTATGCCCGGGCGAGATTCACACACCGATGCTGGAGGCTGGCGTATTGCGCTCAGGCCGCACCATTGCCGACCTGGACCGCATGGTGCCGTTCGGGCGCATTGGCAAGCCGGAAGAAGTGGCCGCGCTGGTGGCCTTCCTGGCGTCGGACGAGGCGGCGTTCATGTGTGGCTCACTGGTGGAGATAACCGGGGCGCAGGCGGTGGCCTGAGCAACGCGCCTGCACAGCACCTGAGCCTTGCGCAATCCCTGTGGGAGCGGGCGTGCCCGCGAACACCGGCGAAGCCGGTGCCATAACGCAATCCCTGTGGGAGCGGGCGCGCCCGCGAACACCGGCAAAGCCGGTGCCATCCACCGCGTCGCCTGCTTCGCGGGCATGCCCGCTCCCACAGGACCTGCGTCTGGCCCAAAATATGCGCCTGACGCAATCCCTGTGGGAGCGGGCGCGCCCGCGAACACCGGCAAAGCCGGTGCCATCCACCGCGTCGCCTGCTTCGCGGGCATGCCCGCTCCCACAGGGTTGGTGCGAGACATCAGAACGTGGTCGGCTAGCGGAACTGGTACTCCAACCCCGCCCCCGCATACCACGAGCGCCCGGGTGCTGCCTCGTAATAGCGCCCGTTGCTGTCGCCGACAATCACCGACCCCACATACTGCCGGTCAAACAGGTTGTCCAGGCGCACCAGCTGGTGGAACGTCCAGGCCCCGACCTGTTGCTCGAACCGGGTCCGCCAGTTGAAGACCGCATACGCTGGTGCGGCCTTGGCGTTGTTGCTGTCGTCCACATACACCTTGCTGCGGTACTGCCCTTCAACCCCCATGCTGATGGACGACACCGGCTTCCACACCAGCTCGCCATACAGGTTGTTCAGCGGCACACCGGGCAGCCGGTTGCCACTTTCGATGGTCTGGCTGATGTCATCGGCGTAGCGGGCATCGGTGCGGGTATACACCAAGGTGGTCTGCCACTGCTCGCTCAGGTCACTCTGCAGGCTTGCCTCAAAGCCGCGTCGTACAGTTCGCCCGCCATTGCGATAGCTGGTTCGGCCATCCGTAGCGCTGGCAACGACGATTTCGTCATCGGTGTGAATCTCGTACACCGCCGCATTCAGGCGCGTGCGTTCGCCAAGGCGGTACTTCACACCCATTTCGTACTGCATGCTGGTGGCGGGCTTGAGGCCGAAGTTGAAGCTTTCGGCCAAGCCTGGCGCATAGGCCATTTCGGCCTGGGTGGGGGTTTCGAAGCCTTTGCCGACGCTCACGTAACCGCGCAGGTCCGGCGTGAACGCGTACATCACCGACAACGATGGCGTGGCCTGCTGGTACTTCTTCGAGCCGCTGGAGTCACCGTTGGCCAGGTAATGGTCGTCGACACGCATTTCCATGGTGCTGTAGCGCAGCCCCAGCTCGCTGGTCCAGTTGCCGATTTCCCAATGCGCCTGGAGGTACGGGTCCAGGCTGGTAGCGGTATCTTTCTCGTCACGGCGCAGCTCACCTTTCACGCCCAACTGGTCACCGCTGAAGTTCTGGTAGCCGCGGCGGTCGTCCTTGCTCTGGTCGTAATCGGCGCCGACGGTGAAGGTGAGATTGCCCGGCACGTCGGCAACCGGCTGTATCCAGCGCAACGTTCCACCGTGGAACTCGCGATCAAAGTCCACAACCCCGCCGCCACGCTGGCTGTTGGAGGCCACCGTTCTGGGGATGGACAGGTACTGCACCACGCTGCGCCGCCCCGCATACAGGTTGAACTGCAGCGTGGCATCGCCAAAGTAGCGCTCGTAGTTCATGCCCAGTTGCTGGTGGTCGATGCTTTTGCGGGTGTTGTAGGTTTCGGCCACTGCCGCTGTGGAGCGTGGGTCATGCTTGTAGGCATCCCAGGTTTGCCCCAGCGGGTCCTGCGTGTTGTTCTGCTCCAGGCTGCTGTAGATCAGCGCCATGCGCGAGTCGTCGTCGGGCTTGAAATTGACCTTGGCGAAGGTCTGGTCACGGCGCGCGGCACTGTGGTCGCGGTAGCCATCGGTATCCAGGCGCGAAGCATCCAGGACGAAACCTGCGGTGTCGTTACCGCCCTCTGCCGACAGGTGATTCTTGTTGAAGCCGTCGCTGCCGAAGGTGGTTTCGGCGCCAACGCGTGCGGGCCCCTGCCCGTCGCGGGTAAACATCTGGATCACGCCACCGGCGTTGCTGCCGTACAGCGTCGCTGCCGGGCCGCGCAGCACTTCGATACGGTCGGCCACGTCCAGGTTCAGCGTGGCGGCCTGCCCTTGCCCGTCGGGCGTACTGGCCGGTATGCCGTCACTCAACAGTTTGATGCCACGCACGCCGAAGGCCGAACGTGCACCGTAACCCCGTGAAGAAATCTGCAGGTCTTGCGCGTAGTTCTGCCGGTTCTGCACCACCAGCCCGGGTACTTTGCTGAGCACTTCCGACAGGTTGACGCCAAGTTGGCCATCCGTGCCGTGGGACAGGTCAACGGTATCCACCGAAAACGGCAGGTCGAATGTGCTGGTGGGCGCATAGGCGCCGGTCACCACCAACGGGTCCATGACCACCACATCGGGTGTGGCGGGGGCAGCATGGCCAGTAACGCTCATGCCCCCTGTCAGCAAAAGGGTGAAGCCTGTCCGGGCAGGCAAACGGGAAAGGATTGGGTACATGCGAAACTTCCTGAAACCCGGGCCTGGCCCCTTTACGAGGCAAGTCCGGGGCAACGCTACCGTGCGCTGGCACGGCATACGCAAAAAATGAATTCAAAAGGGTAACGGCGAACCAGTACTAGATCCTGTTGGCGTAGCAGTGCCTCTGGGTACTGACTACCGACACCCGCTTCTCGATTGCCCTGCCTTGGTAATCCAGGGCGATGCGCACGATCTGCAACAGCGGCGCCCCCACTTCTATGCCCAGCACCTGCGCCTGGCTGGCATCGGCGCTGATGGCAAAGATGCGCTCATCGGCATGCGCCACCGTGGCACCGAAGCGCTGCTGGTACAGGCGATACAGCGTATTGGGCAGCACTTCGGGCTGCCTTTCCAGGCCAATGAAACGCTCGGCGCACAGGGTGATGTCCTCGTAGATGGCCGGCTTGCCATCCAGCTCGCGGGTACGCGAAATGTGGATCACCTTGGCGCCCGGCTGCAGGCCCAACGCCTGCGCTTCCTGCGCACTGGCCTTGCGCACCTTGCGCCCCAGCACGATCGAAACCGGCAGGCAGCGCTCGCCGTCGGGGCGGCAGATGTTGAAGAAGCGGAACAAGGCATGGTCGCCATCATGGGTGGCAACCGAGGTCCCCTTGCCCTGCTGACGCACCACCACGTTCTCGGCTACCAGCTCGTTGAGCGCCTTGCGCAGGGTGCCGACGCTGACCTGATAAGTGGTCGCCAGCGCCGCCTCGCTGGGGATGAACGTGCCGGGCGACCACTCACCTGTATGGATGCGCTCCATCAGCAAGTCCTTGATCTGCATGTACAGCGGCTGGAAGGTCGGGGCCTTTTGCGGGTTCTGCAGGGCGTCGGTCATGGTCATCTGTCGTCGGCAGTTCGTGTGGCGCAAGTATACCCCAAGCACGAAAGAAAGCAGCGCACCTTGACTATCCTATAACCTATGTCCTATATATGACTTACGGCATATGAATGACCGTCACAGGAGAACAACAATGAGCATTGATTTTGTCGTCCACGATGCCGACGACGCCGTCGGCGTCGTAGTAGTCGAAGGCGTGCAGGCGGGCCAGAAGTTGACAGGCTGGGTCATGGACCAGGACCAGACCCTGGAATTCGTGGTGCGCGACGCCATCCCGATCGGCCACAAGCTGGCCATCCGTGACCTGCAGGAAGGCGATACGGTGATCAAGTACGGCGTCGACATCGGCCGGGTGATCAAGCCCATCCGCGAAGGCGAGCACCTGCACGTCCACAACGTCAAAACCAAGAGGTGGTAAGCATGCAACTCAACGGACGCACTTTCCTGGGCTACCGCCGCGACAATGGCCGTGTGGGCATTCGCAACCATGTGATCATCCTGCCGGTGGACGACATCTCCAATGCGGCCGCCGAAGCGGTGGCCAACAACATCAAGGGCACCCTCGGGCTGCCACACCCGTATGGCCGGCTGCAGTTCGGCGAGGACCTGGAGCTGCACTTCCGCACCCTGATCGGTACCGGCTGCAACCCCAACGTGGCAGCGGTGGTGGTGATCGGTATCGAGCCCGGCTGGACCCGCCGCGTGGTCGAAGGCATCCGCGCCAGCGGCAAGCCGGCAGAAGGCTTCTGGATCGAACAGAACGGCGACCACAACACCATCTGCGCCGCCTCGCGCAAGGCTCGCGAATTCGTGCAGTACGCCACCGAACTGCGCCGCGAAGAGTGCGACATCAGCGAACTGTGGGTCTCGACCAAGTGCGGCGAGTCCGACACCACCTCTGGCTGTGGCGCCAACCCCACCGTGGGCAATGCGTTCGACAAGCTGTACGCACAGGGCTGCACCCTGGTGTTCGGCGAAACATCAGAGCTGACCGGCGGCGAGCACCTGGTCGCCGAGCGCTGCAGCACCCCGGCAGTGCGGGAGCGGTTCCAGTTCATGTTCGACCGCTACAGCGCCATGATCGACCGCTGGAAAACCAGCGACCTGTCCGAGTCGCAGCCGACCAAGGGCAACATCGAAGGCGGCCTGACCACCATCGAGGAAAAGGCCTTGGGCAACATCCAGAAGATCGGCCGTAAATGCCGGGTCGACGGTGTACTGGACAAGGCCGAGGCACCCACCGGGCCAGGCCTGTGGTTCATGGACTCGTCGTCCGCGGCAGCAGAAATGGTCACCCTGTGCGCAGCGTCCGGGTATGTGGCGCACTTCTTCCCGACCGGCCAGGGCAACGTCATCGGCAACCCGATCTTGCCGGTGATCAAGATCTGCGCCAACCCGCGAACCTTCCGCACCATGGGTGAACACATCGATGTCGATGTCTCCGGCCTGCTGCGGCGCGAAATCAACATGGACGATGCCGGCGACCGCTTGCTCGACATGCTGATGCGCACCGCCAATGGCCGCTACACTGCCGCCGAAGCCCTCGGGCACCGCGAGTTCGTGCTGACCCGGTTGTTCGAAAGCGCCTGACCTGCCGCGCCGTTGCCTGCCTCATCAGGCAACGGCGTTTGTTTCTGCCTGCGTTCAAGAAGTACGTCTCACAACAACCATAAATGGAGACCTTCATGAAACCGCTCTGCCCTGATGCCCTGCCCCCTCCGGTGTTTCTCCCCAAGCCCACGCAGCCACGACGACCGTAGTGAGCACCCGCGTGCCGCGCAAAAGACCCGAACCTGCTCCCCTGCCCTGATCAGCCAGCTTGGCGCGGGGTATTCGCTCCTGGAGAAACAACCGTGAAAATTCTCAAGAACCTGTACGTCCAGGTGGTGATCGGCCTGATCGCCGGCATCGCCCTGGGCTACTGCTGGCCCTCGCTCGGGGTCGAAATGAAGCCGCTGGGCGATACGTTCATCCGCCTGATCAAGATGCTCATCACCCTGGTGATCTTCTGCACCGTGGCCATCGGCGTTGCGCGCATGGAAAGCCTGAAGGAACTGGGCAAGGTCGGCTTCAAGACCTTCATGTACTTCGAGGTGGTGACCACCCTGGCGCTGTTGCTGGGCATGATCATCGCCAACCTGGTGCAGCCTGGCGCCGGCATGAACATCGACCCGGCCAGCCTGGACGGTGGCGCCATGTCGCAATACCTTGACCAGGTGCATGCGCAGGAGTCCTCCAGCCTGCTGACCCAGCTGATCCCCAACTCGGTGGTCGGTGCCTTCGCCAGCGGCAACCTGTTGCAGGTGCTGCTGTTCTCGGTGCTGTTCGGCGTGGCGCTGTCCGGCATGTCCAGGCGCAGCCGGCTGGCCGCGCGGGTGATCGAGCAGTTTGGCGAAACCCTGTTGCGCATCGTCGGCATGATCATGTGGCTGGCCCCCATCGGGGCGTTCGGGGCCATGGCGTTCACCATCGGCAAGTACGGCATCGGGGCGTTGCAGCAGATGGGCTTGCTGATCGTCTGCCTGTACGTCACCAGCCTGCTGTTCATCGGCATAGTCCTGGGCTCGATCAGCTTTGCTTGTGGCATCAACATCTGGTCGCTGATCAAGTACCTGCGCGAAGAGCTGCTGATCGTGCTGGGCACCTCCACCACCGAGTCGGTACTGCCGCGGCTGATGCAGAAACTGGAACGGCTGGGCTGCGACAAATCGGTGATCGGCCTGGTGCTGCCTACCGGTTACTCGTTCAACCTCGACGGCGCCGCCATCTACCTGACCATGGCCTCGTTGTTTTTGGCGCAAGCACTGAACATCGACTTGTCATGGGGCCAGCAACTGAGCCTGCTGGTGATCCTGCTGGTGACTTCCAAGGGCGGCGCAGGGGTGGCTGGCGCAGCGCTGATCGTGCTGACCGCAACGCTGGCCAGCCACGACATCATCCCGGTGGCAGCCATTACGCTGATTCTGGGCATCGACCGCATCCTCAATGAGGTGCGGGCGCTGACCAACATGATGGGCAACGTGGTCGGCACCCTGGCGATTGCCCGTTGGGAAGGCAAGCTCGACCTGGCCAAGGCGCGCGCCGAACTGGCTGCCCCTGGGCGTTTGCCTGTGCTTGATCAGGCACCGCTGAACCTGTCGCAGAAAAAACCCTGAAGCCCGCTGCAAGGAGCCACCCCCATGACTGTGCAAATCAGCGTTCGCCATGCACATGAACTTGCCATGCAGGCCCTGCGCAGCGCCGGCATGCCGGAAAGCGCCGCGCAAAGTTGCGCACATGCCCTGGTGCAGGCCGAGCGCGAAGGCCTGCCCTCCCATGGCCTGTCACGTTTGCCGTTCTACCTGGAACAGATGGCCACCGGCAAGGTTGACGCCAAGGCCGAGCCCAACGTGCAGGTGGAAGGGGCAGTCGTACGCGTCGACGCCTGCCACGGCCTGGCGTTTGCGGCCATCGATGCAGGCCTGGGCCCGGCGATGGCCACCGCGCGCCGCCTGGGTATCGCGGCGTTGGCCATCGGCCGCTCGCACCACTTCGGCGTGGCCGGGCAACCGGTGGAACGGGCCGCACGCGAGGGGCTGCTGGCACTGGCGCTGAGCAATGCGCCCGCCGCGATGGCGCCATGGGGCGGGCGAACGCCGCTGTTTGGCACCAACCCCATTGCCTTCGCTTCGCCACGCCGGGGTGCAGACCCCGTTGTCATCGACCTGTCGCTGTCGAAGGTCGCCCGCGGCAAGGTGATGCTGGCCCGGCAAGCGGGCACGCCGATTCCGGCCGGCTGGGCCATCGACAGCGCCGGCAACGACACCACCGACCCGCAGGCGGCGCTGGCCGGCAGCATGGTGCCCATGGGCGATGCCAAAGGTGCCGCACTGGCGATGATGGTGGAGCTGCTGACGGCGGGCCTGACTGGCAGCCATTTTGGTTTCCAGGCCAGTTCGTTCTTCGATGCAGAGGGCGACGCGCCCGGGGTGGCGCACTTGTTGTTGCTGATTGACCCGCAACGGTTTGGTGCGGGTTACCTGGGCCATGTCGAGGCGTTGTTCGCTGCCATGCTGGCGCAACCGGGCGTGCGCTTGCCAGGGCAGCGGCGGATACAGGAACGGCAAGTGCGCAGTGATTTCATCGAGGTGCCGCAGGTGTTGCTGGACCGGCTGGAGAGCTGCGTTTGAGATTGTGATTTTGGGGGCGCTTTGCGCCCCTATCGCGACGCAAGGCCGCTCCCACAGGGACCGCGCACGCTTCAGGCTTATGCAGTTACCTGTGGGAGCGGCCTTGTGTCGCGATAGGGCTGCAAAGCAGCCCCAGGATTTACCAGGCAACCAATGACTTTCCCCCTCAACAGAGGCAGATTCATTGCTCAACAGGCAGCTTATGCGCCAGCGCTACACATCTGCGCGCCAGGATCATCGTCGGGTCCACAAGCGCAACCACCCTGCCATTCAGGTCATAGCCATCACAGTGGCTGAGCACCAACGGCAGCTCTGTACAGCCCAGTATCAACACCTCTGCCCCGACCTCTGCGAGATGCTCGGCAGCAATCAGCAACTGATCCCGGCACAGCCCGTCCGTGAAACCTGCCTTGATGCCGCGCTCACCGTATATAGCCTCCATCACCAGCTTCTGGTAATCCGGCGCCGGCACGATCACCTCAAGCCCTGCACGGCTCGCAGCCTGGTGATAGACCTGGCTGGCGACGGTCCCTGAGGTGGCCAGCAAGCCGATAACCTTGTCTGAGCCATACGTGTGCTTTATCCAGTCGACCGTTTCGGTAAGCATGTTGACGATCGGCACGCGCAGGTGCTCCTGGATACGCTCGACGAACGCATGGGCGGTATTGCACGGGATTGCAATGGCGTTGGCACCCGCGCTCTCCAGCCGCTTGCAGGTCGCGTACATGGCCATCGTCGGGTCCGCCTCATCATTCAGCAGATTGGCCGTGCGGTCCGGTATTTGCGGGTTCTGCTCCACCACCATCTTGATATGGTCCTGGTCACGACCTGCCGGTGTGCTGGCAACCACCTTGCCCATGAAATCAACCGTCGCTGCGGGGCCGACACCACCCACGATACCCAGCTTGAACGGCAGGTCACGTGGCTCACCTGAACCTTGCGTGGCAAACGTGGCGTAAAGGTCGTTGATGTCGAGCGCCGTGATACCACGGCGCTGCAGGTCGGCGCACACCAGGGACAGCTCGGTCATGCCAGGCACGATCAGTGCCGCCCCTTGTACCTGCACCGACAGGCAGGCCTGGTACACCGACTCCAGCGGTACCCCGTCCAGATGCCCGTCCTTGATGCCGTTGCCCCCATACATGGCCTGCATGAGCGCGGCTTGTGCCTGCGCATCGGGGTACACCACTGCGTACTCGGCGCCCAACGCCCGCTCGAAGAGCCCGGAATGGCGCACGTAATCCGAAGCAAGCACACCCAGCGTGCTGCCCGACACGGCGATCTGGCGGATGTGCTGTACCAGGCTTTCCATCATGTCCAGCACAGGGATGCCCAGCTCGTCCTGAATCTCTGCACGAAACGTCTGGCTGGCGAAACACGGCAGCATGATTGCATCCACCCCGCTCGCTTCGAACGACCTGCACACCTCGAAGGCATAGAACTTTCGCGATGTCATGCTCGCGTTAGCGTCCAGGGGCAGCTGTACGCCCTTGAACGGATGTTGCTCGAGCAGGAAATGAAAACGCCCCTGGTCCTCCAGCACTGCCCGCGACTTCACAAGCTTGTAGAACAAGTCGCCACCCGCAAGCGCTCCAAGCCCCCCGACAATCCCGATCTTGTGCGAAAGGGGTTGCTGCGCAGCTGCCTTCTTCGACGTCATGAGCCTATTCCTCAGGCGACCGATACTGAGCGGTCGAGGGTGGACGGTTGGGCTGTGGTCTCACCTGCCTCATCCGGCTCGGACTGTGGCTCAGACTTGGCGACTACAGCCGTGGCGATGCTGTTGCCCACGACATTGGTAGCGGTACGCGCCATGTCGAGGAACTGATCGATACCGATGATCAGCAGCAGGCCCGCCTCTGGCAGGTTGAACATCGGCAAGGTCGCCGCGACCACCACCACCGAGGCGCGCGCAACACCGGCCATGCCCTTGCTGGTGATCATCAGTGTCAAAAGGATCAACACCTGCTGGGTGAAGCTGAGGTCGATGTTGTAAGCCTGGGCGATGAACATGATGGCGAATGCCTGGTACATCATCGAGCCATCGAGGTTGAACGAGTAGCCCAGCGGCAAGACGAAGCTGGACACGCGCTTCGGAGCGCCGAACTTTTCCAGCGCCTCCATGGTTTTCGGGTAGGCCGCCTCGCTGCTGGCGGTCGAGAACGCCAACAGGACCGGCTCGCGAATCAGTTTGCCAAGCGTGAAAACCGACTTGCCCAGGAACAGGTAGCCCACACCGAACAACACAGCCCACAGAAGAAGGATGCCCAAGTAGAACTCGACAATGAGCTTGCCGTAATCGACCAACAAACCCAGGCCTTGGGTGGTGATTGCCGAAGCAATAGCGGCGAATACCCCGATGGGTGCAAAAGCCATCACGTAGTCTGTAATGCGGAACATCACTTTGGACAGTTCGTCGATACAATCAACAATCTTTGTATGCCCGGCACGGTTGACGCCAGCCAGTGCGAACCCGAAGAACAATGAGAACACCACAATCTGAAGTATTTCATTATTCGCCATTGCTTCTGCAATACTGCGCGGGAATACATGACTGATAAATACTTTCAGGCTGAAGTCACCCGTATTGACGGGAACTGCGACGGCATCCGCATGCTGTGCGACCTGCATGTTTATGCCGGCGCCTGGCTCGAATAAATTGACCAGCGCCATCCCGATCGCCAATGAAATGGCCGAAGCACAGACAAACCAGGCCATGGCACGAAAGCCGATGCGCCCGACCGAGCGCGAATTGCCCATGCTGGCAATCCCGCCCACCAGCGTGGCGAACACCAGCGGTGCAATGATCATTTTGATCAGGCGCAGGAAGATGTCTGTCACCATGGTGAAGTAAGCAGCCATTTCCTTCGCGGCTTGCTCGCTTCCTGCGAAATGATGACATGCCCAACCGACAACTACGCCCAGGGCAATACCCAGGGCAATTCGGCGCGGAAGCTTATTATTTTTCACGACAGTTTCCTCAAGTGATGTTCTATTTCTTCTACTTGGCAGGATTGAAATAAAGACAGACACACCCACTGACCGAGTGGGTGTGGGGCAAGTTTATCGCCACGCGAAAGGCAAGTTGATGATTAATAGGGCTGACCCTATGCGTTTTCGGAATAGTTTTTAGCCATTGCTATCAGCGCTTGTCCGAACCCGCTTACACTGTGCGCCTGGTGAAGGAGATCAGCGATGCAGATCAAGTGGCTGGACGACCTTTTGGCGATCGCCGAGTGGAAGAATTTCTCGCGCGCCGCCGAGGTGCGGTGCGTTACGCAGTCCGCACTCTCCAGGAGAATCCGCTCGCTCGAAGAGTGGGTGGGTGTGGAGCTGGTTGATCGTGCCACCTACCCGGTACAGCTCACCCCCGCCGGCCAGAGTTTTTGCGATGAATCGCGCCAGGCGCTTGCCGCACTGATGGCGCTACGGGCTGATCTTCGGGACGTCAAGCGGATGCCGGGGCGCTCGATCCAGATCACCGCAGCCCACAGCCTGTCCATGACCTTTTTGCCAAAATGGCTCAGCCAGTTCCAGCAGCACAATGAACGCTTCAATGCCCGGGTAGTGGCAGCCAACATCAATGACGCCGTCATCGCCCTTGAAGAAGGCAGCTGTGACCTGATGATCGTCTACCATCACCCGCTTACCCCCATCTCGCTGGACCCTGAACGCTTCGCCAGCCTGGCCCTGGGGCATGACGCGTTCATCCCCGTGTGCGCACCCAATGCGCATGGCAAGCCGCTGTTCACGCTTTCTGCAAACAACAAACCCATTCCGCACCTGGCGTACACGGCCACGACGTTTTTGGGAAAAGTCGCAGACGTGGTCATTCGCAACGCACCTGAGATCGCACCGCTGGAGCGGTGCTATGAAGCAGATATGGCAATGCTGCTGGTGCGCATGGCCGTAGAGGGCTACGGGGTAGCCTGGCTGCCCTACAGCGCTGTGCAGGATGAACTGGAAAGAGGGTTGCTGGTGCAAGCCGGCGGCGCCCAATGGTGCACGCGCCTGGAGATCCGTTCGTACTGTTCGCTGTTGAACCAGAACCCGACGATGAGAAGCCTGTGGAATACCCTGGACAACGCTGCACACGCATCCGCCCAGGCTTGAGCACAGTTTTCGCCTGACAAGCTGTTGCGAATTTACTTACAGTGAAATACTGTATGTGCATACAGCAAAATAAGGAACTTCCTGTGTCCAGCACCGCCTCCGCCACTCCGAGCAGCTATGAACAGTTGGGTGTCCGCATCCAGAAGATCATCAACAGCCCCACCGCCCAGCGCAGCCGTGCGGCGCTGATCTTTCGCCTGGAGCAGGAAAGCCCGGATGACTGGGAGACCTTGCTCGAGGAAATCGCCGAGAACGACAACGTCACCCTCGCCCACCGTGACGATGGCGGCGTGCAGGTTTTCTGGACCGTACCGAAGGAAGACTGACTGCGCATGAGAGTTTCGCTTTTCGCGGCAGCCTGCCTGTTACTGACCACACCACTTGTGCAAGCCGACGCCCCGCGCACCTTCCAGGAGGCCAAGAAGGTCGCCTGGAAGCTCTATGCGCCGCAATCGACCGAGTTTTATTGCGGCTGCAAATACAAGGGCAACAAGGTCGACCTGGCGTCCTGTGGCTATGCACCGCGCAAGAATGCCCAGCGCGCGTCGCGCATCGAGTGGGAACACATCGTACCGGCCTGGCATATCGGCCATCAGCGCCAGTGCTGGCAGAGCGGCGGGCGCAAGCAGTGCTCGCAGCATGACGAGGTGTACAAACGCGCAGAAGCCGACTTGCACAACCTGGTGCCGAGCATCGGCGAGGTCAACGGTGACCGCAGCAACTTCAGTTTCGGCTGGCTGCCCGAACAACGCGGCCAGTACGGCAGCTGCCTGACCCAGGTCGACTTCAAGGCCAAGAAAGTCATGCCGCGCCCGTCGATCCGCGGCATGATCGCCCGCACCTACTTCTACATGAGCAAGCAGTACAACCTGCGCCTGTCCAGGCAGGACCGGCAGTTGTACGAGGCCTGGAACAAGACCTACCCGCCGCAGGCTTGGGAGCGGCAACGCAACCAGCAGGTGGCCTGTGTGATGGGGCGAGGTAACGAGTTTGTTGGCCCGGTCAACCTCAAGGCGTGCGGCTGAGCCTCAGGCCAGCGCTTGCAGATAGGCGCTGGCTTCCCGGTAACGGGCCAGCCGCGCCAGGTCGGCGGGGCCAGGGCAGGGAATGCGTGAGAGGTCACTGTTGTCGGCCAGGTCGGCCAGCTTGACGGTGCGTGCCAACGGGTCATCGCCCAGGCGTGCCACGAAGTCCTGGTAGGGCTCGCCCTCACGGCGGCTGAGCGCCAGCAAGGCGGCAAGGATTTTCAGCGCAAAACCCTCGCGCGCCAGGTCGGACAACGTCAGCGGGGTGTCCTCGATCACATCGTGAAGCACTGCGACAATCCGTTGCTCGGGTGTGGACACCCGCATCATCACGCGTAGCGGGTGGAGGATGTACGCCACCCCACCCTTGTCGTATTGCCCTTCATGCGCTCTGGCGGCCACGGCAATGGCCCGCTCCAGTGTAGACATGAGGCCCCTCCCCGTTCGGCATCTTCCCCCCAAGCATAGCCAAACTTGTGTGAACAATGTCTAACATACGCCTGACAAAGCTGCACACACCCGGTTGGCGCGGCCTTTGTGGATGCAACTGTTGCGGGAGCAACTGTCTTGTTCAAAATCCAAGAGTTTGCGCGATCACTGTGGGAGCGGGCGAGCCCGCGAACACGGGCGAAGCCCGTGCCATCCACCGCGCCGGGTTCTTCGCGGGCATGCCCGCTCCCACAAGTCCCGCAAAGGTTCCGGGCTCCCACCCGTGGCCTCGGGCTTAGCGAGTTGCGCCGTGCTGGATGACCACCGAATCGGTGCCCAGCTTGGCCATCACTTCGTCCTTGCGCGCTTGCGCTTCTTCACGGGTAGGGAACGGCCCCATCAGCACCACCGGTTTGCCGTTGCGGTATTCCACCGAAGACGGGATGCCCTTTTCGATCAGCCGTGCGGTCATGTCGCTGAGCGCGCCCATGTTGGCGCCCTGGATCACTTCCACATCCCAGCCTTCTGGTGCCGGCTGGCCAGCCAGTGCATCGGCACGGCGCTGCAGGTCGGCGCCGCCGCACACTTCGCGGATGCGCAGGTTGTTGCCGTTGTCGTCGACGATGATGTCGTACTGGCCGTCGCGCTTGATGGCCACGTAGCTGCGGTAGGCTTCGTACTGCCCGGCATCGTCCTTGCCGCGGACCTGGCCGCAGATGGTGCCCTGGGTGTCGATCCGCACGTTGCCGAACTTGGCGGTCTTGGGGTTGTGCAGGTGTTCGGCCACCTGCTTGTGCACCCCTTCGACCTCGTTCTCACAGCCCGCCAGGGCGAGCACTGCCATTACCACAGCCAGTTTGCGCACGCGTGTACCTCCAGTTTCGAAGGCGCGGATTCTAGCATGCCGGGGTATGCCCCGAACCGCGACCAAACGTTACACGCTAATTCACGCGCACATGAAAAAAGGGCGATCATTTCTGATCGCCCTTTTTCGATTTGGTAGGCACAATTGGACTCGAACCAACGACCCCCACCATGTCAAGGTGGTGCTCTAACCAACTGAGCTATGTGCCTGTCGTGTGGTGCGCATTCTACGCATTCCAAAAACCCTGTCAACACTTTTTTTCGAGCTAACCTACTGAATCTTAAACTCTTTATATAGAGAGGCGCTGGCAGGTTCCCCGTAAAGGATTTTCATCAGACGACTAGCGGGTGTTTATTATTATTGATAGCATCGGTACATTCGTTAAAAATATAAAACACGAGGTTCCTGCAGCATGGCTAACACCCCCTACCCCCAGTCCTACTACGCCGCCTCGGCCAACCCGGTGCCGCCACGTCCGGCGCTGCAGGGTGAGGTGGAAACCGATGTGTGCATCATCGGCGCCGGCTACACCGGCCTTTCCAGCGCCCTGTTCCTGCTGGAGAACGGCTTCAAGGTGAGCATCGTCGAAGCGGCCAAGGTCGGCTTCGGCGCATCGGGCCGCAACGGCGGCCAGATCGTCAACAGCTACAGCCGCGACATCGACGTCATCGAACGCACCGTCGGCCCCAAGGAAGCGCAACTGCTGGGCCACATGGCCTTCGAAGGCGGGCGCATCATTCGTGAGCGCGTGGCCAAGTACAACATCCAGTGCGACCTGAAAGACGGTGGCGTGTTCGCCGCCATCACCAGCAAGCAGATGGGCCACCTGGAGTCGCAAAAGCGCCTGTGGGAACGCTTCGGCCACAACCAGCTCGAGCTGATGGACCAGAAGCGCATCCGTGAAGTGGTCGCGTGCGACAGCTATATCGGCGGCATGCTCGACATGAGCGGCGGCCACATCCACCCGCTGAACCTGGCCCTGGGCGAAGCCGCTGCGGTCGAGTCGCTGGGCGGCATCATCTATGAGCAAACCCCGGCAATCCGCATCGAGCGCGGTGCCAACCCGGTCGTGCACACCCCTCAAGGCAAAGTGCGCGCCAAGTTCATCATCGTCGCCGGCAACGCCTACCTGGGCAACCTGGTGCCGGAACTGGCCGCCAAGTCCATGCCATGCGGTACCCAGGTGATCACCACCGAACCACTGGGCGAAGAACTGGCGCGCACCCTGCTGCCGCAGGATTACTGCGTCGAGGACTGCAACTACCTGCTCGACTACTACCGCCTGACCGGCGACAAGCGCCTGATCTTCGGCGGTGGCGTGGTGTATGGCGCGCGCGACCCGGCCAACATCGAGGCGATCATTCGTCCGAAGATGATCAAGGCCTTCCCGCAGCTGAAGAACGTGAAGATCGACTACGCCTGGACCGGCAACTTCCTGCTGACCCTGTCGCGCCTGCCGCAGGTTGGCCGTATCGGCGACAACATCTACTACTCGCAGGGTTGCTCGGGCCACGGCGTGACCTACACCCACCTGGCGGGCAAAGTGCTGGCTGAGGCCCTGCGCGGCCAGGCTGAGCGTTTCGACGCCTTCGCCGGCCTGCCGCACTACCCGTTCCCGGGTGGCCAGATGCTGCGCGTGCCGTTCAGCGCCATTGGTGCCTGGTACTACAGCCTGCGCGATCGCCTGGGCTTCTGATGTAAGCAGGCCTGGCCTATTCGCGGGTAAACCCGCTCCCACAGAGACAGCATCACTTTCAAATTTGGTGCTTTCCCTGTGGGAGCGGGCTTGCCCGCGAAGAGGCCGGCACAGGCAACGCTATTTGTTCAGGCTATTCACAGCCTGCTTCGCCGCAATCTCCTGCCCCGCCCGCGCCAGTTCATCCGCAGCCTTCAACCAGCGCTCACGGTCCACCTGGGCCGGCAACTGCCGCGGTGGCTGCACCAGCACCGCCCAACTCCCCTGCTTCGCCCACGCCGACGCAAAGGCATCGAACGCCATCACTTGGCGCCGGTGCATGCCCGAGCGCAGCAGTACACGCTGCTTGTAGCGGTCATAGCCGATCAGCACCGCATAACGTGGCTCACTCCACCAGGCCGAACCCTCCTCGTAACGCAGCAGCACCGGGTTGCCCGCCGCCACCTGGGCCAGCAGCGCGTCCAGTTGTTTGTCCAACGGGTACACCACCATGCCATAGTCCCGCGCCACACGAGGGATGCCAGTGTCCAGCGCTTCGGCGCCCTGCGGCAGGTTCAATGGTTTGTCCAGCAGGCCCGGGGTGATGGGCGCGCCCTGTTGCGACAGCATCGCTGCCAGCGCCATCGCACCGCTGTGGTTGGCGTTGCCACGGTAGAACGGCATGCTGCTGATCTCGACCCGCTGCGGCAGGCCCTTGAGGTTGGCGGGCGGTGCGCTGGCACAGCCGGCCAGGGTGGCGGCCATCAGACAGGCGACCAGCAGCCGCCGTGGGGCAGCTTTGATGGAATGTTGCTGCATGGACACTCGCTTGTTCCAACGCCAGGCAGGCAGCGCCCGGCTCTGGCCACCGATCATAGGTCCGACAGCGGCGCGGGTATAGTCCGACAGCCGCTTGGAGCGAATCGGACCAAGCAATAGACCTTTGTTCGATGGAACGTCACAGGCGAAGGGCTAGACTAAAGCAGTGTCTGGAAGGCAAGCGCTGGCCAATCGAGCACTTGCCGTAGAGATGGAGGCACAGATGAGCCTGACCATGGCAATTTTCATGCTGGTAGGCATGTGGCTGAGCGTTGCAGCCGCCATGCTGTGGGGTGTGCTGCGTATCGTGCGGCGTCATTCCCACCACCTGCCACCGCAGGCCCCCGCCAAACCGCAACCTGTGCGCCAGGCACGGCGGCATGCCGAGGTGCACTGACCTCAGGATTTCCTGAACCCCATTCGCGGGCAAGCCCGCTCCCACAGGTACCTCACAATGCCAAGGCGCAGTGAGGTACCTGTGGGAGCGGGCTTGCCCGCGAATGGGGCGCAGCGCGCCCCGCCTTTACATCACCCTTCAGCGGCCTCACGCTTCAATCGCGCCCGGCGAGCAAAGATGTTGAGCATCTCGATCACGGTCGAGAACGCCATGGCCGCATACACATACCCCTTCGGCACATGAGCGCCAAAGCCTTCGGCGATCAGCGTCATGCCGATCATGATCAGGAAGCCCAGGGCCAGCATGACCACCGTCGGGTTGTCATTGATGAAGTTGGCCAGCGGGTCGGCGGCCACCATCATGACGATGACTGCGGCGATCACGGCAATGATCATGATCGGCAAGTGCTCGGTCATGCCCACAGCGGTGATGATGCTGTCCACCGAGAAGACGATGTCCAGCAGCAGGATCTGGAAGATTGCCGCAGCAAAGCCCAGGGTAATGGTCGAACCGACCTTGGCTTCTTCCTTGGCACCGTGCGGGTCAACGCTTTCGTGGATCTCCTTGGTCGCCTTCCACAGCAAGAACAGGCCACCGGCAATCAGGATCACATCCTTCCAGGAGAAGGCATTACCGAACACTTCGAACACCGGGTCGGTCAGCTGTACGATCCAGGCCACCGTGCTGAGCAAGGCCAGGCGCATGACCAACGCCATGCTGATACCGATACGCCGCGCCTTGGAGCGGTACTCCACCGGCAGTTTGTTGGTCAGGATGGAGATGAAGATCAGGTTGTCGATGCCCAGCACAACTTCCATGGCCACCAATGTAGCCAGGGCAACCCAGGCGGTAGGGCTAGCGGCGAGTTCCAGCAAGTATTCCATTGTTCAAATCCTGCAGCGGCGGTTTAGGGTCAGATTTCCTGGGTGTCTTTTTTCTTGTCGGCATCCTCAGGCTTTTGCCCTTCGCCGCCGATGGCCTCGTTCAAGGCCTGCTGGGCGGCCTTGTTGGTGTCGTCAATCGCCTGCTTGGCCGACTGTGCGGCCTGGTCGAGCATCTGCTGGGCAGATTTCTCGGCCTGATCGCAACCTGCCAGGGTGAACAGGGCCAACGCCAGCACCAATGGGGTACCGATGGATTTGAGTTGCAGCATGGTGTCCTCGCTTGAAATATCCCGTCGGCGCATGGCGCCTGATGCGGTGCATTCTAGAGACGCCGATAGTTCAGGAAAATTCGTATTTTCATGGCGTATACTTCGGTTTTTACGAATCGGGACGACCGACGGTGCTCAACTATCGCCAGCTGCATTACTTCTGGGCCGTGGCCAAGACGGGCAGCATCACCCGCGCCAGCGAACAACTGAACCTTACACCGCAGACCATCAGCGGGCAGATTAGCCTGTTTGAGCAAACCTACGGCCTTGAATTGTTCCAGCGCGCCGGCCGGCAGCTGGAACTGACCGAGACCGGCCGCCAGGCGCTGGTGTATGCAGAGCAGATGTTCCAGATTGGCGGCGAGCTGGAAGCCATGCTGCGCGCAGGCCCGCAGGAGCAGATCCTGTTCCGCGTGGGGGTGGCCGACGTGGTGCCCAAATCCATCGTCTACCGCCTGCTGGCACCGACCATGGAGCTGGATGAGGTGCTGCGCATCAACTGCCGCGAAGACAAACTTGAGCGGTTACTGGCAGACCTGGCCATCCAGCGCCTGGACCTGGTGATTTCCGACAGCCCCATGCCCGGCAACCTGGACATCAAAGGCTATAGCCAGAAGCTGGGTGAGTGCGGGCTGAGCTTCTTCGCCACGCCGGCCCTGGCACAGCGCCTGGAGGGCCCCTTCCCGGCCTGCCTGCAGGATGCTCCGCTGCTGGTTCCCGGCCAGGAAACCGTGGTGCGCAGCCGCCTGTTGCGGTGGCTGGGTGAGCAACAGGTACAGCCGCGCATTGTGGGCGAATTCGATGACAGTGCCCTGATGCAGGCGTTCGGCCAGTCGGGCAGCGGCATTTTCGTCGCCCCCAGCGTGATCGCCGAAGAAGTGTGCCGCCAGTATGGCGTGACGCTGATCGGCCAGACCGAGGCGGTGCACGAGTCGTTCTATGCCATTTCGGTGGAACGCAAGGTCAAGCACCCGGGGATCGTGGCGATTACCGAAGGGGCGCGACGGGAGTTGTTTCACTGGTAGCCATCGAAGCCTGATTGGCTCAAGCCATGCACCGAACCTGTAGGAGCAGCCTTGTGCTGCGAAAGGGCCGGTATGGCTAGAGCAAAGGGGTGGCAGTAATGGCCTCTTCGCAGCACAAGGCTGCTCCTACAAGTATTGCATCAGCCTGTCCGCACAAGCCCAGACATGCCCTACAAGCCTCTATGGTAAAGTCCGCCCTTTCCAGATTCCGAGATACCGCTGCACATGACACCCCTCCTGCGCCTCCTCAACCGCACCAGCCTGGTGACACAGATCGTCATCGGCCTGCTCGCCGGCATCGCCCTTGCCCTGCTCGCGCCCGCCATCGCCCGCGACCTGGCCTTTCTTGGCAAGGTGTTCGTCAGCGCCCTGAAAGCCGTGGCGCCCGTGCTGGTGTTTGTCCTGGTCATGGCCTCGATCGCCAACCACCGCCACGGCCAGGAAACCCATATTCGGCCGATCCTCTGGCTGTACCTGCTGGGCACCTTCGCCGCGGCGGCGGTGGCTGTAGTTGCCAGCATGCTGTTCCCTTCCAATCTGGTGCTCAGCACGGGTGAGGCAACGCTAAGCGCGCCGGGCGGCATCACCGAGGTGATGCAGAACCTGCTGCTGAGCGCGGTCGACAACCCGGTCAACGCCCTGCTCAACGCCAACTTCATCGGCGTGCTGACCTGGGCCATCGGCCTGGGCGTGGCCCTGCGCCATGCTGGCGAAACCACGCGTACCGTGGTCGACGATCTGTCCAATGGCGTGACCTTGATCGTGCGCGTGGTCATCCGCTTCGCTCCGCTGGGCATCTTTGGCCTGGTCAGCTCCACCCTGGCCCAGTCGGGCCTGCAGGCCCTGCTCGGCTACCTGCACCTGCTGGCTGTGCTGATCGGCTGCATGCTGTTCGTGGCGCTGGTGATGAACCCGCTGATCGTGTTCTGGAAAATCCGCCGCAACCCTTACCCGCTGACCCTGCTGTGCCTGCGCGAAAGCGGCATTACCGCGTTCTTCACCCGCAGCTCGGCGGCCAACATCCCGGTCAACCTGGCCCTGTCGGAGCGCCTTGGCCTGCATGAAGACACCTACTCGGTGTCGATCCCGCTGGGCGCAACCATCAACATGGCCGGTGCAGCGATCACCATTACTGTGCTGACCCTGGCCGCGGTGCATACCCTGGGTATCCCGGTGGACCTGCCAACGGCCGTGCTGCTCAGCGTGGTGGCGGCAGTGTGCGCCTGTGGCGCCTCGGGCGTGGCCGGGGGCTCGCTGCTGCTGATTCCGCTGGCGTGCAGCCTGTTTGGCATCCCCAGTGAAATTGCCATGCAGGTGGTGGCGGTGGGCTTCATCATCGGCGTGTTGCAGGATTCGGCCGAGACAGCGCTGAATTCATCGACCGATGTATTGTTCACTGCGGCGGCTTGCCAGGCCGAAGAGCGGCGTAACGCTTGAGGACCAAGGGGCCGCTTTGCGGCCCATCGCAGGCGAGCCAGCTCCCACAAGGACCGCACAGACCTGTCGGCTTGCGCTGTACCTGTGGGAGCTGGCTTGCCGGCGATGATGCCAGTGATTGCTTAAGCCAGGCGCATTACCTAGGCTAGTGGCCTTTCCCCAGTAATGAGACAGGGCCATGTCAGAACACGAAACCGCCGGTGTTGGCCGCTTCAACAGCGTTGAGATCCGCATTCTCGGTTCGCTGATCGAAAAGCAGGCCACCAGCCCGGAAAGCTACCCGCTGACCCTTAATGCCCTGGTCCTGGCCTGCAACCAGAAGACCAGTCGCGAGCCGGTGATGACCCTTACTCAGGGCCAGGTCGGCCAGGCCTTGCGCGCCCTTGAGGGCCAGGACATGACCCGCCTGCAGATGGGCAGCCGTGCCGACCGCTGGGAACAACGGGTGGACAAGGCACTGGAGCTGGTGCCAGCCCAGCTGATACTGATGGGCCTGATGTTCCTGCGCGGCCCGCAAACCCTCAACGAACTGCTGACCCGCAGCAACCGCCTGCACGACTTCGACGACACCGATCAGATCCAGCACCAGCTGGAGCGCCTGATTTCGCGCGATCTGGCCGTGCACCTGCCACGCCAGGCCGGCCAGCGTGAAGACCGCTACACCCACGCCCTGGGCGACCCGGCTGAAATCGAGGTAATTCTTGCTGCACGCCAGCAGGAAGGGGGCGCGCGCAGCAGTGGCGGCAGTGTCTCGGAAGACCGCATCGAAGCCCTCGAAGCCCGCATTGCGGCGCTGGAGGCGCGCCTGGCCGAGCTGGAAGGCTAAGCCGTCACGGCTCGCGGTCGGGGAAGTTGCGGCAGCTCTTGCGTTCGGCCAGCTCCCGGTCACTGGGGCGCTGGTCGACGAACACGGTGCGGCCGTCGGCGTAGATTTCCAGGTAGCCCCAGTGCAGGTCCTGCTCTTTCTGCCCGGGCTTGGGGGGGACTAGCCACCAGGGTTCGCGGCTGATCAGGGTCATGGATGTGATTCCTGAAGGGTATGCAGTAAGCATAGTCACCTTCAAGTACAGCTTTGTCAGTTCCGGCCCTTTCGCGGGCAAGCCCGCTCCCACAGTGGCCTACACAATGCTCAAGACTTGTGCGGTACTTGTGGGAGCGGGCTTGCCCGCGAAGAGGCCGGTACAGGCTTACGCCGGCGCCGAAGTACGGATCAAGTGGTCGAAGGCCGCCAGCGAAGCCTTGGCCCCCTCACCCACCGCAATCACGATCTGCTTGTACGGCACGGTAGTCACGTCACCGGCGGCAAACACACCCGGGATGCTGGTCTGGCCCTTGGCATCGACGATGATCTCGCCACGCGGCGACAACTCGACGGTGCCCTTCAGCCAATCAGTGTTCGGCAGCAGGCCGATCTGCACGAAGATGCCTTCCAGCGCCACGTCGTGTTGTTCATCCGTGGTGCGGTCCTTGTAACGCAGGCCGGTCACTTTCTCGCCATTGCCCAGCACTTCGGTGGTCAGCGCGCTGGTGATCACTTTAACGTTCGGCAGGCTGTGCAGCTTGCGTTGCAACACTGCATCGGCACGCAGCTGGCTGTCGAATTCGATCAGCGTCACCTGGGCGACGATACCGGCCAAGTCGATGGCCGCTTCCACGCCCGAGTTGCCGCCGCCGATCACCGCCACGCGTTTGCCCTTGAACAGCGGGCCGTCACAGTGCGGGCAGTAGGCCACTCCGCGGCCGCGGTATTCCTGCTCGCCCGGCACGTTCATTTCGCGCCAGCGGGCACCGGTGGCCAGGATTACGGTCTTGGCCTTGAGCGACGCACCGCCGGCCAGGCGTACTTCATGCAGGCCGCCATCGGTGGCCGGAATCAGCGCTTCGCCGCGTTGCAGGTTCATGATGTCCACGTCGTATTGCTTGACGTGTTCCTCCAGTGCCGTGGCCAGTTTCGGCCCTTCGGTTTCCTGCACCGAGATGAAGTTTTCGATGGCCAGGGTATCGAGCACCTGGCCGCCGAAACGCTCGGCGGCAACACCGGTGCGGATGCCTTTACGTGCGGCGTAGATGGCCGCTGCTGCGCCGGCTGGGCCACCGCCGACTACCAGTACATCGAAAGCGTCCTTGGCGTTGATCTTCTCGGCCTGGCGAGCGCCGGCATTGGTGTCGATCTTGCCGAGGATTTCTTCCAGGCCCATGCGGCCCTGGCCGAACACTTCGCCGTTCAGGTAGACGCTTGGCACCGCCATGATCTTGCGCGATTCCACTTCGTCCTGGAACAGCGCACCGTCAATGGCCACATGGCGCACATTGGGGTTGAGCACCGCCATCAGGTTCAGCGCCTGGACCACGTCCGGGCAGTTCTGGCACGACAGCGAGAAGTAGGTTTCGAAGGTGAACTCGCCTTCCAGCGCCTGGATTTGCTCGATCACTTCGGCACTGGCCTTGGACGGGTGGCCGCCGACTTGCAGCAGCGCCAACACCAGCGAGGTGAATTCGTGGCCCATGGGGATGCCGGCGAAGCGCAGGCTGATGTCGCTACCCGGGCGGTTCAGCGAGAACGACGGGCGACGGGCATCGGTACCGTCCGCGCTGAAGGTAATGAGGTTCGACAAACCGGCAATTTCCGCCAGCAGGTCGTGCAATTCGCGGGACTTCGCGCCGTCGTCGAGGGAGGCTACGATCTCGATCGGCTGGGTGACCCGCTCCAGGTAGGTTTTCAGTTGCGATTTAAGCGTGGCGTCCAACATACGGGCGATTCCTTTTTTCAAAACTCGGATACAAAAACGCCCAGGCGATGTCGCCCGGGCGTTTGACGGGGCGGTAACAACTTCAGCTTTGGCGGCTGAGTACCGCCCGCGACTGGCTCACAGTCTTAGATCTTGCCAACCAGGTCCAGCGATGGCGCCAGAGTGGCTTCGCCTTCTTTCCACTTGGCCGGGCACACTTCGCCTGGGTGAGCAGCCACGTACTGGGCAGCCTTCACCTTGCGCAGCAGTTCGGCAGCATCGCGGCCTACACCACCGTCGTTCAGTTCGACGATCTTGATCTGGCCTTCTGGGTTGATCACGAAGGTACCGCGATCGGCCAGGCCGGCTTCTTCGATCAGCACGTCGAAGTTGCGCGAAATGACGTGGGTCGGATCACCGATCAGCGGGTATTGGATCTTGCCGATGGTGTCCGAGGTGTCGTGCCAGGCTTTGTGGGTGAAGTGGGTGTCGGTGGACACGCCGTAGATTTCCACACCCAGTTTCTGGAACTCGGCGTAGTTATCGGCAAGGTCACCCAGCTCGGTCGGGCAGACGAAGGTGAAGTCAGCCGGGTAGAAGAACACGACAGACCACTTGCCTTTCAGGTCGGCTTCGCTGACCTGGACGAACTCGCCCTTGTGGTAGGCGGTGGCGTTGAACGGTTTGACTTGGCTGTTGATGATTGGCATGAGAGACGCTCCTTCATGGGGTTGGAATCAGTTGATGGATAGAATCCTAACTAATCATCCCGCTGAAGGCTCATTGGTAAAGCTCATGCTCGTGATTGGTTTTGGCTATAACCGGAGTTAATTAATAGAAGGGATTAAGCTGAGCAAAGGATTGCGAACTGTGTGGCTGTAAGAGGAGCTGCCTTTTGTGGGAGCGGCCTTGCGTCGCGAAAGGGCTGCGAAGCGGCCCCAGGATCTCAGCGGTGATGCATAGATTGCCGGGGCCGCTATGCGGCCCTTTCGCGACGCAAGGCCGCTCCCACAAGCGCTTTCAGCGGGTGACGGTGCGCATGGTCACGAACTCTTCGGCCGCCGTCGGGTGCACGCCGATGGTTTCGTCGAACTGCTGCTTGGTCGCCCCGGCCTTCAGGGCAACGCCCAGGCCCTGGATGATCTCGCCGGCGTCAGGGCCAACCATGTGGCAACCCAGCACCTTGTCGGTCTCGGCATCGACCACCAGCTTCATCAGGGTCTTTTCCTGAATGTCGGTCAAGGTCAGCTTCATGGCGCGGAAGCGGCTTTCGAACACCTGCACCTTGTGCCCGGCCTCCAGCGCCTGCTCCTCGGTCAGGCCAACAGTACCGATAGGCGGCTGGCTGAACACCGCCGTCGGGATGTTCTGGTAGTCCACCGGGCGGTACTGCTCGGGCTTGAACAGGCGCCGCGCCACGGCCATGCCTTCGGCCAGGGCCACCGGGGTCAGTTGCACACGGCCGATCACATCGCCAATGGCCAGGATCGACGGCGCGGTGGTCTGGTACTGCTCGTCAACACGAATGTAGCCACGCGCATCCAGCTCGACGCCGGTGTTTTCCAGGCCCAGGTTGTCCAGCATCGGGCGCCGCCCTGTGGCGTAGAACACACAGTCTGCAACCAGCTCGCGGCCGTCCTTGAGGGTGGCCTTGAGGCTGCCGTCTTCAAGCTTGTCGATACGCTGGATGTCGGCATTGAACTGCAGGTCGAGGCCGCGCTTTTCCAGTTCTTCCTTCAGGTGTGTGCGCACCGAGCCATCGAAGCCGCGCAGGAACAAGTCGCCACGGTACAGCAGCGTGGTGTCGGCCCCCAGGCCCTGGAAGATGCCAGCGAACTCGACGGCGATGTAACCACCGCCCACGACCAGCACCCGGCGTGGCAGGTCCTTGAGGTAGAAGGCTTCGTTGGAGGTAATGGCCAGTTCCTTGCCCGGGATGTCCGGGATCTGCGGCCAGCCACCGGTCGCAATGAGGATGTGCTCGGCGGTGTAGCGCTGGCCTTCCACTTCCACTTCATTGGCGCCGGTCATGCGCGCGTGGCCCTGCAGCAGGGTCACGCCGCTGTTGACCAGCAGGTTGCGGTAGATGCCGTTGAGGCGCTCGATCTCGCGGTTCTTGTTGGCAATCAGGGTGCCCCAGTCGAAATGCCCTTCTTCGAGGGTCCAGCCGAAACCTGCGGCCTGCTCCAGTTCGTCAGCGACATGCGCGCCGTACACCAGCAGTTTTTTCGGCACGCAGCCGACGTTGACGCAGGTACCCCCCAGGTAGCGGCTTTCGGCCACTGCCACTTTTGCGCCAAAGCCCGCGGCAAAGCGCGCTGCGCGCACACCGCCGGACCCGGCACCAATCACGAACAGATCAAAATCGTAGGCCATGTATTCAGTCTCCTAGGCAGGCGCCCAGCATAACGCCGTTGGCCGCCGCAAACAAAAAAGCCACCCCGAAGGGTGGCTCTCGTACCAGCAGGGCTTATCAGTAAGCCTTGCCAGTCTTGTAGAAGTTCTCGAAGCAGAAGTTGGTCGCCTCGATGTAACCCTCGGCACCACCGCAGTCGAAACGACGGCCTTTGAATTTGTAGGCGATCACATTACCTTCCGCCGCTTGCTTCATCAGCGCGTCGGTGATCTGGATCTCGCCACCTTTGCCCGGCTCGGTCTGCTCGATCTTCTCGAAGATATCCGGGGTCAGGATGTAACGGCCGATGATGGCCAGGTTCGACGGCGCATCTTCAGGCTTCGGCTTCTCGACCATCGAGTCCACACGGAAGATACCGTCACGGATCTCTTCGCCGGCAATGACGCCGTATTTGTTGGTTTCCTGCGGGTCGACTTCCTGGATCGCAACGATCGAGCAGCGGTATTGCTTGAACAGCTTGACCATCTGCGCCAGCACGCCGTCACCGTCAAGGTTGACGCACAGGTCGTCCGCCAGCACCACTGCAAACGGCTCGTCGCCAATCAGCGGGCGGCCGGTAAGGATAGCGTGGCCCAGGCCTTTCATTTCGGTCTGGCGGGTGTAGGAGAACGAGCACTCGTCGAGCAGACGACGGATACCCACCAGGTATTTTTCCTTGTCGGTGCCCTTGATCTGGTTTTCCAGCTCGTAGCTGATGTCGAAGTGGTCTTCCAGGGCGCGCTTGCCGCGACCGGTAACGATGGAGATTTCCTTCAGACCGGCATCCAATGCTTCTTCAACGCCATACTGGATCAGTGGCTTGTTGACCACCGGCAGCATTTCCTTGGGCATGGCTTTGGTAGCGGGCAGGAAGCGAGTGCCGTAGCCGGCCGCCGGGAACAAGCATTTTTTGATCATATACGTCCTTAACAAAGGCTAGGCCTGTGGAATTCGGCGCAGTCTAATCAGGCGGCACGCACCTTACAATGCCCCTGATAGCCACCGCTGCCATCATAGAGATAACCCAGTGTAGATAGTTCCGGGGGATCGTAAATATTACCGTCATACATGACGGGCGGATGACAGCAAAAAGATGGCGCCCATGCCGGCCATTTCGCGGGCTTGCCCGCTCCCACAGGTAACGTACCGCATCCAGAACTGTGGTGATCCTGTGGGAGCGGGCAAGCCCGCGAAGAGGCCGGCACAGGCGCTGCATCAGCTACCGGCGCCCTGCCCGATCAGCACCCCCTCTACCTTCTGACCATACAGGTTCACGCCGTCATTGGCATGGAACTTCACCCGCGTCTTCTCGATGGACCCCTCCACCAGTCGCGGGTCCTGCGGCCGTTCATGGCGGTTGACCCACGCGGCAACGTCCCAGGCCTGCTGATCGCTGAGGCTGCCCGGCTTGCCCAGCGGCATGTTGTACTTGATGAACGACGCCGCCGTGTTGATGCGGTGCATACCAGCGCCCCAGTTGTAGGAGTCCTTGCCCCACAGCGGCGGCATCACGTAATCACCCGCCACCTTCTGCCCTTCGCCGTTGTCGCCATGGCAAATCGCGCATTGCTCGCCGTACACCTGCTGGCCGCGCTTGAAGTCATAGCCGCCCTCGGGCTGCGGCACTTCCGGGTAACCACGCCCGGCAATCTCCACGCCCGTGGGCGCCTTGGTCGACAGCCAGTACGCATAGGTCGCCAGTGCCGTCATCTGCGGGCTATCGGCGGCAGGTGGCTTGCCGTTCATGCTGAACTGGAAGCACCCCTGGATGCGCTCTGCGTAGGTATTCACCTTGTCGTTCTTCTTGCGGTACGCGGGGTACATCGGGTACGCGCCCCACATCGGCGCGGAATGCGCCAGGCGCCCCTGGTCGAGGTGGCAGTTGCTGCAATTCATGCCGTTGCCCACGGCCTCGGGCATCAGCCGGCGGGTATCGACGAACAAGGCGTGGCCCTCGCGCACCATCTTGCCAAAGGCATTGTCGGGCAACTCGCTTTCAGCGGGCGGCACGAACTGCGGGGCGGCCTGCACGCCGGGTACCTTCAGCTGCGACTGGTCTTCCATGGCGATGGGGGCGGCCTGGGCGCTGCTCATGGCCAGCAGCAACAAGGCTGGAATAAATGGTTTCATGGCGTGACCTCCTGGCTGGCGGAGCGGGCGAAGAACTCGGCGACTGCCTTGATCTCGTCATCGGTCATGGCCTTGGCCACGCCGACCATCAGCTGGTTGGGGTCATTGCTGCGGCTGCCGTCGCGCCAGGCATTGAGTTGCGCCACCAGGTAACTGGCAGGCTGGCCGGCCAAAGGCGGAAAGTGTTCGCCAACCCCGCCGCCACCAGGGCCATGGCACTGCACACAGCCGGGGATCTGCCGACTCCAGTCGCCGTACAGGGCCATGCGGGTGGTCGGGTCATCGGCAATCTGCTGGCGCCACAGGTGGCCGGCGGGGTCGGCAGGCAGGCTGGCCAGGTAGGCACTCACCGCCTTGATTTCATCCTCGGTCAAGGCCTTGGCCAACGGTTCCATCACCGGCTGCTTGCGGCTGCCGTTGCGCCAGTCATGCAGTTGCTTGCTGAGGTAACCGGCCGGTAGCCCGGCCAAGCGCGGAAAGCCGGCAGCGGCAATGCCCTTGCCGTCCGGGCCATGGCACCCGAGGCAAGCCATGGCGGCGGGGTTGGCCCCACCCTGGGTGAAGACTTTCTGGCCATCGGCGGCCTGCGCCGTGGGCCAGGCCAGGATCAGCAGGCTGCCGATCACGACGCGTCTGAACGGTGTCATCACGAATCTCCTTTTCTTTTGTTATATGTTTAGGCTTAAAACATATAAGCAAAGAAAGGAAGGCCCGTTGCCTCAGATCAATGCCCGGAGATGCATTGGGTGGCCGCCGTGCGCACATCGCCCAGGCGCAGGGGGAAGTTGTTCAGCCGCTCACGCAGCTTGATGCTGCTGCCGCTGCCACGCTTGTCGATGTCCACCAGCGCCGCCGGGCCTACCCCCGAGCTGATTTTCTGCGGCACGATCAGGCGCAGGCCGTCGCCACGCGGCTCTTCCACCAGCGGGTCGCGCGTATCGGCCAGCTTCTGCTTGATGCAGTCGGCATATTCACGCGGGGTCTTGCCAGAAATCACATCCAGCGTTTCGTGCGATTGCTCCAGCTCCGAAACGCTGACACAACCGCCCAGCGCCGCCACAGACACCACCGCCACCATCCACTTCATAGAGCACCTCAGCCTTCAAGAATCCCGTTCGACCGCAGCCAGGCGGTTTTGCTCCCTGCATTGGCAGATTTATCGGGGCCTGGCCATCGAGCGCGCCAGTGTAACGGCACATCGTGGTATCTTTTGCCTTTACAGATCCAAACCTTGCGGAGCATCACATGAAATTCGTACACCAGCGCGAGCACCTCAACGAGGACGACATCGTCGTTATCGAATGCTCCCAGCGCTGCAATATCCGCCTGATGAACGACGCCAACTTCCGCAGCTTCAAGAACGGCGGCCGTCACACCTACCACGGCGGCGCTTTTGATCAGTTCCCGGCGAAAATTACCGTGCCCAGCACCGGCTTCTGGAACATTACCATCGATACCGTGACTACTCGTCCGATCTCGGTCACCCGCAAGCCAAGCCTGACCCACAAGATCAAGTTCATCCGTCGTTCGTCGTCGAAACTCAGATAAGGCCACCATGTCCCAGACCATCAAGTACGTCATCAAATACAAGCTCGACGGCCAGCGCCGCTGGGACTTCGCGCTGATGCCCGATGCCTCCCACGAGCAAGCCCTGGAAGCACTGCGCAAGATCCACGGCGAAGACGCCGAAAAAATCAGCGATATCCAGGTCAGCAAGGCCCTGTAAAACCCGCGCACCGCTCGCCCCGCGCAAGGAGAACCGCATGAGCCACTGGCCAGACCGCCGCATCCTCGACCTGCTGGGCATCGCGCTGCCCATTCTGCAGGCACCCATGGCGGGGGCAAGCGGTTCGCCCATGGCCATTGCCGTGGGCCTGGCAGGCGGGCTGGGTGCCCTGCCCTGCGCCATGCTCACCGGTGAGCAGGTGCGTGCCGAGATCGAGGCCTTTCGCGCCGGCTGCCCGGGCCGCCCGCTGAACCTGAACTTCTTCTGCCACCAGCCGCCAGCGCCCGACGCCGAGCGCGATGCACGCTGGAAGCAGGCCCTGGCGCCTTACTACAGCGAAACGGGCGCCGATTTCACGGCCCCCACGCCAGTGTCCAACCGTGCGCCGTTCGACGAACAAAGCTGCCAGCTGGTGGAGCAACTGCGCCCGGAGGTGGTGAGCTTCCACTTCGGCCTGCCCCAGGCAGACTTGCTGCAACGGGTGAAAGCCAGCGGTGCCAAGGTACTGTCCAGCGCCACTACGGTGGAAGAAGCGGTTTGGCTGGAGCGTAATGGCTGTGACGCGATCATCGCCATGGGTTACGAAGCCGGCGGCCATCGGGGCATGTTCCTCAGCGACGACATTACCAGCCAGATTGGCACCTTTGCCCTGGTGCCGCAGGTGGCGGACGCGGTCAGCGTGCCGGTGATTGCCGCAGGCGGTATCGGCGACCACCGTGGCCTGGTAGCGGCCCTTGCACTTGGCGCTTCGGCAGTGCAGATCGGCACGGCTTACCTGTTCTGCCCCGAGGCCAAGGTTTCACCGGCCCACCGCCAGGCGCTGGACAGCGCGCCCGCCAGCGACACGGCGTTGACCAACCTGTTTACCGGCCGCCCGGCGCGTGGCATCAACAACCGCATCATGCGCGAGCTGGGGCCGATGAGCGACCTGGCACCGCGCTTCCCGCTGGCGGGCGGGGCATTGATGCCTTTGCGGGCGATTACCGATCCGCAGGGTAACAGTGACTTCAGTAATCTGTGGTCGGGGCAGGCGTTGCGGTTGGGGCGGCATATGCCTGCTGGGGAGTTGACCCGGGAGATTGCCGAAAAGGCACTGGCCTTGGTTAATCGTTAGGCATCTTCATATGCAGGTTCGGCCTTTTCGCAGCACAAGGCTGCTCCTACAAAGGTTGCGGTGCCTGTAGGAGCAGCCTTGTGCTGCGAAAGGGCCGGGCCTGCAAATGCATCACCCAGCCCCTTCCCGGCAAATGGCCTATCGCTATATAGTTGAAGATATAACGATAACCCCAAGGAGCTGTCTTCATGCGTATCCGCCCGTCCCACCTGGCCTTCTCTGCCCTGGCCAGCCTGTTCGCCTTCAACACTGCCTGGGCCGATGAAGTCCAGGTCGCGGTCGCAGCCAACTTCACAGCCCCCATCCAGGCCATCGCCAAAGACTTCGAAAAAGACACCGGCCACAAACTGGTCGCGGCCTACGGCGCCACCGGGCAGTTCTACGCACAGATCAAAAACGGCGCACCGTTCGAAGTGTTCCTCGCCGCTGACGACAGCACCCCGAAAAAGCTTGAAGAAGAAAAGGAAATCGTCCCCGGGTCACGCTTCACCTACGCCATCGGCACCCTTGCCCTGTGGTCGGCTAAAGAAGGCTACGTAGATGCCAAGGGCGACGTTCTGAAGAAAAACGAATACAAACACCTGTCCATCGCCAACCCGAAAGCGGCACCTTACGGCCTGGCCGCCACCCAGGTGCTGGGCAAGCTGAAGCTCACCGAAGCCACCAAAGGCAAGATCGTCGAAGGCCAGAACATCACCCAGGCCTTCCAGTTCGTCTCCACCGGCAATGCCGAACTGGGCTTCGTCGCCCTGTCGCAGATCTACAAGGACGGCAAGGTAACCAGTGGCTCGGCCTGGATCGTACCGTCCAACCTGCACGACCCAATCCGCCAGGACGCGGTGATCCTCAACAAAGGCAAGGACAATGCGGCCGCCAAGGCGCTGGTGGAATACCTGAAAGGCCCTAAGGCCGCAGCGGTGATCAAGTCCTACGGCTATGAACTCTGATGCCACTGGACGCCAGTGACCTGGGTGCAATCTGGCTGACCGTCAAACTGGCCAGCCTGACCACCCTGATCCTGCTGGTTATCGGCACACCCATCGCCTGGTGGCTGGCGCGTACGCGCTCATGGCTACGCGGGCCGGTAGGTGCGGTGGTGGCACTGCCGCTGGTATTGCCACCGACGGTGATCGGCTTTTACCTGCTGATCGCCCTCGGGCCGCACGGCTGGCTCGGCCAGGCGACCCAGGCGCTGGGCCTGGGCACTGTAGTGTTCAGCTTCACGGGCCTGGTGATCGGTTCGACGGTGTATTCCATGCCGTTCGTGGTGCAACCGCTGCAGAATGCCTTTGGCGCGATCGGCCAGCGCCCGCTGGAAGTCGCCGCCACCCTGCGCGCCAGCCCATGGGACACCTTCGTGCATGTGGTACTGCCGCTGGCCCGCCCCGGTTTCGTCACTGCCAGCATCCTCGGCTTCGCCCATACCGTAGGTGAATTTGGCGTGGTGCTGATGATCGGTGGCAACATCCCCGACAAGACCCGCGTGGTTTCGGTGCAAATCTTCGATCACGTCGAGGCCATGGAGTATTCGCAAGCCCACTGGCTGGCCGGTGCCATGCTGGTGTTTTCCTTCCTGGTGCTGCTTCTGCTGTACGCCGGACGCCGCGGCAAAACTGGCTGGAGCTGAAATGACCGCATCGATAGTGGCGCGCCTGAACCTGGCGCGCGACGACTTCACCCTGGACGTTGACCTGTACCTGCCCGGGCGCGGCATCAGCGCGCTGTTCGGCCACTCGGGCTCCGGCAAGACCAGCTGCCTTCGCTGCCTGGCCGGGCTGGAGCGGGCCGCCAGCGCCTACATCGAGGTCAATGGCGAAGTCTGGGAAGACAGCGCCCGCGGCTACTTCCAGGCCCCGCACCTGCGGCCGGTGGGCTATGTGTTCCAGGAGGCCAGCCTGTTCCCGCACCTGTCGGTACGCGGCAACCTGGAGTTCGGCTGGCGCCGCGTGGCGGCGGCTGAACGCAAGGTGAGCCTCGACCAGGCCTGCCAGTTGCTGGGCATCGGCCATTTGCTGGACCGCCGCCCCGCGACCTTGTCTGGCGGCGAGGCGCAGCGGGTGGGCATTGCCCGTGCCCTGCTCAGCAGCCCGCGCCTGCTGCTGATGGACGAGCCGCTGGCGGCCCTCGACGGGCCGCGCAAGCGCGAAATCCTGCCCTACCTTGAGCGCCTGCACGACGAACTGGACATTCCACTGGTGTACGTCAGCCACGCCCAGGATGAAGTGGCACGGCTGGCCGACCACCTGGTGTTGCTGGAGCAAGGCCTGGTGGTCGCCAGCGGCCCGATCGGCGAAACCCTGGCCCGCCTCGACCTGTCGCTGGCCCAGGGCGAGGACGCTGGCGTGGTGTTCGAAGGCCTGGTGGTCGGCCACGACCCGCACTACGACCTGCTCGACCTGCGCCTGCCCGGCGGCACCGGGCCGCTGCTGCGCATCGCCCACCCGGCCCACGTGATGGGCAGCACCCTGCGGGTCAAGGTGCAGGCCCGTGACGTCAGCCTGGCGCTGGCGGCCGACAGCACATCGAGCATCCTCAACCGCCTGCCGGTGCAGGTGCGTGAAAGCCGCCCGGCCGACAACCCGGCCCACGTGCTGGTCAGCCTGGATGCCGGCGGCAATGCCTTGCTCGCGCGCATCACGCGCTTCTCGGCAGACCAGCTTGGCCTGCACCCGGGCCAGCTGCTGTTCGCCCAGATAAAGTCGGTGGCGTTACTGGGCTGAGCATCCTGCGCACGGGCGTTGTCCATTGATCAGTGACCTGATCGAGGCCTGCCCGCCATGCTCGACTGCCCCCTGCCGCGCAGCTTGCACTACGTTGACGACAGCCAGCCGGGCCTGACCCGGCGACGCTGGCGCGACCGCTTCATCTACCTGAATGCTGATGGCCAGCGGGTGCGCGACAGCGCCACCCTTGCACGCATAGCCGCGTTGGTGATTCCGCCGGCGTACACAGATGTGTGGATCTGCACCGACCCGCAGGGCCATTTGCAGGCAACCGGGCGCGATGCCCGTGGCCGCAAGCAGTACCGCTACCACACGCAGTGGCGCGAACTGCGCGACCAGCACAAGTACGGGCGCATGCTGGCTTTCGCCCAGGCGTTGCCAAAACTGCGTGCGCAACTGGAAACCCACCTGGCACGCCCAGGCCTGGACCGGGAAAAGGTCATGGCATTGGTCGTGAGCCTGCTGGACCACACCCTGATCCGCATCGGCAACCAGCGCTACCTGCGCGACAACAAGTCCTACGGGCTGACCACCCTGCGCAACCGCCACGTCCAGGTCAAAGGCAGCAGCATCCGCTTCCAGTTTCGCGGCAAGCGGGGTGTCGAGCACGACGTCACCCTCACCGACCGGCGCCTGGCCAACCTGCTCAAGCGCTGCATGGAGCTGCCCGGCCAAGCGCTGTTCCAGTACCTGGATGAAAACGGCCAGCGCCACAGCATCGGCTCCAGCGAGGTCAACCAGTTCCTGCAGGAGCTGACCGGCGCCGATTTCACGGCCAAGGACTACCGCACCTGGGCCGGCAGCAGCCTGGCCTTGAACCTGCTCAGGCCCTTGGCCTGGGAGCCCGAAACCGAGGCAAAGCGCCAGGTCGCTGCCATCGTTCGCGAGGTGGCTACACGGCTGGGCAATACACCCGCGGTATGCAGGCGCTGTTACATTCACCCGGCGGTACTTGAGCACTATGCCCTGGGGCGGCTGGGCAACTTGCCGAAGCGCCGTATGCGCAAAGGCCTGGGTCCTGAAGAAGTAGCCTTGCTGTTATTTCTTCAGGCACTTGAGGAACAGGATGACCATTAAGCCTGTCTATTTAGCCGATGATGCGAAGAAATTTCCCATTGGCCGCCAAGCCCCCTATTCTTGCCATCGAGCACCTTGGCCGACAAACCGCTGGCGGTTTGTTTCGGCACCTGCAACTGAAGACATGCAACAGAATTTGTCTGTCGGGGAATTACTATCCGCCGAAAGCGTCTTTAATGAGAAGGAAGAGGGACAAGCTCCCGCCGCCGTGGCAACTGGCCCAGCGGTCTTTTACATCACCAAGGAGAACTACATGCTGATACTCACCCGCAAGGTTGGCGAAAGCATCGTCATCAACGATGACATCAAAGTCACCATTCTGGGCGTCAAAGGGATGCAGGTGAGGATCGGGATCGATGCACCGAAAGATGTCCAGGTCCATCGCGAAGAAATTTTCAAACGCATCCAGGCCGGTAGCCCAGCCCCGGAAAAGCACGACGACTCACACTGAGCCTACCCTCCCAGCGTGCAAGGACGCGCTCGACCGCCAGCCTCAGGTGCCCAGTAACTGACGCACCTTGGCGATCATCTCGTCCATGTCGAACGGCTTGTCGAATATTGCGGCGAACAGGGCCGGGCATCCTTGGCTGGCCTGAGCGCCGCTCATCAGAATGACCGGCAACTCGCACAGCGTCGGGTCTTCGCGCATGGCACGTACCAGCTCCTCACCGTTGAGCAGGGGCATCATGTAGTCGGTGATCACCAGCTGAACGCGCTTTTCCTTCAACGCCTCCAGCGCCTTGCAGCCGTTGCTCGCCTTTTCCACCAGGTAGCCTTCGTCCTCCAGCGCAAAACCGAGGATATCGGCAATCAGGTATTCGTCATCGACGATCAGGATGGTGTTCATCGGCTCGCTCCGTCACCCGCTCCCTTGCGGCACCGGCGTTCCCGAGAGCACACCACAGGCGCCTTCGAACGCCTTGCGCAAGGTCATGCCCTGCGGCCCGATCAGCAACTCGTGCAAGGCTGGGTCATGGTGACTGTCACGCACCTTGAGGATCGACAGCATGCGCCGCAGCTGCGAATCCAGCTCGACGAAGCGCATCAGCATCAGGTTGTCGACAATGCTCGACAGGTCGGGGGCCGGGGCGCTGATTTCCGCGCCGAAGATGTCGCGCATTTCCCAGGTCAGCATCACGCTCACATCACGCGCACGCAGTTCGCCGGCGATGGCGCGGAAAAACGCATTGAGCCGCGTCGGTTCGACAGCCAGGCGGCTGAACGCCCCGAGGCTATCAATCAGCACGCGTTTGCTGCCTTGCGCCTCGACACGTTCGAGCAGGCGCGCACCGATCTGGTCCAGCAGCCCCTCGGTGGTCGGTTGCCAGCACAACTGCAGGCTCCCGTCCCGCTCCATTGCTGCAAAATCGTAACCCAGCGACGCAGCCTTGCCGCGCAGGCGTTCGGGCGTTTCGTAAAAGCCGAAATGCAGCCCCGGTGCCTGCACGGTGCTGGCGCCAAGAAAGGCCAGCCCCAATGACGTCTTGCCAATACCCGAAGGCCCGATCAACAGGGTGACCGAGCCCATGGCCAGGCCGCCGTCGAGCATCTCATCCAGGGTTGGCACACCGCTGCTGATGCGCGCCGGGGTGGCGCTGCCCATCTGGCTTGGGTGGCTGAACAACGCCTCCAGGCGCGGGTAGACATGCATGCCGGCCTCATCGATAAGGCATTCGTGGCGCCCCGACAGCGCCGCACTGCCGCGGGTCTTGCGCAACTGGATATGGCGCACGGCGCGGCTGCCCACCAACTGCTCACCCAGCTCGATCACCCCATCGACCATGGTGTGTTCCGGGCTGCCCTCGTCCAGCCGGGCGCTGGTGAGCAGCAGCACGGTGCAGCCGGCAAAGGCCGCATGGCCCTGCAGCTCGGAGACAAACTTCTTGGTGTCCAGCGCGGTTTCGGCACGCACCCGGGCATTGAGCACACCGTCGACGATCAGCAGGCTGGCCTGCTGACGGGCAATTTCCTGGCGCAGCAGCCGCACCACGGCATCCAGCCCTTCCTGCTCGAGCGTGTCGAAGGCACTGACAAACTGTATTTGATTGCCGACCAGTGTCGGGTCGAAAAAGTCCAGGGTGGACAGGTACTGGAACAACCGCTCATGCGATTCGCTCAGCAAGGTGGCCACCAGCACCCGGCCGCCCGCGCGCACGTGCCCGCAGGCCAGCTGATTGGCCAGAATGGTCTTGCCGGCACCCGGCGGGCCTTGAATGATGTAGGAGGCGCCGGCTACCAGGCCGCCCTTGAGCAGCGCATCGAGCCCTTCGATACCTGTCACCAACCGCCTGAGTGCCTGCGCCATGATGCTTACCTGTCGAGTGGGCTGTTGGTCTTGTCCTGATACGTTGGCAAGTAAAGCTGCATGGAAGTTCCATGGCCGAGCTCACTGGCGACACAAATGGCGCCGCCGCTCTGCCTGGCAAAACCATGCACCTGGCTAAGGCCCAGGCCAGTGCCCTTGCCGAAGGGCTTGGTAGTGAAGAATGGCTCGAAGATGCGCGGCAATACTTCTGGGGCAATCCCTTCGCCGCTGTCTTCCACCACGAAGCGCACGAAACTGCCGTGCAGCCCTTCTACCTCACCCGCCAACTCGACCACCTCGGCTGTCAGGCCTATCCGGCCCTCCCCGACAATGGCATCGCGGGCATTGAACAGCAGGTTCAGCAGCACCATCTGCAACTGCCCGGCATCCACTTCGATCAACGGCAAGCCCGCTTGCAACTGCACCTGCAGTTCAATCGAACTGGGCAGTGCATGCTCCAATAGACCGCGGGTAGCGGCTACAAGGTCTGCCGGTGCGACGCAAGCCACATCGAGCTGGCGGTGGCGGGCAAAGCTGAGCAGTTGCTGGGTAAGTTCGGTGCCCCGCTGCCCGGCATCGAGAATGTGCTGCAGCATGCGCTGGATACGCGCCGGGTCCTGGCTGGCCAGCGCCAGGCGCGCCGAGCTGATGATGATGGTCAGCATGTTGTTGAAGTCATGCGCCAGCCCACCGGTCAATTGGCCGAGGGCTTCCAGCTTCTGCGCCTGGAACAGCTGGGCGCGCACCGCATCGAGCTGCATCGCCGACTCGCGGCGGTCGGTGATGTCCCGCGTGACCTTGGCCAGGCCGATGATCTGGCCAAGGTCATCGCGGATCACGTCCAGCGCCGCCAGGGCCCAGAATTGTGTGCCATCCTTGCGCACGCGCCAGCCCTCATCCTGCGCCACACCCTGCTCCAGCGCCTGGCGCAGCAAGCGCTCGGGGCGGCCGTCGGCACAATCCTGGGGGGTGAAGAACAGCGAGAAATGCTGGCCGATCACTTCATCAGCGCGGTAGCCCTTGATTCGTTGCGCGCCGGCATTCCACGACACCACATGGCCGGTCGGGTCGAGCATGTAGATGGCGTAATCCACCACAGACTGCACCAGCTGTTCATAGCGCTGGGCAGGCATGACGGGGTGGTCGAGGCAGTCAGCTGAAACCATGAAAACTCCACTGGCACAGCAGCAGGGACGATATGAGCTTAGCCGAGGGTAACCGCCAACAGCCCCCTCTGGCTACCGAATGGTCAGCGCCTAGGCTCGACCACCGCGGGGCTGATACGCCGTGGCATGGCGACTTTCAGCAACCACAGGCCAACCAGCATGATCGCCCCGCCGCCAGCCAGAGCCATCCACCGCTGCGGCTGTGGGTGTTCGGCATCGACACCGAGCATCACGAGGTAGCCACCCAGGCTGATCAGGCTGAGGTAGAGAAAAGCCCCCAACACGATCACCAGCGCAAACAGCAGCCGCCAGAACAGCCGTGGGCGCACGACACGCTCGCTAGCGTCGGACTGAGCCATCGCCACATACTCTTGGATCCAATAAAGGGGCAACAGTGGCGTAATGACAGCAAGGTGTCAATTACCCGGTAGTTAGACCCTTCATTGTGTTGATCATAGGTGCTGCAGTTGACTCAACTATAACAATGGGTTATAAAGCGCGCTTGATTGCAAAGCCCTTCTGCTTAGAAGCGAGCTGGTCGTTGCGGCCCTTTCAAGCGTGCGAGTGTGGTGGAATTGGTATACACAGCAGACTTAAAATCTGTCGGCGTGAGCCTTGCGGGTTCGAGTCCCGCCACTCGCACCAAACTTCGTTGAAAAGGCGCCCTTGCGGCGCCTTTTTGCTGCCTGCCAGCAATGTCTTGCGCAGCTGCTAGAGTGGAACGTGTCCCCGTCCACTGGAACGCCACCATGCGCTACTCCCTGTTCGATGGCCAACGCGACATCATTATCCTGATCGCCCGCGTACTGCTGATGATCCTGTTCGTCTTGTCTGGCTGGGCCAAGCTCACCGGCTTTGATGGCACGGTTGGCTACATGACATCGTTGGGCGCCCCTGCCCCCATGCTGGCGGCTGCAATTGCCGTAATCATGGAATTTGTCGTCGCCATCCTGCTGATCCTGGGCTTCTACACCCGTCCGCTGGCGTTTCTGTTCGCGCTGTTCGTGCTGGGCACGGCGCTGCTGGGCCACCCGTTCTGGAACATGGTCGACCCCGAGCGCAGCGCCAACATGACCCAGTTTCTGAAAAACATGAGCATCATGGGCGGCCTGCTGTTGCTGGCCGTGAGCGGCCCAGGGCGTTTCTCGGTGGACGGGCGCTGAGTCAGTCGTCTTCGCAGTCATCGAACCAGGCTGGGTGATCACGCTCCTCGTCATCAAGGTCATCCAGCGTTTCCTCGTCTTCCTCCACTTCATCCTCGGCGCCTTGGGCATCTGCCTCGGGCTCCATGTCGTCGTCGAGAAATTCATGGTCAAGCAGGTGATCGTGCTCGGGTTCGTGCAGGTCGTCTTCGTCGTGCATGCTGGCTCCTGGGGTGATGGCAGGCCTGTATAGGCGCATCAGGTTCCGAGGTCAATGTGTGGCCGCTTAATCCTGGGTTAACCGGCCAGGCGCAGCCTGCAAGCTCTCCCTTCAAACGTCTTTTGCCCGCCTTTAATGGCGGGCTTTTTTATGGGCCTGGGAGCATGACAACCTCATGACCTGAGCTTCACGAAATACTGACAACCGGATCGGCACACTGGCCCCGCTCCGTACGTTCTTGCAGCCCGCCGCATCCTTGCCGCGGGCTTTTCTTTTTGCGGCGATCTTGAAGCATGACCTGTAGCAGTTTTGCCCGACCCGGCAAGGGCTATGCTAACCCAGCGATAACCCAAGCTCACTCGGATAGACACGGAGGCTCTTATGAAAGCTGCTGTTGTTGCACCAGGCCGTCGCGTGGACGTGGTAGAGAAAACCCTGCGCCCCCTCGAACACGGCGAAGCGCTGCTGAAGATGCAATGCTGCGGTGTTTGCCACACCGACCTGCACGTGAAGAATGGCGACTTCGGTGACAAGACCGGTGTCGTGCTGGGCCACGAAGGCATCGGCGTGGTCCAGGAAGTCGGCCCGGGCGTGACCTCGCTCAAGCCGGGCGACCGTGCCAGTGTGGCCTGGTTTTACCAAGGCTGCGGGCATTGCGAGTACTGCAATAGCGGCAACGAAACCCTGTGCCGCGAAGTAAAAAATTCCGGCTACACCGTGGACGGCGGCATGGCCGAGGCCTGCATCGTCAAGGCCGACTACTCGGTCAAAGTACCCGACGGCCTCGACTCCGCTGCCGCCAGCAGCATCACCTGCGCCGGGGTCACGACCTACAAGGCGGTGAAAATCTCTAACATCCGCCCAGGCCAATGGATCGCCATCTACGGCCTCGGCGGGCTGGGCAACCTGGCCCTGCAATATGCCAAGAACGTCTTCAACGCCAAAGTGATCGCCATCGACGTCAATGAAGAGCAACTGCGCTTCGCCAGCGAGATGGGCGCAGACTTGGTGGTCAACCCGCTCAACGAAGACGCCGCGAAGGTTATCCAGGCCAAGACCGGTGGCGCCCACGCCGCCGTGGTGACTGCCGTCGCCAAAGGCGCGTTCAACTCGGCCGTCGATGCCCTGCGCGCTGGCGGGCGACTGGTTGCCGTCGGGCTTCCGTCGGAGTCCATGGACCTGAACATTCCCCGCCTGGTGCTGGATGGCATCGAAGTGGTGGGCTCGCTGGTAGGTACACGCCAGGACCTGCAGGAAGCCTTCCAGTTTGCGGCTGAAGGCAAAGTGGTGCCCAAGGTGACCCTGCGGCCGATTGAAGACATCAACCAGATCTTCGACGAGATGCTGGAAGGCAAGATCAAAGGCCGCATGGTGATCCAGTTCGAAGGTTGATAGCCTGAAAGCAGATCATTTCGCACGACCACAAAGCCCGTAGATGATCCTCTACGGGCTTTTTGCCTTCTCAACAGTCAAGGAACAGACCATGAGCTTCGACTGGCACGCCGGGCCGATTACCAGAGCCACACCGCTGGACAAGTATTACCGCAACACGCAGAAGGTTCGTCAGTTTCTGCTCGGCGAATGTGGTGCGGGATTCAAGTTCGATCGTGCATTTATGGCATGGATCAAAAGCGGGGCACCCTCAACGATGGGCGAAGTCGCGGACGAATGGCAGCGAATCCATCGATGACAGCCGGCGCCTGATGCCTGCAAGCAGGTTTGTGCTGTAGCCGCGTCTTTCAGCATCTTGTCCAACGCTTCAACCATGCTGGAATAATCCATTTCCTGACTCCATCAATGTTGGATTTGGCTTGAGTTCACCCTAGCTTGAGAACGTTTCAATTTTTGATGAGGGCGCCGAGACGAAATCACTCGTCCTCCTGCTGATGACCGTCGCCTCAGAGCTGAGGTTCAAGATAAGTGCTCAAGCCACAGTGTTGAGCTTAGGCTTCGGCAAGGAAATTTCTTCGGCGCATCCGTGCAGCCTCCTCTTCCCCCTCAGCGCTTAATCTGGAATCTCCCGTCACCCGCGGGAGTAGAAAAGCGTATGGCCTCAGCAACGCCAGGCCCTGGAAAGCCCGAGATAGAGCGGCCTAACTGAATGATGTCTATTTGACACTATTTTGCCACGCCCTGTACATTGCGCGTCGCCTGAAGCGCGTGCCTGCCCGATGAGGGCGCCACTGCTATAGCAATCCACGTATGCACCACGCTGTGAAAATAAGGATTTAAATGAAGCTCAAGCAGAGCCTGTTGGCGGTTGCCGTATCCGTCGCCTATGCATCCGCCGCTCATGCCTCCGATGGCCGAGTTATCGCCAACCAGCACTTTGATAACGGGCTCACCAACTCGACCTCGGTCAGCGGAAGCGGAAAAGACTCGATAGGTCTGCATTTGCTTGATGTCGTAGTGGGCAACAGGGAAGCCGAGAATGCGGGGCTGTACAACGGGACGATCACCAACTCGGCCAACGTGACGGCCAGCGGCGTCGACGCTAGCGCTTTTACCATCGAGCAGACACCTCGCCCGGACTTCTACAAGGTCATGGCCGGCTCGTTCATCAACGGTAAAAACAGTACGATCAAGGCAGTGGGTGAAGGGTCTACAGGCCTGCACCTATCCGGTGCCGTGCTGGGTGGCGTTGTTCAGAACGATGGCGTAATTTCCGGTGAGGGCGTTGGCCTGGACCTGGACAGCACGCGCAACGGCGACGCCGAGGATGAAGACCACAAGAGCAGCTTGCCGTCGTCCATCCAGAGTATCGACAACGCGGGCGATATCATCGGTGTCAGTGCCGACGGCCTCTCGGGGCGCGGCATTTTGGTGGACGGAGTGAACTTCACCAACCCAGAAAAAGGCATCACCAACACCGGCACCATTCGAGGCGGGGAGATCGGCATCGATCTTGACCAGTTCTCGATGAACCCCAGTGGCTACAACCTCCCGACAGTCGACAATAAACGCCTGCAGATCAACGCCGACTCCGGCTTGATCCAGGGCGGCAGCTATGCCATCTACGGTGGCGATGGCAATGTCGACCTGAACATCGGCGAAGCGCAGAGCAGCGAGCTTTCCAGCATCGTGGGCAATATCAATGGCATCGACCGCATTCTGGTCGCGGGCAACGGCCTGATCGACGCCAGCCTGATCGAAGCTAACCGACTGCGCGTCAGCGACAACGCCACCCTGACCCTGGCGGCGACGCACACCACCGTGGACGGTAATTTCAACCTCATGCAGGGCGCAACGCTGGGCCTGCCGCTGAGCGCAGAAACCCAGGCAAACACGCCTGTGCTGACCGTGACCGGTACCGCCGACCTGGCCAGCGGCTCGACAGTGGTGATCAACGCCAAGGGTTCGGACTTTGCCCAAGGTGGCGCCAACTACGACCTGATCAGCGCCCAGACGCTGAACATCGCCCCGGACGTGGTGATCAAGAGCAGCTCGTCTCTGCTGACCGTCGACAGCTCGACCTTGGCTGACGGCACCTTGAACATCAAGGTAACCGGCGTGGGCGACGAAGAGACCGGCGCTGTCATCGAGACCGGCGGCGGCGACGCCAGCGTCCAAGGCGCTGCACAATCCTTCATGTCGGTCGCCGAGCTGCTGGCCCACAGCAACCCGAATGACGCCGTGCTCAAAGCCTTGATAGCTGCGGGATCCGACGCACAGGCCATCGCCAACGTGGCCAAGCAACTGACCCCTGAAGTGAATGGCGGCGCAGCTTCTGCTGCCAATTCGAGCATCACGCTGGTCAACAATGCAATCAGCAGCCGCTCCAGCAACCTGCGTGCGGGTCAGTCTTCGGGCGACATGCTCTCGGGCACCGGGGCGTGGTTCCAGATTTTGTCCAGCCAGGCCAACCAGGATGCACGTTCGGGCGTCGATGGCTACGACGCCAACTCCCGCGGCTTTGCCCTGGGCGCTGACCACAACCTGAACGACAACACCGTGCTGGGTGTGGCTTACAGCTACGTGAAGTCCAATGTGCAGTCTGACAATGGCAACAAGACCGATGTCGAGAACAACACCCTGACCGCCTATGGCACCTGGACCAAAGGCAACTACTTTGTCGACGCCGGCCTGTCGTATGGCAAAGGGCGCAACGACTCAAAGCGTTTTGTCTCTGGCACCACGGCAAAGGGCAGCTACGACAGCGACATGGTCGGCCTGAACGTCATGGCAGGTTATGGCTTCCACTTCGACCACAACCTGCTGGTAGAACCGCGAGTAACAGCCCGCTATACCAACCTGTCCATCGACGGCTTCTCGGAGCACGGCTCTTCAGCGGCACTCAAAACCAGCGACCAGCGCCTGGAAGTGGGCGAGCTCGGTGCAGGTGTGCGGGTGGCAGGTTCGTTCGACCTGGGGCAAGGCACCCTGGAGCCCGAGTTCAAGCTGATGGGTTACCACGACTTCATTGGCGACAAATCAAGCACCACCTCGGTGTTCACACTGGGTGGCACTTCCTTCGTGGCCACAGGTGTTACCCCGGCCCGCGACAGCTATGAAGTGGGCGTTGGCGCCAACTACAAGCTGGGCGCAGTGACCATCGGTGGTAGCTACGAGCGCCTGCTGAAGACAGGCTTCGATGCAGATACCTTCACCGCGAAGGTGCGCTACGACTTCTGACACCAGAAGCCTGCAACCCGTCAGCCCGCCCTTTGGCGGGCTGACGCGTCATGGAAACCGACCGAATGCTGCCGCGCCTTTTTACCGTTACAGCATTGTCGCTGATGATGTTACTGGCTGGCTGTACAAGCCCGCAGCAAAAACTGGCGCAATGGGCCCAGACCAGCGGGGCTACCACCCCAGTCATCAACACGGTCGAATTTCCGATTCAGACCGTGATACCCACCAACCTCAAACCCGGCAGTCGGTTGACGTTCTACATCGAAGGCGACGGCCATGCGTGGGCGACCAGTAGCCAACCTAGCCTGGACCCTTCACCGCGCTCATTCGCGCTGGCCAAGCTGGCAATGGGTCGATATCCAGGCATCTACCTGGCCAGACCGTGCCAGTTCATCATGAGCCCGGCCTGTAACCGTGCTGTCTGGACTGACGCCCGTTTCAGCTCACCTGTTGTCGAGGCCATGAATGCCGCGGTTGAGCAGCTCGTACAGAAGTACAGCGCCACATCTGTAGAGCTCATCGGATATTCTGGGGGGGCAGCGATCGCCCTGTTGATTGCCGAGCGCCGCCATGATGTCAGCCAGGTCCAAAGTATTGCCGGCAACCTGGACCCTACCGCCTGGGTTAGCTATCACGGTTTTTCGCCGCTGGCGGGGTCGCTTGATCCGATAGCCGATATAGCCAGACTCGCCAACACTCCCCAACGGCACTTCAGCGCCAACAACGACCGCAACATTGCCCCCGCGCTAACGCGTGGTTATGCGCAAGACCACAGGCTGCGCTGCGTCCAGGTCATATCGTTACCCGGTGACCATGCGACTGTACTGGAGGGCCTTGACTCCCACATGCTGCGTGCCCCAATCCCATGCATTCGAGCCGATCACGACACCCTGTCCAATTGACGGCAAAACTGGCGGGCTTTCTGGCCTGGGCCATCTGACGGGCATGCGTGGTAGAAACTACTGAACGGCTGGTGCTTGACGCTTCCAGTCCTTTGCCGTAGCGGCTACGTAAGCCATCATCGACAGAGGCACTTTGAACACCGGATAGGCAAGCGTCTGCATCCTGATCATGGTGTCCAGCATCAGCGTGCCGCTGCTCTGCTCGCTAGCAGTGCCGGTCCAGGCCTGGTAAGTGGGGTGAGACGTCAGGCTGGTACTGATAAAAGTCCTGCCCAGCGCCAGTGCCAACAGCACCACGGCGACAATGGCACCTGTTTTGAGCACAGGGTTCCTGAAGCGCCAACCACTCTTCAACTGCACACCCAGCAACGCGCTCTTGGCTATATGCACCAGCGCCCCCAGCAACGACAAGGTCAGGGCGAACACCGGGGCAATCATGGCCTCGTAAGCCTCTTTTCCTTCGTCTGCCTGCGACCCTCCATCACGGTAGTCGCCGACTTGATGGGTGTAATTGCGCAGGCCATCGTGTGTACGCCCGGCAAGCGCTCGATGGTAGAAGCGCTGCTCGAACTGTTCGCGGGTAATCTCCGCCAACGGCAAACTGCCTATGTTGTCAGGGTACTCAAGCCCCTCGCGCCACTTTTTCTGTGTTTTAGGGTGCGCGGCGAATGCCGCCAGACTGAGGTTGACAGGTAAACCATCGAGTTGCCGCTCGAGCCCCGCGCGCCTTGCCTTACGCTCTTTTTCCTCTGCAAGGCGGACGAAGGTTGCCTTGTCACCGGTGCTCCACGAGTCTTTCACGTCGAGCCCCAATTTACGGACCTCGGCGCGTACGCTGGGGGCAACGAACCCCGGTACTAGCTCCCCCCCCACGTGAGCGACCGATGCGCGCCCTACCCCAGTCACGATTCTTGATCGCCAGGCGGTCCAGGTAGTGTTCCCACAAACGGTTGGCACGCGCCGGGACTTTTTGCATGTCTTCGGCGTACCATTTCAGCCAATACTGATATTGACCATGGGACAAATTGATCCTGTACTGGCTGTCCAGGAAACGCTGGTACTCACCGTCAAGCCCTCCCATTTCCTGCTCGACCACCCCCCTGACCACATCCTGCGCCAGCGCCTGGGTTTGCCGCAGCGCTGGCGCGGACCCAGCTGCCATGTATGCGACCACCCCAACGAAAGCCTTACCCGCCACCGAGTTGGCGGTGGGCTCGGCCCAAAGGCCATCAAGCATGTCGCCATTGATCGCGCCGCTGGCCAACCCCTTGCGTAGCAAGGACCCCGTCACCGCAGCCGCACGGTCCTCGGCCGATGATTGTTCAACCAGGCGATCGATCAGCATTCGCTCGCCCAGAGAGACGAGGATCATGATCAGCACCGAGCCAACTGATAACCACAAGAATGTGCTGACCCAAGTACGAGTGCGAGCAAAAACCAGCGGCCAGAACAGCAGCGCCACGGCGAAGCCCGAAAGTGCGCGCCCCTGAGTCTCTAACCAACCCAGCCCAGTGATTCTGTCCTGAGCCATCTTTTCCAGCAGCCAGGCGCTGAAGGAGAACTCGACAATCAGGTACATGAAGGTAAACGCAGACAGTATCCACACACCGCGCTCGCGCCACCTGCGGACCATGAGTCGTTCTCGCAGACGACCTGACGGGCCTTGGGGTTTTTTATCCGAGAAGAGGTGACGAAAGCGGTCAAAGCCTCCTTGAGACGCGGGTGAAGGCATGCAGGTTTCATCCTTGAATAACGCTAAAGCACCGGATGATAGCGGGCATAGTAGCCATTAACCATCATCGTGTTTGATCCTCGCAAGATCCGCCACCAAGGCCGACTGGTCATTGAATTCGGCCAACCTGGCCGCTGGCAGGCTCAACACTTGACCGTCCACAGCTGATCGATCCGCGTCGTATAGGATTGGCTCATCATCTCCCTCCTCATTCCCCAGTCCGGTGTTGCCGGCACGCTGGCGGCTCGCATTGTGCCCCTGCCCCAGCGCCCGTTGATGTCATCCATCACCTGCATCAGCCGGTCACATGCCACCGATTGCTTGAGCGCAAACAAGTCCTGTGAAAATTCACCTGGCTGCCGCAAGTCCATAAGCAGCACCTCGGCTTTGCTGTAGCGAAACCCAGGCCTGAAGATCCGGCCAACCGCATCGGTGGCCAGCCGGGTCATCAGTAGCGTGTCCGAAGTCGGGTATGGCAGTTCTACCAAAGCGCCCTGAGCGTGGTGCGCCTCGTCGGGGTTGAACATACCGGTGCGAATGCTCACGCGCATGCGCTTGCACACTGAGCCCTGGGCCCGGAGCTTTTCCGCTGCTCGGCCAACGTAGGTGGCCACCGCCTGCTTGATGGGCGCCAGCTCAGTGAGACGCTTGCCGAACATTCGGCTGCAGCAGATTTCCTGCTTCGGGGGCTCGGCCTCGTCCAGTTCCAGGCACGGCGTGCCAGCCAGTTCGCGGGCAGTCTTCTCCACCACCACACTGAATTTCTGACGCAGCGTCCAGGCATCCGCCTTGGCCAAGTCCATCGCCGTGTGAATACCCATCGCCTCGAGGTGGGCGGTCATGCGCCGGCCAATGCCCCACACCTCTTTCACTTCAGTATTGCGCAGCACCCAATCGCGCTTGAATGGATCGGTAATGTCGACCACCCCACCCGTCTGCGCCTGCAGGCGCTTGGCGGTGTGGTTGGCCAGCTTCGCCAGTGTCTTCGTGCCAGCTATACCGACACCCACTGGGATGCCGGTGCATTGGAAAATCCTGGACCGCACCTTGCGCCCGAACTGGGTCAGATTTTCCTGAATACCGGACAGGTCAGCGAAGCATTCGTCGATGCTGTAGATCTCGGTGGCTGGCACCATCGACTCGATCAAGGTCATCACGCGCTCGCTCATGTCGCCGTACAGCGCGTAATTACTGCTGAAGGCCATGATGCCGTGCCGGCGTAGCTTGTCCTTTGCCTGAAAATACGGCTCGCCCATCTTCACGTATGGCTTCGCATCGTACGACCTGGCGATCACGCAGCCGTCATTGTTGCTCAACACGACAATCGGGGTCTTGGTCAGGTCCGGCCGGAATACCCGCTCGCAGCTCGCATAGAACGAGTTGCAATCGATCAGCGCAAATACCGGGTCACTGCGCATGGTCGCGAACGCTGTAACGCACAACGCCCCAGATGACGAGCTCGTCGCCCTCCATGATGTACCGTGGTGGGTAGGCAGGGTTTTCCGATTTAAGGATCACCACGCCGTCGCGACGATGGAGGCGCTTGCAGACCGGCTCGCTGTTTACAGCGGCAATCACCACATCGTCATGCTCGGCCTCACGGCCGCGGTCTACGATGACGATATCGCCCGAGTAGATCCCTGCACCTTGCATGCTGTCACCCTCAACTTTCACCAGATACACATGGGGTGCGCGGAGGTCGAACAATTCATCAAGGGAAATATGACCTTCCAGATGGTCCGCTGCAGGCGATGGGAACCCGGCAGGAACGTGAAACGAATAGAGCGGTAGCGGTTCGGTGCCGCCGGTTGGCGTACCCAAGAATGTGATGGTCATGACGGAAGGTCCAATGCAAACTGTATGCATATACAGTAAATCTGGCATCGGGTGCCCGGTCAATCCTGGGCGATGAAATTTCTGACGGGCGAGAGGTGGGAAATGTGCGGACGCTACTCGATCTATGAGTCAATGGATCACTACCTGCGCCAGCTATCGCTGGACCTGGTGGTAATCAATGGCTACGACCACGCACCAATCAGCCGCTACAACGTGGCGCCGTCGACCCGGGTAGAGGTCATACGCCAGGTAAACGGTGGCCTCAGTGTGGATCGGGTCAAATGGGGATGGTCGCCGTTCTGGGCGAAAGGGAAACGTCCGGACCCGATCAATGCTCGGGCCGAAACGGTGGTAACGGGTAAGTTCTTCAAAGGGCTGTGGCCCGCAGGCAGAGCACTGGCACCGGCGAATGGCTGGTTCGAGTGGATTCCTGATCCAGCGGATCCCAAGCGAAAGCAGCCTTTTTACATCACGAGCGCGGATGGCGCGCCGCTGTATTTCGCTGCACTTGCAGAAGTGCACCAGAATATCGAGCCTGACGAGCGCGATGGTTTTGTGATCATCACAGCAGCAGCGGATCAAGGGCTGATCGATATCCATGACCGGAAGCCCTTGGTCTTGCCCCCTGAGCTCGCCCGAGAATGGATCGATCCCACTACATCGCTGCAGCGGGCTGCGGCAATCGTGGAACAGGGCTGCCGACCCGCAGCAGATTTTCGCTGGTACCCGGTCAGCAAGGCGGTGGGTAATGTCAGGAATGAGGGGGAATCGTTGGTTGCGCCACTAGACAACGAAAATGTGTAGGGTCAGCTAGAGTTTGATGGGTACAAGCATCGTGAGATGACCATCATGTTAAAACAAGAAGCAGACGACGTGATTGAACGTATAAGGGACGACCTGCAAAGGCACGGGGTACTGATAGGCTACGATCCAGAGTTCACTACTGCCGAGTTCGGCTGCGACCTCGACCACCACGTTGCTCAGGTCAGAAATGATCCGGAAGAACGTGTGTCATGTATCGTGATACATGATGAAGGCTTGTGGACCCAGCTCAGGCAGGGGGCCGTGTACCGCTGTGTCGTCAGTGAATGTAAAGGAAAGATATTCGGCATCCCTATCACCATAGAGCCTAGGACCGATGAGTCCTACACCATTCAATACAAGCTTTAAGGCGTCAACGGGGTAGCCTGCAGGCAGGCTACCTGGACCGCAGATTGACAACTGCGCTCAGGCGCTGTCGCGAGATCCTCCTCGCAATCGTGCGGCGAGCCAAAAAAAATTGAATCCGGCAGTTGCCTAATCGGTCAGGAATTATGAACGCAGTAAATCTGACGAGGTGACAGCGATGACTATCCAGGCAGAGACACTCGCTCAACTGACCGAAGCGCTTCAAAAGCGCGGCATGACCCTAGTATCAGACGTTGCATTCATCAGAGCCCCTTACCGGTACAACCACCGGTGGATCTGCAGCGTGGAGTGACGACCCTGAGCGTTAAGTCGGCAGATCCCCTACTCCAGGGAGCGCTGATGCGGAAACGATCCGGGTTCTCTGCGCACAAAGAAAAACCCCGCAGATTCTCATCTGCGGGGCTTTCGAATAATGGAGGCCGAGGTCGGAATCGAACCGGCATAGACGGATTTGCAATCTGATGCAAGAGTCGCCGGTTCATGCGGGCTGGGCGTGAACTGCAGTTCCAAAACGAAGCAGGATATACCGCGCTGTAACCCGCATTCTGCAAGGGGCGCCCGAAAATTTTGGGAACTGATTTTTTGCACGATGACTAACCATTATCCGCCGACCCCGCTAACATCATCTCGCCCCCGTCGAACAGCCTCTGACACCCGGGAGTAAATGTCACATAACAACGCACCGTGCACACCTATTCAGAATTGTGGCAGGCGTCCAGGTGCGTTCTTGATGTCGGGCTAGCCGACCCCAGGGGCTGCTCCTGGCAGTTTTCTCTCTAGCTCACAGCCTTTTGCTTCGAGGCCCACATGGATCATCTCGGGGTGCGACACATGCCTGTATGGGTTGTCCTAGAGAGGCTGAGTCCACTTGAAAAAATGGAGGTGCTGTGCCACGGGTTTGATGTGCAGTTTCCACTCTCATATGGGCCTAGCTTCCATAACTCCACTCTCGTCATTAGGTGATCAGCAGGCACCAACAATGCAGCAGTAGCGTGAAAATCTAGCCTCAGGCCGCGCCACAAGCAGCCTCTGCATGGCCGCTGTCTAATACAGTTCAGCCAGTTTCAGTGACTTATCCCCGAGTAAAACCATGAAGCTTTCGAGCAGTTTTAGACAGCTTCTGCACCCTTATCCAAGCGGTCGACCTCGATCCGTTTTGGGTCGTCAGTTACCTCCTCCACTCACAGTCCGCTATCGACCAACAGCGGGTGCGTGACCCCTCTACGAAACCGACCTCGATTTCCGCTAAGACTTCTTATCGCTCACCCAGCGGTAGCGTTTGGAATCTTTTGCCAGCAAGGAAACTTTCATCGCTTCACGTTTAGTTTTGTCCAGTCGAAGGAAAATGCGGCGTACTTCGGCGTCGATGCCCTGTTTGCTGGCACCGCGCTGCTCCGCTTTGGCGTACCAGTCGTGCCCCTCCCCAAATTTACCTAGCTCCATGCATACTGCGCCTAGCAAAGTACAGGGACGGAAGTTTCGCGGCTGTAATGCATGCCCCTGCTTGCCGAGCTGAAGGGCTTCGTTACTGCGCCCCAAGTCACGCATGACTCCACCGTGGGTGGTGCACAAAGCCGAGTGGATCCTAGGATCTCTGAGTTGACTGGCCGGTATACCGGCGAGCAGTTCGAGTGCTGACCTTGGATGGTCGCACTTTCGATAGTGGGCACTAGCATTTATTGCGTCCCACGGGTCTTGAGTGCGGCGGTACTCATTGCCGCAGAAATCGGCCTCGCGCAGGTGGTAAGCCCTCCTAAGTTCTGCAGTAAAATGCTGTTGGACCTCAGTATTGAGCCAAACAACATCGTCATCGGCTAGGCGATTTCCGCAGTCGATTTTCTGCAGAACGTCTATCATGCGGGGCATCAAAAGCTCGTCCAGCGAGAGAATCCCATATTTCCTAAGCAGGATGTTGGTGGGATCGGTTTCGCGGGCAATGCGAGCGACTTCGGCAGCCTCATCCCGTAATCTTTGTGCTTCGGCCTGGTTAAGGCGAGCTGCGTTGGCGTTTCTGCGTGCTACCTCGTCTGCTTCAAGACCTGAAATATAGGACTCGTAGGTAGCTTCGCCAATAGCCAATGCATACAGGCGGGCGAGCCCCTTGATCTTAAGATAGTTGAGATATGCCGCTGCTAGCGGACGCCCTTGATAGATGGCATTAAGGATGTTACTCAGCGGCGAAGTAACTGCACTTCGGAGATGATTCACACGGTAATGTCGGGCGATGTCGTAGGGTGTCGGAGCGATGTAATCCGGTTTGTTCCTGCGAGCCTTAAAATTTGATTCAACCGCCTCACGGTTACGGCTGCAAAGCACCTCCCACTCGGCTTCACGGTCGATGCGAGCTTTTTCATCAGCGTCGCGCTCACGACTGTGCTGCTCCACCTGCTCGTTTTTTCGAACGGCACGGGCGATACGAGTGGCCTCTGCTGCTTCTGCCTTGCGCTGGACCTCCACCCGCCAATCGGCTTCTTGGACCAACCTCTCAGCCTCCTTGGCTTGGTGTTCAATTTTCGCAGCCTGTTCAGAGGTAACTAACACTGGATCTAAAGCTGCGATAAAAGCCTCATATGTAATCTGGCCGGTCGCCAGTTGAAGGAGCTCGGTAAGGTTCTGCGTCTGTAAATAGCTCCGTGATAGTGCAGTGAGCGCACGTCCACGAAACATGTTTTCGAGGATATTGCTCAGGCGCGAGCCAGGAATAGTCGCACCAGTGATGCGGCTGGCGCAAAAGTGAAATGCGATGTCGAAGACAGTTGGGCGATTCAATTCCATTCAAAAGAGTCCATTCGAGCTTTGGTTAACCCCCCAGTACGCTACATCCTCGATCTGAGCTTCGGTTCGGGACAAACAGTGATAGCGCCGTGGCAGTCCTTCGTGTAACCGAGATTGTAGATTCCGCTTTTTAACCCAAAGTGTGGGTGTTGGTCACGCTGTATGTCGAGCCACAACGAAGCCGTTCGCTTTTGGCCTTGGTAGGCATGCGAGAAGAAGAAAATCCAGCTGGTATCCGATCGTCTAGGGTGTTTAAAGCGATAGTTGTCAAACCGGAATCGCTCGAAGGCCTTCGCTTGGAAAATCACCACCGGTTTTAGGTCTCGCTGAGCGGATGCATCGATGAACGTCTTGAGCGAAATAAAGTCAAATTTAGGGGCAAGCTTTAGGGCAAGACGTTTTTCGGGTTGAATCCCATCGAAGTCAAACCCGCTTACACTTGTCTCCATCTCCCATCCACCCAAGGCATAGTAGTGACGTATCCAGCCGTACTGCCAGAAACTCACTGCCTGTCGGTAGCTGCAAGTTTGGCTTGGTTTGTGACTCCAATGCCACTCGTAGATATCGCCCAGCTTGGCGGCCAGTTGCTCATTGCAATAGGGGCAATAGCCGCTCTCTTCACGAGTCGCTGATATACGCCTGCCATCAGTAGTGCGTGCAAGATACATCGGATCGGTCATTCCTTTAGTCGAACCACCACTCCATTCTGCCGTCAACGACTTAAATTACAAATTTTTCAGGCTACCCCTAGTGAAAAATACTGAGGTGGGCACCAAGTCGCCCATCGTAGCCTGACACCGCGACCGGCTGCCGAAGGGTCGACAGCCGACAGTGTCGACTCAGTGCTTTGTCCCCAGCAGGAGACAGCGAAGCTACCTACGGATGCTCGCTCAGCGCCCACAGCCTGGCAGCCTCGGCGAACTCCAGCATGTCGGCCAACTGGCCGGCGTCGACATCGCTCCGTCGGTGCGCAGACACCGCGAGTTCGGCAAGTACTGCAGCACGCCCATCGGGATCCGCCACCAAGGCCGACTGGTCATTCAGTTCGCCCAGCCACGCCGATGGCAGGCTTAACATTTGACCGTCCACAGCTGATCGAAGATCTCCTGCTTCGGATGCTCTGCCTCGTCCAGCTCCAGGCATGGCGTGCCAGCCAGTTCGCGGGCAGTCTTCTCCACCACCACACTGAATTTCTGGCGCCGCATTCTGGCATCAGCTTGGCCAGATCCATAGCCGTGTGAACCCCATCGCCTCAAGGTGGGCAGTCATCCGCCGGCCTACGCCCCACACCTCTTTCACCTCGCTGTTGCGCAGCACCCAATTGCGCTTGAAAGGGTCCGTAATGTCGACCACACCGCCAGTCTGCGCCTGCAGGCGCTTGGCCGTGGTTGGCCAACTTGGCGAGCGTCTTCGTGCCAGCTATACCGACACCTCGATCAGGGTCATGACGCGCTCGGGCCTCGCAATAGCCTTGGCCAGCTCAGTGTCGAGCGCGCAGGTGGCGTCCACCACGTCAGCTGGAAGCGGCAAGAAGTGGCGCAACCGGGTCACGCTGCTCCTGCCTGCCCCACGTAGAACGCCGCTAAAAGCCGATGATTCATGGACGGAAGACAAATGGCTTCAAAACCATTCATCCAGTGCGCGCAGGCGATGAAGCGCGTGTTTGTACTTGCAAAAGAGGGCATACCCAGAACGAGCGGTTCCAGCCGCGCTCTCTGCGTAAATTCCGTCGCAGTCAGCTTTGACATATTGCTTCCACAGCGATTGAGAATCCTGCAGCAGGGACGGAACAGTTTCATAGGTAGCAAATGCGTCAGGATGGTCAGCCATATGCTGAGCGGTTACCATCTTTTCCTGATACTTCTGGTCGACCTTTTCGTTACTCGCGCGCACCATCACCGACAGACACAGATCACTATCATGCGTCGTGCGCGTATTCGGATTCTTCAGGCACTGCTGCCACTCGGCCTCCACCTTCGCAGCGAATTGACGCACCGCCTCATCTAGAGACTCTTCTCGCCCAACATCCGCATACGCGGCACTGGCTGCCAGTAGCGCCCCTAGAAAACCCGCTTTCAAAGCCCTGTTCATAGATCTCAATCCTTGAGTAATAATTCGTCGACCGCATCGTGAAGGAGATGCGGGTTATTTCCTGCTTAGCGCCCTTCTTGGCCGCCTGGACTCGGGGGCGTAACCGGTCAGGTTTTCCAGCGCACAAAGAAAAACCCCGCAGACGTTAATCTGCGGGGCTTTCGAATAATGGAGGCCGAGGTCGGAATCGAACCGGCGTAGACGGATTTGCAATCCGGAGCATAACCACTTTGCTACTCGGCCTCAAAGGTCGGATCTAGCTGCTTGCGCTTTGCTATCTCCTTGAAACGCTGAACCTTTTTCAAAGTTTGCTGCGTTTCGATGGGCGCCATTATGTCTTCATTCTTTTAACCTTGCAACCCCCTGAACGAAAAAAATTTCAACGGGCTCAAGGTGTTAGCGCAGGCGGCTGAGTTTACTCCACAAGCCCACCACGGTGTTCTCCACGGTGCCACTGGCAGCCATGCCGATTCGCTCTTGCAGGCTCTTGCGTTCGGCATAATGCAGGTGGAACAGGTTGGCGTTGCGGGCGCGCTCGCTGAGGTACTCGTCGCTGGTCTGCAGTTCGTCCACCAGCTGGCGGTTGAGTGCTGCAACGCCGAGCCAGACTTCACCTGTGGCCACTTCGTCGATGTGCAACTGCGGGCGATAGCGGGCGACAAAATCCTTGAACAGCTGGTGGGTGATGTCCAGGTCTTCCTGGAACTTCTCCCGGCCCTTGTCGGTGTTTTCGCCAAATACGGTCAGGGTGCGCTTGTACTCGCCGGCGGTCAGCACTTCGAAGTCGATGTCGTGCTTCTTCAACAGGCGGTTGATGTTGGGCAACTGCGCCACCACCCCGATCGAACCCAGTACGGCGAACGGCGCACTGACGATTTTCTCGCCGATGCAGGCCATCATGTAACCACCACTGGCGGCCACCTTGTCGATGCACACGGTCAGCGGGATGCCCGCCTGGCGAATGCGCGCCAGTTGCGACGCCGCCAGGCCGTAGCTGTGCACAAGGCCACCACCGCTTTCGAGGCGCAGCACCACTTCGTCACGCGGGGTGGCGAGGGTGAGTAGCGCGGTGATTTCGTTGCGCAGGCTTTCGGTGGCAGAGGCTTTGATGTCGCCATCGAAGTCCAGCACAAAGACCCGGCCCTTTTCCTCGGCCTTGCCTTTCTTCTGCTGTTTTTCCGCCTTGGCCTGTTGCTTGCGCAAGGCCTTGAGCTGGGCCTTGTCGAGCAGGCCGGACTCCAGGCGCTCGCGCAGGTCCTTGTAGAATTCGTTCAGGCGGGTGACCTGCAGCTGCCCACCCGGTTTGCGCCGCCCTTTGCTGCGCAACCCGGCGATGGCCGACAGCACCACGAGGATGGCGATGACCAGGGTGGCGGTTTTGGCGAGAAAGCTTGCGTACTCGGCAAGAAACTCCACGTTGACTCCTTAAATACCTGCGCCAAAGTGGCGCGTAACTGTTGCAAGCATACCGCTGCACCTGAGGCGCTGCCAGCTGGTGTAAACGCTGGCAACACCTTTCAAACAACCTTTTCAAACGCTTGTATGTTTTTTCGTTGACAGCCCGTGTGCTGCATCCTAACCTCGCAGCAACCTCCAAACAGGCCGGAACCTTTCGTGGGCAACCTCTACCTGATCCGACATGGCCAAGCCTCCTTCGGTGCCGATGACTACGACGTCCTCTCGCCCGTGGGCGTGCGCCAGAGCCAGGCCCTGGGTGAGCACCTGGCCCAGCTGGGTATTCGGCTGGACCGCTGCGTGGCAGGCGACCTGCGCCGCCAGCAGGATACCGCACGCCTGGCCCTGGAGGCCTTGCATGCCAGTGGCTGCCCGGTGCCGGCTGTTGAGACCGACGCCGCGTTCAATGAGTTCGATGCCGATGGCGTCATTCGCGCCCTGTTGCCCGGGCTGTTGCCAGAAGAACCCGATGCCCTGCACATCCTGCGCAATGCTGCGCAGCACCGCAGCGAGTTCCAGCGCCTGTTCGCCTTGATGGTGCAGCGCTGGCACGCGGGCGAACATGCCGACGATGGACTGGAAAGCTGGCAGGCGTTCACCAGCCGTGTACAAGGTGGCCTGCAGCGCGTGCTCGATGCCGCCGGCAGCGGCGACAATGTCGCCGTCTTCACCTCGGGCGGCACCATTGCCGCCCTGCTCCACCTGGTTACCCGTATTACCCCCAGCCAGGCGTTCGCGCTGAACTGGCAGATCATCAACACGTCGCTCAGCCAGCTGAAGTTCCGCGGCCGCGACGTGGCACTGGCCTCCTTCAACAGCCAGGCCCATGTGCAGCTGTTGAGGGTACCGGAGCTTGTCACCTATCGATGAGCCCGGTTTGTTGTGTCCCTGCGGGGACGTGTAAATAACTCTATAAGGAATGCGCCATGACCTCCGTAGCTGATGCCGTCAAAACAATGCAAGCGAAGTTCAACCCATCCGCTGCCGCCGGCCTGGACCTGGTGTTCGGCTTCAACATCACCGACGAAGACAAGCAATACGCGCTGATCGTCAAAGACGGCACCTGCGACCTGCAGGAAGGCGAAAACCCGGACGCCAACTGCACCCTGGTGATGGACAGCGAAACCCTGAAGGGCATCGTCAGTGGCGAAACCGACGGCATGCAGGCCTTCATGGGTGGCAAGCTGCGCGTTGAAGGCGACATGATGCTGTCGATGAAACTCAGCGAGCTGTTCCCGTCCTGAGGGCTGGGTACACCGGCTGATCGAAAAACCGAAGCCTTGGCGGCTTCGGTTTTTTTTTGCCTGGTCCAGAACTGCGCTGGCTATTTAACTGCGCTGGCTATTTGTAGGAGCGGCCTTGTGTCGCGATGGGCCGCAAGGCGGCCCCGGCAATCTTGCATGGTGCGCAAATCCGGGGCCGCCTTGCGGCCCATCGCGACACAAGGCCGCTCCTACACGGGGATGCGATCAGGCTATCGGTGGTTTACATCAAGGCAGTTGATCAGGCAGCAACACCCTCACCTATATGGCACCTGGCACGCTTGTTCCAACGCCGGCAGGCCATTAGATTAGCCAATAGTCCTTGCGATCGAGAATAAGGAAAACGCATGACGCTCACCGACCAGTCCACCCAGGTACGCCCCGGCGAAGAACTCGACGCGGCCGTCATCGACCCTTACCTCAAGGCCAGCATCCCCGGCCTGGACGGCCTGCCGCGCATCAGCCAGTTCCCGGGGGGTGCCTCCAACCTCACCTACCTGGTCAGCTACCCGGGCCGGGACTTTGTGCTGCGCCGCCCGCCCTTCGGGCAAAAGGCCAAGTCGGCCCACGACATGGGCCGTGAGTTTCGCATCCTCAACCAGTTGAACAGCGGCTTCCCCTTCTGCCCCAAGGCGTATGTGCACTGCACCGACAGCAGCCTGATCGGCGGCGAGTTCTACGTCATGGAACGGGTCAAGGGCATCATCCTGCGCTCGGACATCCCCGCCGAGCTGAACCTGGACGCCGGCCGCACCGAGGCCCTGTGCAAAAGCTTTATCGACCGCCTGGTCGAATTGCACCAGGTGGACTACAACGCCTGTGGCCTGGCCGACCTGGGCAAGCCGGAAGGCTACGTGCAGCGCCAGGTCGAGGGTTGGACCAGCCGCTACGAAAAAGCCCTGACCCCGGATGCCCCGCGCTGGGAAAAGGTGACGGCCTGGTTGCACGACAAAATGCCGGCCGACCACCCGCAGCCCGCTATCGTGCACAACGATTACCGCTTCGACAACGTGATCCTCGACGCCGACAACCCCATGCGCATCATCGGTGTGCTGGACTGGGAAATGGCCACCCTGGGCGACCCGCTGATGGACCTGGGCAACAGCCTGGCCTACTGGATCGAGGTCGACGACCCGGCGCCGGTGCAGATGATGCGCCGCCAGCCGAGCAACGCGCCGGGCATGCTCACCCGCCGCCAGTTCGTGGATTACTACGCCGAACGCGCGGGCATCCAGTTGGACAATTTTGATTACTACTATTGCTATGGCCTGTTCCGCCTGGCTGGCATCGTCCAGCAGATCTACTACCGCTACTTCCACGGCCAGACCCAGGACAAGCGCTTCGCCCAGTTCATCCACATGAACCGCTTGCTGGAGCAGATGAGCTTGCAGGTCATAGCCAAGTCCAGCCTCTGAACAACGCCCACGACGACGGATAACAAGGAAAACAGCATGTCCAAGACCCACCTGTTCGACCTCGACGGCAAGATTGCCTTTGTTTCCGGCGCCAGCCGCGGCATCGGCGAAGCCATCGCCCACCTGTTGGCCCAGCAAGGTGCCCATGTGATCGTTTCCAGTCGCAAGCTGGACGGTTGCCAGCAGGTGGCCGAGGCGATCATCGCGGCGGGTGGCAAGGCAACGGCAGTGGCCTGCCACATCGGTGAGATGGAACAGATACAGCAGGTGTTCGCCGGCATCCGCGAACAGTTCGGGCGCCTGGACATTCTGGTCAACAACGCTGCCACCAACCCGCAGTTCTGCAACGTGCTGGACACCGACCTGAATGCCTTCCAGAAAACCGTGGACGTGAACATCCGCGGCTACTTCTTCATGTCGGTGGAAGCCGGCAAGCTGATGCGCGAGCATGGCGGCGGCAGCATCATCAACGTGGCGTCCATCAACGGCGTGTCCCCCGGCCACTTCCAGGGTATCTATTCGGTGACCAAGGCGGCGGTCATCAACATGACCAAGGTCTTCGCCAAGGAGTGCGCCCAGTTCGGCATTCGCTGCAACGCCCTGCTGCCGGGCCTGACCGACACCAAGTTCGCCTCTGCACTGGTGAAGAACGATGCCATCCTGAACGCCGCACTGCAGCAGATCCCGCTCAAGCGCGTGGCCGACCCCAAGGAAATGGCCGGCGCGGTGTTGTACCTGGCCAGCGATGCGTCCAGCTACACCACCGGCACGGCACTCAACGTCGACGGCGGCTACCTGTCCTGATCAGGCTTTGACCGCCACCAAGGTGTAGCTCAGGGGCAGGCGTGCAGGTTGCTCGCGCAAGCGGTACTCACCATCGCTGCCCTTGACCATCTGCCCCGGCAGCGCCTCCCAGGGGATGCTCTGGTGCTCGACCAGTGCCGTCAGCTGCAGCCCATGCGCCAGCAGGGCAGTCACGACTTCACCCAGGCCGTGGTTCCATTCGTGGGTTTCGGTGTGGGCAAGGCGCTGTTCGGTTTCAACGTAGGTCTGGTCGTTGTGCCACACCGTCGGCGCTTCGTGCTCGAAATACGGGTATTCGAGCTGCAGGCGGTCCGGGTGGTCTTCGTTGACAGCCATCAGCATCGGGTGCCCATCGCGCAGGAACAACCGCCCGCCAGGCTTCAGCAGCGCCGCGACCGCACGCGCCCACGGCTCGATGCGGGGCAACCAGCAGAGCGCGCCAATGCCGGTGTAGACCAGGTCGAACGTGCCTGCCGGTAGTACCTTGTCGGCGGCATAGACGTCGGACTCGACATACGCGATGGGCACCGCGCAACGCTCGGCCAGTGCCCGCGCCTCTACCAGCGAAGCCGCGGAATAGTCCAGGCCGCAGACCTTGGCGCCAAGGCGTGCCAGCGACAGGGTGTCGGTGCCGATGTGGCACTGCAGGTGGACCGTGTTCAGCCCGTTGATGTCGCCGAGCAACGGCAGGTCGAAGCGGACGGTTTCGGAAAGGTGCCCCGGGCGCTGCACCAGAATCTCGACTTCGTAGTCCTTCGAGGCAGCGTGCAGCGGGGCGCGTTCGTCCCAGCTGGTGCGGTTGAGTTGCAGTGAGCGATCCATGGGGCCTTCCTTGAGTGGGGACGGCTAATGCTAGCTTCCACCTACGTCCCCACGACACCACTGCCTTGCTAAAAATTGTAAAGCCCGAAAACACCCACCGGGCAAACAACTGGGCCCTTGTAGGAGCGGCCTTGCGTCGCGAAAGGGCTGCGAAGCAGCCCCAGCAATTTGTGCATTTGCGCTGAAACCCTGGGGCCGCTTCGCAGCCCTTTCGCGACGCAAGGCCGCTCCTACAGGGCGGCGATGAAGCCGGTACAGGCTCCGGCCTTTACAGGCAGGTAGCCGCCGCCGCCCGGCGCTGCAGCGCCACGCCGTCATTCTTCTGCGCGTAGTAGTCGACCCGCGCCCCACCTGCCTGCGGGTAAACATCTACAAACGCCTCGGCCTCACGGGTGTACACCGTGAATCCGCCCTGCTTGCGCGGCTCCAGGTAACCACTGGCATCGTCGCCGAACACCTTCTCTTCCTGCCAGCTGAACTGGATGCACTGCGACACCAGCTCCGGCGCCTTGTGCGAATCAAGCTGCGCAGTCGGCTTGCCGTCACGGGCCGTTTCCATGGTCGCAGAAGCACAACCGACCAGCATCAGCGCTGCGGCCATCGGCAGAATCGCACGCATGTTCAATCCTCAGGGTATTGAAAAAGAAGCGACTCTAGCACTGGCGGGCATCGCGAGTGAATTGTCACGCACATGCCGCTGTCGCAGATAAGGCATGCCGCCATAAGGAGCACCACATGAAGCTTCACTATCTGTTACTCGCCGCCCTGCCCTGCCTGCCCCTGGCTGTCAGCGCCGCCCCCTCCAGCGAAGAAAGCATCACCGCCCCGGAAACCCACAATCGCGAGCTGAGCGTCGGCGACAAGGCACCGGACCAGTACAAACGTGACGAGCAGGCTATCAAGGACTGGAAAGCCAAAGGCCTGCCCGCACCCGAGAAGGAAAGCCATTGGGTACGCATGGGCGAGCACTACGTGCTGGTGCAGATCACCAATGGTGTGGTGCTGGCGATTCAGCCGGCGTCCTGACTCAACCCGCCTCGACCACTGCCGCCATGTGCACCGTATTGCGCCCGGCGGCCTTGGCCTGGTACAGCGCAGCATCGGCCTGTGCCAGCAGGTTGGCGGTGCCATCTTTGGGGCCCGGCACGCCACACCACAGGCCGACGCTGAAGCGCAGTTCGATCTGGTCGCCGGCAAAGCGCGCCGGGCTGCGCGCAATGGCCTCGCGTAGCCCTTGCAGCGCAGCCATCGCCCCGCTGCGGTCAGTGCCCGGCAGCAAAAGCAAGAATTCCTCACCGCCATAACGGCCCAGGCTGTCACCCTGGCGCAGCCGCTGCTGCAACTGGCGCACGCAATGGCAAAGCACCTCGTCGCCGGCCAGGTGCCCATACAGGTCGTTGATGCGCTTGAAATGGTCGATGTCGATCATTGCCACGGCGAGGCTGGCCTGCTGCTGACGAGCACGGTCCAGTTCCACGGCAAACCGTTCCAGGATCGCCCTGCGGTTGAAGGTGCCGGTCAGCACATCGTGCAGGGCCAGGTGCTGCAAGCGGGACTCGCTGCGCTCCTTGGCCATCAGCACCAGCCCGATCGAATACATCATTACCGTCGCCGTACCGATTGCCACCGAAATGCTCTGTTTGAGGTTGCTGGTGTCATAGCGCATTTCCACCGCCGTGCCGTTGGCCACCGCCACCACACGCATACCGAGGCCGATCAGGCTGATCAACGCACCGATCTGTAGCAGCAGGTGAGCCCTGCCCGGCCGCTCGGCATGGCGCCACGCCCAGTAAAGGATCATCGAGCACTGCAGCATCAATACCAGCGACGCCAGCAGCATGCGCGGCTCCAGCGTATCGAGCAGCAGCATCAGCCCCACCAGCATGCAGGCGGGGATCACGAAGATGACACGCCAGGGCACCACCTGCTCACGCACCCGGAACAGGCTGGCGGTGTAGAACGCCAGGGCCAGCGACAGCAAGCTGTTGCCCAGACCATAGCTGACCCACAGCGGGGCCTGGGCATAGACGGTGTAGCAGACATAAGCCAAGGCATGCACCAGCAGCCCGCAACCGGTGAGCAGCAGGTTGTCACGGCGGTTGCTGCGCCCGACCAGCAACAGGCAGAAGGCGAGAATGGTTGCAACCAATGCAACGGCGGCGAACAGCGTGGGGGTATGGGCGATCATCGTGATTCACTGTGTGGCAGATTGCCGTCTTGGCTGCGGCTTACCCCACAGTTTAGGGGGACATTGCCGACTCGACCATGACCGAATGGGACAGAACAACAGCCTGCAAGCACGCCGCTCATCACTGGCGTGACAAATTTTTACCTTCCCGGGAAACCAAATGGATCATTCCCAGTCTCAGGAAGTGTCCCGTAAACCATTGCGGATCAAGGACCTATATCGTGATGACCCGCTTTGCAAGCCTTTCGCTGATTGCTGCTTTTTTGCTGACCGCAGGCTGCCACAGCCATCGCTACCATGACGACGACGATGGCTGGCGTGACCGTGACCGTGGCCATCGCCACCACCATCGGCATGACCGCGATGACGATGACAATCGTCAGTACCGCGGTGACCGCGGCTACCGCTGAAGCGTCTTTGCACCCCTGACCTGCCGCCCGTTACGCGGCACTTTAACCTGATGATTCCTTTGAGGTTCGTATCATGCGTCTGACTCTGCCTTCCCTTGCCCTCGGCCTGCTGCTGTGCCAGGGCGCTTTCGCCGGTGACGGTACTGCCGCCATTGGCGGTGGCCTGGGTGGTGTCCTGGGTAACGTTGTCGGTCAACAACTCGGCGGCAAGACCGGCGCGGCCATCGGTGCCGGCGTCGGCGGCGCAGCCGGCAGTGCGGTAGGTGCTCGCAAGGGTAACCGTACTGAAGCCGCGATCGGCGGTGGCCTGGGTTCGGCTGGCGGCTCGCTGCTGGGCGGCGCGGTGGGCGGCAAGACCGGTTCGACCGTGGGTGCCGGCCTGGGCGGCGCGGCCGGTGGTGCCCTCGGCAACCACCTGGGTGACGACAACCGCGGCAGCAAGAAGCACCGCCGTCACCGTCACTGATTACATGACCAAGGGGCCGCATAGCGGCCCTTTTTGTTGCAGCACATCAACACCCCCTTCATCACAAGCTGGCACACTGGCTGCTACTGTCTATCGTGCCCCCGTGTGAAGGAACACCCCCTCCCCATGAACCAAGAGCTGCTCTGGGTCCTCGGCCTGCTGGCCATCGTCGTTTTCCTGTTCATCATCAATCGCCCACGCATGGACGTGGTCGCGCTGATGGTAATTCTGGCCCTGCCACTACTCGGCATCCTCACTGTGGAGCAGGCCCTGGCCGGCTTCAGCGACCCCAACGTGGTACTGATCGCCGCCCTGTTCGTGATCGGCGAAGGCCTGGTGCGCACCGGTATTGCCTACCGTATCGGCGAATGGATGAGCGAGCGGGCCGGCAATAGCGAGACACGCCTGCTGGTGCTGCTGATGGTGGCCGTGGCCGGGCTGGGGTCGATCATGAGCTCCACCGGTGTGGTGGCCATTTTCATACCGGTGGTGCTGAGCATTTCCGCCCGGCTGCAGCTCTCGCCCAGCCGCCTGATGATGCCACTGGCTTTCGCCGGCCTGATCAGCGGCATGCTCAGCCTGGTGGCCACACCGCCCAACGTGGTGGTGCACAGCGAGCTGGTGCGCAACGGCGAAGCGGGCTTCAGCTTCTTCAGCTTTACCCCGTTCGGCCTGGTGGTGCTGGTGCTGGGCATCGGCTACATGCTGCTGACCCGGCACTGGCTGAACGGCGAAGTACGCAAGGACGGCCGCGTGGAAACCCGCCGGACACTGCTGGACCTGGTACTGGACTACAAGCTCAACGGCCGTGAACGGCGCCTGCGGATCCGCCCTCACTCGCCGCTGATCGGCCACACCCTCGGCGAGCTGGAGCTGCGCACCCGGCACGGCGCCAACGTGATCGGCATCGAGCGCCAGCACAAGTTCACCACACGGGTAATCTCCGCCGACTCCAATACCGTGCTGCACGAGGGCGACGTGCTGCTGCTCGACCTGTTCGCCAACCGCGACGACCTGCGCAGCCTGTGCCAGACCATGCAACTGGAGCCACTGCACTTCAAGGCGGCGTATTTCATCGATCAGTCCCAGGAGCTGGGCATGGCCGAGGTCTCGCTGCCACCGGGCTCGCAACTGATCGGCAAGAGCATTCTCGAACTGGCCTTCCGCACCCGCTTCGACCTCAACGTGGTCGGCCTGCGCCGCGAACAGGCCGCTATCGAAGAACAACTGGTCGAAGAAAAGCTGCGCCTGGGCGACACGCTGCTGGTGGTCGGCCCGTGGAAAGCTGTACGCCAGTTGCAAACTAAACCCAAGGACTTCCTGGTGCTGAGCCTGCCCGCCGAGATCGACCAGGTCGCGCCAGCCCGCACCCGCGCGCCGCAGGCGTTGCTGAGCCTGGCGGTGATGGTCGGGCTGATGGTCAGCGGTGCCGTGCCCAATGTCATCGCAGCGCTGATCGGTTGCCTGCTGATGGGCGCCGGCCGCTGCATCGACATGAACAGCGCCTATCGGGCCATTCATTGGCAAAGCCTGGTGCTGATCGTCGGCATGCTGCCGTTCGCCCAGGCACTGCAGAAAACCGGTGGTATCGACCTGGCGGTAGGCGGGCTGGTCAGCGTGCTGGGTGATGCCGGCCCCAGTGCCATCCTCGCCTGCCTGTTCGCCGTCACGGCGGTGATTGGCCTGTTCATTTCCAACACGGCCACTGCGGTATTGATGGCGCCGGTGGCTGTCAGCACCGCAGCGCAACTGGGCATGTCGCCCTACCCGTTTGCCATGACCGTGGCGCTGGCCGCGTCGGCGGCGTTCATGACGCCGGTGTCATCGCCGGTCAACACACTGGTGCTGGGGCCCGGGCAATACCGCTTCGCCGACTTCGTCAAAATCGGCGTGCCGTTCACCGTGCTGGTGATGTTGGTCACCGTTGTGATGGTGCCGTGGTTCTTCGGACTGTAAGAAAAGCAGCAGGGAGTAGAAGCAATTTGACATTATCTCGACCGATCGCGGCAGATTGACATCAACTGGCCTGACGAAACACACTGCGGGTTATTGCCCCAGGTGCTTCAAGGCGTTGTCCTGGATTTCGTTTCCGCTTGCCGGTCGAGTTCATGGTTTTTCCAGCCCAATCGCGCTTGTTGCCTTACGTCGTTCTGCTTTGCCTGACCTTTGCCCTTACCCTGGGCGGCATCCTGGCACGCCCGATCGAATCACTGTCGCTGTTCTGGCCAGTCAATGCTGTGTTGGCCGGCGTGCTGCTGCGCTACCCCCGCCAGGCCACGCTGACCGGCTTTAGCCTGGTGTGGCTGGCCATGGTCGGCGCCGACCTGTTGTGTGGCAGTGCCTGGGTGCCGGCCCTGTGGTTCAACCTGTGCAACCTTGCCGTGGTGGTCACCCTCTGGCAGTTGCTGTCGCGCTTGCCACGGCTGCACCGGCGCATGCGCACCCCGCACGGTGTGCTCAGCGTGTTCGCCGCCTGTGCCGCCGCCGCCATGGTGGCGGCCAGCATGGCAGCGGTCATGGCCGCACCGTGGTTCGAGCAGTCCTTGCGCGCCACCTGGCTGGCCTGGTTCAGCGAACAATTCTCGACCAGCGTGCTGGTGCTGCCGGTGCTGCTCACCGCGCCCTCGGTACGGGCCCTGGTGCGCGGTGGTGCCCAGGCCATCCGCCTGGCGCCGCTGCTGGTGCTGCTGGTCTCGCTGGCGGTCAGCATTGCCTTTGGCGGCCCCGGTGCCATTGCCTTCCCGATTGCCGCCTTGCTGTGGTGTGCCTGGACGTACTCGCCGTTCATGGTTTCGTTTCTGACACTCACCGCCGGCAGCACCTTGATTGTGGCGGTGGCGCAAAACCTCATGCACTTCAGCGTGCCGCAAAGCGAGCCAGGTGTGACCACGCTGATGTCGGCGCGCCTGGGCATTGCCATGCTGGTACTTGGCCCGCTGGTGGTGGCCTGTGTCAGCCAGGCCAACCGTAGCCTGATGGCCCGCCTGGCGCATCAGGCCACCATCGACCACCTGACCGGCGTGCTCACCCGCAGTGCCTTCACCCGCCGCGCCAACGCACTGCTGGACAGCCGCCAGCAGCATGCCCAGGCGCTGCCGCTGACCCTGATGATGCTGGACATCGACCACTTCAAGTCGATCAACGATGCCCACGGCCACGGGGTCGGTGACCAGGTGCTGCGCCAGTTCGCCAGTACCCTGCAAGACCAGTTGCACAACGATGAACTGCTCGCCCGCCTGGGCGGCGAGGAGTTTGTCGTCATCCTCCCGGGCCTTGCCCTAGAGCGTGCCAAGTTCACCGCCGAACGCCTGCGCCGCGCCGTACAGGACCTGCATGTGGTGCAGGCCGATCAGCGCCTGCAGATTACCGTGAGTATCGGCCTGGCCGGCTGCGACGCCAATATCCCGGCCCCCAGCCTGGATGCATTGCTGGCAAGTGCCGACCAGGCGCTGTACCGGGCCAAGGCCCATGGCCGCAACCGCGTGGAGCAGGCCGAAGCGCAGCGCCAGGTGGTCTGAGTCAACCGGCCAGCAAGTCCCACGACAACTTGGCAATCAGCACGCACAGCAGTATCAGGAACAGCCCGCGCACAAAGCCTGCGCCCTTGCGTACCGCCAGCCAGGTGCCGGTAAGTGCCCCGAGCACATTGCACACCGCCATGGGCAGGGCAATGGCATACAGCACGTTGCCCGAGGGCACGAAGAACACCAGCGCCGCCAGATTGGTGGCAATGTTCACCACCTTGGCCGAGGCCGAGGCGTGCAGGAAGTCCAAGGCGAAGAAGCGGATGAACAGGAAGATCAGGAAGCTGCCGGTGCCCGGGCCGAACAGGCCATCGTAAAAACCGATTGCGCCACCGATCAGCACCGCCAGGCATTGCTCCTTGCGGCCGATCTTCGCGGGTTTGTGCAGTGTGCCGAAGTCTTTCTTGCAGAAGGTGTAGATGGCCATCAGCACGATCATCACCAGCACTGCCGGGCGCATCACACTGGGCGGCACCAGTGATACCGTGGCCGCGCCTGCGAACGACATGACAAAGGCGCTGAGCGCCGCCGGCACGATCAGCCCCCAGTCCAGCGTCACCTTGCGAATGAACGAGCGCGCCGCGAAGGCCGTACCACAGACCGACGCCAGCTTGTTGGTGCCGAGCAAAGCCGCCGGCTGCGCGGTGGGCAGCACGTTGAACAAGGCCGGGATCTGGATCAGCCCGCCGCCCCCCACTGCGGCGTCGATCAGCCCAGCGGCAAAGGCGAACACAGAAAGCACAGCAATATCCATCATGACGCGGTTCCAGGCAGTGAAGACGCCTGCAAGGCTAATCAAAGTGCCGCGCTTGTGTTGAAATGCCATATTGCGAAAACTGCAACAAGGAGCAGGCAATGGCATTGGACATGTTGCGGGAAATCCAGGCGTTCGTCAGCGTGGCGCACAAGCGCAGCTTCGTCGCCGCCGCCCGTGCACTGGGGCGCTCGCCCAGTGCGGTAACCCGCGCGGTACAAACCCTGGAAGACAACGCCGGAAGCAAGCTGCTCAACCGCAACGCCAACGCCGTAAGCCTCACCGAAGCCGGCGAGCGCCTGCTGCCCCATGCCGAACGCTTGCTGGATGTGCAACGTGATGCGGCCGACGAGCTGGCTGCGCTCAGCGGCAGCGCCCAAGGCTGGATACGCTTTGCCGTGCCGCAACTGCTGGGTGAACATGTGCTGCCACAGGTGCTCGCCGAGTTCTCCCGCTGCCACCCCAAGGTCACCCTGGACGTACAGTACTGCGACGAAACCCGCGACCCGCTGCAAGGCCGGTTCGATTTCGTGGTGCGCGGGGCTTTCCCGCAATCCAGCGAGTTGATCGGCTACCCGCTGTGGGCCTACCAGCGCCATCTGTATGCCAGCCCGACGTACCTGGCCTTTGCCGGCACGCCACAGCAGCCTGAAGACCTCGAAGGGCATGCACTGATCCTGCACACCGCCCCGCGCATTCTCAAGGCCTGGCATTTTTGCCGCGACGAGCAGATCACCAGCCTGCGCCCCAGGCCCAGGCTGCGCCTGGACTCCGGTGACGCTGTGTACCACAGCACCCTGGCCGGCGCAGGCATAGCCCGCCTGGCGGCCTGGGTTGGCGAAGCGCAGGTCAAGGCCGGGCGGCTGGTGCGGGTGTGCCCACAATACCGCCTGACTTCCAGCAGCGGCCAGGACCCGCAAATGCATGCCGTGTACCCTGCTGGCGAGCTGCCGGCGCGGGTACGCGACCTGCTAACGGCATTGCGCCGTGCCGGCCTCGCCTGCTGAAACAGCCCCCTGAAATGACTGTTCAATTTCTGCTCAATTTAACAGAGCCCGCCGCGGGCCTGGGTTACAGCACTTTATCCACAGACCTACCCACGTTTTTTGTGGACAGATTTCCCAACGCAAAGAACGACTTATCGCACAACCAGCAAGGCCGTGTTGGCCAGCTTGACCAGCTCGATCCACTCCGACGTACTGATCACTCCAGCCTGTTCCAGCACCAAAGCATCGCGCAATGCCTGGTCATAGCCCTGCTCATCAAGTGTGCCTTCGGCAAGAAAACGGCTACGCCACTCCAGCATGGCTGAAGTGCCTTTCTTGTACTCCATTGATGTATCGACTCCAAGGCAAAAAGACCGGCCCGAATGAGCGGCGGCGGGAGACTACACGAGGCTTTTGCACTTGAGAATGACTTGCAGCTACCGCTGGTCCAGCAGTGCAAGCGGGGGGAATACTGGCCAATTGGTCAGGGATTGGGCCCGTCAGGTGAAATAGACGGGCCGCGCAGGAAAAACGCAGTTGAAGTCAGCTTGGCGGAATGGTGCCAAGAATACCAATCAGAATGGTCAGCAGCAGAAAACCACCCAGGAACAGCGCCAGCTTGCCCATTGGAACCTCTACAGTTGTGATGCGGGAATGGGCATATTGTCGGTCTTGAGCTGATACGGTTACAGATTCAGGTTTGTGGAAAAAAAGCGGATCAGATGAGCTGGCGCGCAGCAGGTGCTGGCGGTTTGCACCTCAGGTCAGTTGCTGAAGTTTTTCCGCCGGTAACCAGCCTAGCTCGCCATTACCATGGCGCCGGCACCATACCCAGCCGTTGAGCGGCCGCACCACCTGCACCAGTTGCCCCGGGTCGGCATCCAGCTCGTGCGCAGAATAATGGTCCAGCGCCCTGCCCTGGCACACGCTGAGCCGCTCGATCAGCTGCGACGGCACCCAGCCTGGTTCCTGACCTGTGCAGCTGCACAGGTACCAGTCCTGCCAGCCTGGCTCGCCCTCGTAGCGCGGACCGATCTCCAGCAAAGTGCCCTTGGCAAAGCGGATGGGCCGCGGATATTCGCTGCGGTGGGGTTCAGTGACAACGTAATGCATGGGCCTCTCCCTGGCCGGAAAACCTTCAATCGTAGCAGAGGTGGGCACACCCGCCGCCGCACTGTATTTGTATCGTCATGCGTACAAATTGGCACCTGATACACAAGAACGTTTTCTGCGGGCTAATCCGACATATCGGCGTTACCGGCATCAACTTTACTGGCAGCCATCAAACCGAACCGCTGGCTGGCCACAATTTGCCGCAGGAAGCGGCGCAGGCATTTGCGCAGGCGGTGGTGGATGCGGATCACCTGAAGCCTGCAGGCCAGCAATTGCTACATAAGGTTTCGAAAAACACGGCAGGCCGAGGCCGGGACTGATTGAGGGCCTGCTTTGCCAAAAACCGATTGTGGCCCGCTACCACGCGGAGTTGGGCCTGGTCTGCATGACACGATTGGAAATGCGGGTTGTAGGATCTTTTACCGCACGATGTCGGAATCATCGCGTAAGAAGGGTTTTCCTGTATGAAACATCAGTTTCTACAGGAAATTCGAGCTGTTACGGTCCGCTTTTCCTACAACGGCACGGACGCCCACAGCGTGAGAAAAGCATGGACCCGTACAATGCCTCGGCCCTGCAACTGCAGAAGAATTTGCTTAACCTGCGCCTTGAACGTGATCGCCTGAAAATGGAGGGCAAGGACAAGGAAGCGGACCAACTCGCGGGGCCGATCGCGACGATGGAAGCAGCTCTTCGGCAATTGCCGGGCAGCTTGAAACCCGTCACGTTGCAGTGAAAGGACGGGCATCGAGCTTTATCCGCTAACGCCGGTAAAGCCGATGCCACTCCCTTCCACTCAGGCTGCCTGTACCTGCAACCCCAGCAATTTCCGCGCTTGCTTCAGGTCATCCTGCAGATCATGGTTCCACAGCCAGTCAAAGCGCTCGCCCAGCACCTTGCCCAACACTTGCCGATCGTCCAGCACAGCCGGGTCGCGGAATTCGTAAAGCTCGCCCGCCTCCCACGATGTGCGCTGCACCCGGCATGCACGCGGCCGCCGCACAGCGTCATACGCCTGCAGTACCGCTTGCGGGGTGCCTTGTAAAACCTCCGGGTCAGCCAATAGCCGCGCCAGTAGCCAGGCGTCTTCCAGCCCCTGCCCGGCCCCCGCGCCCTGGTGCGGCAGCATGGCGTGGGCCGCGTCACCGATCAGCCCGACCCGGCCGTGGGCATACCCCGGCAACTCGGCAAGGTCATGCAGCGCCCACAACGATGGCGTCGCGATGCACGCCAGCAGCACCTGCGCCGCTTCCCCCCAGCCTTCGAACGCCGTCAGCATTTCAGCCTGTGTGGCCTGCCGCACCCAGGGCGCATCGTGCGGCCATAGCGGGTTCGGCTGGGTGCGATCCGACACAAACGCCACCACGTTGATCAACCGCCCTTTTTTGACCGGGAAGGTCAGAATGTGCCCGTCGAGCCCCAGGTACATCTGCGGCACATCGATCAGGTGCTCGCCGATACCACGCGCCCAATAGGCCTCGCGCAGGCGCTCGCTGTCGATCAGCCCACGGTAGGCGCACGTGCCACTGAACCGGGGCGAAACCCGCGGCACGCCCAGGCCATCGAGCACATGGTCACGGATGGACGACTTGATGCCGTCGGCACCAATCAACAGATCGCAGTGGTGTTCTGTTCCATCGGTAAAGCACACACGCACGCGTTCGCCCACTTGCTCGACCTGCTGGGCACGCTTGCCGAACTGTGCGATGCCTGCGGGCAACTGGCTGGCCAGTGCATCGAGGAAGTCGGCCCGATGCACCGATGACTGGCCGACCCCTTGCGCCACACTGCTGCCCAGGTAGTGCGCGTCGCGCCCGTCACGCCATTCGAACCACACATCCTGCCAAGGTGCTGGCGTGCTGTCGGCAATGTTGGCGTAGGGCTCGGCAATGCCCAGGCCGGCAATGGCGCGCACGGCATTGGCACCAAAAGACACGCCCGCGCCCACTTCACCCAATGCAGCGGCCGATTCGAACAGTTGAACCTTCAGGTGCGCATGCCGGCAAAGGTCGAGCGCAAGTGCAACACCTGCGATACCCCCACCAATAATGGAAACTTCAAGCGCAGTAGCTTTATGCATTGCAAGGTACCTCGGGGCTGATTGTTATTGGAATGCGCCAATCATTACGGCTGGCCAGCCATTGATAAATATTGCGAAACCCATAAACGGCATCACCCGCCTGAATATCCCTCGGCCGGCTATTTGCCGAACGCGACAAATGCCGGGGCAGCAGCCTGACGCCGGATAAACACCAGAACGGCAACTGCGCCGACGGCACCGGGTACGGCAAACGCCAGGAAGCTGCTTTGATAAGGCAAGTTCGCACCATGCAGTACCCCGCCCAACACCGGCCCGACAATCGCGCCAAGTCGCCCTATGCCCATCGCCCAGCCAAGGCCGGTGGAGCGTATGTGCGGCGGGTAGTACTGCACCGCGCAGGCATTGGCCAGAATCTGCGTGCCGATGGTAGAAGCGCCCGCCACGGCAATCAGCAGGTACAGCACCGCCACTGGCGCCTGGAGCGCAAGCAGGCAGAGGGATAACGCCCCGCAGGCGAAGAAGCACAACAACACGTTGGCGATACCGATACGGTCACCCAACCAGCCACCCGCTACCGCACCAATGATCGCGCCCGAGTTGAGCACCAATAAAAACGCCAGGCTTGAGTTCAGCCCGTAGCCGGCACTGCCCATCAACTTGGGCAACCAGGAACTCAATGCATAAACCATCAGCAGGCAGCAGAAGAATGCGACCCACAATGCAAGCGTATTGATCGTCCGGCCTTCATTGAATATTTCGCGGATCGATACTTTTGCCCCACGCGCAGAGGCCAGGCTCAGTTGATCAGCGTCATTCGGCAAATACGCCGGCGTTGCCTGCGCCAGCAAAACCCTGGCCCGCTCGGTTTGCCCGCTACGCAATAAAAAGTCCATGGACTCTGGCAACTGGTTTATCAGCAAAGGCAACAGCAACAGCGGGATCACTGCCACGTAGAACACCGCCTGCCATCCCCACTGCGGGATGAACAACATGCCCAGCCCGGCCGACAACATGCCGCCCAGCGAGTACCCGCTGAACATGACTGCCACCAAGGTACTGCGCAACTTGCCAGGTGCGTATTCGTTCATCAACGCGACCACATTGGGCATGACGCCACCAATGCCAAGCCCGGCAATGAAGCGGCACAGCGCGAAGGTTTCGGGGGAAGTGGCCAACCCGTTCAACGCGGTAACCCCGCTGAACAGCAGCACGCAGGCCATGATGGTCTTGCGCCGCCCGATGCGGTCCGAGAGCGAACCGAAGAACAGCGCCCCCGCCATCATCCCGACCAGCGCACAACTGCCCAACGCCCCCGCCTGCACGGCGCTCAGGTTCCATTCGGCCATCAGCGACGGCAACACCACGCCGTAGATAACCAGGTCATAGCCGTCGAAGATGATGATAAGCGCGCACCAGCACAGTAAACGCGCGTGAAAGGCATTGAACCGCGCCCCGTCCAGCAGGGCTGCTGCATTGATGTTTCGCATGGCATCGCTCGTTCTTGTAGTTGTTATGGGTGGGGGGCTTGCCCCCAAATCGCTAGCGCGAACCATCATGAACAACGCGCAAGAGTGCTTACATGCAGCCACTCGAATACTGGCTATTTCGGATGTGAATATTATTCAGGCATACCCGGTGGGTCTTGTTTCGGGTAGCGTTGTATCAGGGACGCTGATAAAACCTGAAAACAATACCCGTCACGTCTCGATCAATACCTGAGAGGTATCATGGAATTACGCGATTTAGACCTGAATCTGCTTCTGGTTTTCAACCAGCTACTGATCGACCGCAAAGTCTCGACCGCTGCCGAAAACCTGAGCCTGACCCAACCGGCAATGAGCAATGCACTGAAGCGCTTGCGTACTGTGCTGCAAGACGAGTTGTTCGTGCGCACTTACCAGGGCATGGAGCCAACCCCCTACGCCCTGCAACTGGCAGAGCCGGTGACCACAGCCATTCACACGCTGCGCGATGCGTTTGCCAGGCAAGACACCTTCGACCCGCGCACCAGCAACCGCCGCTTCACCATGGCCATGACCGACATTGGCGAGATCTACTTCATGCCGAAGCTGATGGACGCCTTTGCCACGCTGGCACCCGGGTGCACCATCAGCACGCTGCGCAACTCGGCGGACACCCTGGCCGAAGGGCTGCAAAACGGCACCATCGACCTGGCGGTTGGCCTGCTGCCGCATTTGCAGGCGGGGTTCTTCCAGCGGCGGCTGTTTCACCATCGCTACGTGTGCCTGTGCCGCAAAGGGCACCCCGCCACACAGCAGCCGCTCACCGTGGAGAGATTCGTAGGCTTCGATCATGTGAACGTGGTGGCGGCCAATACGGGGCATGGTGAGGTCGACACGTTTTATGCCCGGGCGGGGGTAGTGCGCAACATTCGCCTGGAGGTGCCGCATTTTGTGGCGGTGGGGCATATCTTGCAGCGCACTGATCTGCTGGCGACGGTGCCCGAGCGGTTTGCCGCCAGTTGCGAAGCGCCGTTTGGGCTGAGCGTATTGCCGCCACCGGTGGCGTTGCCGAACATCGAGATCAACCTGTTCTGGCATGGGCGCTACAACAAGGACCCGGCAAACCGGTGGCTCAGGCAGTTGATGTTCGACCTGTTCTCGGACACTCACTGACCGCTCGCTGGGCGCGGGTCAGGCAGTTGATCAGGTGCAGCCGCATGGCAGCGCGGGCGGCACCCGCATCCTTGCGGGTGATCGCGTCATGCACTTGCTGGCGCTCCCGCGCCTCCAGTGCCCGCTGCTCGGCATCGCACGCCGGCATTGCCTGCTGCGCCACCGCCAACAAGGTATGCCCAAGGTGGGTCATGGTGTCGATGAAAAAACTGTTGCCCGTACATTGGGCTATCTGCAGGTGAAACTCGAAGTCGGTTCGCAGGCATGGCGCAGACTGGGTATCAACAGCCTCATCCAGCGCCGCCCGCATGGCAGCCAGTTGCTCTGCGGTAGCACGCTGGGCAGCAATGGCAGCCGCCTCGACCTCCAGGCAAAGCCGCAGCTCGATGATCGCCACCTCGTTGTAAGCATCGCCCATTCCAGGGCTGGTACTCTGAAAGTCACCTGCCGGGATGGCGTCTACAACGAAGGTGCCGATACCACGACGGGTTTCTACCAGGCCTTCGGCCTGCAACCGGGAAATGGCTTCACGCACCACGGTACGGCTTACGCCTCGCGCTTTGGTCACGGCTTCTTCGGTGGGCAATTTGCTACCCGCTGGCAATTCACCCGAGCGAATCTGCTGCGACAGGTCATGCACCAGTTGCTGGGCGAGATTCAGGCGTTTTTCCGGGGCGGCGGATGCCATTGGGTGAACCCTTGGTAAGCGGAAGACCCCGGAGTATACCCGCAGCCTGGGGCCAAAACGCACTATACTGGCCGCTGTTCACACACGAGCACAGCAATGCCAGAGCACACCGCCAGCCCGTCTCAACCGCCCCGCCGCCTGGCCGAAGCGCTGGTCGAACGCTTCGCCGAGCGCATGCGCGAAGGCACACTCAAGCGTGGCGACAAGCTGCCCACCGAAGCAACGCTAATCGCAACCGAAGGTGTCAGCCGCTCGGTGATACGCGAGGCTTTGTCACGCATGCAGGCCGCGGGCCTGGTCGAGACTCGCCATGGTGTCGGCACCTTCGTACTGGACATGCCGGCGCCAGAGAGCTTCAACGTGGGGCCGGCAACCATCAGCCTGTTGTCCGATGTGCTCGACCTGCTGGAATACCGCCTCAGCCTTGAAGTGCAAGCTGCAGGCATGGCAGCCGAACGGGCCACACCGCAGGCGGTCGAGGAACTGCATCAAGCACTTGAAGCCTTGATGCAGGGCCCGGAAAAATCCGGCAGCACCACCAACGCTGATTTCCAGTTTCACCTGAAAATTGCCAAGGCCGCGGGCAACCAGTACCTGATCGATATCATGAAGCATCTGGGTACCAAGATGATCCCCCGCACGCGCATGAACTCTGCCTACACCGGGCAAAGCAACCGCAGCACCTACCTGGCCGGCATCAACATCGAGCATCAGCAGATTTACGACGCCATCGCCAGCCGCCAGGTCGATGCGGCGCGCGCTGCGATGTACCTGCACCTGAGCAACAGCCGTACGCGCCTGCGTGAGGCGCAACGGCTACAGGCTTTTTACAGCGAGGCCTGAGGCTAAGGCGCAGGCTCCACATCGGTGAAGGCCAGCCCTTGGCTGCCCTGTACCTGCCAAGGGTTGGCGCCCCCGGTGTGGGTGAAGCGAAGCCCGACGAAGCGCGAATCTTTCAGGCCATCGATCTTGACCGGGGCCGGCCCGCTGAAGCGTACACGCTCGAACACCAGCCCCTGATGATAGGCGCCATGGCTGCTATCGCCCTTCACCTCGATGGCCGCGGTGCTGGCGTTTTCCACGCTCACGTCGCTGACCGTGATGTCACGGAACTGCCCCGCCACCGTCGAGCGCTTGTAATCGAGCTTGGCATTCGGGTCGTTGTAATCCAGGGTGAAGATAAAGGCTTGTTTTGCGGTATTGCGAATGGCTGAATCACGGAAGGTCACGTGGCGTGCGCCACCGCCCATGAAGTTGGTGCTTTTCATGCGCAAGCCGGTATCTGTGCCGTCCGAAACGTTGTCTTCGGCCAGAATGTTCTGGATCCAGGCACCGGTGTGGCTGCCCGCCACGATCATCCCATGGCCCTTGCGGAAGTAGTTGTTGAAGATCCAGGCATCTTCCTGCGGCTTTTGGTGGACCGCACCCTCACCGGTGCCAGCGGCGAAGTTGACACAGTCGTCACCGGTATCGAAGAAGTTGTTGAACACCAAGGCCCCGCGGCTGTTGGCAAATTCGATACCGTCACCGTTGTTGGCGTCGTACGTACGGTGCGTGGTGTTGGCCAGCACCACATTCTGCGTCTCCAGGTTCATGATGCCGTGATAAGCCGGGTTGACCACCGTGAAGCCGCCATAAAACACGTTTGTCACATTGCGCAGGGTAATCAGCGACGAGCGCATCTGGCCGTAGGCGTCCTTGACGTTCATGCCCTCGGCCACCGCCCGCTCTACTTGCGCCTTGGCCAGCACGCCGTCGTGCATGTAGCGGGTGTTGTCGCTGGGCAGGTAGAAGGGCAAGGCTTGCCCGCGCTGGTCGATCACGTCCGGGTTACGCTTCCAGCCGTTGCCGTCGATCGTGCCCTTGCCAACGATGCGGATGTTCTCGAAGGCCTGATGCGCCTGCGGGTCGCGCGGCAACGCGTTGATCAGCGAGGCCGGGCGCACGGTGGTGGAATACGGGTACTGGATATAGCCCTCGCGCGGGTAGTCCTCGGCACGCTCGGAGCCCAGCAGGGTAGCGCCCTCGGCGATTTCCAGGGTCATGTTGCTTTTGAGGTAGAGCGCCCCGCTCTTGTACGTGCCGGCAGGCAGCAGCACCTTGCAGCCCTTGCTGCACGCCTCGATGGCACGCTGGATGGCGGCCGTGTCGAGCGCCTTGCCATCGCCCTTGGCACCGTACCGCTGCACGTTGAACAGCGCCGGTACGGCCACGGTACGCTGCACCACCACAGGGCTGTCGGCCGACTCCTTGCCGTTGCGATCGACCGAACGCACGGTGAAGCGGTATTCAGTATCGGGCGCAAGCCCTTGGGCGGTGAAGCTGTGAATGGCGATGCGGTGGTGGAAGTTCTGCGTGTCCTGCTGGTAGAAGTGGTCGATGTAAGGCTTGGCCGGTGAGACCTGGTCGTTATTGGCGTTGCTGCCACCGAGCAGCTTGCCATTGGCATAGACATGGTAATCGACGATCTCGGCGTGGTCGGCCGGCTTCTCCCAGACCAGGATGATCTGTTGCTCATCGTAGGCCAGCGTCGGCACCTGGAGTTTGGTGGGCGCGTCCAGCGCCCAGAGCGGCAGGCTGCAGCCCATGGCCAGGGCACTCAGCAGTGCACGCGCCAGTGGGTGTTTGCGTGCAGCGACAGCAGGGTGTGCATACGGCATGGTTTTTATCTTCCTTGTTTTTGCCATTGATAACGCCACGCTTGAGCGGCCGAGCCGCGTGGCTCAAACCGTCAACGCGGCTTGCTCGAGGTACTGGCTGCGGTTGACGAAGGTCTCCCGGGCCATTTCCCTGACATCCATTGATAGCGCCTCGACCTCGGGCAGCAGGCCGACCAGCGCCGCCACCCCCGCCGAAGCGAGGCTGCGCCGCTGCTCGGCGCTGCGCCCGGCGAACAGGTACAGCGCGACATGCACGAAATCATCCTGCCCGGCGCCGCAGCGGTAATGGCTGAAGGTGTTCAGCCGCGCCTTGATGTCGCCGGGCTTGAACAGCCCGCTGGCATCGATGGCATCGTGCACGGCGGCCAGCAGCGTCTGCTCGCCAACCCGCTCAGCCAAGCTGGCCGGGCAATCGATAATGCAATGAGGCACGGTGGATTCCTTGATCGGCAGCCCTGTGCACCCTGCCCCGCAGGCTCAGGCGCACAGGCTTGGGAGGGGTTCAGGCAGAGGCGGCGCGCGGCGATTCGGCGCTGAAGTCGCGGCTGGCCTGGACCAGCATGCGGGTGTAGTCATGACGGGCGAGGTCCTGGCTCAACGCTTGGCTGTCGAGGCGCTCGACGATACGCCCCTGCTGCATCACCGCGACCTTGTCGCACAGGTGGCTGACCACCCCCAGGTCGTGGGTCACCATCAGGTAGGTGAGCTTCTCGCGCTGGCGCAGGTCTGCCAGCAGGTTGAGGATCTCCGCCTGCACCGAGACATCCAGCGCCGAGGTCGGCTCATCCAGCAGCAACACACGCGGCTCAAGGATCAGCGCGCGGGCAATCGCCACCCGCTGGCGCTGCCCGCCCGACAATTGGTGCGGATAGCGGTAGCGAAAGCTGTCATTGAGGCCGACCTTGACCAGGATGTCGTTGATCCGGTCGTCGCGATCAGCCATGCCGTGAATGGTCAGCGGCTCGCGCAAGGCGGTGTCGATGGTGTGCCGCGGGTGCAACGAGCCGTAGGGGTCCTGGAAGACCATCTGCACCTTGCGAAAGTGCTCCTTGGGCAGCTTGTGCTGCAACGCACCGCCGGCAATGCTCAGCGCCCCGCTCCAGTGCCGGTACTGGCCGGCCAGGCAGCGCAGCACGGTGGTCTTGCCAGAGCCCGACTCGCCGACCAGGCCGAACGACTCGCCGTCCTCGACGGTCAGGTCGACGTCGTGCAGCACCTGGTTGAGGGTGGCGCCAACGCCGAAGCTCAGGTTCAGCGATTGTGCTTGGATCATGGACATGTCAGTTACCTCAGCAGGTGAGCCAGAGCGGGTCGCGTTGCAGCACCGGCAAGCGCGGGCGGCGGTTGTCCATGCTCGGCAAGGCCGCCAGCAGGCCACGGGTATACGGGTGTTCGGCATACTGCAGGTCGCACGCGGCGAGCGACTCGACCACCCGCCCGGCGTACATCACCAACACCCGGTCACAGTAGTTGCGCACCAGGTTGAGGTCGTGGCTGACGAAGATCAGCCCCATCTGCTGCTCGACCACCAGCTCTTCGAGCACGTTGAGCACCTGCTGGCGCACCGACACGTCGAGCGCCGAAGTCGGCTCGTCGGCGATGATCACCTCCGGGTTGGTGATGACCATCATGGCGATCATGATGCGCTGGCCCATGCCGCCGCTGACTTCATGCGGGTACAGGTTGTAGACGCGTTTCGGGTCGCGAATATGGACCTTTTCCAGCATCAGCATGACCCGCTCGCGGGCCTCGCTGCGGCTGGCCTTGTGGTGCGCCAGGTACGCCTCGGCGATCTGGTCGCCAACCTTGACCACCGGGTTGAGCGAGTACTTGGGGTCTTGCATGATCATCGAGATGCGCTGGCCGCGGATCTTCTGCATGGCCTTTTCGCTGGCGCTGAGCAGGTCGACATCGTCGAACTGCAGGGCCTTGGCGGTGATCTGCGTGCTGCCGGGGTGCAGCTTGAGCAAGCTGCGCCCGACCGTCGACTTGCCCGAGCCGGACTCACCGACGATGGCCAGTTTTTCCCGGCCCAGGGTGAACGACACATCGCGCACCGCGTGCATTTCTTTCTTGCCGTTGACGAAGCGTACGTTGAGCGCTTCGACGTTGAGTTTGAGCGACGACATAAAGCCTCCAGTTACTCGCTACGCGGGTCGAGAATGTCCCGCAGGCCATCGCCCAGCAGGTTGAACGCCAGGCTCACCAGCATGATCGCCGCACCCGGTACCGCCACCAGCCACCAGCATTCGAGCATGTAGCGGCGACCGGTGGAGATCATCGCGCCCCACTCCGGCAGCGGCGCCTGTGCGCCAAGGCCGAGGAAGCCCAGCGCCGCGGCGGTGAGGATGATCCCGGCCATGTTCATGGTCAGGCGGATGATCACCGACGACAGGCACATCGGCACGATGTGACGCAAAATGATGCGCGTCGACGAGGCGCCCTGCAGCTCGACCGCGACAACGAAGTCGGCCTTGCGCAGCGACAGGGTTTCCGCCCTTGCCAGCCGTGCGATCGGTGGCCACGAGGTGAGCGCGATAGCGACCACGGCATGCTCCAGGCCAGGGCCAAGGGCAGCGATGAACGCCAGTGCCAGGACCAGGCTGGGGAACGAGATGAAGATGTCGGTGATGCGCATGAACACCGTGTCGACGATGCCCCCGTAGTAGCCCGACACGGTGCCGATGAACAGCCCGATCGGCCCGACGATAACGGTCACCAGGGTAATGATGTAGAGGGTGATGCGTGAGCCGTAGACCAACCGGCTGAAGATGTCGCGGCCGTATTCGTCGGTGCCGAACCAGTGCGCGGCACCGGGGGCCTGCAGGGCGTTGGCGAGGTTCTGCACCACCGGGTCATGGGTGGCGATCCACGGGGCGAAGGTGGCGACCACGATCAGCAGCACGGCCACCAGCAGCCCGGCCAGGGTCATCGGGTTGCGCAACAGGTGGCGCAGCACCCGCAGGCTGCTTTTGTAAAAGGCGTCGAGGCTGGAAGCCGGCGTGGTGTCGGCCTGCGGCTTGGCGCTTGCTTGGGTAGAAGACATGTTGGCAATCATCGGCATGTTCTCGGTGTGAAATCATGGCCGCCCGGAGCGCCCGCAGGCGCCCCCGGACAGGTTCAGCGTTGCTTGTAGACGCCCAGGTAACGGGTCGCCTCGGCGTCATCGCCGGTAAAGCCCTTCACGTCCACCGCGCTCACCGCGGTGTCGGTCATCTGCGAGAGCATCATGATCGGCCCGACCTGCTGGTCGTAGCGCTGCTGGGCCTGGTGGTACAGGCTCACGCGCTTGGCGGCGTCACGCTCGACGCCCGCCTGGTCGATCAGCGCATTGAGCTGTTGATCGAAGAACGACGCGCGCCAGCCCTGGAAGTTGGGCAGGCCGGCGCTATCGCTGTTGTCGGGGTTGTAGACAAAGGTGCGCAGGCTGAAGTACGGGTGCGGGTAGCGCTCGGCACCGCGCGCGACGATCATCTCGAAGTTGCGCGCGCGCATCGCGCCATACACCTGGTTGCCGGTGCCGGTGACGATGCTGGCCTTGATCCCGCCTTCGGCGAGCGTCGACTGCATGCGCGCGGCGATGTCGATGAACGGCGGCTCGGACAAGGTCCGGATGGTGGTGGTGAAGCCTTGCGGGTAGCCGGCTTCGGCGAGCAACGCCTTGGCCTTGGCGACATCCATCTTGTAGCCCGGGTCCGGCAGGCGGGCGTCGAGGCCAAGCTGCATCGGCTGCTGGTTGAGCATGCCGTAGTGCGGCATGACCTGCTCGTCGATGCCCTTGTAGTCGATCAGGTTGCGCACCGCTTCGCGGACTTTCTGGTTGGCGAATTCGGGCTGCTTCATGCTCATCGCCACGTAGTACATGGTGCCGCGCTGCAGCGGTTGCACCTGCAGCTTGGGCGAGCGCTCGATGGCCTTGATGTCTGGCGCGGCCATGCCGTAGACCAGGTCGAGGTCACCGCGCTCGAGCATCAGCCGTAGTGATTGCGACTCGGTCATGTGCCGCACCAGCACCCGCTTCATTTTTGCAGGGCCCGCCCAGTAGCCGTCGAAGCGGGTCATCACCAAGGCGTCGTTGGCGCTCCACTTGGTCAGGGTGAACGGGCCGCTGCCGGCCTCGTTGGTGACCAGCCAGGCGGCGCCGAGGTCGCCGTCCTTCTCGTGCTTCAGGGCTTCCTGGCGGTCGACGATGACCGCGCTGGGCGAGATCGCCAGCGAGTCGATCAGCAGCAGCGGGTCGGCGGGCTGCGGCAGCTCGACCACCAGGGTGTGCGGGTCAGTGGCGCGGATCAGCCCCTGAATGTTGTCGACGCTGTAGCCGTAGGCCTTCCAGGTGGTGGCCAGGCCGAAGTTGAGTTTCATCACGCGGTACAGCGACCAGGCCACGTCTTCGGCGGTCAGCGGGTTGCCGGAATGGAACTTGACGTCGCTGCGCAGGTGAAAGGTGACCTGCTTGCCGTCTTCGCTGATCTCCCAGCGTTCGGCCAACTGTGGCAGGTGTTTTTCCGGGTTGCCCTGGTCGCGCTTGACCAGCGTGTCATACAGGTTGGCGTTGACCCCGGAGGCATCCAGGCCCGGGGCGTTGGCCGGGTCGATGGAGAACAGGTTGACCATGCTCATGCCGACGATCAACTGGTCGGCGGGGGTCTTGGCCTGCACGGCGGCCATCGGCCCCAGTGCCAGCATCGCACCCAGCAGGCTCAGGCGCAGGATCGGAAGTACAGTTTTCATGTGGCTGTCCTTGTTTTTATAGTCATGCACTGTGTTCGCGCTGGCCGCGCGGGGCTTAGCGGGTCCTTGGGTCGAACACCTTGTACAGGGCGTCGCTGATCAGGTTCAGGGCGACGAAGATCAGCCCGATCACCAGCACACAGCCCATCACCGCGTTCATGTCACCGAGCATCAGGCTGCTGGTCAGGTACTGGCCGAAACCGGGCCAGGCAAACACCGTTTCGATCAGTACCGCGCCTTCGAGCAGCGAGCCGTAGGCCAGAGCGACCACCGTCAGCAGCTGCACGAGGATGTTGCGAAACGCATGGCCCCAGACCACCTGGCGGCGTGACAGGCCCTTGACCCGGGCGGTGATGATGTATTCCTGGGACAGCTGTTCAAGCATGAAGCTGCGGGTCATGCGGCTGATGTAGGCGACCGAGTTGAGACCCAGGATCAGCCCCGGCAGGACGATGTGCCGCAGCGCGCTGGTGAAGGCTTCCCAATCGCCGGCCAGGGCCGTGTCGATCAGCAGCAGGCCGGTGATGTCCGGCACCATGCCGTCGTAGGCGAGGTCGATGCGCCCTGCCCCGCCGGCCCAGCCGAGCCAGGCGTAGAACACCAGCAGGCCCATCATGCCGACCCAGAAGATCGGCGTGGAGTAACCGAACAGGGTGATCACCCGTGCCACATGGTCGCCAAGGCGGCCCTGGTTGCTGGCCGCGACCACGCCCAGTGGCAAGCCGATGACGATGCCGAAGAGGATCGCCAGGGTGGCCAGCTCGATGGTCGCCGGGAACACCCGCCTGATGTCGTCCAGCACCGGGTGGCCGGTCAGCAGGGCGTTGCCGAAATCACCGTGGAGCAGGTCGTTGAGGTACAGCCCGAACTGCACCCAGATCGGCTGGTCCAGGCCCATCGCCCGGTACACCTGGTCGTAGGTGGAGCTGTCGGCGTCCGGACCGACCACGGCCAGCACCGGGTCCAGCGGCATCACCCGACCAATGAAGAAGGTCAGCGCCAACAGACCGAGCAGGGTCACCAGGACCGTGCTGGCCCGGCGGGCAGTGCCAGACACGCGCGTGCCCAGCACAGAGGCAGTCGAAACTAACATAACAGGCTCCTGAAAATGCGTTCAGCCAACACCGAGGCGTTCGGGGCGCGCACGCCCCGCTCCCGCTCATCGCGACTTGTAGACGTCTTTGTAGCGGGTGGTGGCCGCACTGTGGGTCTGGTAATCCTGAACATCGTGGTAGACCACCACGGTGTCGGTCATCTGCGACACCGGCAGGATCGCCCCCACCTGCGCGTCCAGGGTCTTCTGGATTTGCTGGTACTGGGCCAGTTGCCGGGTCTTGTCAGGCTCGACTTCGGCCTGCTCGATCAACGCGTTCAGCTCGGGGCTGTAGAACGACGTGCGCCAGCCCTGGAAGTTGCTCAGCTTGGCTTCGTCGCGGTTGTCCGGGTTGTACACCAGGGTCCGCAGGCTCGAATGCGGATGGCGCTCGGCCCCGCCACCGCCGCGGCCGACCAGGATGTCGAAGCTGCGTTCGCGCATGGCGCCGTAGATCTGGTTGCCGGTGCCGGTGACGATGGTCGCCTGGATGCCGGCCTGGGCCAGGGTCGCCTGCAGGCTCGAGGCGATGTTGATGAATGGCGGCTCGGTGAGCACGCGGATGGTGGTTTTGAAGCCATTCGGGTAACCGGCTTCGGTCAGCAGTTTTTTCGCCTCGGCGACGTTCAGGGTGTAGCCCGGATCGTCCAGCCGTGCCGGCAGGCCGAGCGGCAATGGGCGCTGGTTGAGCTGGCCGTAGTGCGGCATGACGGTCTGGTTGATGCCTTGGTAGTCGATCAGCGAACGCACCGCGCGGCGCACGCGGGCGTCATCGTAGGGCTTGTTCTTGACGCTCAGGGCAACGTAGTAGAGGGTCCCGCGCTGCACGGTCTGGGTGCGCACCTGGTCGGACTTCTCCAGGGCTTCGATGTCGGGTGCGGACATGCCCTTGGCCAGGTCCAGGTCACCGCGCTCGACCATCAGGCGCAGCGACTGCGATTCGGTCATGTTGCGCATGACGACGCGCTTGAGCTTGGCTGGGCCACCCCAGTAACCGTCGTAACGGCTCATCAGGATCACATCGTTGGCGCGCCAGTCATTGAGGATGAACGGGCCGCTGCCGGCGGCGTGGGTGGTCAGCCAGGCGCCGCCCATGTCGTCGCCCTTCTGGTGTTGCTGGACCACTTTGCGGTCGAGGATAAAGGCGCTGGGCGAGGTCGCCAGGGTGTTGAGCACCAACATCGGGTCGGTTGGCCGCGGCAGTTCGAGGACAAAGGTGTGCTCGTCGGTCGCGCGCAGGTACTGGGCGGCGTTGCCGGCGGTGAAGCCGTAAGCCTTCCATGTCGAGGCCAGGGCCAGATTGAGCTTGAGCACGCGCTGCAACGACCAGGCGACGTCTTCGGCAGTCAGCGGGTTGCCCGACTGGAAGGTCACGCCGGGGCGCAGCGTAAAGGTGAGGGTCTTGCGGTCGTCGCTGACCTGCCAGCTTTGCGCCAGGGCCGGTACCAGTTGGTCCGGCTGCTTGACGTCCTGCACCAGCAGCATGTCGTAGAGGTTGGCATTGACCTCGGAGACATCCAGGCCGGTGGCGGCGGCCGGGTCGAGCGACAGCAGGTTGATCATGCTCATGCCGACGATCAACTGGTCGGCGGGGGTCTTGGCGAAAGCGGCAGGTACCGACGTCATCGCCAGCGATGCGGCCAGGACCCCCGCCCAGAATTTGGGGAGAACGCTCATGTGAGATAGCCTTTTTATAGTTATTGGACTCTCGGGCGGCACGCACCGAGGCGTGCCGCCATGCACGAATCAGAAGCTCTGCAGCGTGTTCGTCTCGACGTAGTCGAAGTCGATCTCCTCCCCCAGGCCAGGCAAGTCGGAGAGGTGCACGAAGCCGTCTTCATCCATCGGGTCGACCAGGCGCTTGAGGTAGGCCGGTACTTCGTCATAGTTGAGGAACGGGTGCAGCAGGCCGCGCTCGTACCAGGTGCAGTTCTTGATCGCGCCGACCACCGCCAGGTTGGCCGCGCCGTTGCCGTGGATCTCGCAATCCATGCCAAACGCTTCGGCCATGTGCGCGACCTTCAGGCACGGGGCGATACCGCCGACCCCGGCAACGCCGGCGCGCAGGATGTCACAGACATCGTTCTTGACCCAACTGGCGCGGCTCAGGTGTTTGCCACCGAGGCTTTCCGGGCCCAGCACGGGGATGTCCAACTGGCCGGCCAGCCACGCGTAGGACTCGGCCGAGTCTTCCATCATCGGCTCTTCGAACCAGGCGAAATTCAGCTTCTCCAGGGCACGGCCGACGGTCAGCGCTTCGGTGCGGCTGTACCAGTGATAGCCGTCGATCATCAGCGCGATGTCCGGGCCGACCGCTTCACGTACGGCGGCGCAGGCCTTGATGTCCATGCTCACGCTCGGGGCGAACGACACCGGCGGCATCCAGGTGTGCAGCTTGATCGCCTTGTAGCCGCGCTTGACCAGGGTCTCGGCGAAGCGGCCGTACTCTTCAGGGGTCGACAGGCCGCCCGGCAGCTCGTCACCGCACATGGTCGAACCGTAGGCCGGGACCTTGTCGCGGTAGCCACCGATGAGCTTGTGCACCGGCACCTTGAGCTTGCGCCCGGCCCAGTCCCACAGGGCCTGTTCGACCAGTGCCAGGGCGCGGTCGGTGAGCTGGCTTGCGCTGCCGCGCTGCCAGTGGGCGAGGTCGTGCCAGATCTTTTCGCGGTCGAAGGCATTGGCGCCGACCAGCACCTTGCGCACGAAGCCATCCAGCACATACGGGCGGATCAGCTCGGGAGCGCCGAAGGCGAAGCCTTCGTTGCCGCACTCAGTCCTGATTCGCAGCAAGGCCATCTTGGCCTGGGTCACGTCGCCCGGATGGGCATGGCCGGCGCTGTCTACAGCGCGGCGCGTGGGGTAGGAAAACACCTGGACGTTTACAGCAGTAATGATCATGGACGTCTGAGCCTTCTTATTGGATTTGTGGCGGGTGAGTCACGCTCTGGGGGCAATCCTACGTCATCATACAACATTTGAAAAGCACCTCTTCAAGCCGACGAAATCGTCGATATGAACCTGCTAAACCCCACCCTGTGACCCCCATCACAATGCACACATAAAGCCAAAACCACTGCACCAGAGCCTTCAAACAAAGTGATCAGACAACATTTCAATAATTCGTAGACAGCCCCAGAGTCGTACGATAACTTATTTGAAAAATCACGGAGCGCCGCACCCACCTCACCCCGGTAACACACCTCATCACGTCCTCAACAAAAACAAAAAAAGAGATCGCATGAACAACACACTTCGCCGCCTTATCGCCGCCAGTACCCTCGGCTTGTCGTTCTACGCCTGCGCGGACTCCGCCAGCATCAACTACCGGCATGGGTACACCGAAGACGACAGCAATCACTCCGACCGGATAAAGCTGAGCTACCGCAAGGACAGCGGCCTGGGGTTTGCCGCAGAAATCAAATACAAGACTGCCGGCGACCGCGAAGACGTCGCCTACGACAACATGGTCAACAACGGCCATGAGTTCACCGTGGACTACAACTACAAGATGAGCCCCAAGTCGACCTGGACTCCCGCCTTCCAGATGGACAGCTCCAAGGACGCGACCACCTACAAGTTCGGCTTGAAGTACAACTACAAACTCAGCGACACCTGGTACGTCGCCACCCGCGTACGCCACGACGCACGCAGCCTCGACCGGGATCAGGTCGACCACAGCAAGGCTGACCGCGCCAAGGACGACCAGAACACCACCCGCCTTGAAGGCTGGCTCGGCTATACCCCCAGCGGCCCGTGGGCATTCGAGTACCAGTACATCCACTTCACCACCGACTACATCCGCTACGACAACAAGAAGCGCGACTACGAGCAGAACCTGATCATCAAGTACAAGCTCAACAAACAGTGGGCGCCGTTCATGGAAGTGGGTGACATCAAGGTCAACAGCTACACCGACGATCGCCAGGCCCGTTGGCGCCTGGGTATCCAGTACAACTTCCTGTAAGGGCAAACGCCCGACCATGCCGGTGTCGTTGCACCACGGCACCCACATGCAGTTTCAGTAAAAGGCATCCGACAATGACCACGACCACCCGCAAACCCTTCAACCGCCTACTGCTCACCGGCGCCGCCGGCGGGCTCGGGCAAGCGCTTCGCGAAGCACTGCAAGCACACGCCAACATCGTCCGCGTATCAGACATCAGCCCCATGGCCGCGGCTGCGGGCGAGCATGAGCAAGTCATCAACTGCGACCTGGCCGACAAGGCCGGCGTATTGGCCCTGGCCCAGGATGTGGACGCCATCGTGCACCTGGGCGGCATCTCCACCGAGCGCGCCTTCGAAGAGATTCTGCAAGCCAACATCGTCGGCACCTTCCACATTTATGAGGCGGCCCGTAAGCACGGCATCAAGCGCGTGGTGTTCGCCAGCTCGAACCATGTCACCGGCTTTTACCCCCAAGGCGAACAGGTAGATGCGCATTCGCCGCGCCGACCAGACTGCTACTACGGGCTGTCGAAGGCCTACGGCGAAGACCTGGCCACGTTCTACTTCCACCGCTACGGCATCGAAACCGTCAGCCTGCGCATCGGCTCTTCATTCCCCGAACCACGCAATGTGCGCATGCTGTCCACCTGGCTTAGCTACGGCGACCTGGCGCACCTGGTAGAGCGCGCATTGCTTGCCGAAAACGTCGGCCATACCGTGGTGTACGGCGTCTCGGCCAACCGCGACCTCTGGTGGAACAACCGCCATGCCGCACACCTGGACTTCAATCCGAAAGACAGTGCCGAGCGCTTCCGCCCGGCTCTGGAGCAGCAGCCAAAGCCCGCCACAGATGACCCGACGGCTCACCTGCAAGGTGGCGCCTTCACCGCTGCCGGCCCTTTTGGCGACTAAACCCTGATGGAGTGCGCAATTTTTCCATGACAGCCGAACTGATTACCGACGCACGCAATGCCACAGGCGAAAGCCCGGTCTGGCACTCGCAGGAAAATGCCTTGTACTGGGTGGATATACCGGCAGGCCGCCTGCACCGCTGGCAACCAGACGGCCAGACCCATCACTGGGCCGCAGACGAAATGCTCGGCTGCATCGTCCGCAGCCAGCAAGGCCACTGGCTTGGCGCCATGGAGAGCGGGGTCTTCCACCTCACCCCCCAGGCTGACGGTCGCCTGGTTGCCGACAAGCGCGCCAGCGTCGAACACGCGAGGCCCGGCATGCGTTTTAATGACGGGCGTTGCGACCGCCAGGGGCGCTTCTGGGCCGGTACGATGCAAACAAACATGGGCGCCGAGCCGGTGGGTGCGCTTTACCGATATGACGCGACGGCGGACGCAACCGTAAAGCCCTTGCAAGCACGACTGGACAAGCTGATCGTGCCCAACGGCATGGCGTTCAGCCCGGACGGCAAAACACTGTATGTCTCCGACTCACACCCCAGCGTGCAGCTGATCTGGGCCTTCGACTACGACATCGACAGCGGCACACCGCACAACCGCCGACTATTCGTCGACATGAACCAGCACCCCGGCCGACCGGACGGGGCTGCGGTAGATGCCGAAGGTTGCTACTGGATCTGCGCGATCGATGCCGGCCAGGTACTGCGCTTTACCCCCGAAGGGCAACTGGACCGCGCCCTGCCGCTACCGGTAAAGAAACCGACCATGTGCGCATTCGGCGGCCCACAGCTGGAGACGCTGTTCGTGACGTCGATCCGCCCACAAGGCATCGACCTGAGCGACCAGCCACTGGCCGGCGGCGTGTTCGCGCTCAACCCCGGCGTAAAAGGCTTGCCGGAGCCGATTGCCGGGGGCTGAAGCCTGGGCCGGCAGTGGCTGCCACCAGGGGTATGTTCAGTAAGCAGCCTTGCTGGACATCCCCCTGCGCCCTGCCCCAAGGCAAGTGACCGCAAAGGCAATCACCAACGCCCCGGTACCTAACAGGAAAATCAGCTGCTGGTTGGAGCCCTCCACCAGCATGGCAATCAGTGCCGGCGTCACCGCTGCGGCCCCCATCAACGTGATGCTGACCAGCGGCGTGAGCTTGCCAGTCGGGTCGTTGGTGGTAATCAACGCCATGTAGTACGACAGCGACAGCACCCAGCCAAAGTTGATCAGCAGCAACGCGACGAACAACTGCATCGGCGTGCGGGTATGGCCCGTGAGCATGGCGATGGAAATGAACACCGCCACCAGCCCCACGGCGATCATCAATTGGCGATTGACCCGCGCACCCAACAGGCTAGGCAGCCCCGCCCCCGGCAAACCACCCAGGGCCGACAGGCCGAACGCCCAGCCGATATCCACCCCGCTGATGCCCTGGTCTCGCGCCAACTGGTCGATAAAGCCCCACACACAGTAGATGGCGATCTGCATGAACAGCATGCCCACCAACGCAGTGCGCCCGGTGCGCGCCGAACCACCCTGGGCAGGCGAGGCTTCGCCATTGGCCAGCAACGCCGCCGGGCGACGCGGCAGCACCAGGCTGGCGCCGCAGATCAGCAAGTACCACAGGCCGAACGCGCACAAGGCGGTTACCGTGCCACTCTGCGCGGCCAGCAACGGCAACGCTGCGGAAAACAGCGAGTACTCTGGCGTTTGCAGCAACAGCATCAACCCGAACGAACGGTCCTGGTTGGGCAAGCGCCCCAGCGTGGACACCGCGTAGGCATACACCAGCCCCGCACAGGCACCGGCCGCCAGGCGCACGATCAGCAGCATGTTATTGGTGGTGGCAAAGGCGGTCGCGATGCTCAGGGCCACGCACAGCGCGCCCACGAACAGGCACAGGCTGCGCCCGCCATGGCGCTTCATCAGCACCGGGCACAGCAAGGTGCCCAGGGTCATGCCGATCATTTCGACCGACACCACCCAGCCCTGCTGGTCGAGTGACAGGCTCAGTTGCTCTGTGACCAGGCCCATGAAGATGGGTTGCACGCCACAGACGATGAAGGAAGTACAGGCAATGAAAATCAGCGCGGCACGCAGCAGCTTGGAATCTTGCGTCATGGGGACTCCGACACGGCATTTGTTTTTATTGTGTGTGGCAACCTGCCCTGGAAGGCGCCGTAGCTGGCGGCTGGGCGGGTCTCGTGGGCAATCGTGGGCCGAGATCGAAGGCTTTGAAAGTTAATTATCGGAATCGACTTCAGTGGGCTTTTTAATGCACGCCAAACTTCCTTGGCCTGCATCCAGAAATGCACTGCACCCGATCCTGATAATTAATTGGAGACCTGTCGGCATCCCCCCTACCGTGGTACGTCACCCAAGCCTCAGTAAAAAAGGCCCGATCATGAACGACCGTGAGTTCATCAACGCCATCGACGCCGATGGCCTGCCCCTGCACATTGCCGTAACCAACGGGCGCATCACCCACATCGGCCCACAACGCGCCAGCACTGCGGCCCGCGAAACCATCGACCTCGAAGGCCTGCTGGTACTGCCAGGCTTTGTCGACGGCCACATCCACCTGGACAAAAGCTTCGTCGGCGACTGCTGGCGCCCGCACCAACCGGTCGCCAGCCTGCGCGAACGCCTGGCCGTGGAAAAGCGCGAACTCGCCAGCGCCCCGCCCATCGTCGAACGCGCCGATGCGCTGATCCGCCAGGCCGCCTCATTCGGCACCCTGGCCATGCGCTGCCATGTGGACGTGGACGCCACCACCGGCCTGACCAACCTGCACGCCATTCTCGAAGCCCGGGACAAGTGGAAAGACCTGATCGACATCGAGCTGGTGGCCTTCCCCCAAGCCGGCGTGGTGAGCTGCCCCGGTACCGCTGAAGTGATGGAAGCGGCCATCCGCGAAGGCGTGCAGGTAGTCGGCGGCATCGACCCGACCACCCTGGACGGCGACGCCGACGCCCAGCTGGACATCGTGTTCGGCATCGCCGAGCGGCATGGTGTGAAGGTCGACATCCACCTGCACGAACCCGGCGACATCTGCATCGCCCAACTCGACCGCATCGCCGCGCGCACCCAGGCACTGGGCATGCAAGGCTTGGTGGCGGTCAGCCACGCCTATGGCCTGGGCGACGTCTCAGATGACGTAGTCGACCGCACCGCCGAAGTACTGGCGGGCGCCGGCATATCCATCATGACCAACGCCCCCGGCGAACACGCCTTCCCACCCGTGCTGCGCCTGCGTAACGGCGGCGTGCGGGTATTTACCGGCAACGACAACATCCAGGACGCCTGGTGGCCCTACGGCAATGGCGACATGCTGCAGCGGGCCATGCTGGTCAGCTACCGCTCGGGCTTCAACACCGATGAGGAACTGCGGGTAGCGCTGCACATGGCGACCGAAGCCAGTGCCGGGGTGATCGGCAAACAGGATTACGGCTTGAAGGTGGGTAACGAAGCCAGCTTCGTGCTGTTCAAGGCACCGAACGCCGCTGCGGCGGTAGCGGCGGCCATTCATGACCGGGTGATCGTGCGCCACGGCGCGTTCTGGGGCGGGCCTGCGCAGTTGCAGCTGAAGGCCGCGCAGTTTGCTACCGAACTTCGCCGCCACTGACAGGCAAAAAACCCTGGGGCCGCTTTGCGCCCCATCGCCGGCAAGCCAGCTCCCACAGGAACCGCACCATGCTGAAGATCAGCGCAGTATCTGTGGGAGCTGGCTTGCCGGCGATGGGCTGCATGGCTTTCCCCGGGGCCCTGACTGACAGCCACTAGACCAAGACTTACTCTGCCTCAGCCCGCAAAATGCCAATCAAAATCTCAGCCAGTTCCATGACCAACGGATCCGCCGTAGGCCGGTGAAAGATTGCCGCCTCAAACACTTTGATCGGCTTGAACCCTTCCTCTGCCCCCAGCACCCGATGCCCTGCCGTCACCACCCGCGAGGGCAACAGGCTCACCCCCAGGCCATTGGCCACCGCTTCCTGAATCCCTGCCAGGCTAGAACTGGTGAAAGCAATACGCCAACTCCGCCCCATGGCCTCGACTGCGCTGATCATGTCATCCCGGTACAAACCGCGCGGCGGAAAGGTCACCAGCGGAATCGGGTCCTGGGCAAAACACGGGTACTGCGCACTGTCGATCCACTCGATGCGCTCCGGCTGGCAGGCATTCGCCTCGCGGCTGTGGCGCCGCTGCTTGATCAACACCAGGTCCAGTTCGCCACGGTCGTAGGTGCTCATCAAATCGCGGCTCAACCCACCGGTAATCTCCAGCTTCACCGTCGGGTTGCGCCGGTTGAACGCTGCCAACGCCTGCATCGTCTTGCCCGCGACAAAATCGTCCGGCAGGCCAATGCGCACGGTCACCGTCACCCCGCCCGACATGGCCTCGGTCAGCTGATTGCTCACCGCCAGCAAATGCCGTGCGTAACGCAGCAGGGTTTCACCGGCATCCGTCGGGTGCACTTCGCGGTTACTGCGGTCGAGCAGTTGCTGGCCGACCAGTTCCTCCAGCCTGCGCACCTTCTGGCTGACCGTGGACTGGGTGGAATGCAGGCGGGCTGCGGCGGTGGTGAAACTACCGCAGTCGGCCACCATGACCACGGTGCGGAGCATGTCCAGGTCGTAGATGGCTCGATTGGGGTTGGTGGATTCTGACATTTGGCGGGTTCAGCTTTTGGAATGGGGCTTGCTGCATGATGCCTGAAGCAGGCATGCATTACGCATTGCCCTGACGCGGGATGCGCTTTGTACGCGTGCACAAGTGACGTCTATTGACCGCGAACACGGGCTTTTAGGGTACGAGGGCTTTTTCGAAGTAAACGCGCTTGAAACCGTCTTCCGTGCGCTACCCCACCTTCACATAACCGAGCCTGGGGTAAATGGAGAGGTTCTCGGTCATCATCTCGTTGGTGTAGAGATGCACGGCGTTTATCCCACGCTGCCGGGCGGCATCTTCACAGAAGCCGATCAGCGCCTTGCCTACACCACGCCCGGCGGCACTGGGCAGGACTGCCACGTTTTCCAGCAGCATGTGCCCCGGTTCGGCATAGAACACAATGAAGCCCTGGAAGGTCGACTGGTCATCCGTCGCAACGTAGACCACGCCTTGTGCGATCTGCCGGGCAAAGTCTGCGGTCATCGGGGCTGGCTTGCGCCCGATCAGTGGCACATAGCGGGCGTAGGCCTGTTCGGCGCACTGCCTGACCTCTGGCTCATCAGTGGCTATGGCCAGCCGGATCATGGTGGTCTCCTTGCATACTCGGGCGCAGCGCAGTGCTTACGATCAGGCGTTTTTGCGGGAGGGTCGTTGAAAGCGCGTAACCACGATTTGAACAGCACCTGCCACCAGGCACAGCACGCCTATTTTCCAGCCGCCTTCCAGGCCGAAGTGCTCGGATAGTTTCCCAGCGGCAATGACGCTTACGAAGATGGCGACAGGGAGAATCAGTTTATTCATTTCGTCTTCCAGATGAGCTCAGCGGAGGTCGGGCCTTATGGACGCAAACAGGCCCTCAGAACTGCTCGCATATCGCACAACAGTTCGATAATCGCACAAATTCCGCTAAACCCCCTCTACTGTTGCCCTATCTTGCGGCACGCTATAGCGAATGTCAGCAAACAATTTTAAGCGCTGATTGGCCCCATCGCCTCACACGCGCCGGCCAGCCCGACAACCACACTCCAGGAACAACCAGGAGCTCGCCTTGATCAATAAAACGTACGAGTCCATCGCCAGCGCGGTGGAAGGGATCACCGACGGTTCGACCATCATGGTCGGTGGCTTCGGCACTGCCGGCATGCCGTCCGAGCTGATCGATGGCCTGATCGCAACCGGTGCCCGCGACCTGACCATTATCAGCAACAACGCCGGCAACGGCGAAATCGGCCTGGCCGCCCTGCTCATGGCGGGCAGCGTGCGCAAGGTGGTCTGCTCGTTCCCGCGCCAGTCCGACTCCTACGTGTTCGACGAACTGTACCGCGCCGGCAAGATCGAGCTGGAAGTGGTACCGCAAGGCAACCTGGCCGAGCGTATACGCGCCGCGGGTTCGGGCATCGGTGCGTTCTTCTCGCCGACCGGCTACGGCACCCTGCTTGCCGAAGGCAAGGAAACCCGTGAAATCGACGGCCGCATGTACGTGCTGGAAATGCCGCTGCACGCCGACTTCGCACTGATCAAGGCGCACAAGGGTGACCGTTGGGGCAACCTGACCTACCGCAAGGCCGCCCGTAACTTCGGCCCGATCATGGCCATGGCCGCCAAGACCGCCATCGCCCAGGTCGACCAGGTTGTCGAACTCGGTGAACTGGACCCGGAGCACATCATCACCCCGGGTATCTTCGTCCAGCGTGTGGTTGCCGTCACCGGCGCTGCCGCTTCTTCGATCGCCAAAGCTGTCTGAGGCCTGCTATGACCATCACCAAAAAGCTCTCCCGCACCGAGATGGCCCAACGCGTGGCCGCAGACATCCAGGAAGGCGCCTACGTAAACCTGGGCATTGGCGCACCCACCTTGGTGGCCAACTACCTGGGCGACAAGGAAGTGTTCCTGCACAGCGAAAACGGCCTGCTGGGCATGGGCCCAAGCCCTGCGCCGGGCGAGGAAGACGATGACCTGATCAACGCCGGCAAGCAGCACGTCACCCTGCTGACCGGTGGTGCCTTCTTCCACCACGCCGACTCGTTCTCGATGATGCGTGGCGGCCACCTGGACATCGCCGTACTGGGCGCCTTCCAGGTGTCGGTCAAGGGCGACCTGGCCAACTGGCACACCGGCGCCGAAGGCTCGATCCCGGCCGTAGGCGGCGCGATGGACCTGGCCACCGGCGCCCGCCAGGTGTTCGTGATGATGGACCACCTGACCAAGACCGGCGAAAGCAAGCTGGTGCCCGAGTGCACCTACCCGCTGACCGGCATTGCTTGCGTCAGCCGCATCTACACCGACCTGGCCGTGCTGGAAGTGACGCCTGAAGGGCTGAAAGTGGTCGAGATCTGCGCGGACATCGATTTTGATGAGTTGCAGAAGCTGAGCGGTGTGCCGCTGATCAAGTGATCCTTTGGCTTACACGGTATCTGCTGGCTTACGCGTACCTTTGTAGGAGCGGCCTTGTGTCGCGAAAGGGCTGCAAAGCAGCCCCAGCAATAGGTGATGTAACGCTAAAATCCGGGGGCCGCTTTGCGGCCCTTTCGCGACACAAGGCCGCTCCTACAGGTTGATGCGCCAGCCTCGAAAGCTATGCAATACCTGTAGGAGCTGGCTTGCCTGCGATGGGCTGCACAGCAGCCCCCATGGCCTTGAGCAAAAGCCACACCCCCAAGCCTCACCCCATTTCAGCCCGCGACCACAGCAGGCTACCCCATCAAAAAATGTTGACTTACACGCTATCGCGGACCTTTGTAGGAGCGGCCTTGTGTCGCGAAAGGGCTGCAAAGCAGCCCCAGCAATAGTTGATGTAACGCTAAAATCCGGGGGCCGCTTTGCGGCTCTTTCGCGACACAAGGCCGCTCCTACAGGTTGATGCGCCAGCATCGAAAGCAGTGCAATACCTGGAGGCGCCCGCCAAGTGTTCGTGATGATAGACCACCTGACCAAGACCTACGAAATGGCGCAAGCGTAAAGCTTCAAAAGGCCTACTTGGCAGAGTACATCTTGCAAGTGCCCTGCTCCACCACCATTGCCGACAACGGCGAACCCGACAGCCTGTTAGCCATATCATCGATTTCATTCTTGCCGCCCGGTGCCGAGCGCACCGCCATGATCTCGGCCTTCAAAGCATCGTCCATCGGTTCGTTGGCCAAAGCGTTATCAACACTACCGTTCAACGCGGGGATGGCCTTGTTGCATACCTGCTCCATGGCGAGGATCGTCACGGCAGTTTTGTGATTTTCGGCCTTCGAATCGGCGAGGGCCGCACTGGCCATGCCCAAGGTAGCCAGGCAAAGCGAAACGGCGGTAATCCGTGCTGAGAACATTCGAAGCTCCTTTTCATCAATAGTGGACGCTACCTGAGGCAGTTCCCCAGGTTCGGCATCGGAAAGATCGGACATCGAAAACAACCGAAAGTTACAGCCGGCAGGTGGTGTAGGAGACCCCTGCTCTACAGTGCTCACTCAGGCGATATCTGAATCCCCAGCACTAGAAATCCACCTTGCCCCGACCCGCCTTCACAGTGCCCCGCCTGGCTTTTCCGTCGAGGCGCCGGGTCTTCGAGCCAAGGGTCGGCTTGGTGGGGCGGCGTTTCTTCTCGGTCTTGCCGGCAGCGATGATCAACTCGGCGAGACGCGCCAGTGCGTCAGCACGGTTCTGCTCCTGGGTGCGGTACTGCTGGGCCTTGAGGATCAACACACCGTCGCCGGTGATGCGACTGTCACGCAGCGCCAGCAACCGTTCCTTGTAGAACTCGGGCAACGACGAGGCCGGGATGTCGAAACGCAGGTGCACGGCGCTGGACACCTTGTTGACATTCTGCCCACCCGCGCCTTGCGCGCGGATGTATGTGAGCTCGATTTCGGCATCCGGCAGATGCACGTTATTGGAGATGATCAGCATGGTATGGCCCTTGTCATTGCCCCCATTATCACCGGATGCGCCGCTCACCCATAGGCCAACACACAATTTCCTGAATCAGCGCGCAAGTCGCGCGTTGCTGACCTGTGCACGCAGCAACGTAACTGTCGGGGCTGGATTTCTTCAAATCTCTAATGTTATGTTATTACATCTACTTTGGAGGCTCTACCTTGAAACATCGTGCACCGCTGCTGGCAGGCTTCACCCTGGGACTTATCGGGCAACCGGTCTCGGCGGCGCAACCCCTGACACTGGACGAACTTTCGATCACCGATTCCTACCTCGAGGAGCGCGCCGATGGCCCGGTACAGGGCTACCGCGCGACACGCTCGGCCACTGCAACGCGGACCGACACCGACATCCGCGACACCCCGCAGAGCATCGACGTGGTGCCCGCCCAGGTGCTCAAGGACCTCAACACCACGCGCATCGACCGCGCGCTGGATTTCGCCGGCGGCGTTTCGCGGCAGAACAATTTCGGTGGCCTGACGTTTCTCAACTACAGCGTGCGCGGCTTCACCACCGGCGAGTTGTACAAAAACGGCTTCGCCATCAACCGTGGCAGCTACAGCGCGCCCGACGCTGCAAGCATCGAACGCATCGAGGTGCTCAAGGGCCCTGCGGCCAGCCTGTACGGGCGCGGCGACCCGGGCGGCCTGGTCAACATCGTGAGCAAGCGCCCCGAGGCCGAGGCGTTCAGCAACCTGAGCGTCAGCGCCGGCACCTGGGACCGCTACCGCAGCAGCCTCGACGTCAACTCGCCGCTCGACAGCCAAGGCAACCTGCTGGGGCGGGTGAACATGGCCGTCGAGGACAACGGCAGTTTTCGCGACCATGTCGACAGCCAGCGGCGCATCATCAGCCCGTCGTTGAGCTGGCAGCTCTCGCCCGATACCCGACTGTTGCTGGACACCGAATTTTCCCGCACCGAAACGGTGTTCGACCGCGGCATCCCGGCAGTCAATGGCGAGTTGGGCTCGGTCAAGCGCTCGACGTTCATGGGCGAGCCGAACGACGGGCAGATCCGCAACGATAACCAGACCATCGACCTGGCACTCGAGCACTACCTGAACGACGCCTTGAAACTGCGCCTGGCCAACCACTACACCCAAGGCACGCTGAAGGGCGCAAGCTCCGAGCCCCAGGCCCTGATCGGCACCACCATTACCCGCTTCTACCGCGAGCGCGATTTCGAATGGAACGACAGCATTACCCAGGCCGAACTGCACGGCAGCTTCGACTGGGCCGGCTGGCAACATCAGACGCTCGCGGGCCTGGAATACGAGAACTACCGCAACAGCCAGAAGTACCCGCAAAGCGCGACGCTGCGGGAGTATGGGCTGGATATCTACAACCCTGTGTACGGCCAGCCCAAGCCGACGCTGACCCGGGCCAACGACTTCCACGAACATACCGAAAGCTATGCCCTCAACCTGCAGGACCAGATCGCCTTCACAGAACGCCTGCGCGGCCTGCTCGGCGTGCGCCTTGAACGGTTCGAGCAGACCGCGCTGAACCGCGCTACGGGTGTCAGCAACAGCCAGCAAAAGGATGTCGCCACTGCGCGCACTGGCGTGCTCTACCAGCTGACCCCGCAGGTGGGCGTGTTTGCCAACGCCTCGACCTCGTTCAAGCCCAACACCATCGGCACGCAGGGCCAGGTGTACAAGCCGGAGAAAGGCCTGGGCTATGAAACCGGCCTGAAGCTCGACCTGTTCGACAGCCGTATCGGCGCCACCGTCGCCCTGTTCCACATCGACAAGGAAAACGTCGTCACCACCGACGCGCTGGGTGACAGCGTGGCCGCCGGCAAGGCACGAAGCCAGGGCCTGGACCTGCAGTTCAGCGGCCAGGCCAGCGATGCCCTGCGCATCATCGGCGCGTATGCCTACATCGATGCTGAAGTGACCAAGGGTGATGCCGCCGTACCCGCAGGCAGCGACCTGCTCGGTATCGCGCGCCACAGCGGCAGCCTGTTGGGCGTGTACGAGTTCCAGAAAGGCGCACTGCGCGGGTCAGATGTGGGGGCCGCGTTCAACTATGTGGGTGAACGCTCCGGGCAGTCTGGCAGCCGCTTCACCCTGCCCGCCTACAGCACCGTCGACCTGCTTGCCCATTACAAAGCCAGCGAACAGTTAACCCTCGGGCTGAACCTGAACAACCTGTTCGACCGCAAATACTACGAGCGCGCCTACAACAGCGCCTGGGTGATGCCCGGTGAGCCGCGCAACCTCAGTGTCAGCCTTACCCTGAACCTCTGAAAAAGGGCCACGCATGCGCCTGTCACTGAAGCACTGCGCAGCCCCGGTGCTGCATGCTGAAACTTTATTTGTGGTGCTTACCCGCCGCCAAACAGGCCGATACCGGTGAAGGCATGATCTGGACGTGACCGTGCTCTACGCCACGCTCGACCATCAACTGACGGGCCAGCTCGCCAACAGGGCCGCTTTCCCCCTGCAACACCGACACTTCCAGGCAATGGCCCGCGTCCAGATGCACATGCAGCGTGGAGCGGGTCAGGTCATGGTGAGCGTGCAGGGTCTGGTTCAGCCGTTTGGGCAACTCACGGGTGGCGTGGTCGTACAAGTAACTGACCACTGCTACACAAGGCGTATCGTTCGGCTGGGTCTCGGCTTCACGCAGGCCATTGCGCAGCAGATCACGAATCGCCTCCGAGCGCCCCTGATAGCCTTGAGTCTCCACCCGCCGGTCGATGAGATCGAGCAGCTCTTCGTCAAGCGTGATGGTGATCCGTTGCATTTTGTAACTTCCAGTAAGATGATTTTGCATAGACATCATACCCACCGCTCTTTAGCCTACGGCCTCCGTTGAAGTGGGGGACGCAGTGTGAAGCAGCAGCCTGGTAAAAAAAAGCCCGCCCTATGGGGCATCCTTTTCCTCGCAGTGAGCGCTTTCGCTCACGCCGCTGACACCACGCCGCCAGGCCGGACACTGGTGTACTCCTGGCCCGTCAACGCCGGCCCCCTTGACCCGCGCGGTTACTCGCCCAATCAGATGTACGCCCAGGCCATGGTTTACGAGCCCCTGGTGCGCTACACCCACGCAGGCACTGTTGAGCCGTGGCTGGCTACCCGGTGGTACGTCTCCGAAGATGGCAAGACCTACACCTTCACCCTGCGCGACGGGGTGCGCTTCAGCGATGGCACGCCGTTCGACTCCACAGCTGCCAAGGCCAACCTGGACGCGGTCCTGGCCAATAGGCAACGCCATCGCTGGATGGAGCTGGTCAGCACCCTCGAGCATGTCGAGGCCCCCGATCGCCTGACCTTGCGCCTGGTGCTCAAGCACCCTTACTACCCGACCCTGATGGAGCTGGCACAAGTTCGCCCGCTGCGCTTCGGCGCCGTTGATACCAAGCCTGGCCAGCCAGTCGGTACCGGGCCCTGGATGCGCGCTGAATCACGCCTGGGCGAATTCGACCGCTTCGTGCGCAACCCCCTGTACTGGGGGCCGAAACCGGCCTTCGACGAAGTCATGGTGAAGGTCATTCCCGACCCAAACAGCCGTGCCCTGGCCCTGCAGGCCGGTGAAGTCGAGCTGATCCAGGGTGCCGCTGGCGAGATCACCGCCGGCACCTTCGTCCGCCTGCGCGACCAGGGCTACGCCACTGCCCTTTCCGCACCGCTGGCCACCCGTACACTGGCCATGAATACCGGCCGTGGCGCCACCCGCGACCTGGCAGTGCGCCAGGCGATCAATGAGGCCGTGAACAAGCAGGCCATCATCGACAAGATCCTCTACGGCCTGGAGCCACGGGCTGACACGCTGTTCGCCCGCAACATGCCCTATGCAGACATCGGCCTGAAACCTTATCCGTACGACCCCGCTCAGGCGAAGCAAGCACTGGAGTCTGCCGGCTGGGCACTCGCGCCCGGCGCCCCTGTGCGCAGCAAGGGCGGGGAGCCGCTTTCGATCGAACTGGTGTTCCTCGGCACCAGTGCCTTGCAAAAAAGCCTCGCAGAAGTGCTGCAAGGCGAACTGGCCAAGGTCGGCATCCACATCGAGCTGCGCGCCGTTGAGGAAGGTGCCTTGGTACGCAGGCAGCGCGACGGCGATTTCGGCATGATCTTCGCCGACACTTGGGGCGCGCCCTACGATCCGCACTCGTTCGTCAGCTCCATGCGCTATGCCGGCCACGCCGACTACATGGCCCAGCGCGGCCTGGCGATCAAGAACGAGCTGGATCAACGCATCGGCAAAGTGCTGGCAAGCACCGACGAGAAACAGCGCGCCGAGCAGTACCGCTTCATCCTCACCACCCTGCATGAACAAGCGGTGTACCTGCCCATCTCACACCTCACCGCCATCAGCGTGCGCCGTAGTTCGGTTGAACACGTCGAGTTCGGCAGCACATTGTTCGATGTGCCGTTCGAGGCCATGACGCCGAAGCAGGAACACTGACATGCTGCGCTACATTCTGCTGCGCCTGGTGTTACTGCTGCCGGTAATGTTCGGTGTGTCGCTGCTGGTGTTCGTACTGCTGCACCTGGGCAGCACGGACCCTGCCCTGGATTATCTGCGGCTGTCGCATATCCCGCCGACCGACGCGGCCATCGCCGAGGTACGCCATGCCTTGGGCCTGGATCGTCCCTTGTACGAGCAGTACCTGACCTGGCTCTGGAAAGCCCTGCACCTGGATTTCGGTATTTCCTACCTGACCGGTCGGCCAGTACTCGATGACCTGTTGTACTACCTGCCTGCGACCCTGCAACTGGGCGGCCTGGCACTGGCCTGCACGCTGTTGCTGTCGATTCCGCTTGGGCTCATGGCCGCGCGCTGGCAAGGGCGCTGGCCCGACCATGCGGTGAGAGCGGTCACCTTTCTTGGCGTGTCGATGCCCAATTTCTGGCTGGCATTCCTGCTGATCGCCCTGTTCTCGCTGTGGCTGGGCTGGCTGCCGCCGCTGGGCCGGGGCACGGCCGGGCAGCTGGTGATGCCGGTGCTGGCCATTGCGCTGATGTCGATGTCGATCAACGCCCGCCTGCTACGCGCCAGCCTGCTAGAAGCCAGCGGCCAACGCCATGTCACCTACGCCCGCGCCCGCGGCCTGCCCGAGCGCCAGGTGTGGCGCGACCATGTGCTGCGCAACGCCTGGCTGCCATTTGTCACGGCCACCGGCATGCACGTGGGCGAACTGATCGGCGGTGCACTGGTGATCGAGACCATCTTCGCCTGGCCCGGGGTGGGTCGTTTCGCCGTCTCGGCGGTGCTCAACCGCGACTTCCCGGTGATGCAATGCTTCACCCTGTTGCTGACCGGCCTGCTGATGGTGTGCAACCTGTTGGTAGACGTGTGCTACGCCTGGCTCGACCCGCGCAGCCGGCTGGAGGGCGCAAGCGCATGAGCGTTCTCTCTGCAATCCGTCGGCCGGCACTGGGGGGCCATGCTGGCCTGGTCCTCGGTGCGGTCTTGGTGGGCCTGCTGGTGGTACTGGCCCTGTTTGGCCAGTGGCTGGCCCCGCATGATCCCGATCTGGTGGACCTCAGTCAGCGCCTGCTGCCACCGGACGCCAGTCACTGGCTGGGCACCGATCACCTGGGCCGCGACCTGCTGTCGCGCCTGATCGTCGGCACCCGGCTATCGCTGGGCAGCGTGATGCTGACACTGGCGCTGGTACTGGCGCTCGGGCTGGCCGTGGGTGGCGTGGCCGGCTTCGTCGGCGGGCGCACCGACCTGCTGCTGATGCGCCTGTGCGACATGTTCATGACCTTCCCGACCCTGGTGCTGGCGTTTTTCTTCGTCACCTTGCTGGGCACCGGCCTGACCAACGTGATCATCGCCATCGCCTTGTCCCATTGGGCCTGGTATGCGCGCATGGTACGCGGCATGGTGATTGCCCAGCGCGGCCGCGAATACGTGCTGGCCTCGCGGCTGGCCGGTGCCTCACGTTTGACCCGTCTGCGCCAGCACGTGCTGCCAAACATCGCCGGCCCTCTGCTGGTACTGGCGACCATGGACATCGGCCACATGATGCTGCACGTCTCGGGCCTGTCCTTCCTCGGCCTGGGCGTGACACCGCCCACCGCCGAATGGGGCGTGATGATCAACGATGCCAAGGAGTTCATCTGGACTCACCCACAGCTGCTGCTGTTGCCGGGGCTGATGATTTTCTTCTCGGTGATGGCCTTCAACCTGCTGGGCGATGCGCTGCGCGACCGCCTGGACCCGACCCGGGAGCACCATTAGATGACCCCATCTACCCTCGAAGTCCGTGACCTGCGCATCGAGGCCCAGGCCGGCACGCTGGTGCATGGCGTTGACCTGCAACTGCAGCGCGGTGAAGTGTGTGCACTGGTCGGGGCCAGCGGTTCGGGCAAGTCGCTCAGCTGCCTGGGCATGCTCGACCTGCTGCCTGCTGGGGTAATGCGCACCCAGGGCCAGTTGCTGCTCGACGACCAACCGGTGAGCGCCACCCAGGCGCGCGGCCGCCTGGCCAGCCTGGTGCTGCAAAACCCACGCAGTGCGTTCAACCCGGTACGCAACATGGCCAGCCACGGGCTGGAAACCCTTCGCCAACGCGGCACCACCGGCGCACACGCCCGTGAGCGCATGGCCCATTGCCTTGCAGCCGTCGGCCTGGCGGATCACGCTCGCGTATTGCAATCGTTCGCCTTTCAACTCAGCGGCGGCATGCTGCAGCGCATGATGATCGCCTTGGCACTGATGGCCGAAACCCCGTTTCTGCTGGCCGACGAACCCACCAGCGACCTCGACGCCGTAAGCCAGGCGCGGTTTCTCGATTTGCTGATGGAGCTGGTTGAACTGCATGGCCTCGGGGTGTTGCTGGTGACCCATGACATGGGTGTGGTCGCTCGCTGCGCCGGTCAGGTCGCAGTGATGGACGCGGGCCGCATCGTCGAGCGCCAACCCGTGCATGCACTGTTCACCCGCCCTGCCAGCGACACCGCGCGCACCTTGCTCGAAGCCCATCGAATCCTCTGCGGGAGCCAGCCATGAGCCTGCTGCATGTCCACCAACTCAGTCACCGCTACCGTACAGGCGGGCTGCTACACAAACGTGACTGGCTGCCGGTACTCGACGACATCGACCTTCAGCTTCACCCGGGCGAATCGGTCGGTTTACTGGGCACTAGCGGCAGTGGCAAAAGCACCCTCGCCCGCCTGCTGCTCGGGCTGGAAACACCGAGCCAGGGCCAGGTAACCTTCGCCGGACAAGCCGTCAACCAACTGCGCGGCGAACAGGCACGGGCCTTCCAGCGCAACGTGCAGCTGGTGTTCCAGGACGCCCCCGGCGCATTCAACCCGCAGCGCAGCATCGGCTGGAGCATTGCCGAACCGTTGCGTCACCTGAGCGATCTGGGTGACGCAGCCCGGCGCACCCGCACCGTCGAGTTACTGGAACACATGGGCCTGCGCGCAGAGCATGCCGAACGCTTGCCGCAACAGCTCAGCGGTGGGCAGCTGCAGCGTGCCAACCTCGCCCGGGCGCTGGCGATCTCACCAAAGCTGGTGGTGCTCGACGAGGCACTGTCGAACCTGGACCGTGTGCTGCAGCTGCAACTGCTGCAAAGGCTGAATGCACTGCGTCGCGACAAGGGTACTGCCTTCCTGCTGATTACCCATGACCTCAGCCTGGTGCGGTACTTCTGCCAGCGGGTTGTAGTGCTTGACGGGGGGCGCATCGTCGAGGACCGGGTGGTGAACGCCGACCTTTCGTTCGACCATCCTGCAGGGCAACAGCTGCAAGCCGCAGTACTGCCTGAGCACCCGGCAAAGACCAGCGCTCAAGTCAGTACCTCATTGGCGTAGTCGCCAGGGTCAACTCACGCCGCTACAGCCTTGCACGCGTCGAGGCATGCCGCACAGGAATCGGCGCAAGCCTTGCACTCGGCGTGTTCTGTTTCATGCTTGCGGCATTGCGTCTCGCAACTGCTGCAAACATCGGCGGCGACCTTTGCCATGGCGGGTGTGAACCTGGAACCCTGCAGGGCCAGTTTCATCAAGGCATTGCAGGTTGCCAACAACTCACTGACAGACTGGGCACAGGCAGCCATATCCTTGTCGCCCTGGCTCAGCAGCACCAGGCAATGAGCCAGGCACGCTTCCCCCGTCTTCTGGCAGTCACTGCTGCTGTCGACAAGACGCCCGTACTTTTTATCTCCCCCGGCACCCTGCTCGTGGTGGTGTTCATGCTTTTGTTCAGCAGCCATCACAGGAACAGCCATCGCTACAGCCACGGCCCCTGCAACCGTCTTGAGTACGTCGCGTCGTTGCATGAATCATTCCTTTGATTGATGTCAGTGGTGGCTTCAATGGTAGGCAGGGGGCAGGTTACTGTCGACTCAGGTAAAGCTGTTTGAGGGCTGCCATGACCATCACCAAAAAGCTCTTCCGCACCGAGATGGCCCAGCGCGTGGCCGCAGACATTCAGGAAAGCGCCTACATAAACCTGGGCATCTGCGCACCGCCCCTAGTTGGCAACTAGCAACCGCACTCCCAAGACTTCCCCCATCTCAGGCCGCAATCTGCCGCAGGCTACCCCATCCAAAATGATGTCTATTTGCTTCGAAAAATCAGAATGTTTCGCTTTCTTGTAGGGCATTTCCCAAAGATACTGTTGCCGCCTATTTTCCGTTGCGGGTGCCCTATTGGGGCTCTAGTCTGGGCCCGTCGCTGCTCATCAGCGACACGGCTTTGACGGGCCGCGATGGTTTTGAGTTATGGCGCCTCTTTATGGTGGCTGTACGTGCGGGCACGCTTGCGTGCGCCGGAGCTTCTCAATTCCGCCGGTCCGTCAACCCACGTACAGCTGCCACCCTTCTGCTTGACGGCTGACAGGTGGCAGCACCAACAGGGAATTGAACGATGTTAAAGATGGTCCCAGATCCACCCCACACCCTCCACTCCCTCGAAGACACCCTCATCCAAGCCGCGGAACATGCCGTCTGTGCGCTAGCCATTTCGCAACAAGCGATGCTGATGCAGCCCAAGTCACCTGCAGCGGTGCTGATGATGGCGACGACACATGAACTTGAGTCCCTGCGCTCGTTGATTGAATTCGCACTGATTCAGGCACAGGCGCCGAACGAGCCGCGAACGCCGCACTAAGCCGAACGCTATGTGATACCTGGGTTGGGCCATTGCCAGCGAAGGGGCTCGCCCGGGTTTTAGATGATCAGGGAGATGGACCCATGACGACTGACGAATCGAACGAGAAAACGACCGTAGGCAAGACCACGTTCTATCAGGGTGAAAACCAGACCCACCCACTGTTTCGCATCGAAGCCGGCATTCCCTGCCAAAACGCCCGCGAACAGGCTTCGGAGCTGATGGGGTACGTGCGGGAACTGACCATTGCCGGGTTGATGGAAGAGAAGCCGATGATGATCTGGGCTGCGCATTACCTGAGTGCGCTGGCCAAGGCGCTGATGGATGATGCCGAGCTGGGCATGATGCGCTGATTGGGGTGACTAGCGGCACCCTGACAACCCCAGAAACACAAAAGCCCCGAATAATCGGGGCTTTTGCTGAAAATATGGCGGAAGCGTAGAGATTCGAACTCTAGGATAGTTGCCCATCGACGGTTTTCAAGACCGTTGCCTTAAACCACTCGGCCACGCTTCCAGCTCGTTTTGCGGTCGCCATAATACCGTAATGAAACACGCTGTCAAACTCTCTGTGTCGCGGGTTGCAGGAGCTCTGATAGACTCCTAGCATCTGAACGTCTGAAACCACAGGTTTACCAAGGAGTGTCGCCATGCGCGAACAGGATTATGCCGTCCACCACGGCCAGCAGGTCGAGCAGCAGGAGATCAGCAAAGTCCTGCGCAACACGTACAGCCTGCTGGCGCTTACCCTCGCCTTCAGCGGTGTCATGGCTTTCGTTGCCCAACAGATGCGCGTCGGCTACCCGAACATATTCGTGGTGCTGATCGGCTTCTACGGGCTGTTCTTCCTTACCAACAAGCTGCGTGATTCGGCCTGGGGCATTGTGTCCACCTTCGCCCTCACCGGTTTCATGGGCTTCATCCTCGGCCCGATTCTCAACCGTTACCTGGGCATGGCCGGTGGCGCTGAAGTGGTCAGCTCGGCGTTTGCCATGACTGCGCTGGTGTTTGGTGGTCTGTCGGCCTATGTGCTGATCACCCGCAAGGACATGAGCTTCCTCAGTGGCTTCATCACTGCTGGCTTCTTCGTGTTGCTGGGTGCGGTTGTTGCCAGCTTCTTCTTCCAGATCAGCGGCCTGCAACTGGCGATCAGCGCTGGCTTCGTGCTGTTCTCGTCGGTCTGCATCCTGTTCCAGACCAGCGCGATCATTCATGGTGGCGAGCGTAACTACATCATGGCGACCATCAGCCTGTATGTGTCGATCTACAACCTGTTTGTCAGCCTGCTGCAGTTGTTTGGCATCATGAGTCGCGATGACTGATTGATTGCTGTGTGAGAAAGCCCGCTTCGGCGGGCTTTTTTGTGGGCGCTGGAAATTGGGGGCGCTTGGTCGCGAACACCGGTGCAGCCGTTGTCAGGCACCGCGTTGGATTCTTCGCGGGCTTGCCCGCTCCCACAGGTATCGCGCAAATTCCAAGCTATGGCTGTACCTGTGGGAGCGGCTTCTTCAGCCGCGAACACCGGCGCAGCCGGTGCCATACACCGCGTCACATTCTTCGCGGGTGAACCCGCTCCCACAGAGGGCGGCGGTGCAGGTTCTGTCTGTGTTTCCCTGATAAGTCCGCATCAAATAATTGACCAAAAAGTCAGATAACAAGGCGAATGGTCGCCGATCATGCCGCCATCGTGCTTTTCTCTACCGCAATCTCTCTTCACCCCGTAGAATGCGCTCCTTTTTTCTTCCGGGGCAGCTTTCAGCAATGAGCTCACAAGAACACAGCCCAGGCGCGGCGGCGCCTGCCAATGAACTGGTGCTTGGCCTAGAGGACAAGCCACGGCTGTTGATCGGCCTGCTGGCAGCCCTGCAGCACTTGCTGGCGATCATCGTGCCGATCGTTACCCCTGGCCTGCTGATCTGCCAGGCGCTGGGCGTTTCGGCGCGTGATACCAACCTGATCGTTTCCATGTCGCTGGTGATCTCGGGTATCGCCACCTTCGTCCAGTGCAAACGCTTTGGCCCGTTCGGCGCCGGGCTGCTGATCGTGCAGGGCACCAGCTTCAACTTCGTCGGCCCGCTGATTGCCGGCGGTGCGCTGATGGTCAAGCAAGGCACGCCGGTAGAAGGTGTGATGGCGGCCATCTTCGGTGTGGTGATTGCTGGCTCATTCGTGGAGATGGGCGTGTCGCGCATCCTGCCGTTCGTCAAACGCCTGATCACCCCGCTGGTGACCGGTATCGTGGTGCTGATGATCGGCCTGACGCTGATCAAGGTCGGCCTGATCAGCATGGGCGGCGGCTTCGGCGCCATGGCCAATGGCACCTTTGCCAATGGCGAAAACCTGCTGCTGTCGGGCGTGGTGCTGGCGATCATCGTCATCCTCAACCGCGTCCCGGTGGTGTGGATGCGCAGCTGCGCCATCGTCATCGCCCTGGCGGTTGGCTATGCGCTGGCCGGCTACATGGGCCGCCTGGACTTCACCGGCATGCACGAGGCCGCGCTGTTCCAGGTGCCGACGCCGCTGCACTTCGGCCTGGGCTTCTCGTGGGCGCTGTTCATTCCGATGCTGGTGATTTACCTGGTGACTTCGCTGGAAGCCATTGGTGACGTGACGGCCACCAGCAAGGTGTCGCGCCAGCCGGTCGAAGGGCCGGTGTGGATGCAGCGGATCAAGGGTGGCGTGCTGGTCAACGGTGCCAACTCGCTGCTGGCCGGTTTGTTCAACACCTTCCCCAGCTCGATCTTTGCCCAGAACAACGGGGTGATTCAGCTGACCGGCATTGCCAGCCGCCATATCGGTATCTGGATTGCCGTGATGCTGGTGGTGCTGGGGCTGTTCCCTAGCGTTGCCGGGGTGATCCAGGCAGTGCCGGAGCCGGTGCTGGGTGGCGCGGCCATGGTGATGTTCGGGGCGGTTGCGGCTTCGGGTATCAATATTCTGGCCAGCACTCGTCTGGACCGCCGTGCGCTGCTGATCATTGCCGTGTCGCTGGCGCTGGGCCTGGGTGTGGCGCAGGTGCCGGAGTTCCTGGCGCATATGCCGGCGGCGATTCGCAATGTGCTGGAGTCGGGTGTGGCTACCGGGGGGATCTGTGCACTGGTGTTGAACTGGTTCTTGCCTGAGAGCAAGGAACAGGTTTGAGTCTGGCGCCTGCCTGTTAGGGCCATGGGGCTGCTTTGCAGCCCATCGCGACACAAGGCCGCTCCTACAGGGGGCGTGCAGATACGTAGAAGGCCCGCGCCGCTTGCACAAGCGGGCGCGGGCTTTTTTGCTTTATCATGGCGGCATTCCTTTGCATGAGTTAGCCATGAAATTCGCTATCGCGGTGTTCTCCCCGGCCCATGCGCCCTCCTCGCGGCGCGCCTTGCGCTACGCCGAGGCGGTGCTGGCCGGCGGGCATGAGATTGCCCGGCTGTTCTTCTATCAGGACGGGGTGCACAGTGCCTCGGCCAACGTGGTCGCGCCCCAGGACGAACTGGACGTGGCCGGCCAATGGCGTACCTTTATCGAGACCCACCAGCTGGACGCCGTGGTGTGCATCGCCGCGGCCCTGCGCCGTGGCGTACTCGATGAAGCCGAAGCCAACCGTTACCAGCGCCCGGCCGTGAACCTGCCCAAGCCTTGGGAACTGTCCGGGCTTGGCCAACTGCATGAAGCGGCGCAGGTTGCCGACCGCCTTGTCTGCTTCGGAGGCGACTAAAATGGCCAAATCCTTGTTGATCATCAGCCGCCAAGCTCCGTGGAACGGCCCATCGGCCCGCGAAGCGCTGGACATCGCCCTGGCTGGCGGTGCGTTCGACCTGCCGCTGGGCATGCTGTTCCTCGACGATGGCGTGTTCCAGCTCGCGCCCGGCCAGCAACCCACCGCCGTGCAGCAGAAGAACCTGGCCGCCAACCTGCAGGCGCTGCCGATGTTCGGTGTCGAGGAGCTGTTCGCCTGCAGCCACAGCCTCACCCGCCGCGGCTTGGCAGCCGATACCCTGGCGCTGCCGGTGCAAGTGCTGGATGACGCGGCCCTTGCCGCGCTGATCGCCCGTTTCGACCAGGTGGTAACGCTCTGATGACAACCCTGCATGTAATTGCCCACTCCCCGTTTGGCGACGAGCGCCTGGCCAGCTGCCTGCGCCTGCTCGGCACCGATGACGCGCTGCTGCTGTGCGGCGATGCGGTGTATGCCCTGCGCAGCGGCAGTGAGCCGCACCGCCAGTTGCAAGCCGCCGGCCTGGCCCAGCGCCTGTTCGCCCTGGACGAGGATGTGCAAGCCCGCGCGGTCGGTAACGACCTGGCCAAAGCCGTGGACTACGCCGGGTTCGTCGAGCTGTCGCTGCATTACGACAAGGTCAACAGCTGGCTATGAGTACGCTCAACGTTGGCGATCAGGCGATCGCCCTGGACAAGGACGGCTTTCTGGTCGACCTGCAAGACTGGTCCCACGCCGCCGCCGAAGCTTTGGCCGAGCGCGAGGGTATCCCGCTGACGGCGGACCATTGGGAAATCCTCGAACTGCTGCGCCAGTTCTACCAGGAATACCAGCTGTCCCCGGCCACGCGCCCGCTGATCAAGTACACGGCCATGAAACTGGGCCCGGAAAAGGGCAACAGCCCGCACCTGAACCGCCTGTTCAATGGCACCCCCGCCAAACTCGCCGCCAAGCTGGCGGGCCTGCCCAAGCCGACCAACTGCATATGACCGAACCTCGCCCTTTGACACTGGAAACCCCCGCCGAACACCCGTTCGCCGAATTCGTGCGCATTCTCGGCAAAGGCAAGCGCGGCGCGCGCGGCCTGACCCGCGAAGAAGCCCGCGCAGCCATGACCCTGCTGCTGGAAGGCAAGGTCGAAGACACCCAGCTGGGGGCCTTCCTGATGCTGCTGCGCCACAAGGAAGAAAGCGCCGAAGAGCTGGCCGGCTTCACCGAGGCCCTGCGCGCCCACCTGCAGGCACCGAGCATTGCGGTGGACCTGGATTGGCCCACCTACGCCGGCAAGAAGCGCCACCTGCCCTGGTACCTGCTGGCGGCCAAGTGCCTGGCCGGCAATGGCGTGCGCATCCTGATGCACGGCGGCGGCGCACACACCGCCGGGCGCATGTACAGCGAGCAACTACTCGACCTGCTGCAGATCCCGCTGTGCCGCGACTGGGCCGCCGTCGGCAACGCCCTCGACCAGCACCAGCTGGCGTTCTTCCCGCTGCACGACTGGGCGCCGCAACTGCAGCGCATGATCGACCTGCGCAACACCCTGGGCCTGCGCTCGCCCATCCACTCGCTGGCCCGGGTGCTTAACCCGCTGGGCGCACGCTGTGGCCTGCAAAGCATCTTCCACCCTGGCTACCAGGCCGTGCACCGTGAGGCCAGCCGCCTGCTGGGCGACCATGCTGTGGTGATCAAGGGCGATGGCGGCGAGATCGAGGTCAACCCCGATGTCATCAGCCACCTCTACGGCACCACGGCAGGCGAAACCTGGGATGAAGAGTGGCCAGCGCTGAGCGAGCGCCGTCATGTCAAACCACCTAGCTTGCAGGCCGAGCACTTGCTGGCGTTTTGGCGTGGTGAAGTGGAAGACAGCTACGGCGAGAAAGCCCTGATCGCGACCATGGCCCTGTGCTTGCGCGGCCTGGGGCTAGAGCGCGAGCAGGCGTTCGCGACAGCTCAAGGCTATTGGAATACGCGCAATAGATCGATTTAACCGATCATACCACCCCGTTCTTTGCGCTATTTGTTCGAACGATTTGGCCTAGACTGGGCTCCAACGACAAACAACTTTGTTCCGAGGAGTTCACTCATGGGCCTTTTGATCGACGGGCGCTGGCATGACCAGTGGTATGAAAACGGCAAGGACGGCACGTTCAAACGCGAAAACGCCCAGCGCCGCAATCAACTCCCCGCCCCCGAGGCTGGCCGTTACCACCTGTACGTTTCGCTGGCCTGCCCATGGGCCCACCGCACCCTCATCTTGCGCGCCCTGAAAGGCCTTGAGCCGCTGATCGACGTGTCGGTGGTGAGCTGGCTGATGCAAGACCATGGCTGGACCTTCGACCAGCAGCAAGGCTCCAGCGGTGACCACCTCGACGCCCAGCAGTATCTGCACCAGCGCTATACCCAGGATGACCCGCACTACACCGGCCGCGTGACCGTGCCTGTGCTGTGGGACAAGAAAGAGAAACGCATCGTCAACAACGAGTCGTCGGAGATCATCCGTATCTTCAACAGCGCGTTCAACGAGCTGACCGGCAATACGCTGGACCTGTACCCCGAGCCACTGCGGCCGACCATCGAGGCGTTGAACGAGCGCATTTACCCGGCGGTGAACAACGGCGTGTACCGCGCAGGCTTTGCCACCACGCAAGACGCCTACGAGGCGGCGTTCGACGATGTGTTCAGCGAACTGGATTATCTGGAAGACTTGCTGAGCCGCAATCGCTACCTGGCCGGTGAGTACCTGACTGAGGCTGATGTACGCCTGTTTACCACGCTGGTGCGCTTCGATGCGGTGTACCACGGGCACTTCAAGTGCAACCTGCGGCGCTTGAGTGATTACCACAACCTGTCGAACTGGCTGCGTGAGCTGTACCAGTGGCCGGGGGTGGCGGGGACGGTGGATATGGAGCATATCCAGAAGCATTACTACATGAGCCACAAGACCATCAACCCGACCGGGATCGTGCCTAAAGGGCCGTTGCAGGATTTCAACCTGGCGCATGATCGGGAACGGTTGGCGGGCAAAGGGATTTGGCAGGGTTGAGATTGTCGGGGCTGCTTTGCAGCCCATCGCGACGCAAGGCCGCTCCTACAGGGGGACCGCGCAAGCCTCAGGCTTCACGCGCCCCCCTGTAGGAGCGGCCTTGTGTCGCGATGGGGCGCGAAGCGGCCCCAACAATGTCAGCTGTTCTGCGAACCTTCGAACCAGGCCAGCTTTTCACGCAGTTGCACCACTTCCCCCACAATCACCAGGGTCGGTGCATGCACTTCATGCCGGGCCACCAGGTCTGGCAAATCTGCCAGGGTACCGGTGAACACCCGCTGGTTACGCGTAGTCCCCTGCTGCACCAACGCCGCCGGGGTACTTGCCGCCCGCCCATGGCGAATCAGCTCGGCACAGATGGTCGGCAAACCCACCAACCCCATGTAGAACACCAAGGTCTGCGCCGGCGCCACCAGGTCATTCCACGGCAGGTTGCTGGTGCCATCCTTCAGGTGCCCGGTGACGAAGCGTACCGACTGGGCGTAGTCGCGGTGGGTCAGCGGAATGCCGCCATACGCGGAACACCCGCTGGCCGCAGTAATGCCGGGCACCACCTGGAACGGGATGCCATGCTCGGCCAGCTCTTCGATCTCTTCGCCACCCCGGCCGAAGATGAACGGGTCGCCCCCCTTAAGCCGCAACACACGCTTGCCCTGCTGGGCCAGATCAACCAACAGGCGGTTGATCTGGTCCTGCGGCACGGAATGATCGGCGCGGCGCTTGCCCACGTAGATGCGCTCGGCATCACGCCGGCACATCTCGATGATGGCGGGTGCCACCAGGCGGTCGTACAGCACCACGTCGGCCTGCTGCATCAGGCGCAAGGCGCGGAAGGTGAGCAAGTCCGGGTCGCCCGGGCCAGCACCTACCAGGTACACCTCACCCCCCTGTTGCACCGGCGCGCCGTCTACCATCGCCTGCAACAGGCGTTCGGCCTCGGCGCCCTGCCCGGCCAGCTGGCGCTCGGCAATCGGCCCCTGGAACACAGTTTCCCAGAAGCCGCGGCGCTGGTTAACGTCCGGGTACAAGGTTTTGACCTTGTGCCGGAAACGCGCAGCCAGCCCGGCCAGCTCACCATAGGCCGACGGGATCCAGGCCTCCAGTTTGGCGCGAATCAAACGCGCCAAAACCGGGGCGTCACCGCCACTGGACACCGCAATCACCAGCGGTGAACGGTCGACAATCGCCGGGAAAATCACCGTGCACAGGGCCGGTGCATCCACCACGTTGACCGGCAGGCTGAGGGCCTGCGCATCCGCCGACACCTGGGCGTTCAGCCCAGGGTCGTCGGTAGCCGCAATCACCAGCCGGCAACCGACCAGGTCGGCTGCCTGGTAGCCACGCACCAGCACCTCACCGCCACCTTCCCGGGCCAACGCGGCCAACTGGCCGTCGACGTCCGGCGCCACCACGCGCAGGACGCTACCGGCATCTGCCAGCAGGCGCGCCTTGCGCAAGGCGATCTCACCGCCACCGACGACCAGCACGCGGCCGCCCTGCAGCTTGTGGAACAGCGGCAGGTAATCCATTTAGCGGATGACCTCGACGCCGCCCATGTACGGCTTCAGCACGTCCGGTACACGGATCGAACCGTCGGCCTGCTGGTAGTTTTCCAGCACGGCAACCAGGGTACGGCCTACGGCCAGGCCGGAGCCGTTGAGGGTGTGCACCAGCTCTGGCTTGCCGGTTTCCGGGTTGCGCCAGCGGGCCTGCATGCGGCGTGCCTGGAAGTCGCCACAGTTGGAGCACGAGCTGATTTCGCGGTACTTGTCCTGGCTTGGCACCCACACTTCCAGGTCGTAGGTTTTCACGGCGCCAAAGCCCATGTCGCCGGTGCACAGGGCCAGCACGCGGTACGGCAGCTCCAGCAGCTGCAGTACGCGCTCGGCGTTGCCGGTGAGGCCCTCCAGGGCTTCCATCGACTTGGCCGGTTCTACCACCTGCACCATCTCGACCTTGTCGAACTGGTGCTGGCGGATCATGCCGCGGGTGTCACGGCCGGAAGCACCGGCTTCACTGCGGAAGCAAGGTGTGTGGGCAACCAGTTTCAGCGGCAGCTGCTTGGCGTCGAGGATTTCACCCGCTACCAGGTTGGTCAGCGACACTTCGGCAGTCGGGATCAGGTAGAAGTCCGCTTCACCTTCGCGGGTGATCTTGAACAGGTCTTCCTCGAACTTCGGCAGCTGGCCAGTGCCCTGCAAGGCAGGCGCCTGCACCAGGTACGGGGTGTAGTGCTCCTCGTAGCCGTGCTCGCCGGTGTGCAGGTTGATCATGAACTGCGCCAGGGCGCGGTGCAGGCGGGCGATCGGGCCACGCAGCACGGCAAAGCGGGCGCCAGACAGCTTGGCTGCGGCCTCGAAGTCCAGGCCACCGCTCACTTCGCCGAGGGCGACGTGGTCCTTGATTTCGAAATCGAAGGCGGTCGGCTTACCCCAACGGCGCACTTCAACGTTGTCGTCTTCGCTGGCACCGACCGGTACGCTGGCGTCCGGCAGGTTGGGAATGGTCAGCAGGATACCGTCCAGTTCGGCCTGGATGCCGTCCAGTTCGATTTTGCCGGCGGCCAGTTCATTGGCCATGCGCTCGACGTCGGCCATCAGTGGCGCGATGTCTTCGCCCTTGGCCTTGGCCTGGCCGATGGACTTGGAACGGGCGTTACGCTCAGCCTGCAGCTGCTCGGTGCGGGTTTGCACCGCCTTGCGGCGCTCTTCCAGTGATTCGATGCGCGCGACATCCAGGCTAAAGCCACGGGAGGCCAGGCGTTCCGCCACTTCCTGAAGTTGGCCGCGTAACAGTTTGGAATCGAGCATATCGTTCTCTCGTTATAGGTAGGTGTTGGTTCAGAATCGGGTCAGGGACAGGCCGGCCCAGGTTGCGAGCAGCCCGCCCACCACGCTGATACTGGTATAGCCCAAGGCAAGGGGCACTTGCCCGCTTTCCATCAGGCGCACGGTATCGAGCGAGAAGGAAGAAAAGGTTGTAAGGCCACCGAGGAAGCCGACAATCAGGCCAGCGCGCAATTCGACCGGCGCCAGCGGCTTGTGCAAGAACAAGCCATAGAGCAGGCCGATCAGCAGGCAGCCAACCAGGTTGACCGCCAGCGTACCGGCATAGAAGTGCCGTGGCCAGTGGGCTGCTACCCAGTTGGCGGTAGCAAAGCGCAACAAGGTACCGGCAATACCGCCCGCGCTGACCGCAGCAATGAGTGCAATCACGGTTTTCTCCGCTGGCGGAGGCTGTTGCGGTCGAGGTCGGCGAGGTGGCGCAGCTTCTCGCCAATCTTCAGCTCCAGGCCACGGGGCACCGGCTGGTAGTACTGGCGCGGCTCCAACGCATCAGGGAAGTAATCCTCCCCGGCGGCGTAGGCGTCGGGCTCATCGTGGGCATAGCGGTACTCGTCGCCATAGCCCAGTTGCTTCATCAGCTTGGTCGGGGCGTTGCGCAGGTGCAACGGCACCTCCAGCGAGCCATGCTCGGCCGCTTCGCGCAGGGCGGTCTTGAAGCCCATGTACACCGCGTTGCTCTTCGGCGCACAGGCCAGGTAGGTGATGGCCTGGGCCACCGCCAGCTCGCCCTCGGGGCTGCCGAGGCGCTCCTGCACATCCCAGGCTGCCAGGCACAGGCTGAGCGCACGCGGGTCGGCGTTGCCGATGTCCTCGCTGGCCATGCGCACCACGCGGCGGGCGATGTACAGCGGGTCGCAGCCGCCGTCGAGCATGCGGGCAAACCAGTACAGGGCACCATCGGGGTTGGAGCCGCGCACCGACTTGTGCAGCGCGGAAATCTGGTCGTAGAACGCCTCGCCGCCCTTGTCGAAGCGACGACGGCTGTCACCCAGCAGGCTCTGCAGCATCTCGACGTCGATTTCGCTGCCGTCTTCAGCCAGGTCCGAGGCGTTCTCGAGGAAGTTGAGCATGCGCCGGCCATCGCCGTCGGCGGCGGCCATCAGCATCTTGAAGGCGTCGTCGCCCACCCGCAGGTTGCGCTTGCCCAGGCCACGCTCTTCGGTCAGCGCACGGTTGACCAGCTTGCGCAGGGCCGCCTCGTCCAGGCTCTTGAGCACATACACCCGCGCCCGCGACAGCAGCGCGTTGTTCAGCTCAAACGACGGGTTCTCGGTGGTGGCGCCGATGAACAGCAGGGTGCCGTCTTCCACATAGGGCAAAAAGGCGTCCTGCTGCGACTTGTTGAAGCGGTGCACTTCGTCGACGAACAGGATGGTGCGCCGGCCATACTGGCCTGCCTGCTGCTTGGCCACCTCGACCGCCTGGCGAATCTCTTTGACCCCGGCCAGTACCGCCGACACGGTTTCGAAGTGCGCATCGCAGAACTGCGCCAGCAGCCGCGCCAGGGTGGTTTTGCCCACCCCAGGCGGCCCCCAGAATATCATCGAGTGCAGCGCACCCTGCTCCAGCGCCTCACGCAGCGGTTTGCCGCGTGCCAGCAGGTGCTCCTGGCCGACGTATTCGTCCAGGTTGGACGGGCGCAGGCGGGCGGCCAGTGGCTGGGCGACGGGTTCGCTTCGAAACAGGTCCATGACGAGCTCCGGTTACTCCTTGATCACGTCCGCGCCTTTGGGGATGTCGAACTTGAACTTGCTGTCCGGCACCGCCTGGTTGGCCTTGACGCCATTGAACAGGATGTTGGTGCGCTGGCCGACGCTGTCGATCAGCTGCATGTCATTGATCAGGCCCTTGCGGAACGACACGCGCAGCGAGTCGAACAGGGTGTCCTTGGTCTTCGGCTTGAGGGTGAAGTCCATGACTTCGCCCTGCTCTTTCGAGGCGATGTCGAAGCTCTGGCTGATCTTCGACACGTCACCGGACAGCAGCAGTGCCGGGGTCTGGTTCAGGCGAACGTCGAGCTTTTTGACGGTGGCCTGTTCCAGGTCCGGGTCCCACAGGGTAACCATCTTGCCATCAGACACCACCACCTGCTCCTGTGGCGCATTGGTGTGCCAGTAGAACAGGCCCGGGCGCTTGACGATCATCTGGCCAGCAGTCTCCTGCAGGCTGGTGCCGTCGGCACCCAAGGTCAGCTGGGAAAAGTTGGCCTCGATAGTCTGCGACTTTTCCAGCAGCTGGGTCAGGCGTTGTACATCTTGCTCACCGGCAAAAGCCGAAACGCTGCCCAGAGCAAGGGCAGAAACCAACAGCATGCGAATCGCGCGCATGGTAATCCTCATTGAGCATTGAAAAGGCCGGGCGCCACCGTTGGCGCCCGGCAAGGTGTTCATCAGTCGCGTGGGCCGCCCGGGGCAATCACTTCCCGCGAGCCGTTACTGTTCATCGGGGTGACCACGCCGGCCATTTCCATGGCTTCGATCATGCGGGCGGCGCGGTTGTAACCGATCTTCAGCTTGCGTTGCACGGCCGAGATCGACGCGCGGCGGCTTTCCAGCACGAATTGCACGGCCTCATCATACAGGGCGTCGCTTTCCGAATCATCGCCATCGCCACCGCCGCCGCCGCCTTCAAAGCCGCTGCCGGCCTCTTCCACGCCGTTGAGGATGTCGTCGTTGTAGTCCGGCGCGCCACGCAGCTTCCACGCTTCCACCACGCGGTGCACTTCGTCGTCGGAGACGAACGCACCGTGCACGCGGATCGGCAGGCTGGTACCCGGCGGCATGTACAGCATGTCACCGTGGCCCAGCAGCTGCTCCGCGCCACCTTGGTCGATGATGGTGCGCGAGTCGATCTTGCTCGACACCTGGAATGCCATGCGGGTCGGGATGTTGGCCTTGATCAGGCCGGTAATCACGTCCACCGACGGGCGCTGGGTGGCAAGAATCAGGTGGATACCGGCCGCCCGCGCTTTCTGGGCGATACGGGCGATCAGCTCTTCGACCTTCTTGCCGACGATCATCATCATGTCGGCGAATTCGTCGACCACCACCACGATGGTCGGCAGGGTTTTCAGCGCAGGCGGCACGTCGTCCATGCTCTCGCGGCGGAACAGCGGGTCATGAATGACCTCGCCGGCTTCCTCGGCATCCTTGATCTTGCGGTTGAAACCGCCAAGGTTACGCACGCCCATGGCCGCCATCAGCTTGTAGCGCCGCTCCATCTCGGCCACGCTCCAGCGCAGGGCGTTGGCGGCGTCCTTCATGTCGGTGACCACCGGGCACAGCAGATGCGGGATGCCTTCGTAGATCGACAGCTCGAGCATTTTCGGGTCGATCATGATCAAACGCGCGTCTTCCGGGCCCGATTTGAACAGGATCGACAGGATCATCGCGTTCACACCCACCGACTTACCGGAGCCGGTGGTACCGGCCACCAGCAGGTGCGGCATCTTGGCCAGGTCGGTGATGACCGGCTTGCCGCCGATGTCGTGGCCCAGGGCCAGGGTGACCGGCGATTTCTGCTCCTCAAACTGCGGCGTGGCCAGCACTTCGGAGAAGCGCACCATCTGCCGGTTTTCGTTGGGGATCTCGATACCCACGGTGGTCTTGCCAGGGATGACCTCAACCACCCGCACGCTGGTCACGGCCAGCGAACGCGCCAGGTCCTTGGCCAGGTTGGCGATGCGGCTCACCTTCACGCCAGCGGCCGGCTGGATTTCATAACGGGTGATCACCGGGCCCGGGTGGATCGAGTCCACCGCGACTTCAACGCCGAATTCCTTGAGCTTGATTTCCAGCAGCTGGCCGACACTGGCCAGGGATTCTGGCGAGTACTCGATCTTTTTCTGCTCGGCAGGGTCAAGGATAGAAATCGGCGGCAGGGTGCCTTCAACGGCGCTGTCGACGAACAGCGGCGCCTGCTTCTCTTTCATCACGCGCTTGCTCGGCTCCGGCGCCCTGGCCGCTGCCGGTGGCACGATGGTCGGGGCCGCAGGCAGCTCGCGGGGCGCCACGGCTTCACGCGCCACTACCGGCTCGCGCGGCACCACGGGCTCACGGGCAAGGGTCGGTTCGCGTTGCACAACAGGTTGGGCGGGCGCTTCTTCACGCTTGAAAATACGCTCACGCAGCGCCGGCTTGGCTGGCTCGCGCTTGTCGGCGGCCATCGGCGGCGCCTTGAACACCGGTTCGTCCTCACGCAGCTGCGCCTCCAGGCGTTTGCGCTCGTTGCGCGCCTCCCACCAGCGGTTGGCGGCGCCCTGCACCAACTCGAACAGGTCGAGGGTGATCTTGCCGGTCAGGTCCATCACCTTGAACCACGACAAATCGGTGAACACGGTCAGGCCGAACAGGAACAGGGCAATGAACATCAGCGTGCTGCCCTGCACGTTCAGCAGGTTGCGCGCCAGTTCGCCAAGGCTTTCGCCCAGCGCGCCACCCGCGGAAAACGGCATGGTCGCCGGCGGATGGAAGTGGATATGGGCCAGCGCTGCACCGGACAGCACCAGGAACACCAGGCCGATCAATCGCCAGGAGAACAGCCAGCCGCTCCAGTCCCACGGCTGATGGCGCTCGCGGAAAATCTGCCAGGTCTTGACCGCCAGCAACAGCGGGAAGATGTAGGCGAAGTAACCCAGCACCATGAACAGGATGTCGGCGAAGTAGGCACCGGCTCGCCCGGCGGCGTTCTGCACCTGGTCGGCGTTGCTGGTATGGCTGAAGCCCGGGTCGGAGGTGTCGTAGGTCAGCAGCGCCATCCACAGGTACAGGCACAGGGCGCCGATCGCGATCAACGCACCTTCCTTGAGGCGGTAATGCAGCTGCTGCCGCCACAGGGGCACAGGCAAAGGAGCTGGGGTTGCGGTGGATTTCTTCAAAACGCGTCTATTCCTGCGCGTGGTGCGCGTCCAATAGTGATCGGCCGGCGGTGCGGCCAATGAACCACTACTTTTAACATTACTGCCCGCCAGCCGCCATGGCGGCACGCCGCATGGGGGTTTGCCGGGGGCGACTTTCACATGGCTGCAATTTGAGCATGCATTTTCTTTTGTGACAAAGGCTTATGCTGTGTTTTTGCACAGGTGTGACAGCAAATGTAGCGGATGGTGCCTGCGGTTTCATGAATGTGCAGGAAATTGCCTGATTTCATCGCCTGTGCCGGCCTCTTCGCGGGCTCGCCCGCTCCCACAGGTCCCGCGCAAACCAGAAGACCGTGATGTTCCTGTGGGAGCGGGCATGCCCGCGAAGAAGCCAAAGAGATTGACCCTGCTTTTCACCCGCGCCATGCTGCCCTCTCCCCTCCCCCACCGCACGATAGACCATGCTCACCTGGCTGACCCGCGACTCGCTGACCTTCCCGCCCCTGGAAAAGGCCCTGCACGACCCCAACGGCCTGCTGGCCGCCGGCGGCGACCTGAGCCCCGAGCGCCTGGTGCAGGCGTATCGCCATGGTTGCTTCCCGTGGTACCAGGACGGCCAGCCGATCCTGTGGTGGTCACCCGACCCGCGCACGGTGCTGCTGCCCGACCAGCTGCACGTGTCGCGCTCGCTGGCCAAGCTGATCCGTCAGGGCCGCTACCAGGTCAGCTTCGACACCGACTTTGCCGCCGTCATCGCTGCCTGCGCCGCACCGCGCGACTACGCCGACGGCACCTGGATCACCGACACCATGCGCAACGCCTACTGCGAACTGCACCGCCGTGGCATCGCCCATTCGGTGGAGGTACGCGAGAACGGCGTGCTGGTCGGCGGCCTGTACGGCCTGGCCATGGGCCAGCTGTTCTTCGGCGAATCGATGTTCAGCCGCGCCGACAACGCCTCCAAGGTCGGCTTCGTGACGCTGGTCAATCACCTGCGCCAGGCCGGTTTCGTGCTGATCGACTGCCAGATGCCCACCAACCACCTGCACAGCCTGGGCGCACATGCCATCAGCCGCGCCGAATTCGCCAGCTACCTGGCACGCCACCTCGATCAGCCCAACAGCGCTACATGGGCGCCCTAGTCGAGTTCCCATAGCTGGCTTACACTTAAAACAAAGTCTCACCGAGGGGGGTTGATCATGACAGAGCTGGCGCGGTTGAAGTTCTATGCCACTCAGCCCCACTCCTGCAGCTACCTGCCTGACGAGCAAGCGACCACGCTGTTCCTCGACCCCAGCCAGCCGATGGACGTGAACGTGTACGCCGACCTGTCGGAAATGGGCTTCCGGCGCAGTGGCGACCACCTGTACCGCCCCCACTGCCAAAACTGCAACGCCTGCGTGCCGGCGCGCATCCCGGCGGCGCGCTTTATCCCCAATCGCCAGCAGCGGCGCATTCTCAAGCGCAACGCCGACCTGACCGTTAGCGCAGCGCGCCCGACGTTCAAGGAGGAGTACTTCGAGCTGTACCGGCGCTATATCGAAACGCGCCACGCCGACGGTGACATGTACCCGCCCAGCCGCGACCAGTTTTCCACCTTCCTGGTGCGCGACCTGCCGTTCTGCTGGTTCTACGAGTTTCGCCTGCAAGGCCGGCTGATGGCGGTGGCAGTGTGCGACCTGCTGCCCAATGGCCTGTCGGCGGTGTACACCTTCTACGAGCCGGACGAGGAGCGACGCAGCCTTGGCCGCTTTGCCATCCTCTGGCAGATCACCGAGGCCGTGCGTCAGGACCTGGAAGCGGTTTACCTGGGTTACTGGATCAAGAACTGCAAGAAAATGAACTACAAGACGCAGTATCGACCTATCGAGCTGCTGATAAACCAGCGCTGGGTCACCCTCAACTGAAAGCATTGGCTTGACACGCAGATTTCCGGCATAATCGGCGCCACTTTTTTGCCCGGTGCGGATATGCGTCGGGCTAACACTGGATCCGAGGGCTCAACTGCATGTCGAAAGAAGACAGCTTCGAAATGGAAGGTACTGTCGTCGACACCCTGCCCAACACCATGTTCCGCGTGGAGTTGGAAAACGGGCACGTCGTAACCGCGCACATCTCCGGAAAGATGCGCAAAAACTACATCCGTATTCTCACTGGCGACAAGGTCCGCGTCGAGCTGACGCCGTACGACCTGAGCAAGGGCCGCATCACTTACCGTGCGCGCTAAGCTCCAGCCATGAAAAAGCCCGGCCATGTGCCGGGCTTTTTTGTGCCTTCATGATTGCAGTATTGCGTCGCCTTCTGTGGGAGCGGGCGTGCCCGCGAAGCAGACTCCGCGGTGCATGACACCGGCTTCGCCGGTGTTCGCGGGCACGCCCGCTCCCACAGGGGCCCCGCTATCAGGCAACCTCAGCCGTGGTCTCGAAGTCGAACACCAGTTCGTCATCGCGCAGGTCGATGTGCACCACACCGCCATGCTCGGCCAGCTCACCAAACAGGATCTCCTCGGCCAGCGGCCGTTTGATCTTGTCCTGGATCAACCGCGCCATCGGCCGCGCACCCATCTGCACGTCGTAGCCAGACGCCGCCAGCCAGCCGCGTGCCTCATCGCTGACTTCCAGCAGCACACGCTTGTCTTCCAGCTGCGCCTGCAGTTCGATAAGGAACTTGTCGACGATGCTTTTGATCGTTTCGTGGCTCAGGCGGCCGAACTGGATGATGGTGTCCAGGCGGTTGCGGAACTCTGGCGTGAAGCTTTTGCGGATGACTTCCATGGCATCGGACGCATGGTCCTGATGGGTGAAGCCGATCGAGGCCCGTGCCGCGGTTTCCGCGCCAGCGTTGGTGGTCATGATCAGGATCACGTTACGGAAGTCGGCCTTGCGCCCGTTGTTGTCGGTCAGGGTACCGTGGTCCATCACCTGCAGCAGCAGGTTGAAGACTTCCGGGTGGGCCTTCTCGATTTCATCAAGCAGCAATACGCAGTGCGGTTGCTTGGTGATCGCCTCGGTGAGCAAACCACCCTGGTCGAAGCCAACGTAACCAGGCGGCGCACCAATCAGGCGCGACACGGTGTGGCGCTCCATGTACTCGGACATGTCGAAACGCACCAGCTCCACGCCCAGTGCCTTGGCCAGCTGCCGCGCCGCTTCGGTCTTGCCGACGCCGGTAGGGCCGGCAAACAGGAACGAACCGACAGGCTTGTCCGGCGCTTTGAGGCCGGCGCGGGACAGCTTGATGGCGGTAGACAGCGAGTCGATCGCCGGGTCCTGGCCGAACACGGTCAGTTTCAGGTCACGCTCAAGGTTACGCAGCAACTCCTTGTCGGAACTGCTGACATGCTTCGGCGGAATCCGCGCAATCTTGGCGACGATGTCCTCGACCTGCGGCACCTCGATGCGCTTGACGCGATTAGCCTCCGGCTGCAGGCGCTGGTAGGCACCGGCTTCGTCGATCACGTCGATGGCCTTGTCCGGCATGTGCCGGTCGTTGATGTAGCGCGAGGCCAGTTCGGCGGCGGCGCGCAGGGCTTCGTCGCTGTACTCGATGTTGTGGTGGCTTTCGAAGCGACCCTTCAGGCCGCGCAGAATGCCCACGGTGTCTTCGACCGACGGCTCGCTGACGTCCACCTTCTGGAAGCGCCGTGCCAGGGCACGATCCTTCTCGAAGATGCCGCGGAACTCCTGGAAGGTGGTGGAGCCGATGCAACGGATCTCACCCGACGAGAGCAACGGCTTGAGCAGGTTGGAGGCATCCATCACCCCGCCTGAAGCCGCACCGGCACCGATGATGGTGTGGATTTCGTCGATGAACAGGATCGCCTGCGGGCGTTTGCGCAGCTCACCGAGCAGCGCCTTGAAGCGCTTCTCGAAGTCGCCGCGGTACTTGGTACCGGCCAGCAGTGCGCCAAGGTCGAGGGAGTACACGACACTCTGCGCCAGCAGGTCGGGTACCTGGCCATCGACAATGCGCTTGGCCAGGCCTTCAGCGATGGCCGTCTTGCCCACGCCCGCCTCACCCACCAGCAACGGGTTGTTCTTGCGCCGACGGGCAAGGATTTGCGCCACGCGCTCAACTTCCTGCTCGCGGCCGACCAACGGGTCGATACGGCCGGCACGGGCCAGCTCGTTCAGGTTGCTGGCATAGGCATCCAGCGGGTTGCTCGAAGAGGAGGTTTCACCGCCCTCTTCGTCCTGCATTTCCTGGTCGCTGTCAGACTGCGAGCCATGCCCCGGCACCTTGGAGATGCCATGGGCGATGTAGTTGACCACGTCGATGCGGGCCACGCTCTGCTGCTTGAGCAGGAACACGGCCTGGCTTTCCTGTTCGCTGAAGATCGCCACCAGCACGTTGGCGCCGGTCACTTCGCGCTTGCCAGAGCTTTGCACGTGGAACACGGCACGCTGCAGCACGCGTTGGAAGCCCAGGGTCGGCTGGGTTTCACGGTCTTCGTCGTTGACAGGGATCAACGGGGTGGTGGAATCGATGAACTCTTGCAGGTCGTGCTTGAGCTTGTCGAGATTGGCGCCACAGGCGCGCAGAACGGTCGCGGCAGCCTCATTGTCAAGGAGTGCCAGCAGCAGATGTTCGACGGTCATGAACTCATGACGCTTCGAACGGGCCTCCTTGAAGGCCAGATTGAGGGTGACTTCGAGCTCGCGGTTTAACATAGCTTCACCTCATACCCAAGTGGTCGGCGATTAACCGTCCTTCTCGATTTCACAGAGTAGCGGATGCTGGCTTTCCCTGGCGTATTGGTTGACCTGCATAGCCTTTGTTTCGGCGATGTCACGGGTAAACAATCCGCACACTGCCCGCCCTTCTGTATGGACGGTCAGCATGATCTTGGTCGCCAGCTCGCGGTTCAGACTGAAGAACGTCTCGAGCACTTCGACGACGAAATCCATTGGCGTGTAGTCATCGTTGAACAAAACCACCTTGTACATCGGTGGCGCCTGCAGGATCGGCTTGGCTTCCTGGACTGCAAGACCCGAGCCGTCGTCCTCATTCGTTTGCGGGCGATCCTGATTGAATGTTAGTCGAATCTCACTAGGTGCATGCATGGAAAGAATTTCATCATGAGCGTCAGGTTAAGGTTGTGGGTTGACGGCATAGGCCACGGCCAGCGCAGGCGCCGGGCGACCTTGACTATCGGCAAAACGGTGTTACAACCAATAAGAACCCACCGTGGTCGATAAAGATCCGCGCAGTCAACCAGATTTTTCGCAAGGTTCGTATGCGGATGAAGTGGATGATACTCCAGTGATGGAGTCCTTTGCAGAGGGACATAGGGATGGCAAGCGGTAAAGTCAAGTGGTTCAACAATGCCAAGGGCTATGGATTCATCAATGAAGACGGCGGAACCGAAGATCTGTTCGCCCATTATTCGGCGATCCAGATGGACGGTTACAAGACGCTGAAAGCCGGACAGGCCGTGACTTTCAACATCATCCAGGGCCCCAAGGGCCTGCATGCTGTCGAAATCAAGGGCGCCAACGTCAGCGCTTCAACGGGAGTACCGAACTCGCCCACGACCGCTAATGCGTGATCCCTGCTTTCTGCCGGTATACGAAAAAACCGGCCGCTTCTTTACAGGAAGCGGCCGGTTTTGTATTGCCTTACATATGCTTGATCATTTCGTCGCCAAAGCCTGAACTGCTCACCAGCGTGGCGCCGTCCATCAGGCGCTCGAAGTCGTAGGTCACGGTCTTGGCCCCGATGGCCCCGTTGGTGCCCTTGATGATCAGGTCGGCCGCCTCGGCCCAGCCCATGTGCCGCAGCATCATCTCTGCCGAGAGGATCACCGAGCCCGGGTTGACCTTGTCCTGCCCGGCATACTTGGGCGCGGTGCCGTGGGTAGCCTCGAACATGGCCACGGTGTCGGACAGGTTGGCGCCCGGCGCGATGCCAATACCGCCCACTTCCGCCGCCAGGGCGTCGGACAGGTAGTCACCGTTGAGGTTGAGGGTGGCGATCACGTCATACTCGGCCGGGCGCAGCAAAATCTGCTGCAACATGGCGTCGGCGATGGCGTCCTTGACGATCACCTCGCGGCCGGTTTTGGGGTTCTTGAACTTCATCCACGGGCCGCCATCGAGCAGCTCGGCGCCAAACTCGTCCCGGGCCACTTCGTAACCCCAGTCCTTGAAGGCACCCTCGGTGAACTTCATGATGTTGCCCTTGTGCACCAGGGTCAGCGACTCGCGGTCGTTGTCCACCACGTATTGCAGGGCCTTGCGCACCAGGCGCTTGGTGCCCTCGCGCGATACCGGCTTGACGCCGATGCCGCAGTCCTGGTCGAAGCGGATCTTGGTGACGCCCATCTCCTCCTTGAGGAACTTGATCACCTTGTTCGCCTCTGGCGAGCCGGCCTTCCACTCGATACCGGCATAAATGTCCTCCGAGTTTTCGCGGAAGATCACCATGTCCACGTCACCGGGCTTTTTCACCGGGCTCGGCACACCCTGGAACCACAGCACCGGGCGCAAGCACACATACAGGTCCAGTTGCTGGCGCAGCGCCACGTTGAGCGAACGGATGCCACCCCCCACCGGGGTGGTCAGTGGGCCTTTGATCGACACCACGTAATCACGCACGGCATCGAGGGTTTCCTGCGGCAACCAAGTGTCCTGATCGTAAACCTGGGTGGCTTTTTCGCCGGCATATACCTCCATCCAGGCAATCTTGCGCTTGCCGCCGTACGCCTTCTCGACGGCGGCATCGACCACCTTGATCATTACCGGCGAGACATCGACGCCAATCCCGTCGCCTTCGATATAAGGAATGATGGGGTTGTCAGGAACGTTGAGCGAATGGTCTGCATTGACGGTGATCTTGGCGCCGTCGGTCGGAACCTTGATTTTCTGGTATCCCATGCTTGCACTACTCCGCTGTCGGGTGTGATTGGACATCGTGCGATCCACTGAGCCTAAACCACATCTGCCGACCTGCAAGGCATGCGACAACCCGCCACATTGCCGCTACGTCTTTGGTCTTATAAATGGGCCGATATCACTTGGCCTTGCTGATTAGCCCGAATGGTTTGATATACTCCGCCGCGACCGTAGGGTCATCGGGGCGAATCCCAGGAAAATGCGGACCGCCCTTGGCCATGAATGGCCGAAAAGCCTGGGTTGTTACCGCAGCTCAGCATTGACGCTCGACTGATGCATCCACCATCACCGCTCGCAGCCTCTCGACTTTCCGCTCATGGCGCTGCCAGGGCGATGCGCCTACCCTGCGCACCACGAGACTCGAGCACGCTCAGCACACAGAGAGTTAACCCGCATGCCCACCCGTTCCAAGATCATCTATACCTTCACCGACGAAGCCCCTGCCCTCGCCACCTACTCGCTGCTGCCGATCGTCGAAGCCTTTACCGCTTCGGCTGACATCGCCGTCGAAACTCGCGACATCTCCCTGGCCGGCCGTATCCTTGCCGCCTTCCCGGAGCAACTGGGCGCAGAGAAGCAAGTAGGCGATCACCTGGCGGAACTGGGCCAACTGGCTACCACCCCTGAAGCCAACATCATCAAGCTGCCTAACATCAGCGCCTCGGTACCGCAGCTCAAAGCCGCGATCAAGGAACTGCAAGGCAAGGGCTTCAACATCCCTGACTACGCCGACGAGCCGGCCACCGCGGACGAGAAAGAGTCCCGTGCCCGCTACGACCGCATCAAGGGCTCCGCCGTGAACCCGGTGCTGCGCGAAGGCAACTCCGACCGCCGCGCGCCGCTGTCGGTCAAGAACTACGCCCGCAAGCACCCACACAAGATGGGCGCCTGGGCCGCCGACTCCAAGTCGCACATCGCCCACATGACTCAGGGCGACTTCTACGGCAGCGAGAAAGCCGCACTGATCGAAGCTGACGACAGCCTGCGCATCGAGCTGGTCGGCAAAGACGGCACCACCACCGTCCTGAAAGAAAAAACCGCCGTCAAGGCCGCCGAAATCATCGACTGCGCCACCATGAGCCGCAAGGCCCTGAAAGCCTTCATCGCCGAACAGATCGCCGATGCCAAGGCCTCCGGCGTGCTGCTGTCGGTGCACCTGAAAGCCACCATGATGAAGGTTTCCGACCCGATCATGTTCGGCGTCATCGTCGAAGAGTTCTACAACGACGTGCTGGCCAAGCATGCCGCAGCCCTGGCTGAAGTAGGCTTCAACGCCAACAACGGTATCGGCGACCTGTACGCCCGTATCAAAGACCTGCCAGCCGACAAGCAGGCCGAGATCGAAGCCGACATCCAGGCCCTGTACGCACAGCGCCCGGCCCTGGCCATGGTCAACTCCGACAAAGGCATCACCAACCTGCACGTGCCGAGCGACGTGATCGTCGACGCCTCGATGCCGGCCATGATCCGTGACTCGGGCAAGATGTGGAACACCGCCGGTGAGCTGCAAGACACCAAGGCCGTGATCCCTGACCGTTGCTACGCCGGTATCTACCAGGCCACCATCGAAGACTGCAAGCAGCACGGCGCCTTCGACCCGACCACCATGGGCAGCGTGCCGAACGTTGGCCTGATGGCGCAGAAAGCCGAAGAGTACGGTTCCCACGACAAGACCTTCCAGATCAAGGCCGACGGCGTCGTGCGCGTGGTCGATGGCAAGGGCAACGTTGTGCTGGAGCAGAACGTCGAAGCCGGCGACATCTTCCGCATGTGCCAGACCAAAGACGCGCCGATCCAGGACTGGGTCAAGCTGGCCGTCAACCGTGCCCGCCTGAGCAACACCCCTGCGGTGTTCTGGCTGGACCCGGCCCGTGCCCACGACGGCGTGATGATCGAGAAGGTGCAGCAGTACCTGAAAGATCACGACACCGCTGGCCTGGACATCCGTGTTCTGGCCCCGGTCGACGCCATCAAGTTCTCCCTGGCCCGCATCCGCGAAGGCAAGGACACCATCTCGGTGACCGGCAACGTGCTGCGCGACTACCTGACCGACCTGTTCCCGATCATGGAACTGGGCACCAGCGCCAAGATGCTGTCGATCGTACCGCTGATGAACGGCGGTGGCCTGTTCGAGACCGGCGCCGGCGGCTCGGCACCGAAGCACGTACAGCAGCTGGTGGAAGAGAACTTCCTGCGTTGGGACTCGCTGGGTGAATTCCTGGCCCTGGCCGCTTCCCTGGAGCACCTGGGCAACACCTACGACAACCCGCGCGCCAAAGTGCTGGCCAACACCCTGGACCAAGCCACTGGCAAGTTCCTCGACACCAACAAGTCGCCTTCGCGCAAAGTTGGCGGTATCGACAACCGCGGCAGCCACTTCTACCTGACCCTGTACTGGGCCCAGGCCCTGGCTGCCCAGGCTGACGACGCTGCCCTGCAGGCACGCTTCGCCCCCCTGGCAAAAACCCTGGCCGAGAACGAGGAGACCATCGTCGCCGAGCTCAACGCCGTTCAGGGCAAGCCGGCCGACATCGGTGGCTACTACGCCCCGGATGCCGAGCTGACCGCCAAGGTGATGCGCCCAAGCCAGACCCTGAACAGCGCCATTGCTGCCCTGTAAGGTTCGCTTGAAGTAACAGCAAAAACCCCGGCCACGCACCGGGGTTTTTGCTTTCTTAAAGTGCGTACACGGCTCCCTGTAGGAGCGGCCTTGCGTCGCGATGGGCCGCAAAGCGGCCCCGCCGATATCCGCTGCGAAGCCGAAAATCTGGGGCCGCTTCGCAGCCCATCGCGACGCAAGGCCGCTCCTACAGAACCTGCGCCAACCCTAGGAAATGCTCATGTCCTGGCAACCCCACATCACCGTCGCCACCATCGTCGAGCACGAAGGCAAGTTCCTCTTCGTCGAAGAATTCAAAGCCGGCCAGCACGTCTTCAACCAACCCGCCGGCCACCTCGAACCCTTTGAGACCCTGCCCCAGGCCGCCCTGCGCGAAACCCTGGAAGAAACCGCCTGGGAAGTCGAACTCACCGGCGTGGTCGGCATCTACCTGTACACCGCCCCCAGCAACGGGGTGACCTACCAGCGCATCTGCTTCGCCGCCCGCCCGGTACGCCACCACGCCGACCTGGCGCTGGACAGCGACATCGTTCGCGCCGTGTGGCTGACCCGCGACGAGCTGCTGGCCGACCCGGCCCGCTGGCGCAGCGAGCTGGTGCCGCGTTGCCTCGACGACTACCTCAACGGCCCCTTGCACAGCCTTACCCTGCTCCGCGACTGACGCGTCGCCACGGGTTTGATAGAATCGACGTTTTTCCCTTGATACACACCGGTACCCATGACCAGCCCAGCACTCAAAGACCCCGCCAAGACCCGCGTCATCGTCGGCATGTCCGGCGGCGTGGACTCTTCCGTCTCCGCCCTTCTGCTCATCGAGCAGGGCTACCAGGTGGAAGGGCTGTTCATGAAGAACTGGGAAGAAGACGACGGCACCGAATACTGTACCGCCCGTGAAGACCTGGCCGACGCCCAGGCCGTGTGCGACCGCATCGGCATCAAGCTGCACACCGCCAACTTCGCCGCCGAATACTGGGACAACGTGTTCGAGCACTTCCTTGAAGAATACAAGGCCGGCCGCACGCCCAACCCGGACATCCTCTGCAACCGCGAAATCAAGTTCAAGGCGTTCCTCGACTACGCCCTGTCGCTGGGTGCCGACCTGATCGCCACCGGCCACTACGTGCGCCGCCGCGACACCGGCGCGCTTACCGAACTGCTCAAGGGCCTGGACCCGAACAAGGACCAGAGCTACTTCCTGCACGCCGTCGGCGGCAAGGAAATTGCCCGCACCCTGTTCCCGGTCGGCGAGCTGGAAAAACCGGAAGTGCGCGCCATCGCCGAAAAACACGGCCTGGCCACTGCCAAGAAAAAAGATTCCACCGGCATCTGCTTCATTGGCGAGCGCCGCTTCAGCGACTTCCTCAAGCAGTACCTGCCAGCCCAGCCGGGCGAAATCGAAACCACCGAAGGTGAAGTGATCGGCCGCCACCACGGCCTGATGTACCACACCATCGGCCAGCGCCAGGGTTTGGGCATCGGCGGCCTGAAGGATGCCGGTGACGAACCTTGGTACGTGCTGCACAAGGACCTGACCCGCAATGTGCTGGTGGTCGGCCAGGGCAACGAACACCCTTGGCTGTTCTCCCGCGCCCTGCTCGCCTCGGAAATTTTCTGGGTGAACCCCATCGACCTCAGCAGCCCGCGCCAGCTTACCGCCAAGGTACGCTACCGCCAGAGCGACCAGCAGTGCACCCTGGAACTTACGGCCAGCGGCTACCGCGCGGTGTTCGACGAGCCGCAGCGCGCCGTTACCCCAGGCCAATCTGTGGTGTTCTACGACGGTGAAGTGTGCCTGGGCGGCGGCGTGATCGAAGCCGCCGAGCCGTGGAGCCCGCGCGCATGAGCAACCTGCAGGAGCAGCTGATCGCGTTGGGCGGTGTGTTTCAGGCCGCTGTACTGGTAGACCGCATCGCCCGCACCGGCCAGGCCAGTGAGGCCAACATCGGCTGCATGCTTGGTAGCCTGCTGGTACGTGACCCCAAGGACACCCTGGAGGTGTTCGGCGGTGACGACCTGAACCTGCGCGACGGCTACCGCGCGCTGATCGGCGCCCTGGAGCGCGACCCCAACAGCCTGCAGCGCGAGCCACTGCGCTACGCACTGTCGATGCTGGGCCTGGAGCGCCAGCTGAACAAGCGTGGCGACCTGCTCGACACCATCGGCAACCGCCTGCCGCAAATCCAGTCCCAGGCCGACCATTTTGGCCTGGTTCATGAAAACGTCATTGCTTCCAGTGGAGCCTTGTACCAGGACACCCTGAGCACTCTGCGCCAGCGCATTCAGGTGCATGGCGACATGCGCTTCCTGCAACAGCCCAGCAATGCCTCGAAGATCCGCGCCCTGCTGCTGGCCGGCATCCGCGCCGCACGCTTGTGGCGCCAGCTGGGCGGGCACCGCTGGCAGCTGGTGTTCAGCCGGCGCAAGCTGCTGAACGAACTGTACGACATGATGCGCAGCTCCAACTAACGGCTGAGCTGCCCCTTTGTGGGAGCGGGCGTGCCCGCGAAGCAGGCGACTCGGTGGATGGCACCGGCTACGCCGGTGTTCGCGGGCATGCCCGCTCCCACAGGGTCTGCCACCGGAGTCAAATTGGGCCGACCTTTGGTCAGCCACCCGACCCGGGCGCAAATTTCATGTATGATATGCGCCCTCCAAAAGCCTGACTGTCCGAGAACACCCCATGCAGCTTTCTTCGCTCACTGCGGTTTCCCCTGTAGACGGCCGTTATGCCGGCAAAACCCAGGCCTTGCGCCCCATTTTCAGCGAATTCGGCCTGATCCGTTTCCGCGCCCTGGTCGAAGTGCGCTGGCTGCAGCGCCTGGCCGCCCACCCGCAGATCGGCGAAGTGCCGGCGTTCTCCGCCGAAGCCAACGCCCTGCTGGACAACCTGGCCACCGATTTCAAACTTGAGCACGCCGAGCGCGTCAAGGAAATCGAGCGCACCACCAACCACGACGTCAAGGCGATCGAATACCTCCTCAAGGAGCAGGCCGCCAAGCTGCCTGAGCTGGCCAAGGTCAGCGAGTTCATCCACTTCGCCTGCACCAGCGAGGACATCAACAACCTGTCCCACGCCCTGATGCTGCGCGCCGGCCGTGACGACGTGCTGCTGCCGCTGATGCGCCAAATTGCCGACGCCATCCGCGCCCTGGCCCACGCCCACGCCGACGTGCCGATGCTGTCGCGCACCCACGGCCAGCCGGCTTCGCCGACCACCCTGGGTAAAGAGCTGGCCAACGTCGTGTACCGCCTGGAGCGCCAGATCGCCCAGGTCGCTGCCGTACCACTGCTGGGCAAGATCAACGGCGCCGTGGGCAACTACAACGCCCACCTGTCGGCCTACTCGCAGATCGACTGGGAAGAAAACGCCCGCGCCTTCATCGAAGACGAGCTGGGCCTGCAGTTCAACCCGTACACCACCCAGATCGAGCCGCACGACTACATCGCCGAGCTGTTCGACGCCATCGCCCGCTTCAACACCATCCTGATCGACTTCGACCGTGATGTGTGGGGCTACATCTCGCTGGGCTACTTCAAGCAGAGAACCGTTGCCGGCGAAATCGGCTCGTCGACCATGCCGCACAAGGTCAACCCGATCGACTTCGAAAACTCCGAAGGCAACCTGGGTATCGCCAACGCACTGTTCCAGCACCTGGCCAGCAAGCTGCCGATCTCGCGCTGGCAGCGCGACCTGACCGACTCCACCGTGCTGCGCAACCTGGGCGTGGGCTTCGCCCACAGCGTCATTGCCTACGAAGCCAGCCTGAAAGGCATCGGCAAGCTGGAAGTCAACGAAGCCCGCATCGCCGCCGACCTGGACGCCTGCTGGGAAGTACTGGCCGAGCCGATCCAGACCGTAATGCGCCGCTTCAACATCGAAAACCCCTACGAGAAGCTCAAAGAGCTGACCCGTGGCAAGGGCATCACCCCGGACGCGCTGCTCACCTTCATCGACGGCCTCGACATGCCAGCCGAAGCCAAGGCCGAGCTCAAGCAGCTGACCCCCGCTACCTACATCGGTAACGCGGCAGCCCAGGCCAAACGCATCTAAGCTGACCGTCGCGTGCAACGCCCGGCCTGGCCGGGCGTTTTTATTCCCGGACGAAAATTACGTTTTTTCAATAGGTTGAACATGAATCCTGATACTCCACTGCAGCTGCTCGGCGGCATCTCGGCCCGCGAATTCATGCGCGACTACTGGCAGAAGAAGCCCCTGCTGGTGCGCCAGGCCTTCCCGGACTTCATCAGCCCGATCGACCCCGACGAACTGGCTGGCCTGGCCCTGGAAGAGGAAGTCGAGTCGCGTATCGTGCTCGAGCACGGCGCGCACCCGTGGGAACTGCGCCGCGGCCCGTTCAACGAAGACACCTTCGCCGAGCTGCCGGAAAAAGACTGGACCCTGCTGGTACAAGCCGTGGACCAGTTCGTCCCGGAAGTGGCCGAACTGCTGGAAAACTTCCGCTTCCTGCCCAGCTGGCGTATCGACGATGTGATGATCAGCTTCGCCGCCCCTGGTGGCAGCGTTGGTCCGCACTTCGACAACTACGACGTGTTCCTGCTGCAAGGCCACGGCGAGCGTAACTGGAAGATCGGCCAGATGTGCAGCAGCGACAGCCCGCTGCTGGAGCACGCTGACCTGCGCATTCTTGCCGAATTCGAGCAGAGCGAAGAGTGGACTCTGGAGCCAGGTGACATGCTCTACCTGCCACCACGCCTGGCCCACTACGGCGTGGCCGTGGACGACTGCCTGACCTACTCGGTGGGCTTCCGTGCACCAAGCGCCGCCGAAGTGCTGACCCACTTCACCGACTTCCTGGGCCAGTTCCTGCCGGACGAAGAGCGTTACAGTGACGCCGACGCCCAGCCGGTCAGCGACCCGCACCAGATCCAGCACGACGCCCTCGACCGCCTCAAGGCCCTGCTCGAGAAGCACATGGGCGACAAGGACCTGCTGCTGACCTGGTTCGGCCAGTTCATGACCGAGCCGCGCTACCCCGAGCAGATCGTTGGCGAAGAGCTGAGCGAGGAAGAGCTGGTGGACGCCCTTAAGCAAGGCGCCATCCTGATCCGCAACCCGAGCGCGCGCATGGCCTGGTCGGAGTTCGAAGACGACCTGCTGCTGTTCGCCAGCGGCCGCAGCTGCCCGCTGCCAGGCAAACTGCGCGAGCTGCTGAAGCTGGTGTGCGCGGCCGACGCCCTGCACATCGACAACCTCGCAGACTGGCTGCAGGACGAAGATGGCCTTATGCTTCTACAGCAACTGGTCAAACAAGGAAGCCTGGGATTCGCCAATGAATAAGATCAGCGTTCGCCTGGCCGACTGGCAGAAAGACAACGCCGACATCCGCCGTATCCGCGAGGCCGTGTTCATTGCCGAACAGCACGTGCCGCCAGAGTTGGAGTGGGACGCGGATGACTCGAGCGCCGCACATTTCCTGGCCCTGGAAGGCGACTACCCGATCGGCACCGCCCGCCTGCTGCCAGACGGCACCATCGGTCGAGTGTCGGTATTGAAAGACTGGCGCGGCCTGAAGGTGGGTGACGCGCTGATGAACGCAGTGATCGTCGAAGCGCAGGACCGCGACCTGAAGCAGCAGATGCTCAGCGCCCAGGTACACGCTACGCCGTTCTACGAGCGGCTTGGCTTTCGCGTAGTCAGCGAGGAATTCCTCGAAGCCGGCATCCCGCACGTGGACATGGTGCGCGACTCGCGCGTCTGATCCATAACTGCACCGGCCCCTTCGCGGGCAAGCCCGCTCCCACAGGGACCCCACAGTTTCCAAATGCTGTGCGGTCCCTGTGGGAGCGGGCTTGCCCGCGAAGAGGCCAGTACAGGTCAATGACACCCCCCGCTCACAAAAACCTGTACATCCATCCAGATAAAACTTGCCTCCGCGCCCCTGCTTGCGCATCCTAGTGCCCATCACCCCCGATGAAGCGTCCCCGGCCATGCGCCTGTTCCTCTGCGAAAAACCCTCACAGGCAAAAGACATCGCCAAAGTGCTCGGCGCCACCCGCAAGGGCGACGGCTGCTGGCAAGGCACTGACGTCTGCGTAACCTGGTGCATCGGCCATCTGCTGGAAACCGCCCCGCCCCACAGCTACGACGAACGCTACAAGCGCTGGAACCTGGCCGACCTGCCGATCATCCCCGACAAGTGGAAGATGCTGGTCAAGCCCAAGACCGCCAGCCAGTTCAAGGCGGTGAAGCGCCTACTCGGCGAAGCGCGGGAACTGGTGATTGCCACCGACGCCGACCGCGAAGGCGAAATGATTGCCCGGGAGCTGGTCGAGCATTGCCGCTACCGCGGCCCGGTGCAGCGCCTTTGGCTGTCGGCACTGGATGACACCTCCATCCGCAAGGCCCTGGCACGCCTGCTGCCAGGCCACGAAACGTTCAACCTGTACCACTCGGCGCTGGGCCGCTCCCGCGCCGACTGGCTGATCGGCATGAACATGAGCCGGCTGTTCACCCTGCTTGGCCGCCAATCCGGCTACCAGGGCGTGCTGCCGGTGGGCCGGGTGCAAACCCCCACCTTGCGCCTGGTGGTCGACCGCGACCGCAGCATCGCCGACTTCGTGCCGGTGCCGTTCTGGGCCATCGACGTACCGCTTGAACACGCAGGCCAGGGTTTCAACGCCCAGTGGCGTGCGCCCGAGGACGCCTGCGACGACCAGGGCCGCTGCCTGAACCAGGGTCTGGCGCAACAGGCCGCCGCCGCCATCGGTAATGCCGGCACGGCACGGGCCGTAAAGGTGACCACCGAGCGCGTGCGTGAAGCCGCGCCCCTGCTCTTCGACCTCGGCACCCTGCAAGAGCTGTGCTCGAAAAAGTTCGGCCTCGGCGCCCAGGAAACCCTCGACATTGCCCAGGCCCTGTACGAAACCCACAAGCTGATCACCTACCCGCGCAGCGACTGCGGCTACCTGCCGCTGAGCCAGCACACCGAAGCGCCGGCCATCCTCGCCGCCCTGCAACGGGCCGATGCCAGCCTCGCGCCACTGCAGCCCCACCTGGAGCCGCAGCGCCGCTCGCGGGCGTGGAACGACGCCAAGGTCAGCGCCCACCACGGCATCATCCCCACCGCCGCTGCCAGTGACCCTTCGCGCCTGCCGGCCAAGCACAAGGCGGTGTACACCCTGATCCGCGCCCGCTACCTGGCGCAGTTCCTGCCCAACCATGAATATGATCGCACCCAGGCCGACTTCGACTGCGCCGGCCATGCCCTGCGCGCGGTGGGCAAGCAGATCGTCGAGCCGGGCTGGCGCCGCGCCCTGCCCGAAGCGCTTACCCCGGCCAAAGGCCGCGAGGCACCACCAGCCCAGGTGCTGCCAGCGCTGCGCGAAGGCCAGGACTGCAACGTGCAAGGCCTGCAACTGAAAGACCTGTGGACCCAGCCGCCCAAGCCGTTCACTGAAGGCGACCTGATCAAGGCAATGAAAAACGTGGCCAAGCTGGTGGACGACCCGCGCCTGAAGCAGAAGCTCAAGGAAACCACCGGCATCGGCACCGAGGCCACCCGCGCCAGCATCATCCAGGGCCTGCTAGACCGCGGCTATCTGGTGAAGAACGGCAAGGCGCTGGCGGCCACGCCTGCGGCCTTCAGCCTGATCGATGCCGTCCCCCGCGCCATTGCCGACCCCGGCACCACGGCGATCTGGGAGCAGGCGCTGGACATGGTGCAAAGCGGCGAGATGAGCCTGGAAGAGTTCGTGGCCCGGCAGTCGGCGTGGATGGGCAAGCTGGTCGAGCGTTGCAGCGGCATGCGCATGACCATCAGCGGGCCGGCAGCCGGAGCAGCGCCGCCCTGGAAGAAGAAGCGTCGCGGTGGAGGTGGGAAAAGCAAAGCCGCCGGGAGCAAGTCGGCAGCAAGCAAGCCGCGTCAGCCCCGGAAAAAAGCGACAACCTGAAGTTTTTGCACTGGCATTACTGGCCCTATCGCCGGCAAGCCAGCTCCCACAAGCCTGCATAAGTACTGAAGCCTGTGGGGTACTTGTGAGAGCCCAAGTCTTGTACAGGTGCTGAAGCCTGTGGGGTACCTGTGGGAGCTGGCTTGCCGGCGATAGGGCCAGCTCAGGCAGCAAATTAATAACAGGCAAACCACAAAACCCTGCCCGACACATTGGCACCATGAAATTTCCCTGCTAAGTTTTCATGAAAATAATCACAATAATTTTCACGAGGCTTCTGCATGTTCAAACAATCCGCCCAGCACGTCGCCAGCTACTACGCCCAGACCTACCCCGCCAACATTCCGCTGCGCCCTACCCTGCAAGGCACCCACGACACCGACGTGCTGATTATCGGCGCCGGTTTCAGCGGCCTGCACACTGCCCTGCGCCTGACCCAGGCCGGCAAGCGCGTAACATTGCTGGAAGCTAGCCGGGTGGCCTGGGCTGCCTCCGGGCGCAATGGCGGCCAGGCACTGCTGGGCTGGTCGTGCGACATGCCGCCACTGGAAAAGGCCCTGGGCGTGGAACGCACCCAACGCCTGTGGGCCAGCATGTGCTGGGCCGCCGACGAAATGCGCGAGCTGCCCCGGCGCCATGGTTTCGATATCGACTACCGGCTGGGCAGCCTCTGGACCGCCGTACTGCCGCGCCGGGTGAAAATGCTTGAAGAAGCCCTGCACGACGCCGAACACAAATGGGGCTACGACGCCCTGCGCCTGATCGGCCGCGACGAGCTGCCGCAATGGATCGACAGCCCGCGCTACCAGGCTGCGCTGTATGACGCCAAAGGCGCCCACCTCAACCCGCTGAAGCTGGCCCAAGGCCTGGCCAGCACCATCGAAGCTGGCGGTGGGCGCATCTACGAACAGAGCCGGGTACTCAGCTATGAGCAAGCCGGCAACGGCTATGTCGCCCGAACCGAAACCGGCGAAGTGCGCTGCCAAGTGTTGGTGCTGGCTTGTAACGCCTACATCGACGGCCTCGACCGTGGCCTGTCGCGCCGCCTGTTGCCGGTCGGCTCTTATCAGGTAGCCACCGCGCCACTGGACCCCGACTTCGCCCAGTCGCTTCTTCCGCGTAACAGTTGCGTGATCGACAACCAGTTCGTGCCCGACTACTTCCGCCTCACCCCGGACCACCGCCTGCTATTCGGCGGCGGCTGTACGTACCTGGGCGGCATTCCCAAGGACGTCGCCAGCGCCACCCGCCCCTACTTGGAGCGGGTGTTCCCACAACTGGCCGGGGTGGCCATCGACTATGCCTGGGGCGGCCATATCGATTGCAGCATCCAGCGCACCCCGGACGTCGGGCGCGAGGGCCAGCGTTATTGGCTGCAGGGTTTCTCCGGCCATGGCGTACTGCCGACCCTGGCCGCGGCGCGAGCGGTCAGCGATGCCATTCTTGGCGACGACGATCTGTTGGCGCTGTACCAAGGCATCGACAACGGCCGCTTCCCCGGCGGAGATCTGCTGGCAGCACCGCTGGAGGCTGCCGCCAAAGCCTGGTACAGAATGCGCGACCGCGCCTGACCCTCTAACGCGGTCCCCTGTAGGAGCGGCCTTGCGTCGCGAAAGGGCCGCAAGGCGGCCCCGGCAATTTGTGCATCTGCGCTGATACCCTGGGGCTGCTTTGCAGCCCTTTCGCGACGCAAGGCCGCTCCTACAAGGGGCCGCGCAGGGCTGAGCCACCACAAATCCCGGTGCCATGCAAAATTCCTCCTATTCTCAATAGCTCCCTTAGGTTCCTGCACACAGGAGACCCGACCATGAGCCATGTAACCACGAAAGACGGCGTACAGATTTACTATAAGGACTGGGGCCTGCGCGACGCGCCGGTGATCCATTTTCACCACGGCTGGCCGCTCAGTGCCGACGACTGGGACGCGCAGATGCTGTTCTTCCTCGCTCAGGGCTACCGCGTGGTGGCCCACGACCGCCGAGGTCATGGCCGCTCCAGCCAGGTATGGGATGGCCACGACATGGATCACTACGCCGACGACGTAGCCGCCGTGGTTACCCACCTGGGCACTCAGGGCGCCGTGCATGTCGGCCACTCCACCGGTGGTGGCGAGGTGGTGCGTTACATGGCCCGCTACCCTGAAGACAAGGTGGCCAAAGCGGTGCTGATCGCCGCGGTACCGCCATTGATGGTACAGACGCCCGGCAACCCCGGCGGCCTGCCCAAGTCGGTGTTCGATGATTTCCAGAACCAGGTAGCCAGCAACCGGGCGCAGTTTTACCGGGATGTGCCAGCCGGGCCGTTCTACGGCTACAACCGGCCCGGTGTCGAAGCCAGCGAAGGCATCATCGCAAACTGGTGGCGCCAGGGCATGATCGGCAGCGCCAAGGCTCATTACGATGGCATCGTGGCGTTTTCCCAGACGGACTTTACTGAAGACCTGAAGGGCATTCAGCAGCCGGTACTGGTGATGCATGGGGACGATGACCAGATCGTGCCCTATGAAAACTCCGGGGTGCTGTCGGCCAAGTTGCTGCCCAATGGCACACTGAAAACCTACAAAGGCTACCCGCATGGCATGCCGACTACCCATGCTGATGTGATCAATGCGGATTTGCTGGCGTTTATCCGTAGCTGATGTATTGCGCCTGCACCGGCCCTTTCGCGGGCATGCTGAACTGGCCTAATGATCCCGGACACCTCTTAAGGGCGATATGATTCGCCCAATCAGGAGGTTCCATGCAAGAACGAAAGACCTATACCCGTGAGTTCAAGCAACGTGCTGCAAGCATGGTTCTTGATGATAACTGCTCGATTC
>NZ_JENB01000014.1 GCF_000708715.2 Pseudomonas putida W15Oct28 | reverse complement strand
CATATCCGAATTCGCTGGGCTGTCCATCTGGACATTCTGGCTACAGAATTTCTTGACGACCATAGAGCATTGGAACCACCTGATCCCATCCCGAACTCAGTAGTGAAACGATGCATCGCCGATGGTAGTGTGGGGTTTCCCCATGTGAGAGTAGGTCATCGTCAAGATTCATTTCGCAAAACCCCTATCTGCGCATGCAGGTAGGGGTTTTGTCTTTGCGGCTCAAAAACATTCAAGCCCTGCTCGTATCCCTGTGGGAGCGGGCATGCCCGCGAAGCAGGCGATGCGGTGGATAGGCCGCTCCTTCAGGCCCTTTTCCTATGCAAGCCAACAGCCCATGGCTATCATGCGTGCCTTATTCCAAGTCGAGACTGGCATGCTGAAGTTGTTGAATCTCCTCAAGGATGGCCGGTTCCATTCCGGAGAAGCTCTGGGGGCAGCCCTCGGGGTGAGTCGCAGCGCCGTTTGGAAACAGCTGCAGCACCTGGAGAGCGAGCTGAACCTGACCATTCACAAGGTTCGTGGGCGCGGTTATCAGCTGGCGGCACCACTGGCTTTGCTCGAGGCGCAGGCAATCGCCGGGTTTGCCGAAGGCGAGCAGTGGCCGGTTTTCATCCACGAAATCATCGACTCGACCAACGCCGAAGGCTTGAGGCTTGCCAATCAAGGGCAGGTAGCGCCATTTCTCGTCCTGGCCGAGCGGCAAAGCGCCGGCCGCGGTCGACGTGGCCGGCAATGGGTCAGCCCATTTGCCGAAAACCTCTATTACAGCCTTGTCTTGCGTGTGGATGGCGGCATGCGCCAGCTCGAAGGCTTGAGCCTGGTGGTGGGGGTTGCAGTAATGCGCACGCTGCAGGCGTTCGGCGTAAAAGATGTAGGGCTCAAATGGCCCAATGACGTGCTGGTTCGCGGGCAGAAGATCACCGGTATTCTCCTGGAGCTGGTGGGTGACCCGGCCGATGTCTGTCATGTGGTACTGGGTATCGGTATCAATGTGAACATGCAGGTCAATGACCAGGTCGACCAACAGTGGACCTCGATGCGGCGCGAGGTGGGCGCGGCTATAGACCGTAACCACTTGGTGGCTTCGCTCAATCAGCAATTGCAGCACGAATTGGCACGCCATCGTCGCTACGGGTTTGCCGCGTTCCAGGAGGAATGGGAGCAGGCGCACCTTTGGCAGGGGCGCAATGTTTCACTGGTTGCTGGTAATACGCGCATCGATGGCGTGGTTCTTGGCGTCGACGGGCAGGGCGGCTTGCGCCTTGAGGTGGACGGAGTTGAAAAGAGCTTCAGTGGTGGTGAGCTCAGTTTGAGGTTGCGTGATGATTCTTGAGCTCGACTGCGGTAACAGCTTCATCAAGTGGCGTGTAATCCATACTGCTGATGCAGTGATTGAGGGTGGCGGGATCGTCGATTCCGATCAAGCGTTGCTGGCTGAAGTGGCTGTGCTGGCTTCGGTGCGTCTGACGGGGTGCCGCATTGTCAGTGTGCGCAGCGAGGAAGAAACCGATGCGCTTTGTGCGTTGATTGCACAGGCATTTGCCGTGCAGGCGCGCGTTGCGCATCCGGCACAAAGCATGGCCGGGGTGCGCAACGGTTATGACGACTATCAGCGTTTGGGCATGGACCGTTGGCTGGCTACGCTGGGTGCATTTCACCTGGCCAAGGGCGCGTGCCTGGTGATCGATCTGGGTACTGCTGCCAAAGCAGACTTTGTGGCCGCAGACGGCGAGCACCTAGGGGGCTACATCTGCCCGGGGATGCCATTGATGCGTAGTCAGTTGCGTACCCACACCCGGCGTATTCGCTATGACGATGCCTCCGCAGAGCGCGCATTGACCAGTCTGTCCCCGGGCCGCTCTACTGTCGAAGCGGTCGAGCGTGGTTGCGTGTTAATGCTCCAGGGCTTTGCGCGTACCCAGCTCGAGCAGGCGCGTGCACTGTGGGGTGACGAATTCACGGTGTTCCTGACCGGGGGCGATGCGCCGCTGGTGAGGGAGGCCGTGCCGCAGGCGCGTGTCGTCCCTGACCTGGTTTTCGTTGGCCTGGCCATGGCCTGCCCATTGGATTGAGGTGCCTATGCGTTGGTTGTTTCTGCTGTTACTGGTGCTCAACGTCTTCTATTACGTGTGGCATCAGCAGGAAGCGCCGCTGAAGGTCAAGGAAGTCGCCCCCCTGTCACTGTACAAGGGGAATCAGCAAGAAATCCGTCTGTTGCGTGAGACGGGTGTATCGACGCCACCCAGGCGCCGTGACGAATGCCTGGTAGTAGGTGGTATGGCAGGGCAGGAGCAGCTGGATGCACTGCGTCAGCGCTTGCTGAGCCTGGATATTGCCACCTTGCCAGTGGCGGGGCAGCTGCCTGGAGTGGATGGGCGCTGGCTCAAGGTTGCCCCAGAAAGCGAGCGTTTACTGGACCAAACGGTCCTTTCGGCTCTTTCCAATGATTTCAAAGACTTAAAACATAAAATTATTTTCTGCCAGGGTATTGCAACTGGTGAATAGCTTGATAGAATGGCGCCCGCTTCACAGGGAACACCACTCAGGTGGTAGAGCTGGAAGCGGTGTCAAAGCAGCTAAGTTTCAGATTTGATTGAAAAAATTTGAAAAAACGCTTGACACTAGGACGGCAGACACATAGAATGCCGGCCACATCTGGAGGGATTCCCGAGCGGTCAAAGGGGACGGACTGTAAATCCGTTGCGAGAGCTTCGAAGGTTCGAATCCTTCTCCCTCCACCAGTTTTAGCGAGAGCCGCAAGCTCCGCGGGTATAGTTTAGTGGTAGAACCTCAGCCTTCCAAGCTGATGATGCGGGTTCGATTCCCGCTACCCGCTCCAAGTTTGCCGGATTTTGCACAATGTGTTTCGCTCTTGTAGCTCAGTTGGTAGAGCACACCCTTGGTAAGGGTGAGGTCAGCGGTTCAAATCCGCTCAAGAGCTCCATATAAACAAGGCAGATATGAAAATATCTGCCTTTGTTTTATCAGCGCAAGACTATTTCTTCTGCGGAGGATTGTATCGATGGCTAAGGAAAAGTTTGATCGTTCCCTTCCCCACGTTAACGTCGGCACTATCGGCCACGTTGACCACGGTAAGACCACTCTGACCGCAGCTCTGACTCGCGTCTGCTCCGAAGTTTTCGGTTCGGCAGTCGTTGAGTTCGACAAGATCGACTCGGCTCCGGAAGAAAAAGCGCGCGGTATCACCATCAACACCGCTCACGTCGAGTACAACTCGAACATTCGTCACTACGCTCACGTTGACTGCCCAGGTCACGCTGACTACGTGAAGAACATGATCACCGGTGCTGCCCAGATGGACGGCGCGATCCTGGTTTGCTCGGCCGCCGATGGTCCGATGCCACAAACCCGTGAGCACATCCTGCTGTCTCGCGTTCGCGACCTGCTGTCCACCTATGACTTCCCAGGCGACGACACCCCGATCATCATCGGTTCGGCTCGTATGGCGCTGGAAGGCAAAGACGACAACGAAATGGGCACCACTGCCGTTCGTAAACTGGTTGAAACTCTGGACAGCTACATCCCAGAGCCAGAGCGCGCTATCGACAAGCCGTTCCTGATGCCAATCGAAGACGTATTCTCGATCTCGGGCCGTGGCACCGTGGTTACCGGCCGTATCGAGCGTGGTATCGTCCGCGTTCAAGAGGCACTGGAAATCGTTGGTCTGCGTGACACTCAAACCACCACCTGCACCGGTGTTGAGATGTTCCGCAAGCTGCTGGACGAAGGCGACTGCCCAGGTCACGCTGACTACGTGAAGAACATGATCACCGGTGCTGCCCAGATGGACGGCGCGATCCTGGTTTGCTCGGCCGCCGATGGTCCGATGCCACAAACCCGTGAGCACATCCTGCTGTCCCGTCAGGTTGGCGTTAACATGATCACCGGTGCTGCCCAGATGGACGGCGCGATCCTGGTTTGCTCGGCCGCCGATGGTCCGATGCCACAAACCCGTGAGCACATCCTGCTGTCCCGTCAGGTTGGCGTTCCGTACATCGTGGTCTTCCTGAACAAGGCTGACCTGGTAGACGACGCTGAGCTGCTGGAACTGGTCGAGATGGAAGTTCGCGACCTGCTGTCCACCTATGACTTCCCAGGCGACGACACCCCGATCATCATCGGTTCGGCTCGTATGGCGCTGGAAGGCAAAGACGACAACGAGATGGGCACCACTGCCGTCAAGAAACTGGTTGAAACTCTGGACAGCTACATCCCAGAGCCAGAGCGCGCTATCGACAAGCCGTTCCTGATGCCAATCGAAGACGTATTCTCGATCTCGGGTCGTGGTACCGTTGTTACCGGTCGTATCGAGCGTGGTATCGTCCGCGTTCAAGAGCCGCGTGCTGGCGAGAACTGCGGCGTTCTGCTGCGTGGTACCAAGCGTGACGACGTTGAGCGTGGCCAGGTTCTGGTCAAGCCAGGTTCGGTCAAGCCGCACACCAAGTTCACCGCAGAAGTCTACGTCCTGTCGAAGGAAGAAGGCGGCCGTCACACTCCGTTCTTCAAAGGCTACCGTCCTCAGTTCTACTTCCGTACCACTGACGTGACCGGTAACTGCGAACTGCCGGAAGGCGTTGAGATGGTAATGCCAGGTGACAACATTCAGATGACTGTTACCCTGATCAAGACCATCGCAATGGAAGACGGTCTGCGCTTCGCTATCCGTGAAGGCGGTCGTACCGTCGGCGCCGGCGTCGTAGCAAAAATTATTGAATAAGTAGTTGATTTACTTGATCAGGCCGGTATAATGGCCGGCCTGATACAGCGTTACAGGTCAGTAGCTCAATTGGCAGAGCGACGGTCTCCAAAACCGTAGGTTGGGGGTTCGATTCCCTCCTGACCTGCCATTTCACTTCGGTGTGATGGCTTTCTTCTTACAGGATCCTCCTCGATGACTCCCAAAACTGAAGCCCAAGAATCGCGTTTTGATCTATTCAAGTGGCTGGCTGTAGTTGCTTTGGTGGTTGTAGCTGTTGTGGGTAATCAATATTACTCCGCGTCTCCGATCCTGTATCGCGTCCTCGCACTTCTCGTCCTGGCTGCTGTCGCGGGCTTTGTAGCTCTGCAGACTGCGAAGGGCAAGTCGTTCTTTGCGCTGGCGAAGGAAGCTCGTACCGAAATCCGTAAAGTCGTGTGGCCGACCCGCCAGGAAACCACCCAGACCACGCTGATTGTCGTGGCTGTCGTGCTGGTTATGGCACTGCTGCTGTGGGGTCTTGATTCCCTGCTCGGCTGGGCGGTCTCCCTGATCGTTGGCTAAAGGTGTCCCGTGGCTAAGCGTTGGTATGTTGTGCATGCTTACTCGGGTTACGAGAAGCATGTAATGCGCTCCCTGATCGAGCGCGTCAAGCTGGCTGGCATGGAAGACGGTTTCGGCGAGATCTTGGTTCCGACCGAAGAAGTCGTCGAAATGCGCAACGGCCAGAAGCGCAAGAGTGAGCGTAAATTCTTCCCTGGCTATGTACTGGTCCAGATGGAGATGAACGAAGGGACTTGGCACTTGGTCAAGGATACCCCTCGTGTGATGGGCTTTATTGGCGGTACCGCAGATAAGCCTGCACCGATCACCGATAAAGAAGCTGAAGCTATCCTGCGTCGCGTTGCCGACGGTAGCGACAAGCCGAAGCCTAAGACGCTGTTCGAGCCAGGTGAAGTGGTTCGTGTCGTTGATGGTCCGTTCGCTGACTTCAACGGTAGTGTCGAAGAAGTTAACTACGAAAAGAGTCGCCTCCAGGTGGCGGTGCTCATTTTCGGTCGCTCTACTCCGGTGGAGCTCGAGTTCAGCCAGGTCGAAAAGGTCTAGGCGGACGAAGCATCCCAAACCCCGCAGCCCTGTGTGTTGCGGGGTTTTGTCGTCACTGGGATAAAACGCAAGTCATCCGGGGAGCCATCAGGCGTTCGTACCCGATTTTGGAGTAGCTCATGGCTAAGAAGATTCAGGCTTACATCAAGCTGCAAGTTAAGGCCGGCCAGGCCAACCCAAGCCCACCCGTTGGTCCAGCACTGGGCCAACACGGTGTGAACATCATGGAATTCTGCAAGGCCTTCAACGCCCGTACTCAGGGTCAAGAAGCCGGCCTGCCGACTCCTGTGATCATCACTGTCTACAGCGACCGTAGCTTCACCTTCGAGACCAAGAGCACCCCTGCCTCGGTTCTGCTGAAGAAAGCTGCTGGCCTGACCAGTGGTTCGGCTCGTCCGAACACCGTTAAAGTCGGTACCGTTACCCGCGCTCAGCTGGAAGACATCGCCAAGGCAAAACAGGCTGATCTGACCGCTGCTGACCTGGACGCTGCTGTACGCACCATCGCTGGCTCTGCCCGCAGCATGGGCCTGAACGTGGAGGGTGTGTAATGGCTAAGCTGACCAAACGCCAAAAGGCAATCGCCGAGAAAATCGAAGCAGGCAAGTCCTACAACTTCGAAGAAGCGGCAACTCTGCTGGCCTCGCTGCCTGCTGCCAAGTTCGTCGAGTCCTACGACATCGCCGTTAACCTCGGTGTTGACCCGCGTAAATCCGACCAGGTCGTCCGTAGCGCTACTGTGCTGCCACACGGCACTGGCAAGACCGTTCGCGTTGCCGTCTTCACCCAGGGTCCAGCTGCTGAAGCCGCTTTGGCTGCCGGCGCTGACCGCGTAGGTATGGACGATCTGGCTGCCGAAATGAAAGCCGGCGACCTGAACTATGACGTAGTTATCGCATCGCCTGATGCAATGCGCGTTGTAGGTCAGCTGGGTCAGGTTCTGGGTCCTCGTGGCCTGATGCCTAACCCGAAAGTTGGTACCGTTAGCCCAGACGTAGCCACTGCCGTGAAAAACGCCAAGGCTGGTCAGGTTCGCTACCGTACCGACAAAAACGGTATCATCCACACCTCCGTTGGCAAGATCGGCTTTGAAGCTGGCAAGCTGAAGGAAAACGTTGAAGCCCTGATCGCTGATCTGAAGCGTATCAAGCCAGCTTCCTCGAAAGGTATCTACGTCAAGCGCGTTACCCTGAGCACCACCATGGGCCCAGGTCTGATCATCGATCAGAGCTCGCTGGACGTGTAAGAACATGGCGGTGCGACTTGTCGCGCTGCCAGCAAAAATTGGGGTCCCTGCCTGGCGGGGGCTATCCAAGACCGTAGGTGGCGCAAGCCTTAAAACACCAGCCCACGCAGATGGTGCTCCCGATTCGTTACCGAATCAGACACCAAAACGACATCCGGCTTCGGCCAGATGAAACGGTAAAAACCAGGAGTAAACCCGTGGCAATTAAACTCGAAGACAAGAAGGCCATCGTCGCTGAAGTCAACGAGGCTGCCAAAGTCGCTCTGTCCGCTGTTGTGGCTGATGCCCGTGGTGTGACTGTAAGCGCAATGACCGGACTCCGTAAAGAGGCCCGCGAGGCTGGCGTTTACGTACGTGTTGTACGTAACACCCTGCTCAAGCGCGCTGTTGAAGGCACCGAATTTTCGGTCCTCAGCGACGCGTTCAAAGGCCCGACCCTGATTGCTTTCTCCAACGAACACCCGGGCGCTGCTGCTCGTCTGTTCAAAGAGTTCGCCAAGGGTCAGGACAAGTTCGAGATCAAGGCAGCTGCGTTTGACGGCAATTTCATTGCAGCGAACCAGATCGACGTGTTGGCTACCCTGCCGACCCGCGACGAAGCTATTGCACGACTGATGAGCGTTATTCAAGGCGCCACCAGCAAGCTGGCTCGTACTCTGGCAGCCATTCGCGACCAGAAAGAAGCTACCGCTGCCTAAGGCACGCGAACTCTTTCAAAATCATTCGTTTAATTTGATGGCTGCGTAGGCCTTCACCCCAATACAGGATTTAAGTCATGTCCCTGACTAACGAGCAAATCATCGAAGCAATCGGCCAGAAAACCGTTCTGGAAGTTGTTGAGCTGATCAAAGCAATGGAAGAAACCTTCGGCGTTACCGCTGCTGTTGCCGCTGCTGGCCCAGCTGCTGCTGCTGCCGTTGTTGAAGAGCAGACCGAGTTCAACGTTGTTCTGCTGGAAGCCGGCGAGAAGAAAGTGAACGTGATTAAAGCCGTTCGCGAGCTGACCGGTCTGGGCCTGAAAGAAGCCAAAGAGAAAGTCGATGGCGCTCCTCAGGTTGTAGCTGAAGGCGTTTCGAAAGAAGCCGCTGAAGACGCTAAGAAGAAGCTGGAAGAAGCAGGCGCTAAAGTCGAGCTGAAGTAATTTCGACTTTGCGATGCCAGCCTGAGCGTTGAGCACAAGGCTGATGGCTGGTGGCTTATGCCACCGGCCTTTTTCCGTTATTGGCGGTCGGTCAAGCCGGCCCCGATAACAAGCTGCAAGACACCCACGTGGGTGGCGCAAACCAAGGGGTTTGCACGATTTTCTGGCTGCTCCCGCCGGGAGAAGCCAAACAAGCAGGTGACCAAGCTGGGGAACGCTGATGGCTTACTCATACACTGAGAAAAAACGTATCCGCAAGGACTTTAGCAAGTTGCCGGACGTCATGGATGTGCCTTACCTCCTGGCCATCCAGCTGGATTCGTATCGCGAATTCCTGCAAGCGGGAGCATCCAAGGATCAGTTCCGCGACGTCGGCCTGCACGCGGCCTTCAAATCGGTATTCCCGATCATCAGCTACTCCGGCAATGCTGCCCTGGAGTACGTAGGCTATCGCCTGGGCGAACCTGCCTTCGATGTGAAGGAATGTGTCCTGCGTGGCGTGACCTTCGCGGTCCCACTGCGGGTCAAGGTGCGCCTGATCATCTTCGACAAGGAATCGTCGAACAAAGCGATCAAGGACATCAAAGAGCAAGAAGTCTACATGGGTGAAATTCCCCTGATGACTGAGAACGGTACCTTCGTTATCAACGGTACCGAGCGTGTGATCGTTTCCCAGCTGCACCGTTCGCCTGGTGTGTTCTTCGACCACGACCGTGGCAAGACTCACAGCTCCGGCAAGCTGCTGTACTCCGCTCGCATCATTCCTTACCGCGGTTCCTGGTTGGACTTCGAGTTCGACCCGAAAGACTGCGTGTTCGTCCGTATCGACCGTCGCCGCAAGCTGCCGGCTTCGGTGCTGCTGCGCGCCTTGGGTTACAGCACTGAAGAAGTGCTGAACACCTTCTACACCACCAACGTGTTCCACGTTTCCGGCGAGAAACTCAGCCTGGAACTCGTGCCACAGCGTCTGCGTGGTGAAGTCGCAGTCATGGACATCCATGACGAAACCGGCAAAGTCATCGTCGAGCAGGGCCGCCGTATTACCGCGCGCCACATCAATCAGCTCGAGAAGGCCGGCGTCAAGCAGCTGGACGTTCCGATGGAATACGTACTGGGTCGCACCAGTGCCAAGGCCATCGTGCACCCGGCTACTGGCGAGATCCTGGCAGAGTGCAATACCGAGCTGACCACTGATCTGCTGATCAAAGTCGCCAAGGCACAGGTCGTCCGTATCGAGACCCTGTACACCAACGACATCGATTGCGGTCCGTTCATCTCCGACACCCTGAAGATCGACACCACCAGCAACCAGCTGGAAGCTCTGGTCGAGATCTACCGCATGATGCGTCCAGGCGAGCCGCCGACCAAGGATGCTGCCGAGACCCTGTTCAACAACCTGTTCTTCAGCGCCGAGCGTTACGACCTGTCCGCAGTCGGCCGCATGAAGTTCAACCGTCGTATCGGTCGTACCGAGATCGAAGGTTCGGGCGTGCTGAGCAAGGAAGACATCGTCGAGGTCCTCAAGACCCTGGTCGATATCCGTAACGGCAAAGGCATCGTCGACGACATCGACCACCTGGGTAACCGTCGCGTTCGTTGCGTCGGCGAGATGGCCGAAAACCAGTTCCGCGTTGGCCTGGTGCGTGTAGAGCGCGCGGTCAAGGAACGTCTGTCGATGGCGGAAAGCGAAGGCTTGATGCCGCAAGACCTGATCAACGCCAAGCCGGTTGCGGCGGCGGTGAAAGAGTTCTTCGGTTCCAGCCAGCTGTCCCAGTTCATGGACCAGAACAACCCGCTCTCCGAGATCACCCACAAGCGCCGCGTCTCTGCACTCGGCCCGGGCGGTCTGACCCGTGAGCGTGCTGGCTTCGAAGTCCGTGACGTACACCCGACCCACTACGGCCGTGTGTGCCCGATCGAGACCCCTGAAGGTCCGAACATCGGTCTGATCAACTCCCTGGCAGCCTATGCCCGCACCAACCAGTACGGCTTCCTGGAAAGCCCGTACCGCGTGGTGAAGGAAGGCGTTGTCAGCGACGACATCGTGTTCCTGTCGGCAATCGAAGAAGCGGATCACGTCATCGCCCAGGCTTCGGCCGCGATGAACGACAAGAAGCAACTGATCGATGAGCTGGTAGCTGTTCGTCACCTGAACGAATTCACCGTCAAGGCGCCGGAAGACGTCACCCTGATGGACGTTTCGCCGAAGCAGGTTGTTTCTGTTGCAGCGTCGCTGATTCCGTTCCTCGAGCACGACGACGCCAACCGTGCGTTGATGGGTTCGAACATGCAGCGTCAGGCTGTACCGACCCTGCGTGCCGACAAGCCGCTGGTAGGTACCGGCATGGAGCGCAACGTTGCCCGTGACTCCGGTGTCTGCGTGGTTGCTCGCCGTGGTGGCGTGATCGACTCGGTCGACGCAAGCCGTATCGTTGTTCGCGTTAACGACGACGAAGTGGAAACCGGCGAAGCAGGTGTAGATATCTACAACCTGACCAAGTACACCCGTTCTAACCAGAACACCTGCATCAACCAGCGTCCGCTGGTGAGCAAGGGTGACAAGGTTCAGCGTAGCGACATCATGGCCGACGGCCCGTCCACCGACATGGGTGAACTGGCGCTGGGTCAGAACATGCGCATCGCGTTCATGGCGTGGAACGGCTTCAACTTCGAAGACTCCATCTGCCTGTCCGAGCGTGTGGTTCAGGAAGATCGCTTCACCACCATCCACATTCAGGAACTGACCTGTGTGGCGCGTGACACCAAGCTTGGCCCAGAGGAAATCACTGCGGACATCCCGAACGTGGGTGAAGCTGCACTGAACAAGCTGGACGAAGCCGGTATCGTTTACGTGGGTGCTGAAGTCGGCGCTGGCGACATCCTGGTTGGCAAGGTCACGCCAAAAGGCGAAACCCAGCTGACTCCGGAAGAAAAACTGCTGCGTGCAATCTTCGGTGAGAAGGCCAGCGACGTTAAAGACACCTCCCTGCGCGTGCCAACCGGCACCAAGGGTACCGTCATTGACGTACAGGTCTTCACCCGTGATGGCGTCGAGCGCGATACTCGCGCCCTGGCCATCGAGAAGATGCAGCTGGACGAGATCCGCAAGGACCTCAACGAAGAGTTCCGCATCGTCGAAGGCGCAACCTTCGAGCGTCTGCGTTCTGCTCTTAACGGCCAGGTGGTTGACGGTGGTGCGGGCCTGAAGAAAGGCACCGTGATCGCTGACGACGTGCTGGACGGTCTGGAGCACGGCCAGTGGTTCAAACTGCGCATGGCTGAAGATGCACTGAACGAGCAGCTGGAAAAGGCTCAGCAGTACATCGTCGACCGTCGCCGTCTGCTGGACGACAAGTTCGAAGACAAGAAGCGCAAGCTGCAGCAGGGCGATGACCTGGCACCTGGCGTACTGAAGATCGTCAAGGTCTACCTGGCAATCCGCCGTCGCATCCAGCCGGGTGACAAGATGGCTGGTCGTCACGGTAACAAGGGTGTCGTCTCGGTAATCATGCCGGTTGAAGACATGCCGCACGATGCCAACGGTACTCCGGTCGACGTCGTACTGAACCCGCTGGGCGTACCTTCGCGTATGAACGTCGGTCAGATCCTCGAAACCCACCTGGGCCTCGCGGCCAAGGGCCTGGGCGAGAAGATCGACCGCATGATCGAAGAGCAACGCAAAGCCGCTGAGCTGCGCGTATTCCTGACCGAGGTCTACAACGAGATCGGCGGTCGTCAGGAAAACCTCGCCGAGTTCACCGACGAAGAGATCCTGGCCCTGGCGCACAACCTGAAGAAGGGCGTGCCGATGGCTACCCCGGTCTTCGACGGTGCCAAGGAAAGCGAGATCAAGGCCATGCTGAAGCTGGCCGATCTGCCAGAGAGCGGCCAGATGGTGCTGTTCGACGGCCGTACCGGCAACAAGTTCGAGCGTCCAGTGACCGTTGGTTACATGTACATGCTCAAGCTGAACCACTTGGTGGACGACAAGATGCACGCGCGTTCCACTGGTTCCTACAGCCTGGTTACCCAGCAGCCGCTGGGTGGTAAGGCGCAGTTCGGTGGTCAGCGTTTCGGGGAGATGGAAGTGTGGGCGCTGGAAGCATACGGCGCGGCATACACCCTGCAAGAAATGCTCACAGTGAAGTCGGACGACGTGAACGGCCGTACCAAGATGTACAAGAACATCGTGGATGGCGATCACCGTATGGAGCCGGGCATGCCCGAGTCCTTCAACGTGTTGATCAAAGAGATCCGTTCGCTCGGTATCGATATCGATCTGGAAACCGAATAACACGTGACGCGAAGGGGAGTGGGGCAGGTAATGCCCGCTCCCTGCTCCGCCAGGAGGAAAGGCCTTGAAAGACCTACTGAATTTGCTGAAAAACCAGGGTCAAGTCGAAGAGTTCGACGCCATCCGTATCGGGCTGGCGTCACCTGAGATGATCCGTTCGTGGTCGTTCGGTGAAGTTAAAAAGCCGGAAACCATCAACTACCGTACGTTCAAACCTGAGCGTGACGGCCTGTTCTGCGCCAAGATCTTTGGCCCAGTCAAGGACTACGAGTGCCTGTGCGGCAAGTACAAGCGCCTCAAGCACCGCGGCGTAATCTGCGAGAAGTGCGGCGTTGAAGTTGCCCTGGCCAAGGTTCGTCGTGAGCGTATGGCGCACATCGAACTGGCCTCGCCGGTTGCCCACATCTGGTTCCTGAAATCGCTGCCGTCCCGTATCGGCCTGCTGATGGACATGACCCTGCGTGATATCGAGCGCGTTCTCTACTTCGAGAGCTACGTCGTTATCGACCCGGGCATGACCACCCTGGAAAAGGGCCAGCTGCTGAACGACGAGCAGTACTTCGAAGCGCTGGAAGAGTTCGGTGACGACTTCGACGCCCGCATGGGTGCCGAGGCTGTCCGCGAGCTGCTGCACGCTATCGACCTGGAGCACGAGATCGGCCGCCTGCGTGAAGAGATTCCGCAGACCAACTCGGAAACCAAGATCAAGAAGCTGTCCAAGCGCCTGAAGCTGATGGAAGCTTTCCAGGGCTCGGGCAACCTGCCTGAGTGGATGGTTCTGACCGTCCTGCCAGTACTGCCGCCGGACCTGCGTCCGCTGGTACCGCTGGATGGCGGCCGCTTCGCGACCTCCGACCTGAACGACCTGTATCGTCGGGTGATCAACCGTAACAACCGTCTGAAGCGCCTGCTCGATCTGTCCGCGCCGGACATCATCGTGCGCAACGAAAAGCGCATGCTGCAGGAAGCGGTCGACGCCCTGCTGGACAACGGCCGTCGCGGTCGCGCCATCACTGGCTCGAACAAGCGTCCGCTGAAGTCCCTGGCCGACATGATCAAAGGTAAGCAAGGTCGCTTCCGTCAGAACTTGCTCGGTAAGCGTGTTGACTACTCCGGTCGTTCGGTAATTACCGTAGGCCCGACCCTGCGTCTGCACCAGTGCGGTCTGCCGAAGAAGATGGCCCTCGAGCTGTTCAAGCCGTTCATTTTCGGTAAGCTGGAAATGCGTGGTCTGGCGACCACCATCAAAGCTGCCAAGAAGATGGTCGAGCGCGAGCTGCCAGAGGTGTGGGACGTTCTCGCTGAAGTGATTCGCGAACACCCCGTACTGCTCAACCGTGCACCGACCCTTCACCGTCTGGGTATCCAGGCGTTCGAGCCTGTGCTCATCGAAGGTAAGGCCATCCAGCTTCACCCGCTGGTCTGTGCCGCGTACAACGCCGACTTCGACGGTGACCAGATGGCCGTTCACGTGCCGCTGACCCTGGAAGCTCAGCTCGAAGCACGCGCGCTGATGATGTCGACCAACAACATTCTGTCGCCAGCCAACGGTGAGCCAATCATCGTTCCGTCGCAGGACGTTGTACTGGGTCTGTACTACATGACCCGTGAAGCCATCAACGCCAAGGGCGAAGGTCGCGTATTCGCCGACCTGCAGGAAGTCGACCGCGTATTCCGCGCCGGCGAAGCTGCCCTGCACGCGAAAATCAAGGTCCGTATCAACGAGACCGTGAATGACCGTGATGGCAGCTCGACCAAGAACACCCGTATCGTCGACACCACCGTCGGCCGTGCGCTGCTGTTCCAGGTAGTACCTGCAGGCCTGCCGTACGATGTCGTCAACCAGCCGATGAAGAAAAAGGCGATCTCCAAGCTGATCAACCAGTGCTACCGCGTGGTTGGTCTGAAAGAGACCGTTATCTTCGCCGACCAGCTGATGTACACCGGTTTCGCTTACTCCACCATCTCTGGCGTGTCCATTGGTGTGAACGACTTTGTCATCCCGGATGAGAAAGCGCGCATCATCAACAGCGCTACCGATGAAGTGAAGGAAATCGAGAGCCAGTACGCCTCCGGCCTGGTAACCCAGGGCGAGAAGTACAACAAGGTCATCGACTTGTGGTCGAAGGCGAACGACGAAGTGTCCAAGGCGATGATGGCCAACCTCTCGAAAGAGAAGGTCATCGACCGCGAAGGCAAAGAAGTCGAGCAAGAGTCCTTCAACTCGATGTACATGATGGCTGACTCCGGTGCGCGGGGCTCCGCGGCCCAGATCCGTCAGCTGGCCGGTATGCGTGGCCTGATGGCCAAGCCGGACGGCTCGATCATCGAGACGCCGATCACCGCGAACTTCCGTGAAGGTCTGAGCGTACTCCAGTACTTCATCTCGACTCACGGTGCTCGTAAAGGTCTGGCGGATACCGCGTTGAAGACTGCGAACTCCGGTTACCTGACCCGTCGTCTGGTAGACGTTGCGCAAGACCTGGTTGTGACCGAGATCGACTGCGGTACCGACCATGGCTTGCTGATGACTCCGCACATTGAAGGCGGTGACGTTGTAGAGCCGTTGGGTGAGCGTGTACTGGGCCGTGTCATCGCCCGTGACGTGTTCAAGCCAGGCACCGAGGACGTCATCGTTCCGGCCGGTACCCTGGTAGACGAGCAGTGGGTCGAGTTCATCGAGCTGAACAGCATCGACGAAGTTATCGTGCGTTCGCCGATCAACTGCGAAACCCGCTTCGGTATCTGCGCCAAGTGCTACGGTCGTGACCTGGCGCGTGGTCACCAGGTGAACATCGGTGAAGCTGTCGGCGTTATCGCTGCACAGTCGATCGGTGAGCCAGGTACCCAGCTGACCATGCGTACGTTCCACATCGGTGGTGCTGCAAGCCGTACTTCGGCTGCCGACAGCGTCCAGGTGAAGAACGGCGGTATGGTACGTCTGCACAACCTGAAGCATGTTGTGCGCGCCGATGGCAACCTGGTTGCTGTTTCGCGTTCCGGCGAGCTGGCCATTGCCGACGAATTCGGTCGTGAGCGTGAGCGTTACAAGCTGCCTTACGGTGCGGTGATTTCGGTCAAGGAAGGTGAGAAGGTCGAAGCTGGCGCCATCGTCGCCAAGTGGGACCCGCACACCCACCCGATCGTTACCGAGCTGAAAGGTACCGTGACCTTCGTGGGCATGGAAGAAAACATCACCATCAAGCGTCAGACCGACGAACTGACCGGCCTGACCAACATTGAAGTACTGGACGTCAAGGATCGCCCTGCCGCAGGCAAGGAAATCCGTCCGGCAATCAAGATGGTCGACGCCAATGGCAAGGACCTGTACCTGCCAGGTACCGACGTACCGGCGCAGTACTTCCTGCCAGCCAACGCCTTGGTAGGTGTTGCTGACGGTGCTCAGATCGGTGTTGGTGACGTTATCGCGCGTATCCCGCAAGAAACGTCGAAGACCCGTGACATCACCGGTGGTCTGCCACGCGTAGCTGACTTGTTCGAAGCGCGTCGTCCGAAAGAAGCCTCGATTCTGGCTGAAGTCAGCGGTACCATCGCGTTCGGTAAAGAGACCAAGGGCAAGCGTCGTCTGGTCATCACTCCGACCGACGGTAGCGATCCGTACGAAGAGCTGATTCCGAAGTGGCGCCACCTGAACGTCTTCGAAGGCGAACAGGTAAACCGCGGCGAAGTTATTTCCGACGGCCCGAGCGATCCGCACGACATCCTGCGTCTGCTGGGTGTAAGCGCGCTGGCGAAGTACATCGTCAACGAGATTCAGGACGTTTACCGTCTGCAAGGCGTTAAGATCAACGACAAGCACATCGAGACCATCCTGCGTCAGATGCTGCGCAAGGTCGAGATCTCCGAGTCGGGCGATTCCAGCTTCATCAAGGGCGACCAGATGGAACTGACTCATGTACTGGTCGAGAACGAGCGTCTCGCCGGTGATGACAAGTTCATCTCGAAGTTCACCCGCGTGCTGCTGGGTATCACCAAGGCCTCGCTGTCGACCGAGTCGTTCATCTCCGCGGCTTCCTTCCAGGAAACCACCCGCGTACTGACCGAAGCGGCCGTAACCGGCAAGCGCGACTACCTGCGCGGCCTGAAAGAGAACGTCGTCGTGGGTCGTCTGATCCCGGCGGGTACTGGTCTGGCCTACCACAGCGAGCGCAAGCGTCGCCGTGAAGCCGACAAACCGCTGCGTGTAAGCGCCAGTGAGGTGGAAGCCGCACTGACCGAAGCGCTGAATTCCAGCGGTAACTAAGTACAGGGCAGGGCCCCGGCAAGCCTCGATCGGCCATCGGTGACATGAATTGTTGCCGATGATCGGGCGAGGAGGGCCGGGGCCTTGTCTTGACTGGGTGCAAGATCCTCCGTAGACTTTTGTACCCTTAAATTTGGTGAGGCTCCGTCTCGCCAATTTTTGGCTTTCTTGCAAGACAATAGAGTCGCAAGACAATCAGTGGAGCTAGTAGATGGCAACTATCAACCAGCTGGTACGTCAGCCGCGTAAGCGTTCGGTCGAGAAATCCGACGTTCCTGCGCTGCAGAACTGCCCGCAACGTCGTGGCGTGTGCACCCGTGTGTACACCACCACGCCGAAAAAACCTAACTCGGCACTGCGTAAAGTATGCCGTGTGCGTCTGACCAACGGTTTCGAGGTTTCCTCGTACATCGGCGGTGAAGGCCACAACCTGCAAGAGCACAGCGTCGTCCTGATCCGTGGCGGCCGTGTAAAAGACTTGCCAGGTGTTCGTTACCACACCGTTCGCGGCTCTCTGGATACTTCGGGCGTTAAAGGCCGTAACCAGGGTCGTTCGAAGTACGGTACCAAGCGTCCGAAGTAATCGGTCGTTTGCACACATCCATTTTTTTGAGTCGATAAGAGTAAGGTCGGGCAGGGGTCGAAGACCCACGTCCCGGGCTAACCTGAAGACCGTTTGAGGGCTTATCATGCCAAGACGTCGTGTAGCAGCAAAACGTGAGATTCTGGACGATCCTAAATACGGATCCCAAATCCTCGCCAAGTTCATGAACCACGTGATGGAAAGCGGCAAGAAGGCCGTGGCCGAGCGCATCGTTTACGGTGCACTGGACAAGGTCAAAGAGCGCAAGAACAGCGACCCCCTGGAAATCTTCGAGAAAGCTCTCGACGCCATCGCTCCGCTGGTCGAAGTAAAGTCCCGTCGTGTCGGCGGTGCCACTTACCAGGTTCCGGTTGAAGTTCGTCCATCCCGTCGTAATGCTCTGGCAATGCGCTGGCTCGTAGACTACGCCCGCAAGCGTGGCGAGAAGTCGATGGCTCTGCGCCTGGCTGGCGAGCTGCTGGATGCTGCTGAAGGCAAAGGTGCTGCAGTCAAGAAGCGTGAAGACGTTCACCGTATGGCTGAAGCCAACAAAGCGTTCTCGCACTACCGCTTCTAATTCAGGCATCAATCATTTTGCGAGGGCTTTATGGCTCGTACTACAGCAATTAACCGCTACCGTAACATTGGTATCTGTGCCCACGTTGATGCGGGCAAGACCACCACTACCGAGCGGATCCTGTTCTACACAGGCCTGAGCCACAAGATGGGCGAGGTGCACGACGGCGCCGCGACCACCGACTGGATGGTGCAGGAGCAGGAGCGGGGTATCACCATTACCTCCGCTGCCGTTACCACCTTCTGGAAAGGTTCTGTTGGTCAGTATGACAACTACCGTGTAAACGTCATCGATACCCCCGGCCACGTTGACTTCACCATTGAAGTAGAGCGTTCGCTGCGCGTACTCGACGGCGCGGTCGTTGTGTTCTGCGGTACCTCCGGCGTTGAGCCTCAGTCCGAAACCGTATGGCGTCAGGCCAACAAGTACGGCGTTCCACGTGTTGTCTACGTGAACAAGATGGACCGTGCCGGTGCAAACTTCCTGCGCGTCATCGGTCAGATCAAGAACCGTCTGGGTCACACCCCGGTTCCTGTTCAGCTGGCCATCGGTTCAGAAGATAACTTCCAGGGTCAGATCGACCTGGTCAAGATGAAGGCTATCTACTGGAACGACGACGACAAAGGCACCACCTATCGCGAGGAAGAAATTCCTGCCGATATGCTGGAACTGGCTGAAGAGTGGCGCTCCAATATGATTGAAGCGGCTGCCGAGGCCAGCGAAGAGCTGATGAACAAGTACCTGGAAGGCGAAGAGCTGACCGTCGAAGAGATCAAAGCCGGTCTGCGCGCGCGCACCCTGGCCAGCGAAATCGTACCGGCTGTCTGTGGTTCGTCGTTCAAGAACAAGGGCGTTCCCCTGGTTCTCGATGCCGTCATCGACTACCTGCCTGCTCCGACCGAGATCCCTGCAATCCAGGGCATCAACCCGGACGACAAAGAGCTGGACAAAGAAGATCCGGCTGTTCGCAAAGACGTGCGTCACGCCAACGACGACGAGCCGTTCTCGGCTCTGGCGTTCAAGATCGCGACTGACCCGTTCGTGGGTACTCTGACCTTCGTTCGCGTCTACTCGGGCGTTCTGACCTCCGGTGACTCCGTCATCAACTCGGTCAAAGGCAAGAAAGAGCGCGTTGGTCGTATGGTGCAGATGCACGCCAACCAGCGTGAAGAAATCAAGGAAGTGCGCGCTGGCGACATCGCTGCACTGATCGGCATGAAAGACGTGACCACAGGCGAAACCCTGTGCAACGCTGACAAGCCAATCATCCTTGAGCGTATGGACTTCCCTGAGCCGGTCATTTCGCTCTCCGTAGAGCCGAAAACCAAGGCTGACCAGGAGAAGATGGGTATTGCACTGGGCAAGCTGGCCCAGGAAGACCCGTCGTTCCGCGTCAAGACCGACGAAGAGACTGGTCAGACCATCATCTCGGGCATGGGTGAGCTGCACCTGGACATCCTCGTTGACCGCATGAAGCGCGAGTTCAACGTCGAAGCCAACATCGGCAAGCCGCAGGTTTCGTACCGCGAGAAGATCACCAAGTCCAACGTCGAGATCGAAGGCAAGTTCGTTCGTCAGTCGGGCGGTCGTGGTCAGTTCGGTCACTGCTGGATCCGTTTCTCGGAGCCGGAAGTCGACGAGAAAGGCAACATCACCGAAGGTCTGGTATTCACCAACGAAGTCGTTGGTGGTGTGATTCCTAAGGAATTCATCGCCCCGATCCAGAAGGGTATCGAAGAGCAGATGAAAAACGGCGTTGTTGCCGGTTATCCTCTGATCGGCCTGAAGGCCGCGGTATTCGATGGTTCGTACCACGACGTCGACTCCAACGAAATGGCGTTCAAAATCGCTGCTTCGATGGCGACCAAGCAACTGGCCCAGAAGGGCGGTGGCGTGGTGCTTGAGCCGATCATGAAGGTCGAAGTTGTAACTCCGGAAGATTACCTGGGTGACGTGATGGGTGACCTGAGCCGTCGTCGTGGGATGATCCAGGGGAATGAAGACTCGGTGTCCGGCAAGGTAATCACTGCTGAGGTACCGCTCGGAGAGATGTTCGGTTACGCAACCGACGTTCGTTCCATGTCTCAGGGTCGCGCAAGCTACTCCATGGAATTCTCCAAATACTCCGAAGCTCCGTCGAACATCGTCGAAGCACTCGTTAAAAAACAAGGCTAATCCCCTTTAGGCAAGAGGTTCACTGTCGTGGCTAAAGAAAAATTTGATCGTTCCCTTCCCCACGTTAACGTCGGCACTATCGGCCACGTTGACCACGGTAAGACCACTCTGACCGCAGCTCTGACTCGCGTCTGCTCGGAAGTCTTCGGTTCCGCAATCGTTGACTTCGACAAGATCGACTCGGCTCCGGAAGAGAAAGCGCGCGGTATCACCATCAACACCGCTCACGTTGAGTACAACTCGACCATTCGTCACTACGCTCACGTCCAGATGACTGTTACCCTGATCAAGACCATCGCAATGGAAGACGGTCTGCGCTTCGCTATCCGTGAAGGCGGTCGTACCGTCGGCGCCGGCGTCGTAGCCAAAATCATCGAGTAATCACTCGACCGATTGAAAAAGGCCTCCGCTCAGCGGGGGCTTTTTTTATTGGGTTGACACTAAATTGGGGCGTCTATAGAATCACGCCTCCTTTTAGCGGGCGTAGTGCGTCCGTTGGGAACAGCCTGGAGTCTGAAATCCAATGCAAAATCAGCAAATCCGAATCAGGTTGAAGGCTTTCGACCATCGCCTGATCGACCAATCCACCCAGGAAATCGTGGAAACCGCGAAACGTACTGGTGCACAAGTGCGTGGTCCGATTCCACTGCCTACCCGCAAAGAGCGTTTCACCGTTCTGGTCTCCCCGCACGTCAACAAAGACGCGCGTGACCAGTACGAGATTCGCACTCATAAGCGTGTTCTGGACATCGTCCAGCCAACGGATAAAACCGTTGACGCGCTGATGAAGCTTGATCTGGCGGCAGGTGTGGAAGTTCAGATCAGCCTCGGCTAAGACTTCGGTCTAGTCGTGTAACGCTCTGAAATGGGCGGCCATAGCGGGTGAAAGCCCCGTACACTCATGAGGTTACAACATGACTATTGGTGTAATCGGTCGCAAGTGCGGTATGACCCGCATTTTCACCGAAGAAGGTGTCTCCATTCCGGTCACGGTCATTGAGATCGAACCGAATCGTGTCACCCAGTTCAAAACTGAAGAAACCGATGGCTACCGTGCAGTGCAAGTCACTGTCGGCGAGCGTCGTGCTTCGCGTGTGACTGCCGCTCAGGCAGGCCACTTCGCCAAGGCTAACGTTGCCGCTGGTCGCGGTGTTTGGGAGTTCCGTCTTGAAGAAGGCGATTTCCAGGCTGGCGATCTGATCAAAGCTGAACTCTTCACTGCAGGCCAGCTGGTAGACGTTACTGGTCAGTCCAAAGGTAAAGGCTTCGCCGGTACCATCAAGCGCTGGAACTTCCGTGGTCAGGACAACACCCACGGTAACTCCGTGTCGCACCGTGTTCCTGGTTCCATCGGCCAGTGCCAGACTCCTGGTCGTGTGTTCAAGGGCAAGAAAATGTCCGGCCACATGGGCGCCGAGCGCGTGACTGTTCAGTCCCTGGAAGTAGTTCGCGTAGACGCTGAACGCAACCTGCTGCTCGTCAAGGGTGCCGTTCCTGGCGCTACTGGCGGCGACCTGGTTGTACGTCCAGCTGTCAAGGCTCGCGGTTAAGGGGAAACTGACATGCAACTTAATGTAAATGACGCTCAGGCGATCGAAGTTTCCGAACTGACTTTCGGTGGCGAATTCAACGAGACGCTGGTACACCAAGCAGTCGTGGCCTACATGGCCGGCGGCCGTCAGGGCACCAAGCAGCAAAAGACCCGTTCCGACGTGTCTGGTGGCGGTAAGCGCCCATGGCGTCAGAAGGGTACTGGCCGTGCTCGTGCTGGTACCACTCGTGGTCCGATCTGGCGTGGCGGTGGTGTAACCTTCGCAGCTCGCCCTCAAGATCACTCGCAGAAGCTCAACAAGAAGATGTACCGCGCAGCTCTGCGCTCCATCCTCGCTGAGCTGGTGCGTAGCGACCGTCTGGTCGTGGTTCAGGACTTCGCTGTTGAAGCGCCGAAAACCAAAGATCTGCTGAACAAGCTGAACGGCATGGGTCTGACCGACGTACTGATCGTTTCGGACGCTGTTGATCAGAACCTGTACCTGGCTGCTCGCAACCTGCCGCACGTCGATGTACGTGACGTACAAGGTTCCGACCCGGTCAGTCTGATCGCATACGAGAAAGTGTTGATCACTGTCTCGGCCGTGAAGAAATTCGAGGAGCTGCTGGGATGAACCAGGAACGCGTATTTAAAGTCCTCCTTGGCCCGCACGTTTCCGAGAAGGCTACCGTTCTGGCTGAGAAAAAAGGCCAGTTCGTATTCAAGGTTGCTACCGATGCAACCAAGCTGGAAATCAAGAAAGCTGTCGAAGGCCTGTTCAACGTAAAAGTTGAAAACGTGTCGACTGTTAACGTTCTGGGTAAAACCAAGCGTACCGCACGTGGTCTGGGCAAGCGCAATGACTGGAAGAAGGCGATCGTATCCCTTCAGCCAGGCCAAGATCTCGATTTCAGCAGCAGTGCTGAGTAAGGAAGGGGTGCATCATGGCAATCGTTAAATGCAAACCGACTTCCCCTGGCCGCCGTTTCGTGGTCAAGGTGGTCAACAAGGAGCTGCATAAAGGCGCTCCTCACGCACCGCTGCTCGAGAAGAAATCGAAGTCTGGTGGTCGTAACAACAATGGCCGCATTACCACTCGTCACGTTGGTGGTGGTCATAAGCAGCATTACCGTCTGGTCGACTTCCGTCGCAACGACAAAGATGGCATTCCAGCCACTGTCGAGCGTATCGAATACGATCCAAACCGTACTGCTCACATCGCCCTGCTGTGCTACGCAGACGGTGAGCGTCGCTACATCATCGCCCCTAAAGGCGTGAGCGCTGGCGACCAGCTGATCGCAGGTGCCCTGGCCCCAATCAAGGCCGGTAACTCCCTGCAACTGCGCAACATTCCAGTAGGTAGCACCATTCACGGCGTCGAACTGAAGCCGGGTAAAGGTGCTCAGATCGCTCGTTCCGCTGGTGCTTCGGCTCAGCTGATCGCTCGTGACGGCGTTTACGTGACCCTGCGTCTGCGCTCCGGTGAGATGCGTAAAGTACTGGCTGAATGCCGTGCGACCCTGGGCGAAGTCTCGAACTCCGAGCACAGCCTGCGTTCGCTGGGTAAAGCTGGTGCCAAACGCTGGCGCGGCGTTCGCCCAACCGTTCGTGGTGTTGCCATGAACCCGGTTGACCACCCACATGGTGGTGGTGAAGGTCGTACCTCCGGTGGTCGTCATCCGGTATCGCCATGGGGCTTCCCAACCAAGGGTGCGAAAACCCGTGGTAATAAGCGTACCGACAACATGATCGTCCGTCGTCGCAAGTAACTAGAGGGATACGACAGTGCCACGTTCTCTGAAAAAAGGTCCTTTTATCGATCTTCACCTGCTGAAGAAGGTCGAAGTGGCGGTGGAGAAGAATGATCGCAAGCCAGTTAAAACCTGGTCGCGTCGTTCGATGATCCTGCCACAAATGGTCGGTCTGACCATCGCGGTTCACAACGGTCGCCTGCATGTTCCAGTTCTCGTGAACGAAGACATGGTCGGCCACAAACTGGGCGAGTTCGCCGGTACCCGCACCTATCGCGGGCACGTGGCTGACAAGAAAGCCAAGCGTTAAGGGGTAAGGAAATGGAAGTAGCCGCTAAGTTGTCGGGCGCTCGCATCTCCGCCCAGAAAGCCCGCTTGGTCGCCGACCAGATCCGCGGGAAGAAGGTGGGCGAAGCGCTCAACCTGTTGGCCTTCAGCAGCAAAAAAGCCGCTGAAATCATGAAGAAAGTCCTCGAGTCGGCCGTAGCCAACGCCGAACACAACGAAGGCGCAGACGTTGATGACCTGAAGGTCTCCACCGTCTTCGTCAACGAAGGGCGTTCGCTGAAGCGCATCATGCCGCGTGCCAAAGGCCGCGCAGATCGCATCGTCAAGCGGTCTTGCCATATCACTGTCAAGGTTGCGGACAAGTAACGGAGTCGATCAGATGGGTCAGAAAGTACATCCCACTGGCATTCGCCTGGGAATCGTCAAGGAGCACACCTCCGTCTGGTACGCAGACGGTGCTACTTACGCAGATTACCTGTTGAAGGATCTGAAAACACGTGAGTACCTCCAAGACAAACTAAAAAGCGCGTCCGTAAGCCGTATCGATATTCATCGTCCGGCTCAAACTGCACGCATCACCATCCACACCGCTCGTCCCGGTATCGTTATCGGTAAGAAAGGTGAAGATGTTGAGAAGCTGCGTCAGGACCTGACCAAGCAGATGGGTGTGCCTGTGCACATCAACATCGAAGAGATCCGCAAGCCGGAACTCGACGCTATGCTGGTTGCGCAGAGCGTAGCTCAGCAGCTGGAACGCCGCGTAATGTTCCGTCGCGCCATGAAGCGCGCCGTACAGAACGCCATGCGTATTGGTGCCAAGGGCATCAAGATCCAGGTGAGCGGTCGTCTCGGCGGTGCCGAGATTGCTCGTACCGAGTGGTATCGCGAAGGTCGTGTGCCTCTGCACACCCTGCGTGCCGATATCGACTACAACACCTACGAAGCTCACACCACTTACGGTGTGATCGGTGTGAAGGTTTGGATCTTCAAAGGCGAAGTTATTGGTGGTCGCCAAGAAGAACTGAAACCACAAGCACCAGCGCCTCGTAAAAAAGCTGCTAAGTAAGGGGTACGCCAAATGTTGCAACCAAAGCGTACAAAATTCCGCAAGCAGATGACTGGCCACAACCGTGGTCTGGCACTGCGCGGTAGCAAAGTCAGCTTCGGCGAATTCGCCCTGAAAGCTGTTGCTCGCGGTCGCCTCACCGCTCGCCAGATCGAGTCCGCACGTCGTGCGCTGACCCGTCACGTTAAACGTGGCGGCAAGATCTGGATCCGTGTGTTCCCGGACAAGCCGATCTCCAAGAAGCCTCTTGAGGTTCGTATGGGTAAAGGTAAGGGCTCCGTGGAATACTGGGTTGCCCAGATCCAGCCAGGCAAAGTCCTGTACGAGATCGAGGGTGTTTCTGAAGAGCTGGCGCGCGAAGCTTTCGCCCTGGCTGCTGCAAAGCTGCCTCTCGCCACCTCCTTTGTTAAGCGGACGGTGATGTGATGAAAGCGAATGAACTTCGTGAAAAATCGGCACAGCAGCTGAACGAGCAACTGCTCGGCTTGCTGCGCGACCAGTTCAATCTGCGTATGCAGAAAGCAACTGGCCAGTTGGGGCAGTCGCACCTGCTCTCGCAAGTTAAGCGTGACATCGCTCGCGTGAAAACTGTGCTCAACCAGCAGGCAGGTAAGTGATCATGGCTGAAGCTGAAAAAACCGTCCGTACGCTGACTGGCCGTGTCGTCAGCGACAAAATGGACAAGACCATCACCGTACTGATCGAGCGTCGCGTAAAGCACCCGATCTACGGTAAATACGTTAAGCGTTCGACTAAGCTGCACGCGCACGACGAAACCAACCAGTGCAAGATCGGCGACAAGGTTTCGATTACCGAAACCCGTCCGCTGGCCAAGACCAAGTCCTGGGCACTGGTTGAAGTCCTCGAACGCGCTGTTGAAGTCTAAGGGCTAGGGGTCGGAGAAATTTTATGATTCAGACTCAATCCATGCTCGATGTGGCCGATAACAGCGGCGCTCGTCGCGTCATGTGCATCAAGGTGCTCGGCGGTTCGCACCGCCGTTACGCCGGCATCGGTGACATCATCAAGGTTACTGTCAAGGAAGCAATTCCGCGCGGTAAGGTCAAAAAAGGCCAAGTGATGACCGCTGTTGTCGTGCGCACCCGTCACGGTGTTCGTCGCGCTGACGGTTCCATCATTCGTTTCGACGGCAACGCTGCTGTTCTGCTGAACAACAAGCAAGAGCCGATCGGCACTCGCATCTTCGGGCCAGTGACCCGTGAACTTCGTACTGAGAAGTTCATGAAGATCGTCTCGCTCGCCCCTGAAGTGCTGTAAGGAGATCCGACATGCAAAAGATTCGTCGTGACGACGAGATCATCGTGATCGCCGGCAAAGACAAAGGTAAGCGCGGTAAGGTGCTGAAGGTTCTCGCTGATGACCGTCTGGTCATCGGTGGCGTGAACCTGGTCAAGCGTCATACCAAGCCTAACCCGATGGCGGGCGTTCAGGGCGGTATCGTCGAGAAAGAAGCGCCTCTGCACGCTTCCAACGTTGCCATCTTCAACGGCGAAACCAACAAGGCTGACCGCGTTGGTTTCAAAGTAGAAGACGGTAAGAAAATTCGTGTCTTCAAGTCGACCCAAAAAGCGGTTGATGCTTGAACACTGCTAGGTAGAAGACCATGGCACGACTGAAAGAGATTTACCGGAACGAAATCGCTCCTAAGCTTAAGGAAGAACTTAAGCTGTCGAACGTGATGGAAGTTCCACGCGTTACCAAAATCACCCTGAACATGGGTCTGGGCGAAGCGATCGGCGACAAAAAAGTCATCGAGCACGCAGTAGCTGACCTGGAAAAGATCACCGGTCAAAAGCCGGTCGTGACTTTCGCTCGTAAATCCATCGCTGGCTTCAAAGTCCGCGAAGGATGGCCGATCGGTGTCAAGGTGACCCTGCGTAGCGACAAGATGTACGAATTCCTGGACCGCCTGCTGGCGATCTCCCTGCCTCGGGTTCGCGACTTCCGCGGCCTGAATGCCAAGTCCTTCGATGGCCGTGGCAACTACAGCATGGGCGTGAAAGAGCAGATCATCTTCCCGGAAATCGATTACGACAAGATCGATGCTCTGCGCGGTTTGGACATCACCCTGACCACCACTGCTCGTTCGGACGACGAAGGCCGCGCTCTGCTGCGTGCTTTCAAGTTCCCGTTCCGCAACTGATTGGAGTAGGAAAATGGCCAAGAAGAGCATGAAAAACCGTGAGCTGAAGCGTCAGCTGACGGTAGCCAAGTTCGCTAAGAAGCGTGCTGAGCTGAAAGCGACCATCGTCAACGTTAACGCCTCTCCAGAAGAGCGTTTCGCTGCCGTAGTCGCTCTGCAGAAGCAGCCACGTGACGCTAGCGCCTCGCGCCTGCGCAACCGTTGCCGCCTGACCGGTCGTCCTCACGGTGTATACCGTAAGTTCGGCCTGGGCCGTAACATGCTGCGTCAAGCTGCAATGCGCGGCGACGTACCAGGTCTGGTCAAGGCCTCCTGGTAAGCGCTGCCGGTGTGATCCCGGCGGAAGGGGAGCAATCTTCCGACCGCCGGTGACCTCGCCAAGAAACAAGCCCCTATATGGGGCTTGTTTCGTTTCTGCCTTGTGTCTAGAATGACCGGCTCACCCGAGCCTGGGTTTTTTGCCCAATCCGCTCAGGTGGTTGTCATAGCCGCAAGGCTAATAATTCTTGTATCAGGAGCATCTAGCCCATGAGTATGCAGGACCCGTTAGCGGACATGCTAACTCGCATCCGTAATGCCCAGATGGCTGAAAAGTCCGTCGTAAGCATGCCTTCTTCTACCCTGAAGGTCGCGGTTGCCAAAGTTCTGAAGGACGAAGGTTACATCGCTGGCTACCAGGTAACTGGTGAAGCCAAGCCTTCCCTGTCGATCGAACTGAAGTACTTCGAAGGCCGTCCGGTCATCGAGGAACTGAAGCGCTCCAGCCGTCCAGGCCTGCGCCAGTACAAGGCCGTCACCGATCTGCCGAAAGTACGTGGCGGTCTGGGCGTGTCTATTGTCTCCACCAACAAAGGTGTGATGACTGATCGCGCTGCGCGCGCTGCCGGTGTCGGCGGCGAAGTTCTGTGCACAGTGTTCTAAGGGGGGATAGACATGTCTCGCGTCGCTAAGAACCCCGTTAAGCTGCCGTCCGGTGTCGAAGTCAAATTCGCAGGTCAGCAGCTTTCGGTGAAGGGTGCCAAGGGCACTCTCGAACTGAACGTTCACTCGTCTGTTGAAGTTACCGAAGAATCTGGTGAGCTGCGTTTCGTCGCTCGCAATGGTGACCAGCAAGCTCGTGCCATGGCCGGTACCACCCGCGCCCTGGTTAACAACATGGTCCAAGGCGTAAGCCAAGGCTTCGAGCGTAAGCTCCAGCTGGTCGGTGTTGGTTACAAGGCACAGGCTAAAGGCACCGTCCTGAACCTGGCCCTGGGCTTCTCGCACCCAGTGGACTACGAACTGCCAGCCGGTATCACCGCTGAAACGCCTAGCCAGACCGACATCCTGATCAAGGGTATCGACAAGCAGCTGGTAGGTCAGGTGGCCGCTGAAATCCGCGACTTCCGTCCGCCAGAGCCTTACAAAGGCAAAGGTGTGCGTTACGCGGACGAAGTAGTCCGTCGTAAAGAAGCCAAGAAGAAGTAGGGCCTAGTAAATGACCGACAAAAAAGTTACTCGACTGCGTCGCGCTCGCAAAGCACGTCTCAAGATGCACGAACTCGAAGTCGTGCGCCTGTGCGTGTTCCGCTCCTCGCAGCACATCTACGCCCAGGTCATTTCGGCCGACGGCAGCAAGGTTCTGGCAAGCGCCTCGACCTTGGACAAAGACCTGCGTGATGGCGCCACTGGCAACATCGACGCGGCCACTAAGGTTGGCAAGCTGGTAGCTGAGCGTGCGAAAGCCGCCGGTGTATCTCAAGTTGCCTTTGACCGTTCCGGCTTCAAGTACCATGGCCGCGTCAAAGCGCTGGCTGATGCTGCTCGTGAAGGCGGGCTGGAGTTCTAAGTTATGGCAAATAACGATCAAAAGCGCGACGAAGGCTACATCGAGAAGCTGGTTCAAGTTAACCGCGTTGCCAAGACCGTAAAAGGCGGCCGTATCTTCACCTTCACCGCGTTGACCGTGGTTGGTGATGGTAAAGGTCGTGTCGGCTTCGGCCGTGGCAAATCGCGCGAAGTACCTGCTGCGATTCAGAAAGCCATGGAAGCTGCTCGCCGCAACATGATCCAGGTTGACCTGAAGGGCACTACCCTGCAGTACGCCACCAAGGCTGCCCACGGCGCCTCGAAGGTTTACATGCAGCCTGCTTCGGAAGGTACCGGTATCATCGCCGGTGGCGCAATGCGTGCTGTCCTGGAAGTTGCTGGTGTTCAGAACGTTCTGGCCAAGTGCTACGGTTCGACCAACCCAGTGAACGTGGTTTACGCCACTTTCAAGGGTCTGAAAGCCATGCAATCTCCTGAATCCATTGCTGCCAAGCGCGGCAAGAGCGTCGAGGAGATCTTCTGATCATGGCAACCGTAAAAGTAACGCTGATCAAGAGCGTCTCGGGTCGTCTGCCTAACCACAAACTGTGTGTTAAGGGCCTGGGTCTGCGTCGCATCGGTCACACTGTAGAAGTCCTGGATACTCCCGAGAATCGCGGGATGATCAACAAGGCTTACTACATGCTGCGCGTCGAGGGTTAATCGATGAAACTCAATGATCTGAGTCCAGCGCCGGGTTCCCGTCGCGAAAAACATCGTCCGGGTCGTGGTATCGGTAGCGGTCTGGGTAAGACCGGCGGCCGTGGCCACAAAGGTCAGACTTCCCGTTCGGGTGGTTCGATCGCACCGGGCTTCGAAGGCGGTCAACAGCCGCTGCACCGTCGTCTGCCGAAATTCGGCTTCGTTTCCCTGAAAGCCATGGACCGCGCAGAAGTGCGTCTGTCCGAGCTGGCCAAAGTGGAAGGCGACGTGATCTCCGTGCAATCCTTGAAGGATGCCAACGTGATCAACCAGCACATTCAGCGTGTGAAAATCATGCTGTCTGGCGAAGTTACTCGCGCAGTCACCATCAAGGGCATCGCAGCCACCAAGGGTGCGCGTGCGGCTATCGAAGCAGCTGGCGGCAAATTCGAGGAATAAATGGCTAAGCAAGGTGCTCTCTCTTCGCTCGGTAAGGGCGGGATGTCGGAACTCTGGGCTCGTCTGCGCTTTCTGTTCATGGCGATCATCGTCTATCGGATAGGTGCGCATATCCCGGTTCCCGGCATCAATCCGGACCGTCTGGCGGATCTGTTTCGGCAGAATGAGGGGACCATTCTTAGCTTGTTCAACATGTTTTCCGGTGGCGCGCTTGAGCGCATGAGCATCTTTGCACTGGGGATCATGCCGTACATTTCGGCATCGATCATCATGCAGCTGATGACGGCGGTCAGCCCGCAACTGGAGCAGTTGAAGAAGGAAGGTGAAGCTGGCCGTCGCAAGATCAGCCAGTACACCCGCTACGGCACCGTTATCCTGGCACTGGTTCAAGCCATTGGCATGTCCATTGGCCTGGCCAACCAGGGCGTGGCGTTTTCTGCGGGCCTGGGCTTCCATGTCGTTGCCGTCTCCACGTTCGTGGCAGGCGCTATGTTCATGATGTGGCTGGGCGAGCAGATCACCGAGCGCGGTGTGGGCAACGGTATCTCGATGTTGATCTTCGCAGGTATCGTTGCCGGTCTTCCGAGAGCAATCGGGCAGTCTTTCGAGTCTGCACGCACAGGCGATATCAACATTTTCGCCCTGGTCGCAATCGGTTTGCTGGCAGTAGCGATTATCGGTTTTGTGGTGTTCATTGAGCGTGGTCAGCGTCGTATCGCCGTTCACTACGCCAAGCGTCAGCAGGGCCGCAAGGTTTTTGCTGCGCAGACCAGCCACTTGCCGCTGAAGGTGAACATGGCGGGGGTTATCCCGGCCATTTTCGCGAGCAGCATTTTGCTGTTCCCGGCTTCGCTGGGTGCCTGGTTCGGTCAGTCCGAAGGTATGGGCTGGCTGCAGGACATCTCGCAGTCGATCGCTCCTGGTCAGCCGTTGAACATTCTGCTGTTTAGTGCAGGGATCATTTTCTTCTGCTTCTTCTACACAGCGTTGATGTTCAACCCGAAAGACGTAGCGGAAAACCTGAAGAAGTCCGGTGCCTTTATTCCGGGTATCCGTCCTGGTGAGCAGTCTGCGCGCTACATTGATGGCGTTCTGACTCGTTTGACCATGTTCGGTGCTCTTTACATGATGGCCGTCTGCCTTCTGCCCCAGTTCCTGGTGGTGGCAGCAAATGTGCCGTTCTACCTTGGCGGGACCTCGTTGCTGATTGTGGTAGTGGTTGTGATGGACTTCATGTCCCAAGTACAATCGCACCTCGTTTCGCACCAGTACGAATCCCTGATGAAGAAAGCCAACCTGAAAGGCTACGGCGGCAGCGGTCTGCTGCGCTGATACGCCCCTAAGGTTCGAGGAGTCGGTAATGAAAGTTCGTGCATCGGTGAAAAAGCTGTGCCGTAACTGCAAGATCATCCGTCGCGAAGGCGTCGTTCGAGTGATCTGCAGCGCAGAACCGCGTCACAAACAGCGCCAAGGCTGAGTGTGATCGTTGCTTCAAACCCAGCAGCTAGTGCGCTGCTGGGTTGATTATTCGTTTCTACAGCGATATTATCTCGCGCCCTATTTCTTGGCTTCCGGGGCGTAGGTAGCTGTCAATTGGAGTCCCACTGAATGGCCCGTATTGCAGGCGTCAACATTCCAGATAACAAGCATACTGTTATCTCGCTGACCTACATCTATGGTGTCGGTCGCACAACTGCACAGAAGATCTGTGCAGACGCTGGTGTAAACCCAGCCGCTAAGATCAAGGATCTGAGCGACGAGCAAATCGAAACCCTGCGTGGCGAAGTTGCGAAGTTCACCACCGAAGGTGACCTGCGTCGTGACATCAACATGAAGATCAAACGCTTGATGGACCTGGGTTGCTACCGCGGCCTGCGTCATCGTAAAGGTCTGCCGGTTCGCGGTCAGCGCACCAAGACCAACGCACGCACCCGTAAGGGCCCGCGTAAGCCGATCCGCAAGTAACCGCCCAGGAATATAGACATGGCAAAACCTGCTGCTCGTCCTCGTAAGAAAGTCAAAAAGACAGTGGTTGATGGCATCGCCCACATCCACGCTTCTTTCAACAACACCATCGTGACCATCACCGACCGTCAGGGCAATGCTTTGTCCTGGGCGACCTCCGGTGGTTCGGGTTTCCGTGGTTCGCGCAAATCCACTCCGTTCGCAGCCCAGATTGCTGCTGAACGTGCTGGTCAAGCTGCGCTGGAATACGGCCTGAAGAACCTCGACGTCAACGTCAAGGGTCCAGGTCCGGGTCGTGAATCCGCCGTTCGTGCACTGAACAGCTGCGGCTACAAGATCGCCAGCATCACCGACGTGACGCCAATCCCGCATAACGGGTGCCGTCCGCCGAAGAAGCGTCGCGTGTAATCAGGAGACAGAAGAATGGCACGTTACATTGGTCCAAAATGCAAACTGTCTCGTCGTGAAGGCACCGATCTGTTCCTGAAGAGCGGCGTTCGCGCTCTGGAATCGAAGTGCAACATCGAAGCAGCCCCAGGTATCCACGGCCAGCGCCGTGGCCGTCAGTCCGACTACGGTACCCAGCTGCGCGAGAAACAAAAAGTCCGTCGTATCTACGGTGTTCTGGAGCGTCAGTTCCGCGGTTACTACCAAGCTGCAGCCTCGAAAAAAGGCGCAACTGGTGAGAACCTGCTGCAACTGCTCGAGTGCCGTCTGGATAACGTCGTCTACCGTATGGGCTTCGGTTCGACTCGTTCCGAATCCCGTCAGCTGGTTTCGCACAAAGCGATCAGCGTCAACGGTAAGACTGTAAACATTCCATCCTACCAAGTTCGTCCGGGTGACGTGGTCGCGGTCCGCGAGAAGTCGCTGGCCCAGCTGCGCATTGTTCAAGCCCTTGAACTGTGCGCCCAGCGTGGCCGCGTTGAGTGGGTTGACGTGGATGCTGCTAAAAAGTCGGGCGTTTTCAAGAACGTTCCTGCTCGCAGCGACCTGTCTGCCGACATCAACGAAAACCTGATTGTCGAGCTCTACTCCAAGTAAGGGCTAGAAAATAGGTGCATCCATGCAGATTTCGGTAAATGAGTTCCTGACTCCCCGCCACATTGATGTGCAGGTAGTCAGTCCGACCCGCGCCAAGATTACGCTCGAGCCTCTCGAGCGTGGTTTCGGCCATACCCTGGGCAACGCGCTGCGCCGCATCCTGTTGTCCTCCATGCCTGGCTGTGCAGTAGTCGAGGCCGAGATCGATGGCGTACTCCACGAGTACTCCGCGATCGAAGGTGTACAGGAAGACGTAATTGAAATCCTGTTGAACCTGAAAGGCCTGGCTATCAAACTGCACGGTCGTGACGAAGTTACGCTGACCTTGTCGAAAAAGGGTTCGGGGGTGGTTACCGCTGCCGATATTCAGCTGGATCACGATGTCGAGATCGTCAACCCCGATCACGTAATCGCGAACCTGGCGTCGAATGGCGCCCTGAACATGAAGCTCACTGTAGCTCGTGGTCGCGGTTACGAGCCGGCTGACTCCCGTCAAACCGACGAAGACGAAAGCCGTAGCATTGGCCGTCTGCAGTTGGACGCTTCGTTCAGCCCGGTGCGTCGTATCGCCTATGTGGTCGAAAACGCCCGTGTTGAACAGCGTACCAACTTGGACAAGCTGGTCATTGATCTGGAAACCAACGGTACCCTGGATCCTGAAGAGGCTATCCGCCGCGCTGCGACCATCCTGCAACAGCAGCTGGCCGCGTTCGTCGACCTCAAAGGTGACAGTGAGCCCGTCGTAGTCGAGCAGGAAGACGAGATCGATCCGATCCTGCTGCGTCCGGTTGACGACCTGGAACTGACTGTACGTTCGGCCAACTGCCTCAAGGCGGAGAACATCTACTACATCGGCGACCTGATTCAGCGTACCGAAGTAGAGCTGTTGAAGACTCCTAACCTGGGCAAGAAGTCCCTGACTGAAATCAAGGACGTCCTGGCCTCTCGTGGTCTGTCTCTCGGCATGCGCCTCGACAACTGGCCGCCTGCAAGTCTTAAGAAAGACGACAAGGCGACCGCCTGATCGTCGTAATCACCGAACGTAGTGTTTGGTAAGGAATGAATCATGCGTCATCGTAAAAGTGGACGTCACCTGAGCCGTACCAGCTCTCACCGCAAGGCTATGTTCCAGAACATGGCAGTGTCGCTGATCGAGCACGAGCTGATCAAAACCACCCTGCCGAAAGCCAAGGAACTGCGCCGCGTTGCCGAGCCGCTGATCACCCTGGCCAAGGAAGACAGCGTTGCTAACCGTCGTCTGGCCTTCGACCGTACCCGTTCGAAGTCCGCTGTTGGCAAACTGTTCAACGACCTGGGCAAGCGTTACGCCACCCGTCAGGGCGGCTACCTGCGCATCCTGAAGTGCGGTTTCCGCGCTGGCGACAACGCGCCTATGGCGTACGTCGAGCTGGTTGATCGTCCTGTCGGCGGTGCTGTAGAAGCTGCTGAGTAAGACGTTCTGTCTGCTACAAAGAACCGGGCCTAGTGCCCGGTTTTTTGTGTCTGCTTATATTGTTAATTTCTATTGATACAAGTCATGTAATGAATTTGTACCGGTAACCTTGCTCGTCAATACTCTCTCCAAGCCGATTAGCCGGCGCTTGAAGATCGATAAGGAGAGCCCATGAGCAAGATTCTTACCACCGCCAGCGGTGCACCAGTAGCCGACAACCAGAACTCCCGTTCCGCCGGCCCGCGTGGCCCGCTGTTGCTCGACGACTTCCACCTGATCGAGAAGCTTGCCCATTTCAACCGCGAGAACATTCCTGAGCGCCGAGTGCACGCCAAGGGCTCGGGCGCCTACGGCACCTTTACCGTCAATCGCGATATCACCCACTACACCAGCGCCAAGCTGTTTGAGCAGATCGGCAAGCAAACAGAAACCTTCCTGCGGTTCTCCACTGTCGGCGGCGAACGTGGTTCTGCAGACACCGAGCGCGATCCGCGTGGCTTTGCCGTCAAGTTCTACACCGAGGAAGGCAACTGGGACATCGTGGGTAACAACACGCCAGTGTTCTTCATTCGCGACCCGCTGAAGTTCCCGGATTTTATCCACACCCAGAAGCGCCATCCGCAATCCAACCTGAAGAACGCCCAGATGATGTGGGACTTCTGGTCGCACTCGCCCGAGGCGCTGCACCAGGTCACCATACTGTTCTCGGACCGTGGCATTCCGGACGGCTATCGTCATATGCACGGCTTTGGCAGCCACACCTACAGCCTGATCAACGCCAAGGGTGAGCGCACCTGGGTCAAATGGCATTTCAAGACCCAGCAAGGTATCAAGAACCTCGCCCCGGCAGAGGCTGCACGCCTGGCGGGTACTGACCCGGACTACGCCCAGCGCGACCTGTTCGAAGCCATTGAACGTGGTGACTACCCGCGTTGGACCGTATGCATTCAGGTGATGAGCGAAGCCGAGGCTGCCAGCCGCGACGAGAACCCCTTCGACGTCACCAAGACCTGGTCGCAGAAGGACTATCCGCTGATCGAGGTGGGCGTGCTGGAGCTCAACCGTAACCCGCTCAACTACTTCGCCGAAGTCGAGCAGGCTGCGTTCGGGCCGAGCAACATGGTGCCAGGGGTTGGCCTGTCGCCGGACCGCATGCTGCAGGGCCGTGTATTCGCCTACGCAGACGCACACCGCTACCGTGTGGGCACCAACCACCAGCATTTGCCGGTGAATGCGCCACGCTGCGCAGTCAACAGCTACCAGCGCGACGGCTCCATGGCCACTGGCAGTTACGGCAGCGCGCCGAACTATGAGCCCAACAGCTACGCTGAGGCACCGAAGCAGTCGCCCCGTCATGCTGAGCCCGCACTGGCCCTGAATGGTTCGGCAGACCGTTACGATCACCGAGAGGACACCGACTACTTCAGCCACGCCGGCGCGTTGTTCCGCCTGATGAGCGAAGACCAGAAAGCGCTGTTGATCAGCAACATCGCCGGCACCATGGCAGGTGTCAGCGAAGACGTGATTCAGCGCCAATTGCAGTACTTCTTCAAGGCCGACCCGGCCTATGGCGAAGGGATTGCAAAGGCCTTGGGCATCAATCTGGCCTGACTCTAAGTGATAAGCAGAACCGCCCTCATTTGGGCGGTTTTTCAATGAATATCACTACTGTTTAACCGATTTTTTGCGTCTGATTGCGCGTTTTTCAGTGACCGCAGGCAAAAGCTGGTTCACACTATGTGGCATAGATGTTTTCACATGGAGAAGCAGGGCGATGCAAGGCCACCCAGACGTAATCAACTACCTCGTCACGTTGCTGAAGGGCGAACTGGCGGCACGCGACCAGTACTTCATTCATTCGCGCATGTACGAAGACTGGGGCCTGTCCAAGCTCTACGAGCGCATCAACCACGAGATGGAAGAAGAGACGCAGCACGCCGATGCCCTGATGCGTCGCATCCTCATGCTCGAAGGCACCCCTGACATGCGTGCGGACGACCTGGAAGTCGGCAGCACCGTGCCGGAAATGATCGAGGCTGACCTCAAGCTCGAGTACAAGGTGCGTGGCGCCCTGTGCAAAGGCATCGAGCTGTGCGAGCTGCACAAGGACTACATCAGCCGTGACATTCTCCGTGCGCAATTGGCGGATACCGAAGAAGATCACACCTACTGGCTGGAAAAGCAGCAAGGGCTGATCAAGGCCATCGGCCTGGAAAACTACCTGCAGTCGCAGATGTAAGTTATCCACAGACTCAAGAAAAAGCCCCTGGCACCAACGGTACCAGGGGCTTTTTCATTGCAGCGGAGACACTCAGGCCCGATCCCGCTCCAGCAGCGGTTTCAGGTAATGCCCGGTATACGACTGTTTCATCTCACACAGCTCTTCGGGTGTACCGCAGGCAATGATCTGGCCACCTTTGGAGCCACCCTCCGGCCCCAAGTCCACCAGCCAGTCGGCGGTCTTGATCACATCCAGGTTGTGCTCGATCACCACCACGGTGTTGCCGTGGTCGCGCAGGCGGTGCAGTACGTCCAGCAACTGCTGGATATCAGCAAAGTGCAGGCCGGTGGTTGGCTCATCAAGGATGTACAGGGTCTTGCCGGTATCGCGCTTGGACAGCTCGCGTGACAGCTTCACCCGCTGCGCTTCACCGCCAGACAGTGTGGTCGCCGACTGGCCCAGCTTGATGTACGACAGCCCCACATCCATCAGCGTTTGCAGCTTGCGCGCCAGCGCCGGTACGGCGTCGAAGAACTCGCGGGCATCCTCGATGGTCATTTCCAGCACCTCGTGGATGTTCTTGCCCTTGTACTTGATTTCCAGGGTTTCGCGGTTGTAGCGCTTGCTCTTGCACACGTCGCACGGCACATAGATGTCTGGCAGGAAGTGCATCTCCACCTTGATCAGGCCGTCGCCCTGGCAAGCCTCGCAGCGGCCGCCCTTGACGTTGAACGAGAAGCGCCCCGGCCCGTAGCCGCGTGAGCGCGATTCCGGCACGCCGGAGAACAGCTCGCGGATCGGCGTGAAGATGCCGGTGTAGGTCGCCGGGTTCGAGCGCGGGGTGCGGCCGATCGGGCTCTGGTCGATATCCACCACCTTGTCCAGGTGCTGCAAGCCGTCCATGCTGCTGTGCGGGGCCGCTTCCAGGGTGCTTGCACCATTGAGGGCAGTGGCTGCCAGCGGGAACAGGGTGTTGTTGATCAGCGTCGACTTGCCCGAGCCGGAGACCCCGGTCACACAGGTCAGCAGGCCGATCGGGACTTCCAGGTCGACGTTCTGCAGGTTGTTGCCGCGCGCGCCCTTGAGCTTGAGCTGCAGCTTCTTGTTGCGCGGTGTGCGTTTGGCCGGCACGACGATCTTCTTGCGCCCGGACAGGTACTTGCCGGTCAACGAGTCGGGGTGGTCCATGACCTCCTGTGGCGTGCCCTCGGCGACGATCTGGCCGCCGTGCACCCCGGCACCCGGGCCAATGTCGACCACGTAGTCGGCCAGGCGAATGGCGTCCTCGTCATGTTCCACCACGATCACCGTGTTACCCAGGTCGCGCAGGTGGTTGAGGGTAGCCAGCAGGCGGTCGTTGTCGCGCTGATGAAGGCCGATGGACGGTTCATCGAGGATGTACATCACCCCGACCAGGCCGGCGCCGATCTGGCTGGCCAGGCGGATACGCTGCGCTTCGCCACCGGACAGGGTATCGGCGCTGCGGTCGAGGGTGAGGTAGTCGAGGCCGACGTTGACCAGGAACTGCAGGCGTTCGCAGATTTCCTTGAGGATCTTCGATGCAATCTCGCCGCGGCGGCCGGTGAGGGTCAGTTCGCCGAAGTAGTTGCTGGCTTCACCGATCGGCAGGTTGGTCACTGCCGGCAGGGTCTTTTCGCCAACCCATACATGCCGCGCCTCGCGGCGCAGGCGGGTACCGCGGCAATCCGGGCAGGGCTGGGTGCCGAGGAACTTGGCCAGCTCTTCGCGCACGGTGGCCGATTCGGTCTCGCGGTAGCGGCGCTCCAGGTTCGGCACGATGCCTTCGAACGGGTGCGAGCGCTTGACGATGTCGCCACGGTCGTTGAGGTACTTGAAGTCGACAGTCTGTTTGCCACTGCCTTGCAGGATGACCTTCTGGTGATCGGCCGACAGCTCGCCGAACGGTTCTTCCAGGCTGAAGCCGTAATGCGCGGCCAGCGAGCCAAGCATCTGGAAGTAGTACACGTTGCGCCGGTCCCAGCCGCGGATCGCGCCTTCGGCCAAGGTGAGCTCGGCATTGACCAGGCGCTTGGTGTCGAAGAACTGTTTGACCCCCAGGCCATCACAGGTCGGGCAGGCGCCAGCCGGGTTGTTGAAGGAGAACAGCTTCGGTTCCAGCTCGCTGATCGCATGGCCGCACACCGGGCAGGCGAAGCGCGCGGAGAAAATCATCTCTTCGCCTTGCTCGTCGTCCATTGGCGCTACCAGGGCGATGCCGTCAGCCAGCTTGAGTGCGGTCTCGAACGATTCGGCCAGGCGCTGCTGCAGGTCGGTGCGGACCTTGAAGCGGTCTACCACCACATCGATGCTGTGCTTCTTCTGCTTGTCCAGCTTTGGCAGTTCATCAAGCTCGTAGAGCTTGCCGTTTACCCGGGCCCGCACGAAGCCTTGGGCGCGCAGTTCGTCGAACACCGCCAGGTGCTCACCCTTGCGCTCGCGCACCACCGGTGCCAGCAGCATCAACTTGCTGCCTTCCGGGCGCTCCAGCACCAGGTCGACCATCTGGCTGATCGTTTGCGCCTCCAGCGGGATATCGTGGTCCGGGCAGCGTGGCGTGCCGACGCGGGCATACAGCAGGCGCAGGTAGTCGTAGATTTCGGTAATGGTGCCAACCGTGGAGCGTGGGTTGTGCGAGGTCGATTTCTGCTCGATGGAAATCGCCGGTGACAGGCCTTCGATGGTGTCGACGTCGGGCTTTTCCATCATCGACAGGAACTGCCGGGCGTAGGCCGACAGCGACTCCACGTAGCGGCGCTGGCCTTCGGCGTACAAGGTATCGAACGCCAGGGACGACTTGCCGGAACCGGACAGGCCGGTGATCACGATCAGCTTGTCCCGGGGCAGGGTCAGGTCGATGTTCTTCAGGTTGTGGGTACGTGCCCCACGAATCAGGATCTTGTCCACTGCGGCCTCGCTCGGCGGGCATAAACAAGGAAGTATACGGCGCGCTGCCAGTACGCGGCAAAGCGTCGCGTAGATGCCGTCAAGCTGTCGGACTGATAGAATCGCCGCCGGTTCACACGAGGTTATTCCATGCACGACACCCACAACGAGCGCATGAGTGGCGGCGAAACCCGCGCCGCTGGCGGCCTTGCCCTGGTCTTTGCCTTTCGTATGCTGGGCATGTTCATGGTCTTGCCGGTACTGGCCACCTACGGCATGGACCTGGCCGGCGCCACACCCGCGCTGATCGGCCTGGCCATTGGCGCCTATGGCCTGACCCAGGCGTTCCTGCAAATCCCGTTCGGGATGATATCCGACCGTATCGGCCGGCGCCCGGTCATCTACGTGGGGCTGGTGATCTTTGCCCTGGGCAGTGTGCTGGCGGCCCAGGCCGACTCCATCTGGGGGGTGATCGCCGGGCGTATCCTGCAGGGCGCCGGGGCGATTTCTGCCGCAGTCATGGCGCTGCTGTCCGACCTCACCCGCGAGCAACACCGGACCAAGGCCATGGCCATGATCGGCATGAGCATCGGCCTGTCGTTCGCTGTCGCCATGGTCGTCGGCCCATTGCTGACAAGTGCCTTCGGTTTGTCAGGATTGTTCCTGGCCACGGCGGGTCTTGCCCTGGTCGGCATCCTGTTGGTCGCGTTTGTCGTGCCCAACTCGCACAGCATCCTGCAGCACCGCGAGTCGGGCGTGGCGCGCCAGGCCATCGGCCCGACCCTGCGCCACCCGGACCTTCTGCGCCTGGACGTGGGCATTTTCGTTCTGCACGCCATTCTCATGGCCAGCTTCGTCGCATTGCCCCTGGCCTTCGTCGACCGTGGGGGGCTGCCAAAGGAGCAACACTGGTGGGTGTACCTGACCGCGTTGTTCATCTCATTTTTTGCAATGGTCCCGTTCATCATCTATGGCGAGAAAAAGCGCAAGATGAAACGTGTGCTGGCCGGAGCGGTCAGTGTGTTGTTGCTGGTCGAGGTGTTCTTCTGGCAGTGGGCTGACGGTTTGCGCGGACTGGTGATCGGCACCGTGGTATTCTTTACCGCATTCAACCTGCTGGAGGCTTCGCTGCCTTCGCTGGTCAGCAAGGTGTCGCCTGCCGGTGGCAAGGGGACGGCAATGGGGGTTTATTCCACCAGCCAGTTCCTTGGCGCTGCTCTGGGAGGAATCCTTGGTGGCTGGTTGTTCCAGCACGGCGGGCTGAACATGGTGTTCCTCGGTTGCGCGGTACTGTGTGCCATCTGGCTGGTCGTCGCGTTGCGCATGAACGAGCCGCCCTATGTGACCAGCCTGCGCATGCCGCTGACGCCAGAGGCAGTCCGGGAAGCCGGCCTGACCGAGCGCCTGATGGCCGTGCCGGGTGTGACCGACGCGGTTGTGGTAGCTGAAGAAGCCGCCATCTATATCAAACTGGATACGAAAATTTTGGACCGTACGACCCTCGAGCGCCTGGTGAACCCGGCCTCTTCGGCGTGCGAAGCCTAGGAGAACGTTATGGCCCGTGGGGTTAACAAAGTCATTCTGGTCGGCACCTGTGGCCAGGATCCCGAAGTCCGCTACCTGCCCAACGGTAACGCCGTGACCAACCTGAGCCTGGCCACCAGCGAGCAGTGGACCGACAAGCAGTCGGGCCAGAAGGTCGAGCGTACCGAGTGGCACCGTGTGTCGCTGTTCGGCAAGGTTGCCGAAATTGCCGGCGAGTACCTGCGCAAGGGTTCGCAGGTGTACATCGAAGGCAAGCTGCAGACCCGCGAGTGGGAAAAAGACGGCATCAAGCGCTACACCACCGAGATCATCGTCGACATCAACGGCACCATGCAGCTGCTCGGCGGCCGTCCTCAGGGCCAGCAGCAAGGCGGTGACCCGTACAACCAGGCTGGCGGCAACTTCAACCAAGGTGGCGGCCAGCAGCAACAGTACAACCAGGCCCCGCCTCGTCAGCAGGCCCAGCGCCCGCAACAGGCCCCTCAGCGCCCAGCGCCGCAGCAGCCTGCGCCGCAGCCGGCCGCTGACTTTGACAGCTTCGATGACGATATTCCGTTCTGATCAGAGCGGGTAAGCGTCTAGCTGGACAAGAAACCCAGGGCAGTTGCCCTGGGTTTTTTTTGCGCGATTTCAGGCATCTCCATCCAGCGCCGCCTGGGCAAATTGCGCATCCAGTTCTGGCGTAGCGCCGCTGATACCAATACCGCCGATATGCTCACCGTTCGCATCCCTGATCGGCAGGCCACCACCCAGCAGCGTGAACCCGGGCAGGGATGCGTACGGGTTTGCCGGGAGCGAGGCACTTCGTTCTGCGAGAGAACTGGACGCTAGCGGGAAGCGGGCGGAGGTCGAGGCTTTGAGCTGCGCCACCTTGATGCTGCCGCTGCTGGTGCCGTCCATGCGGTGGAAGTGTTTCAGGTTGCCATGGTTGTCGACGATGCTGATGACGATGGCATGCCCCTGGGCGCGGGCTGCGCGCTCGGCGGCGGCGGCCATTGTGCGAGCGGCTTCGGCGGTGATAGGGGTGGGAGCGTCTGCTGCCAGTGAGTTTGCGGCGAAAAACACAGAGCACAAGAAAAGGCTGACACGGCCGGCGGTCGAATTCATGCGAGCTTTACCCCTGAGGACTGTTCGGCCGGGCAACCTAGCAAGAGGTTGTCGCTCATGGATGTAGTCCATTTCCGAAACTGATGTCGGATGAGGGTGGGGCGCTGCTGGCTCCGTCTCCGCCAACCCTGACCCAAGTCATCGCACCTTCCTGATTCTTGACTAGTCTTATCCATTGGCGGCCGTCAAAACCGTCACCGTGACTACCAAGAGGCGCCGGCCATGTTCCGTGCGTCCACCACCTGATCAGGAGTGCACGATGGACCTCAACCGTCGGCAATTCTTCAAGGTCGCCGCCGTCGGCCTTGGAGGCTCGAGCCTGGCGGCGTTGGGCATGGCCCCGACGCCGGCATTCGCCGAGCAGGTGCGTCACTTCAAGCTGGCGCATACCAAAGAAGCGCGTAACACCTGCCCGTACTGCTCGGTCGGCTGCGGCCTGATCCTGTACAGCCAGGGCGATGCGGGCAAAAACGTCAAACAGAACATCATCCACATCGAAGGTGACGCCGACCACCCGGTCAACCGCGGCACCCTCTGCCCCAAAGGTGCCGGCCTGCTGGACTTTATCCACAGCCCGAGCCGCCTGCAGTACCCCGAGGTACGCAAGCCGGGCAGCAAGGAGTGGGTGCGGGTCAGCTGGGACGAGGCGCTCGACCGCGTTGCCGGCCTGATGAAGCAGGACCGCGACGCCAACTTCATCGAGAAGAACGCCCAGGGGCAAACCGTCAACCGCTGGCTCACCACCGGTTTTCTTGCTGCCTCCGCCGCCTCCAGCGAGGCTGGCTACCTGACCCACAAGGTCGTCCGCGCAACAGGCATGCTGGGGTTCGATAACCAGGCACGTGTCTGACATGGCCCGACGGTGGCAAGTCTTGCCCCGACGTACGGCCGTGGCGCCATGACCAACCACTGGTCCGATATCGCCAACGCGAATCTGGTCCTGGTGATGGGTGGCAACGCAGCTGAAGCGCACCCGTGCGGCTTCAAGTGGGTGACCGAGGCCAAGGCGCACAACAAGGCGCGGCTGATCGTGGTCGACCCGCGGTTTACCCGTACCGCTTCGGTGGCGGATTACTACGCGCCGATCCGTACCGGTACCGACATCGCCTTCATGGGCGGGCTGATCAATTACCTGCTGAGCACCGACAAGATCCAGCACGAATACGTGCGCAACTACACCGACGTGTCGTTCATCGTCAAAGAGAGCTATGGCTTCGAGGACGGGCTGTTCAGCGGCTACGACGAGGCCAAGCGCGTGTATGCCGACAAATCCGGCTGGGGTTACGAGCTGGGTGAGGATGGTTTTGCCAAGGTCGACCCGACACTGCAGCACCCACGTTGCGTGTTCCAGCTGATGAAGCAGCATTACAGCCGCTATACCCCGGAACTGGCCAGCTTGATCTGTGGCATGCCGCAGGATGCCATGATGAAGGTCTGGGAAGAGGTCGCCACTTGCTCGGTACCGGGCAAGACCATGACGATTCTGTATGCACTGGGCTGGACCCAACACTCGATCGGCGCGCAGATCATCCGCAGCGCGGCCATGGTCCAGCTGCTGCTGGGCAACGTCGGCATGCCGGGTGGCGGGGTCAACGCCTTGCGCGGGCACTCAAACATCCAGGGCCTGACCGACCTCGGCCTGCTGTCCAACTCGCTGCCGGGTTACCTGACCCTGGCTGGCGATGCCGAGCAGGACTATGCCACCTACATCGACAAACGCGCTTCCAAGCCGCTGCGCCCAGGGCAGCTGTCGTACTGGCAGAACTACGGCAAGTTCCACGTCAGCCTGATGAAGGCCTGGTACGGCGCCAACGCCACGGCAGAAAACAACTGGGGTTATGACTGGCTGCCCAAGCTCGACGTACCGGCTTACGACGTGTTGCGCATGTTCGAGATGATGGGCCAGGGCAAGGTCAACGGCTACCTGTGCCAGGGCTTCAACCCGATTGCCGCGCTGCCGGACAAGAACCGCGTCACTGCGGCACTGGGCAAGCTCAAGTGGCTGGTGATCATGGACCCGCTGGCCACCGAGACTTCGGAGTTCTGGCGCAACGCCGGGCCGTTCAACGACGTCGACACGGCCAATATCCAGACCGAAGTGATCCGCCTGCCCACCACCTGCTTTGCCGAAGAAGACGGCTCGCTGGTCAACAGCAGCCGCTGGCTGCAGTGGCACTGGAAGGGCGCCGACGGCCCTGGCGAGACCCGGACCGACGTGCAGATCATGAGCGAGCTGTTCCTGCGCTTGCGCCAACGTTACCAGACCGAGGGCGGCGCCTACCCTGACGCGATGATGAACATCAGCTGGCCGTACAAGATTCCTGACGAGCCATCCCCGGAGGAGCTGGCCAAGGAAATGAACGGTTGGGCCGTCACCGACCTTACCGATGCTACCGGCGCCACGCTCAAGGCCGGCCAGCAGCTGTCTGGCTTCGGGCAGATGAAGGACGACGGCAGCACGGCATCCGGTTGCTGGATCTTTGCCGGCAGCTGGACCGAGCAGGGCAACCAGATGGCTCGCCGCGACAACAGCGACCCGTATGGCATGCACCAGGTGCAGAACTGGGCCTGGGCCTGGCCGGCCAACCGCCGCATCCTCTACAACCGTGCCTCCAGCGACCCGCAAGGCAAGCCGTGGGACCCGGAGAAAAAGCGCCTGGTGTGGTGGAACGGCAAGGCCTGGACCGGCACCGACGTGCCGGACTTCAAGGTCGACTCGCCGCCAGAAGCGGGGATGAACCCGTTCATCATGAACCCCGAAGGCGTGGCGCGCTTCTTCGCCATCGACAAGATGGCCGAAGGCCCGTTCCCCGAGCACTACGAGCCGTTCGAAACGCCGATCGGCATCAACCCGCTGCACCCGCAGAACAAGAAGGTGGTCAGCAACCCGGCCGGGCGCATCTTCGACTCGGTGTGGGACACCCTCGGCACGCACGACGAGTTCCCTTATGCGGCGACCACCTACCGGCTGACCGAGCACTTCCACTTCTGGAGCAAGCATTGCCGGCTCAACGCCATTGCCCAGCCCGAGCAGTTTGTCGAGATCGGCGAGGTGCTGGCCAATGAGAAAGGCATCAAGGCTGGCGACCGGGTGCGGGTGTCGAGCAAGCGCGGGCATATCGATGCGGTGGCGGTGGTGACCAAGCGGATTCGCCCGCTGCAGGTCAACAACCAGACCGTGCACCAGATCGGCATCCCGTTGCACTGGGGCTTCACCGGCGCAACCCGGCATGGCTACCTGACCAACACGCTGGTGCCATTCCTGGGTGACGGCAACACGCAGACGCCAGAGTCCAAGTCGTTCCTCGTCAAAGTGGAGAAACTCTGATGGCCAGCCAAGACATCATCGCCCGCTCGGCCACCACGACCGTACCGCCTTCGGTACGCCAGCAGCAGGAAGTCGCCAAGCTGATCGACACCACCAAGTGCATCGGCTGCAAGGCCTGCCAGGTGGCGTGCTCGGAGTGGAACGAACTGCGTGACGAGGTCGGCCACAACCACGGCACCTACGACAACCCCCAGGACCTCACGGCCGAGACCTGGACCCTGATGCGCTTCACCGAGCACGAGCGCGACGACGGCAACCTGGAGTGGCTGATCCGCAAGGATGGCTGCATGCACTGCGCCGACCCCGGTTGCCTGAAGGCCTGCCCGAGCCCGGGGGCGATCATCAAGCACGCCAACGGCATCGTCGACTTCAACCAGGACCACTGCATCGGTTGCGGCTACTGCATCACCGGCTGCCCGTTCAACATCCCGCGCATCTCGCAGAAGGACCACAAGGCGTACAAGTGCACGCTGTGTTCCGACCGCGTGACCGTGGGCCTGGAGCCGGCCTGCGTGAAAACCTGCCCCACCGGGGCAATCGTGTTCGGCAGCAAGGACGAGATGAAGGTGCATGCCGCCGAGCGCATCGTCGACCTGAAGTCGCGCGGCTACGACAAGGCCGGGTTGTACGACCCGGATGGCGTGGGTGGCACCCACGTGATGTACGTGCTGCACCATGCCGACACGCCGAGGCTGTACGCCGGCCTGCCGGACCAGCCGGTGATCAGCCCGCTGGTGGGGCTGTGGAAGGGCTTCACCAAACCGCTGGCGCTGCTGGCCATGGGCGCGGCGGTGCTGGCCGGCTTCTTCCACTACGTGCGGGTTGGCCCGCAGCGCGTAGAGGAGGACGAGCACCCGGCGCCGCCCGATGACAGCGTGCACCAGGTGGACCCGACGGTGCATGTCTACGATCCGAAGCAGCCCGGTGGGCAAGGGGAGCAGCGGCCATGAACGACAACAAACCCATCCTGCGCTACAACGCCAACGAGCGGACCAACCACTGGATCGTCGCCATCCTGTTCTTCATGGCCGGGCTTTCCGGGCTGGCGCTGTTTCACCCGGCGCTGTTCTGGATAAGCCACCTGTTTGGCGGCGGCCCGTGGACGCGCATCCTGCACCCGTTCATGGGCGTGGCGATGTTCGTGTTTTTCCTCGGCCTGGTGTTCCGCTTCTGGCGTGCCAACTTCATCACCGCCAACGACCGCCTGTGGTTGCGTCGCATTGATCGGGTGATGGTCAACCGCGAAGACGGCGTGCCGCCCGTCGGCAAGTACAACGCCGGGCAGAAGCTGCTGTTCTGGACGCTATTGCTGTGCATGCTGGTGTTGTTGCTCAGCGGCGTGGTGATCTGGCGGGCCTATTTCAGTCATTTCTTCGACATAGGCTCGATTCGCCTGGCATCGCTTGCCCACGCATTGGCGGGCTTCGTGCTGATCCTCAGCATCATCGTGCACATCTACGCCGGTATCTGGATCAAGGGCTCGATCGGCGCCATGCTGCATGGCTGGGTCAGCCGTGCCTGGGCGCGCAAGCACCATGCGTTGTGGTACCGCGAAGTGACCGGCGACAAGACGCCGGGCAATCACGGACGAAAAGAAGGATGAACGCTTGAGCACGATACTTGAACCCGGGCAGATCGAAGCGTCGGCGGTGATGCCGCCGTTTCTGCACCTGCCGCCCAAGGACCTGTTCGCCCTGCGTGCCGAGCGGTTGGAGCAGTTGGCCGAAGGCAACGCCCTTGGCGATTACTTGCGGTTTATCGCGTGGCTGTGCCGCTTCCAGCAGCAGCTTGTGGATAACCCGCCGGGTGGTTTGCCGGTGGCCGAAGAGCGTCAGCGCCTGTGTATAAGTCATGGTTTGCCGCCCCTTGCGGCCGATAGCCTGGTGCGCGAAGGGCCGTGGCTGGTCTGGATGCAGGCGTTGATCGATCATTTTGATGAAGAGGCAAGCGGCCCGCTTGCTGCGGCGTTGCATGCCCTGCGCGCAAGTGATGACAGCCAGCGAAAGGCGTGGGGTATCGCATTGCTTGCAGGGCAGTTCGACGCCGTGCCTGCGGCGTTGGTCCCGTTCCTCGGTGCCGCGCTGCAGGCTGCCTGGTTAAGCTGGCTGCTGGCGCTGCCGTCACCCGAACTCAAGCCTTCCGGCAGCCTGGCCCAGTGCCCGGCTTGCGGTTCGCCGGCGATGGCAGGGGTGGTGCGCAACCGTGGCAAGCACAACGGTTTGCGTTACCTGGCCTGTTCGTTGTGTGCCTGTGAATGGCATGTGGTGCGGGTAAAGTGCGTGTACTGCGAGTCGAGCAAGGACTTGCGCTACACCAGCCTTGAAGATGACCGTCATGCGCCGGGCAAGGCGCCGCTGCGTGCGGAGTGCTGCCCCGGGTGCAATACGTACCTGAAGCAGAATTATCTGGAAAACGACGCTACGGCCGAGCCGCTGGCCGACGACCTGGCCAGCCTGGCGCTGGATATGCGCCTGGACGAGGAGGGCTTCCATCGCCTGGCACCCAACCTGATGCTCGCGCCAGGGTAGTGGGTGAGTGTCTACACTGAAACACCGAGTCGCCCTTTTCGCGGGCACGCCCGCTCCCACAGGTGCAGCACCCCCTTCAAAGCCGGTGCAGTACCTGTGGGAGCGGGTATGCCCGCGAATAGGCCAGTACAGACAACGGACCAGTCCAAGGTAGTACCGCATGTCCAACAGCCTCGCCAGCGACACCCCACGCCTGCCTTCCATCGATACTCTCCTGCGCCACCCGGCCTGCCTCCCGCTGATCGACCGCCACGGCCGCGACACGGTCCTGGCCACCCTGCGCCAGCTGCTCGACGACCTGCGCACCCCCGCCCGCAACGGTGAACTCACCCCCGCCGAACTGGCCCCCGAAGTCCTCCTGGGCCGTACTGGCGAACGCCTGGCCGCTCAGCAGCGCAGCCAGGTACGCCGCGTGTTCAACCTCACCGGCACCGTGCTGCACACCAACCTCGGCCGCGCCCTGTTGCCCGAAGAAGCCATCGAGGCCATGCAGACCGCCGCCCGTTACCCGCTCAACCTGGAATTCGACCTGGCTACCGGTAAGCGCGGCGACCGTGACGATTTGATCGAAGGCCTGATCCGCGAGCTGACCGGCGCCGAAGCCGTCACCGTGGTCAACAACAATGCCGCCGCCGTGCTGCTGGCGCTCAACAGCCTGGGCGCGCGCAAGGAGGGCATCATCTCTCGCGGCGAGCTGATCGAGATCGGCGGCGCCTTCCGCATCCCCGACATCATGGCCCGTGCCGGTGTGAAGCTGCACGAGATCGGCACCACCAACCGCACCCACGCCCGCGACTACGAAGCTGCCATCGGCCCACGTACCGGCCTGTTGATGCGCGTGCATTGCAGCAATTACAGCATTCAGGGCTTCACCACCCAGGTGCCCACGGCCGAGCTGGCGCGCATCGCCCATCAACATGAGCTGCCACTGCTAGAAGACCTCGGCAGCGGCAGCCTGCTGGACCTTACCCGCTGGGGCTTGCCCGCCGAGCCGACGGTGCGCCAGGCGTTGGCCGACGGCGCCGATATCGTCACCTTCAGCGGCGACAAACTGCTGGGCGGGCCGCAAGCCGGGATCATCGTCGGCCGCAAGGACTTGATCGCCAGGATCAAGAAAAACCCGCTCAAGCGCGCGCTGCGGGTCGACAAGATCACCCTCGCTGCACTCGAAGCGGTGCTGGCGCTGTACCGCAACCCCGACCGCCTGGCCGAACGCCTGCCCAGCCTGCGCCTGCTGACCCGCAGGCAGGCCGAGATCCAGGCCCAGGCCGAGCGCCTTGCCCCTGGGCTAAAGGCCCACCTCGGTGAACAATGGTCGGTCAGCGTGGAGCCCGCGCTGGGCATGATCGGCAGTGGCAGCCAGCCGGTGGCGCGCCTGCCCAGTGCAGCCCTGTGCCTGCGCCCGCAGGTGTCGAAGAAGTTGCGCGGGCGCAGCCTGCATGTGCTGGAACGGGCACTGCGTGACCTGCCGGTGCCGGTGCTTGGCCGCATCGATGACGACGCCCTGTGGCTGGACCTGCGCCAGCTGGATGACGAAGCCCAGTGGCTGGCGCAGTTGCCCGCCCTGCAACTGGGGCCGGTGCAGTGATCGTCGGTACCGCCGGCCATATCGACCATGGCAAGACCGCACTGCTGCAGGCGCTGACCGGGCAGGCCGGCGACCAGCGCCAGGAGGAGCGTGCCCGCGGCATGACCATCGACTTGGGCTATCGCTACGCGGCGCTGGCCGAAGGTGCACCGCTGACTGGCTTCATCGACGTGCCGGGCCACGAGCGTTTTATCCACAACATGCTGGCCGGTGCCCACGGCATCGACCTGGTGTTGCTGGTGGTGGCCGCCGACGACGGGGTCATGCCGCAGACCCGCGAGCACCTGGCGATCATCGAGCTGCTGGGCATTCCTCAAGCGTTGGTGGCGATCAGCAAGTGTGACCGGGTCGAGCCGGCGCGCCTGGCCGAAGTGCGGGCGCAAGTCAGTGAACTGCTGGCGCCCGGGCCGTATGCCGGGGCGCAGCAGTTTCCGTTGTCGAGCATCAGCGGGGAAGGCATAGCCGCGCTGCGTCAGGCCTTGCTGGAGGCCGAAGCATCTGTGCGGCAACGCAGCGGTGGCGGCGGTTTTCGCCTGGCTGTCGACCGCGCTTTCGCGGTTACCGGTGCCGGCGTGGTGGTCACGGGCACGGCGCTGGCCGGGCGGGTCAGTGCCGGCGATACCTTGTTGCTGGGCAAGGCCGGCAAACCGGTGCGGGTGCGAGGCCTGCATGCGCAGAACCAGGCCGCGCTGGTGGCCGAGGCGGGCCAGCGGGTGGCACTGAATATCACGGCCGAACGCCTGACGTTGGAGCAGGTGCATCGGGGGGACTGGCTGGTACCCGAGTGGCTGCACGCGCCCAGCGTACGGGTAGATATCGAGTTGAACCTGCTGCCGGGCGAGCCCCGCACGTTTGAACATTTCAGCGCTGTGCACGTGCACCTCGGCACCCAGGATGTAACGGCCCGGGTGGCCTTGCTCGAAGGCGAGTCTTTGGCGGCGGGCCAGCGCATGTTCGCCCAGTTGCTGCTCAATGCGCCGTTGCAGGCCGTGCACGGCGATCGCCTGGTGCTGCGTGACCAGCGTGCCCAGTGCACCTTGGGGGGCGGCAAGGTACTTGACCCGTTCGCGCCAAGCCGCCAGCGCCGCAGCGATGAGCGCCTGCGCCAGTTGCAGGTGCTGCGGGATGCCGAGGACCTGGAGCAGGCCCTGCCGGCACTGCTCGCCAGCGCTCCCGGTGGCCTCGACCCCCAGCGGCTTGAGCGGCAGTTCAATCGACCGCGCGCGAGCTGGCAGTTGCCAGAAGGGGTATTGGTGGTGGCCACGCGGCAGGGCCAGTTGCTGTTCGCCAACGCCCAGTGGCAAGCGTTGAAGCAACTGGTGCTGGAGCACTTGGCGCGGTTTCATGAGCAAGAGCCTGACCAGTTGGGCCCGGACCGTGACCGCCTGCGCCGCTTTGCGGCCTTGGCGCTGGAGCGGCCGGCATTCGTCAGCCTGCTGGATGAACTGCTCGATGACGGCGCCATCGCCAGCAGCGGGCCTTGGCTGCATTTGCCCGATCACAAGGTGCAGTTGAGCGAAGCCGACAGTGCGTTGTGGGCGCGCTTGCAGCCGAAGTTGCTGGAGGGCCAATACGATCCGCCCTGGGTCAGGACGCTGGCAAGTGAGGAGAGCTGTGCCGAAGCCGAAGTGCGCCTGCTGCTGCGCAAGCTGGCCCGGCTTGGTGTGGTGCACCAGGTGGTGCGTGACCTGTTCTACCCAGCGGCGACGCTACAGCGCATGGCAGAGCTGTTGCTGGGGCAGGCCGGCGAAACGCCGATAGTGCAGGTGGCCGCGTTTCGCGATATGTTGGGCATCGGTCGCAAGCGCAGTGTGCAGATTCTGGAGTATTTCGACCGCATCGGCCTGACCCGGAGGGTGGCCGACCAGCGTCACATCCGCGCCGACAGCGCCCTGGCCCAGCAACAGGCCAGGCACTGAGTTCAAGGAAGGCAATCGCGCCCGGTGGCGCGGCCGGGCTTCAAACCCGGTTGGGGACGGCAGCCGTTCCCGGGCAGGTTCGACTCCCGCTGCCTTCCGCCATTCATGTGTACTGGGGCTGCCCCGCAGCCCATCGCGACACAGGGCTGCGCTGTACCTGTAGGAGCGGCCTTGTGTCGCGATGGGGCGCGAAGCGGCCCCCGTCAATCAGGCCCGCTCCCCACACAGATCCAGGGCAAACCACTGTTCTGCAGTATCCACATCCAGCCCAGCCCCCAGCAGCGCAACCATCTTGCCCAGCGCCGCCTCACGGGTCATGCCACCGCCACTGACCAGCCCGGCCCCACGCAGGCGGTTACCCGCCGCATAGGTATCGAACATCACCGAACCCTCAGGGCACTGGCTGATAGCTGCCAACATCACGCCACGCTGGCGTGCTGCGCTCAGCACATTCAGCAGCGCCTGGTCATCCGACGGCCCGGTACCGCTGCCGTAGCACTCCAGCAGCAAACCCTGCACACCACTGTCGATCAACGCCTGCAAGTGCCCGGCCTGCAGCCCCGGGAACACCGGCACTATCGCCAGGTTGACCGGCTGGCGCGGGTGCTTGTAGTCAAGCTCGGCGGGAATCGCCCCGGCCCGCTCGCCGTCGCGATGGCGCGGCAACGCAGCAAAGGCATCGAACGCTTCACTGCGCAGCTTCGACACCCGGCAGCCATGCAGCAGCTGGCCGTGGAAGTACAGCTGCACGCCATCCTCCAGCCCTTGTTCGAACTGGCGCAACGCGCCGCACAGGTTGGCCCAGGCATCGCTGTCTGCGGCACCTGCCGGCAGCATCGAGCCGGTCAGCAGCACCGGTACGGGCAGGCCCAGCAGCAAAAACGACAACGCCGCGGCGCTGTAAGCCATGCTGTCGGTGCCATGCAGCACCAGCACGCCATCATGGCCTGCCACATCCACTGCTTCGACGATGGCATCGCGCATCGCCAGCCAGTTGTGCTGCTGCATGTTGGCGCTGTCGAGCAGCGGGTTCAGTTCCTGCAGGGTCCATTGCAGCTGGGGGGCATCGGCCATGTGGGCGAAGTGTTCGCGCATCCGCGCTTCGAAGCCACCAGCCGGCGCCAGGCCTTCCGGGGTTTCGAGCATGCCGATGGTGCCACCGGTATAGAGAACGAGAAGATTCTTTACTGCACGCATGGAAAACATCCGTAGCGGTGAGCGGAGAAAGAAAAGCCGCCCGCGGAAGGGGCGGCTGGGCAGGGGAGGATATCAGCGCTGCGGCTGAGCTTGGCCGGCTGCTTTGTCAGCGGCTGTTTCCACCTGCGGATTGGCAGGCCAGGCATTGCGGTCCAGGTCCAGGTCGGCGAACTTGGTCGAGTCGAACACAGGCTGGCCGATACCGGCTTTGCGCTGGTCGTCGTAGTCGCGCATCACGCGCAGGCCTACCTTGAACAGCATGGCCAGGGCCACCAGGTTGACGAACGCCAGGCAGGTCATGGTGATGTCGGCGAAGGCGAACACGGTCGACAGGTCTTGCATCGAGCCCCACACCACCAGTGCCAGCACCAGGCCACGGAACACCATCAGCACCACGCGGTTGCGGGTGAGGAACTGCAGGCTGTTCTCGCCCAGGTAGTAGTTGTAGAGGATGCAGGTGAACACGAACAGCGACAGTGCCACGCTGACGAACACACGGCCCCAGTCACCGACCACGGCAGCCAGTGAGTTCTGGGTCAGGACAATGCCGTCACCTTCGAAGCCCGGGGTGTAGAAGCCCGACAGCAGGATCAGCAGCGCGGTGCAGGTGCAGATCACGAAGGTATCGAGGAACACACTGAAGGCCTGGACCACGCCCTGGGCGCCCGGGTGTTTCACGGCAGCCACGGCAGCGACGTTCGGCGCACTGCCCAGGCCCGCTTCGTTGGCGAACACACCACGCTTCACGCCCATGACGATGGCGCTGCCGAGCAGGCCGCCAAACGCCGGGTCGAGGCCGAAGGCGCTCTTGAAGATGGTTTCCAGCATGGCTGGCACGTGTTCGATCTGGGTGCCGATCACGTACAGGGTCACGCCGATGTAGGCCAGGGTCTTGACCGGTACCAGCAGGTCCGACACCGCAGCGATGCGCTTGATGCCGCCGATGAAGGTGATGGCCAGCAGCACGGCCAGAACGATACCGGTCTGGCTTGGCGCGAAGTTGAAGGCGTTCTGCAGCGAATGGGTCACGGTGTAAGACTGCAGGCCAATGAAGGCGAAGCCGTAGGTGACCAGCAGCAGGACCGAGAACACGATGGCCATGCCTTTACGCTTCAGGCCGTGCTGGATGTAGTAGGCCGGGCCGCCACGGTACAGGCCGTCGCCGTCGGCGCGCTTGTAGACCTGGGCCAGGGTGCATTCGAAGAAGCTGCTGGACATGCCCACCAGTGCGGTGACCCACATCCAGAACACGGCGCCCGGGCCACCCAGGGTCACGGCGATACCGACACCGGCAATGTTACCGGCGCCAACGCGGCCGGCCAGGCTCAGCATCAGGGCCTGGAAGGAGCTCAGCTGGCCTGCCTGGCCACGCAGCGATTCCTTGAACACGGTGAACATGTGGCCGAAATGGCGGAACTGAACGAAACGCGAACGGATCGTGAAGTAGCTACCCAGCCCTACGATCAGCACGATGAGGAGTTTCCCCGAAAGGAAATCGTTGAGTACTTCGAGCATTGGAAAATGACCTCGATTCTTATTCTTCGTGTGGAATGACCAGCGGACGGCAGGCGCACCGCTATTCGTTGGGGCGAATGGTTGGCCATGACAAGAGTCGTTACAATTTCGCGGGTTGCTCTGACTTGATGCGACTTGATGCTACAATGGCGTCATTCGCGTCACCTGGATTCCGCACATGAGCGATCATTTCGCCACCAACCTCAAACTGGCCTGCAGCCACTACCGCTCTATCTCGGAAGTTTGCCGGCAGCTCTCGATCAACCGCGCGCAGTTCAACAAGTACCTGAGCGGGCAGAGCCGTCCGACGGCGTTCAACCTCAAGCGCATTGGCGATTTCTTCGGGGTCGAGGATTACGAGCTGAACCTGCCGGCCGAGCAGTTCGCCCGGCTGATCGGCGCACGGGTGTCCACCCTGGCCGAGCAGCCCAGCGACCCGATCAGCGAACTGTTCCGCCCGCTGCACGACCATGCTGGTAACCTGTCGCGCTATTGCGGTTACTACTTCGAGTATTCCAACTGCATGTCGGTGCCGGGCACGATCCTGGTGTCGCTGGTGCACCTGTGGGAAGAGCGCGGCCGCTTCCTGTTCGAGCGCCAGGAGCGCCAGGAACGTTCCAGTGCCAACGACCAGCATGCCGAGGTACGTTGCCGCTACCTGGGCGCGGCGTTCCAGCTGCAGGACCGGGTGTTCCTCATCGACTACGAGTCGCTTACCTTCAATGAAATGAGCCAGACCATCCTCATCCCCAGCTTCAAAAGCCGCATCACCCGCCTGAACGGGCTCAAGGCCGGGGTTTCCAGCGGCGACCGACGCAACCCGGCCTGCACCCGGGTGGTGTGGGAATACTTGGGTGAGGAGATCAATCGCATCAATGCTTATCGGCAGGTGAAACTGTACCGGCCGGATGATCCGCGAATAGATGATGATGTGCGCGAGCGTTTGAGCGTGGGGCCGTTACGTAACAGTCTGTTCGAGATCGAGTAATGCTCAAACTGTCAGGCGTCTTCGAGGATGAAAGCCTCCACGGCGCTGGCAACCTGATCCGCAATCGCTGGCGTACTGCGTAAGTGGGCGGCGATGCCATGGTCGCAGTCGGTCAGAAACAGGCATTGCAAACGCGCTGCCGGAACTGATTGCATCAGGGCCTGGGTAACTTCTTCAGGAATCGGGCTGTAGCGCTCGGCGCCGGCCAGCCACAGGCTACCTGCACTGGTGCCCGGACCTTTGCCGAATCGTTGTGAGCTGAGCCCGTCATACTCGCCAATCACCATCAGCACTTTGCCTTGGAATTGCTTGAGGAAGGCGTAGCTGTCGCTGTCCAGAAAGCCGTAGGGTTTGCTGATGGCTGCGGTGAACGCCGGGCCAAACGGCGCCCGGTGGGCATCATCTGGATAAACTGCCGGGCAGATCAACACGATGTTGTCCACTTGCGGCAACCGTGCTGCAAGTTTCAGCGTGATTGCCGCGCCCAGGCTGTGGCCGATCAGTGTTCGGCATCGAGGTGCGATATGCGTATGAAAGCGCTGTGCCTCTTCGAGGTTGGTCGCCAGTGACGGTGCCACTGCACCTGGCTCGCTGGCAAGGCTGTGACCGGAAAGATTGCCAGTGAGCGACCCGATGCCAGCGGCTTGCAAGCGATAGAGCAGTGGGTTGAGCCGGGTAAAGTCCGAGCGCGCGCCACCCAGGACGAATGCCGGCGCTGCGCGCTCGGTATCAGGTACCAGCAACCGGGCCTGTTGCTGGTAGCTCCCAAACGCTTCGTTGATAAACAGTTCTATGCCCGGGGCGGGTTCGTCAAATTGCCATTTCAGACGCTGAGAAGATCCCTTTTGCAAGTGCATGCCGCCCTCTAGAAAAACTGATCGAGCCATTCGCCGAATGGATTGCCCGTGTCGAGCAGTAGTTTGAATGCCATGATGATGCAGACGCTGACCAGCAGCGGCTTTATGAGGCGAGAGCCGAAACGAACTGCGCAGCGCGCACCTAATTGTGCGCCCAGAAAGGCGGCAATCGCCATTGCCAGCGCCAGCGGCCAGATGATCGCTCCGCTGACTAAAAAGACTGACAACGCGCCCAGGTTGCAGGCTGCGTTCAAAAGCTTGCTGGTGCAGACGGCTTGTATCAGCTGTTGGCCTAGTAGAACTACGCAGGCCAGCATGAAGAATGAGCCGACGCCAGGGCCGAAGATACCATCATAAAACCCAATGATTGGCGCAACCGTTACGCAGAACAGGCTAGACGATAACTTCGCCTTGCGGGCTTGCTCATTCGGCTTTGGACTAAAGGCAAAGTAAATGGCTATCAGGATCAGCAAAGGTGGGACACATGCCTGCAAAAGGCTTTTGGGCACGTAGGTTATAGACAAGGCCCCTAGAGCCCCTCCGATAAACGACATGACCGCCATCGGGCTGCCTCGCCTCCAGTCGATCATGCCTTTTCGGGCGAAAGCGCATGTAGCTGAAACGGTAGCCGAAGCAGCTTGGAATTTATTGGTGGCAATAGCTGCCAAGGGCTCTATACCGGCGATAAAAAGCACTGGGAGCGTGATCAAGCCTCCGCCTCCGGCGATCGCATCGAAAAAGCCGGCCATGAGTGCGACCAGCGCGAGTATCAGAACAAGCGTCAAATCGAATTCGATCATCGTTTTTCTCAGTGATTAACCACGAACCAGAAGCGGGTCTTCAACGAGAACCAGCGGTTCCGCGAAGGGGGAGTATCCGAATTGACGGATGAGCAGGCGCCGGTTGTCCTGAACCCTGTCGCGACCGTGCAAGGCTCGGCTGTTGTTGATCAACAATGCGCTATCGGGCTGGAGGACGAACGAAACCACCATTGGGCTCGAACTGAAGTATTGAAACTTCTTTACCCGCATTGCCCTTGCCTTTAGCGAAACAGTCACTGCGCGTGAAGTCGAAAGACCTTGAAGTCAGCGCAAGTGTATCCAGGCTGCTCAAGCATTCGATGATTTCCCGGAGCGGGAAAACATGCGTAGGCTCATTGGCGGGATTCCAGCGCGCACTGAGGATTAGCGCGGAGGGGGCCGGGGAGTGACCGTTGCTGGAGATTGTTGAGCAGTTGTACGGGGCTTCAGTGTGCGGTCCCAAGTACAAGCCGGCATGTGAGCTGGTTTCCACTGCCAGGCAGGGTGCTTCGTTGGGGCGTGGGATACGGCCACCTCCCTTGAAGTTACCAACCAGGCGGACCTGTTTGCCTTCATTGTCGATATCAAAAGCGAAACTGCGATGACGCGCGAGTTCCAGCAGCAGTTGATTTCGTGAAGCGAGGTATAGGCAGCGGGGGCTTTGCGCCAGGTCGTAGATATCGGGTAGGTGTTCAGGTATCGGCTCGTCGGCACAAGGCATTTGCCTGAACATCAAGGTTGACACGTTGCCTTCGTTGAAGCGCTGCAGCAGCGAACGTTGTTTTTCACCCAAGCCTTTTTCGAGCTGATCGGCGAAGGCGCGAGCTTGAAATGCTGCCCCTTTGGCTTCCGGTCCGCCCAAGTCCGCAATGGTTTGACTTGCAAGGGCTATGGACCGACTTTGTTCCGGGCAAAAATCCAGGTAAGCGGCTTCGGGATGAGACATTGAACGTTCCTTGTACTTATTGTGAGGAAGCTCCCCGGCTGGCAAGCAAGAGAGTCAACTATTCAATGCAGTTACGTCTCTGCGGGGAAGTCAGCTCTTTCCTGGTGCGTCGTAGGATATTTCTCTGCGGGGCTATGTCGTGCAGTGAACCTTCAGATCCACGCCCCCCTGAGGCCTTGACGAGGCTCGATGTTGGACTTCCCGGGCAGGAAACCGCAAAATGGCCCCTTTCCTTCATCAACCTCTCCGGATCTGCTGACTCTATGCGTATGCGCCTAATGCTGTTGGGTGGTGGCAATGCCCTCGGGCAAGCGCTGATTCGTCTTGGGGCCGAGGAGGACATTGCTTTCCTGGCACCGCGCCCGCCCGAGAACGGCTGGACGCCGGCCAACCTCACTCAGTTGCTCGACGATCACCGCCCCGACGCTTTGGTCAACCTGGCCTATTACTTCGACTGGTTCCAGGCCGAGTCGGTCAGCGAGCAACGCCTGGCTCAACAGGAGCGGGCAGTGGAGCGGTTGGCAGAACTGTGCCAGCACCACCAGATCACCCTGGTGCAGCCATCCAGCTACCGGGTATTCGATGGTTCGCGGGCCACCGCCTACAGCGAAAAGGACGAGCCTGTGCCGCTGGGCCTGCGTGGCCAGGCCTTGTGGCGCATCGAACAGAGTGTGCGCGCAACCTGCCCGCAGCATGTGCTGCTGCGCTTCGGCTGGTTGCTCGACGAGAGCATCGATGGGTCGCTGGGCCGCTTCCTGACCCGTGCCGAGCAACCGCAAGAGCTGCTGCTGGCCGATGACCGGCGTGGCAACCCGACACCGGTCGACGATGCCGCCCGGGTGATCCTGTCGGTGCTCAAGCAACTCGATTGCAGTGCGCCGCTGTGGGGCACATACCATTACGCCGGCAACGAGGCGACCACGCCGCTGGCGCTGGGCCAGGCGATCCTTACCGAAGCAGGCCAGTACCGCCAGCTGGCCGTGCAAGCGCCGACGCCGCAGGCCCATGCCGCACGGCCGGATGCCAGCGAAGAGCCGCAGCATGCGGTACTGGCCTGCAAGAAAATCCTTCATACCTTCGGCATCAAGCCGCGCGCCTGGCGCGCCGGCCTGCCGCCTCTACTGGACCGGTTCTACCGCCATGGCTGACGCCCCCATCCTGATCACCGGCGGTGCCGGCTTCATTGGCTCCCACCTGTGCGATGCGTTGTTGGACAAAGGCTACGCCGTACGCATTCTCGACGACTTCTCCACCGGCCGGCGCAGCAACCTGCAGGTTGACCACCCACGGCTGGAACTGATCGAAGGCGATGTCGCCGACGCCGGGCTGGTTACCCAGGCTGCGGCAGGCTGCAGTGCCGTGGTGCACCTGGCGGCGGTGGCCTCGGTGCAGGCCTCGGTCGAAGACCCGGTGCGTACCCATCAAAGCAACTTCATTGGCACCCTCAACGTGTGCGAAGCCATGCGTGTGCATGGCCTGCGCCGGGTGCTGTTCGCCTCCAGTGCGGCCGTGTACGGCAATAATGGCGAGGGTGAGTCGATTGCCGAAGACACGCCCAAGGCGCCGCTGACGCCCTATGCCGTGGACAAGCTGGCCAGTGAGCAGTACCTGGACTTCTACCGTCGTCAGCATGGCCTGGAGCCGGTGGTGTTCCGCTTCTTCAATATCTTCGGGCCACGCCAGGACCCGTCCTCGCCGTATTCCGGGGTCATCAGCATCTTCTGCGAGCGGGCAGTGCAGGGCTTGCCGATCACCATTTTCGGCGATGGCGAGCAGACCCGCGACTTCCTTTACGTGGGCGACCTGGTGCAGGTGATGGTGCAGGCGCTGGAGCAGCCGCAGGTCGAGGAGGGGGCGGTGAATATCGGCTTGAACCAGGCCACTTCGTTGAACCAGTTGCTGGTGGCGCTGGAGAAGGTGGTGGGCAGCTTGCCGGCGATCAGCCATGTGGCGGCACGTTCGGGTGATATTCGCCATTCGCGGGCGGACAACCAGCGGTTGCTGGCGCGGTTCGAGTTTCCGCAGGCGACGCCGATGGTCGAGGGCCTGGCCAAGCTTCTCGGTAAAGGCTGAACCCCTGGGGGCGCGTTGCGCCCCTTTCGCGACGCAAGGCCGCTCCCACATAGGCCTTGCGCGGTCCTTGTAGGAGCGGCCTTGTGTCGCGATGGGCTGCGCAGCAGCCCTAAAAATCACCCATGCCGCACAACTCTGCGCAGGCAATCTTCGGCCCCGAGTACCCGCCCATCCACAGCCCGCACCTGCAATGTCTCAAGCGCCTGCCCCGTAGCACCCTCCACCAACTCCGAATGCGCCTCACCCGCTTCAAACAGATACCGCTCCCCCCACTGCCTCAAGCCAACCACCACCGGAAACACCGACCGCCCTTTCTCGGTCAGCACATATTCCTTGTAGGCACTGCCATCCGAAGCCGGCTGTGTCATCAGCAACCCGCTTTCCACCAACAGCTTGAGCCGTGAGGCGAGGATGTTCTTCGCCAGCCCCAGGTTCTTCTGAAATTCACTGAAGCGCCGCAGGCCGTCAAAGGCATCGCGCAGGATCATCAGCGCCCAGCGATCACCCAATACCTCCAAGGCTCGGGCCACGGGGCATTGCGCATTGTTTTCATCGAGCATGGTGTAGGCCTGTCCTGAATGTCTGGTTGCAGATTAAAACCACATTTGCCAAATAGCCAGAAGTGGTTTCAAATCGAAACCAACTTCACGAGGCCTAGAGATGACATCTGCGCTGACCCGCGGCATAACCCTGCTGCTTGCCATCACCAGCGCCATGGCGGTGGCGACGGTGTACTTCGCTCAACCTTTGCTTGAATCGATGGCCGCCGACCTGGGTGTGGCGCAGCAGCAGATTGGCTGGGTAGTCGGCGCGACCCAGGCAGGTTATGCCCTGGGGCTGCTGCTGATCGTGCCACTGGGGGACCTGATCGATCGCAAACGCCTGTTGCTGGTCCAGTTGCTGTTCTCGGCCCTGGCGCTGGTCGGTGTCGGCATGGCGCCCAACTGGGCGATGTTGCTGTTGGCCTTGGCCACCACCGGGTTGATGGCCGTCATGGTGCAGATAATGGTGGCGCATGCGGCCAGCCTGGCCTCGCCCGGTCAGCAAGGGCAGGCCGTGGGCACCGTCACCAGTGGCGTGGTGCTGGGGATTCTATTGGCGCGCCTGGTGGCCGGCGGGCTTGCTGACCTGGCCGGTTGGCGCAGTGTGTATCTGGTTGCCGCAGGGCTGCTTATGTTGCTAGCCCTTGTGCTGTGGCGCAGCCTGCCCGGCGGGCAGCCGCTAGCACACCGGCCTGGCTACCGGGCGCTGATCGTGTCCCAGTTCCGTTTGTTCCGGGAAGACAGGCTGTTGCGCCAGCGCGGCGTGTTTGGCGTCTTGATCTTCGCCGCATTCAGTGTGCTGTGGAGCACCATGGTCATGCCCCTCAGCGCTGCGCCATTGGCGTTGAGCCATACCGAGATTGGCCTGTTCGGCCTGGCAGGGGTTGCGGGGACTTTGGCAGCAGCGCGCGCCGGTCGCTTGGCCGACCTGGGGCTGGGAGAGCGCACCACCGGGCTGGCGCTGGCGCTGCTGACGCTGTCGTGGTTGCCCACGGCCTTTGTCGGGCAGTCGCTGATAGCCTTTGTGCTAGGTGTGCTGATGCTGGACTTTGCCGTGCAGGCGGTGCATGTCACCAACCAGACGCTGTTGCTGGCAGGGCGTGGCGCCATGGCCAGCCGCTTGATCGGTGCCTACATGTGCTGCTATTCGCTTGGCAGCGGGCTGGGGGCGGTGCTTGCGAGTTGGGTGCATGCCCATTGGGGCTGGGCTGCGGTGTGTGGGCTTGGCATGCTCATCAGCGCGGCAGCGCTGGGCTACTGGCTATGGCTGCAACGCGCGAGGGCGGCCGAAGCCGCCCTGCAGTGTTCAGGTCAGAACTTGTAGCCAAGGCCGACCATGTATACCCACGGGTCGACTTCGACGTCGACCTTGGTCTTGCTGTAGCCCAGCGCGGTCGGGCCGTTGACGCTGGCTTTGGTGTCGATGTCGACGTACCACACCGAGGCGTTGACCAGCAGGTTGTCGGTCAGCATGTAGTCCATGCCCAGTTGGCCGGCAATACCTACCGAATCCTGCAGCTTGAGGTTGCTGAAGCCTTGTTGCTTGCGTGCGCTGCTCAGGTCTTCGTCAAAGAACAGGGTGTAGTTGATACCCACGCCGGCATACGGCTGGAAGCGTGAATTCGGCTCCATCGGGTAGTACTGCAGCGACAGGGTCGGTGGCAGTTGCTTGATGTCTGCCAGTTTGCCGTCCAGCCCGCCGCCCAGGCCTTTTACGCCGACGGTGTGCTTGAACGGGGTGGCTGCCAGCAGCTCCAGGCCGATGTGGTCGGTGAGCATGTAGGCAAAGGTCAGGCCCAGCTGGGTGTCGCTGTCCAGGGTCGCCTTGGTGCCCGCCACCTTGTTGCCGTCGAACTTCAGGTCGCCGCTGCTTTCGTTCGGGGCGGTGGTGATGGCGCCTGCGCGCAGGATCATGTCCCCCGCCTGATAGGCGTGGGCGGCAGGGGCGGCGAGCGCAAGGGCCACAAGCGAGGCGCCGAGCAAGGACTTGTTCATGGAAGCTCCCAAAGGACGTTATTAATTGAGTAGTCCAATGGTACGGAGCTGTTTAAACAGAAAGTTTGACCCAGCTCAAAGAAGCGTCTTCACGAATTCGAAACAGTTCTCATCTCAGCTCATAAACGTATATTTTCTCGGCTTCCATCTGGTAGCCGGCGTCGGCCAGTTCGCTGCTGGAGGCTCTAACCTGCATCTTTCCCTCGATCCAGTAGGGCTGGTACAGGTCTTCGACGCGCACGCCCATCTCGCTGAAAATATGCACGATCTGGTTCGACGGCGGGGGCGGCACGTGGATGCACGCACCGTAGTAAGGGACCAGCAGGAATTCGGTGGTGCGGCCTTCTTCGCTCACCTCCAGCGGCACGATGTAGCCAGGCAGCTTGACCTGCTGGCCGTCGAGGCTTTTCACCACCGGGGCGTCGGGGGCTTGCTGGCGCGCGGCTGGGGCGGACTCGGCAGACAGGGCGTTGCTGAGCTGCGACATGTCGTGCAGCGGCGCCAGCTGCGGCGGAATGACCGGGGCGCCCTCAGGGATCAGGGCGGGCCAGTCCAGCTCCTTGGGTTCGGCGGCCCATAGAGGCATTGCTATCAGCAACAGCAGGGCCAGCAGCATGTGCATTGCCGGCCTCTTCATAGGTCCTCTAAAAAGCCTGAGGCTTGTGGATAACCCTGTGGGAGCGGGCGTGCCCGCGAAGCAGGCGGTGAGGTTTCTGATCATTACGGGGTCTCAGAGGTGGATCGACAAACCATCGGCCAGCGACTGCCGATAGGCCCGCCACGCCGGCACGCTGCCCATCAGCAACGCCGCCCCCAGGATGATAGCCAGCAAGGTCCATTCATGAGCACTGGGCAGTGCCAATGGCAGATACAAGCCATAGCTGGCCTGCACGTACCCCTGCGCCAGGGCAATCCCCGCATACAGCAAGCCAAGCCCGGCCACGATCCCGACCGCTGCCAGTGACAGCGCTTCCAGCACCAGCAGCCCCGCAATATGCCAGGGCCTGGCCCCGACCGAACGCAAGATCGCCATCTCCCGTCGGCGCTCGTTGAGGCTGGTAAGAATCGCCGTGAGCATGCCTATCAGGCCGGTCAGCACCACGAACAACGACACCACGAACAACGCTTGTTCCGCCGTGCCCATCAGGCTCCACAGCTCTTGCAGGGCTACCCCAGGCAAGATTGCCAGCAACGGCTCGCTGCGGTACTCGTTGATCTCCCGCTGCAGGCTGAACGTCGCGATCTTGTTGTTCAGGCCCAGCATGAACGCGGTGATGGCGGCAGGTTGCAGGTCCATCGTGCGTGCCTGGTCGGCGCTGATGCGCCCGGCCCCTCGGGCCGGTACGCCGTTGTGCCAGTCGATATGGATGGCCTCCATACCGCCCAGGCCGATATGCAGGGTGCGGTCGACCGGTGTGCCGGTGCGCTTGAGCACACCTACCACGGTGAACGGCTTGTCGTCATGCTTGACCAGGCTGATGGCTGCCACGCCGTGGGCCAGCACCAGCTTGTCACCCAGCTTGTAGTGCAACGCCTCGGCCACTTCAGCGCCGAGCACCACCTCGAACGGGTCGCTGGCAAACTCACGCCCCTGGCTCAGTTCCAGATGCTGGCGGCGGCCGTACTGGTAATGGCTGAAGTAATCCGTCGTGGTGCCCATCACCCTGTAGCCGCGGTGCGAGTCGCCCAGCGAGATAGGGATCGCCCACTTCACTCGCGGGTCCTGTGCATAGTGCTGGAAGCTGTCCCAGCGGATGTTGTTGGTCGCGTTGCCAATGCGGAACACCGAATACAGCAGCAGGTTCACCGAGCCGGAGCGGGCGCCGACGATGAGGTCGGTGCCGCTGATGGTGCTGGCGAAGCTGGCGCGTGCTTCGGTGCGAACGCGTTCCACCGCCAGCAGCAGGCACACTGACAGGGCGATGGCAAAGGCGGTGAGAAAGGCGGTGAAGCGGCGGTTGGCCAGGCTGGCCAGGGCAAGGCGGAGCAGGTACATCAGGCCTCCCGGGGCTTGGCGGCGCGGTTGAGGTCGGCCAGGGAAAGGTGACGGTCGAACAGTGGCGCCAGGCTCTGGTCGTGGCTGACGAACAGCAGACTGGCACCGGCTGCGCGGCATTCATCGAACAGCAGGCGGATGAACGCTTCGCGTGTGTCAGCATCCAGCGCCGAGGTCGGTTCGTCGGCAATCACCAGTTCTGGCTGGCCGATCAGGGCGCGTGCGGCGGCGACCCGCTGCTGCTGGCCGATCGACAGGCTGTCGGCGCGGCGGGCGAGCAGGGCGGGGTCGTCCAGGCCCAGGTGGGCCAGCAGTGTGCTGGCCGCCTGGTCAACGCTGCCATGGCGCTGCTCGGCGCGGGCCTTGCGGCTTTGCGAGAAGCGGCAGGGCAGCTCGACGTTTTCACGTACCGAGAGGAATGGCAGCAGGTTGAACTGCTGGAAGATGTAACCCGTGTGATCGACCCGAAATCGGTCGCGGGCGCCCTGGCCCAGCTTGCCGAGATTCTGCCCTAGCAACTGGATGCGGCCCTGGGCCGGTACGTTCACCCCGCCCAACAAGCCGAGCAAGGTGGTCTTGCCGCTGCCACTGGGGCCCTTCAGGAACAGAGCCTCACCAGCGCCCAGGCGAAATGCCGGGATATCCAGCAGCGGCGGCTGACCTGGCCAGGCGAACACCAGGTCATGCAGTTCGATCAACGGCTGGCTCATTCAGAAGGCGACCGCTGCCTTGGCCGGCGTGGTTTCCACGCCTTTCTGGCCGTTGGGGCCGATCAGTTGCACGTTGATTTTCTGGGTGGCCGGGAAGGCCTTGAACAGCGGAGCCAAGTCCACCTGTGCCAGTTTGTCGGGGTTGGCGCAGGTCAGTTGGTAATGGGCGCCGATGTCGCTGTGCTGGTGGCCATGCGCGTGCTCGTCACCCTCGTCGTCGGCTTTGGCGGCGTCACCAAACAGTGGGCTTTCCAGCTCCTGCTGTTCTTCCTTGCAGTTTGCTGCTGCAGAAAGGCCGAACAGCTTGAGGGGTTGTTCCAGTTGCTGGCGCACGGCAGCGACCTTGGCCTTGTCGGCATCGTTGCTGGCGGCATGCTCGAAGCCCACCAGGTTCATTGCCGGGCTGTCCAGTTCCAGCTCCAGGGTGTTGCCATCAAGCACGACGTTGAGCTTGGCCACGCCATGCTCGTGTGCGCCGAGCGTGCCGTGGGCGTGGTCATGATCATGGTCGTCATCGTGGGCATGGGCCACGGCCAGTGGCAGCAAGGCGAAGGGCAGGGCGAGCAGCAGGCGACGCATGGACGACTCCGGGGCGGGCTGGAAGATTGAGTAATGTTATAACAACTTTTCTGCTTGCCGCCAGCCCGCGTGGCGAAGGTTTCATGTTGCGGTAGCATGGCTGCATTGACCTGGGCTCAAGGAATGCATCATGAGAATTCGTGGACAGATTGGTGACTGGCCGGTGGACCTGACCATTGAGCTGGCGCCTGAAGAGTGGGCGCAACTGGGTAGGCAAATCGAGGTGCCGGCAGTGGCGCAGGATGCTGCGACGGCTACTGTTGCGGCGCCGCGCCAGGATGACGGGCAGTGGACAGCAGCGCGTGATGTGCTGCGCCTTGCCGGGCAGATGAGCGGGCCGGAGTTGCTGGACCGGCTGGAAGGGCTGGCGGGGAGCACTGCGGCGGGCAAAAGACTGCTGGTGCGCTTGCGGCACAGCAGTGAGGTGAAGGTGGAAAGTGGCGCGGATGCGCCGGTCTATCACTGGGTTGGTTAAATTGGTATTGCCTGTTCTGGCCTCTTCGCGGGCACGCCCGCTCCCACAGGTAGGCCACCAGGCTTGAATGCAGTGGATGTCCTGTGGGAGCGGGCGTGCCCGCGAACGAGGGCGAAGCCCTCGCAAATAACTTCAGGTCAGAACATGGCCGCCGACAGCTTGCGACGATAAACGCCAACCAGCGGGTGATCCCCCCCCAGCAACTCGAACACCTGCAGCATTGCCTTCTGCGGCAGCCCGTTCTCGTAGCCACGGTTACGCTGGAACAGTTTCAGCAGCCCATCCAGCGCCGCCTCGTACTGCTGGCGGGCCAGTTGCTGGATGCTCAGCTGGTAAGCCGCTTCGTCGTCTTGCGGGTTCTGCGCCAGGCGGGTTTTCAGGTCGGCCACTTCCGGCAGGCTGGCGGCCTGGCGCAGGAAGGTCAGCTGGGCCTTGGCGCCGGCCAGGGCAGCCTTGTGCTCATCGGTCTTGACCGCATCCAGCACCACCTGGGCCTCGCCCAGTTCACCGCGTTCGGCCAGGCAGCGGGCGTACAGGATCAGCGCTTCGGCATTGCTGTTGTCCTCACCCAACAGCGCCTGCAACAGCGCTTCGGCTTCGGCAAAGCGGCTTTCGGCAAACAGTGCCTTGGCCTGCTCCAGTGGCGAAGCGGTAGGCGCAGCAGGCATCTGCACGTGCGGTTCGAGCATGGCGCGAATCGCCGATTCCGGCTGAGCCCCGGCAAAACCGTCCACCGGTTGGCCGTCCTTGAACAGCACCACGGTCGGCAGGCTGCGGATGCCGAACTGGGCAACCACCTGTTGTTCCACGTCGCAGTTGATCTTGGCCAGCAGCAGCTCGCCCTGGTAACCCTCGGTGATCTTGGCCAGCAACGGCATCAGTGCCTTGCACGGCGCACACCACTCGGCCCAAAAGTCCACCAGCACCGGCTTGTGGAAAGAGTTCTCGATCACCAGTTGTTGGAAGGTGGCATCGGTAGCGTCGAAAATGTAAGGCGTGTCTTGGGTCATCGCGACTCTCGCAAACTCGTGAATAGCACCACTATAAGGCGTCGCGGCTGGCGTGGTACAGGCTGACCCTGCGGAATTCGTGTGGCTCGGCCAGGTCCGGCAGGGTCAGTGCTTCGAGCACGCCCAACTGCTGGTACAGCGGGTGGCTGAAGTCGCGTACCCGCGAGTCGGCCACCAGCGCCTGACGGCCGCGACCGAGGAAGGCATCCAGCAGCGGCAGGTTGGCGCGGTCGTACAGCACATCGGCAACCAGGATCAGGTCGAAGCGGTCATCCTCGGCAAAGAAGTCGCTGCTGTAACTGAGTTCGACCCCGTTCAGCGCGGCATTGGCGCGGCAGGCATCGAGGGCCAGCGGGTCGAGGTCGCAGGCCACCACTTCCAGTGCCCCGGCGCGCGCGGCGGCAATGCCGGCGATACCGGAGCCGGCGCCAAAGTCCAGCACGCGCTTGCCGGCCACCCATTCCGGGCGCTCGGCCAGGTAGCGGGCCATGGCCAGGCCACTGGCCCAGCAAAAGCTCCAGTAGGGCGGCTCTTCAAGAATGCGCCGGGTTTCGTCGCTGCTGAAGGCGCGGTCCATGTTCTGGTCGTCGATCAGCCATAGCTTCAGGTCACAGCCGGGCAGCTCGCTGACGATCAGGCGCGCTTCGCCGATCAGGCCGCTGAGGGCCTGTTGCAGGGCCAGTGGCGCCACTTACGGCGCCTTCTCGAAACGCAGCGGGCCGGTGGCCTGGGTCTGGGCCTGGCTGATACGTACCGGCGGCAGGTGCATGATCAGCTGGCCGGAACTGCTGGCGCGGCCACGCAGCTCGACCCGCGCGCCGGCCGGGAAGGCCTCGGGGTTGAAGCGAAGGTGGTAGGGCAGGGCTTGCCCGGTGCCGGTCAGGTTGCTGCTGGCCAGCAGGCGTTGCGGGCGGTCGCGTTCGTCGATGACCAGCAAGGCCAGTTCCACGTCGGCACCGGCCGGGATTTCCAGCAAGGTGCCGCTCAGCTCGCGCTGGTAGGCCGGCAACGGGCCCAGGACTTCGGCCGGTTTGGCCGAGCGGGTTGGCGTGGGCGCCGGGGGCGTATCGGTCTTCGGCCTGTCGCTGCCGCAAGCGGCGAGCAGGGCGGCGCAGCACAGCACGACGAGCGCTCGGTAGTGCATGGGGGAGTCCTTAACGGGCAGATTTCCCATGGATGTTAACCCCTTTGGCTTGTCTTGCCAGTGCAATGCGCTACCATGGCCCTCCCTTTTTTTGTTGCCTGCCACCATGCACTGTCCCTTTTGCGGTGCCAACGACACCAAGGTCATCGACTCTCGCCTCGTTGCCGAGGGCGAGCAGGTGCGCCGCCGCCGCGAATGCGTGGCCTGTGGCGAGCGCTTCACCACCTTCGAAACCGCCGAACTGGTGCTGCCCCGGCTGATCAAGCAGGACGGCACGCGCCAGCCTTTCGACGAAGACAAGCTGCGCGCCGGCATGCAACGGGCCCTGGAAAAGCGCCCGGTCAGCGTCGAGCGCCTGGAAGCGGCGCTGGCGCACATCAAGAGCCGCCTGCGTGCCACTGGCGAGCGTGAAGTCAAATCGCTGGTGGTGGGTGAAATGGTCATGGCCGAGCTGCGCAAGCTCGACGAGGTGGCCTATATCCGCTTTGCCTCGGTGTACCGGCGCTTCCAGGACCTGGACGAGTTCCGCGAAGAAATCGACCGCCTGGCCCGTGAGCCGGCTAAAGAGTGAACATGCCCAGCCAAGCCGCCATCCTTGACGCCCACTACATGGCCCGCGCGCTGGAGCTGGCGCGCAAAGGCCTGTACACCACCCACCCGAACCCGCGCGTAGGCTGCGTGATCGTACGCGATGGCGAAGTGGTCGGCGAAGGCTGGCACGTGCGCGCCGGCGAGCCGCATGCCGAGGTGCATGCCCTGCGCCAGGCCGGTGAGCGTGCCCGCGGCGCCTGTGCCTACGTTACCCTTGAACCGTGCAGCCACCATGGCCGCACGCCGCCGTGTGCCGAGGCGCTGGTCAAGGCCGGCGTGGCGCGGGTGGTGGTCGCCATGCAGGACCCTAACCCGCAAGTGGCGGGGCAAGGCCTGCGGCGCCTCGCCGAGGCCGGTATCGAGGTGGCCAGTGGCGTGCTCGAAGCCGAGGCCCGCGCCCTCAACCCGGGTTTTCTCAAGCGGATGGAAACTGGCCTGCCGTTCGTGCGCGCCAAGTTGGCCATGAGCCTGGACGGCCGCACCGCCATGGCCAGTGGCGAAAGCCAGTGGATTACCGGCCCGGCTGCCCGTTCGGCGGTACAGCGCCTGCGCGCCCGCTCCAGCGTGGTGCTGACCAGCGCTGCCAGCGTGCTGGCCGACAACGCACGGATGACCGTGCGGAGCGCCGAGCTGGGCCTGGATGCCGAAACCACCGCCTTGGTACTCAGCCGCACACCGCTGCGGGTCTTGGTCGATGGCCGCCTGCGCCTGCCACTGGATGCGCCGTTCTTCCAGGCCGGCCCGGCACTTGTGGTGACCGCTGTCGCAGATGACCCGCGCTATGCCGCTGCCGGCCACGAATTGTTGAGCCTGCCAGGTGACAATGGCCAGGTCGACCTGCCGGCGCTGCTGCAGGCCCTGGCGGCCCGAGGCGTCAACGAGATCCTGCTGGAGGCCGGTGCCGGCCTGGTGGGTGCCTTTGCCCGCCAAGGCCTGGTCGACGAGTATCAGCTGTTCGTCGCCGGCACCTTCCTCGGCTCCCAGGCCCGCCCGTTGCTGGACTGGCCACTGGACAAGATGAGCGAAGCGCCGCGCTTGAAAATTACCGAAATGCGCGCAGTGGGCGATGACTGGCGGGTCACGGCCATCCCCCTGCCGGCGCCCGGCGTATAATGCCGGGCTTGCCCCGTGCAAACCGTTTTTGAGGAAGACCCCATGTTCACCGGCATCATCGAATCCATCGGCACCATCCGCAGCCTCACCCCCAAGGGTGGGGATGTGCGCGTCTACGTCGAAACCGGCAAGCTCGACCTGGGTGACGTCAAGCTCGGCGACAGCATTGCCGTCAACGGTGTATGCCTGACCGCCGTCGAACTGCCGGGCGATGGCTTCTGGGCCGACGTCAGCGTCGAAACCCTCAAACGCACCGCGTTCATCGACTTCAAGAGCGGCAGCAAGGTCAACCTGGAGAAAGCCCTGACCCCCACCACCCGCCTGGGTGGGCACCTGGTCAGCGGCCATGTCGACGGCGTCGGCGAAATCATCTCGCGCAGCGATAACGCCCGCGCCATCCAGTTCCGTGTGCGTGCACCCAAGGAGCTGGCCAAGTACATCGCCCACAAGGGTTCGATCACCGTCGACGGCACCAGCCTGACGGTCAATGAGGTCAATGGCGCCGAGTTCGAGCTGACCATTGTCCCGCACACCCTGTCCGAAACCATCATGGCCGACTACCGCGCAGGGCGTCGGGTAAACCTTGAGGTCGACCTGCTGGCCCGTTACCTGGAGCGCTTGCTGCTGGGTGACAAGGCTGCCGAACCGAGCAAGGGCAGTGGCATTACCGAAAGCTTCCTGGCCGCCAACGGCTTCTTGAAATCCTGATTGAGAAGGGGGTGCCGCGTGGCGCTCAACAGCATCGAAGAACTGGTCGAAGACATCCGCCAGGGCAAAATGGTCATCCTCATGGATGACGAAGACCGCGAGAACGAAGGCGACATCATCATGGCAGCCGAATGCTGCCTGCCCGAGCACATCAACTTCATGGCCAAGCACGCCCGTGGCCTGATCTGCATGCCGATGACCCGCGAGCGTTGCGAAACGCTGAAGCTGCCGCTGATGGCACCGCGCAATGGCTCGGGCTTCGGCACCAAGTTCACCGTGTCGATCGAAGCCGCCGAAGGCGTCACCACCGGTATCTCCGCCGCCGACCGTGCACGCACCGTGCAGGCCGCTGCGGCCAAGGATGCCAAGGCCGAAGACATCGTCAGCCCTGGGCATATCTTCCCGCTGATGGCCCAGCCTGGCGGTACCCTGGCCCGCGCCGGCCACACCGAGGCTGCCTGCGACCTGGCGCGCATGGCCGGTTTCGAGCCAAGTGGCGTGATCTGCGAAGTGATGAACGACGACGGCACCATGTCGCGCCGCGCCGAGCTGGAAGTGTTCGCCGCCGAGCATGGCCTGAAGATCGGCACCATTGCCGACCTGATCCACTACCGCATGATCCACGAGCGCACCGTGCAGCGTGTGTCCGAGCAGCCGGTGGAAAGCGAGCTGGGCGAGTTCAACCTGGTCACCTACCGCGACGCAGTGGAAGGCGACGTGCACCTGGCCCTGACCCTGGGCAAGATCTGCGCCGAAGAGCCGACCCTGGTGCGTGTGCACAACATGGACCCGCTGCGCGACCTGCTGCTGGTCAAGCAACCAGGCCGCTGGAGCCTGCGTGCTGCCATGGCCGCCGTGGCCGAGGCCGGCAGCGGCGTGGTTTTGCTGCTGGGCCACCCGCTGGACGGCGACGTGCTGCTGGCGCACATCCGCGAAAGCGCGGGCGATGCGCCGACCAAGGCTCCGACCACCTACAGCACCGTGGGTGCCGGTTCGCAGATCCTGCGCGACCTTGGTGTGCGCAAGATGCGCCTGATGAGTTCGCCGATGAAGTTCAACGCGATATCCGGATTCGATCTGGAAGTTGTAGAATACGTGCCCTCCGAGTGACTTGAGGCGGCATTGACGCCCTCTGCTCGAGTCCAGACCCCAGTCGAGGCCGCTTGTATGCGGCCTCGCTATTGAAGATGAGAATATCGGAATGACCCTGAAGACCATCGAAGGTACCTTCATCGCCCCCAAAGGTCGCTATGCTTTGGTGGTTGGCCGCTTCAACAGCTTCGTCGTTGAAAGCCTGGTAAGCGGTGCCGTTGATGCCCTGGTACGCCACGGTGTCAGCGAAAGCGACATCACCATCATCCGTGCCCCGGGCGCTTTTGAAATCCCGCTGGTAGCACAGAAGGTCGCCCAGCAAGGCGCCTACGACGCGATCATCGCCTTGGGCGCCGTGATCCGTGGTGGTACCCCGCACTTCGAATACGTGGCGGGCGAATGCACCAAGGGCCTGGCCCAGGTGTCCATGGAGTTCGGTGTTCCGGTGGCCTTCGGCGTACTGACCGTCGACTCCATCGAACAAGCCATTGAGCGTTCCGGCACCAAAGCCGGCAACAAAGGTGCTGAAGCTGCCCTGTCCGCTCTGGAAATGGTCAGCCTGCTGGCGCAGTTGGAGGCCAAGTGATTAGCGACGAAAGCGATCGTTTCAACCCGCGCGATCCAAAACCTGCGGATGCCGGCAAGCCCTCGAAAAGCGCCAAGCGCCGCGAAGCCCGCAAGCTCGCGACCCAGGCACTGTACCAGTGGCACATGGCGCAGCATTCGCTGAACGAGATCGAAGCGCAGTTCCGGGTGGATAACGATTTCACCGATGTCGACGGTGCCTATTTCCGTGAAATCCTGCATGGGGTTCCGGCAATCAAGGGCGAAATCGACAAGGCGCTGGTGCCTTGCATGACTATGACGCTGGAAGAGCTCGACCCGGTCGAGCTGGCCGTGCTGCGCCTGTCCACCTGGGAGTTCATCAAGCGCGTCGACGTACCGTACCGCGTGGTGATCAACGAAGGTGTCGAGCTGGCCAAGGTCTTCGGTGCCACCGACGGCCACAAGTTCGTCAACGGCGTGCTGGACAAGCTGGCACCGTCGCTGCGTGAAGCCGAAGTCAAGGCGAACAAGCGCTGATTCTGGCGCTGTAGAGCCATGGGTGAGTTCGAGCTGATCAACCATTACTTCGCCGCCGCGCCTTGTGCGCAGGGCGGCGAGGGCGTGGCCCTGGGTATCGGCGACGACTGCGCCCTGCTAGCCCTTCCCCCCGGTGAGCAACTGGCGGTGTCGACCGACACCCTGGTCGCTGGGGTGCACTTTCCCGCTGTCTGCGATCCGCTGCTGCTTGGCCAGCGTTCGTTGGCCGTGGCCGCCAGTGACCTGGCCGCCATGGGCGCGACCGCGATCGGCTTCACCCTCGCCTTGACCCTGCCTGACGTTGGCCCTGACTGGCTGGCGGCCTATGCCGACGGCCTCAGCCGCATGGCCCACCGTTGCCGCATGAGCCTGATCGGGGGTGATACTACCCGCGGTCCGCTGAGCATCACCGTCACCGTTTTTGGCCGCGTTCCGGCGGGCCAGGCGTTGCGCCGTAGCGGTGCACGGCCAGGCGACCTGCTGTGCGTCGGCGGCGTGCTGGGCAAGGCGGCCGGCGCGCTACCACTGGTGCTGGGTGAACGCGAGGCGCCTGCCGAGCAGGCCGAGCCGCTGCTGGCCCATTACTGGTCGCCAATGCCGCAGCTCACCCTCGGCACGCTGCTGCGTGGCCGGGCCACGGCGGCGCTGGACATCTCCGACGGCCTGCTGGCTGATTGCGGGCACATCGCCAAGGCGTCCGGCGTTGCGCTGGAGGTGAACCTGGCCCAGGTGCCAGTGTCTCCTGCTGTAGAGGCGTTCCTCGGTCGCGAAGCGGCAGTGCAGGCAGCCCTCACCGGTGGTGACGATTACGTGCTGGCGTTCACGCTGCCGCCTGAGGCGCTGGCGCACCTGGCTGACTTCGGCGTTGTCGAGGTGCATACCATTGGCCGTGTGCTCGAAGGGCAGGGTGTCACCTTGCGCGACGCGCAGGGCCAGGACATCACCCCCGTTCAGCGGGGCTATCAACACTTTAGGGAGACACCGTGACCGACCACCCCAATCAGGTGCCTGCGGAGTTTGTTCCGCCTTCGGTCTGGCGCAACCCGTGGCACTTCATCGCGTTTGGCTTCGGTTCTGGCACCTTGCCCAAGGCCCCGGGTACCTGGGGCTCGCTGGTGGCCATACCGTTCATCCCGTTGTGGCAGATGCTGCCAGACTGGGGCTACTGGCTGTTGCTGGGCGTGAGCATGCTGTTTGGCTTCTGGTTGTGCGGCAAAGTCGCCAATGACTTGCGCGTCCACGACCATGAAGGCATTGTCTGGGATGAGATCGTCGGCATGTGGATCACCCTCTGGCTGGTGCCGGAAGGCTGGCAGTGGTTGCTGGCAGGGTTCCTGATGTTCCGCTTCTTCGACATTCTCAAGCCATGGCCGATCCGCTGGATCGACCGCCATGTGCACGGGGGCGTCGGCATCATGCTCGACGATATCCTGGCCGGCGTGTTTGCCTGGCTGGGCATGCAGGTTCTGGTGTGGGCGGTTGCCTGAACAGGGAGCGCGTGAATGGCCATAAGGACTGTGCTGCTGGCAATGCTGCTGAGCGTTGCCCCGTGGGTGGCGGCTGCTGAGGGCGTGCCGAAGCAGATACACCTGGTCAGCGAAGAGTGGCTCGACTACACCAACGCTGACGGTACCGGGGTGGCCTGGGATGTGCTACGCAAGGTGTTCGAACCGGCAGGGGTCAAGGTGGTGACCCAGAGCGCGCCCTACAGCCGTGCAGTCGGGCTGGTCAAGCGTGGCGAAGCCGATGCCTGGGTGGGCTCGTACAAGCAAGAGAACGACGACAACCTGTACCCGCGCTGGCACTTCGACATGGACCACATCTACGCCCTGGGGCTGGCCAGCAAACCTGCGCCTACGCCGCAGAATGTGGGCACGTATCGCCTGGCCTGGGTGCGTGGCTACGATTACGGCAGCTACCTGCCAGATGTGCATGAATTCCGTGAAATCCAGCGCCGCGAAGGCATTCTGCCGATGCTCGAGCATGACCGGGTGGATTTCTACATCGATGCACAGACCGAAGTCGATTATGTCCTGAGCCAGGCATCCCAGCCCGAGCGCTTCAGCCGTACCCATGTGGCCGAACTGCCGCTGTACCTGGCCTTCGCCCGCAACGACCAGGCCAAGGCACTGTGTGACCTGTTCGACAAGCGTATGGACGCGCTGGTGCGCAGTGGCGAGCTGAAGCCGATCTTCGAGCGCTGGAAGCAGCCGTACCCGTTCACTGCAGATAGCAGACCGCATTGAACCAACCCGCTTCATGATTTGGCGCGGACCCTGTGGGAGCGGGCATGCCCGCGAAAAATCCACCGCGGTGAATGGCACCGGCTACGCCGGTGTTCGCGGGCACGCCCGCTCCCACAAGGATTCGGGCAAGGTCCAGGATCGAGCGAGGGTCGCTGCTAAGCATCGAACTTTTCGATCTTAACCCACCGTATTCAGCCCGCCCACAGCCTGCAACCGGCTGATACAATCGCCCCACGAGAAATTTCCAACTTATTCCAGGAGCACAACGTGCCCGTCGTCTTTGTTGCCGCCTCTAAACTCCCGACGCCATTCGCGACCTTCACCATGCATGGCTTCCTCGAAGAAGCCACTGGCCGCGAGCACGTAGTGCTCAGCCTGGGTGACATCGCGGACGGCCAGCCGGTGCTGGGGCGCCTGCACTCCGAGTGCCTGACCGGCGATGCCTTGTTCAGCCAGCGCTGCGACTGCGGTTCGCAGCTGGAAGCCGCGCTGCAGGCCATCGCCCGTGAAGGCCGTGGGGTGCTGCTGTACCTGCGCCAGGAAGGCCGTGGCATCGGCCTGCTGAACAAGATCCGCGCCTACGAGCTGCAGGATGGTGGCGCCGATACCGTCGAAGCCAATGAACGCCTGGGCTTTGCCGCCGACCAGCGCGACTACGCCATCTGCTTGCCGATGCTGGAGCATCTGGGTGTGAAAGCCCTGCGCCTGATGACCAACAACCCGCGCAAGGTCAAAGCCCTGACCGACATGAACATCGTGGTTGCCGAACGTGTGCCGCTGCACACCGGCCACAACCCGCACAACCGCTACTACCTGGCGACCAAAGCCGGCAAACTCGGCCACATGCTGGGCAATGAACACCAGGGCGAGGTGCCCCAGGCGTGACCCGCGCCGAGGTCAAGCGGCGCCTGGCACTGGCCTGGTGGCAGTACCTGGCGATGGGCCTGGTGCCGCTGCCGGTCATGGCATGGGCCTTTGGTGGTGGTGACGCGCTGATCCCGGTGCTAGCCATGCCACTGTTCATCGCCGGCGCGGCGACCATGTTCCTCAGCTTGCCACGCTTCGGCGCCTACAAGCGGGCACTGATTGCCACCTCCAAGGTGCTCGGCACGGGCGAAGAGCCCGCTGCCTGGATCGAACTGGCGCGGGTGCGGCGCATGGCCATGCTGTATGCCTGCTTCCCGGCCTGGGTCGCCGCACTGTCGGTGCTGGTGGGCCTGGAGGCGGTGCCACAGATCCTGCTGGCGCTGTCTACCGTGGTGGTGCTGTACCTCTATCGCATTCCACGCCAGCTCGGCTGATGCGCCTGCTGCCAGGCCTGCTGGCGCTGTTCACCTGCACCGCGCTGGCCGCTGAACCCCTGCGGGTGGTCAGCCTGGCGCCTTCGATGACTGAAATCATGCTCGAACTGCAGGCCGACGACCTGCTGGTGGGCGTGCTCGACGGTGACGAGCGGCCGGCAGCGCTGCGCGACCTGCCCTCGGTCGGGCGCCAGGGGCAACTGAACATGGAGCGCCTGCTCAGCCTGCGCCCCGACCTGTTGCTGCTCTGGCCGGGCAGCGTGCCGCCTGCCCAGCGCGACCAGCTCAAGCGCCTGGGCATCGCCACCTTCAGTGCAGAACCCCATGATATCGACCAGTTGATCGGGCAGATCGAAGCCATTGCCGAGCGCATCGGCCGTGCCAGGCAAGGCCATCAGTACGCCCAGGCCCTGCGGGAACGGCTGCGGCAGCTGCGCCAGCAGTATCGGCGTGATGAGCCATTGCAGGTGTTCTACCAGGTGTGGGACCAGCCGTTGTACACCCTGGGTGGCCGGCAGGTGGTGAGCGATGCCCTGGCTGTGTGCGGGGCGCGCAATGTGTTCGCCGACCTCAGCCAACCGGCGCCGCAGGTGAATGTAGAGTCTGTGCTGCTGCGCAATCCACAGGTCATCCTGGCTGGCAATCCAGCGCAACTGGCGAGCTGGAAGGCCTGGCCGCAACTGCGTGCGGTTGCCGATGGCCGCTTGCTGGTGGTGCCCGACAAAGGCCTTGAGCGGCCCAGCGGGCAGATGATCGAAGCCACCGCCCGCCTGTGCGCGTTGCTCGCGGCTAAAGCGCCGGCGTCCAGGTAACGCTGAACAACAGCGTGCGGCCTTCTTCGCGGTAGGGGTGGTAGGCGCTCTCGTAGCTGTACAGGGCGCGGCTGTAAGTGTGGTCCAGCAGGTTATCCAGCTTCGCTTCCAGTTTCAGTTCGTCAGTGGCTGCCCAGCTACCGCGCAAACCGAGCAGGCCATAGCCGCCGACGCGGTTGCGGTTGGCCTCATCGTCATAGCTGCCGCTGACCGCTTGCCAGCCTGCGCCCACGGTGAAGCGCCCGAGTTCACGGTCCAGGTCCAGGCTCAGCGTGCGGCGTGCACGGCGGGCGAGGGTGTGGCCGCTGTCACGGTCGCGAGGGTCGATCAGTGCCAGGCCCAGCTGGCTGTGCCAGGCGCCCCATTGTTGCGCCAAGGCCATTTCGAAACCGTTGATACGGGCCGAGGCGACGTTGCGGGGTATCGAGTCCTGGCCGAACACGATCGCATCACGCAGGTCGGTGCGGTACAGCGAGGTTTCCAGGCGGGTGTCCGCCGTCAGCTGGCTGCGCCATTGCAGCTCGTAGCTTCTGGAGTGCTCGGGGTCCAGGTCCGGGTTGCTGAACTGGGGGTAATACAGGTCGTTGAAGGTTGGCGCCCGAAAGCCTTCGCTGTAGGACAGCAGCACATCATTCTGCGCGTTCAACGGTACGGTCAGGCTGCCGCTCCAGGTGGTCTGGCCGCCGAACTGCTGGTTACGGTCATGGCGCACGCCCACTTCGGTGGAAAACTGCTCGCCCCGGTAGCGGTGCTGAACGAAGACGGCGCGGTTCCAGCGGCTGTCCTCGGTGAAGTCGGTGCTGGCGTGCACGCGGTCTTCGTACCAGTCGCCACCCACCAGCAGGCTGTTCCGCTCGCCCAGGGCCAGGTCGTTCTGCCAGGTGACCTGATCACGGTAGGTATTGAACACGAAGCGCTCGGCGCTTAGCTTGTCGCGCTTGTCGTCGCGGTTCTCGCTGTGGGCCAGTTCCAGCCGTGAATGCCAGGCGTCGGTGGGCTGGGCATCGAAGTAGCTGCCCAGGCTGCTGACGCTGAAATCGGTGTAGGGCTTTTGGCCGAAGCTTTCGAAGGTGACCGGGTCGAAGCCGCCGAACGGGTTGTCGTATTCGCTGCGGCCACGGCTGTCGAGCAGGTTCAGCCCGGCCTCGAAGCGCTCACCGAAGGTATGGCTCAGGCTCAGGTTGAGCGACTTGTTGCGGTAGGCGTCGTGGTCACCATCGCTGGCGAACGACGGCCCGGTCGAGTCGATGCCGGCAGTTTCATCCAGGCTGGCGCCGAGGTTGAAGCGGGTTGCGCCATCCCCGCCTGAAAGCCCCAGGCTGCGTTGGAACGTCTGGTTGCTGCCGGCGGCCATGCGCAGGCGCGGTTGCAAGCCGGTGCCGCTGCTGCGCCGGGTGAAGATCTGGATCACCCCGCCAATGGCATCGCTGCCGTACACCGCCGAACGCGAGCCGCGCAGCACTTCCACCCGCTCGATCTGGTCAACGTCGAGAAACTGCAGGCCGCTGTCGCCGGAGGTGGCGTTGGCAATGCGCACACCATCCACCAGCACCAGGCTTTGTGCGGCCTTGGTGCCACGGATGAAGATGCCAGGCAGGCTGCCACGGCCACCGGTAGGCGCCACTTGCACGCCGGGCACGCGGCTGAGCAGGTCGGTGACGCTGGTGGGTTGCAGGCGGTCGATGTCGGTGCGGGTGAAGACGGTGTTGGCGGCGCTGGTGGCGGTGCGCGATTCGACCTGGCGGCTGGCGCTGATCAGCACGTCGGGGAGCTTGAGGGCGTCGTCGCGCTCAGTGGCCAGCAGCGGGAGGGGGAGGCAGAGCAGGGTGGCAAAGGTTGGGGCGTTCATGGGCAGTACCATTTTGCGAGGGCTGCGCCCTCGATCGCGACACAAGGCCGCTCCTACAAGAAGGGCGAGGCTTGGGGCGATTGGGTTGTGCGGCCTGTCAGGGCCTCATCGCCGGCAAGCCAGCTCCCACAGGTATCGCATAAGCCCGGGGAGCTGTGCGGTCGATGTAGGAGCGGCCTTGTGTCGCGATGGGCCGCAAAGCGGCCCCGGGGATTACAAGCCGAGCCTGACCATGCGAGCTTTCACCGAAGCCTCGATCCCGGCCGCATCCAGCCCGCACTCAGCCAGCATCTGCGCAGGTTTGGCATGCTCGACATAGATGTCGGGCAAACCCAGGTGCAACAGCGGCTTGAGCACTGCCTGGCTGGCAAGGAACTCACCCACCGCAGCACCCGCGCCACCCATGATGGCGTTTTCTTCGATGGTCACCAGCAGCTCATGGCTACCCGCCAGTTCCAGCACCAAGGCCTCGTCCAGTGGCTTGACGAACCGCATGTCGACCACCGTGGCGTTGATCTGCTCGGCCACCTGCATGGCCTCGGCCAACTGCACGCCAAACACCAGCAGGGCGACTTTCTCACCCTGGCGGCGAACCACGCCCTTGCCGATTTCCAGTGGCTCCAGGTCGCCGCTGATCGGCGCATTCGGGCCGGTGCCACGCGGGTAGCGCACGGCTGCCGGGCCGTTGTACAGGTGGCCGGTGTTGAGCATCTTGCGCAGCTCGTTCTCGTCGCTCGGGGTCATCACCAGCATGCCCGGGATGCAGCGAAGGTACGAAAGGTCGTAGCTGCCCGCATGGGTCGGGCCGTCTTCGCCAACCAGGCCGGCGCGGTCGATGGCGAACAGCACGTCGAGGTTCTGCACGGCCACGTCGTGGATCAGCTGGTCGTAGGCACGCTGCAGGAACGTGGAGTAGATCGCCACCACCGGCTTGCTGCCCTCGCAGGCCATGCCGGCCGCCAGGGTGACGGCGTGCTGCTCGGCGATTGCCACGTCGAAGTAGCGTTCCGGGTAGCGCTCGCTGAAGTCCACCAGGTCGGAGCCTTCCTTCATCGCCGGGGTAATGCCCACCAGGCGGTTGTCGGCGGCGGCCATGTCGCACAGCCATTGGCCGAACACGGCAGAGTATTTCGGGCCGCTGACTTTCTTCGGCGCGGCAGGTTTGTCGGCCGGCTCCAGCTTGGTGATGGCGTGGTAGCCGATCGGGTCGACCTCGGCCGGGGCGAAGCCCTTGCCCTTTTTGGTCACCACGTGCAGGAACTGAGGGCCCTTCAGGTCACGCATGTTGCGCAGGGTGGCGATCATGGTCGGCAGGTCGTGGCCGTCGATGGGGCCGATGTAGTTCCAGCCCAGCTCTTCGAACAGCGTGCCCGGCACCAGCATGCCCTTGGCGTATTCCTCGGTGCGGCGGGCGATTTCCCAGGCGCCTGGCAGGCGCGACAGCACCTTCTTGCTGCCCTCGCGCATGCTCGCGTAGGTGCGGCTGGAAAGGATCTTGGCCAGGTAGTTGGACAGGCCGCCGACATTGCGCGAAATCGACATGTCGTTGTCGTTGAGGATCACCAGCATGTCGGCGTTGACTTCCTGGGCGTGGTTCAACGCCTCGAAGGCCATGCCGGCAGTCAGCGCGCCGTCCCCGATCACCGCGATCGACTTGCGTGCGCTGTTCTGCAGACGGGCGGCAATGGCCATGCCCAGTGCAGCGCTGATCGAGGTGCTGGAGTGGCCGACGCCGAAGGTGTCGTACTCGCTCTCGCTGCGGCGCGGGAAGGCGGCGATGCCGTCCTTCTGGCGCAGGCTGAGCATGCGGTTACGGCGCCCGGTGAGGATCTTGTGCGGGTAGGCCTGGTGGCCCACGTCCCACACCAGTCGGTCGTCCGGGGTGTCGAACACGTAGTGCAGGGCGATGGTCAGCTCGATCACGCCCAGACCGGCGCCAAAATGCCCACCGGTCTGACCCACGGTGTAGAGCAGTTCCTGGCGCAGTTCGTCGGCCAGGGTCTCCAGGTCGGCTTCGGCCAGCCGGCGCAGGCCGGCAGGCGTGTCAGCGCGGTCGAGCAACGGCGTGACCGGGCGTTCGCGGGGGATCTCTTGAAACGTCGTGGGCATCAGGCGAGTCGTTATAGGTGTGTGAAGACGCGGCAGTTTACCCCATTGTGGGAAAAGTGCCCATTCGACCACTGTTTGCGACACCCCATTGTAGGCGCGGGCTTGCCCGCGAATGCGGTGCTGAATGCGGTGCTGAATGTACCGACGCATTCGCGGGTAAACCCGCTCCTACAAAGGGAGTGGTATCAGTGCTTAATTACGGCGTTCGACGATGTAGCGCGCCAAGGCCCGCAGCGGTTCGGCCGTTTCACCGAAGCCTTGCAGTGCGATCAGCGCCTGGTCGCGCAGTTCGATTGCATAGGCCTTGGCCGCTTCCAGGCCCAGCAGGGCCGGGTAGGTCGGTTTGTCACGAGCTATGTCAGCACCCTGGCGTTTGCCCAAGGTGGCGGTGTCGCTTTCCACGTCGAGGATATCGTCCTGTACCTGGAATGCCAGGCCGATGGCCTGTGCATAAACCTGCAGGGCATCCAGCTGCGCCTGTTCGGCGCGGGCGCTGGCCAGGGCGCCGAGGTGTACGCTGGCTTCAATCAGTGCGCCGGTCTTGTGCCGGTGCATGAACTCCAGCGCCTGCTGGTCCAGCTTCAGGCCCACCGAGCCGAGGTCGATGGCCTGGCCGCCGACCATGCCTGCCGGGCCGGCAGCCTTGGCCAGGGCCTGGACCATGGCCAGGCGAATGCTGTCGGCCTGCGGGCTCAGGCCTGGGTCGAGCAGGGCGCTGAACGCCAGGCTCTGCAAACCGTCGCCAGCCAGGATGGCGCAGGCTTCGTCAAATGCTTTGTGGGTAGTGGGTTGGCCGCGACGCAGGTCGTCGTCGTCCATGGCTGGCAGGTCGTCATGCACCAGCGAGTAGGCGTGGATCAGTTCGACCGCGCAGGCCGCGCCGTTGGCCTGTTCGGCCGGGGCGCCCAAGGCTTCGCAGGCCGCGTAGGCCAGCAACGGGCGTACGCGCTTGCCGCCGTTCATCACGCTGTAGTGCATGGCGGCGTAAAGGCGTTCCAGCTCTTTGGACGGGGCGACGAACAGCGGTTCGAGGGCGGCGTCGACCCGAGCCTGGCAACTGGCCTGGTAGGTGCCGATCATGCTTCCGGCTCCGCGTCGAAGGGCTGTGCAGCCAGTTCGCCGTCGCGTTCCAGCAGGATTTGCACTTTCTGCTCGGCCTGGGCCAAGGCACCCTGGCAATCACGGGTCAGGGCGATGCCTTGCTCGAAGGCGGCCAGCGACTCTTCCAGCGACAACTCGCCGTTCTCCAGGCGCTCGACCAGAGCTTGCAGGTCTGCGAGGGATTGCTCGAAATCGAGGGAGGCTTTTTTGCGGGCCATGGCGACTGTCTCGGTGGCATTCAGAACGGCGCGACACTAGCAGAGCGGGGCGGGGGGAGCAAACTTCCGGGGCAATGTGTCTGGATTTGTCGGCCTCTTCGCGGGCTTGCCCGCTCCCACAGGTATTGCACCGGCTCTGAACCCGGCGCAGACCCTGTGGGAGCGGGCAAGCCCGCGAAGAGCCCCAAGGTGCTCTATCAGGCTGGCTCGGCTTCGAGCTCCAGCATCGCCTCGCGGTACCGCGCCAGCTCTTCGATGGTCAGCACCGGCAAGTTGTACTGGCGCGCATACACCGCCACCTGCTCGCCGCGGGCCATGCTGCCGTCGGGGTTCATCAGCTCGCACAGCACCGCCGCCGGGCGCAGGCCGGCCAGGCGTGCCAGGTCCACCGAGCCTTCGGTGTGCCCACGGCGGGTCAGCACCCCGCCATTGCGGGCGCGCAGTGGGAACACATGCCCCGGGCTGACGATATGGCGCTGTTCGGCGCTGGAGCGCAGTGCCGCGCCAATGGTGGTGATGCGGTCCTGGGCAGAAACCCCGGTGGTGATGCCTTCTGCGGCCTCGATGGTGACGGTGAAACCGGTGCCGTGGCGGGCCTGGTTGTTCTGCACCATTGGCGCCAGTTGCAGTGCGTCGACGGTGGCTTCGTCCAGGCACAGGCAGACGATGCCGCTACAGTCGCGAATCATCATGGCCATGGTCTGCAGCGTAATGTTTTCGGCAGCGGCAATGATGTCCGCTTCGTCCTCGCGGTCGTCATCGTCAAGCAGCAGCACAGGGCGCCCGGCCTTGAAGGCGGCGATGGCGGCGGATACAGCGGGGAATTGCGGGTGGTTACGGGTGGACATGAAACGCTCCTCGTGAATGATCGATGAACGTCTCGGGGCGAACAAAATGCGCGCGCAGGGGCGCCCGGATGGCCCCTGCCTGACGCCTTCTTTCATCCGGACTATGACCGTCGGCTCTGGAGTTGCACCAGATCTGCTGACCCCCGGCATGACCGGGGCGCTCGCGGGCTCATCTTTCGATTTACCGCCGGTGGGGACTTGCACCCCGCCCTGAAGACCGCTAAAGCATACAGCACCTTGCCACCCCGCTGGCAACCCACGGCTCTACGACCTTTGGCGGTATCATGCCGTCATGCATTCGAGGAACAAGCCCATGGATATTCTCCAGGTCGCCGGTGGCAAGCCGATCAAGCTGTGGACCGATGGCGTGCCGGTCGAAGACGAGGCCCGCCAACAACTGCTGAACACGGCCAGGATGCCGTTCATCTTCAAGCACCTGGCGGTGATGCCCGACGTGCACCTGGGCAAGGGCTCGACCATCGGCAGCGTGATCCCCACGGTCGGCGCGATCATTCCCGCAGCGGTTGGCGTGGACATCGGCTGCGGCATGATCGCCGCGCGCACCTCGCTGCACGCCCGTGACCTGCCAGACAACCTGCATGGCTTGCGCAGTGCCATCGAGCAGGCGGTGCCCCATGGCAAGACCTTCGGCAAGCGTGACCAGGGCGCCTGGACCGATGTGCCGGCCAAGGCGGACAAGGCCTGGGGCCAGCTGGCCGGGCGCTTCAAGGCCATTACCGACAAGTACCCGCGGCTGGAGAAGACCAATAATCGGCACCATCTGGGCACCCTGGGCGGCGGTAACCACTTCATCGAGGTGTGCCTGGATGAGGCCGACCGCGTCTGGTTCATGCTGCACAGCGGCTCGCGCGGTGTGGGCAATGCCATCGGCAACCTGTTCATCGAGCTGGCCCAGGCCGACATGCGTCAGCACCTGGCCAACCTGCCGGACAAGGACCTGGCCTATTTCGAAGAAGGCAGCCGCCATTTCGCCGACTACGTCGAAGCGGTGGAGTGGGCGCAGGACTACGCCCGGCAGAACCGCGAGCTGATGATGCTGGCCGTGGTCGGTGCTGCCCGCAAGGCGCTGGGCAAAGCGTTCGAGGCCCGCCTGGAAGCGGTGAACTGCCACCACAACTATGTACAGCGTGAGCAGCATTTTGGCCGCGAAGTGCTGGTCACGCGCAAAGGGGCGGTGTCGGCACAGCAGGGCGAACTGGGCATCATCCCGGGGTCGATGGGGGCCAAGAGCTTCATCGTGCGTGGGCTGGGCAACGAGGAGTCGTTCTGTTCGTGCAGCCATGGTGCCGGCCGCGTGATGAGCCGCACCAAGGCCAAAAGCCGCTTTACCGTCGAGGACCAACGGCGCGCCACGGCACATGTGGAGTGCCGCAAGGACAAGGAAGTGATCGACGAGATCCCGATGGCGTACAAAGACATCGACGCGGTAATGCGTGCCCAGCAGGCGCTTGTCGAAGTGGTTCATACCCTGCACCAGGTCGTGTGTGTGAAGGGGTAGCGAGCAGCGCCTTAACTAACTACCACACTGTGCGCCGGGGCAATTCCTAGAGTGTCGGCCAGCCCATTTGGGGCAGACACCTGAGGATTGCAGAATGGCTACGCTTTACCCGTTCACCGAAAGCGACGTGGAGGATGCCTTCGCCCAGCTCGACAATGCGCTGTTCGACAAAGCGCGCGAAGCTGATGGGCCTGAAAGTGACCCAACCCCGAAAATGCTCATCGTTGCCGGTGCGCAAGGGTCGGGCAAGACCTACCTGCTGGAGAAGCAGTTGCTGCCCAGCGAGCGCTATCAGAACCATGTGCGGCTTTACCTGCCAGAGTTCCGCAAACTGCACCCGCACTACGCCGAGATGAGCGAGCACGGTGTGTTGCATGTTTACGAGCACACCGAAACGTTCATCAGGGCATTGAGCGGCAAGGTTTTCCAGTACGCCTTCGCCAACCGCTACAACATCATCATGGAATCGGCACTGGACGACGAAGCATTCGCCGGCTTCCCGCCTGCGGCTGTAGAGGCTGGTTACCGCTTTGAGATTCACATGATCGCCTGCAAAGTGGAGTTCAGCCATTGGGCGACGCTGGATCGTGGCGTCAAGAGCGTTGGCAAGGGCGAAATAGAGCGGTTCGTGGCGTTATCGCAGATCCAGGCCTCGCAGGCGAACGCCAAAAAGATCCTGAACGCTTTCGAACACGCCTGCACACAGGCCCCTGGGTCGCAGATTACGCTTTATGAGCGAGGCTTCGAGACGGACCAGCAGAGCAAAGTGCTGTGCCACAGCACGTGTGACGCCCATGGCGTGTTGACCCCGCAGGCAGACTACGATGGCCAGCCCTTTTTCCGGGCGCCTTACCACGACACACCGGTTGAAATCCGGCGCAGCCCTGAAGGCAGCGGCTCTGGCGCCTACCTTCAATTCTTCCAGGTCGTGCATGCCGGCATGCTCGATGGGCCGGTGCGCCAGCAGATGGTCATGGCCTGTTGCAAGACCCTTGGCCGTAGCACGGACCTGGTACCCCGCATTTCCAGGGATGCCTTCCGCGACCTGAGCCAGTACCTGCTCAAGTACACCTACCCCTGATGACAAGAGGGCGCAGCAGGCCGGAGCCGAACAGGGCGTTATCTGGCCAGCTGCTCGATCACCGTCTTCAACGATGCCCCCAGCATTTGCCCATGGTCCAGCCCCTCGAACCGTTCGAAACGCACCTGTAGGCCTTTTACCTTGGCCAGGTCCGCTGCCAGTTCGCGCGCAGGTCGCTCGACATCGCCCTTTACCTGCGCCCTGGGGTTGGCAGGTTCCTCGCTGCCGCGCATCAGTACCAGCCGCGCCGGGGTGTTGCCCAGGCGTTGTTCAAGCCCCTGCGCCTCATGCACGATTGCCCCGTCATGCCACCACAGCGAAGGGCTGGCCGCCGCGTAGTCACTGAACGCCCCGGGCCGGGTGAATAGCGCATGCAGCACGGCCAGCCCGCCGTAGGAATGGCCCCACAGCGTCTGTCGCTGCAGGTCGATAGGGGCCAGCCCGGCCACCATCGGCCGCATGCGCTCGGTCAGCAGGTCCAGAAATGCATCCACGCCGCCAGTGGGCAGGCCGGTCAGCGGGTCACGCTGCTCGGCCTGCCCAGGCAACGCGGGGGTGTAGTCATAAGTCCGCCCAGCCCGCTCGATACGCTGCTCGGTCTGGTACCCCACGGCCACCAGCAAAGGCGCCTGGCCGGCGGCAAGCTTGGCCAGTTGCTGGCTGTTCAGCGCGCCAAGCGCAGCATTGCCGTCGAGCATCCACAGCACCGGGTATCCCGATGCGGGCGCCGGGCGGTTCGGCGTGCCGACCCACAATCGGTAATGACGCTGGCCATCGGCCGAGTCCAGGTCGAGCTGGCTGAAGCGGTAAGCCAGGTCCTGACGCTGCAGCAGCGAGGTGTCCATCTTCTGGTTGCGCTCGGGCTGCGCCAGGGCAACGGGGGCTGCAAGGGCCAGTGCCAAAGCCAGCGTCAGGGTCATCTTGCTCATCAGGCGTCTCGTCAGGGCTTTGCGAGGAGCGCAAGGCTGGAACGCCCAGATGATAATCAGTCCTGATTGAGCGTAAAGCGCATTAACTTTCTAAACAGTCCCTGGCAATCGGCAAGGTCATGTGAAGGCACAGGCCAGGGTGGCCATTGCTGGCCCATAAGCGGCCGCCTTGCAGCTCGATGGCGCGGCGGGCGATGGCCAGGCCCAGGCCAAAGCCGGCGCCGCTGTCGGCCAGGCGCTGGTAAGGCTTGAAGATGCGTTCAAGGTCGGCGTCAGGTACGCCGGGGCCTTGGTCACTGAGGCGCAGGTGCCAGCAGCCGCCTTCACGCCAGCCATCCAGGCTGACCCGGCCCTCGGCCGGCGAGTGGCGAATGGCATTGCGTATGAGGTTTTCCAGGGCCTGGGCCAGACTGTCCAGATGGGCCTGCACCAGGCAATCGGTGCCGAGCGAACACGGCAGGCGTGCCCGGTCCCATCCGCTTTCGAAGCAAACGTCCTGGCACAACGCTTCCCACACGGAAATCATCAATACCGGCTCGGTCGGCAAGCTGGGCTGTTCGGTGTCCATCCAGGCCAGGTCCAGCGTGTCTTCCAGCAGCTTCTGCATGTCGGCGACTTCGCGGTCCAGGCGCTCGCGCAGCTGCGGCGGCGGCAAGTCGCTGTCATGGGCGATGCGCAGCCGCGCCAAGGGCGTGCGCAACTCGTGGGACAGCGTGCGCAACAGCAGGCGCTGCTGCTCCAGGCTCTGGCGCAGGCGCCCGGCCATGTGCTCGAAGGCCTGTGCCAGTTCACCCAGCTCGTCACGGCGTGCCAGCAGGGGCAGGGCGGGGCTGTCCAGGTCATCGGCACGCAGGGCGTCGGCGCGGTCGCGCAGGCGGTTCAGCGGCACTACCAAGTGCCGGTACAACGCCAGGCCCAGCAGCAGGGCGAGCAGTGCGGGGGCAACGCCGTGGGTGATCACATGGGTCCACGGCGTCAGGCCGGTGGGCAGCAGGCGTTCGGGCAGTTGCAGCACCAGGCGGCCGTGCTCGGGGTGTTGCGGGAATTCGATGCTGACGTAGGGCAGCTCATCCTGCAGGCGCCGGCTCATCGGCCAGTCCAGTTTGCGCATGAAGGTCAGGTGGCTGGCCTCCTCGGCGCTCAGCGGCGTGGTGCCGAGGCTTTGCAGGTGCGGGCCGATCACCGCCACCCAGATGTCCTCGGCCTGTTCCAGTTGCCGGCGCCAGGCCTCGGCGCCGATCGCGCCGCCCTGGGTCCAGGCGTCTTCAGCTTGTTGCGCATAGCGCGCCAGGTAGTCCTGGTCGGCCGGGGACAGAAAATAGGTGCTGCGTTCCACCGACAGGCCCCAGGTCCAGATCAGCCAGATCAGCAGCAGGCAGAAGCTGACCTGCAGTACGGCCAGTTTCCACAGCAACGGGTGGCGACGCATCAGGGCTGTTCCGTGTCGACCAGGATGTAACCCTGCCCGCGCACGGCCTGGATCTGCAGGTGCTGGGCACTGATATCGGCCAGTTTGCGGCGCAGGTTGCACACATGCACGTCCAGGCCCCGGTCCAGGCGGGTATAGGCCCGGTGCAGCACGGTCTGGTACAGGAAGGGTTTGCTCAAGGCTTCGCCGGGGTGCGTCCGCAGCGTTACCAGCAAGCGGAATTCGGAAGCGGTGAGGCCGGCGGCGTTGCCGTTGTGGATAACGTCCTGGCGGTCGTGGTCCAGCATCACCTCGCCAACGTCGACACGCAGCGCCGTGCCACGATCAAATGCCACGCGCCGCAGCAAGGCATCGACCCGTGCGTCCAGCTCCGCCAGGCTGAAGGGCTTGGGCAGGTAGTCATCCGCACCACGGGTAAAGCCACTGATGCGGTCCTGCTCGGCGCCCAGCGCCGACATCAGCATGACCGGCACCGCCTGCTGCCGGCGCAGCTCGTCGAGCAGGCTGAGGCCATCGATACCCGGCAGCATGATGTCCAGCAACACCAGTTCGAACGGTGTTTGCCCAATGGCGTCCAGGGCCTGGGTGCCAGTGGCGCAGGCGTTTACCCGGAAACCGCGTTTGAGGAAATGGCGTTCCAGGTCCTGACGCAGGCTTGCGTCGTCTTCGGCGAGGAGAAGTGAGGTGGGCACGGCGAGCCTTGAATGAGAACCTGTATCAGTTGCGGATCATCCCATTGCCAGCAAGGGAGGGCAACGCCTGGGTGTGTTAAGAAGGTTAATCCTGCTGCGCCCCTGTTTTCCCTCCGGTATCGTTCGCAAAAAGCAACTTGTTTCGTTTGCGAATTACTATCATTTGGGCGAAGGGTGTGTCATGAACGGTTTCAAACGTGTGGGGAGCTCGCGACGGGCTAGGGGCTGGCTGGTGCTGGGGTTGCTGGCGCCGTTTTCGTTGTCGGCACTGGCTGAAACGGTGGCCACCCAGGCGGCAGCCGAGGGTAGCTCGCTCGACTTGCCGGCACTGACCATCGAAGGCAACCGCCTGTACGACATGCTGCCCTCGGAAGCCACCGGTGGTTACAGCGTCGATGCCGCGACCGTGGGCACCAAGACCCCAGCAGCGCTGAAGGACATCCCCCAGTCGATCACCGTGTACACCCAGGACTACGTCAAAGACCGCCAGTTTGTACACCTGGATGACCTGGCCAAGTACACCGCCGGCCTGCGCACCTTGACCAACGACAGCGGCCGGTCGTCTATCTACGCCCGGGGCTACGAGTACAGCGAGTTCAACATTGACGGCCTGCCGGCGCCGATGGCCAGCATCTTCGGCACCGTACCGTCGCTGGCGGCGTTCGACCGTGTCGAAATCATGCGCGGCCCGGCCGGGCTGTTCAGCAGCACCAGTGAACTGGGTGGCATCGTCAACATGGTGCGCAAGCGCCCGACCGCGGAGTTTCAGGGCCACGTCGAAGGCAGCTATGGCACCTGGGACACCAACCACGAAGAAATCGACCTGAGCGGGCCGCTGGATGACGCCGGCCGCGTGCGCGGGCGTTTCGTCGCGTCGCGTGACGACACCAATGGCGAAGTGGATTACAACGCCAACACCAGCAACAGCTACTACGGTGCGCTTGATGTCGACCTGGACGACGCCACCACGCTGTCGTTCGGCCTGATGCACGAAGTGAAGAACATCACGCCGCACAATGGCTACCCGGCAACCCTGTCTGGCGACGTGCCCGATTTCAGCCACTCCCGTTTCCTGGGGGCTGACTGGAACTACTTCGATGGCAAGACCACCGACCTGGTCGCCGAGCTGACCCACCGCTTCGACAACGGCGGCTATGGCCGTATCGCGGCGCGCGGCTCGCACCGCGACACCAACTACCTGTACGCCTTCACCGCAACCAATGCCACCACTGGTGCCAACTCCGAGCGCGCCAGCGCCCGTGACTTCACCCAGGACACCTACTCGCTGGACGCCAGCTACAGCCAGCCGTTCGAAACCCTCGGCCAGGTCAGCGAATTTGTGGTCGGCACCGACTACAAGAACTACGACACCGAGTACCTCAACGGCACCACCAACCTGGGTGCCATCAACGTCAACACCTACTCGCCCAAGCAGTTTGCCAAACCGTCGCCCAACTACAGCACCGAGACCGGCATGCAGGAAGAGGAATACGGCCTGTATTCCAAGGTCACCTTCCGCCCGATCGAGCGCCTGGCGCTGATCGCCGGTGGCCGCTTCAGCTGGTACCGCGGTGATTTCTACACCACCACCCTGAGCAGCGGTGCCAGCACCAACGACAGCAAGCGCGTGGACGGCCACTTCACGCCGTATGGCGGCCTGGTCTACGACCTGACCGAGAACCATGCGCTGTACGCCAGCTACTCGCAGGTGTTCAAGCCGCAGTCCGACACCGACAGCAACGGCCGGGTGTTGAAGCCGCGTGAAGGCGAGCAGTACGAGTTCGGTCTCAAGAGCAGCTACTTTGGCGGCGACCTGAATACCCGCTTCTCGGTATTCCGCCTGACCGACAAGAACCGCGCCACCACCGAGTACGACGAGGATGGTGTAGACACCAACTTCTCGGTTGCCTCCGGCAAGACCCGCGTCAAAGGCGCCGAAGTGGAAGTGAGCGGCAAGCTGACGCCAAACTGGGAACTGCTGGCCGGCTACACCTGGATGGAAACTGAAACCCTCAAGGGTGACGCCGAAACCACCTTCTTCATCATGCCGCGCAACCAGGCTTCGCTGTGGAGCAAGTACACCATCAGCCAAGGCCCGCTGACCGGCCTGGCCATTGGCGGCGGTGTATCGGCGATGAGCAACTTCTATTCCGAGAACGGTGGCGTGCGTATCGATGCACCGGGCTATGCCACGGTCGATGCCATGCTGTCGTACCCGGTTACCTCGAAGCTGACGGCCACCCTCAACGTCAACAACCTGTTTGACCGGGACTACCTGTCGCGGGTGGGATCGACGTCTACGTTCAACTTCTACGGGCCGTCGCGCAGCATGATGGTCGGGGCGCGGTACGACTTCTAATCAGGCGGATTGTTGTCCTTCGGCCCTACGCGTTCCCTGTAGGAGCGGCCTTGCGTCGCGATGGGCCGCGAAGCGGCCCCGGCAATTTCAGCTTCACCGCAGATAGTGCCGGGGCCGCTTCGCGCCCCATCGCGACACAAGGCCGCTCCTACAAGGGGGCCGGCACCGGTGCTGAATCATGAGAAATTGTTGCAACCCCGCGTGTGCAATCTGTGAAGGCGCACTAGAGTGAACCCCGAACGGAGCGCTTGCTGCGTACGCAGGAGGTCTGCAAGGACGCTACAACGTTGTTGAGATGGACGGCTGGTATTGAGGAGTAGGCCCCATGTAGACAATTCAATCGTTAGTGTCCTGGCATCCCTGTGAGGGGAATATGATTGAAGACCCATACATACTCTTCACCCGAATTCCTGTTGTCGTAGACGAGCAAGGTAGTTTGTTTACAGACCCCTTATGGGTCAAAGATATAGAGCTTCATTTGGGCTACATAGAAAACTTCGGGATATGCTGCCCGGTTGAGAGAGGCGGTAATATCGACGGGCTGCAAAGCATCAGTCATCTGGATGTAAAATGGCTTTATGGGTTGCGCAAAGACCATGGGCTTACGTCAGTACTAAAAAACTTCTTTCCGAATTTCATAACCGTCATCAACGCCTGCAAGCATGCCAGGATCGTTCATTCTGACGGGGCCGGTTGGGCATTCCCTTTGTCCTTCTATCTGCTGCCGCTAAAGCCATTCTTCCGCTTTCAATGGGTGATTGTCATAGAGTCTTCATTCTGGATGTTGGCTCAGGGACAGGCGCGAACCCTCAGAGCAATCATCGAACACCACGTGCACACCCTTTTATTGAGGTGGTGCCTGAAGTGGGCGAATGCCAGGATATTTACCCAGTCCTTCTACAAGGAATATTTTCTTGGGGGCGATAACAGTCGCACGTTGATCAACCCTGCCAGCTGGCTCGACAAGAAATTCATGGCGTCCCCTGAGGCAGTCAGAAAAAGATTCGAAGGCAGGCACAGCCGTACCCTCAACGTGCTTTACCCCTCCCGCCTTGTTCTGGACAAAGGTGTGCTGGTAGTCCTTGAAGCCATTGAGCAGCTGAAAACCGACGACGTTGATATCACCGTCACCCTCATGGGTGAAGGTGATTTGAAAGAGCACTGCCGACGCTTTGCTGCTGAAAAGCGTGGCGGCGTCGAGGTGAGGTTCCAGAACGCAGTTGATTACGGCAAAGATTTTTTCAGGATCATTGCCCAGCATGACTGGCTGTTGGTGCCGACACTGAAGCAGGAACAACCCCGAATCATTTTTGACGCATTCAGCCAGGGCGTTCCCGTCATCGGTTCTGACACATCCGGGGTGCTGGACATTACCAGCAAGCACACCGCGCTCACGTTTGAAACCGGGAACCCGTCCAGCCTGGCAGACCGCATTCGGCATGCCGCCCGGCATCCCGCGCTGGCGCTGGAAATGGGGCTGGCGGGGTTGGATTATGCGACGGGGAAAACACACTTGCAGATGCATCAGGTGCGCGAGCAATTCCTGAAGAGCAGTTTGACGCCCTCTGCCAACCTGCGCGCCCGAAAGGACTGACGACGGGCTACCCGATTACCGGCTGATAACCAGGCGCCCACCACCTTGGCGAATCTGCAGCCCATAGGTCTGGGCCAGCATGGCCAACGCCAGCGGGAGATCATCGACCGGGAAGGTGCCAGACACCCGCAGTTCGCTCAACGCGGGGTCGCACTCCAGGGGGCGGTCGGTGTAGCGCATCAAGGCCTGCGCCCACTGTTGCAATGGCATGTCATCGGCCACCAGCAAGCCGCGTTGCCAAGCCAGGCTGGTTTCACGCACCTCCCCGACAAGGCCCAGACGCTCCCGGCTGAATCGCACCTGCTGCCCGGCGCGGATGATGTTCTCGCCTGCCGCCACGCTGGCGCTTTCGGGGCGTACCTGCACGGCGCCTTCGTACACCTCGAGCAAGGTGTCATCGGCCAGCTGGCGCACGCTGAAGCGCGTGCCCAGCGCAAGCAACTGCCCCTGCACGGTCTGCACCCTCAGCGGCCGTGGGTCGGCAGCGGTCACGATGTACACCTCGCCACGGCGCAGATGCAGCAGCCGTTGCGCGCTATCGAAAAGCAGCTGCAGGGCACTGTCGGTATTGAGGATGATCTGCGTGCCGTCGGCCAGCCGCGCGTGTGTGCGCTCGCCCACCGCCGTCTGGTAATCACTGGCAAAACGCCCGGCCTGCGAGCGCCAGCCCCACCAGCCAAGCGGTGCGGCACCCATCAGCAGCACCAGCCCGCGCAGTACCGCGCGCCTGCCCAGCGGGCGTTGCAGGGTCTGCCTGGCCAGCGTTGGCGGCAGGCTGCCCAGGCGTGAAAGCAGGCGCTGCGCCCTTTTCCATGCACGTTCGTGCTCATCACTGGCAAGCCGCCAGCGTTCCAGTTCGAGCTGCTGGGCAGCCAGCAGAGGCCCTTCCTGCATCAGCATCAGCCACGAGGCTGCCTGGGCAAGCACATGCTGCGCGATGGCATCGTCGGGCGTTGCAGTACCGTCAGTCATCGGGCATCTGCGTCAGGCAGGCCAGGTAGGCCTCGTGGATGTACTTCTTCACCGTCGGCAGCGCTATGTTCAAGGCCACGGCGATGTCCTTCTGCTTAATGCCGTCCAGTGTCGCCATCAGGAATGCCTGCCTCGCACGCGGTCGCAGCTTGTCCAGCACTGCGTCGATCTCATGCAGGGTCTCGAGGATCGCACATTGCAGCTCAGGGGAAGGATGCTCGGGCTCTGGTAGCAATAGCAGCGCTTCGAGCCACGCCTGCTCCAGTGACTGCCGGCGCCGCCAGCTCACCAGCACGCAGTTCGCGATGCGCGTCAGGTAGGCGCGGGGCTGACGAATCGGCTCGACCCGCGCGCCTTCGCGGCTGGCCAGCACACGCAGGAACGTATCCTGGGCCAGATCGTCGGCCCCCCCGCGCCCCCAGGACCTCAGCCGGTAAGCAAGCCAGTTACGCAGCCAGGCGTGATTCTCGATGTACAGCGTTTCGATACTGCACGGCTCGGTACTGTTCGGCGGGGAGAAGGGTGCATTCATCGTCGATTGAATTGATACATTGGCTGTCGCAAATGCAAACCATTATCACTAGAATCGCTCAAGTCACAAGGCCAGTTCGGTAAATTCGGACGCTTCCGGTTCATTCATATCCTTTTTTCGATCTCGTGCGACAGAGGAGGTAACAGCCCGCTGCCACTGGTGGGCGCGAACCCCACGAGCGAGAAAAGCATGCTCCCAGTACGTTGTCCTTCACCTGCTCCGCGCCCTCGGCCTTGCCTGTCGCCCATCACCTTTGCCCTGCGTTGCGCGATGACCAGTTGCTGCGCTGCGGGCCTGCTGCACACCAGCGCGGTGTTGGCCCAGGACGCCCACAAGGCTGCGCTCACAGCTACCCGCCTGGACGACGCCACGCTGCGTGACTACAACATTGCAAAAGGGCCGTTGGGGGCAGCCCTCGGCAGCTTCAGCAGCCAGGCCGGGCTGCTGCTGTCGTACGAGCCTGAGCTGATCCGCGGGCGAACGGCGCCCGCCTTGAAAGGGCGGTTTACGGTCAGCGAGGGCATGCAGCGGTTGCTCGCCAATACCGGTTTGCAGCTGGTGCCAAGTGCTACCGGGAGCTACGTGTTGATGGCGCAGGGCACTGCTGCCCGTGCTGCAGCAGAGTTGTCGCCGACGATGGTCGAGGCCGCCGCACAGGGCCCAGAGGTGGAAACCTACAGAGCGCCACGTTCGTCAGTGCACCTGACCAGCGAGCAGATCGACCGCTTCGGCCGGGTGTCTGCGGGCGACCTGCTCAACGGTGTCCCTGGCGTGCAGGTTGGCGACACCCGCAATGGCGGCGCCCTGGACGTCAACATCCGCGGCATCCAGGGCCAGAGCCGGGTGGCGGTCAAGGTGGATGGTTCTGAGCAGGCCCTGGATGTCTATCGAGGTTATGGCGGTACACAGCAGCGCAGCTATATCGATCCCGACCTGATCAGCAGCCTGACCGTGAACAAAGGGCCGTCGACCAAGTCCGGGGCGATAGGCGGTACGGTGGAGATGCAGACGATCGGTGTGCAGGACATTCTGGTGGGCGGCAACCAGGTCGGCGTACGCCTCAAGGGCGATTTCTGGGACAACGGCGTAGCCCCTGCTCACCGCAGCGCCACCTCCAGGGATGAAAGCCTGTCGGCGCCGCCACGCGACAGCCGGGGCAGCCTGTTCGGCTCCGAGGCGGAGTCTGGCAGCGCTGCCTTTGCCTTCACCACAGAGCGGCTGGACGTGGTGGCGGCGTATGCACACCGCAATCAGGGCAACTACTTTTCCGGCAAGAAAGGCCAGGACCGCTACCGCATTCATGACGAAGACGGCCGCGAGCAGCCGAGTGTGGCAATGACCTACAACGCCGGCGAAGAAGTGCTCAACTCGTCATCGAAAACCGACTCGTACCTGCTGAAGGCGACCTGGCGGATAGCCGACGACCATACGCTGGACCTGGGCTATCGCCGCTACGACGGTCGCACTGCCGAGATCATGCCTTCCGACATCTACCGTTTCGGCACCGCGGGTATCTACCAGTACCCTTTGGGCGAAGTGAAGATCGACACCTACACGGCGCGCTACCACTACCTGCCTGCCGGCAACCCCTGGGTCGACCTGACCAGCAACCTGTGGATGACAGACGCCAAAACCAGCACCTTGAGTTCGGCCTGGACAGCGCCTGCTTCGCAGTTGTTTCGTTCTGACCGCAGCTGGACCCGCCAGGACAACCGCCGTATTGGTGGCGACCTGAACAACGTCTCCCGGTTCGAGACGGCCCATGGCGACTTCAAGCTCGATCTGGGCGGCGCCTTCCAGCTCGAAGACCTGCAACCGCAGAAAAGTGTGCTTATCACCCAGCATGACATCGATGCCAACCGCACCCTGCGCGATGCCTCCAGGCAGGAGTTCAGCTTCAACGGCAAGCTCGAGTACCAGCCAATCGAGCAACTGACCCTGTGGGGCGGTGGCCGTTACAGTCACTTCCGCACCAAGGACAACACCGTGCTGGCCACCGCCCGGCGTCAGGACCGCGAGGTACGATACCTCTCGGCGAGTGGCCCGAAAGGCTGGGGCAGCATGACCTGGTTCCCGGACCAGAACGGCCAGTACACCGATGCCACCGACCCCAGGCTGAACAACGGCATCGTCTTCGGCAACAGCAACGAGCCGTTCAATGGCGTGCGTTTCAACGACTTTGGCGCGACCAGCGTGGACGTCGGCACCGAAGGCATCAGCAGCGTGGTCACAGGCTACGACCATAGCCCGCAGGGCAGCAGCAGTGGCGGCGGCTTCTCGCCGGCATTCGGCATCAACGTCGAGCTGATGCCCGACACGTTCTTCTATGTCACCTACACCCAAGGCCTGCGCCTGCCGTCTTTGTTCGAGACCAGCCAGGGTACCCAGCAAGTCGCCCCCGGTAAAAGCCTGAAGCCCGAACGCTCGCAAAGCTGGGAGATCGGCGTCAGTGCGCTGCACGACAACCTGTTTACCGAGCACGATTCGGCCGCGCTCAAGCTTGCCTACTTCGACAACGTGATCAAGAACTACATCACCCGTTACTACGACCCAAGCCCGGGGCTTTGGGGCCTGATGACCTTCAGCAACACCGACAGCTTCAGCACCCGCGGCTTTGAGCTGCAATCGCACTACGATGCCGGCCGTGTGTTCGCCGACCTTTCGGCCACCTACTACCTCAAGACCGAGACCTGCGACGCGGCCTTCGCCGGCAAACTCCGCGCCACGGCCAACCCGTACCAGAAGACCGGGAACACACCCAACTGTACGCCGGGCAGTTTCATGGGCTCTTACACCAACACCCAGAACCCGCCACGGTTTTCAGCCAACCTGACCAGCGGCGTGCGCTTCTTCGACGAGGCATTGACCGTGGGTGGACGGGTGACCTACACCTCCGGGCCGACCAATACCCTCGACAAGCCCTGGCAGTCCGGTGCCACCACGCCGCAGGTCGAATACCGCTCGGTTGCGCTGTTCGATCTGTTCCTCAAGTACAAGCTGCTCGAGAACACCGAGGTGAATGCCTCGCTGCAGAACCTGACCGATCGCTACTATCTGGACCCGCTGGCGCAAAGCTTCATGCCGGCACCGGGGCGCACGCTGCGGGTGGGGGTGGTGACGCGGTTCTGAAGGCTGGAGGGGGCGTTGGCACAGAGGGTTTCGCCAGCGCCCTGAAATTTCTGCGGGCATTAAAAAGCCGGCTTGTGGCCGGCTTCTCGGGGACGCTTCCGACTAATTTATGGTAAGTCGCAATCGCCTTAACTGTGTGGCCATCAAGGGCCTGAAAGAGATGGCAGATGCCCGTGTGGGATATCGCCGAGCCCTCTGGACCGCGGCTCGCGCCGGTCGGGGCTTAATGTGCGGCGTAGCATACAAGGGCACGCGCAGGATGCCCAGCAAAAAATGGCACAGGTTGTTTCAGCCGGGCCGCTGCTGGCGGAAATGCGACCAGTGGAATACCCAACCGATAATCTCCAGGCCCTGAGCCTGGCGCTGGGCGCAGGTGTAGCGTTCGACGGCGTAATTGCGCCGGTCATGGCTGTGCAGGTACAGCGTGCCCTGCGGGCCGAGGCTGAGGTTGTTTACCCTGAGCACGCCATTGTGCAGCAGGGCATAGGTTTCGCCCTCTATGACTCGCGTCATGCCCAGGTCCACGGCCAGGGTGGCCTCCAGCGGAATAAGCGGAACCATGTTGCTGGCGGGCATGGCCAGGCAAATGGCGTGATGGGCGTGCACACCCAACCTTTTCAGCGCTTTTGCCGGCAGGCGCAGGTGTTTGCTGGCCACCGGCGCGAGCAGGCCGTTTCGCAGTTCGTAAAAAGGCACCCTCAGCTCCCGGGCACGGTGTGCCGACAGTGGGCTGGGTGGGTTGGCCGGTGCCTGGCGTGGCGGGTGGTTGCGCTGGATCGGGTTTGGGTGTTTGGGGCCTTCGCCCGTGCGCAGCCAGCGCCGATGCACACAGAACAGGTCGGCCAGTTCGTCCAGGCGGGCCAGCGGCACGCCGCGGTTGAACCAGTTGTTGACGTGCTGCGGTGTGACGCTGCGCTGAGCGGCGAAATCAGAAGGGGACAGGCCACATTCGTGGAGAAGGGCTTTAAGGCGGTCGCCGGAAGTGTTCATGGTGGCGAGTGTAGCGACGGGGTACCCGCAAGGAAATGAACCGTTTGTTGACGGAATTTGTACGAAAAGTGCCTGCTTGTAGGGCGTTGGTGTAGGACTGCGTAGGACTTTTTACCGATGAAGGTGCTGTCGCCCCTTGGGGCATAAAAAAACCCGCCGGAGCGGGTTTTTTTTACAACCGGTATCAGCCTTTGTAGGCAGCAACCGATTTGGTGATCGCAGCACGGGCGGCGTCAGCGCCATCCCAGCCTTCGATCTTGACCCACTTGCCCTTCTCGAGATCTTTGTAGTTGGCAAAGAAGTGCTCGATCTGCTGGATCAGCAGGGCTGGCAGGTCGGTGTATTCCTTCACGTCGACGTACAGCTGCGACAGCTTGTCGTGAGGAACAGCGATGACCTTGGCGTCGCCGCCGCCGTCGTCGGTCATGTTCAGGATGCCGACCGGACGGGCGCGGATAACCGAGCCTGGCGCTACCGGGTAAGGGGTAACCACCAGCACGTCCAGCGGATCACCGTCGTCAGCCAGGGTGTTCGGGATGAAGCCGTAGTTGGCTGGGTAGAACATCGGGGTGGCCATGAAACGGTCGACGAACAGGGTGTCGCTGTCCTTGTCGATTTCGTATTTGATCGGCGCGTGGTTGGCCGGGATTTCGATGGCGACGTAGATGTCGTTCGGCAGGTCTTTGCCCGCCGGAATCTTGCTGTAGCTCATTGGGCAGTGCCCCCGTGTTTGACCAAAAAAGTGGCGGCGATTATAGGCACATTCTGCCGGTGCATGCCACGCCTGGCCTGATGTGCGGCCCCGTCAGGCGTGGCTTTCGCGGTACTCGGGGTGTTCGGCCTGCAGCCGCAGCAGCCGCGCCAGCGGGTCTTGCCGGTAGAACTGCGACAACTGGTGGTAGACCCGTGGATAAGCCTGATGCAGCAGGTCGGGGGCACTAAAGAAGTATTCGCTGGTGACGGCAAAGAACTCCGCCGGGTTTTCTGCAGCATACGGGTCGATGGCGGTTTCGGCGTCGGGGTTGTTGTCCAGCTGGCGGTTGAGGTCGTCGTAGGCCTGCTGCATGGCCGTTGCCCACTCGTCCACCGGCATGCCGCTGTGCAGCGGCGGCAGGCCGTTGGCATCGCCATTGAGCATGTCGAGCTTGTGCGCCAGCTCATGGATGACCAGGTTGTAGGCCTCCCAGCCACCACCGGCCAGCACGCCGTTCCAGGCCAGGATGATCGGCCCCTGTTGCCAGGCCTCGCCGCTGTGCTCGCCGTCCCACACGTGCTCCACGCCACTGGCATCGCGGTGGCGCTGGGGGCTCTTGAAGTCGTCGGGGTACAGGATGATTTCGTGAAAGCCCTGGTACCAGTTCAGCTCACCCAGGTGCAGCAGCGGCAACTGCGCCTGGGCGGCCAGCAACAGGCGCTGCTCGTCGTCGGGTTCGACCCCTGGCAGGCAGGTGAGGTGCTTGTCGAGCAGGAACAGGATGCAGGCTTCGCGCAGCCAGTGGTCTTCATCGTCGCTGATGCCGTCCAGCATGGGCAGGCGCTCGCGCACGGCCTGCCACTGCTTTGGCTCGATGGGGTAGCGCGCCAGCGCGCGCTTGCGCCGCCAGGCGCTGAACGACCACATGCCTGCTGTTCTCTAGAGGTTCAGTGAGCCTTGGCCGCACGGCCCAGGCGGCCGCGCAACAGGCCGAGGATCATCGGCACCAGCGACAGGATGATGATGCCCACCACCATCAGCGACAGGTGCTGCTTGATGAATGGCACGTTGCCGAAGAAGTAGCCCAGGGTGACCAGGCCGCCGACCCACAGGATTGAACCGGCAACGCTGAAGCCCAGGAAGCGTGGGTAATGCATGTGGGCGATGCCGGCGACGAACGGTGCGAAAGTGCGCAGGATGGGCAGGAAGCGCGCCAGGGTCACGGTCTTGCCGCCATGGCGTTCATAGAACTCGTGGGTGCGCTGCAGGTAGTCGCGGCGGAATATTTTCGAGTTGGGGTTGTTGAACAACCGCTCGCCGGCTGTTCGGCCGATCACGTAGTTGGTGCTGTCGCCCAAAATTGCGGCAGCCATCAACAGGCCAGCCAGCAGCACCGGGTCCATACCGCCACCCGCCGCTACGGCGCCGGCGATGAACAGCAGCGAGTCGCCCGGCAGGAAGGGCATTACCACCAGCCCGGTTTCGCAGAAGATCACGGTGAACAGGATGGCGTAGATCCAGGGACCGTAATTGGTGACCAGCAGATCGAGGTAGGCATCGAGATGCAGGATAAGGTCCAACGGGTTGAAATCCATGTACAGCACCTGTGTTCTTGGGCGTAGGCTGGGTTACCTGGGGATGGGTAAATTTTCACACATGACAGGTGGGGCATTATACGGCGAAGTGAGGATCATGCCCGGGGAGTTTGTAGCGGGGGGTTACGATAGGGGTATTCCTGTGCGGGCCTTTTCGCGGGTAAACCCGCTCCCACAGGTACTGCACAGCCTTCAAAAGCGGTGATGTTCCTGTGGGAGCGGGCATGCCCGCGAAGAGGCCGGTACAGGTCAATCCTGGCTGATGGGCAGGATGTAGCTCTTGAACTCGGTGTCTTCACGAAACCCGATGGATTCGTAGGTCTTGTGCGCAACTTCATTGTCGGCGCTGGTCGACACGCGCATGCGCACGGCGTTGGTCTCCTTGGCCATTTTCTTCGCTTCACGCATCAGGTGGTCGGCCACCAGCATGCGCCGCGAGTCTTCGGCCACGTAGATGTCGTTGAGAATCCACACCCGCTTCAGCGACAGCGACGAGAAGCTTGGGTAAAGCTGGCAAAAGCCCATCAGCTTGCCGTCGTCATCATCGGGAAGTGCCAGGTAGATCACCGATTCATCCCGCTTCAGGCGCTTTTCCAGGAAGCTGCGCGAGCTGTCGGGGTAGGGGAGTTGACCGTAGAACTCACGGTATTTGACGAACAATGGCGTGAGCAGGTCGAGGTGTTCCAGGGTTGCCTTGATGATGCGCATGTGCGGCCCTCAGAGTCCATTTAGGGAAACAGCGGAATGCCAGCGGCTTTCAAGGGCATGCTGCCCCAATGCGCGTCACAAGTGCAATCCGCCTTCCGTGACATGTTGTTTACCCTTTGCCGAGCAGGAAGTTGCCTTTCTGGTTGCCAGGGTGCTCACTTTCCAGGCTATGGACCTCGGCTTCGTCCTTAAGATTCACCCCGGAAAGCTGGCGCCGGCAGGCTTCGCGCATCAAGTACAGCAGGCGGTGCGCCGCCATGCCATAGCTCAACCCCTCCAGGCGGATGTTGGAGATGCAGTTGCGGTAGGCATCGGTCAGGCCGACCTTCGGCCCGTAGGTGAAATACAGGCCAAGGCTGTCGGGCGAACTCAGCCCCGGGCGCTCGCCGATCAGCATCACCGTCATCCGTGCGCCCAGCAGTTCACCGACCTCGTCGGCCACCGCCACGCGGCCCTGCTGCACCAGCACCACCGGGGCGCTGGTCCAGCCGTCGGCGGCGGCCTGTTCCTCGAAACGGGTCAGGAACGGCAAGGTGTGGCGGTGCACGGCCAGCGCCGACAGGCCATCGGCGACCACAATGGCCAGGTCGACCCCGCCGGGGTTGGCCTGGGCATGCTGGCGCAGGGTGGCAATCGAATCTTCGTTCAGGCGCCGGCCCAGGTCCGGGCGTTGCAGGTACTGATGGCGGTCACTGGCAGCGCTGTGCAGCACCAGGCTTTCGCGCCCGCGGTCACCCAGTTGGGTCGCCAGGCCGGCATGGTCGAAGGCCAGGTGCACGGCATCGCGGGCCTGGGCATGGGCGAACTGGAAGTCCAGCTGCGCCCCGGTTGGCAGGCTGGTGCCGGCGCGGCCCAGGGCGATGCGCGCCGGGGTCAGGTTGCGCAGGGCCAGCCAAGGGTTGTCGGGGGTAGGCGTGCGATGGTCCATGGTCATCCCTATGCAAGCTGTGCCAAGGCCTGGCGGAAGGCCGGTGGCAGGTTGTCACCAAAGCGCACCCGGCCATCGGCCTGGGTGAAGATGCCGGTGCGGGCCAGCCATGCCTCGAATTCCGGCCCGGGCTTCAGGCCCAGGGTCTGGCGCGCGTACAGCGCGTCGTGGAACGAGGTGGTCTGGTAGTTGAGCATGATGTCGTCGGAGCCGGGGATGCCCATGATGAAGTTGATCCCGGCCACCCCCAGCAGGGTCAGCAGGGTGTCCATGTCGTCCTGGTCGGCTTCGGCGTGGTTGGTGTAGCAGATGTCGCAGCCCATCGGCACGCCCAGCAGCTTGCCGCAGAAGTGGTCTTCAAGGCCGGCGCGGATGATCTGTTTGCCGTTGTACAGGTACTCCGGGCCGATGAAACCGACCACGGTGTTGACCAGAAACGGCTTGAAGTGGCGGGCCACGGCATAGGCGCGGGTTTCGCAGGTTTGCTGGTCAACGCCATGGTGGGCGTTGGCCGACAGTGCGCTGCCCTGGCCGGTTTCGAAATACATCAGGTTTTGCCCGAGGGTGCCGCGTTTCAGCGACAGGCCCGCTTCGTAACCCTCCTGCAACACGTTCAGGTTGATGCCGAAGCCGGCGTTGGCCGCCTCGGTGCCGGCGATGGACTGGAACACCAGGTCCAGCGGCACGCCGCGGTTGATGGCCTCGATCGAGGTGGTGACATGGGTCAGCACGCAGGCCTGGGTGGGGATGTCGTAGCGCTGGATGATGGCGTCGAGCATTTCCAGCAAGGTACAGATCGAGGCGATGCTGTCGGTGGCGGGGTTGATGCCGATCATCGCGTCGCCGTTGCCGTACAGCAGGCCGTCAAGAATGCTGGCGGCGATACCGGCCGGCTCGTCGGTCGGGTGGTTGGGCTGTAACCGGGTAGACAAACGCCCGCGCAGGCCCATGGTGCCGCGGAACCGGGTGACCACGCGAATCTTCTGCGCCACCAGCACCAGGTCCTGCACGCGCATGATCTTCGACACCGCTGCCGCCATTTCCGGCGTCAGCCCTGGCGCCAGGGCGCGCAGGGTGTCTTCATTGGCTTCTTCGCTCAGCAGCCAGTCGCGCAGCCCGCCTACGGTCAGGTGGCTGACCGGGGCAAAGGCCTGGGCGTCGTGGGTGTCGATGATCAGCCGGGTGACTTCATCGGCTTCGTAAGGGATCAGTGCTTCATTGAGGAAGTGGGTCAGCGGGATATTGGCCAGCGCCATTTGTGCGGCGACACGTTCGCCGTCATTGCTGGCCGCGACGCCTGCCAGAAAGTCCCCCGAGCGTGCCGGGCTGGCCTTGGCCATCACGTCCTTGAGGCTGTCGAAGCGGTAGACCAGGTGGCCTACCGTGTGTACGAAACTTGCCATACAGAATCTCCAGAGCCGCGGGTTGCCCCGCGGCGGGTGGCGGCAATCAGTGCAGGGCCTCTTCGGCCTGCTGGATGGCGGCGAATTCCTCTTCCGGCGTGCCCGCGACCAGGTGGTGGCGGCTGTAGAAAGCAAAGTAGGCAATCAATACCGCATAGATCACTGCCGCGCCAATCACCACCCGTGGGTCGACCAGGAAGCCGGCAACCACGGCGATGCACGCCAGCACCAGCGCCACGCCCGAAGTGAAGATGCCACCAGGGGTGCGGTACGGGCGCTCCATCTTCGGCCGGCGGATGCGCAGGGTGATGTGCGCAGCCATCATCAGCACATAGGACAGCGTAGCGCCGAACACCGCCACCAGGATCAGCAAGTCGCCCTGGCCGGTCAGCGAAAGGGCAAAGCCGATGATGCCGGGAATGATCAGGGCCAGTACCGGGGCCTTGCTCTTGTTGGTCTCCGACAGCTTGCGCGGCAGGTAGCCGGCACGGGACAGGGCGAAGATCTGCCGGGAATAGGCGTAGATGATCGAGAAGAAGCTGGCGATCAGCCCGGCCAGGCCGACCAGGTTGACGAAGCCGCCCATCCAGGTGCTGCCGCCGTAGGCTTTGGACAGTGCTTCGACCAGTGGGTTACCGGAAGCCTTCAGCGCTTCGGAGCCGGCACCGCCGGGGCCGACCACCAGGATCAGCAGGGCGAAGGCCAGCAGCACCAGCATGGCGCCGATCAGGCCGCGTGGCAGGTCACGCTTGGGGTTCTTGGTTTCTTCGGCGGCCAGCGGCACGCCTTCGACGGCCAGGAAGAACCAGATGGCGTAAGGGATGGCCGCCCACACGCCGACATAGCCGAACGGCAGGAAGCTGCTGGCGCCTACTGCGTCCGTTTTGGCGATGTCGAACAGGTTGGCTGCATCAAAATGGGGCACCATGCTCACCAGGAACACCGCCAGGGCGATGGCCGCGACGGCGGTGATGATGAACATCAGTTTCAACGCTTCACCCACGCCGAAGATGTGGATGCCGATAAACACGATATAGAACGCCAGGTAGATCACCCAGCCACCGATGCCGAACAGCGACTCGCAATAGGCGCCGATGAACACGGCGATGGCCGCGGGCGCAATGGCGTATTCGATGAGGATTGCCGTGCCGGTCAAAAAGCCGCCCCACGGGCCGAAGGCACTGCGGGCAAAACCGTAGCCGCCGCCTGCGGTAGGGATCATCGACGACAGTTCGGCCAGCGAGAAGCACATGCACAGGTACATGGTGGCCATCAGCAAGGTGGCGAGGAACATGCCGCCCCAGCCGCCCTGGGCCAGGCCGAAGTTCCAGCCGGCATAGTCGCCGGAGATGACATAGGCCACGCCCAGGCCGACCAGCAGTACCCAGCCGGCGGCGCCTTTTTTCAGTTCACGTTGCTGGAAGTAGTCCGACCCGACCTTTTCGAAGTCGACGGAAGAGCCTGCCGGCGCGCCGGCGGAATGATCGCTTGGCATAGATTCACCTGTTGTTTTTCTTGGTGGCCGGAAGGGTTCCGGGCCGATGGTGATGGGTACTGCAGGAAGCGAGCCAGAGCGGCTGGTGCACGGTTGCCGCCCTGTTTTTGTGTAAGCAGGTCCGGCCTCTTCGCGGGCTTGCCCGCTCCCACAGGGTGCGCGGTCCCTGTAGGAGCGGCCTTGTGTCGCGATGGGCTGCAAAGCAGCCCCCGAGGCCATCCCAGGTTTTAGAAGAAGCCCAACGGATTGATGTCGTAGCTCACCAGCAGGTTCTTGGTCTGCTGATAGTGGTCGAGCATCATCTTGTGGGTTTCACGGCCGACACCGGACTTCTTGTACCCGCCAAACGCCGCATGCGCCGGGTACAGGTGGTAGCAGTTGGTCCACACACGGCCAGCCTTGATTCCGCGGCCCATGCGGTAGGCACGGTTGATGTCGCGGGTCCACACGCCGGCACCCAGGCCGAACTCGGTGTCGTTGGCAATCGCCAGTGCTTCGGCTTCGTCCTTGAAGGTGGTGACGCTGACCACCGGGCCGAAGATTTCTTCCTGGAACACGCGCATCTTGTTGTTGCCCTTGAGCAGGGTCGGCTGGATGTAGTAACCGGTGGCCAGCGAGCCTTCCAGCTTCTCGACCTTGCCGCCGGTCAGCAGCTCGGCGCCTTCTTCCTGGGCGATCTGCAGGTACGAGAGAATCTTCTCGAACTGCTGCTGCGAAGCCTGGGCGCCGACCATGGTGTCGGTGTCCAGCGGGTCGCCGCGCTTGATCTGCAGCACCTTCTTCATCACCACTTCCATGAACTGCGGGTAGATCGACTCCTGTACCAGCGCACGCGATGGGCAGGTGCACACCTCGCCCTGGTTGAAGAACGCCAGCACCATGCCCTCGGCAGCCTTGTCGATGAAGCTCGGCTCGGCCTGCATGATGTCTTCGAAGTACACGTTCGGCGACTTGCCGCCCAGCTCGACAGTGGACGGGATGATGTTTTCGGCTGCGCATTTCATGATGTGCGAGCCCACCGGAGTTGAACCGGTAAAGGCGATCTTGGCGATACGCTTGCTGGTAGCCAGGGCTTCACCGGCTTCGCGGCCAAAGCCTTGCACCACGTTGAGCACGCCAGGTGGCAGCAGGTCGCCGATCACTTCCAGCAGCACGGTGATACCCAGTGGCGTCTGCTCGGCAGGCTTGAGCACCACGCAGTTACCGGCGGCCAGCGCAGGCGCCAGCTTCCAGGCGGCCATCAGGATCGGGAAGTTCCACGGAATGATCTGCCCCACAACGCCCAGCGGCTCGTGGATGTGATAGGCCACGGTGCCTTCGTTGATTTCGGCAGCGCCGCCTTCCTGGGCGCGGATGCAGCCGGCGAAGTAGCGGAAGTGGTCGACGGCCAGCGGGATGTCGGCGTTGAGGGTTTCGCGGACGGGCTTGCCGTTGTCCCAGGTTTCGGTGATGGCCAGTATTTCAAGGTTCTGCTCAATGCGGTCGGCAATCTTCAGCAGCACGTTGGAGCGGTCCTGCACCGAAGTGCGGCCCCAGGCGTCGGCAGCGGCGTGGGCGGCGTCGAGCGCCTTATCGATGTCTTCGGCAGTGGAGCGGGGGAATTCGGCGATCAGTTTGCCATTCACCGGGGACGTATTCTCGAAGTACTGCCCCTTGACCGGAGCTACGAACTCGCCACCGATGTAGTTGCCGTAGCGGCTCTTGAAGGAAACCTTCGCGCCCTCGGTACCGGGATGTGCGTAACGCATGGTGTGTCTCCTGGCTGTTATGTTTGTTGAGGAGTTGAGAAGCGTAGAGCAAAGGTCGGGCCAGCGTTGCGCACGCCAGGCAAATCAATGACTTGGGTCAGTTTCCTGGGCACGGTGAACGGCCGCTGTGCCAGCGTCGGTACACGCGGGGGTGACACTTTGTGCCATTTGCGACACGTCACCGCCGGCTGCATTGCAAAGCCTTCCCGGGTGGAGGATGCTGGTGTGACTCTCTATCTGCAGAGAACTACAACAATGCAGAGCAATCACTTCAGTCGCCATGCCCAGCAAGTCCATACCGTTGCCCATGGTGGCGCCGGGGAGGGCGGCAGTGACCCGTCCATCGCCCGCTCCTGGCTGCGCTGCCTGGAGGACTACCACCTCGACCCTGCTGTGATCGCGGCCCCGGTGGTGCTTGAGCACGGGCGCCTGCTGGAAAGCCGCGAGCGCCTGTGCCAGGTGCTGCAAATTGCCGACCCTGAAATGAACAGCCTGCACCAGCAGCTTTCCGGGGCCGGCCACGCGGTACTGCTGACCGACGCCCGCGGGGTGATCCTCAATTGCGTCAGCGCGCCCACCGAGCGGCGCAGCTTTGAGCGTGCCGGGCTGTGGCTGGGCGCCGACTGGAGCGAAGCGCGCGAAGGCACCAACGGCATCGGCACCTGCCTGGTCGAGCGCCAGGCCCTGACCATCCACCAGAACGAGCACTTCCGTGGCCGCCATACCGGGCTGACCTGCTCGGCAAGCCCGGTGTTCGACCCCCATGGCGAATTGCTGGCGGTGCTTGATGTGTCGTCGGCCCGGCCCGATGTTTCCCGCCAGAGCCAGTTCCACACCATGGCGTTGGTCAACCTTTCGGCGAAGATGATCGAAAGCTGCTATTTCCTGCGCCATTTCGAGCAGCAGTGGCTGCTGCGTTTCCACCTGCAGGCCGAGTCGGTCGGCCTGTTCAGCGAAGGGCTGCTGGCCTTCGACGGTGACGGGCGCATCTGCGCGGCCAACCAGAGCGCGCTGAACCTGCTGGGTACCGTGCGCGGTGGCGTGCTTGGCAAACCCATGCAGCGCTTCTTCGCTTGCAGCCACGACGAATTGTTCAACCGCGCCATGCCTACTGGCAGTACGGTATGGCCGTTACACACCCTGGACGGCCGCCAGGTCTTCGCCAGCCTGCGTGGCCAGGCACGTACGCCGGTGTGGTCAGTGCCCACGGCCTACCGGCAGCCCGTGCGCGAAGCGGAGCCGGCCATCTGCCTGCTCGACCCGGCGTTGCAAAACGACTTTCGCCGTTGCGTGCGGGTGTTCGAGCGTGATGTGCCGTTGCTGCTGCGCGGCGAAACCGGCTGTGGCAAGGAGGCCTTCGCCCAGGCCGTGCACCAGGCCAGCGAGCGGCGCGGCAAGCCGTTTGTCGCCATCAACTGCGCCTCGATCCCGGAGAGCCTGATCGAAAGCGAGTTGTTCGGTTACCGCGGTGGCAGCTTTACCGGCGCGCGCAAGGAGGGCATGCGCGGCAAGCTGCTGCAGGCTGACGGCGGGACCTTGCTGCTGGACGAGATCGGCGACATGCCGCTGGCCCTGCAAACCCGCCTGCTGCGGGTGCTGGAAGAGCGCCAGGTGGTGCCCATAGGTGGTGAACCGCAGGCGGTTGACGTGCGCATTGTCAGCGCTACCCACCGCGACCTGCTGGAGCGGGTGGCGCAGGGCAGTTTCCGCGAGGACCTGTACTACCGCCTGAATGGCCTGGAGGTAGCGTTGCCGGCGGTGCGCGATCGCAGTGACAAGGCGCAGTTGCTGGACTTCCTGCTGCGTCAGGAGGCGCAGGGGCAACGGGTCGAAATCGAACCCCGGGCGCGGCAGGCACTGCTCGACTTCGCCTGGCCGGGGAACGTGCGGCAGATGCGCAATGTGCTGCGTACCCTGGTGGCGCTTTGCGAAGAAGCCCGCATTTCATTCTCTGATCTCCCCACGATTATCCGTAGCAACGCAAATCCTGTGGGAGCGGGCACGCCCGCGAAGACGTCCGATCAAACGACGCAAGGCGAGGGCGTTGCCCTCGTTCGCGGGCTCGCCCGCTCCCACAGGTTTAGCGTTGGCCCAGGAATTGATGGTGAACCCTTGGGTACCGAGTTTTTGCAGGACGCGGAACGGCAAGCGCTCATGGAGATGCTGGAGGCAAAACACTGGCACCTGACCCGCGTCGCCGAGCACCTGGGCATCAGCCGCAATACCTTGTATCGAAAACTGCGCAAACACGGCATCACCAGGGCTGACTGAGCGAAACAGCGGGTGCGATTTGTCGCGCCCTGGGCTACCCTGCCTCGATGTTTTGCGAGGTCGACCATGCATATTCACATTCTCGGTATTTGCGGCACTTTCATGGGTTCGCTGGCGGTTTTGGCCAAGGAACTTGGCCATCGCGTCACCGGCTCGGACGCCAACGTCTATCCCCCGATGAGCACCCAGCTCGAAGCCCAGGGCATCGAATTGACCCAAGGCTATGACCCGGCCCAGCTGGACCCGGCGCCAGACCTGGTGGTCATCGGCAATGCCATGTCCCGTGGCAACCCGGCGGTGGAGTACGTGCTGAACAAGGGCCTGCCCTATGTTTCCGGCCCGCAATGGCTGGCTGACCACGTGCTGCAAGGCCGCTGGGTACTGGCCGTTGCCGGCACCCATGGCAAGACCACCACCAGCAGCATGCTGGCCTGGGTGCTGGAACATGCCGGCATGAGCCCGGGCTTCCTGATTGGCGGTGTGCCGCAGAACTTCTCGGTGTCGGCGCGCCTGGGCGATACGCCGTTCTTCGTGGTCGAAGCCGACGAGTACGACAGCGCCTTCTTCGACAAACGCTCGAAGTTCGTCCACTACCACCCGCGTACCGCGATCCTCAACAACCTTGAGTTCGATCACGCGGACATCTTCCCGGACCTGGCCTCGATCGAGCGGCAGTTCCACCACCTGGTGCGCACCATTCCGGGCGAAGGCCTGGTCATTCACCCCACTACCGAGCCAGCGCTGGAGCGGGTGATCGGCATGGGCTGCTGGACCCCGGTGCAGACGACCGGCGAAGGTGGCCAGTGGCAGGCGCGCCTGCTCAGCCCGGACGGCTCGCGTTTCGAAGTGCTGTTCGAGGGCGAAGCCCAAGGCGTGGTGGACTGGGCAATGACTGGCCAGCACAACGTCGCCAACGCCCTGGCTACCTTGGCAGCGGCCCGCCATGTTGGCGTGGTGCCGGCCATGGGTATCGAAGGCCTCAGCGCCTTCAAGAGCGTCAAGCGGCGCATGGAGAAGGTTGCCGAAGTGCAGGGCGTGACCATCTACGATGACTTCGCCCACCACCCGACCGCCATCGCCACCACCCTCGACGGCCTGCGCAAGCGCGTTGGCGAGGCGCCGGTGATTGCCGTGATCGAGCCACGCTCCAACTCGATGAAGCTGGGCGCCCACCGTGACGGCTTGCCGGAAAGCGTCAACGACGCCGACCAGGTGATCTGGTACGCCCCGGCCAACCTCGGCTGGGACTTGGCTGCCACTGCGGCGAAGTGCAAGGTACCGAGCGTGGTGGCCGACAGCCTCGACGCGATCATCGAACGGGTCAAAGGCCAGGCACGGCCGGGCACCCACGTGGTGATCATGAGCAACGGCGGCTTTGGTGGCCTGCACGGCAAGCTGGCCGAGGCCCTGAAGTGAGCGGGCCGGAACGCATCACCCTGGCCATGACGGGCGCCTCGGGCGCCCAGTATGGCCTGCGCCTGCTCGATTGCCTGGTGCGCGAGGACCGCGAGGTGCATTTCCTGATCTCCAAGGCCGCGCAGCTGGTGATGGCCACCGAGACCGACGTGGTGCTGCCGGCCAAGCCCCAGGCGATGCAGGCATTCCTCACCGAATACACCGGCGCCGCCGATGGGCAGATCCGTGTGTACGGCAAGGAAGACTGGATGTCGCCGGTAGCCTCCGGCTCAGGCGCCCCGGCGGCGATGGTGGTGGTGCCCTGTTCCACCGGCACCCTGTCGGCGATCGCCACGGGTGCCTGCAACAACCTGATCGAACGCGCTGCCGACGTTACCCTCAAGGAGCGTCGCCAGCTGATCCTGGTGCCGCGCGAAGCGCCGTTTTCCACCATCCACCTGGAAAACATGCTCAAGCTGTCGCAAATGGGCGCGGTGATCCTGCCGGCGGCGCCGGGCTTCTATCACCAGCCGCAGACCATCGACGACCTGGTCGACTTTGTCGTGGCGCGCATTCTCAACCTGCTTGCCATTCCCCAGGACATGTTGCCGCGTTGGGGCGAGCACCACTTCGGGGTGGATGATTGAAGCGAGCGCTGTTGGGTGTGGCGGTGTTGGTGATGCTGGGTGGCTGCGCCACGGTGCGCACGCTGGATGCAGCAAAACCAGGCGCGCCGGTGGTGTATGCCGGGACCCGGCTGGATTTGTACGTGATCAATGGCGGGTGCTGCCCGCGGGACCATTACGGCGCTGACGCACCGGCGTATCCAGGCCTGGACCTGCCCGGCAGCATGCTGCTCGATACCCTGTTGCTGCCGTTGTCATTGCTGACAGCAGCCGGTGTGGGCTTCCAAGCTACTGGCGGCCTCTAGCCAGCGCCGCGCACCCTTGTAGGAGCGGCCTTGTGTCGCGATAGGGCCGCGAAGCGGCCCCAGCAGTTGTTGCGCTAACGCTAAAATCTGGGGGCCGCTTTGCGGCCCTTTCGCGACACAAGGCCGCTCCTACAACGGTGCAGTGCAGCTTTCAGGGGGTCTTGCCCAACTTGCGAAGCTCATCGGACTCCACAATCCGCACCCCGTCCTCTTCCTCCAGCGCCAGCCGCCACAAGGCCCGGGCCAAAGTACAAGCCTCGATACCCCGGTACTTGCCAGGTATCAACCTGGAAAACGGCGAAACCAGCTGTTCCGCCAGCCGTGGCTCGATCCGCTCGCCCAGCAGCAACGACGGCCGCACAATCGTCAGCTGCGGCCAGTCCTGGGCCTTGAGCGCTTCTTCCATCTCGCCCTTGACCCGGTTGTAGAAAATCGAGGATTTCGGGTCGGCGCCTAGCGCACTGACCACCAGCAGATGCCGCGCGCCCATCTCCCGGGCACGCTTGCTGAACGCCACGACCATGTCCAGGTCCACTGCGCGGAAGGCCGATTCGGAGCCGGCCTGCTTCAGCGTGGTACCCAGGCAGCAGTAGGCGATATCGACCCGCCCGGCCAGCTGTGGAAGGAATACCGCCGGGTCGCCCACCGGGTTTTCCAGGTGCGGGTGCTCGGCCAGCGGCCGGCGGGTAGGCGCCAGTACGCGGGTGATGGTGGGTTCGTTGAGCAGGCGGTCCAGCAGGTGTTCACCGGTCAGGCCGGTGGCACCGGCAAGCAGGACATGCTGAGGCGTCAAATACATGATGTCTCTCCCTTGTTACACACAAGCTTAGTGGCTGCCAGGCGTTTTTGCCTGTACCCCCACGTTGGCCTGTGCGGCGTTACGCAATGCTTCTTCGGCCTGTTGCCGGCGCAGGCGCTGCCAGTGTTCAAGTACGGCTGGCGGTGCCCACAGCTGTGGCTCCGAGGCCTCGAAGCCTTCCCTTTGTTCTCTTTCGGCAACGCTGGCGCGTGCCAGTTCAAACGCCTGTTTCAGGTCGTCGGTCTGGTTCAGTGCTTCAGCGAACAACGCATCGCCAAAATAGGTGAAGTCGGCTTCTTCCGAGCACCCGAAGGACACGCGGTCGGCCCGGGCGGCGGTCATGATCAGCGTGCGATCGTCCTTGAGCGGCGCGATGTAGCCACCTGAATAGCAAGCCGAGATGACGATTACCTTGTCGCGGTCCTTGAGCGGCGCCAGGGCAGTGGCCAGCTCGTCGGCAGAAAGGTCGGCCAGCTGCAGGCGCGGCTGGTCGAGCACCAACTGGTGGTCCTGGCTGCCATGGCTGGTGAAGTAGATGAACACCAGGTCCTCCGGGCCGCTGCGCTCGGCCAGGGTAGTGGCGGCGCGGGTGAGGTTCTCGCGGGTGGCCATGGGCCGGGTGGCCATGTGGTCGCGGTGGTTGACCAGGGTCACCTGGCCGCGGGCGCCAAAGCGCACCTTGAGCATGTTGCTGACGTAGTCGGCTTCGCGCAGGAACACGCTTTGCTGGCCATCGCCGGCCACCACCAGGCTGTACAGCTGGATGGGCGGCGCCGAGCGCGGTACCCGGGCCAGCGCCTCTTCCAGCAGCCGGCCCTGGTTGAGCAGGGCCAGGTCCAGTGGGTCGGGCAGCAGCTTGCCTTTCTGGTCGCGTACGCGCACCCCGTTGGCCCAGGTGCCGCCTTCGATCTGGCCACTGGGCAGGGTCAGCTGCCCATGGCCATGGTAGGCATCGTTCAGGAAGCCGCCGACGTACGTGCTTCCGTCGGCCAGTTGCAGGCTGCCCTGGCCCGACAGGCGCCAGTCGACGAACTCGCCCTTGTAGTGGCTGCCGTCGCTGCCCAGCAGTTCGCCTTCACCCATCAGCGAGCCGTCCTTGAATTCACCGATCCAGACATCGCCATCGGCATTTTCGTAGCGGCCGCGGCCTTCCAGGCGGTTGTCCTTGAATTCACCGATGTACTGCTCGCCGTCGACGCTGTCGTACGTGCCGCTGCCTTGCAGCTGACCGTTGACGAAGCGGCCACTGAACTGGTTGCCGCTGGCATCGCTGCGTACTCCGGCGCCGTTGGGCTTGCCCTTGGCGAACAGGCCTTGGTAGCGGCTGCCGTCGGCCAGTTCCAGCTCGCCCGCGCCTTCGTACAGGTCATCCTTGAACTGGCCGCGGTAGGTCTGGTCGGCTTGCTTGAGCGTGCCTTCGCCATCGCGGCGGCCGTGCTTGAAGGTGCCGCCATAGTGGCTGCCCGGGGTGGTCAGGTCGCCCAGGCCCTGAAACAGCCCCTCGGCGAACTGGCCACGGTACACCTCGCCGTTCTGGCCATGCCATTCGCCCTGGCCATGCCACTGGCCGTCCTTGAAACCGCCGGCGTACCAGCTGCCGTTGGGGTAGTCGATACGGCCCTCGCCCTGCAGCAGGCCATCGACCACCTGCCCCCGGTAACGCCCCCCATCGGGCAGGCGTGCGTCTGGCGGGAGCAGCGATTCGCCATCGCCACAGGCGGCGAGCAGCAGGACCAGGGTAATGGGGAGCAGTGGACGCATGGCGAGGACCGGGCAATAGGTCTGCCGAGTATGACGCAGAATGGGATCCTGAGACAGCGAGCACAGATGCTGGCGCATTGCCCTGTAGGAGCGGCCTTGTGTCGCGAAAGGGCTGCACAGCAGCCCCAGGATTTCTGCCATCCCGCAAAAATGCTGGGGCTGCTGCGCAGCCCTTTCGCGACACAAGGCCGCTCCTACAGGATCTGCGCAGGCTGTACAGCGGGAGTCAGCGCACGCCCGGCGAAACGATGATCTTCACGTTCTCCTCTTTGTTGTTCACCAGTTCCTCGAAGCCCAGCTCGACAATCTGCTCCAGCCCGATCCGCCCGGTCACCAGCGGGCGGATGTCCAGCCGGCCGTCAGCGATAAAGGCAATCACATCGGCAAACTCGCCGTTGTACGCCAACGCTCCCAGCACCTGCTTCTCGGTGGACACCAGCTCGAAGAAGTTGAACTCGCTGGGCTCTTCGAAAATGCCCACCAGCACACATTTGCCCGCCTTGCGGATGGTGTCGATGGCCAGCTTGGCCGTGTGCTTGTTGCCGATGCACTCAAAGCTCACATCCGCCCCCAGCCCGGCGGTCAGTGCGCGGATTTCCGCCAGGGCGTCGCACTGGCTGGGGTCGAGCACCACGCTGGCACCCACCTCTTTGGCTTTGGCTTTGCGTGCCGTGGACATCTCCAGGGCGATGACCTTCGCCGCCCCGGCGGCTTTGGCGCACATGATGGTGCACAGGCCGATGGTGCCGGCGCCTACCACCACCACAGTTTGCCCAAGCAGGCTGCCGGCCTTTTTCACTGCGTGCATGCCCACCGCCAGCGGTTCGATCAGTGCCCCTGCCTCTGCCGGGAAGCCTTGTGGCAGGCGGTACAACAAATTGGCAGGCACGTTGACCAGCTCGGCGAAGGCGCCGTTGTTCATCAGGCCGGTGAAGGCCAGGCGTTCGCAGATGTTGTACAGGCCGTGGGTGCAGTAATAGCAGGTGCCGCAATGCTGGCAGGCGTCCGCCGCCACGGGGTCGCCCACCGCGAAGCCTTCCACGCCTTCACCGAGCTTGGCGATCTGCCCGCAGAATTCGTGGCCGAGGATGCACTGGCCCTGGATGCCGGTCAGCGGGTGAGGGGCCTCCACCGGGATGAATACCGGGCCGGCGACGTATTCGTGCAGGTCGGAGCCGCAGATGCCGCACCAGTCCACCTTGATCTGTACCCAGCCCGGCGCAGGGTCGGCTGGCAAAGGTACCTGTTCGACGCGAATATCGTTGCGGCCATGCCAGACGGCGGCGCGCATATGGTTGTGGCTCAGGTCATTCATTGTTGTTCTCCAGGCTCACGTAAAGGGCTTAGTGCTTGCGCAGGAACGCGAGCAGTTGCTGGTTGACCTGTTCGGCCGCCTCCATCTGCACCATGTGCCCAGCCTCCGGCAGCACCAGTACTTCTGCCTCCAGGCCCTCGGCTTGGCTGGCCGGGATGATCGCGTCCTTGCCGCCCCACACCACCAGTGCCGGATGCTGCCCCAGCACCCCGCGCAGGTCGTGGCGCTGGCGGTCGCCGTCAGCGAGGGCCGATGCCAGCTGGCGCAAGGCGTCATCAACACCTTCCAGGCGCTTGAACTTGAGCATGTCCTCCAGCATTTGCCGGGTGACCAGCGCCGGGTCGGCAAACAGTTGCACCATCTGCGGTTTGAGGGCGTTGCGGTTGGCAGCGGCGACGAAGCCTTGCAGGTACTGCCCGTTGATCGACTCGCCCAGGCCGGCACTGGCCACCAGGCTCAGGCTGGCCACCCGCTGCGGCGCCAGGCGTGCCACGTTGAGGCTGACCGCGCCGCCCATGGAATGGCCCGCCAGGTGGGCCTTGGCGATGTCCAGGTGGTCGAGCAGGGCCAGCACGGTTTCGCTCAGTTCATCCAGGTCGCCCCGTTGCAGGGCCTTGGCCGACTCGCCGTGCCCCGGCAGGTCCAGGGCGATCACGCGGCGTTCGGCGGCCAGCGCCGGGTGGTTGAACAGCCAGTTGTTGAGGTCGCCGCCAAAACCGTGCACCAGCACCAGCGGCGTGCCGCCTTCTCCCAGCTCGAACCAGCGCAGCAGGCGGCCACCCACTTCTGCCTTCTGAGGGGCCGGCCCCTGCGCCTGATCGGCACCCCCTTCGGCGACGAACTCGGCCTGGAAGCGCTGCACCAGCGCATCGATTTCCGCTTCTTCGGCTTCGCCTTCCACCACCACGGCCAGCAACGCGCCGACCGGCAGGGTTTCATCCGGCCTCGCCACCTGGCGGCGCAGCACGCCACTGAACGGGGCTTCGACGCTGCTGCTGATCTTGTCGGTCTCGACGTCCAGCACCTCGTCGCCCTTGTTGATTTCGTCACCTTCCTGCTTGAGCCAGGTGTCCACCCGGCCTTCGGTCATCGACAGGCCCCACTTGGGCATGGTCAGGGTATGGATCTGGCTCATGCGGCACTCCTTGCGGCTTCGATCACCTTGCGCACGGCCGCTTCGATCTTCGCCGCGTCAGGGATGTACAGGTCTTCCAGGGCATCGGAGAACGGCACCGGGGTGTGCGGTGCGGTGACCATTTCGATAGGGCCCTTGAGTGCCCCGAAAGCCTTTTGCGCCACCAGCGCGCTGATGTCGGTGGCCATCGAGCAGCGCGGGTTGGCTTCGTCGATCACCACCAGGCGGCCGGTTTTTTCCACACTTTCAAGAATGCTGTCTTCGTCCAGCGGGCTGGTGGTGCGCAGGTCCAGCACTTCGCAATCGATGCCCTGGCGGGCCAGGTTGTTGGCAGCCTCAAGTGCCACGTGGACCATGCGGCCATAAGTGACCAGGGTCACGTCGTCACCATCGCGCAGGAAGTTGGCCTCGCCGAACGGCACGGTGTACACCTCTTCCGGCACCTCGCCCTGCATGCTGTACAGCAGCTTGTGCTCACAGAAGATCACCGGGTCGTTGTCACGGATCGCCTGTATCAGCAGGCCCTTGGCATCGTACGGCGAGGATGGGCACACCACCTTCAGGCCGGGGATGTGCGTCCACAGCGAGGTGAGCATCTGCGAGTGCTGGGCGGCCGCACGCAGGCCGGCGCCGTACATGGTGCGCATCACCAGCGGGGTGACCGCCTTGCCGCCGAACATGTAGCGGAACTTGGCGGCCTGGTTGAGGATCTGGTCCAGGCAGCAGCCGGCAAAGTCCACGAACATCAGTTCGCACACCGGGCGCAGGCCTTGGGTGGCGGCACCGACGGCAGCGCCGACGTAGCCGATTTCCGACAGCGGTGCGTCCAGCACGCGGCCCGGGAACTGGTGATACAGGCCCTTGGTCACGCCCAGTACGCCACCCCAGGCGTCCTCCTCGCCGGGTGCACCGGCACCGCCGGCAACGTCTTCGCCAATGATGAACACCGTGTTGTCGCGGCGCATTTCCTGGGCCAGGGCTTCGTTGATGGCCTGCTGGTAGCTGATCTTTCTTGCCATGGTGGTTCTCCTGTTGTTCTTGTAATCCGCGGCTCAGGGGTAGCTGACGTAGACGTCGGTGAGCAGGTCGGCGGGCTGTGGCTTGGGATCGGACTTGGCGCGGCGTACGGCGTCTTCGATCACGTCCTCGATGCGGGCGTCGATGGCGTCCAGTTGCTCGGCAGTGAGCAGGCCGGCGCGGGTGGTCTTGTTGCGGAACTGCATCAGGCAGTCGCGGGATTCGCGCAGGTTCTTCACTTCATCGGGGGCGCGGTAGGTTTGCGCATCGCCTTCGAAGTGGCCGTAGTAGCGGCTGAGCTTGACCTCGATCAGCGACGGCCCTTGGCCGGTACGGGCACGCTCGATGGCGGCCCCGGCGGCCTCGTACACGGCAAAGAAGTCGAAGCCGTCGATGGTGACGCCAGGCATGCCGAAGCCGGCAGCGCGGTCGGCAATGTGGTCGCAGGCGACGGACCAGTTGGAGGCGGTGGCCTCGGCGTAACCGTTGTTCTCGGCCACGAAGATGCACGGCAGGTTCATGATCGACGCCATGTTCATGGCTTCGAACACGGCGCCTTCGTTGGAGGCGCCATCGCCGAAGAAGGCCACCGACACGTCATCACGGCCCTTGAGCTTGGCCGCCAACGCCGCCCCGGCCACCAGCGGCGCACCGGCGCCGACGATGCCGTTGGCACCGAGCATGCCTTTTTCCAGGTCGGCAATGTGCATCGAGCCGCCCTTGCCGCCGCACACCCCGGTTTTCTTGCCATAGATCTCGGCCATCATGCCGTACACATCCACGCCCTTGGCGATGCAATGACCATGGCCGCGGTGGGTCGAGGCGATGCAGTCGCTGTCGCGCAGGTGGGCCATGACCCCGGCGGCGGAGGCTTCTTCGCCGGCATACAGGTGAACGAAGCCGGGGATCTCGCCAGTGGCGAATTCCACGTGCAGGCGTTCTTCGAAGGCGCGGATGGTGCGCATCACTTCATAGGCATGCAGCAGTTGTTCGGTACTGAGTTGATTGGACATCTTGTTGTTCTCCAGGGTTGTCTCAACGCGGGTTTGCAGGGTGCAGCCGGTGGCCGCGCGGCACGGCCAGCAGGTGATGGCGGGCGGCATGCGCCAGTACGGCCTCGACGTCCACGCTCAGCGGGCCTTGGTGGTCGAGGGTGATGGTGGGCGTGTCGTGCTCGGCGAATTCGATTTCGCGCTCGCCGTCCAGGGCCAGGGTGCCGCTGGCCAGGCTCAGGCGGTGGGCGACGCCGGGCGTCAGCGGGCCGCTGGCGGTGATGCCACAGCCTTGCAACAGGCCGGGCGCCAGCGGTGCGAGCAGCGCCTGTTCGGCAGCGGGGTTCAGGCGTACCCAGGCGCCGTGTGGGTCCTGGCGCGACACCGGGCACCACAGCCCGCACAGGGCTGACAGGCCAATGGCATGGGGCTCGGCGAAGCAGGCAAAGACTTCGCTTACGTCTTCGCTGCGGCTGAGCGCACGGGCACCGATGAAGCGCTGGGGCGATACCGCCACTTCCACCAGGGCCCATTCGGCAAGCTGTTGCTCGGGTACTTTCACCAGCAAGCGCTTGTTGCGGCGCAGGCCGATGCTGGCAGGTACCCGGCCGCTGGCGAGCAGGCCGCCGGCCAGGCCCGCACTGGTGGCTTCGCGCAATTCGGGGAAGGCATTGTTGGTGCCGGTGGACAGCGTCAGCAGTGGTACGTCACCGGCCTCGGCAGCGACTGCCTTGTGGGTGCCGTCGCCACCGAGCACGGCGATCATCGCCACGCCACGCTCGACCATGCGCCGGGTAGCCAGGCGGGTATCGGCAACGGTCTGGGTCAGCGGCAGGTCGAGTATTTCGATGGCGGGCCAGTGCTGGTCACGGGCGCCGGGGCCCTGGCTGGCCTTGAGCACGGCGGCGGCTATGCCGGTCATGTCGCTGGGCAGCAGCACCTGGCCGATGCCAGTGGCACCGAAGGCCGCCAGCAGGCGCTGGATCGCCGAGGCCTTGTCGGTGCTCGAATAGAGCCCGGCATTGGCGGTCAGGCGGCGCAGGTCGCGGCCGGAGGCAGGGTTGGCAATGATCCCGACGGTGGGGGCGGGTAGCGGCATGGCGCACCTCGTATTTTTGTTTGCAAGGGGAGGAGCAAGTGCGGTGCCAGCTTTTCATGGCGAGGCTCAAGTGGCCGCGCCAGAGCGGTTTGGCTGTGCTCTGGCATGTGCCCTTGGCGGCTCTGGCGAGACGCCGGGTGCCAGCGCGGGGCCAGGGTTGGCGAGACGCTGAGACGCAGCGTCTCAGGCCGGCCAGTAATCACACAGTGCTTGTCGGGGCATGCGTGGAAGCGCTTAATGGCCGGACAACGATAAAAACAGCAACGAGAACCGGAGGGCCTGAATGCTTGCCGCGAACTCCCGAGCCCATGTCGACTGCGTCAGCCGGGTGCTGAAGAATGCCGACCGCCTGCCCCAGGCACCGGTGCCACCGCTGATCCTCGATTCATGGCGCCGTTCCATGGAGCTGTACCGTCTCGACCCCGGGTCCCAGCAGGGGCCGCGCATCCTGTCCCAAAGCCTGCTCAACGAATGCCGCGAACGCGCCGAGCTGTTCCTGCGCATCGCCAGCGATGCCGTGGCACGCCTGCACGAACGGGTGCGCGGCGCCGACTACTGCGTGCTGCTGACCGACGCCCAGGGGCGCACCATCGATTACCGGGTCGAGTCCGCCATCCGCAATGACTGCCGCAAGGCCGGGCTGTACCTGGGTACCTGCTGGTCGGAGGGCGAGGAGGGCACCTGCGGTGTGGCGGCGGTGCTGACCAGCAAGGCCCCGGTCACGGTGCACAAGCGCGACCACTTCCGCGCAGCCTTCATCGGCCTGACCTGCACCGCGGCGCCGGTGTTCGACCCGCAGGGCGAGTTGCTGGGGGTGGTGGATGTCTCGGCGTTGCAGTCACCGGACGACCGCCGCAGCCAGCACCTGATCCGCCAGTTGGTCGAGCAGACTGCCCGTGAAATCGAAAACGCCTTCTTCATGCACAGTGCCCAGGGCCACTGGGTGATGCGCGCCCATGGCACACCGGGTTATGTGGAAAGCCAGCCTGACTACCTGCTGGCCTGGGATGCTGATGGCCGCTTGCAGGCCATCAACAGCCTCGCGCGGCAACGGCTGGTGCAGCACCTCGGGCGCTTGCCCGAGCACATTGGCGAACTGTTCGACATGGGCCAGCTGCGGCGCGTCAACACGTCGTCCGCCCAGCGCCTGCCGGGCCTGGGTGGGCTGTATGGCCGGGTCAGCGCCCCGCAGCAACGCCTGCGTGCGCAGCCCGTGCAGCAGGCGCAGGACGCCCGCATCGAGCAGCATTTGCGCCTGGCCACCCGGGTCAAGGACTGCAACCTGGCGGTGCTGGTACAGGGCGAAACCGGGGCCGGCAAAGAAGTGTTCGCCCGCCAGCTGCACCAGCAGAGCCAGCGCCGCAGCGGCCCATTCGTCACGCTGAACTGCGCCGCCATCCCGGAAAACCTGATCGAGAGCGAACTGTTTGGGTATGTGGCAGGGGCCTTCACCGGGGCTTCCAGCAAAGGCATGCAGGGCCTGTTGCAGCAGGCCGATGGCGGCACCCTGTTCCTTGACGAAATCGGCGACATGCCGCTGAACCTGCAAACCCGCCTGCTGCGCGTGCTGGCCGAAGGCGAAGTGGCGCCGCTGGGTGCGGCACGACGCGAGCGGGTGGATATTCAGGTGATCTGCGCCACCCACCGCGACCTGGCAACGATGGTGAAGGATGGGCGTTTCCGTGAGGACCTGTATTTCCGCCTGGCCAATGCCCGGTTCGAGCTGCCGCCGCTGCGTGAGCGCGAGGACCGGCTGGGGCTGATTCACCAGCTGTTGGCCGAGGAGGCGCAAGCGTGTGCGGTCGAGGTGGTGTTGGCGGATGCTGCGTTGCAGTCGCTGCTGCTTTACCGCTGGCCGGGGAACCTGCGCCAACTGCGGCAGGTGTTGCGTTATGCCTGTGCGGTGAGTGAAGGCGGGCAGGTGCAGTTGCAGGACTTGCCGCAAGAGGTGCGCGGTGATGCGGTTGTTTCTGCTGAAAGCGGTGTGTCTTGCCCGGCCCGGCAGTTATTGCTGGATGCGCTGATCCGCCATCGCTGGAAACCGGCCGATGCGGCGCGGGCGTTGGGGATATCGCGGGCGACGCTGTATCGACGCGTGCATGAACACCGCATCGAGATGCCGAGGATGAAGGGGTAGGGCCATTGGGGCTGCTTTGCAGCCCTTTCGCGACGCAAGGCCGCTCCCACAGGTACAGCGCTGCCCTCGAAGTCTTGCGCAACCTTGTGGGAGCGGCCTTGTGTCGCGAAAGGGCCGCAAAGCGGCCCCAAGTTCAGGCAGGCAATAAAAAACCCCGGCACTGGGCCGGGGTTCTGGTACATCACACTACTCGATCAGTCCTGGTTGGCCAGTTTGTGCTCGAGGTAGTGAATGTTGACGCCGCCTTTGCAGAAACCTTCATCACGCACCAGGTCGCGGTGCAGCGGGATGTTGGTCTTGATGCCGTCGACGACGATCTCGTCCAGGGCATTGCGCATGCGCGCCATGGCTTCGTCGCGGTCCTTGCCGTAGGTGATCAGCTTGCCGATCAGCGAGTCGTAGTTCGGCGGAACCGAATAACCGCTGTACAGGTGCGAATCGACGCGAACGCCATTGCCACCCGGGGCGTGGAAGTGCTTGACCTTGCCTGGGCTCGGGATGAACTTGCGCGGGTCTTCGGCGTTGATCCGGCATTCCAGCGAGTGGCCACGGATCACCACGTCTTCCTGGCGGAACGACAGCTTGTTGCCAGCGGCGATGCTCAGCATCTCCTTGACGATGTCGATACCGGTAACCATCTCCGACACCGGGTGCTCAACCTGCACACGGGTGTTCATCTCGATGAAGTAGAAACGGCCGTTTTCGTACAGGAACTCGAAAGTACCCGCACCGCGGTAGCCAATTTCGACGCACGCATCGACGCAACGCTTGAACACTTCCTGACGGGCCTTCTCGTCGATGCCCGGGGCTGGTGCTTCTTCCAGTACCTTCTGGTGACGGCGCTGCAGCGAGCAGTCACGGTCGCCCAGGTGGATGGCGTTGCCCTGGCCGTCGGACAGTACCTGCACTTCCACGTGACGTGGGTTGGTCAGGAACTTCTCCAGGTAGACCATCGGGTTGCCGAAGGCAGCACCGGCTTCGGTACGGGTGAGCTTGGCCGAGGAAATCAGGTCCTCTTCCTTGTGCACCACACGCATGCCGCGACCACCACCGCCACCGGCGGCCTTGATGATCACCGGGTATCCGACGTCACGTGCAATCGCCAGGGCGACTTCTTCGTCTTCCGGCAGCGGGCCGTCAGAGCCCGGGACGGTCGGTACGCCCGACTTGATCATCGCGTGCTTGGCCGAAACCTTGTCGCCCATCAGGCGAATGGTATCGGCTTTCGGGCCGATGAAGGCAAAGCCGGACTTTTCCACCTGCTCGGCGAAGTCAGCGTTTTCTGCCAGGAACCCGTAACCCGGGTGAATGGCGGTAGCGCCTGTCACTTCGGCCGCAGCGATGATCGCCGGGATGTGCAGGTAGGAATCTTTGGACGAAGCAGGACCAATGCAGACCGACTCGTCTGCCAGGCCCAGGTGCATCAGTTCGCGGTCGGCCGTGGAGTGCACGGCGACGGTCTTGATGCCCAGCTCTTTGCAGGCACGCAGGATCCGCAGGGCAATTTCCCCGCGGTTGGCGATCAGGACTTTTTCCAGCTTCCCAGACATCGTTGGCTCTCCGCGAATCAAACGACGGTGAACAGCGGCTGGTCGAACTCAACCGGCTGGCCGTCTTCTACCAGAATGGCGTCGATGACACCGCCAACATCGGCTTCGATGTGGTTCATCATCTTCATGGCTTCGACGATGCACAGGGTGTCGCCTTTCTTCACGGACTGGCCAACTTCAGCGAAGTTCGGCGAGGTCGGCGAAGGCTTGCGGTAGAAAGTACCGACCATTGGCGAACGGATCACGGTGCCTTTCAGAGCTGGGGCAGCAGCTTCGGCAGCCGGGGCAGCAGCGGCAACCGGTGCAGCAACAGGTGCGGCAGCCATCGGCGCAGGTGCGTAGAACTGTTGGGCAGCTGGGGTCTTGCTGTGACGGCTGATACGGACCGACTCTTCGCCTTCCTTGATCTCCAGTTCGTCGATGCCAGACTCTTCCAGCAGCTCGATCAGTTTCTTGACTTTACGGATATCCATTAATCATCAACTCCCAAAGGTTCGGTCAGGGGGCGAAATACAAAAAAACGTATCGATACGTTTCTATCGAACCCCGGCCCACTTAGGCCAGGGTTTTCATCATTTGGGCTGTGCGTTGGCAGCCAGTTGTTCCAGCGCGGACTCCAGGGCCAGGCGATAACCGCTGGCGCCCAGGCCGCAGATCACCCCTACGGCAACATCGGAAAAGTAGGAGTGGTGACGGAACGGTTCGCGTTTGTGCACGTTGGACAGGTGCACTTCGATGAATGGGATGCTCACCGCAAGCAATGCGTCACGTAATGCGACGCTTGTGTGGGTGAAAGCAGCCGGATTGATCAGGATGAAGTCCACACCCTCGTTGCGTGCCGCGTGAATGCGGTCGATCAGTTCGTATTCGGCGTTGCTCTGAAGGTACTGCAGATGGTGGCCCGCGGCGCGGGCACGTTGCTCCAGGTCCTGGTTGATCTGGGCCAGGGTCACGGCGCCGTAATGGCCTGGCTCGCGAGTACCGAGCAGGTTGAGGTTTGGGCCGTGGAGCACCAGTAGCGTTGCCATCTGCGGATTCCTTGGATTTGTAGGGCAATTCGACACAGCGCGGCGAGTGTGCCGTAAAGCGACGGCAAGTGTCCAGTTCCCGGCAATAGCCAGCACGATGTCCGAGATTCGCGCGAAGTATGTGACCAGATAATTAAATCTGGTCACCTATTACAGGATTTTTCCTGGCACGCGGGAAGTTATAGACCGACTTTGCCGCGAACGCGTGTCAGAATTTGCGCAAAATCACCGGCGTTTATCTCGCCAATCACCCGATCAGCGGTAATTTCGCCGCCGTTCGCGGCAAAGAACAGCAGGGCGGGTGGGCCGAACAGCTGGTACCGGTCGAGCAGCTTGCGTTGCTCGGCATTGCTCTCGGTGATGTCGAAACGCAGCAGCTTGAAGCCGGCCAGCTGCGTTTGCACCTGCGGCGCGTTGAGCACTTCATGCTCGATCACCTTGCAACTGATGCACCAGTCGGCGTACCAGTCCAGCAGCACTGGCTGGCCGGCCGCCTTGGCCTGGGCCAGTGCGGCGTCCAGTGCGGTGGGGGTGGTGATGGTCTGCCAGGCATCCGCCTGTGCCGCCTGGCTGCCGCCGGTGGCCGCCAGTGTTGCAACGGGCAGCGGGCGAAGCGGGTCGCCTTGGCCGCTCAGGGCGCCGTACCAGCAGGCCAGGGCGTACACCAGCAAGGCCAGGCCGAGCAGTTGGGCCAGGCGCTGGCGTGCGGTCTTGACCACGAACTCCAGGGCGCCGAGGAACAGGGCAACGCCAGCGGCGAGGAAACCCACCAGCAGCAAGGTCACCGGGCCCGGCAGCACGCGGCTGAGCAAGCCGATGGCCAGACCCAGCAGCAGTACGCCGATGGCGTTTTTCACCGTGTTCATCCACGGGCCGCTTTTCGGCAGCCAGGCCGCGCCACCGGTGGCCACCAGCAGCAACGGCGCGCCCATGCCCAGGCCCAGGGCAAACAGCTTGAGTGCGCCGCCCAGGGCATCGCCGCTGGCGCTGATATACAGCAGCGCGCCGGCCAGAGGTGCCGATACACACGGCGAAACCAGCAGGCTGGACAGCACGCCCAGCACGGCAGCGCCCAGCAATGACCCGCCTTTGGTACGGTTGGCGACCTTGTCCAGGCGGTTGCTCAGAGCCTGCGGCAGCTTCAGTTCGAACAGGCCGAACATGGCCAGGGCGAACAGCACGAAAAACAGCGCGAACGGCACCAGTACCCAGGCCGATTGCAGGCGTGCCTGCAGGTTCAGGCCAGCGCCGAACAGGCCCATCAGCGCGCCGAGTGCCGCGAAACTGGCCGCCATCGGCAGCACATAGGCCAACGACAGCGACAGCCCGCGCAGGCCACCCACCTGGCCGCGCAGCACTACGCCAGACAGGATCGGCAGCATCGGCAGTACGCACGGGGTAAAGGTCAGGCCGACCCCCGCGAGGAAGAACAACAGCAGCGATTTCCAGTTCCAGCCGTGTTCGGCGGTTGCGGGGGCGGGGGCGCCGCCTTCGCCGTCGATACTCAGGCGTGCGGTTTCCGGTGGGTAGCATAGGCCTTTGTCGGCACAGCCCTGGTAGCCCACCAGCAGGGTGAAGGCGCGCGGGTCGGTGCGCGGCAGTTCGATGTCGAGCACGCCGTGGTAAACCTCGACGTCGCCAAAGAATTCATCGTGCTTGGCCTCGCCCTTGGGGATGTTCGGCGTGCCCAGGGCAATGTCGGCCGGCTCGGTGCGGAACTGGAAGCGGTGGCGGTAGAGGTAGTAGCCCTCGGTGGCGACGAAGCGCAGCTTGAGGGTTTGCGCATCGGCCTGGACCAGGCTGAGCTTGAAAGCTTCGTGTACCGGCAGGAAGTCGGCGTTGTTGGCCAGCGAAGCGGCGCCGAGGGTGGCGCTGGGGCGGTTGTCGAGCAGGCCCGTGGCGAAGGCAGGGCTGGCCAGCAGCAGGAACAGCAGGAAAAACAGGCGGCGCATGGCGGACTCGCGAGGTGGAACGTGCCGGGCATGATAGCGGAGTTGGTACGGGTTGGGGCCATGCAGGCGGCGGGGGCGACACATGGCCGCTGGATCATGTGTCGCCTGTGCCGGCCCTTTCGCGATCACTGTGGGAGCGGGCAAGCCCGCGAAGCAGGCGGCGCGATGGATGGCACCGGCTGCGCCGGTGTTCGCGGGCATGCCCGCTCCCACAGGTATCACGCATCCTTCCTTAAACCCTGAACGCCCGCACCGCCCGGTTCAGCTCACCACCCAGCCCCAGCAACTGCTCGCCTTGCTCGCGCCCCTCACCAATGCGCTGCAAATTGTCTTCACCCAGCTCATGAATCCGCTCGCTGTGGTCACGAATCTCACTCACCGCGCCACTCTGCTGCGCCGTGACATCGGCAATGCGCACCGCTGTGTCGGAAATGGTGCGGATGGCACAGACAATCTCGTCCAGCGCGCCATCCGCCGCCTGGGCCTGGTTGGCCGTGGCCTCGGCATGCTCAAGCTGCGCACGCATCCCCGCCACCGAACTTTTCGCTGCTTGCTGCAAGCGGTCGATCAGTGCCTGAATCTCGCCGGTAGCCCCCGTGGTGCGCTGCGCCAGCGAACGCACTTCATCGGCCACCACGGCAAAGCCACGGCCCATTTCACCGGCACGGGCGGCTTCGATCGCGGCATTCAGCGCCAGCAGGTTGGTCTGCTCGGCAATCGAGCGGATCACCGTCAGCACCCCGCCGATGGTCGCCGACTCTTCGGCCAGTTGCTCGATCATGCGGGCGTTGCCTTGCACTTCATCGACCAGCTCGCGCAAGCCCGACAGGCTCTGGCCAATCACCGCCTGGCCCTGTTCCACTGCACGCCCGGCATCGCGGCTGGCATCGGCAGCGGCGCTGGCATCGCCCGCCACTTGCTGGATGGTCGCTTCCAGCTCGCCCAGGGCATCGCGGATCTGCCCGGTATCGCCGGCCTGACGCTCGGCGCCGTCGTGCAGGGCGGCGCTCATGCCGGCCAGGGCGTGGCTGCTGCCAGCCACCTGCTCGGCGTTGTGGCGGATGGTGCCCACCAGCTCCACCAGGTACTGGCGCAGGCGGTTGAGCGACTCCTGAATGTCATGCAGTTCGCGGTTGGTCTTGCCCAGAGAGATGGCCTGGGCAAAGTCGCCCTCGGCCCAACGCGACAAGGCTGGGGCCAGGCCGGTGAGGGTGCGGGTGAGCCGCCGCTGCAAGATGTCTATCAGCAGGGCGATCAGCAAGATCAAGCCAATCATCAGGCCCTGGATGATGCGCACCTCGGCGGCGATCTTCGCATGCTCGCCCCGTACTTCGGGTTCCAGCGCGGCGATGGCTTGCTGCACCGCCTCCAGGCGCTGATGGGTGCTGGCGGCGAGGGCGACGCGGCGTTCGATCTGTTCGCGGGTGCGTTGCAATTCGGCCGGGTAGCGGGTGAGCAGGCTTTGCAGTTCACGCTTCAGGCCCACCGCAATGTCTTCCTGCTGGGCGCTGGCCTGGGTTTCCAGGCCCATCATGGCGGCGAAGTCATCGGCACTGGATTCGGCTGCGCGGGTCACGCCCAGCAACGGCAAGCTGTCGATGGCTTGCGCCTGGGTGCGGATCAGTTGCAGTTCACGCTCCACTTCGTCGGCCAGTTCCGGGCGGCCGCTGCTGACCAGTTTGTCCCTTGCCAGCGACAGGCGGCCGAGGTGCACGGTGGCGTCGAGCAACGGCAACAGGTAGCGGTTGGCATCGGCGCTGCCGCTGTCGCGGGCGTAGCCGGCCAGTTGTTCGAAGTTGGCACCCAGTTCCCGCTCGGCCTGCAGCAGCAGGGCTTGCGGATCGCCGGCCAGCTTACCGGCGGCCAGCAGCTCGTTGGCAGTGAAGGCCTGCAGGTTGTCGAGGCTGGGGCGCAGTTTGCCGGCCAGTTCAGTGGGCCACTCGCTCAGGGTGGCCTGTAGCTGCTGGTTGGCCTCCATGGCGGCGGCATGGCGCAGGGCATCGCCGCTGCCCAGGTAGGCCTGGATATTACCTGCTGCCTGGTTCTGGAACTGCTGGGACAGGCCCAGGTAGCGCTCCATCATCTGGTAGGGGCGCTCCAGGGCACGCTGCGACCACCACAGGGTGGCGCCCAGGGCGAGACACACCGTTACCAGCAACAGGGTGTTGAAATTGGTCAGCCACTTCAGGCGCATAGCCGCGAACTTCCTGCGCAGGGGAGAGGTAGGCGCCTGAAGTTATTGCGATTTTGTGACGGGGTGATGACGACAGGGGCTTGGCGCCAGAAAAAAAGTGGCACAGTGCCTCTATTGGTGTGAGCTGCACTGGCCTCTTCGCGGGCTTGCCCGCTCCCACAGGTTTACCTTCAGACTCGAGGTATGTGAAATTCCTGTGCTCCCACAGGTTTACCTCCAGACTGGAGGTATGTGAAATTCCTGTGGGAGCGGGCGAGCCCGCGAAGAGGCCCGCCCAGCCAGTGCAAGCCTCAGGGCTCTACGCGCACCACGCAGTTACGCCCCGCATGCTTGGCCCGGTACAGTGCCTCGTCCGCCGCACTGGCCATGGTCAGTGCATCCAGCACCTCATCCAGCTGCACCACCCCGGCACTGAACGTGCACTGCAAATCCCGCGGCTGCGCCGGGTAAAGAATCTCTGCAAAGCGCCGGCGAATCTCGTCCAGCACCTTGTGCGCCGCCTCCAGCGCGGTATTGGGCATGACGATGGCGAACTCTTCACCCCCATACCGGCCAATGAAGTCGGTCTTGCGCAAGCGTTGCTTGAGGAACAGCGCAAGGCTCTTGATCACCCGGTCGCCCATGGGGTGGCCGTGGCGGTCGTTGATTTTCTTGAAGTGGTCAATGTCGAGCATGGCAAAGCTCAACGGCTGCTGCTCGCGGCGGGCGCGGAAGCTGCAGTCCTCCAGCAGTTGCAGGATGTGGGTGTGGTTGTACAACCCGGTCAGGCTGTCGCGCACCATGCGCGCCTTCAGGTGCCGGGCGCGGGCGGCGCGGTTGCGCACGGTGGTGATCAGGTGGCGTGAGCGAAACGGCTTGGTCAAGAAGTCATCGCCGCCTTCGCTCATGGCATCCAGCTGCTTGTCCAGGTCGTCCTCGGCAGACAGGTAGATGATCGGCACGCTCACATAGCGGTCGCTGTGGCGGATCACCTTGGCCAGTTCCGGGCCGGTGCAGGCAGGCATGTACAGGTCGAGGATGATCAGGTCGGGCTGGAAGTCGGCAAGCTCGGCCATGGTGCGGATCGGGTCGGTCAGGCTGCGGGTGACCATGCCGGCGCTGGTCAGCACGCGCTCGGTGTGCAGCGCCTGGGTACGTGAGTCGTCGATGATCAGCACCCGAAGCGGGTCGTGCGGGCTGGCGTTGGTCAGCAGTTCGACCTTTTCCAGCAGGCTGGAAGCCTCCAGGCTGCCGGTGAGGAAGTCCTGGCCACCGGCGCGCACGGCGGCAAGGCGGGTCGGGGTGTCGGCTTCGTGGTGGCTGAAGAACAGCAGCGGAATAGTTTGCGTCAGCCCCTGCTGCACCTGGGCGGCCAGCAGCAGGCCTTGGCCGGCACCGGTGAAGTCGACATCCATGATGATGGCCGAAGGCGGGTATTCGCTGATCGAGGCGAGAAACGCCGCAGCGCTGGGCAGCGCTTGCACCACCAGGCCAAAGAACTCCAGTTGCTGGGCCAGGCGCTGGGCACGCTCATGGTCCTGCAGCAGGATGTACACCGGCCTGCGCAGGGGCAGCAGCAGCGGGTCGAGCGGGTCGTCCTTGCGCAGGCCGCTACGCGTCACCTGTTGGGCGGGGCACTGCGGGCTCGGCTCGACTGCTTGGCTCATGTCCTGGCTACTTATAGGTTGGGATGTGCAGGGGCAATGATGGCTCTATGCTAGCAGCTCTTTGCAAATACGTGACTGCCCTGCATCAACAAAGCGGCCAGAACGAATATTCAGTTACTGACTGATTGGTCGCTTATGCGTACGGTGGTGTCTGCTTTATAGTGCTGCCACGCGGGCTTGCCGTGGCACCCTGGCGCAGGCCTGTGGTCAAAGCCCCTAACCGTCGTGACTGATTAAGGACAAAGCCATGCTGGACTGGAAAAACCGCGAGGCCAAAGCCGAGCCCCGTGAGCGTGTCGATGGACGCGGCGCTGCCGCCCGTAGCTACCTTGGCGGCCTTTGGAGCCGTGCCCTGGGGACCCTGATCGGGTTGTACCTGCTGGTGTGTATCGGCCTTGGCTGGTACTGGAGCCAGGAGCCGGAGCTGTTCCCGGTGCAGCAGAGCGCCCAGGCTGCGGCCGAGCGCGGCGGCCAGCAGATGGTGGTGGGCTACACCACCATCGAAACCCTCAAGACCGTGGCCGGCACTTTGCTGAACAAGCCGGGCGGCTACATTTCCAACGACCGCTTCCCGCCAGGGCTGTGGATGGACAACATGCCGAGCTGGGAATACGGCGTGCTGGTCCAGGTGCGCGATTTGTCCCGCGCCTTGCGCAAGGACTTCGCCCGCTCGCAGTCGCAGTCCACCGAAGACGCCGACCTGGCCAAGGCCGAGCCGCGCTTCAACTTCGACAACAAGAGCTGGATCCTGCCATCGAGCGAGTCGGAGTTCGAAGAGGGCATCAAGTCGCTGGCCCGCTACCAGACGCGTCTGGCGGCTGGTGACAAGGGCGCGATCTTCTACACCCGTGCCGACAACCTCAACAACTGGCTGGGTGACGTAGCCACCCGCCTGGGGTCGCTGTCGCAGCGCCTGTCGGCCAGCGTTGGCCGGGTCAAGCTCAACACCACGCTGAAGACCGAGTCGGTGGTTGCCGGCCAGGCGCCGCAGGTGGATGAAGAACTGGTGGAAACCCCATGGCTGCAGATCGACAACGTGTTCTACGAAGCCCGTGGCCAGGCCTGGGCGCTGTCGCACCTGCTGCGCGCCATCGAGGTGGACTTTGCCGACGTGCTGGCGAAGAAGAACGCCACGGTCAGCGTGCGCCAGATCATCCGTGAGCTGGAAGCCTCGCAAGAGCCGCTGTGGAGCCCGATGGTGCTTAACGGCAGTGGCTTCGGCATGTGGGCCAACCACTCGCTGGTCATGGCCAACTACATTTCCCGGGCCAACGCCGCGGTCATCGACCTGCGTCAGCTGCTGTCGCAGGGTTGAGAATGGCCATCAGCCCAAACGAGGCCGCCCACCGGGCGGCTTCCGACCGCGAACTGGTCAGTTGGGTAGACGAAGCCGACCAGGTGCTGGGCGCATTGCCCCGCGCCGAGTTGCGCGAGCGTGGCCTGATCGGCCGTTGCACGTTCATCCTGCTGTTCAACAGTGCCGGTGAGTTGTGCGTGCACCGGCGGACCCTGAGCAAGGCGCTGTACCCGGGTTACTGGGATGTAGCCGCAGGTGGCATGGTGACGGCCGGGGAGGGTTATGCCGACTCGGCTGCGCGTGAGCTGGCCGAGGAGCTGGGGATCGAAGGGGCCGAGTTACGCTTTCACGAACGGTTCTACTTCGACCAACCCGACAACCGGTTGTGGTGTGCGGTGTATTCGGCGGTGTCGGATGCGCCGTTGCGCTTGCAGCCGGAAGAGGTGATCGAGGCGCGGTTCATTGGCCTGGAGCAGGCTGAGCAAGAGAGCCTGATCAAGCCGTATTGCCCAGACTCTTTGGCGGCGTTGCAGCGCTACAAGCTTAGCTTGAAATAAAGCAGGGGCCGCTTTGCGGCCCGATCGCGACACAAGGCCGCTCCTACAAGAGGTCGCGTCCCCCGGCCTTGCGCGGTCTCCTGTAGGAGCGGCCTTGTGTCGCGATCGGGCTGCAAAGCAGCCCCAGTACGCGAATAGTCGCAAAACATTCGTAAAATGCCGCAATCCTGTACTTAGCAACAGCCGGATTTATCGTTACACTGCGCGCCCTTTTCGGGCTGTTCGCAGGATCTTGCGGCAGTAGCGCCGCCCCTGCCAGAGTGGGGCTTCGCGGTCGGCCTCTACCCCAAGGCACGACCAGTTTTTGTCCTCAGCACAGAGGAACAAAAGTGTCCAAGAAAGCTTCTTCCTTTTCCGCCCTTGGCGGTCTCGTGTTCTCCACCGACGCCGGTCGGCACTGCCCCGACTGTAGCCAGCCGGTGGATGCCTGCATCTGCAAGCAGCAAACCATCCCCGAAGGCGACGGCATTGCCCGTGTGCGCCGCGAGAGTAAAGGCCGTGGCGGCAAGACCGTGACGACCGTCACCGGTGTGCCGCTGCCGCCCGACCAGCTCAAAGAGCTGGCGACCACGCTCAAGCGCCGCTGCGGTACCGGCGGCGCCCTGAAGGACGGGGTTATCGAGATCCAGGGCGACCATGTCGAGCTGTTGATCGGCGAGCTGACCAAACAGGGTTTCAAGGCGAAAAAGTCCGGCGGCTGAGGCCATCGCGCGATTTTTTGCCCAGCGCTTTCTAAACTCGTTCCTGTGGTCAGGGTCTATGCCTGAGCACGGATGAATCGTCATTTTCAGCTTTTACACTCGCTCCGCTGCCTGCGGGGCAGTGTCTTCGACTTATCTATAGGGGACTTGAATGTCCGTACGACGCACACGCAAAGACGATGGTAGCCAATGGACCGTGGCCGATAGCCGCAGTGTTTATGGCATCCGCCATTGGGGCGCTGGTTATTTCGCCATCAATGAAGCCGGGCGCGTCGAAGTGCGCCCCAACGGCCCCGACAGCGCGCCGATCGACCTGTACGAACAGGTTGACGAACTACGCCAGAGCGGGCTGTCGCTGCCCTTGCTGGTGCGCTTCCCCGACATTCTGCAGGACCGCGTACGCCAGCTGACCGGCGCGTTCGATGCCAACATCGCGCGCCTGGAGTACCAGAGCCAGTACACCGCGCTGTACCCGATCAAGGTCAACCAGCAGGAAGCGGTGGTGGAAAACATCATCGCCACGCAAAACGTTTCCATCGGCCTGGAAGCCGGTTCCAAGCCCGAGCTGCTGGCAGTGCTGGCGCTGGCGCCGAAGGGCGGTACCATCGTCTGCAACGGCTACAAGGACCGTGAGTTCATCCGCCTGGCGCTGATGGGCCAGAAGCTTGGCCACAACGTGTTCATCGTCATCGAGAAAGAGTCGGAAGTGGCCCTGGTGATCGACGAGGCTGCCGAGCTCAAGGTGAAACCGCAGGTCGGCCTGCGCGTGCGCCTGTCGTCGCTGGCTTCCAGCAAATGGGCCGATACCGGTGGCGAGAAGTCCAAGTTCGGGTTGTCTGCTGCCCAGCTGATCTCGGTGGTGCAGCGCTTCCGCGATGCTGGCCTGGACCAGGGCATCCGCCTGCTGCACTTCCACATGGGCTCGCAGATCGCCAACCTGGCGGACTACCAGCACGGCTTCAAGGAAGCCATCCGTTACTACGGCGAACTGCGTGCGCTGGGCCTGCCGGTCGACCACATCGACGTTGGCGGTGGCCTGGGCGTCGACTACGACGGCACCCACTCGCGCAATGCCAGCTCGATCAACTACGACATGGACGACTACGCCGGCGTGGTGGTGGGCATGCTCAAGGAGTTCTGCGACGCGCAGGGCCTGCCGCACCCGCACATCTTCTCCGAGAGTGGCCGCTCGCTGACCGCGCACCACGCCATGCTGGTGATCCAGGTCACCGACGTCGAGAAGCACAACGACGACGTGCCGACCATCGAGAACAAGGAAGCCCTGCCCGAGACCGTGCAGTGGCTGGCCGACCTGCTCGGCCCGACCGACATCGAGATGGTGACCGAGACCTACTGGCGCGCCACCCACTACATGGGTGATGTGGCCGCGCAGTATGCCGACGGCAAGATCAGCCTGAGCGAAAAGGCCTTGGCCGAGCAGTGCTACTTTGCCGTGTGCCGCCGCCTGCACAACTCGCTGAAAGCCCGCCAGCGCTCGCACCGCCAGGTGCTCGACGAGCTGAACGACAAGCTGGCCGACAAGTACATCTGCAACTTCTCGGTGTTCCAGAGCCTGCCGGATACCTGGGCCATTGGCCAGGTGCTGCCGATCATCCCGCTGCACCGCCTGGACGAAGAGCCGCTGCGCCGCGCCGTCCTGCAAGACTTGACCTGCGACTCCGACGGCAAGATCAACCAGTACGTCGACGAGCAGAGCATCGAGACCAGCATGCCGGTGCATGGGCTGAAGGACGGGGAAGACTACCTGCTGGGCGTGTTCCTGGTCGGTGCCTACCAGGAAATCCTGGGTGACATGCACAACCTGTTCGGTGACACCGACTCGGTGAACATCTACCAGAACGCCGACGGCAGCGTGTACCACGCCGGTATCGAGACCCACGACACCATCGAAGACATGCTGCGCTACGTGCACCTGTCGCCGGAGGAGTTGATGACCCACTACCGCGACAAGGTGGCCAGCGCCAAGATCACCGCGCGTGAGCGTACCCAGTTCCTGGATGCCTTGCGCCTTGGGCTGACCCGGTCGTCGTACCTGTCGTCGTAATCGCCAGGGCCGCTTTGCGGCCCATCGCGACACAAGGCCGCTCCTACAGGGACCGCGATACGATTTCGCGGGAAATCGCGACATCACATGAGGTCGCGACCTCTTGTAGGAGCGGCCTTGTGTCGCGATCTGAGGGCGCAGCCCTCACCGCGTCATACCCCGTAATGATCCGCCTACGGTGGCCTTCATCGCCACACCTATCCTTCGAACGCAATGTTCAAAGGAAGTCGACATGGATCGTCACGGCAATCACCGCTTGCGCCAAGGGCGCTTCTCGGAGCCTGGCAGGCTCTATCTGCTAACCACCATCACGCGCGATCGCCTTCCGTTGTTCAGGAATCTCTTGTTTGCGCGAACGGTAATCCAGCAGTTGCGCCTGAGTGAGCATGAAGGGGGCTGCCGTTCTCTGGCTTGGGTCTTGATGCCGGATCATCTGCATTGGCTGATCGAACTGGGGCCGACCAGCTTGGGCAAACTCATGTGCGGCTTCAAGTCGCGAAGCAGCTGCGCGCTCTACCGCAAAGGCATTGATCGCCAGCACATCTGGCAACCTGGCTTTTATGACCGGGCATTGCGCAAGGAAGAAGATGTAAAGGCTGCTGCCCGCTACATCATCGCCAACCCGATTCGGGCTGGCCTAGTTCGGCGCGTGGGTGAGTATTCACATTGGGATTGTGTATGGCTGTGAGTCAGCTGGTGAGGGCTTCGCCCTCATTTCGCGACACAAGGCCGCTCCTACAGGGGGTCGCGATACCCCGCCGTTACGCGATCCCTGTAGGAGCGGCCTTGCGTCGCGATGGGCCGCAAAGCGGCCCCCGGCGTCACTGAATCCAAAGCCCTTTTTCCTGCAACCGCCACCCCACCCACCCCAACGTCACCGCGCGCAACCCCATGAACCCGAGAAACGCCAACCACAACCCGTGGTTGCCGAACCCGCTCATGGCAATGGCCACCGGCAGTGCAATCAGCACCGACACCAACATCGCATTGCGCATCTCCCGCGCCCGCGTCGCACCGATGAACAACCCATCCAGCAAGTAACTCCACACCGCAATCAACGGCAGCACCGCCAGGTAGGGCAAATACGGATAGGCCGCCGCCCGCACACTGTCGATGTCGGTCTGCAAGTCGATGAACAAGTGCCCACCCAGCAGGAACAACCCGGCAAACCCCAGGCTGGTGATCAGCGACCAGCCACAGGCCACCACCAGTGAGCGGCGCAGCGTGTCGCGATCACGGGCGCCAATGGCGTGGCCGCACAGCGCCTCCACCGCATGCGCCAGCCCGTCGAGGGCGTAGGCGGTCAGCAGCAGGCCGTTGAGCAGCAGGGCGTTGGCCGCCACGGTGGACTCGCCCAGGCGTGCGCCTTGCACGACAATCAACAGGAACACCAGTTGCAGCGCCAGGCTGCGCAGAAAAATATCGCGGTTGACCGCCAACAGCGGTCGCCAGCCCTGCCAGCGTTTCAGCGCCGTCCATACGACATGCCCCGGGTAAGCCCGCAGGGCCGGGCGGGTCAGGGCCAAGCCCAGCAGGGCGGCACTCCACTCGGCGATCACCGATGCCCGCGCCGAACCCAGTACCCCCCAATCCAGCCCCAGGACGAACCACAGGTTCAGGACGATGTTCAGCAGGTTGGTCGTCAGCAGGATGGCCAACGGTGCCCGGGCGTTCTGGGTGCCCAGAAACCAGCCAACCAGCGCATAGCTGGCCAGTGCTGCGGGCAGGCCCAGCAGGCGGGTGTGGAAGAAGTCTTCGGTGGATTGCTGCAAGGCTGCGCTGGGTTGCATCGCATGCAGTGCAAGCTGGCTGAAGGGCAGGGCCAGCAGGCCGATCAGCACGGCAAAGCCGATCGCCAGCAGCAGCCCTTGCACCAGCACCTGGCGCAACGCCGCGCCGTCGCCACGGCCGGCGGCCTGGGCGGCGAAGCCGGTGGAACCCATGCGCAGAAAGCCCATCAGGCCGACCATGAAGGTGAACAACGTGGCGCCCACGGCTACGGCGCCCAGCTGGTGGGCGTGGGGGAGGTGGCCGATGACCGTGCTGTCGACCAGCGCCACCAGCGGCACGGAGATGTTGGACAGGATCATCGGCGCGGCCAGCGCCCAGACCTTGTGGTGGGTGGGGCGGTGGCGCCAGTCGGCAGAGAGTCGGGGCATTTGCATTCCATGAGGCTTGGGGCCGCTATGCGCCCCTTCGCGGGCTTGCCCGCTCCCACAGGAAAGTGTTGCTCTTGCGGCCGGCGCCAAACCTGTGGGAGCGGGCAAGCCCGCGAAGGGGCGCAAAGCGGCCCCCTTTGACAAATGCCACAGTGTAACGGCCAGGCAACCATTTCGCGCGACCATGGTCTCACTTGCCGCGCAACGCCCGGGTGCTGCACCTGACGTTGAGCTATAGTTGCTGCCCTCACGTACACGCTGCCTAAGAGTTCCTACTCCATGTTCAACAAAGGATTGTTGCTGGCCTGCGCGCTGGCTTTGCTCAGTGCCTGTGACTCTTCGACGCCGGACAAACCGGCGCCGGTCGAGAAACCCGTCGCTACAGCGCCCGTCGAAACCCAGGCGCCCAAGCGCGAAGACCCGGCTGTGCTCGCCAAGCGCTACGAGGGCCGCGAGCTTACGGTGCTGGATGCTTCGGAAGTGCAGCTCGATGGCGCAGCAACGCTGTCGATCAGCTTCTCCGCACCGCTGGATGCCAAGCAGGACTTCGCCACCAAGGTGCACCTCGTCGACACCGTCAAGGGTAAGCTCGACGGCGCCTGGGAACTCTCCGACAACCAGATGGAGCTGCGCCTGCGCCACCTGGAACCGCAGCGCAAGCTGGTGCTGACCGTCGACAAGGGCCTGCTCGCGGTCAACGGCAAGCAACTGGACAGCGAGTCGGTCACCCAGCTGGAAACCCGCGACATGCAGCCGACCATCGGCTTTGCCAGCCGCGGTTCGCTGTTGCCCACGCGCCTGGCCGAAGGCCTGCCGGTGATTGCCCTGAACGTCGACAAGGTCGATGTCGAGTTCTTCCGCGTCAAGCCGGAAATGCTCTCGACCTTTCTGGCCAGCTGGGGGCGCAACAGCAGCCTGTACTACTACCAGTCCAAGGAAACCCTGGACATGGCCGAGCTGGTCTACAGCGGCCGCTTCGACCTCAACCCCGCCCGCAACACCCGCGAAACCGTGCTGCTGCCCATCGCCGGCATCAAGCCGCTGCAGGACCCGGGCGTGTACCTGGCGGTGATGCGTGCCTCGGGCACCTACGACTACTCGCAGCCAGCGACCCTGTTCACCCTCAGCGACATCGGCGTGTCGGCCCACCGCTACCGCGACCGCATCGACGTGTTCGCCCAGGCGCTGGAAGGCGGCAAGGCGCTGAACGGCGTCAACCTCGAAATCCATGACGAGAAGGGCAAGTTGCTGGCCCAGGCCAGCACCGATGGCAAGGGCCACGCCCAACTGCCGATCACGCCCAAGGCCGATACCCTGATCGCCACCCAAGGTGTGCACACCACCCTGCTGCGGCTGAATACCGCTGCCCTGGACCTGGCCGAATTCGACATCACCGGCCCCCAGGCCAACCCGTTGCAGTTTTTCATCTTCGGCCCGCGTGACCTGTATCGCCCAGGCGAAACCGTGCTGCTCAACGGCCTGCTGCGCGACCAGGACGGCAAGCCCGTCAAAGCCCAGCCAGTGAACGTGGAAGTGCGTCGCCCGGATGAACAGGTGAGCCGCAAGTTCGTCTGGGAAGCCGACAGCAATGGCTTGTACCAATACCAGTTGCAGCTGGCCACCGAGGCCCCGACTGGCCGCTGGCAACTGCTGCTCGACCTGGGTGGCGGGCGCAAGCAGGTGTATGAATTCCTGGTCGAAGACTTCCTGCCCGAGCGCCTGGCGCTGGAGCTGAAGGGCAGCAGCACGCCGCTGTCGCCGGAGGAGGATGCGCGCATCGAGGTCAATGGCCGTTACCTGTATGGCGCCCCGGCTGCCGGTAATCGCCTGAGTGGCCAGGCCTATGTGCGTCCCCTTCGCGAGGCAGTACCTGCGCTGCCCGGCTACCAGTTTGGCTCGGTCACCGAAACCGAGCTGAACCAGGACCTGGAGCTGGACGAAGTTACCCTCGACCAGGCCGGCAAGGCGGTGGTCGACATCGAAAGCCGCTGGGCCGAAGCCCGCTCGCCGCTGCAACTGACCGTGCAGGCCAGCTTGCAGGAGTCCGGCGGCCGGCCGATCACCCGGCGCCTGGAGCAGCCGATCTGGCCAGCCGAGCGCCTGCCGGGGCTGCGTGGCCTGTTCGATGGCGAGGAAACCGATAGCGACGGGCCGGTGGAATTCGAGTTCCTGGTGGCCGACCGCGATGGCAACAAACTGGCGGCCAACGACCTCAAGGTGCGGTTGATCCGCGAGCGCCGCGACTACTACTGGAACTACTCGCAGAGCGACGGCTGGAGCTACGCCTACAACGAGAAATTCCTGACCCAGAACGAAGAGACAGTCAGCGTCAAGGCGGGCTCCACCGCCAAGCTGAGCTTCCAGGTTGAATGGGGCCCTTACCGCGTCGAGGTGGAAGACCCGCAGACCGGCCTGGTGTCCAGCGAGCGCTTCTGGGCCGGCTACCGCACCCAGGACAACGCCGAAGGTGGTGCCGTGCGCCCCGACCAAGTCAAGCTGGCGCTGGACAAACCGTCCTACGCCGACGGCGCCACGGCCAAGGTCACCGTTACCCCGCCTGCCGCTGGCAGCGGCTACCTGATGATCGAGTCCAGCGATGGCCCGCTGTGGTGGCAGGAAATCGAAGTGCCCGCCGAGGGCAAGACCTTCGATGTGCAACTGGACAAAGCCTGGGCACGCCACGACCTGTACATCAGCGCGCTGGTGATCCGCCCGGGTGAGCGCAAGGCAAACGCCACGCCCAAACGTTCAGTCGGTGTGCTGCACCTGCCGCTGGACCGCGCCGAGCGCAAGTTGGCGGTGAGCCTGCAAGCGCCGGAGAAAATGCGCCCGAAACAGCCGCTGACCGTGAAGGTCAAGGCCGCCAATGCCGATGGCAGTGTGCCCAAGCAGGTGCATGTGCTGTTGTCGGCGGTGGATGTGGGCATCCTCAACATCACCGACTTCAAAACCCCGGATCCGTTTGCCAGCCTGTTCGGGCGCAAGGCCTATGGCGCCGACCAACTGGACATCTACGGCCAGCTGATCGAAGCCGGGCAGGGCCGCCTGGCCAGCCTGGCGTTCGGTGGTGATGCGGCGATGGCCAAGGGCGGCAAGCGCCCTAACACCACGGTCACCATCGTCGCCCAGCAGAGCCTGCCGGTGACCCTGGACGACAAGGGTGAGGGCCTGGCCACGGTCGACATCCCCGACTTCAACGGCGAACTGCGGCTGATGGCCCAGGCCTGGACCGAAGAACACTTCGGCATGGCCGAGGGCAAGACCGTGGTTGCCGCGCCGCTCATCGCCGAGCTTTCGGCACCGCGCTTCCTGGCCGGTGGCGACCGCACCAGCCTGGCGCTGGACCTGGCCAACCTGTCGGGCCGCGCCCAGCAACTGAACGTTGAAATCACCACCGAAGGGCAACTGAGCCTGGCCACCAATGCCGTGCAGACCGTTGCCCTGGCCGAGGGGCAGCGTTCGACGCTGATGATTCCTGTGCAGGCCCAGGGGGGGCTGGGGCAGGGCAAGGTGCATGTGCGTGTCACTGGCCTGCAGCTGCCGAACGAGCCGGCCACCGCGTTTGAACGTGAGTGGACGCTGGGCGTGCGCCCCGCCTACCCGGCAATGCTCAAGCACTACCGCGTGGCCTTGAAGGATCAGCCATGGACCCTGCCCGAAGCAGACCTGGCCGCCTTCGAACCCGCTGGCCTGGAAGCCAGCCTGGCCTTGTCGAGCCGCCCACCGTTGAACCTGGCCGAGCAGATCCGTGCGCTGAAGGCTTACCCTTACGGTTGCCTGGAGCAGACCACCAGCGGCTTGTATCCGTCGCTGTATGCCGATGCCGACAGCCTCAAGCGCCTGGGCATCAAGGGCGAGCCGGCGGATGTGCGCAAGCGCAAGATCGAGATGGGTATCGAGCACCTGCTGGGCATGCAGCGCTACAACGGCAGCTTCGGGCTGTGGAGTTCGGACAGCGAAGAAGAGTACTGGCTGACCGCCTACGTCACCGACTTCCTCTTGCGTGCCCGTGACCAAGGTTATGGCGTGCCGGCCGAAGCGCTGAAGAAGGCCAGCGAGCGCCTGCTGCGTTACTTGCAGGAGCGCAACCTGATCGAAGTGGACTACAGCGAAAACGCCGACCACACCCGCTTTGCCGTGCAGGCCTACGCGGCGCTGGTGCTGTCGCGCAGCCAGCAGGCGCCGTTGGGTGCCCTGCGTGGCCTGTTCGACCGCCGTGCCGATGCCCGCTCTGGCTTGCCGTTGGTACAGCTGGCGGTGGCACTGGACAAGATGGGCGACAAACCGCGTGCCGAGCAAGCCTTGCAGGCGGGCCTGGGCATCAGCCGTGGCAAAGGCTGGATGGCCGATTACGGCAGCGCCCTGCGCGACCAGGCGCTGATCCTGGCGCTGCTGCAGGAGAGCAACCTGGCCAGCAGCCAGGTCGACCAGCGCCTGTTCGCCTTGTCGGATGAACTGGCGGCCAACCGCTGGCTGTCGACCCAGGAGCGCAATGCACTGTTCCTGGCTGGCCGTGGCCTGCTGGGCAAGCCGGAAGGCAAGTGGCAGGCACGCCTGGACAGCGCTGGCGAGGTGCGTGAGTTCAACAATGCCGAGGCCGGCATGAAGCTGGAAGGCCCGTTGCTGGCCTCGCCACTGAGCGTGCAGAACGAAGGCAGCGAGACGCTGTACCAGCAGCTGACCTTGTCCGGTTACCCACGCCAGGCGCCTGCCGCCGGCGGTAACGGTATGCAGATTCGCCGCGAGTACCTGGGCATGAACGGCCAGCCGCTGGACCTGCACAACCTGCGCAGTGGCGACCTGGTGTTGGTGCACCTGGCGCTGAAGGCCGACGACCGCGTGCCGGATGCGCTGGTGGTGGACCTGCTGCCGGCAGGCCTGGAGCTGGAAAACCAGAACCTGGCGCAAAGCGCTGCCAGCCTGGACAACGCCAGCAGCGCGGTGAAGGAATGGCGCGAGTCGATGCAGAACGCCAGCGTGGTGCACCAGGAGTACCGTGATGACCGCTATGTGGCCGCGCTCAAGCTCGACAGCTACGGCACCACGCACTTGCTGTACCTGGCACGGGCAGTGACCCCGGGTACCTACCGCGTACCGCCGCCGCAGGTTGAGTCGATGTACCGGCCGAACCTGCAGGCTATTGGTGATGGGCAAGGTGAAATGACCGTAAAAGCCCGCTAAGGCGACGCGGTCTGTTGTAGGAGCGGCCTTGTGTCGCGATCGGGCCGCAAAGCGGCCCCAAAACCTGAGCGCGCGGAGCAACTGTTATACCGCGTCGCCAGGTTTTGCGGCCGCTGCGCGCCCGATCGCGACGCAAGGCCGCTCCTACAGGAATGGCGCAGTTTCTAGTGAATCACCCAGCTCATCACCCACAACCCCAGCACCAGCCAGATGATCCCGAGGATGATCGAGGCGCGCATGAACGCGCGGATTGCCGAGTACAGCAGCATCAGGCCGATGATCAGGGCCAGGATGCTGATCAGCGAGGTGTCCGTGCCCAGGGTGCGCGCCAGGCCGTCGATGAAATTGCCACCGGCATTGGCCAGCAGGTTGAACAGCCCGCTCAATGCGTCGACGATGAAGCGGATCAACGACCCAAGGGCCTGGCCCAGCCACTCGAAAAAACCTTCTACATGCATAGTTGCTTCCTGATGAACGAATCGGCGATGTTGCCGTTCCCAAGCCTTTGGCCATCACCTGGCCAGGTCGGTTCCCGATGCCAAGCTTAGCGCGTGCGGGCAGGCTGTTGCGCGCCACGCTGATTGGCCTGCTGGTACTGTGCGGCCTGTTGTGGCTGGCTGATCGGCTGTGGCCGCTACCGCTGCCGGGCGACGACCTGGCGCGGGTAGTGCTGGCCGAAGACGGCACGCCGTTGTGGCGCTTTGCCGATGCCGAGGGTGTCTGGCGCTACCCGGTCAGCCCGGACCAGGTTTCGCCGTTGTACCTGCAGGCCTTGCTGACCTACGAAGACCGCTGGTTCTACCGCCACCCCGGGGTCAACCCGTTGGCCCTGGCGCGTGCGGCCTGGCTGAACCTGCGGGGTGGGCGCGTGGTGTCGGGCGGCAGCACGCTGTCGATGCAGGTGGCACGGCTGCTAGACCCGCATGACCGCACCCTGGCCGGCAAACTGCGCCAGCTGTGGCGTACGGCGCAGCTGGAGTGGCACTTGTCCAAACGTGAAATCCTGCAGATCTACCTGGACCGCGCGCCCTTCGGCGGCACCCTGCAGGGCGTGGCTGCCGCCAGTTGGGCGTACCTGGGCAAGTCGCCGATGCACCTGACCCCAGCCGAAGCAGCGCTGCTGGCGGTGCTGCCCCAGGCACCCAGCCGGCTGCGCCCGGACCGCCACCCCGAGCGTGCCCAGCGCGCCCGCGACAAGGTGCTGCAGCGCCTGGCCGAATACCAGGTTTGGCCTGCGCAGCAAATTCGTGAGGCCGCCGAAGAGCCGCTGCTGTTGGCGCCACGCCAGGAGCCAGCGCTGGCGCCCTTGCTCGCCCGGCGCCTGAACAGCGCCGACAGCCCGCCGCTGATCCGCACCACGCTCGATGCGGCGTTGCAGCGGCGCCTTGAAGACTTGCTGCTGGGCTGGCGCGCGCGGCTGCCGGAGCGCACCTCTGCCGCCATTTTGGTGGTCGAGGCGCAGACCATGGCGGTGCGTGCCTACCTTGGCTCGATCGAGCTGGCCGATGAGCGCCGCTTCGGGCATGTCGACATGGTGCGCTCGCTACGTTCGCCCGGCTCTACCCTCAAGCCGTTCCTCTACGGCATGGCGCTGGACGATGGCCTGATCCATTCCGAATCGTTGTTGCAGGATGTGCCGCGCCGCTATGGCGACTACCGCCCCGGCAACTTCTCCATGGGCTTCAGCGGGCCGGTGTCGGCCAGCTCGGCGTTGGCCCTGTCACTCAACCTGCCGGCAGTGCAGTTGCTGGAGGCCTACGGCCCGAAACGCTTTGCCGCGCAACTGCGCATGGCGGGCATGCCACTGGCATTGCCGCCCTTGGCCGAGCCCAACCTGTCGTTGATCCTGGGCGGTGCGGGCAGCCGCCTGGAGGACCTGGTGGGTGGCTACGCGGCGCTGGCGCGGGGTGGCAACAGTGCGCGGGTGCGCTTGCAGCCACAGGACCCGCTGGTGGAAGGCCGGCTGCTGTCACCGGGGGCGGCGTGGATCATCCGGCGCATCCTCAGTGGCCAGGCGCGCCCCGACCGCGACCCGCATGCCGAGCTGGTACAGCGCCCGCAACTGGCCTGGAAGACCGGCACCAGCTATGGCTTTCGCGACGCCTGGTCGATTGGCGTGGGCCCGCGCTACCTGATCGGCGTGTGGATCGGCCGCCCCGACGGCACGCCGGTACCCGGCCAGTTCGGCCTGGCCTCGGCGGCGCCGTTGATGCTGCAGGTGCACGACCTGCTGAGCAACCGCGACAGCCAGCGTGGCATCAGCGTGCCGGTGGAGCGGGTGCCGGCGAATGTCGGTGTGGCGGCAATCTGTTGGCCGCTGGGCCAGCCGATGAGCAAACAGGACCCCAACTGCCGGCGCCAGCGTTTTGCCTGGACCCTGGACGGCACCACGCCGCCGACGCTGCAAGCCGCCGACCAGCCGCTGGGCCTGGGCCTGCGCGAAAGCGTGTGGGTCAACGACCAGGCGCTGCGGGTGGATGGCAGCTGCCCGGGCGCCAAGGCCCGCGACATCGCCTTGTGGCCGGCCCCGCTGGAGCCTTGGCTGCCACGCGTGGAGCGGCGCGCGGCGCGGCTGCCGGCCATCAACCCGGCCTGCCCACCACAGGTGCCGGCCAGCGCGCCGCCGCTGTCGATCGTCGGCGTGCGCCCGGGTGACAACCTGCGCCGCCCGGCGACCAGCAGCGAGCCGTTGCAGCTGTATGTGTCGGCCCTGGGCGGTGGCGGGCGGCGCTGGTGGTTCCTCAATGGCCAGCCGTTGGGCGAAACCCAGGGGCAGGACAGCCTGCTGGTGCGCTTGCCGCAGGCCGGGCAGGCCGAGCTCAGTGCGCTGGATGAAAGCGGCGAGACGGCGCGGGTAGCGTTCCAGGTCAGCGAATAGGCGTTCGACGGCAGCCGGGCCAGCACCTACGCTTGCAAGTGACGGGTGTGACCGGCTGGTGCCCCGCAACCCAAGGGAACATGGAGCGCCCTATGCGTCCTCTGGCCGTGCCCCTGTTGTTGCTGCCCTGGGCGTTTGCGGCCCAGGGCGGGTCGTTGCCGGGTTTTCTCGAAAGCCATGAGTACGAACGGCGCCTGCCCGACACCAACCTGCCGGTAGACACCTATCGGCCCGCCAGCCCCAATCTGCGAATGCCCCGGCCAAACGCCGAAAGCCAGGCCTGGGCGCCTGCGGATACGCGCATGGTGCTGCACAAGGTGCGTTTCGAAGGCGGTACGGTGTTCCCCTTGAGCGACTTGCGCGAGCACTACCAACCGCTGATCGGGCACAGCATCACACTGGGCGACCTGCAGGAGTACACCGAGCGCCTGACCGAGCGCTACCGGCAGGAGGGTTACCTGCTGTCCTACGCCTACCTGCCACCTCAGGATGTGGCCGAAGGCCGGGTCAATGTGGTGCTGGTCGAAGGTTACATTCGGGATTACCGCGTGGACGGCGACATCGGCCCGGCTGGTGCTTATCTGCAGCAGCTGCTGACACAGCTTGAAGCCGAGCGCCCGCTGACACGAGAAACGCTGGAGCGCTACCTGGGGCTCGCCGAACGCCTGCCGGGTGTGTCGATAGAGGCTGAGCTGGCCATGGCGCAAACCGCTGACGGGGCCGCCCGCTTGATCGTGCATGCGCGGCGAAAGCCGTTCAGCGCCGCTGTTACCGTGGCCGATTCCAGTCGTGACGCTGCGCAGGCGCTGCTGACGGCAACCAGCAATGCCCAGACCCGCTTTGCCGAACAGTTCAAGGCGAGCCTGCTGCTGCCCCCGGGGGATGACCAGGTGCATTACCAGCGGCTGGACTACAGCCAGTACCTGGACGCTGCCGGCAGCCAGTTGCTGCTGTCGGCTTCGCGCTACCGCAGTGATCCGGGCACGCGTATTCGTCTGGACGATGGCCGTGACATGACCCGCGAGCGCGACAGTGAACGCTATGCAGTGGGCCTGCGCCAGCCAGTAGTTGTGAGGCCGAACGAATGGATGGCCGTGCAGGGGCACTTGTATGCGGTCAGCGAGCACGTCGAAGACCAACTGGACGGGCAGCCTTCGGTTCGGGACTACGACACTTCGGTGCGCGCCCTGTCCTTCGAGGGTGATTGGCGCAAAGTGGAAGGTGGTCGCCTGCGTATTGTCAGTGCCGGGGTCTATCAGGGGCTTGATTACCTGGGGGCGCGCAGCGATGCCGACTACGACATGGACTTTCTGCGGCTCAGGTTGTCGGGGCTGCAAAGTGACTCGCTGTCGGCGCGTTGGCAGGGCGTGGTGTCGGGCGCGTTGTATTGGAGTGATGACCAACTGCCCGACAGCGAACGGGCGGGCTTTGGTGGGCAGCACTTTGGCCGTGGCTACCCGCGTGATCAGGCGGACGGGGACAAGGGTTGGGGTGTGGGTTACGAGGTGAACTACAGCCTGCGCGGCAACGGGCTGGCGCTGGTTCAGCCCTATGCGGCAGTGGATGTGGCGCAGGCCTGGCATAACCGGGGGCCGGTGGACGATGCCCATCTGGCTTCGGCGGCATTGGGTGTACGGCTGGGGGATGGGCGTTTCTTCAATGTTGCGCTGGAGGTGGCGAAGCCTTTGGCGGATGTGGCCTTGGATAGTCTCGACCGTGGTCCCCGGCTGACCCTGAGTCTGGGTTTGCAATTGTAGGGGGGCGCTTCGCGCCCCTTTCGCGACGCAAGGCCGCTCCCACAGGTCCACCGTTATCCTGACGGTTGCGCGGTGCCTGTGGGAGCGGCCTTGTGTCGCGATGGGCTGCAAAGCAGCCCCCGGCAATCTCGAAGCCAATCACTCAATGGGTAGTAAACCTCAGATGCACCGGCGACGAGCTGGGTGTCAGCGCCAATGCCAGCTGGGTACGGTTGTGCATGTGGGTCAGTCGCAACACCTGCGACACATACAGCTTCACGGTATTTTCGGTAATGCCCAGTTCACAGGCGATCTGGTAGTTGGTCTTGCCCTTGCTCACCAGCCGCGCGACTTCCAGTTGGCGTGGCGACAGCTTCTCGAAGGCGGCCGGCAGCTCGTTTTCGCTCTCTTCCACATCGGTGGCACGCCGGTGGGTACCTTGGCCACGGGCTTTTTCCAGGTCCTGGTACAGCTCGTCCACCGAGTCGGCCAGGTCCTGCAAGCGCTGGTTCAACCCGCCCAGGGCGCGGAAGTTGCGCTGGCGCTCTTGCAGGGCTTCTTCCTGGCGGCGCACGCCCTCCAGCAGTTCATCGAGGTTCATGGGCTTCTGGTAATAATCGGCAAACCCTTCGCGCAGGGCGCGGATCACGTCCTGTTTGTCCGCACGCCCGGTCAGCATGATGGCTTCAAACATACGTTGCCCGGTGACTTCCTTGAGGGCGCGGACCAGTTCGATGCCATCACGCTCAGGCATGTGCAGGTCGCAGATGATCAGACCGATGGCCTCGTCGGCCAGGTAGCGCTGGATGGCGTCGTCGGTGGAATGGGCTGGCAGGCAGTGGTAGCCCTGGGTTTCGAGAAACTCACACAACTGTTCGACGATGACTGGTTGGTCATCGACCACCAATACCTTTACTTCACTGAATGGTCTGGTCACGATCAACTCCCTGTTCGAATGCGGCCCTGCTCCCGTGCCAGACACGCTGGCAGCTTAAAAATAGTCGCACTTTCCGGTTATGTACAAGTTATGTACAAGACATGGGACCACAGGAGTGATTATTGGATCCATACCGCCGTTAGAAGAAAACCTGCTAACACGTAGGGTACGAATGCCTGTTTGTCGCCCATTTCTTCGGTCAGGGCCTGCAAACGCTTCTTCACCTTGGGGTTGAGCAGGGTCCACAGGCGCCGACGGGTGAGCAGCCAGACCAGCACGCTGACACCGGCGCCGATGAAGGTGCCGAGCACGTATTGCGGGCTGGTGGCCAGGGCCAGGGCGCCCATCAGCTTGACGTCGTCGGCACCGAAGCGGCCGAGCATGTAGCCGGGCAATGTAAGCAGCATGACGATGGCCAGCGCCCAGCCGGCATCACTGGCATCGGCGCCGATCCAGCTGTGGCCGGTGGCGAACAGCCAGAACAGGGCGCCGGCGGCCACGCCCAGGGTCAGCAGATCGGATATCTGGCGTTGACGCACATCCTGTTCGGAGCACAAGGCAAGCCACAGCAGGAGAACAATGCTTTGCATTGGCAGGTCGCCTTTCCCAAATGTTGAACACATCTACCCGGTCAGTCAGGTTTCCTTAAGTGAAGATAGACAAGAACCTGCGGACGAGTGAGCGGGAAGGGGAAAAAGGCGTGGCTGGAATGGATTTTGTCGTAGCTGTCACAGACCTGGCAGGGGGTGCAGCCCTGTTCAGAATCGCGATCTCTGTGGGAGCGGGTTCATCGAAGCGTCGAACCGCCGCGAACACCGGCGAAGCCGGTGCCATGCACGGTGTCGCTTTCTTCGCGGGTGAACCCGCTCCCACAGAGTCCGCGGCGCCTAGAGTGGCCGCGTTTGAAGCTTACTTCTTGCTACCCGGCGGGTAGTTGGCCAGCACCTTGGTCACGGTACTGTGGATAGCGCTGTTGCGTTCCTCAGGGCTTGGCGGGTAGTTGTTCATGATCTGCTCGGCACTGCCGCGCCACACCAGCTTGCCGTCACGCCCGTCGAACATGTCGATCTGGATGGTGGCGACCTTGTAGTCGACACTGCGGGTTTCGTTGTACATCGGGCCACCCCAGTAGCCGCCCCAGTAGCCACCCCAACCACCGCCGTAGTTGGTGGTGATCTGTTGCTGGCGCTGCTCGACAATCAGGTACGTGCGCACGCCCAGGTCAGGCCGCGCGCCAGCCTGGACGGGGCGCAGGCCGCGTTGGTCGAGCTGGTCAGCCACCGCTTGGCGGATGCGCTGTTCGGTGAGGTCGCTCTTGATGCGCGGGTCATCCGGACGATATTGCAGGCCCGGCTCCTGCCACGCCCAGCTGCGGTAGGCGGCAAAATCGCGGCTGGCATCGAAATCCTGCTGGACGTTATTGCTGGAGCAGGCGGCGAGCAATAACGCGAATGACAGTAGAACGAGACGGCGCAACATGGTGGTTCTCCGTTAAACGTTAACTGGGAGGATAGCCGCTGAGCGCCTTGTGCACAGAATCGCGCAGGGCGCTTTCGCGTTCACGCGGCGAGTCCTTGTCGCTGCCGCTCTCGGCGCTGGCGCTCCACACCGGCTGGCCGCTGCGGGCGTCGTACAAGTCGATGCGCACCACCATCACTTCCACCTCGTAGGTGCGCACGATGGGCACGCTGGCATAGCCCCCGTAGCCATGGCGGTAGCCGCCATAACCCACACCACCGTAGGGGGAGGGGCCGTAGTAGGGGTCGTAGGTGTCGTAGTCACGCACCTGGCGCAAGCGTTTCTCCAGGCGCATGTCGGCGCTGACCAGCAAGTCGCCGGAAGCCCCGCGGGCAGGGCGCAGGCCATGCTGGTCGAGTACGCCACTGACGGCATCGGCCAGTTGCGCCGGGTCGGCATTGGCCGAGCCGCTTGGCAGCTGGCCGTTGCGCCAGCTCCAGCTGCGGTAATGCCCGTAATCCCTGGCGGGTGCCGGGTAGGCACTGGCGTCGAAGGTGGTGGCTGCCTGGGCGGGGGCCGGGGGCAGCGGGCGGCTGCTGGCCACATACGGGTTGCTGCCCTGGCAGGCAGCCAAGGCAAGCGGCAGCAGGGCCAGACACAACAGACGGTACGGCATGTATTCCTCCCGGCGGGCGGGTCAACGGGGGCGGCAGACCCAGTGCAGGTAGCGGCCAAGCCCGGCGAAGCCGGGGTGACGGCGGTAGGCCAGTTCCATTTCCAGCAGGTCGAGCAGCTCGGCCTTGCCCTGGAACTCTTTGGGCATGTAGTCGTGGAACACCCGCACACCGCTCTCGGTTTCAACCTGCCACATAGGATCAAGTTGCGCCTTGAGCTCGCGTGGATCAAGCGGTTTCTGTGGGGTCAGGCTCTGCTTCTCACCTTCCAGCCGGTTGCTGCGCAACTTGCGGAAATGGCCCTTCAGCAGGTTGCGATAGACCAGCGCGTCGCGGTTGTAGAAGGCCAGTGACAGCCACCCGGAAGGGGCCGTGAGCTGGTGCAGCACGGGCAGGATGCTTTCGGGTTCTGCCAGCCATTCGAGCACGGCATGGCACAGCACCAGGTCGTAGGGTTCGGTCAGCTGGCCGAGCAGGTCTTGCCAGGGGGCCTGGATGAATGTGGCCGTCTGGCCGGCCTCGGCAAAGCGCGCCCGGGCGCCGTCGAGCATGGGGGCGGCAGGCTCGGCCAGGGTCAGGTGATGGCCGCGCTGGGCCAGCCACAAGGCCATGTGGCCGAGCCCGGCACCGATGTCGAGGATGCGCAGCGGGCGATCGGGCAGTGCCTCGGCCAGGTCGGCCTGCAGCACGGCCAAGCGGATCGCGCCCTTGGCGCCGCCGTAGATCTTCTCGGCAAAGCGGGTGGCCAGCTCATCGAAGTGACGGTCGTTCATCGGGCGAAGCGCCTCTCGCTGTCGGCCAGCTTGGCCCGCACCACCTGGTCCATGTCCAGGCCCAGCTCGCTGCACAGCAGCAACAGGTAGAGCACCACATCACCGACTTCCTGGCCGGCGTGGGCCAGTTTGTCGGCAGGCAGCTGGCGCGATTGGTCTTCGCTCAGCCACTGGAAGATTTCCACCAGCTCGGCCATTTCGACGCTGGCGGCCATGGCCAGGTTCTTCGGGCTGTGGAAGCCGCGCCAGTCATTGTTGTCGCGGATCTGGTGCAGGCGTTGGGTGATTTCTTGCAGGTTCATCGGGGGTCTCCTAATGCTGCATAGCTTCGGCCCAGGCCCGATGCAAAGCAAGGGGCCGCTTTGCGGCCCATCGCGACGCAAGGCCGCTCCCACAGAGCCCGCGCTGGCATCAAGGCTGACGCAGTCGCTGTGGGAGCGGCCTTGTGTCGCGAAAAGGCTGCGCAGCAGCCTCACGATTCAAAGGTGAGCCCAGCGCCCGACCATATGCAGCACATCCCCATGCCCATCCAGCCGCAACGCCCCAACAGGCCCCGCCTCACTGGCACTGAGTACTACCTCCGACGGCAATCGCACCGGTTTGCGGAAATCCACTTCAAAGGCATAGCCGCTGTGCGGCAGGTGCCCGCGCAGTGCCGCAAGGGCCATGGCCTTGCTCCACATGCCATGGGCAATGGCCGTGGGGAAGCCGAACAGCCGCGCACTGGCGGCACTGAGGTGGATAGGGTTGTAGTCCCCGCAAACCTTGGCATAACGCCGGCCGATATCACTGTCGGCGTACCAGCGGGTAGCCTCGGGTACTGGCTCCGGTTCACCGTCGGCAGGCTCGCCTGCGTCACCCTCCAGCTTCAGCCCGCGCACCAGCATGCGGCTGGTTTCGCGCCAGAGCAGGCCAATGCCGTCTTCTGCCTCGGTCACCAGGTCGAAGGTGCCGCCCTTGGCATGCGGCCGCAGGTTGTGCGCATACACCGCAAAGCGCAGCCCTTCGATACCGCCAAGCGGGCGCAGCACTTCGATGCGGTTGTGCAGGTGCACCAGGCCCAGCAGCGGGAAAGGGAAGCCTGGAGCGGTCATCAGCTGCAACTGCAGCGTGAACGCCATGACGTGTGGGTAAGTGCCCGGCAGGCGGCCATCGTCGGTGAAGTGGCAAAGCCGTCGATAGGCCGCCAGGTTGGCCGGTTGGACCGGGATGAAGCAGCGCAGGCCATCGTCCGGCAAGCGGTCACCGCTGATCGTGCGCTTGCTGGCTGCACGCAGGTACAGGCTGGCGCGGGCAGCCGGGCTTTGCAGGTCTTGCCAATGTCGGCTCATGTTCAGGCTCCCATCAAGGCCTGGCCACACACACGCAGCACCTGGCCGTTGACTGCCCCGGAACCAGGCTGGCTGAGCCAGGCGATGGCCTCGGCGACGTCCTGCGGCCGCCCGCCCTGGCCCAGCGAGCTCAAGCGCCGCCCAGCCTCGCGCAGGCCCATGGGCATGGCCGCGGTCATGTGGGTTTCGATAAAACCGGGGGCGACAGCGTTGATGCTGCCGCCGCGCTCGGCAAGCCGCGGTGCCCAGGCCTGTGCCAGGCCGATCAGCCCGGCCTTGCTCGCGGCATAGTTGGCCTGCCCGCGGTTGCCGGCAATGCCACTGACCGAGGCCAGCAGGGTGATGCGCGCGTCTTCGCCCAGTGCGCCGTTGTCGTACAGCGCCTGGGTCAGTACTTGCGGGGCCTTGAGATTGACCGCCATGACCGCGTCCCAGTATTCCGGGGTCATGTTGGCCAAGGTCTTGTCGCGGGTGATGCCGGCGTTGTGCACCACGATGTCGATGCCGTCGGGCAGGGCCGCGAGCAGTTGCGTGGCCGCGTCACTGGCGCAGATATCCAGTGGCAGCGCCTTGCCACCGACCCGTGCAGCGAGGGCGTCGAGGTCCTGGCTGGCCTGCGGCACATCGAGCAGCAGCACATCGGCGCCATCGCGCGCCAGGGTTTCGGCAATGGCGGCGCCGATGCCGCGGGCCGCACCCGTCACCAGGGCGCGGCGGCCAGCCAGCGGGCGGGTCCAGTCGCCTACCTGGCTGGTGCAAGCTTCCAGGCGCAGCACCTGGCCAGAAATGAAGGCACTTTTGGGCGAGAGGAAGAAGCGCAAGGCGCCTTCCAGCTGGTCTTCGGCACCGGGCGCGACATACAGCAGCTGGGCGGTCGCGCCATTGAGCAGCTCTTTGGCCAGCGAGCGGCTGAAGCCTTCGAGGGCCCGTTGGGCAACGCTGGCCAACGGGTTGTCGAGGCTTTCCGGAGGGCGCCCCAGCACCACCACATGGGCGCATGGGGCCAGGCTGCGCAGCAGTGGCTGGAAAAATTCGCGCAACTGCTTCAGCGCATCGCTGTCGGACAGATGACTGGCATCGAACACCACGGCTTTGATTTTCGGCCCCAGGCCCGCCACCCAGGCTTCGGCCTGCAGGTTCTCGGCGTTGAAGCTGTAAAGCGCGTCGGTCAGGCGCGGGGCGATGGCTTCGACCTGGCCTGCCAGCGGCCCGCCACCCAGTACCAGGGCCCCTTCCACCGGGCGCAGGCGGCCGGCCTGCCAGCGCTCCAGCGGCGCCGGGCGCGGCAGGCCAAGGGCATCCACGAGGCGGCGGCCGAGGTTGGAGTTGGCAAAACCGAGGTAGCGATCGCTCATGAGTGGGTCTCCGCAAAAAGGCAAGCTTGAAAGTGTGGACCAACTTTGTGGCAAGGTCGTTCGAATGCGGTAAAAACACCTAGGCTGTACCGATCAAATTGTTTCAGGAGGAACAAGCACATGCGTTCACTTCGCCGGGTCGCGATCCTGGGCGGCAACCGAATCCCCTTTGCCCGCTCCAACGGCGCGTACGCCACGGCCAGCAACCAGGCGATGCTCACGGTCGCCCTCGAAGGCCTGATCGAACGTTATCGCCTGCATGGGTTGCGGCTCGGGGAGGTGGTGGCTGGCGCGGTGCTCAAGCATTCACGTGACATGAACCTCACCCGCGAATGTGTGCTGGGTTCGCGCCTGTCGCCGCAGACCCCGGCCTACGACATCCAGCAAGCCTGCGGCACCGGGCTTGAGGCGGCGCTGCTGGTGGCCAACAAGATTGCCTTGGGGCAGATCGACTGCGGTATTGCCGGCGGCGTGGATACCACCTCCGATGCACCGATTGCCGTCAACGAAGGCTTGCGCCACATCCTGCTGCAGGCCAACCGTGGCAAAAGCCTGGGCGAGCGGCTGAAGCCGTTCCTCAAGCTGCAGCCTCACCACCTGAAACCCGAGTTACCCCGCAATGGCGAACCGCGCACGGGGTTGTCGATGGGCGAGCATTGCGAGCGCATGGCCCAGGCCTGGCGCATTGGCCGAGCAGAGCAGGACGAGCTGGCGATGCTCAGCCACCAGAAGCTTGCCGCCGCGTATGCCGAAGGTTGGCAGGATGACTTGCTGACGCCGTTTCTGTCGCTGTCGCGGGATAACAACCTGCGCTCCGACCTGACGCTTGAACAATTGGCCAGGCTCAAGCCCGCCTTCGACCGCAGTGGCCAGGGCACGCTGACAGCGGGTAATTCCACACCACTCACCGACGGGGCCTCGGTGGTGTTGCTGGGCACTGAGGAATGGGCTGCGCAGCAGGGGCTTCAGGTGCTGGCCTACCTGGTCGATGGCGAAACCGCTGCGGTGGATTTCGTCACTGGTCGCGAAGGGCTGTTGATGGCGCCGGTGTATGCCGTGCCACGCTTGCTGGCGCGCAATGGCCTGACCCTGCAGGACTTTGACTACTACGAGATCCACGAAGCCTTTGCCGCCCAGGTGCTGTGCACACTGAAGGCCTGGGAGGATGCCGACTATTGCCGCGAGCGCTTGGGGCTGGATGCGCCGCTTGGGGCAATTGACCGCAGCAAGCTCAACGTCAAGGGCAGCTCGTTGGCGGCCGGGCACCCGTTTGCGGCGACCGGGGGGCGGATACTGGCCAACCTGGCGAAGCTGCTGGCGACGGCGGGGAAGGGGCGTGGGCTGATTT
>NZ_JENB01000013.1 GCF_000708715.2 Pseudomonas putida W15Oct28 | reverse complement strand
TGTGGGAGCGGCCTTGCCGGGGCGCCGGACCGGTCGGAAAGGGCTGCACAGCAGCCCCAGCTATATCAGCGTTGACATCAAGATCCTGGGGCTGCTGTGCAGCCCTTTCCGACCGGTCCGGCGCCCCGGCAAGGCCGCTCCCACAGGAGAAAACTGCGCTCGCCCGATTAGGCCGCCAACCGCCCGCTGGCAATCGCCTCCGACGCCGCCAGCATCGCCCGCAGCAACACCGCGCACCCCGCCGCCAGGTCATCAGGCGTGGCGTTCTCGATCTCATTGTGGCTGATGCCGTTTTCGCACGGTACGAAAATCATCCCCGCCGGCCCCAGTTCGGCCAGGAAGATGGCGTCATGCCCCGCGCCGCTGACAATGTCCATGTGCGGCAACCCCAGCGCCTGCGCCGATGCGCGCACGGCATCGACACAGCCTTTGTCGAAGTACAATGCCGGGAAGTCGGCCGTAGGTACCAGTTCGTGGCTCAAGCCATGCTTGGCACAGGTCGCCTCGATCACCCCACGCACCTCGGCAATCATCGCGTTCAGTTGCTCGCCTTGCAGGTGGCGGAAGTCCAGGGTCATGCGTACCTCGCCCGGGATCACGTTACGCGAGCCTGGATACGCCTGCAGGCAACCCACAGTGCCGCAGGCATGGGGCTGGTGGCCGAGGGCGGTGCGGTTGACCGCCTCCACCACGGCAGCAGCGCCGACCAAGGCGTCCTTGCGCAAGTGCATGGGTGTCGGGCCGGCGTGGGCTTCGACGCCGCGCAGGGTCAGGTCGAACCATTTCTGGCCCAGGGCCCCGAGCACCACACCGATGGTCTTGGCCTGGTCCTCAAGGATCGGGCCCTGTTCGATATGGGCCTCGAAATAGGCCCCAACAGGGTGACCCAGCACCGCGCGCGAGCCCGCATAGCCGATAGCGTTCAAGGCCTCGCCAACGCTGACGCCTTGGGCATCACGCTTGGCCAGGGTTTCCTCCAGGGTGAACTTGCCGGCGAACACCCCTGACCCCATCATGCACGGGGCAAAGCGCGAGCCTTCCTCATTGGTCCACACCACCACTTCCAGCGGTGCTTCGGTTTCCACGCCCAGGTCGTTCAGGGTACGGATCACTTCCAGCCCGGCCATCACCCCAAAGCAGCCATCAAACTTGCCGCCAGTGGGCTGGGTGTCGATATGGCTGCCGGTCATCACCGGGGGCAGCTTGGGGTTACGCCCCGGGCGGCGGGCGAAGATGTTGCCGACGGCGTCGATGCTGACCGTACAACCGGCGGCTTCGCACCACTGCACGAACAGGTCGCGGGCCTGGCGGTCGAGGTCGGTCAGGGCCAGGCGGCAGACGCCGCCCTTGGCGGTGGCACCGAGGCGGGCCAGGTCCATCAGCGATTGCCACAGGCGGTTGCTGTCAACGTGCCGGGCGGTGGTCTGCAGGATCTCTTTGACTGGGGTCACGGGTTTCTCCTTCAGGCTTTTTTGCTTTCTGTTCTGGCCTCTTCGCGGGCATGCCCGCTCCCACAAGGTCACCACAGGTGTGAAAAACAGCGCAGTACCTGTGGGAGCGGGCGCGCCCGCGAAGAGGCAGATTTGGTCTCAAGGCAAGGGCTTGGCCAACCGCGCAGGGTTGCGTGCCGCCAGGCCGGCGAAGACGTAGTACAGCGCGCCGCCCAGCAGCGAGCCGGTAAACCAGCCGTAGTCGTAGAACCAGCTGAAACTGCTGTTGCCGATGGCCATCACGGTCAGCGCCACCGGCAAGGCGAAGGCGGCAAACCCGGCCCAGTTCCAGGCCGGGTACACGTCGTCGCGGTACAACCCGGCCAGGTCCAGCTGCTGCCGACGGACCAGGAAGTAGTCCACCACCATGATCCCGGCAATCGGCCCCAGCAGGCTGGAATACCCCAGCAGCCAGTTGGAATACACGCTCTCCAGGCTCAGGTCGGAGACAATCAGGCCCAGCTTTTTCAGCAGCTCATGGCCCATCAGCAGCAGGCCGATGAAGCCGGTCAGCCATACCGCGCGGCTGCGCCCGATCAGGCGTGGGGCGATGTTCTGGAAGTCGTTGGTCGGCGACACGATGTTCGCCGCCGTGTTGGTCGACAGCGTGGCAATCACGATCAGCGCCATGGCCAAGGCCACCCAGAACGGGCTGTGGATCCTGCCGATCAGGCTGACCGGGTCGGATACCGTCTCGCCAACCAGCGACGCCGAGGCGGCGGTCAGCACCACACCCAGCGAAGCGAACAGGAACATGGTCAGCGGCAGGCCGAAGATTTGCCCCAGAATCTGGTCCTTCTGGCTGCGGGCGTAGCGGCTGAAGTCGGGAATGTTCAGCGACAAGGTGGCCCAGAACCCCACCATGGCAGTAAGCCCCGCGCAGAAGTAACTGACCACGCTCGCCCCTTCCGGGCGCTTGGGTGGTTGCGCCAGCAGCTCGCTCATCGACATGTGCGGCAAGGCCCAGAACAGCAGGCCGACGCCCACCGCCACCAGCAGCGGTGCCGACAGTGTTTCCAGCCACTTGATCGACTCGGCGCCGCGCAGCACCACCCACAGGTTCAGGCACCAGAAGATCATGAAGCCAATCACCTCACCGGTGCCGGCCAAGGCCTTCCAGCCATCGAACACCGAGCCAAGGAACAGGTGAATGGCCAGCCCGCCGAACATGGTCTGGATGCCAAACCAGCCACAGGCAACCACCGCGCGGATCAGGCACGGGACGTTGGAGCCGAGGATGCCGAACGACGAGCGCAGCAGCACCGGGAACGGGATGCCGTACTTGGTGCCGGGGAAGGCGTTGAGGGTAAGCGGGATCAGCACGATCACGTTGGCCAGCAGGATCGCCAGCAGCGCCTCGCCGACGCTGAGGCCGAAGTAGGCGGTGAGCACGCCACCCAGGGTGTAGGTGGGTACGCAGATGGACATGCCCACCCACAGGGCGGTGATGTGCCACTTGTTCCAGGTGCGCTGGTGCACCTTGGTCGGCGCGATGTCGTGGTTGTAGCGCGGGCTGTCGAGGACATCACTGCCCTCGGACAGCTCGAACAGGCCATCCTGCTCGACCACTTCCGATCTGCTCTGTTGCATGGGCCCTTCTCCAGATTTTCTTGTAGTTGTTTGCTCATCGGGCTAATTCGATGGCCGGAGTACACACGCGGATTTGTGCTTAGAAATCTTGACCAGATTTTCATCTTGTCAAGTCAGTCAATAACCGCTGAAAGCCCCGCAGTCAGCAGGCCTGTAAAAATTAATCTTTTAATATCAACTAGTTAATGGCCACAAAATTTATAGGAAAATTTTCTTGATGATTCCCTGATCAGCATCTAGCCTCGAATCTTGTCAGGCCTGACAGGATTAACCGCCCTGCCCGTCCTGCACCCAGACAATTCCAAGAACCGGCCAAGACCGGTCAGCCTGCGAGGAAAACGGCATGTCCCTGTTGATCCGTGGCGCCACCGTGGTTACCCACGAAGAGAGTTACCCCGCCGATGTCCTGTGTGCCGATGGCCTGATCCGTGCCATCGGGCAAAACCTCGAACCGCCCACCGACTGCGAGATCCTCGACGGCAGTAGCCAGTACCTGATGCCCGGCGGCATCGACCCGCATACCCACATGCAGTTGCCATTCATGGGCACGGTGGCCAGCGAGGATTTCTTCAGCGGCACCGCTGCGGGCCTGGCCGGCGGCACCACGTCGATCATCGACTTCGTCATCCCCAACCCGCAGCAGTCCTTGCTGGAGGCCTTCCACACCTGGCGCGGCTGGGCGCAAAAGAGCGCCTGCGACTACGGCTTCCATGTGGCCATCACCTGGTGGAGCGAGCAGGTAGCTGAGGAGATGGGCGAACTGGTGGCCAAACATGGGGTGAACAGCTTCAAGCACTTCATGGCCTACAAGAATGCGATCATGGCCGCCGACGACACCCTGGTGGCCAGCTTCGAGCGCTGCCTGCAACTGGGCGCGGTGCCCACCGTGCATGCCGAGAACGGCGAACTGGTTTACCACCTGCAGAAAAAACTGTTGGCCCAGGGCATGACCGGGCCAGAGGCACATCCCCTTTCGCGCCCTTCGCAAGTGGAAGGCGAGGCGGCCAGCCGCGCCATCCGCATTGCCGAAACGATTGGTACGCCGCTGTATGTGGTGCACATTTCCAGCCGTGAAGCGCTGGATGAAATCACCTATGCACGCGCCAAGGGCCAGCCGGTTTACGGCGAAGTCTTGCCCGGCCACCTGCTGCTGGATGACAGCGTCTACAGTGACCCGGACTGGGCCACTGCCGCTGGTTATGTGATGAGCCCACCGTTCCGCCCGCGCGAGCACCAGGAGGCCCTGTGGCGCGGCCTGCAATCGGGCAACCTGCACACCACGGCCACCGACCACTGCTGCTTCTGCGCCGAACAGAAAGCCATGGGCCGCGACGACTTCAGCCGCATCCCCAACGGCACCGCCGGCATCGAAGACCGCATGGCGGTGCTGTGGGATGCAGGGGTGAACAGCGGGCGCCTGTCGATGCATGAGTTCGTGGCGCTGACCTCCACCAACACGGCGAAAATCTTCAACCTGTTCCCGCGCAAGGGCGCCATCCGCGTGGGTGCCGACGCCGACCTGGTGCTGTGGGACCCGCAAGGCACCCGCACCATCTCGGCCCAGACCCACCACCAGCGGGTGGACTTCAACATCTTCGAAGGCCGCACCGTGCGCGGCATCCCCAGCCACACCATCAGCCAGGGCAAGGTGCTCTGGGCCGATGGCGACTTGCGCGCCGAAGCAGGCGCGGGGCGGTATGTGGAGCGACCGGCGTATCCGTCGGTGTACGAGGTGCTGGGGCGGCGCGCCGAACAGCAGCGCCCGACGCCCGTTCAGCGTTAAGGCCATTGGGGCTGCTGCGCAGCCCATCGCCGGCAAGCCAGCTCCCACAGGGATAGCACCACTTTCAAGGACATCACTGTACTTGTGGGAGCTGGCTTGCCGGCGATTGGGGCGCACCGCGCCCCCATTCAAGCCATATAAAAAAAGAGAGGCTACAACCGTGATCGACGCCCTGAACCACTTGCCGCGCCCCCGGGCCGGTGCCGACCAGTTGGCCGAGCGCTTCAGCGACCTGGCCCCACCCCTCACCGCCCGCCAGGCCGCCGTCGAAAGCGCGCGCTGCCTGTACTGCTACGACGCCCCCTGCGTCAACGCGTGCCCCAGCGACATCGACATCCCGTCATTCATCCACCGCATCAGCGACGAAAACCTGCAAGGCGCCGCCGAGCGCATCCTCTCGGCCAACATCCTGGGGGGCAGCTGCGCCCGCGTCTGCCCCACCGAAATCCTCTGCCAGCAGGCCTGCGTGCGCAACAACGCGCAGGAGTGCGCACCGGTACTGATCGGCCAGTTGCAGCGCTACGCTCTGGACAACGCCCACTTCACCGAGCACCCGTTCAAGCGCTCACCGGCTACCGGCAAGCGCATCGCCGTGGTGGGCGCCGGCCCTGCCGGGCTGTCCTGCGCCCATCGCCTGGCCATGCACGGGCATGACGTGGTGGTGTTCGAGGCCTGCGAAAAGGCCGGCGGCCTCAACGAGTACGGCATCGCCCGCTACAAGCTGGTGGATGATTACGCCCAACGAGAAGTGGAGTTCCTGCTGGGCATTGGCGGCATCGAAGTGCGCCATGGCCAGCGCCTGGGCGGCAACCTCAGCCTGGGCGATTTGCGCGACCAGTACGACGCGGTGTTCCTCGGCCTCGGCCTGAACGCCGTGCGCCAGCTGGGCCTGCCCGATGAAGAAGCCCCTGGCGTACTCGCCGCCACCGAGTACATCCGTGAACTGCGCCAGGCCGACGACCTGAGCCAGCTGCCGCTGGCCGACCGCTGCCTGGTGATCGGTGCTGGCAACACGGCCATCGACATGGCCGTGCAGATGAGCCGCCTGGGTGCCCGCGACGTCAACCTGGTGTATCGCCGTGGCCACGCCGACATGGGCGCCACCGGCCACGAGCAGGACATCGCCAAGGCCAACCAGGTACGCCTGCACACCTGGGCCCGCCCCGACGCCGTGCTGCTGGACGACACCGGCAAGGTGCGCGGCATGCGCTTTGCCCGTACCGAACTGGCGGACGGCCGCCTGCGCGACACCGGCGAAACCTTCGAACTGCCCGCCGATGCCATCTTCAAGGCCATCGGCCAGCGCTTCGACGATGCCTGCCTTGGCGACCCGGTGGCCGCGCAACTGGCCCGCGAGGGTGAGCGCATCCGCGTTGACGAAACCCTGCAGACCAGCCTGCCGGGCGTGTATGCCGGGGGCGACTGCACCGCCCTGGGCCAGGACCTTACCGTCCAGGCCGTGCAGCACGGCAAGCTGGCCGCCGAAGCCATCCATGCCCAACTCATGCTCAACGTGGAGGCAGCGTAAATGGCCGACTTGTCTATCGTATTTGCCGGCATCAAGGCACCCAACCCGTTCTGGCTGGCTTCCGCACCGCCAACCGACAAGGCCTACAACGTGGTCCGCGCCTTCGAGGCCGGCTGGGGCGGCGTGGTCTGGAAAACCCTGGGCGAGGACCCGGCTGCGGTCAACGTGTCGTCGCGGTATTCGGCGCACTACGGCGCCAACCGCCTGGTGCAGGGTATCAACAACATCGAGCTGATTACCGACCGTTCGCTGGAAATCAACCTGCGCGAAATCACCCAGGTGAAGAAAGACTGGCCCGACCGCGCCTTGATCGTGTCGCTGATGGTGCCGTGCGTGGAGGACTCGTGGAAGTTCATCCTGCCGCTGGTGGAAGCCACCGGTGCCGATGGCATCGAACTGAACTTCGGCTGCCCGCACGGCATGCCTGAACGTGGCATGGGTGCGGCAGTCGGCCAGGTGCCGGAGTACGTGGAACAGGTCACCCGCTGGTGCAAGACGTACTGCTCGCTGCCGGTGATCGTCAAGCTCACGCCGAACATCACCGACATCCGCCAGTCGGCCCGCGCCGCCCACCGTGGCGGGGCCGATGCGGTGTCGTTGATCAACACCATCAACTCCATCACCAGCGTCGACCTCGACCGCATGGTGGCCCACCCCATCGTCGGTGATCAGAGCACCCATGGCGGTTACTGCGGTTCGGCAGTGAAACCGATCGCCCTGAACATGGTGGCGGAAATTGCCCGCGACCCGGAAACGCGTGGCTTGCCGATTTGCGGCATTGGCGGCATCGGCAACTGGCGTGATGCAGCGGAATTCATCGCCCTGGGCAGTGGCGCCGTGCAGGTGTGCACCGCGGCGATGCTGCACGGGTTCCGCATTGTCGAGGACATGAAGGACGGCCTGGCGCGCTGGATGGACCAGCATGGGCACGCCAACATCGAGGCATTTCGTGGGCAGGCGGTGGGGCATACCACCGACTGGAAGTACCTGGACATCAACTATAAATCGGTGGCGCACATCGATCAGGAGGCATGCATTGGTTGTGGCCGCTGCCACATAGCCTGTGAGGACACCTCGCACCAGGCCATTGCCAGCACGTTGAAGGCTGACGGGACGCATGCCTACAGTGTGATCGAAGAGGAATGCGTGGGCTGCAACCTGTGCCAGATCACCTGCCCGGTTGAAAGCTGCATCGAGATGGAGGCGCAGGATACCGGCAAGCCGTACCTGAACTGGACACAAGACCCGCGTAACCCCTACCGCGAGGCCAGTTGAGACAGATCACTATCTGAACCAGCGACGCGATCGATGTAGGAGCGGCCTTGTGTCGCGATGGGCCGCGAAGCGGCCCCGGCAATTTCAGCGACGAAGCTGAAACCCTGGGGCCGCTTCGCGGCCCATCGCGACACAAGGCCGCTCCTACAAGGGACCGCATCAACCTGAAAAAGCTCAGGGCTCCAGGCCGATGCCCCGCAAGATCACGCTGGTCACTGTCTGCACCGCACTCTCGAACGCCATGTCCGACAGCACCTCGCCGCCATTGAGCAACTGCACCTGGTAACCAAAGTCGGCATAGTGCTGGGTAGACGCCCAGATCATGTACAGCAACGCCGACGGCTCTACCGGCAGTATCCGCCCCTCCTCTACCCAACGGCGGATCTTGGCTTCCTTCAGCTTCGCCCAGGGCACCAGGCTTTCATCCAGGTTCACCCCCAGCACCGGCGCCCCGTGCAGCATCTCTTCGGCCCAGATCTTCGAGCCCAACGGCCGCGAGCGCGAATGGCCCATCTTCGCGCGGATGTAGCTGGTCAGCACCACGCGCGGGTCGTCGAAGTTCTCAAAGCACAGTGCGTCCTGCTTCCATACATCCAGCAGGTCCTGCAGCACCGCGCGGAACAACTCGTCCTTGGTGCTGAAGTAGTAATGCAGGTTGGAGCGCGGCAATTCGGCCTGCTCGGCGATATCACCCATGGAGGTGGCGCCGTAGCCTTTCTCGGCGAACACCTTTTCCGCCGCCAGCAAAATTTTCTCGATATTGCGTCGGCGGATTTCGATCTTGTGGTTGGCCATCAGGCTTGGGCCGTCCACACCGCCAGTTCATACCCGTCCGGGTCGATGAAGTGGAAGCGCCGCCCGCCGGGGAAGGCAAAGGTCGCCCGGCTGATTGTCGCCCCGGCCGCCTCGACCCGCTGCTGTGTGGCCTCGAGGTCGTCGGCGTACAGAATGACCAGCGGCCCACCCGGGCGCACCGGCTCGCCGGTGGTGAAGCCGCCGGTCAGCCGGCCATCACTGAACTCGGTATACGCAGGCCCATAGTCGGTGAACGCCCAGCCGAACACGCTGCCATAGAAGGCCTTGCTCCGTGCGATGTCGCTGACATTGAACTCGATGTTGTCGATCTGCCGATCAGTACCGCGAATGCCCATGTGTGCTCCGTGCCGAAGGGTGTTTGGCCTAGTCTACTCCGGTCGTTTCACACTTTTATATCAGGCGGCCTGAAACAACCGGGTAATAACGGGCTTGCCGCACCCTTTGTGGGAGCGGGTTCACCCGCGAAGAATACGACGCGGTGTATGGCACCGGCCTTGCCGGTGTTCGCGGGTAAACCCGCTCCCACAGGGATCTCACGCGATTCTAGATATTGAGCAAGACAGTTGCTCCGTTCATCCGCTACCCGCACCTCGCCCGGTCACGCACCGGGCACTGCGCGCGGTGCAGGTTGAGTGCGGTGTTGATGATGCCGATATGGCTGAATGCCTGGGGGAAGTTGCCGAGCATGCGCTGGCCGGCCGGGTCGTATTGCTCGGCCAGCAGGCCGAGGTCGTTGCTCAGGCCGGTCAGGTGCTGGTACAGCGCTTCGGCTTCAGCCTGGCGGCCCAGCAATACATAAACGTCAGCCAGCCAGAACGAACACACCAGGAAAGTGCCCTCCCCCGGCGTCAGGCCGTCGCTGCAACTGTCGCTGTCGTAGCGCATCAGCAGGCCGTTTTTCAGCAGGCGCTGTTCGATCTGTTCCAGCGTGCGCAGGAAGCGTGGGTCATCCGCCGGCAGGAAGCCGGTCAGGGCGATCTGCAGCAGGCTGGCGTCCATTTCGGTCGAGCCATAGGCCTGGACGAAAAACCGGCCGCTGGCGTCCAGGCCGTGCTCGCACACTTCGCGGTGGATCTCGTCAGCCACCTGGCGGTAATGGTGACCGCGCTCGCGGCCTTCTTCAGTGGTGTCGGCCAACCCTGCGGCACGGTCGAAGGCGACCCAGGCCATGACCTTGGAGTGCACGAACTGCTGGCGGCCGCCACGCACTTCCCAGATGCCTTCGTCCGGCTCGCGCCAGATGCGTTCCACATAAGGCAGGATCAGGCGAGAGATGGCGGCGCTACGTGGATGGCGGGGCAAACCGCCCTTGATCGCCTGGGTCATGGCATCGGCCAGTTCGCCATAGATGTCCAGCTGCATCTGCTGCGACGCGGCATTGCCTACCCGCACGGGTTGCGAATGCTCGTATCCGGCCAGCCACGGCAAGGTGTATTCCTGCAGGTCGCGCTCGCCGGCCAGGCCATACATGATCTGCATCTGCTCGGGGTTGCCGGCCACCGAGCGCAGCAGCCATTCGCGCCAGGCCTGGGCTTCATCGAAGTAGCCTAGGTTCATGAACGCCAGCAGGGTCATGGTGGCGTCGCGCAGCCAGCAGAAGCGGTAGTCCCAGTTGCGTTCACCACCCACACGCTCGGGCAGCGAGGTGGTTACAGCAGCGACGATGCCACCCGTGGGGGCGTAGGTCATGGCCTTGAGGGTGAGCAACGAGCGGCGCACCAGGGCGGTGTATGGCCCGACCTGCGGGCAGCGAGCGGCGAAGGCCTGCCATTGCTCGACGGTTTGGGCAAAGGCCTGGTCGATATCGCAGTCGGGCTGCACCGGCAGGTGCGAGGGCTGGTGGCGCAGGCTGAAGATTTGGCGCTCGCCCGTGCCGACGCGAAAGCGCGCGACGGTATGGTGGTCCAGGGCATGCGGGGGCACGGTGCTGCACAAAATCAGCCGGTCAGGGCCGGCAACGGCGCTGAGGGTCAGTGGGGCGAGGCGCTCCACCCAGGGCACACTGCGGCCGTAGTCGAAGCGCATGACCAGGTCCATTTCAAAGTTGGTTTCGCCAGATATGCCCTCGACGATACGCACCACCGAATTGACCTCGCCCAGTGGCATGAAGTCGAGCACACGGGCACGGCCGGTGGCAGTGACCCAGGTGGTTTCCAGCACGAGGGTGTCGTCCAGGTACTGGCGGCTGCTGTGCTCGACGGGGTCGCAGGGAGCCACGCGCCAGCGGCCGTTTTCTTCGTTGCCCAGCAGTGCGGCGAATACGGCGGGGGCGTCGAAACGGGGCAGGCACAGCCAGTCGAGCGAGCCGTCGCGGCTGACCAGGGCGGCGCTGCGGCAGTTGCCCAGCAGGGCGTAGTCTTCGATATGGGCGGGCATTAAGTCTCCTAGATGTGATCGCCAGTGCCGGCCTCTTCGCGGGCACGCCCGCTCCCACAGGTTCGCCACAGGCTTTGAAACCAGTGATGTACCTATGGCATCCGCGGGCAAGCCACAGTTCCAGAGCCCAACGATTTCCCTGTGGGAGCGGGCGTGCCCGCGAAAGGGCCGGCACAGGCTTTACAAAAGTCTCACCCCAACCGGTGCCATTCGCGCTTGTCCCGCACCAGCAACTCATTGCCCGCCTCAGGCCCGTCATCACCGGCCGCGTACTCATGCACCTCGCCGTCCTGGGCCCAGGCATCAAGAAACGGCTGCACCGCTCGCCAGCCGTTCTCGATGTTATCGGCCCGCTGGAACAGGGTCTGGTCACCGGTCAGGCAGTCGTAGATCAGCGTCTCGTAGCCGGTCGCCGGGGTCATCTTGAAGAAGTCCTTGTAGGCAAAGCCCAGCTCGACATTCTCCATCACCAGCTCCGGGCCGGGCCGTTTGGCCTGCAGGTCGAACCACATGCCTTCGTTGGGCTGAATCTGGATTTTCAGGTAGTTGGGCTTGGGCCGCTCCAGCTCCGACTCGCGGAACTGGGCATACGGCGCGGGCTTGAAGCAGATGGCAATTTCGGTGTCGCGCACGCTCATGCGCTTGCCGGTGCGCAAGTAGAACGGCACGCCGGCCCAACGCCAGTTGTCGATCATCACCTTCAGCGCCACGTAGGTTTCGGTCTGGCTATCAGGCGCGACGTTGGCCTCCTGGCGGTAGCCGGCCAGCGGCTTGCGCCCCTGCTTGCCGGCACAGTACTGGCCGCGTACCGAGTTCTTCAGGGCCATCTTCGCCGACCATGGGCGGATGGCGCCGATCACCTTGGCCTTTTCGCCGCGCACCGCGTCGGCGCCAAACGCAGCCGGCGGCTCCATGGCCACCATCGCCAGCAACTGGAACAGGTGGTTGGGGACCATGTCGCGCAGGGCCCCGGTGCTGTCGTAGAACGCACCACGGGTTTCGACGCCGACCGTTTCCGCAGCGGTGATCTGCACGTGGTCGATGTAGTGGTTGTTCCAGAACGATTCGAACAGGCCGTTGGAGAAACGGCTGACCAGAATGTTCTGCACCGTCTCTTTGCCCAGGTAATGGTCGATGCGGTAGATCTGCCGCTCGCCCATTACCTTCAGCAGGCAGGCGTTGAGCGCCTCGGCGCTGGCCAGGTCGGTGCCGAACGGCTTTTCGACCACTACACGGCGAAAGCCGCCGGCAGACTCGTCGAGCAAGCCGGCCTGGCCCAGGCGCTGCGCCACTTCGGGGAAGAAGCGCGGCGAGGTGGCCAGGTAGAAGATGGCGTTGCCGTGGCTGGTTTTATCGATGCGCCTGGCAAGGGCCTGGTAAGTGGCCGGGTCGAGGAAATCGCCCGTCTGGTAATCCAGCCGCTTGGCCAGGCGTGCCCAGAGCTTTTCGTCCAGGCACGTGGCGCTGCCCTCGCCGCCTTTGTCACGCTCAACCATGAACGCATGCAGGCGCGCGGCGAAATCCTCGGCGCTGGCCGGGTTGTGGTCGACGCCGACGATGCGCAGGTTGCGGTCCAGCAACCCGTCACGGCTGAGGTTGTACAGCGCCGGCATCAGCAGGCGCTTGACCAGGTCGCCATTGGCGCCAAACAGAAACAGGGTACAAGGGGGTGCGGCTGGAATGGTCTGTTTAGTCATTCGCCTTTCTTCTCGACGTGGCCACCGAAGCCCAGGCGCATGGCCGAGAGGATCTTGTCACCGTAAGTGCCCTGCTGCTGGCGCGAGCGGAAGCGCGCGAACAGTGCGCTGGACAGCACCGGCACCGGCACCGCCTGCTCGACGGCAGCGTCGATGGTCCAGCGGCCTTCGCCACTGTCGGATACCGAACCACTGAACTGCGACAGCTGCGGGTCGGCCACCAGCGCATCGGCGGTGAGGTCGAGCAGCCAGGAGGTCACCACGCTGCCACGCCGCCACACTTCGGCGATCTCGGCAACGTTCAGGTCAAAGCGCTGGTCTTCGGGTAGCTCGTTGCCGCCTTTGCTGCGCAGCAGGTCGAAGCCTTCGGCATAGGCCTGCATCAGGCCGTACTCGATGCCGTTGTGCACCATTTTCACGTAGTGCCCGGCGCCGGGTGGGCCGGCGTGAATGTAGCCGTGCTCGGCGCGCTGGTGCTCACCGCTGCGGCCATGGGTACGCGGGATGTCACCCACGCCCGGCGCCAGCGCCTTGAACAGCGGCTCCAGGCGCTCGAACACGTCCTTTTCGCCGCCGATCATCATGCAGTAGCCACGGTCCAGGCCCCACACGCCGCCAGAGGTGCCGACGTCCAGGTAATGCAGGCCGCGTTTTGCCAGCTCTGCGGCGCGGCGCATGTCGTCCTTGTAGAAGGTGTTGCCGCCGTCGATGATCGCATCGCCCGGCTCCAGCAGGTCGGCCAGTTGGGCGATGGTCTGCTCGGTAGGCTCGCCAGCCGGCAGCATGACCCACACCGCGCGCGGCGCTTTCAACTTTTGTACCAGCGCACCGAGGTCGTGCGCGCCTTGGGCGCCCTCGCCCTCCAGCCCGGTAATGGCCTCACGGTTGCGGTCGTGCACCACGGTGCGGTGGCCGGCGCGCATCAGGCGCCTTGAGATATTGCCGCCCATGCGGCCCAGCCCGACGATTCCCAGTTGCATGAGCCGATGCTCCCCTTTCGAAATGGATGACAACACAGTCCAGCTTTTCAGATTAGTCCAGCATGCCGCCCGAGGGTTCAGCGACGAACGGCAAGACCACGATAAACAAAAAAGTTCCCAAGGCCTGCGAAAGAATTCAAAATGCGCCCCGCGTGAAGCGTCTACGCTTTGACTTGTCACCAGCCAAAACCGCGAGGTGTGCTCATGGGTACCTTGATGCCTGCAACCCCAACCCAGACACTCTATGTCTCCGTGCGCCGTGATGAGCTGCGTAAACTGAAAGACGAACGTGACCAGCTGCGCCAACAGGTTGCCCAGTTGAACCTGCTGCTGGCGCAAGCGCGTACCGACGGCAAGGCCGTCAACCTCTGATCTTTCCTTCCTCTCAGTGGGGGCTTTAGGGCTCCCACGCTGCTGACCCTCGCAAACAAGCAAACACACTTGCAACGCACCATTATGGTGCAATAGCCCACCCCAGCCACAATTTGGCGCACCCTCAAAACACCCCCGCACCGCCTTCGCCCAACCCATTTCACATCCGCTCACAAACGCCAACGTTTGCGTCTATTCCGCACATAACAATAGTGACCAGCGGGTCACCTTTTTATCACTTTCTCTCCTACACTCGGTTTTCGGCCCGCCATTTGCTCTATGGAAGAGTGAAGTAAAAAAGTCGAACTTTCAGGAAAGCCGGCGGGTCAGGAACTAAGTAGGCCAAACGCATGGGACATACCCAGGCTCGGCCCACACACCCCAACCAGTCCAATCGCCTTCGGCCGGAATGCCGACAGCGCTGTGCCTGCGCGCACGACTCAGGGGCAAGGAACGCACTACGCAGTATTCAGAACCAGAGAGAACCAACACGAAACATCGCCACGGGTGCCAGCACCCGGCCAAGCATAGGGACGGAGAGAAGTATGATCAGTGCCGCTGTCGAGCCTCACGTAGATTCATTCAAACCGGACAACCGCGAGCCGCTTACCCCGGATTTCGCCACGACAGGCAAGGCACCCGGCGCCCAGCGCCAGCAAAACCCGAACATGCGCAAGATTCTGTTCGTCACCTCGGAAATTGCCGATCTGGTCAAGACCGGCGGCCTGGGTGACGTGTCCGCCGCCCTGCCCCGTGCCCTGGCGCACCTGCACGATGTGCGGGTGTTGATCCCGGGGTACCCCCAGGTGATGGAGAGCGACAACCCGATCCACATCGTCGGTGAACTGGGCGGCCACGCGGCCCTGCCGCCGTGCAAGATCGGGCGCATGGACATGGCCGACGGCCTGGTCATCTATGTACTGATCTGCCCCGAGCTGTACCAGCGCGACGGCACTCCCTATGGTGCCAACAATGGCCGCGACTGGCCCGACAACCACATCCGCTTTGCCCGCCTGGGCCTGGCTGCCGCCGAGATCGCTGCGGGCGAAGGCAAGATCCACTGGACGCCGGAAGTGGTGCACGCACATGACTGGCCCGCCGGCCTGGCCCCGGCCTACATGCACTGGCGCGGGCTGAACACGCCCACCCTGTTCACCATCCACAACCTGGCCTACCAGGGTGTGTACAGCCGTGGTTGCAGCCCGGAGCTGGCGATTCCCGACCACGCCATGCAGCAAGAAGGCATGGAGTTCTACGGCAAGTTGTCGTTCCTCAAGGCGGGCTTGGCGTATTCCAGCCACATCACCACGGTCAGCGCCACCTATGCCCGGGAAATCACCACCCCGGAATTCGGCTGCGGCCTGGATGGCTTCCTCGCCAGCAAAGCCCAGCAAGGCCTGCTCGGCGGCATCCCCAACGGTATTGATGAAAGCTGGGACTCGGCCACCGACAAGCACCTGCAGCACAACTTCAGCATCAACGACTGGGAAGGCAAGGCGCGCAACACCCATGAAGTGCGCCAGCTGTTCGGCCTGGAGGACTCCGAGGGCCCGCTGTTCGCCGTGGTGTCGCGGCTGGTGTACCAGAAGGGCCTGGACCTGACCTTGGGCGTGGCCGACTACATCGTCGAACAAGGCGGGCAGATTGCGATCATCGGCCGTGGCGAGCCGGAAGAGGAACAGGCCATGCGCGAGTTGGCGCTGCGCCACCCGGGCCGCATCGGCGTGCGCATCGGCTTCAACGAAACCGACGCCCGGCGCATGTTCGCCGGCAGCGACTTCCTGCTGATGCCGTCGCGCTACGAGCCCTGCGGCCTCAGCCAGATGTACGCGCAACGCTTCGGCTCGCTGCCGGTGGCGCGCAACACGGGCGGCCTGGCCGACACCATCGAGTGCGGCGTCACGGGTTTCCTCTTCAACGAGTCGACCGTCGAAAGCTACCGCCAGGCACTCAGCCGCGCCTTCTATGTGTACGGCAAGAAGGACTTGCTGAACGCCATGCGCTGCCTGTCGATGACCCAGCCATTCAACTGGTGCCAGGCGGTGGAACCCTACGCCCGCCTCTACGAGGACCTGGTCAAGCAGGCACAACTGAGCCACTACTGAGCGGGGGCTGGAAGATGCACAGGCATGGCGCACACTTGCTGGACGCCACGTCGGCGCGCTTCGCCCTCTGGGCACCCGATGCGCGCAGCGTGAGCGTAGAACTGGAGCAACAGCCGGCCATCGAGCTGCTGCCCGGCGACGATGGCTGGTACACCGGTGTGGCCCCGTGCCAGGCCGGTGACCGATACCACTACCGTATCGACGGCGAACTGCAGGTGGCCGACCCGGCCTCCCGCTACCAGCCTGACGGCGTACAGGGCCCGAGCCAGGTGGTGGATGTGGCCGGTTACCACTGGCAACACCCTTGGCAAGGCCGGCCCTGGCACGAAGCGGTGATCCAGGAGCTGCATGTCGGTTTGCTCGATGGCTACGCCGGGGTTGCCCGGCAGCTGCCGCGCCTGGCCGAGCTGGGCATCAGTGCCGTCGAGCTGATGCCACTGGGGCAGTTCCCCGGCGAGCGCAACTGGGGCTACGACGGCGTGCTGCCCTACGCACCGCAGAACACCTACGGCAGCCCCGAGCAGTTGTGCGCACTGGTCGACCAGGCCCACGGCGAAGGGCTGATGGTGCTGGTGGATGTGGTGTACAACCACTTCGGCCCCGACGGCAATTACCTGCACCAGTACGCCAGCCCGTTCTTCCGCCAAGACCGGCAGACGCCATGGGGGGCGGCCATCGACTTCCGCCGCCCGCAGGTGCGCGAGTTCTTTATCCAGAACGCCCTGATGTGGCTGTGCGACTACCGCTGCGACGGCCTGCGCCTGGATGCCGTGCACGCCATCGACCAGCCAGACTTTCTGATCGAACTGGCGCAGCGCGTACGCGCCGCCGTCGAGCCGGGCCGCCAGGTGTGGCTGGTGCTGGAGAACGAGCACAACCAGGCCGGCTTGCTGGAACAAGGCTTCGACGCCCAATGGAACGACGACGGCCACAATGCCTTGCACGTGCTGCTGACCGGCGAAACCGAAGGCTACTACGCCGACTACCAGCAACGCCCCATCGACCAGCTGGCGCGCTGCCTTGGCGAAGGTTTCGTGTTCCAGGGCCAGGCCAACCGGCATGGCACGCCACGCGGCGAGCCCAGCGGGCACCTGCCACCCAGCGCCTTTGTGTTGTTCCTGCAGAACCATGACCAGGTTGGCAACCGTGCCCTGGGCGAACGCCTGACCCGCCTGTGCCCGCCGCCGGCCCTGCGTGCAGCCACCGGCCTGCTGCTGCTGGCGCCGATGATTCCGCTGCTGTTCATGGGCGACGACGACGGCAGTTGCCGGCCATTCCTGTTCTTTACCGACTTCCATGACCAGTTGGCCGACGCCGTGCGCGAAGGCCGGCGTGGCGAGTTCGCCCACTTCACTGCGTTTGCCGACCCCGAGCAGCGTGAGCACATTCCAGACCCCAACGCCGAACAGACCTTCGAGTCTTCACGCCCGCAAAACAAGGAGGTGATCGCCGGCTGGCACGGTCTGTACCAGCAACTGCTCGACCTGCGCCGCCGCCACGTCATCCCGCACCTGCCCGGCAGCCGTTCACTGGGTGCCGAGGTGCATGGCGACAAAACGCTAACCGCACGCTGGCAGCTAGGCGATGGCAATACCCTGCGCATCGACCTGAACCTGGCGGCAACTGAGCAGGCGGTCGAGCTGCCCGCTGCCTCCACCCGGCTGTTCGACAGCAGCGACACCCGACACCCAGATACCCAAATGGCCGCGTACAGCTGCGTGGTCAGCCTGCTTCCCCCTGACCAGGAGCGCCCATGAGCGAAACCGCCCTGCACCGCTTGGCAAACCGCGTCGGGTTGAGCCGCGACTGGATCGACGCCAACGCCCGGCCCCAGCGCGTCAGTGACGAGGTGCTGCGCACCATTCTTGAAGGCCTGGGCCACGCTGCCGCCGATGACGACGCCATCGCAGCCAGCCTGCGCACGGTGGAAGCCGCCGAAGACAGCGAACACCTGCCGCCCCTGCTGACCGCCGACCTGGGCCAGCCACTGGCGCTTGCACGCTACTTCAGCGCCGCCAGCGTCGCGCACTGCACCCTGGAAGACCACGCCTCACTCACCCTGAAACTCGACGACCAGGCTCGCCTGCCCGGTGAGCTGCCAATCGGCTACCACCAGGTGGAAATCGACAGCCGTCACTTCACCGTGGCCGTGGCCCCGCCCCGCTGCCACAGCCTCGAAGACGCGGTGCAACAGCCGCCACCACGCTGCTGGGGCCTGGCCGTGCAGCTGTACAGCCTGCGCCGCCCCGGCGACGGCGGCTACGGCGACTGCCTGGCCCTGGAGCAACTCGCCCGTTCGGCTGCCGAGCGCGGCGCCGATGCCTTGGCCATCAGCCCGATCCACGCGCTGTCGGCCATCGACCAGGAACACTACAGCCCCTACTCGCCCTCCAGCCGCCTGTTGCTCAACACCCTGTACGCCAGCCCCGCCGCCCTGCTGGGCGAGCGGGAGGTGCGCATGGCCATCGAAGCCTGCGGGCTGGAACAACAACTGGAAGAACTTGAGCAACGCCCTCTGGTCGACTGGCCACGCGCCGCCAGCGCCCGCCTGCGCCTGCTTGAAGCGCTGTACCAGGGCTTCAGCCAGGGCGACCACCCGCTGCGCGGCGATTTTGACAGCTTCCGCGAAGCCGGTGGCCAGGCGCTGGAGCACCACTGCCGCTTCGAGGTGCTGCAGGCCCAGGCGGTGGAGCACGGCCTGGGCGCCGACTGGCGCAACTGGCCCAAGGCTTGGCACGACCCGTATCACCCGGAGGTGGAGGCCTTTGCACATGCCTACCCGGCCAAGGTCGAATTCCATGCCTTCTGCCAATGGCTGACCGAACGCGGCCTGCAACGTGCCCAGGAAGCAGCCCGCGGCAACGGCATGGCAGTGGGCCTGATCGCCGACCTGGCGGTGGGTGCCGACGGCGCCGGCAGCCAGGCCTGGAGCCGCCAGGACGAATTGCTGGCCGGCCTGAAAGTGGGTGCACCGCCCGACATCCTCAACCGCGCCGGGCAGGACTGGGGCATCTGTGCGTTCTCGCCCGAAGGCCTCAAGCGCAACGGCTACCGCGCCTTCATCGAGATGCTGCGGGCCAACCTGGCCCATGCCGGTGGCTTGCGCATCGACCATGTGATGGGCCTGCGCCGGCTGTGGCTGATCCCGCAGGGTGCCAAACCCAGCGAAGGCGCTTACCTCAATTACCCGCTCGACGACTTGCTGCGCCTGCTGGCGCTGGAGTCGGTACGCCACCAGGCGATCATTCTCGGTGAAGACCTGGGCACCGTGCCCGACGGCCTGCGCGAAACACTGGCCGAGAAGGCGGTGCTGGGCATGCGCGTGCTGCCGTTCGAGCAGACCCAGCCGGGCCAGTTCAAGCCGATTCTCGACTGGCCGGACAACGCCCTGGCCACCACCGGCACCCACGACCTGGCACCGCTGGCCGGCTGGCTGGAAAACCGCGACATCGACTGGAGCCACCGCTTGCAACTGATCGACGCCGCCACCGAATTGCACTGGCGCCAAGATCGCCAGAAAGAACACGACGGCCTGCGCCGTACCTTGGAGGCCAACTACGGCGAGCTGAAGGACAACGACGCAGTGATCGACGCCGCCATCCGCTTCGTTGGCCATACCCGCGCGCCCCTGGTACTGGTGCCGCTGGAAGACCTGCTGGGCAGCGACGAGCAGCCCAACCTGCCGGGCACCACCAGCGGCCATCCCAACTGGCGGCGGCGCTTCGCCCGGCCGGTGGCAGAACTGCTCGATGACGAGGACGCCGCACGGCGCCTGGAGCTGCTGGCCCGGGCCCGCGAACAGGCCTGGGAGCGTGACCGATGAAGCCACTGACCGCCACCCTGCGCCTGCAGTTTCACAGCGACTTCACCCTTGATCACGCCGTGCCGCTGGTGCCGTACTTTGCCCAACTGGGCATCAGCCACCTGTATGCCTCGCCCATCCTCAAGGCCCGGGCAGGCTCGCGCCATGGCTACGACGTGGTCGACCCGACCTGCGTCAACCCCGAGCTTGGCGGCGAGGCAGCACTGGAGCGGCTGGTCGCCGCGCTGCGCCAGCATGGCATGGGGCTGATCCTCGACACCGTGTCCAACCACATGGCCGTGGGCGGTGCCGACAACCCCTGGTGGCAGAGCCTGCTGGCCTGGGGCCGGCGCAGCCCGTATGCGGAGTTCTTCGACATCCAGTGGCACTCCAGCGACCCGCTGCTGGCCGGGCAACTGCTGCTGCCGTTCCTTGGCAGCGACTATGGCGTGGCCCTGAAGAATGGCGAGATACCGCTTGAATTCGACAAGCAGCACGGCACGCTGCAAATCGCCCATTACGATCACCGCTTCCCGGTTTGCCCGGTCGACTATGGCTGGATTCTCGCCCTCAGCCCGGCGCCGGCACTCAAGGCCCTGGCCGAGCACTTCACGGCATTGGCCGAATCGACCACCCCGCTGGTCGATGCCCTGCCCCTGCACACCGAACTGGCACGCCTGGTGCGCGAAGGGGCCGACCTGCAATCGGCGCTGGTGGCATTCGACAGCCGCGCCGAAAATGGCCTCAAACGCCTGCACCTGCTGCTGGAGCGCCAGACCTACCGCCTGGCCAGCTGGCGCACTGCGGCCGACGACATCAACTGGCGGCGCTTCTTCGACATCAACGAGCTGGGCGGCCTGAGGGTGGAGCGCGCCGTGGTGTACGAGGCCACCCACGCCAAACTGTTCGAGTTGATCGAACGCGGCCTGGTGGACGGCCTGCGCATCGACCACATCGACGGCCTTGCCGACCCGCGTGGCTATTGCCGCAAACTGCGCCGGCGGGTCGATAGCTTGCTGGCACAGCGGCCGCTGGATGCGGCACTGGAACACTTCCCGATCTACGTGGAAAAAATTCTTGGCGCTGACGAACACCTGCACCGCGACTGGCTCACCGACGGCACCACCGGCTACGAATTCATGAACCAGGTCTCGCTGCTGCAGCATGACCCCGCCGGCGAGGCACCACTGACCGAGCTGTGGGCTAATGTCACCGAACGGCCGGACTTCCCCGAAGAAGTGCGTCAGGCGCGTCATCTTGTGCTCAATGCCAGCCTGGCCGGTGACTGCGAATCGGTGGCTCAGGCCCTGTTGCAAGTCGCCCGCAACGACCTGATGACCCGCGACCTGACCCTGGGCGCGATTCGCCGGGCCTTGCAGGCACTGGTGGCGCATTACCCGGTATACCGCACCTACTTCAACGCCTGCGGGCGCCCGGCTGAAGACGAAGGTTTTTTCCAGCAGGCGCTGGCCAACGCCCGGCACGACCTCGGTGAAGCCGACTGGCCGCTGCTGGACCACCTTGAGCAATGGCTGGGCGGGCAAGCCTGGCGGCAGATGCCCCCGGGCCGCGCGCGCAAGCAACTGCGCCACGCCTGCGTGCGCTTCCAGCAACTGACCGCCCCAAGCGCCGCCAAAGCCGTGGAAGACACCGCCTTCTACCGCAGTGCCCGGCTGCTGTCGCGCAACGACGTGGGCTTCGAGGCCGAGCGTTTCAGCGCCCCACCCATGCACTTCCATAACGAAGCCCAGCGGCGCCTGCGCGACTTCCCCGACAACCTGCTGGCCACTGCAACCCATGATCACAAACGCGGCGAAGATACCCGCGCACGCCTGGCCGTGCTTAGCGAACGCGGCCCGTGGCTGGCCAGCCGGGTGGAACATTGGCGTGAACTGGCAGCGCCTCTACGCGCACAGCTGGACGATGGCCTGGCACCCAGCCCCGGCGACGAGTTGATGCTGCTGCAAACCCTGCTTGGCAGTTGGCCGCTGGGCCTCGACCTGCACGACGACAACGCCCTGCGCCAGTACGCCGAGCGTATCCGCCAGTGGCAGCAGAAGGCCCTGCGCGAGGCCAAGTTGCGCAGCAGCTGGAACGCGCCGCACGAGGCCTACGAAGGCGCCTGTGCCCGCTACATCGATGGCCTGCTGCTGGACGGCGAGAACCAGCAACTGCGCAAATCCGTGGCAGACGCCGCGCAACTGCTCGCCTGCCCCGGCGCCCTCAATGGCCTGGTGCAGGCCCTGCTGCGCATGACCACCCCCGGCGTGCCCGACCTGTACCAGGGCAACGAGTACTGGGACTTCAGCCTGGTCGACCCGGACAACCGCCGCGCCGTGGACTACGCTTTGAGGCGTCGCACCCTGGACGACGCCACGCCGGTAGCCGAGCTGCTGGCGCACTGGCGCGACGGCCGCATCAAGCAGGCCTTGATCGCCCGGGTGCTGGACTGCCGCCAGGCCCACGCCGAGCTGTTCCGCCGTGGCGCCTACCTGCCACTGACCGTGCAGGGCCGGCACGCTGACAAGGTGATCGCCTTTGCCCGGTTGGGCGACGGCGAGCGGGCCGTCATCGTCGCGCCACGCCTGGCCAGTACCCTGCTCGGTGGCAGCACTACACCGTTGATCCCGGCACAGAACTGGGACGACACCCGGCTGGTATTGCCGTTTGCCTTGTCACCTGCCAACTCGACGGGACTTTTCCCCTGCGCGGCGGTCAGCTCTTCCAAGGAGTTGATGTTGAGTGCTGTGCTGGCGGAGTTTCCGGTCAACGTGTTGATACAACAATCTTGAGCATCAGGAGCGTCATGATGAGTGTCGATGAAAAGCGTATTCGCGAATTTGCCTATCAGATCTGGGAGTCCGAAGGTAAACCCGCTGGCGAGGAAGAGCGCCACTGGGACATGGCCCGCAAGCTGGCCGAGGCTGAGGCCCTGGCACCTAAGGCGGCGCCGCGCAAGAAAGCCGCAGCCAAGCCCAAGGCCGCCGCTGAATCCAAGGCACCTGCCGAGCCCAAAGTAGCTGCCCTGCCCGGGGTTAAACCCGCCGCAGCGAAAAAGCCCCGGGCGGTGAAAAAGCCCTCTGCCGGTTAAGCCTGTCCCGGCCTCTTCGCGGGTTTGCCCGCTCCCACAGGTACAACACCTCCCTCCAGCCCAGCGGGGACTCTGTGGGAGCGGGCAAGCCCGCGAAGAGGCCGGTGCAGGACATCACAATTCCCTTTCCACCAAGGCCCTACGAGGATCGCCATGAGCCCCCGCACCCCTAAGAAAACCCGCTCAGTCGCACCATCGCGCATCCGTGAAGGCATGCCCTTCCCCCTCGGCGCCACCTGGGATGGCCTTGGGGTCAACTTCGCCCTGTTCTCGGCCAATGCCACCAAGGTCGAGCTGTGCCTGTTCGACTCCACCGGCGAGCAGGAAATCGAGCGCATCGAGCTGCCCGAATACACCGACGAGATCTACCACGGCTACCTGCCCGACGCGCACCCCGGGCTGGTCTACGGCTACCGCGTGTACGGCCCCTACGAGCCGGAAAACGGCCACCGCTTCAACCCCAACAAGCTGCTGATCGACCCTTACGCCAAGCAATTGGTCGGCAGCCTGAAATGGTCCGAGGCCCTGTTCGGCTACACCATCGGCCACCCCGACGGCGACTTGTCGTTCGACGAACGCGACAGCGCGCCTTTCGTGCCCAAATGCAAGGTGATCGACCCAGCCTTCACCTGGGGCCGCGACCAGCGCGTGCTGATCCCCTGGGAGCGCACGATCATCTATGAGGCGCACACCCGCGGCATCAGCATGCGCCACCCTGCAGTACCGGAAGAGCTGCGCGGCACCTTTGCCGGCCTTGCCAATGACGAGCTGCTCAAGCACATCAAGGACCTGGGTGTTTCCAGCATCGAACTGCTGCCCATCCACGCCTTCGTCAACGACCAGCACCTGTTGGACAAGGGCCTGAACAACTACTGGGGCTACAACAGCATCGCCTTCTTCGCGCCCCACCCGCGCTACCTGGCCAGCGGTAAAATCGCCGAGTTCAAGGAGATGGTCGCGCACCTGCACGACGCCGGGCTGGAGGTGATCCTCGACGTGGTCTACAACCACACCGCCGAAGGCAACGAACGTGGCCCGACCCTGTCGATGCGCGGCATCGACAACGCCTCGTACTACCGGCTGATGCCGGACGACAAACGCTACTACATCAACGATTCCGGCACCGGCAACACCCTGGACCTGAGCCACCCCTGCGTGTTGCAGCTGGTCACCGACTCGCTGCGCTACTGGGCCGGTGAAATGCACGTGGATGGCTTTCGCTTCGACCTGGCGACCATCCTCGGCCGTTACCACGACGGCTACAGCGAGCGCCACGGCTTCCTCGTCGCCTGCCGCCAGGACCCGATGCTGAGCCAGGTGAAGCTGATTGCCGAGCCGTGGGACTGCGGCCCCGGTGGCTATCAGGTGGGCAACTTCGCCCCGGGCTGGGCTGAATGGAACGACCGCTTCCGCGACACCGCACGCGCCTTCTGGAAAGGCGACGAAGGCCAGCTGGCCGACTTTGCCGCACGCCTGACCGCATCGGGCGACATGTTCAACAACCGCGGGCGCCGGCCGTACTCCTCGGTCAACTTCATCACCGCCCACGATGGTTTCACCCTGCGCGACCTGGTGTCGTACAACCACAAGCACAACGAAGACAACGACGAGAACAACCAGGACGGTACCGACAACAACCTGTCGTGGAACTGCGGGGCCGAGGGACCGACCGACGACCCGGACATCAATGCGCTGCGCATGCGCCAGATGCGCAACTACTTCGCCACCCTGCTGCTGGCCCAAGGCACGCCGATGATCGTCGCCGGCGACGAGTTCAGCCGCACCCAGCATGGCAACAACAACGCCTACTGCCAGGACAGCGAAATCGGCTGGGTGAACTGGGACCTGGACCAGGACGGCAAAGAGCTGCTGGCCTTCGTCAAACGCCTGACCCGCCTGCGCCTGGCCTACCCGGTGCTGCGCCGCTCGCGCTTTTTGGTGGGTGACTACAATGAGGCAATCGGGGTCAAGGACGTGACCTGGCTGGCGCCGGATGGCAACGAGATGAGCGTGGAACAGTGGGAAGACCCGCACGGGCGCTGCCTGGGCATGCTGATCGATGGCCGTGCGCAGGTCAGCGGCATCGCCCGGCCTGGGTCCGAGGCCACGGTGCTGCTGATCGTCAATGCTCACCATGACGTGGTGCCCTTCAAGTTGCCGACGGTGCCCGACGGCGATTACTGGAGCTGCCTGGTCGATACCGACCGGCCGGAGTTGCGCAAGGGGCAGCATCTGCAGTTCGACAGCACGTTCGAGGTCAAGGGGCGGTCGATGCTGCTGATGGTGCTGCAGCGCGACGATGAGTGAACCGTGATAGCCCAGGCAGGTCCTACATTTTAATCGCCACGCCATACCTGTGGGAGCGGGCGTGCCCGCGAACACCGGCAAAGCCGGTGCCATCCACCGAGTTGCCTGCTTCGCGGGCAAGCCCGCTCCCACAAGGTTTGGCGGCGAGAATGAGACAGAGTTAACTTGAGGAGGAATTGTGAACCCCGAAGCCGGCAGTAAAGGTTTCGCCAGCGTCAACCAGGCCCAGGCCGTGAAGCGGCTGCGGGTACTGACGGTGAACACCCACAAGGGCTTCACCGCCTTCAACCGGCGCTTCATCCTGCCGGAACTGCGCGAGGCGGTGCGCAGCACCCAGGCCGACATCGTCTTCCTCCAGGAAGTGCTCGGCAGCCACGACCGCCACGCCGCGCGCTACCCCGGCTGGCCGCAGACCTCGCAGTACGAATTCCTCGCCGACAGTATGTGGAGCGACTTTGCCTACGGCCGCAACGCGGTGTACCCCGATGGCCACCACGGCAATGCCCTGCTGTCCAAGTACCCGATCATCGAACACCGCAACCTCGACGTGTCGATCACCGGCCCCGAACGCCGCGGCCTGTTGCACTGCATCCTCGACGTACCCGGCCAGCACCAGGTGCATGCCATTTGTGTGCACCTGTCATTGCTGGAAAGCCACCGGCAGAAGCAACTGCAATTGCTAAGCAAACTGCTTGAATCGTTGCCCGCTGACGCCCCGGTGATCATTGCCGGCGATTTCAACGACTGGAAAACCCGCGGCAACCGCACCCTCGGCCTGCAGCCGGACTTGCACGAAGCGTTCGAGCGCCACCACGGCCACTTGGCCCGCACCTACCCTGCCCGCCTGCCGCTGTTGCCCCTGGACCGCATCTACCTGCGTAACGCCGAAAGCCATGGGCCGCGGATTCTGGGGCACAAACCTTGGTCGCACCTTTCAGATCACTTGCCGTTGGCAGTGGAGGTCAGGCTCTAGCAATCATTCTTCATAGCCACGAAGCGGGAAATAGCGAACCCCGCTATACCCGACTGATTCTCTCGAGAAATCAAGCCCTTGAGGGAAACTACACAACCTGAACAGTTCTTTCACGCTTTCTTGACGCAAGCGGCGTCCTCTCCTTAGCTGAACATTATCAAGCAGTAAAGATCTCGCGCCGGGCGTCTAGCTCGCACTTTTGTGCGCGCTGGCGAAACCTGGCGTGCTGGTTTGGGTCGCCCACTGTTTTTGCCGTACAGCTCGTGACAACAGGCCAGGTCCTCGGGCTGTACCTCACAAAAACAATAGGAGATCCGCCATGAAAAGCACCTCGAACCCCTTGCGCTTCGACAGCATTTTCTACGCGGTTTCCACGTCGCTGCTTCTGGCAACCCCGGTGGAAACTTTCGCGTACGAACTGCAGGGTGACCCCACCTCGCCCGGTTTTTTGCAACAGCCTGCAATGCCGCAGATGTCGCTGGACCCGGTCAGCGCCAGTGGCTTGAGCATCGGCACCCTGAATGCGTTTTCGCAAACCATGAGCACCCGCCACGGGCAGGCGGCACCGGACCTGATCGCCAGCCAGTGGGCACAGTTTTTCCCGACCACCTCGCGCAGTGGCACGCAACCCCCAGACCAGCTGGAGGCCCCCAGCCAGCAACTGACCATCGGCCCGGACCTGTTCGTGCGTGAAACTGCAGCGGGCAATGTGCACCGCGCAGGGATTTTCGTGGGGCATAACAACCTGCAGAGCAGCTTCAACGGCATGCGCCCGCTGCTGGGCGACAAGCAGCGCAACGCGGTGAACCTGAGCGGGGAAAGCCTGGGCGTGTACTGGAGCATGACCCATGAACAGGGCTGGCACCTGGATGCCGTGGCCATGGGCTCACGCATCGATGTGATGGGTCGGGGTGAAAACGGCCAGCGCCTTGACGAAAGCGGCCATGCAATGACCTTCTCGGTGGAAGGCGGCTACCCGATCCGCCTGGGTGGCAACTGGGTGATCGAACCCCAGGCACAGTTGATCAACCAGCAGTTCTTCCCCGGCAACCAGGTGCAGGAAGAAACCTTGCAGGCCTTCGACAGCCAGCCGAGCTGGAGCGGCCGGGTCGGTGCGAAATTGTCCGGGCGCTACGAAGTGCGCGGCATGCCCATCGAACCCTATGTGCGGACCAACGTGTGGTACGACTTCAGCAATCCCGACGAGGTGAAGCTGGACCAGGTCGACAAGATTTCCAGCTCGCGCTACTCGACCACGGTGGAACTGGGCCTGGGGCTGGTGGCACGGGTGACGCCTTCGGTGGCGCTGTTTGTGAGTGCCGATTACAGCAGTGATGTGGATGACAATGACCTCAATGGGCTGATTGGCAGCCTTGGGGTGCGGATGCGGTGGTAGGCAGGCCCGGCCCTTTCGCGGGCACGCCCGCTCCCACAGGGACCGCACAGAGTCTGAAACTTGTGCAACACCTGTGGGAGCGGGTTTACCCGCGAAAGGGCCGGTACCGGCAGCACATCAGGCCGGTTTCAGTATCAGAACCCCAAGCGGCGGCAGGTTCAGGGCCAGCGACAATGGCTGCCCATGGCTGGCCACTGCCTCACTTTCCACTGCCCCCAGGTTGCCCACGTTAGACCCTGCATACAGCCCCGCATCGCTGTTCAGCAGCTCCTGCCAACGCTCGCCAAACGGCACGCCTATGCGGTAGCCCTCGCGCGGCACCGGGGTAAAGTTGGCCACCACCAGCACCGGTTCACCGCTGCTGCTCCAGCGCAGCCAGGCGTACACGCTGTTTTGCGCGTCGTCACCGATCAGCCACTGGAAGCCCTGCGGCTGGCAGTCCTGCTCGTGCAGCGCCGGCACTTCGCGGTACAGGCGGTTGAGGTCGCCCACCAGGCGCTGCACGCCTTGGTGCTCGGGGTACTGCAACAGGTACCAGTCCAGCTCGCTGTCGTGGTTCCACTCACGCCACTGGCCAAACTCGCAGCCCATGAACAGCAACTTCTTGCCCGGATGCGCCCACATGAAAGTGAGGTAGGCGCGCAGGTTGGCGAACTTCTGCCAGCGGTCGCCGGGCATCTTGTCGATCAGCGAGTGCTTGCCGTGCACCACTTCGTCGTGGGAGATGGGCAGGATGAAGTGCTCGGAGTAGGCGTAGATCAGCCCGAAGCTCATCTCGTTGTGGTGGTGGTTGCGGTGCACCGGGTCGTTCTGGATGTAATGCAGGGTGTCGTGCATCCAGCCCATGTTCCACTTGTAGGCAAAGCCCAGGCCGCCCTGCTGGGTCGGCTGGCTGACGCCGGGCCAGGCGGTGGACTCCTCGGCGATGATCAATGCACCGGGGGCCTCGTGGGCAGCCACGCCGTTGAGGTGGCGGATGAAGTCGATGGCCTCCAGGTTCTCGCGCCCGCCGTGGCGGTTGGGCACCCATTCACCGGCCTTGCGCGAATAGTCGCGGTACAGCATCGAGGCCACCGCATCGACCCGCAGGCCGTCGATGTGGAAGTGCTTCAGCCAGTGCAGCGCCGAGGCCATCATGAAGCCGCGCACTTCGTTGCGCCCGAGGTTGTAGATCAGCGTGTTCCAGTCCTGGTGGTAGCCCTCCAGGGGGTTGTCGTATTCGTACAGGGCGGTGCCATCGAAACGCGCCAGGCCGTGCTCGTCGGTGGGGAAATGCGCCGGTACCCAGTCCAGCAGCACGCCAATGCCGCCTTGGTGGCAGGCATCGATGAACGCGGCAAAGTCCTCGGCACTGCCGTAGCGCGAGGTGGGCGCGAACATCGACAGTGGCTGATAGCCCCAGGAGCCGCCGAACGGGTGCTCCATGATCGGCAGCAATTCGATATGGGTAAAGCCCAGTTCCTGCACATACGGCACCAGCCGCTCGGCCAGTTCGCGCCAGTTGTAGTAGCGCCCGACTTCGCCCGCCTCGTCCAGCTCGCAGCGCCAGGACCCTGGGTGCAGCTCGTAGATCGACAGGGGCGCGCTGTAGGCATGGCGCTGGGCGCGTTGTGCCATCCAGTCGTGGTCTTGCCACGCGTGGCTGAGTTCACCGGCCACCTTGGACGCGGTGCTCGGCGGCAATTCAGTCGCGCGGGCCAGCGGGTCTGCTTTCAGTGGCAGTATCCCGTCTTTGCCCAGCACCTCGAACTTGTAGGTTTCGCCCACGCCCAGGCGCGGCACGAACAGCTCCCACACCCCGGCGCTGTGGCGCAGGCGCATGGGGTGGCGGCGGCCGTCCCAGTTGTTGAAATCCCCTACCACCGACACCCGCCGGGCATTCGGCGCCCACACCGAGAAACACACACCGTCGACGCCCTCGACCTGGATCGGTTGGGCGCCGAAGCGCCCGGACAAGTCGCGGTGGTTGCCTTCGGCGAACAGGTGCAGGTCCATGTCGCCCAGTTGCGGGCCAAAGCTGTAAGGGTCTTCGGTGACTTGCTCGCCACCGGCCCAGCCGATTTGCAGCAGATAACCTTGTGCATCATCGAGGTGCGCGGTGAACAAACCCGGCACTGCGCTTTGCACCATTTCGGCCAGGACGCGCCCATCATGGCGCGCCAGCACCCGTGCACTCAGGGCATTGGGCAGGAAGGCGCGGATGAACACCCCGCCCTTGCCATCGTCGTGGGGGCCTAGCACTGCAAAGGGATCGGCGTGCTCGGCGCGGGCCAGGGCATCCAGGTCCCGTTGCCGAAGGCCGCCGTTTTCACGCGTGGTTGCATTCATCTATGACTCTCCCCAGGTACTGATCAGTCCATGTAGGCCATGCAAAGGCACGGCCAGCCAGCTCGGACGGTTTTCGGCTTCATAAGTGATCTCGTAGGCGGCTTTTTCCAGGCAGAACAATTCCAGTGCGGCGCGCTCGCCCTCGGCCTGTTGCCAGGCATGGGGCATGGCGGCGGTGGCCAGGCCATAGGCTTCGACAAAGGCGTGGCGCGACTGATGCAGGTACTGCCGGGCAACCCGCTGACGAGCCTGCTGCGCCGGGCCGGAAAGGTCGACCGCAGAGGCGCTGCGCAGGATCATCGCAGCAGCATAGTCGAAGGATCGCAACACGCCGCTGACATCCTTGTACGGGCTGTGTTTTGCCCGGCGCTCTTGCAGTGGGCGCGACGGTTCGCCCTCGAAATCGATCAGGTAGGCATCGCCCTGCACCACCAGCACCTGGCCCAGATGCAGGTCGCCGTGCACCCGCATCAGCAGGCCACCCTCGGCCTGTTCCGCCAGGTTGGCGACGTGCTGGGCCAAGCCATCGCGCTGTTGCTGCAGGTCGTCGATCAGCGCCTGGCTGTCGCGGTCGAGGCTGTCACGGTGCTGGGCCAGCAGGTCGAGGGCGTGGGCCAGTTCGGCGCTGATCTGTGCCCCCCAACGCTGGCTGTCATCAGCATCGCTGGGGCGTGGGCGGAAAGCCTCATCGTCTGTGGGCGCGGCCAGCAGCAGGTGCATCTCGCCCAGGCGTTGGCCGAGCAAGGCGGCAAAGCCGGTGAGTTCCACCAAGGCATCGGTGTACGCCTCGGCATCGCGGGTGGGAGGGGCCATCTGGTCGCGGATGGCCCGCTCCAGGGTGTTCTGGGTCCAGGCCCAGGCATCGCCCTGATTGCTCAGGTAGCCCTGGGCGATCATTAGCAGGTGCGGGGCGTTCTGCTCATCCACCCGGCTGACCCAGGCCAGCAATGGCGAGATATTGGCAAAGCCGGCAGCAGTCAGGTAGGCGCTCATTTCCAGTTCCGGGTGAATGCCCGGGTTGACCCGGCGGATCAGCTTGAGCACCACGCGGTCGCCGATCACCACCGAGCTGTTGGACTGCTCGGCACTGAGGTAGCGCACTTCGCTTTCATCGTTCAACGCCAGGCCTGGGAGCAGGTCGGTGCATTCGAAACGCAGCTCGCCCGCGCCGCTGCCACACGGCAGGCGCAGGCCATCCTGGCAGGCGCGCAGCACCGCACGGATGAACGGTTCGAGCACGAAGGCATCTGTGATCAGGCCGACCTGATGGGCACGCCGCACCCGCGACAAGGCCAGCTGCTGCGGCAGTGCGGTGTTGATCTGGTCTTCGGGCAGCAGGCCGAACGGCAGCTGATAGTGGTTGGCCACGCCCCCGCTGAGCACTTCGATTTCGCCGAGCAGTACTGGCGTGGTGGCAGTAGCGAAACGCACCCCGTAGCACAGGCGCACCTGGTCGATAGGCCCTTCCTTGCCGGCGAACCAGCGCCGCTTGGGCAGGTATTGCGGCAGGATGGTGGTTTGCAGCGTGTCGCGGGCGGGTGCTTCCAGCAGTTCTTCCATGCGCTTGCGCAAAACGAGCGTGGTCAATTCGGGTAACCCCTCGGTGGCCTGGATGTGCCAGCTGGGCATGCGGTCGTGGGAGGCCAGCAGGAACCAGTAGAAGGCATAGGGTGGCAGGGTCAACAGGAACGGCAGTTGCCCGATGGGCGGGAAGGCGCTGCCGCCGAGCATCTCCACCGGTACTTTGTCGGCGTATTGTGACAGTTCGAGTTCCGCCGCCTGGGCCGCGCGGGAAACGTTGGCCACGCACAGGATGACCTCGGTGTGGCCATCGGCATCGGTGTACTCGCGGATATACGCAAGGATGCGCCGGTTGCTGGGCGTGAGGGTGCGCAGGCTGCCGCGGCCAAACGCCTTCTGCTGCTTGCGCACGGCCAGCATGCGCCGGGTCCAGTTCAACAGCGAGTGCGGGTCGTGGCTCTGGGCCTCGACGTTGACTGTCTGGTAGCCGTACAGCGGGTCCATGATCGGCGGCAGCACCAGGCGCTGCGGGTCGGCGCGAGAAAAGCCGCCGTTGCGGTCGGGCGACCACTGCATGGGGGTACGTACGCCGTCTCGGTCGCCCAGGTAGATGTTGTCGCCCATGCCCAGCTCGTCACCGTAGTACAGGGTGGGCGTGCCGGGCATCGACAGCAGCAGGCTGGTGAGCAGCTCGATGCGGCGCCGGTCACGCTGCAACAGCGGCGCCAGGCGCCGGCGGATACCCAGGTTGATGCGAGCGCGGCGGTCTTCGGCGTAGTAGTTCCACAGGTAATCGCGCTCGCGGTCGGTGACCATTTCCAGGGTCAGCTCATCGTGGTTGCGCAAAAAGATCGCCCATTGGCAGTTGGCCGGAATTTCCGGCGTCTGGCGCAGGATGTCGGTGATCGGGAAGCGGTCCTCCATGGCCAGGGCCATGTACATGCGCGGCATCAGCGGGAAGTGGAAGGCCATGTGGCATTCGTCGCCCTCGCCTTCGCCGAAATACGGGCGGGTGTCTTCGGGCCACTGGTTGGCCTCGGCCAGCAGCATGCGGTCGGGGTAGTTGGCGTCGATTTCGGCGCGAATGGCCTTGAGCACCGTGTGGGTCTCGGGCAGGTTTTCGTTGTTGGTGCCGTCGCGCTCGATCAGGTAAGGAATGGCGTCCAGGCGCAGGCCGTCGACGCCCAAGTCAAGCCAGAAGCGCATCACCTTGATCACCGCAGCGAGCACCTGCGGGTTGTCGAAGTTCAGGTCTGGCTGGTGCGAGTAGAAGCGGTGCCAGAAGTACTGGCCGGCGACCGGGTCCCAGGTCCAGTTGGACTTTTCGGTGTCGAGAAAGATGATGCGCGTGCCGTCGTACTTCTGTTCGTCATCCGACCACACGTAAAAATCCCGCGCCTTGCTGCCGCGCTTGGCATGGCGGGCGCGCTGGAACCACGGGTGCTGGTCGCTGGTGTGGTTGATGACCAGCTCGGTGATCACCCTCAAGCCGCGCTTGTGTGCCTCGGCGATGAAGCGGCGGGCGTCGGCCAGGCTGCCGTAGTCGGGGTGCACGGCCTTGTACTCGGCAATGTCATAGCCGTCGTCGCGCCGCGGCGAGGGGTAGAACGGCAGCAGCCACAGGGTGTTGACGCCCAGCTCGGCGATGTAGTCCAGCTTGCTGATCAGGCCGGCGAAATCACCGATGCCGTCGTTGTTCGCATCGAAGAACGACTTGATGTGCAGCTGGTAGATGACAGCGTCCTTGTACCATAGCGGGTCGTCTATGAAGGCTGCCGGGCGGGAACGCTTGGCCATGGGTGACTCCTTTCATTTTCCAGGTTGCTCTGCAAGCAACTGACTTGACCCATCCCTGTGGGAGCGGGCATGCCCGCGAATCAGGCACCGCGGTGTTTGGCACCGGCGCCGCCGGTGTTCGCGGGCGCGCCCGCTCCCACAGGTTTCACTTAGCCTTTTCGATACGCCAGATACCGAATGGCTGGTGCCAGGGTTCGATGCGCATGAACTGGGTCTTGCCGTACCAGGACCAACGATGGCCGTTCATCAGGTCTTCGCCGTAGGTTTCGGCATCGTCATCCAGCCCCAGCTCCCACAGCGGCAGCTCGAAGTGCGCCTCCTGGGCGTTGTGCGGGTCGAGGCTGATCGCCACCAGGATGTAGTTGTCGCGCTCGGGCGTGCGCTTGGCGAAATACAGGATGTTGTCGTTCCAGCAGTTGAAAAACGCCACGCCCAGGTGGGTTTGCAAGGCGCGGTTCTGCCGGCGGATGCGGTTGAGCTGGGCGATCTCGGCGATGATGTTGCCGGGCTGGGTGAAATCGCGCGGGCGGATTTCGTACTTCTCCGAATCCATGTACTCCTCCTTGCCCGGCAGCGGCGTGCCTTCGCACAGCTCGAAGCCCGAATACATGCCCCACAGGCCCGAGCCCATGGTCGCCAGCGCGGCGCGAATGAGAAAGCCCGCGCGGCCAGAGGTGTGCAGGAAAAACGGGTTGATATCCGGCGTGTTGACGAAGAAGTTGGGCCGGTAGCACTGGCTCCACGGCGGCTGGTTGAGCTCCTCGTAGAATTCGCGCAGCTCCTGCTTGGTGTTGCGCCAGGTGAAGTAGGTATAGCTTTGCGCGTAGCCGACCTTGCCCAGGCGCGCCATCATCGCGGGCTTGGTGAATGCCTCGGCGAGGAAGATCACATCCGGGTAGCGGGCGCGCACATCGGCGATCATCCATTGCCAGAACGGCAGTGGCTTGGTGTGCGGGTTGTCGACGCGAAAGGTTTTCACCCCCTCCTCCACCCAGCCAATGATCACATCACGCAGCGCCAGCCACAGGCTCGGCACCGCGTCGGGGGCATAGAAGTCGACGTTGACGATGTCCTGGTACTTCTTCGGCGGGTTCTCGGCATAGCGGATGGTGCCGTCCGGGCGCCAGCTGAACCAGCCCGGATGCTCCTTGAGCCAGGGGTGATCCTGCGAACATTGAATGGCGAAATCGAGGGCGATTTCCAGCCCGTGCTCGGCAGCGGCGGCGACCAGCCGGCGGAAATCCTCGCGGCTGCCCAGTTGCGGGTGAATCGCCTCGTGGCCGCCTTCGGCGCTGCCGATGGCGTAAGGGCTGCCGGGGTCGCCAGGTTCGGCATGCAGGGCATTGTTGCGGCCCTTGCGGTGCTGCATGCCAATGGGGTGGATGGGCGGGAAGTACAGCACGTCGAAGCCCATGTCACGGATCATCGGCAGCCGTTCTTGCACATCGTTGAAGGTGCCGTGGCGCTCGGGGCTGTCGGTGATCGAGCGCGGGAACAACTCGTACCAACTGGCGAACTGTGCGGCCGGGCGGTCGACATCGACGGGGAACTCGCCACTGCGGGCCAGGTAGCTGCGGTGCCCCGCTTCGCCCATCAGGCGTGCAGTAGCAGGGTCGAGGAACAGCGCCACCTGGTCATCGGTGTTCAGGGTGGCCAGGCGTTGCTGCGTGGCCTCAAGCTCCTCGCGCAGGGCGCCGCTGCACAGATCGATGCCCTTGCCCAGCATCAGCCGGCCTTCTTCCAGCTCAAGTTTTACCTCGACACCGGCGTGGTACTTTTTCTCCAGGTCGTGGCAGTAGGTGGCGAACGGGTCGATCCAGGCCTCGATACTGAACAGGTGCGGGCCCAGCTCGGTGGGGGTGAACTCGGCCAGCCACAGGTCGTTGCCCGGCGAGTGCATGGGCACACAATGCCAGCGGCGGCTGTTGGCCTGACGCCAGTTGAGCATCACCGCCAGGCGGTCGTGCCCATCGCAATAGACCTTGCTGCTGACGGCCACCGGCTGGCCACTGATGGCCTTGGCCGCGAAGGTGCCGGCTTCGAGCACGGGTTGGGTGCTTTCGATCACGATGCGCGGCGCCAGCAGCGCCTGGGACAGGCTGATGGCCTGGTCCGGGTGATCACTCGCCGCGGGCACGCTTTCAAAGGGCTCGTTACGTGACATCGACCTTGCTCCCTCAGGCTGGTGGCGGTAAGGGTTCAGAGCCGGGCACAGGCGTGGGGTTCAAAAAAATTGAGCGAACGGCAACTGCCAGCGGTCAGAGCCTGCAGCACCTCTTCATTCACCCACGCGAGGTCAGGCCATGAACATTCCCATTCCACCGGAAACCCCCGATCCGAACATCGACGACCCCAGCTTGCCGCCACCCGTGCCGGAAGAAGAACCGGACGAACTGCCGATCAAGCCGACCATGCCACCGACGGTGGGCGACCCGCCGAGCCAGGAGCCACCGGTGAAGGCTTAAGGGTAGACCACGCCACCTGATATTTTTGCCAGTAGCGGTGCCGATGGGTTGTGCTGAAGATTGAGGCTCTCGATATCAAGCCAGGAGCCTCCTTCATCGTGGATACCGCAACCCGCCGGCAGCGTGAGGAATACGAGCGACAAGTGGTCGATATGCTTCAGGATGCAGGCGTGGTCGACCCGGGATCAGGGACCTTGCTGGCACATCTGGACAGGGACAAATGCGAATTTGCGTTAATGCAGCTGGAAGCGCGTTACAACGTTCGTTTGCGGCGTGATTACCTGAGCGTCGCCGAAGTTGCCGGCGAGCTGTGCAAGGCGCTGGATACACGTTGACCGTTCCGGCCCTTTCGCGGGCTTGCCCGCTCCCACAGATACAGCGTCGGCGCGGTCCCTGTGGGAGCGGGCAAGCCCGCGAAAGGGCCGGTTGACCCAACGCATCAACCCGCAGATACCGCCGAGATTTCCGCCACACTGATCTCCCGCATACGGAACTTCTGCACCTTGCCCGTCACCGTCATCGGGTACTCATCGACAAAGCGAATATGCCGCGGCACCTTGAAGTGTGCGATGCGCGCCTTGCACCAACCTTGCAGTTCCTCGACCGTGGCGCTGTGCCCGGGGTGCAACTTGATCCAGGCCACGATCTCTTCGCCGTAGCGGCTGCACGGAATGCCGATCACCTGCGCATCGGCCACCGCCGGGTGGGTGTAGAAGAACTCTTCCAGCTCACGCGGGTAAATGTTCTCGCCGCCGCGAATGATCATGTCCTTGTTGCGCCCGACGATGCGCACGTGGCCATGTTCATCCATCACCGCCAAGTCGCCGGAGTGCATCCACCCTGCCGGGTCGATGGCATCTGCCGTGGCCTGGGGGTTGTCCCAGTAACCGAGCATCACGCTGTAGCCGCGGGTGCACAGCTCGCCGATCTCGCCGCGGGCGACGATACAGCCATCAGCGTCCACCAGTTTGTTTTCCAGCTGCGGCTGGGTGCGGCCGACGGTGGTCACGCGCAATTCCAGCTCGTCGTCCGGGCCGGTTTGCAGCGACACCGGGCTGGTTTCGGTCATGCCGTAGGCGATCTGCACTTCGGCCATGTGCATCTGGTCGATGACCCGGCGCATCACCTCGATCGGGCAGGTGGCGCCGGCCATGATGCCGCTGCGCAGGGTCGACAGGTCCATGCCCTGGCGGGCCGGGTGGTCGAGCATGGCAATGAACATGGTCGGCACGCCGTACAGGATGCTGGCGCGCTCCTCGGCCACGGCGCACAGGGTGAGTTCGGCGTCGAAAGCGTCGTTGGGGTAGATCATGGTGCTGCCGTGGGTGATGCAGCCGAGGTTGGCCATGACCATGCCGAAGCAGTGGTACAGCGGCACCGGGATCACCATGCGGTCGTGCGCGGTCAGGCCCAGGCTTTCGCCGACCATGAAGCCGTTGTTGAGGATGTTGTAGTGGCTGAGCGTGGCACCCTTGGGCGCGCCGGTGGTGCCGGAGGTGTACTGGATGTTTACCGGCTGGTCGAATTGCAGGCTTTGCTGACGGGCGGTGAAGGCCTCTGCCGTCGTCTGCCCTGCCCGTTCGGCCAATGCGTGCCAGGGCTGGAAACCGGCAGGCGGGTTGGCCGCCAGGCTGATCACGCCGCGCAACTCGGGCAGGCGACCACTGGCCAGTTCACCGGGTGCGGCGCTGGCCAGTTCAGGCACCAGTTCCTGCACCATGGCGTGGTAGTCAGAGGTCTTGAAGGCGTCGGCACACACCAGCCAGCGGCAGCCGGACTGACGCAGCACGTATTCCAGCTCACCCACGCGATAGGCAGGGTTAATGTTGACCAGAATGGCGCCGACCTTGGCGCTGGCCAGTTGCAGAATGCACCACTGGGCGCAGTTGGGTGACCAGATGCCGACACGCTCGCCGGTGTCTACGCCCAGGGCCATCAGCGCGCGGGCATGCACTTCGACCTGTTCGGCCAGCTGGCGCCAGCTGTAACGCAGGCCTTGATGACGCGACACCAGCGCCTCGCCGTCGGCGCAGCGGGCCACCGTGGCATCGAAGGCCTGGCCGATAGTCTGGGTCAGCAAGGCTTGGTCCTGGCGACCGCGGGTATAGCTCGGTTGACTCATGGGTGTCCCTTCTTGTGGTTGTTCTGGGCACGACTGAAGCAAGCGGGAATACTCTGGCGCAGATTTACGTTTACGTAAAGGTGATGAGTGGATTGACAGTAGTGCCATGCAGGTTTACGTTAACGTAAAGGTGATGAACGACACCTAGCTTGAAGCGCCACGCCGAAGCCTGTGGGAGCGGGCATGCCCGCGAATGCGACCGATCAGGCAATGACGGTGACCCTGCTGACGTATTCGCGGGCATGCCCGCTCCCACAGGGGGCGGGGTTGAATCCCCAAGCTAAGGTGTAACCCAATTTCAAGAACAAGAAGGTGCCCCAGCATGCATTACCCCTCCCTGAACTTCGCCCTGGGCGAAACCATCGACATGCTCCGCGACCAGGTGCGCACCTTCGTTGCCGCCGAGCTGGCGCCGCGCGCCGCGCAGATCGACCACGACAACCTGTTCCCCGCCGACATGTGGCGCAAGTTCGGCGACATGGGCCTGCTGGGCATCACGGTGTCGGAAGAGTACGGCGGCGCCGGCCTGGGCTACCTGGCCCACGTGGTGTCGATGGAAGAAATCAGCCGTGCCTCGGCCTCGGTGGCCCTGTCCTACGGCGCCCACTCCAACCTGTGCGTCAACCAGATCAACCGCAACGGCACCCATGAGCAGAAGCTCAAGTACCTGCCCAAGCTGATCAGCGGCGAACACATCGGTGCGCTGGCCATGAGCGAGCCCAACGCCGGCTCCGACGTGGTGTCGATGAAGCTGCGCGCCGAAAAGCGCGGCGACCACTACGTGCTCAACGGCAGCAAGACCTGGATCACCAACGGCCCCGACGCCAACACCTACGTGATCTACGCCAAGACCGACCTGGACAAGGGCGCGCACGGCATTACCGCGTTCATCGTCGAGCGTGAGTGGAAAGGCTTCAGCCGCAGCAACAAGTTCGACAAGCTGGGCATGCGCGGGTCCAACACCTGCGAGCTGTTCTTCGATGACGTGGAAGTACCGGCAGAAAACATCCTCGGCCAGCTCAACGGCGGCGTGCGCGTACTGATGAGCGGCCTGGACTACGAGCGCGTGGTGCTGTCCGGTGGCCCGACCGGCATCATGCAAAGCTGCATGGACCTGGTGGTGCCGTACATCCACGACCGCAAGCAGTTTGGCCAGAGCATCGGCGAATTCCAGCTGATCCAGGGCAAGATCGCCGACATGTACACCCAGCTCAACGCCAGCCGCGCCTACCTGTATGCCGTGGCCCAGGCTTGCGACCGTGGCGAGACCACCCGCAAGGATGCTGCCGGGGTGATCCTTTACACCGCCGAACGCGCCACGCAAATGGCCCTGGAGGCAATCCAGATTCTCGGTGGCAACGGCTACATCAACGAATTCCCGGCGGGCCGCCTGCTGCGCGATGCCAAGCTGTACGAAATCGGTGCCGGCACCAGCGAAATCCGCCGGATGCTGATTGGCCGCGAACTGTTCAACGAAACCCGCTGAACATAAAGGACGGGCGCACATGGCTACCTTGCACACCCAGATCAACCCGCGTTCGGCGGAGTTCGCCGGCAACAGCGCGGCCATGCTCGAACAGGTCCAGGCCCTGCGTGGCCTGCTCGCCCAGGTGGCCCAGGGCGGCGGGCCCAAGGCCCAGGAGCGGCACACGTCGCGTGGCAAGCTGCTGCCCCGCGAACGCATCGACCGCTTGTTGGACCCGGGCTCGCCATTTCTCGAAATCGGCCAGCTGGCTGCCCATGAGGTGTACGGCGAAGACGTGCCCGCCGCGGGCGTGATCGCCGGTATCGGCCGCGTCGAAGGCGTGGAATGCATGATCGTGGCCAACGACGCCACGGTCAAAGGCGGTTCTTACTACCCGTTGACGGTGAAGAAGCACCTGCGTGCGCAGACCATCGCCCTGCAAAACCGCCTGCCGTGCATTTACCTGGTGGACTCGGGCGGCGCCAACCTGCCGCGCCAGGACGAAGTATTCCCCGACCGCGAGCATTTCGGGCGGATCTTCTTCAACCAGGCCAACATGAGCGCCCAAGGCATCCCGCAGATCGCCGTGGTGATGGGCTCGTGCACGGCTGGCGGCGCCTACGTACCGGCCATGGCCGACGAAGCGATCATGGTGCGCCAGCAGGCGACCATCTTCCTCGCCGGCCCGCCGCTGGTAAAAGCCGCCACAGGTGAAGTGGTCAGCGCCGAAGACCTGGGTGGCGCCGATGTGCATTGCCGCACCAGCGGCGTGGCCGACCACTATGCGGATAACGACGAGCACGCCTTGGCCATCGCCCGGCGCAGCGTGGCCAACCTCAACTGGCACAAGCTGGGCAAGCTGCAGCGCCTGGCACCGGTGGCGCCACTGTATGCCGCCGACGAGCTGTATGGCGTGGTGCCAGCCGACGCCAAGCAACCGTTCGACGTGCGTGAAGTGATCGCGCGGCTGGTGGATGGCTCGGTGTTCGATGAGTTCAAGGCCCTGTTCGGCACCACCTTGGTGTGCGGCTTCGCCCACCTGCATGGCTACCCGGTAGCGATTTTGGCCAACAACGGCATCCTGTTCGCCGAAGCCGCGCAAAAAGGCGCGCACTTCATCGAGCTGGCCTGCCAGCGTGGTATACCGCTGCTGTTCCTGCAGAACATCACCGGCTTCATGGTGGGCAAGAAGTACGAAGAAGGCGGCATCGCCAAGCACGGCGCCAAGCTGGTTACCGCCGTGGCCTGTGCCCAGGTGCCGAAGTTCACGGTGATCATTGGCGGTAGTTTTGGCGCCGGCAACTACGGCATGTGCGGCCGCGCCTACGACCCACGCTTCCTGTGGATGTGGCCCAACGCGCGCATTGGTGTAATGGGCGCCGAACAGGCCGCTGGCGTGTTGGCGCAGGTCAAGCGCGAGCAAAGTGAGCGCAGCGGCCAGCCCTTCAGTGCCGAGGACGAGGCCAGGCTCAAGCAACCGATCCTCGACCAGTACGAGCACCAGGGCCACCCTTACTATTCCAGCGCCCGCCTGTGGGACGACGGCGTAATCGACCCGGCACAAACCCGCGATGTACTTGGCCTGGCGTTGTCTGCCGCGCTGAACGCACCGATCGAACAGAGCCGCTTCGGCATTTTCCGGATGTAACCCATGAGCGATTTCAGCACCCTTGAAGTGATCCGTGACCCACGCGGCTTCGCCACCCTGTGGCTGAGCCGCGAGGACAAGAACAACGCCTTCAACGCGCAGATGATTCGCGAACTGATCGTGGCCATCGACCGACTGGCCGAAGACGCCAGCCTGCGCTTTGTGCTGCTGCGCGGCCGTGGCCGGCACTTCAGCGCCGGCGCCGACCTGGCCTGGATGCAGCAGTCGGCGCAGCTGGACTTCAACACCAACCTGGATGACGCCCACGAACTGGGCGAGCTGATGTACGCCCTGCACCGCCTGAAGACGCCAACCCTGGCCGTGGTGCAAGGTGCAGCCTTTGGCGGCGCGCTGGGCCTGATCAGCTGCTGCGACATGGCCATCGGCGCCGAAGACGCCCAGTTGTGCCTGTCGGAAGTCCGCATTGGCCTGGCCCCGGCAGTCATCAGCCCGTTCGTGGTCAAGGCGATTGGTGAACGCGCCGCGCGCCGCTATGCCCTCACTGCCGAGCGTTTCAGCGGCGTACGGGCCCGCGAGCTGGGCCTGCTGGCCGAGGTGTACCCTGCCAGTGAGCTGGACGCCCAGGTCGAAACGTGGGTGAACAACTTGCTGCAGAACAGCCCGCAAGCATTGCGCGCCACAAAGGACTTGCTGCGCGAAGTGGACGACGGCGAACTCAGCCCGGCCCTGCGCCGCTACTGCGAGAACACCATCGCCCGCATCCGCGTCAGCGCCGAAGGCCAGGAGGGCCTGCGCGCTTTCCTCGAAAAACGCCGCCCCGCCTGGCAAACCGATGACAAGAAGGAACCGCGCCCATGAGCCGCCCCGCTTTGACCACCCTGCTGGTCGCCAACCGTGGCGAAATCGCCTGCCGGATAATGCGCACCGCCAAGGCCATGGGCCTGACCACCGTTGCCGTGCACAGCGCCACTGACCGTGACGCCCGGCACAGCCGCGAAGCGGATATCCGCGTCGACCTGGGCGGCACCAAGGCCGCCGAAAGCTACCTGCTGGTGGACAAGCTGCTGGCCGCCGCCAAGGCCAGCGGTGCCCAGGCCATTCACCCGGGCTATGGCTTTCTGTCCGAAAACGCAGGCTTCGCCCGCGCCATCGAACAGGCCGGGCTGATCTTCCTAGGCCCACCGGCCAGCGCCATCGACGCCATGGGCAGCAAGTCGGCGGCCAAGGCGCTGATGGAAGCCGCTGGCGTGCCGCTGGTGCCGGGCTACCATGGCGAAGCCCAGGACCTGGACACCTTCCGCGCCGCCGCCGAACGCATCGGCTACCCGGTGCTGCTCAAGGCCAGCGCCGGCGGCGGCGGCAAGGGGATGAAAGTGGTCGAGGAAGAAAGCCAGCTGGCCGACGCCTTGGCCTCGGCCCAGCGCGAGGCGCAGTCGTCGTTCGGCGATGCGCGCATGCTGGTGGAAAAGTACGTGCTCAAGCCGCGTCACGTCGAAATCCAGGTGTTTGCCGACCAGCACGGCAACTGCCTGTACCTCAACGAGCGCGACTGCTCCATCCAGCGCCGCCACCAGAAAGTGGTCGAAGAGGCCCCTGCCCCCGGCCTGTCGCCCGAACTGCGCCGGGCCATGGGCGAAGCGGCGGTGCGTGCGGCCCAGGCTATCGGCTATGTGGGCGCCGGCACCGTGGAGTTCCTGCTCGATGCCCGTGGCGAGTTCTTCTTCATGGAGATGAACACCCGCCTGCAGGTGGAACACCCGGTCACCGAGGCCATCACCGGCCTGGACCTGGTGGCCTGGCAGATTCGCGTGGCCTGCGGCGAGGCCCTGCCGATCACCCAGGAACAGGTGCCGCTGATCGGCCATGCCATCGAAGTGCGGCTGTATGCCGAAGACCCGGCCAACGAGTTTTTGCCTGCCACCGGCAAGCTGGCGCTGTACCGTGAGTCGGCGCCTGGCGAAGGCCGGCGGGTAGACAGCGGTGTCAGCGAAGGCGATGTGGTGTCGCCCTTCTATGACCCAATGCTGGGCAAGCTGATTGCCTGGGGTGAAAACCGCGAACAGGCACGCCTGCGCTTGCTGGCCATGCTCGACGAGTTCGCCATCGGCGGGCTGAAGACCAACATCGCTTTCCTGCGCCGTATTCTCGCCCACCCGGCGTTTGCGGCGGCAGAGCTGGACACTGGCTTCATTCCGCGTCACCAGGAGGTGTTGCTGCCGGCGCCCCATGCGCTGCCAGCGGGCTTCTGGGAAGCGGCAGCCGAAGCCTGGCTGCAGGGGCAGGCCGGGCATCAGCGCGATGACGACCGCAGTTCGCCGTGGGGTGAGCGCAACGGCCTGCGTTTGGGCCTGCCGGCACGCAGCAGCCTGCATCTGGTAAGCGCCGGGCAGGACCAGGCGGTTGCCCTGGAGCGCAGCGCTGCGTCCACCTGGCAGCTAGCGGGTGAGCAACTGGTGCACGATGAGGCAGGTGTGCGCCGCCAGCATTTGGCGATCCGCCGCGGCGGCACGCTGTACCTGCACTGGGATGGCGAGATGCACGCCATTCAGGCCTTCGACCCGATTGCCGAAGCCGAGGCCAGCCATGGCCAGCAAGGTGGCCTGGGTGCGCCCATGAACGGCAGCATCGTGCGGGTACTGGTCGAGCCGGGGCAGGTGGTTGAAGCGGGTACGGCGCTGGTGGTGCTGGAGGCCATGAAGATGGAGCACAGCATTCGCGCGCCGCATGGCGGGACGGTGAAGGCGTTGTTCTGCCAGGAAGGGGATATGGTCAGCGAAGGGACGGTGCTGGTCGAACTGGCAGAGTGAGGTAGACATTAACCCCGGTGAAGGCGTTGTTCTGCCAGGAAGGGGATATGGTCAGCGAAGGGACGGTGCTGGTCGAACTGGCAGAGTGAGGTAGACATTAACCCTGTGGGAGCGGGCAAGCCCGCGAAGAATACGACGCAGTGCTTGGCACCGGCTTCGCCGGTGTTCGCGGGCTTGCCCGCTCCCACAGGGACAGCGCAATGTTCGAGGTTGCCACCGTACTTGTGGGAGCCCGGCTTGCCGGCGATGGGCTGCGCAGCAGCCCCGGCAATCTAGAAAGCCCCGTGCACCCGAACGACCACTCCGAGAAACTCGCAACCTTCCTCACACAACAACGCCGGGTAATTGCTGTTCAGTGCCTTCAGATACTGCTGCCCGCCTTCTTCGGCCAACTCGCGGAAAATCGCCGGTTTGCCCGGCTGACGAGCGATAACCAAACGCCCAGCCTCAGCCTCCACGCCCGGGTCAACCAGCATCCGCATGCCCTGTGGCACACTGCGACCACTGACGGCGCTCATCGCGTCATTTTCAACCGTCAACCAGAACGCCTTGCCCTGGGCCACGTAGTCCGTCTGCTCGAACACTCCAGCTTCAGCGCTCTCGGTAGCACCTAACTCATCCCAGCCCAACACCGGGTAGCGGAAGCCTACGATGTATTGCATGAGGTCTAGGTTGTCATCCACTTGGCAAGCCTCGCCACCCTGACCATAAATGCGCAACTCAAGCCTGACGTTGTAATGAGGCATGCCAAGCTCGACAAACGTGCGGTTCATCGATTCAATTCTTGGCTGGCGCCGCTTGTTGACCCAGTGCCCAACACTGCCTTGAGACACGCCAACGCGCTCGGCAAGCTGTTCTTGGGTGAGCCCTAGCTCGTCCATCCGATTGCGGACAAGCGCAATCCATCTATCCATGTCCATGGTTGGCACGATACTCCCTATCGAACCCTGCACTGATCCCTGTAGGAGCGGCCTTGCGTCGCGATGGGCTGCGCAGCAGCCCCGGCACTCTAGAAGGTCCCGTGCACCCGCACGACTACCCCCAAGAACTCGCAGCCTTCCTCACACAGGATTGTTGGATAACGCGTATTCAGCGGCTTGAGCATCTTGTCGCCACCCTCCTCGACCAACTGCCGCAACACCGCAGGCCGCCCCGGCTGCCGGGCAATCACCAACCTGCCTGGCTCTGCCGGCAGGCCAGTATCCACCAGCACGCGCATGCCCTCAGGCACACTCTTGCCACTGGCTGCATTCATCGAGTCGTTTTCCACCACCAGCCAGAACGCATTGCCAGCGGGCATGTAATCCGTCTGTTCGTGGGATTTGCCTGCTTCAGGTAAAGGCCCCTGCAAGTCAGCCCAACTCAGAACCGGAAAGCGGAAGCTCGCATAAAGCAGCGCTTCGGCCGACACCGGCTGCTCGACCGCATAGCGCGCAGGTGCTTCACGCACGATGTCACGCTCTACCACCATGACCTGTGCTTCCAGAAACACCAGGCCGAGTTTTTCCAGCTTTTCGTTGATGGTTTCCAGCGTCGGCCGCCGTGTGCCACGCAACCAATGACCCACGCCACCCTGAGTCATGCCCAGGCGCTCGGCCAGCTTGAGCTGACTTAAGTTGTGTTCGCGCTTGTAGCGCTTGAGAAATGCATTCCAGTTTTCCATGAGCGGCAACAATACGGACTGTATTACACGCAGCAATACACAATCTGAATTATTTATCTGAAGATAGTCAGTACAGTTTGACCTATCCTGTGATTCCAGTGTGTTTGAAGGGAAATCAGAAGGTATCGCGATGAAACCACCGAAAAACGACGAAACAGATCTCGACAGCGAAGCCGCCCGCCGCGCCCTCGACTACTACCTCAACCCAAAGCCGCAGCGCCCAACCCACGACAGCAAGATCTGGACCCTGCACGACAGCGTCACCGGCGACCAGGCCCAGGAGCACGCCATCGCCCTGCTGCGTTGTGCTGCGGCCACAGCGCAGGAAACCGCCAGCCACCAGCACGGCAGCCAGCGCGAGCTGATTTACGCGTTGATGCACATGATGGACATGGCCCGCGCTCTGCTGGAGCACAAGCGCGCCACAGATCCGGATTTCTGAGTAAAAAGAAGGGAGAGAACGTGATGGCCGCGAACGGCAGAGGCCCCGATTGCCGGGACAAGGAAGCGCATCGGTAAAACTTTTTTACCGAGTTGACGAAAATTCATTTGACTGGCAAATGATAACGATTATTATTGCACTCAGCTGATCGCGAGATCTGCTGGATAACCTGGAGCTTAGGTCGCTCTAGATTATCTCCTCATCAGGCTAATCACGGTTTTTGACCCGGCTTTTTGCCGGGTCTTTTTTTTTGCTCTTCAGGCTAATGAAGATCGTGATGGCGCGCATGATAGCAAAGGTGTTTCAGAGCGTGAACGCTCATTACAAAACTTTGCGGAATCAGCACTTGAGAATCAATCTCGTTTCGCCTAGACTGGTCTCGCATCAAGGAAGATGCCCCCACCTCTCCCCCCTTCAAGCAAGGAGCTGTCCATGACCCGTCTGCTACTGCCGCTTGAACACCCGACGCCTGTTGTCGAACACGATGCCGACAACGCCCTGCTGCATGCACTGAAGCGGCTGCCCCGGCGCGTGCAGCAAGTATTCCTGCTCAACCGCCTCGACCAACTGGACTTCGCCACCATCGCCGCCCGCCTCGACCTGCCCCTGGCGAGCATCGAGCGAAACATGGACAAGGCGCTGCAAGCCGGTCGCTCGCGCCGGGATGTGCTGGCGAGTATTGCCGGGCAATGGTACGTGCGCTTGCAAAGCCCACAGGTGACGGCTTGCGAACGGATCGACTTTCGTCGCTGGCTGGATGCGGACCCAGCGAACCTGCAGGCGTTTCACGACACGGAATTGCGCTGGCGCAGCCTGCTGGCGCCGGCTCGGCAACTGGGCCATGACGGCTGGTACAGGCAAGGCCGGGCGGCGCTGTCGCTGGGCGGTTGTTCGGTTGCGATTGGGCTTGGCGTGGCGGCGTTGGTGCTGTTTGGTTTCTGGGCCTGAGCTACGCACTTCCATAGTGAAGCGAAGCCCGTGCAGGCGATGGCCCGCAGCGCGCCCCCGATCACATTTTTGAACCGAATCCGGCTAGATTCTGCCGAGGGTTAGGCAAAACTTTGGGAGGCGTACCGATGAGGCTTTCTCATGGATACACTACTAGGCGCGTCATTCAATAAGACCAAACCCTGCACTGCAGGGCTCATTGCATATCGGGCTCGAGCCTTTCATTCTAAGTTCTCGAGTATCCAGTCACGCAATCAACAGCAGGCGCTGTCTTCTGTCTATTCGTTACTGAACAACAGGAAATGCTGGCTCTCTGTTTGCTCAAGCTGATTTTCAGCAAGCCTCACCAACAGCCCATGTTGCACCATAGGATCGACCAGATAGTGTCAAACCAATGCAACTCTCTAGCGTGCTAACGTCAACGTGATAATCGCATTCTAGTTGTTCACACTGAGGAAGTTGGCTAAATTACCAACGCGTGCTTTGCGGTTCAACCCATGTACTTCATACCAGATCAACGAGTCGACGTGCTCTGCCACCTACGCACGCCCTTAAGGGACCTTTTTTGCCCTCTAGGATTTGGACTTCCGGGTGCAGTTTCAAGTACCGCTACGTGCAAACCAGGTAGATGATGCCGCGCACCAGTCTGCTGCTCTGATAACCATCGCGGATCGTCGAAAGCTTGCTTAGAAAGATATCCGGATGAACCCCGGACAACAGTCTTGCCCCCCGAAGCTAGCAAATTTGAACCAATGACTGATGGGCTCAATTTGCTAGCCCACCTCTATACTTTGGATCGCTCACGCCCGCAGGCGTTCTACCCCGGCTGAGATCGCCTCAGCATGGATATCAAGAGTCGCTAGCGCAGCCATGACGTTCTCATGTATGTGGACTGAGCCGCGATGGCTCACCCACAGCGAGAGCTCCTCCAGAGCTGCTCTGATGGCAACTTGGTTCAGATGCAACAGTTCAAGGGTGTCAGCTGTGGTTGAGGCTTGGTCATCCATGCGCAGGCTCCAGATACGAGATTTCTTAGGAAAATTTAGGGGAAGTCCTAGCGTATAAGGCCTATACAGGACATCCGCTAGAGCGAGAATAGCCGTTTCTGCTGGCCTCCGGAGGTCTATTAAGATCGCGGCAGGTTCATATTCCTATCCCTAATTGTGGCAGGATCAGTGTTCCGGCTAGCGAACCCTGATCATCCTTGGTAGCGAAATAGTGGGGGGGTAAGAGCTTCGATGCTTCCAACAAACTCATCTAATTTGCCATTGAGGTTGCGGACCTTTTCAGGAGCGGTGTAATCGGGACTATACCGATCTACCGCAGGCCTCCGTATGCCAATCAAAACCGCTCGGCCGGGTCAGTAGTCATTAGCATCTGCTGGAACCGTTCCAGAAAGATCGACTCGGCCTGGGTCAACTTCTGCTCGCGGTTCCAGAGCAGGTACACGTTCACATCGATCACCCCTTCCCACGGCGGCAAGCGCCACAGCTCATTGGCCTGCACATCCGCCGCGACGATGTGCTCCGGCAGGCAGCCGATGCCATAACCGGCCCCCACCAAGCGCAGGATTTCATCCAGGCTCGGTGACGATGCGACGATACGCCCGGTAAACCCCTGCTGATCACGAAACACCGTCAGCGGCGACAGGTTGCCGCCCATCTGGTCACTGGTGAAGCTTACGAAGTTCTCGCCCTGCAGGTCCGCCACGGTGAGGTTCTTGCGACCAAACAAGCGATGGCGCTTGCCACAGAAAAACGCGTAGCGCTGTTCGAGCAATACCCGTTGCTCCAGGCGGGGCTGGGGCGTGCGGCACAGGCTCAGGCCGAACGAGGCGGTCTTCTGTAGCAAGCCACTGGCCACATCAGAACTGCGCAGCACATCGATCTCCAGCTCTACCTGCGGGTAGTCGCTGTGAAACTGCGCAAGGAAGTCATCGTAGGCGCGGGACTGGATGCGGCTGATGCTCAGCAGGCGGATCTTGCCCGTCACCGTTTCGGCCGGGCTGTCCAGCGCAGGCCCCAGGCGCGAGACCGTGCCGTACAGTTCGGCGGCGATCTGCATCACTTCCTGCCCCGCCTGCGACAGGGTGATGCGCGGCCCGCGACGCACCACCAGGGCACTGTCCAGTTGCTCCTCCAGGCGCCTTAGCGCCTGGCTCACAGCCGGTTGGCTCAGGTGCAGGCGTGCCGCCGCCCGGCTGATGCTGCCCTCCTGGCCGATCACCAGAAAGGTGCGCAACAGGTTCCAGTCGAGGCGGTCGTTGAGAAAGCGCTTGGCTTCGGGGTCTCTTGCTGGGGGCGTTGTCGTCGGCGTCATTATTTGCTGGTCTTATACTTGAGTATTTAAATTAGAAGCTTTTCCTAGAATAGGACTTGGCTCAACATCAAGCAACGCACCGCCAGAGTGCCGTTGTCCTGCCCGTGCAGGGCTCTCCTTCTCCTGCCTATAACAATGACGCCCAGGAGCCTCAGATGACGACCAACACCCCCACCCCGCGTCGTGCCGCGGCGGCTGCCTTTATTGGCACCACCATCGAATTCTATGATTTCTACATCTACGCCTTCGCCGCAGCCCTGGTGCTCGGGCAGCTGTTCTTCCCCAGCGAAAACCCGATGCTCAGCACCATGGCTGCGTTCGGCAGCTTTGCCGTGGGCTTTATCGCCCGGCCGTTCGCCGGCATGGTGTTCGGCCACCTGGGCGACCGCCTGGGGCGCAAGAAGATGCTGCTGGTGACTATCGTGCTGATGGGCGTGGCCACCACCTGCATCGGCCTGCTGCCGACCTACGCTCAGGCCGGTATCTGGGCCCCCATCGGCCTGATCTTCCTGCGCCTGCTACAGGGCATTTCAGTCGGTGGCGAATGGGGCGGCGCGGTGCTGATGGCCAGCGAGCATGCGCCCAAGGGCCGCAAGGTGTTCTTCGCCTCGTTCGCCCAGTGGGGCAGCCCGGCGGGCCTGCTGCTGGCGCTGATCGCCTTCCGCTTCATCACTGCAATGGAGCCGGAAGACCTGATGAGCTGGGGCTGGCGCATTCCGTTCCTGATGAGCGGGCTGCTGATGATCGTCGGCCTGCTGATCCGCTTCGGCGTGCCGGAGTCGCCAGAGTTTGCCGAGGTCAAGGACAGCGACCAGACCAGCGACAACCCGGTGCGCGAAGTGCTGCGCAACCACTGGCGGAACATCGTCTTTGCGGCCCTGGCCGTGACCATCGGCTCTGGCGGGTTCTTCTTCACCAATACCTTCATGATCACCTACGTCACCCAGTATCAGGGCATCGCCAAGACCACCATTCTCGATTGCCTGTTCGTGGTCACCATCCTGCAGTTTCTCTCGCAACCCTGTTCGGCCATGCTCGCCGAACGCCTGGGCGAAGGGCGTTTCCTGACCTGGGTAGCTGCGCTGTGCATGGTGGTGCCGTACCCGATGTTCCTGCTGGTACAAACCGGCAATGTGGTCTACATGACCGCCGGCATCGCCCTGGCCGTGGTCATGCTGTCGGCACTGTATGCGGTGATTGCCGGCTATATGGCCGAAGCCTTCCCGGCCCGGGTGCGTTACTCGGGCATTTCGATCGCCTACCAGCTGGGCAGCGGCCTGACCGGTGGCCTTACGCCAATGCTGGGCACGTTCGTTGCCAGCCAGTTCGCCGGGCAATGGGTACCGCTGGCGCTGTTCTTCAGCGTGCTGGCCTTGATGTCGCTGGCCGGCGTGCTGGGGCTCTCGCGCCTGCGCAGCACTAGCGCCAGGCCGGCCGCCCTCTCCACTTCGCAAGGAATCGCCTGATGAGCAAGCCTCACAACATGTCAGAGACCGAATGGCAATCGCGCTGCGAGCTGGCTGCGCTGTATCGCCTGATCGCCTACTACCGCATGACCGACCTGATCGATACGCACATTACCCTGCGTGTACCGGGCCCCGACCGGCACTTTCTGATCAACCGCTACGGCGTGGCGTTCGAGAAGATGCGTGCCAGCGACCTGGTGCTGATCGACCTTGACGGCAACGTGGTCGACAGCCATTTCAACGGTGGCAAGGTCAATGCGGCCGGCTTCGTCATCCACTCGGCGATCCACGAGGCGCGCCCGGACCTGCACTGCATCATCCACACCCACACGGCAGCGGGTATGGCGGTGGCAGCACAACGTGACGGCCTGCTACCACTGACCCAGCACGCGCTGAAGTTTTACGGCAACCTGGCGTATCACACCTACGAAGGCATTGCGCTGTCACTGGAAGAACGCGAACGGCTGGTCGCCGACCTTGGCGCGCACAAGGCGATGATCCTGCGCAACCATGGGCTGTTGGCCGCAGGCAGCAACGTGGCGGCAGCGTTCCACGAGATCTATTTCCTGGAGCGCGCCTGCCAGGCACAAATCCAGGCGATGTCTGCCGGCGTGGCGTTGAACATCCCCAGTGAGGAAGTGTGCCGGCACACCGCCGCACAGTTCGGGCGCGATGGCATCGACGGTATCATCGACATGGCCTGGCAGGCCGCGCTCAGCCTGATCGACGCGCAGCGCAGCGAGTGGTGCAGCTGACATGGCCAGCCTCGTATTGCTTTGCCAGAACCCGGCGCTGAGTGACTGGCTGGCCGCGCTGTTCGCCAAACACGCCCCGCAGCTGAACGTGTTGCGCCCGGACGATGCCAGCGCACAGCACGCCGAAGTGGCCGTGTGCTGGTTCCCGCCCGAAGGTAGCCTGGGCCGCTTGCCAAACCTGCGCCTGGTGCACTCGATCGGCTCGGGGATCGACCACCTGGGCCAGGACAGCTCACGCGATGCGTCGCTGCCCGTGTGCCGGGTGGTCGACCCTGACCACACCCAGGGCATGAGCGAGTACGTGCATTGGGGCGTGCTGCACTTTCACCGGGGCTTCGACCGGGTGATCGCCGGCAATGCCAGCCAGCACTGGCAGCGCCCGGTGCAGCGCAAGGCAGGCGACTTCCGGGTCGGCGTGATGGGCCTGGGCGCGATTGGCGCACCGGTAGCGCAGCAGCTGGCGGCGGCGGGTTATGACGTGCGCGGCTGGGCCCGCACGCCGCGCCAGCTCGGTGGCGTAACCACCTTCGAAGGCGCAGCTTCGCTGCATGACTTCCTCACCGGGCTGGATGTGCTGGTCAACCTGCTGCCCCTCACCGCCAGCACGCATGGCGTACTGAACCATGCCGTATTCCGGCACATGGCCGAAGGCAGCGCCCTGATCAACTGTGGTCGTGGCCAGCACCTCAACCCGGACGACCTGCGCCAGGCGCTGGCCAGCGGGCAGTTGCGCGGCGCCTTGCTCGATGTGTTCGAACAGGAGCCATTGCCTGCCGATTCGCCGCTGTGGCACACGCCCGGGGTGTGGGTGACACCGCACATGGCGTCGGCCGCGTCCGACCTGTGCATCGCCCGGCAAGTGGCCGACAACGTGTCGCGCCTGAGTGCCGGGCTGGAACTGAACAATCTGGTCGATCCCGAACTGGGCTATTGATCGCACGCGTTACCAAGAGGTGATCCATGAAAGCGTTTTTCCATCCTGCTCAACGCCTGCACCACCCCCGCTCCTACCTGTCGCGTGGCCAGATGCGCCAACCGCAGGAAGTGCCGGCACGCATCGACCCGCTACTGGCCGTGGTCGAAAAGCTCGGCTACCCGCTGCTCGAACCCGCCGACCACGGCCTGGCTCCGCTGGCGGCCGTGCATGGCCAGCCGTATCTGGACTACCTGGGCAGCGCCTACCAGCAGTGGCACGAAGTGCCGGAAGACTGGGGCGATGAGGTGATGTCCAACATCTACATCCGCGAAGGCAACCCCTTGCGCGGCATCCTCGGCAAGACGGCCCGCTACCTGGCCGATGGCAGCTGCCCGATCGGCGAGCACACCTGGCAGGCCGCCTACTGGTCGGCGCAAAGCGCGGTGGCCGCGGCACATGCGGTAATCGAAGGCGACCAGGCCGCTTATGCCCTGTGCCGGCCACCAGGGCACCATGCCCGCGCCGAAGCGGCAGGTGGGTTCTGCTTTCTGAACAACGCCGCAATCGCCGCCCAGGTGCTGCGTGGCAAGTTCGGCAAAGTGGCAGTGCTCGACACCGACATGCACCACGGCCAGGGCATCCAGGAAATCTTCTACGAGCGGGACGATGTGTTGTACGTGTCGATTCATGGCGACCCGACCAACTTCTACCCGGTGGTCGCCGGTTTCGATGATGAGACCGGGGCTGGTGCAGGGGCTGGCTTCAACCTGAACCTGCCCATGGCACACGGCGCCAGCGAAGCGGACTTTTTCGCCTGCATGGATGAGGCAGCAGCGGCGCTGCGCGCCTTCGCGCCGGACGTGCTGGTGCTGTCGCTGGGCTTTGACATCTACGAAAACGACCCGCAGTCCAAGGTCCACGTCAGCCATGAAGGGTTCCGCCTGCTGGGGCAGCGGATCAAGGCGCTGGGCCTGCCTTGCGTGGTGGTCCAGGAGGGTGGCTACGACATTGCGACCCTGGATGAAAATGCCTCGCGCTTCTTTGCCGGCATGACTGCCTGAGGCAAAACCCGATGTGCTCCGGGTTGCCATGGGCAACCCGGCCTACCGAGCAATACAACAATAAAGAGCGCAACTTGCCGCAACCGCAAGTTAGCGATCAGGCCCCCGGCTGCCCGCCGCAGGCGCAGGGGCAATAACAATAAATCTTCACGCTGCCGTTCTTAATCTGGCAATAAGGAAGTCTTCATGTCGCTCAAAAATTTCACCTTGGGGATGGCAGGCGCGAGTGCCTGTCTGTTTGGCTCGATTGCCTGCGCGGCTGAATCGGACCATGGTTTCATTGAAGACAGTACCACCACGGTCGGCTTGCGAAACTTCTACTGGAACGCTGACAACCGCAACGGCAGTTACCTCAACCCGGCGGGCGAGCGACAAAGTTATCGCCAGGAATGGGCGCAAGGCGTACTGGCCAAGTTCAATTCCGGATATACCCAGGGGCTGGTTGGGTTCGGCCTCGACCTGCATTACATGGGTGCGGTAAAGCTTGACGGCGGCAAGGGCCGGGTTGGCGACGGGATCGGCAATGGCGGCATCGTCGCGCGCGACAACCAGGGCGACCCCAAGCAGGAATACTCCAAGGCCGGTGGCGCGGTAAAGATGCGGGTTGGCAGCACTGACCTGGCCTACGGCGACCTGTTCCCTGATTCGCCAGTACTCAAATACGGTGATATCCGCCTGCTGCCGCAAACGCTCCGAGGCTGGAACATTACCGATCGTACCTTCGCCGGGCTGGCCCTTAATGCAGGGCGTTTCACCTCCAGCAGCGACCGGGCAGCAACCAATCACGGCGGCAAGCTGGGTACCGCTTACGGTGGCCGCCAGGCCGACAGTGAGTTTGTCAGTTATTACGGTGGCATCTACACCGGCGTCGACAATGTGAAGGTCAAGCTGTTCGGGTCGGAACTGGACAATATCTGGAACCAGCAGTTTGCCTCCATCGAATACCGTGTGCCTTTGAAGGTGGGTGGTGTGTTCAATACCGGCGCCAATTACTACCGCACGCGTGACACCGGCACCTCGCTGCTTGGCGATATTCGCAACGATGCCTGGAGTGCCCGGGTGGGCTACGCACTGGGCGGCCACAAGTTCGAAGTTGCCTATACCCGCATTGATGGCGACCAGCCTTTCGACTATGTCTGGAACAGTTTCGACATCGAACTGGATGCGGCCTCCCAGGCCAGCGACTTCAACAGCCCCAACGAAAGAGCCTGGAGTGCACGCTACGACCTGGACGCCGTCATCTTTGGCGTACCCGGGCTGAGCTTCACGGCGCGCTACATACGCGGTACCGATATTGATGGCCGCGATGCCGGCGGTGCCTATTCACGGTTCCAGGCGGTCCGCGACGGGTCGCAATGGGAACGGGACCTGTGGGTGAAATACGTGGTGCAGTCGGGGCCTGCGAAAAACCTGTCCCTGCGGCTGCTGCATGCGTCGATGCGCACGGGCGGCGATTACGGCGCAATCGCCAATGACCTGGACCAGACCCGGATCATTCTGGACTACCCACTGGACCTGAACTTTCTGAAATAGCCCGGCAAACCTGCGCGGGGCTATCGGAGCAACGGTCTTGCACCATCACTGCGGCTAACGCATCAACCTGTAGGAGCAGCCTTGTGCTGCGAAGAGGCCGGTAAGGCTGAAGATTATCTTCGCCTGCAATGACCTCTTCGCAGCACAAGGCTGCTGCTACAGGGCTTGTGTTTGCTTTGAGAAAGGAGGATGCCGATAAAACGCAGGCATAAAAAAAGAGGCCCGAAGGCCTCTTCTTTTTTGATCCCGGCGACGCACCGAGGATCGAATTTGGAGCGGGAAACGAGACTCGAACTCGCGACCCCGACCTTGGCAAGGTCGTGCTCTACCAACTGAGCTATTCCCGCGTCGTGATGGGTGCCATTCTAGCGATTTCTAAAACAGCGTCAACCCCTTGATTCAAAAAAAGTTTTATTTCTGCTCAGAGCCTTCGCGCAGGTGCGGCCAGGCGGCCAGCAGGTAGTGCACCATCGACCACAGCGTCAGCCCCGCCGCCACCAGCAGCAGCCCGTAGCCAAGAATGACCCAGAAGGTTACCGCTGGCGGGTTGGCCAGCAGAATCACCAGCGCCAGCATTTGCGCTGCAGTCTTCCACTTGCCAAGGTTGGACACCGCCACGTGCGCCCGCGCGCCCAACTCGGCCATCCACTCGCGCAGTGCCGACACCACTATTTCGCGGCCGATAATGACCGCGGCCGGCAGGGTCAGCCAGAAGTTGGCGTGGGTCTGCACCAGCAGCACCAGGGCCACCGCCACCATCAGCTTGTCGGCCACCGGGTCCAGGAAGGCACCGAACGGCGTACTCTGCTGCAGGCGACGCGCGAGGTAGCCGTCCAGCCAGTCGGTGGCGGCGGCAACGGCAAACACGCTGCTGGCTGCCATATAGCTCCAGTGATAGGGCATATAGAACAGCAGGATGAAGCACGGAATGAGCAGGACGCGTAGAACGGTGAGCAGGTTTGGAATATTCATCGGTACGACTGGCTGCAAGTTGAGCCCGGCATTCTACTCGCTATGCAGGCTGGCATAAATCGACTCGGCAAGCTTTTTACTGATGCCGGGCGCTTTGGCGATTTCATCGATACTGGCGCGGTTGAGCTCCTGCAGGCCGCCGAAATGTTTCAGCAGGTCGCGCCGGCGCTTTGGCCCTACTCCGGCTACATCCTCCAGACTAGACACCCGGCGGGCCTTGCCGCGGCGGGCGCGGTGGCCGGTAATGGCGAAACGGTGGGCTTCGTCGCGGATCTGCTGGATCAGGTGCAGGGCCGGTGAATCACCTTTCAGGGTGAACTCGTGGTGCACGTCGTTCAGGTAAAGGGTTTCAAAACCGGCCTTGCGGGTGACGCCCTTGGCCACACCGAGCAGGGTCAGGTCGGTGAAGCCCAGTTCCTGCATCACATCGCGGGCCATGTTCAACTGGCCCTTGCCGCCGTCCACCAGCAACACGTCGGGCAGCTTGCCCTCACCGTCCTTGATACGCCCGTAACGGCGGGTCAGGGCCTGGTGCATGGCGGCGTAGTCATCGCCAGCAGTGACGCCTTCGATGTTGAAGCGCCGATAGTCGGACTTCAGCGCGCCTTCGGGGCCGAATACCACGCAACTGGCCACGGTGGCTTCGCCGCTGGAATGGCTGATGTCGTAGCATTCCAGGCGCTGCGGCACTTCGTCCAGGCCCAGCACTTCGGCCAAGGCCTCGAAGCGTGCAGCCATGTGCTGGCGGTTGGCCAGGCGGGCATTCAGCGCCTGCTCGGCATTGGTGACTGCCAGCTGCTGCCAGCGGGCGCGGGTGCCACGTACCCGGTGGCTGATGGTCAGCTCGCGGCCCCGCAGTGTGTGCAGTGCTTCGGTGATGGCGTCGAAGTCTTCGTGCACAACATTGACGATCAACTCGCCGGGCAGTTCGCGCTCTGCGTTGCCCAGGTAGTACTGGGAGAGGAATGCGGCCATGACCTCGGCCACCTCCTCCTCGATGCCCACCTGCGGGAAGAAGTTCTTGCTGCCCAGCACCCGGCCGCCGCGCACGCTGATCAGGTGCACGCAGGCGCCACCCGGGTTGACGAAGGCGGCGATGACATCGACGTCACCAGTGCCGCCCTCGATGTACTGCTGGTCCTGCACGCGGCGCAACAAGGCGATCTGGTCGCGTAACTCGGCAGCCTTCTCGAAGTTGAGGGCCATGGCGGCCTTCTCCATCTCGGCATTCAGCTCGTTGCCCAACTGCTGGCTACGGCCTTCAAGGAACATCACCGAGTGGCGCACGTCGTCGGCGTATTCCTCGGCGGTGACCAGGTCGGTGCAGGGCCCTTTGCAGCGTTTGATCTGGTACTGCAGGCACGGGCGGGTGCGGTTGGCATAGTAGCTGTCTTCGCACTGGCGCACCGAAAAGGCCTTTTGCAGCAGGCTGAGGCTTTCACGGATGGCCCCGGCGCTGGGGTATGGGCCAAAGTAGCGGCCCTTGGCCTTTTTCGCCCCACGGTGAATGCCCAACCGCGGAAACTCTCCGTCGGACAGGAACACGTAGGGGTAGGATTTGTCGTCGCGCAGCAGGATGTTATACGGCGGCCGCCATTCCTTGATCAGGTTCTGCTCCAGCAGCAACGCCTCGGTTTCGTTGGCGGTGATGGTGGTTTCAACCTGGGCGATGCGGGCTACCAGCGCGGCGGTCTTGGGCGCCAGGCCGGTTTTGCGGAAATAGCTGGCCAGGCGTTTCTTGAGGTTCTTGGCCTTGCCCACGTAAAGCAGCCGGGCTTCGGCGTCGAACATCCGGTAAACGCCCGGGCGACCACTGCAGGTCGCCAGGAATGCGCTGGCATCAAAAGCTTGGGACATGAGGTTTTACAGGCTTGCGTCGACCATACCGTGGCGAACGGCCAGCAAGGTCAGTTCGACGTCGCTGGTGACCGAGAGTTTTTCAAAGATCCGATAACGGTAAGTATTGACGGTCTTGGGCGAGAGACACAACTTGTCAGAGATGATCTGCACTTTCTGGCAGCCGACGATCATCAGGGCAATCTGGATTTCCCGCTCCGACAGTGTGTCGAACGGTGACCCCTGCGGCTGGAACGGCTTCAGCGCCAGCTGCTGGGCGATTTGCGGGCTGATGTAGCGCTGGCCGGCAAACGCCAGGCGGATGGCCTGGACCATTTCATCAAGGCCTGCGCCTTTGGTCAGGTAACCGGCCGCACCGGCCTGCAACAGGCGCGTGGGGAACGGGTCTTCCTCGCACACGGTGACGGCCACTACCTTGATGTCCGGGTGGCTGCGCAGCAATTTGCGGGTGGCCTCCAGGCCGCCGATGCCGGGCATTTTCACGTCCATCAGCACCACGTCCGGCTTCAGCTCACGGGCCAGCTTGAGCGCGGACTCGCCCGAGTCACCCTCACCCACCACCTGCAGGCCATCGATGTCGGCCAGCATGCGGGTAATACCGGTTCGTACCAGATCGTGATCGTCGACCACTAAGACCCTAATCAAGCACACACCTCGTCAACAGGGCGATTGGATCCCGCCACCTTAACAAAATTTTTCCAAACGGGTCTAACGCATTGCTTCTGTAAGAAACGACTGACGCTCAACAGTGACAGACCTCACTGTTTGCCTGGGCTTTCTATCGCTGCTCAAGCGGCCCAGCAGGTGCCAGATGGCCGCCTGGTCGTCGATGGGCAATTGCCGGAAGGCGCCCAGCAGCCCCGACTCATCCGTACTCAAGCCCTCCAGCGGGGCCGGCGTGCGAATACCGCTAAGCACGTACAGTGCATCCACCCCCCTGGCCGACAGGGCTGCCAGGTAATCGACCCGTGGCGTGCGCTCGCCGCTTTCGTACTTGCCCTGGGCATTGGGTTCGACCCCACCGATATCGCCAAACACGCGCTGGGTCATGCCCAGGCGCTCACGCTCTTCCCGCAGTCGCGGACCAATCCCGTTCATTGTGGGCTTCTCCTTATCCCCTGATCACGCTCATCCCCCGCCGCCCCGTCTGCGGGCGACCGTGAGCGCCTGGGTTTACTATGCCCCTGCGCTTCGGTCGCGACAAGCCATCATTGCGCTACTAGCCAATCGTGCGCTGCATGCGCACAAAGCACGCGTCCTCACCCATTTCGACAAAGCCGTGGCGCTGGTACAACCCGCGCGCCGGGTTGCTGCGAAACACCATCAACCTCAGCAACGGCAGGCGCCGCTGCCCGGCCCACAGCGCCAGCTCCTCCAACACCCAGCTGCCGACACCGCGCCCGCGATGCTCGGGCAACAGGTGCAACTCGCGGATAAACAGTGCCTGGCGGTCCTGACTGAGGCTGCAGAAACCTAACAGGGTGTCGCCTTCGCTGATCAGCCATTGCTCGCGCCAACCCCAGGCCTGGTCGAAGGCGTCCTCGATCCAGAGCAGGTCAAATTCACGGTAGTACGGCAGCATGGCGCGCCGCGTGAGGTCGCGGGCAAACGTACGGTGGCTGTCGTTGGCGGCAATCAGTTGCAGGGGCATCACCACATCACTCATTGGGCATAGCACACGGGTGAACTGCCAGGCCCACGCCGGTCCAGTTCGCTTTCCAGCCATTCGGCCAGCACCCGGGCATTGTTGTGCTCGGTGTCCTTGCCTGCATAAAGCAGGGTCAGCGTGCCTTTCTCGGCCAGGCCCAGCAGCGGGTACCAGTACTCGGGACGGGCAGCCAGTTCATGCTGGTAGCGCTGGGTAAAACCGGCAAAGTCGACGTCCCCCTGGTGAAACGCCTTACGCAAATCATCCGAGGGTGCCACTTCGCGCAACCACTGCCCGTGCAGGTCTTCCTTGCGCTTGTTGCGCGGCCACAGGCGGTCGACCAGCACTCGCTGGCCATCGTCGCCCGTGACCGCATCGTAGACACGCTTGCAGCGGATCATGGGTTTCTCCTGCATTTACCGTCCGTCTTGAGCCTAGATAATTCATTGATCGAGGTCACGGTCGGGTTACGAATTGTTTCTATGCTCAAGGCCTTCGGCAACTTGCCCAACGCCAACCGGAGCCATCATGGCAACCCCGTCACTGGCCAGCCAGCCGCACCTGGCCCAGCGCGACGCCCGCCCGCAGCTTGCCCACAAGCCTGGGCGCGCCACCCTCGTGTTGTTCTTCGGCCTGCTGCTGGCCGGTATCGCCTACACCGCCTGGAGCCTGAAACAGGATGTAAACGCCAGCGGCACGGTGATCACTACGGTCACGCCGTTTCTGCTGCTGGGCCTGGCACTGTTGATTGCCCTGGGCTTCGAATTCGTCAATGGCTTCCACGACACCGCCAACGCGGTGGCCACGGTGATCTACACCAACGCGCTGCCGGCACCGGTTGCAGTGGTGTGGTCCGGGCTGTGCAACTTCCTCGGCGTGCTGCTCTCCAGTGGCGCGGTGGCATTCGGCATCATCGCCCTGCTGCCCGTGGAACTGATTCTACAGGTGGGCTCCTCGGCCGGCTTCGCGATGGTTTTTGCCCTGCTGCTGGCGGCGATCATCTGGAACCTCGGCACCTGGTGGCTGGGGCTGCCGGCGTCATCCTCGCACACCCTGATCGGCTCGATCATCGGTGTGGGTGTGGCCAATGCGCTGATGCATGGGCGCGACGGCACCAGCGGCGTGGACTGGGGCCAGGCCAGCAAAGTGGGTTACGCCCTGCTGTTCTCCCCCCTGATCGGCTTTGCCTGCGCCGCCTTGCTGTTGCTCGCCCTGCGTGCGCTGGTCAAGCGTCAAGCGCTATACCAGGCGCCGCAAGGCCAGACACCGCCGCCTTGGTGGATTCGTGGCGTACTGATCCTGACGTGCACCGGGGTGTCCTTCGCCCACGGTTCCAACGACGGCCAGAAAGGCATGGGCCTGATCATGTTGATTCTGGTCGGCACACTGCCAATGGCGTACGCGCTGAACAAGACCATGCCTAATGAGCAGGCCCTGCAGTTTTCTGCCGTTGCCGAAGTGACCCGCCAGGCGCTGGTGCGCAGCGACCCGCAAGCGGCCCCGGCTGACCCGCGCCAGACGCTGACCGCGTTCATTGGCGAACCCAAGGCCAGCCCGCAACTGGTACCGGCGCTGGCGGCGCTGACCGGGATGATTGGTGAAGAGGTCAAAGGCTACGGCTCGCTCAAGCGCATACCCGCCGAAGCCATGGCCAACGTGCGCAATGACATGTACCTGACCAGCGAAGCCATTCGCCTGATCGAGAAAAACCGCCTGGTGGCATTCGATGCCGCCACCCGCAGCCATGTGCAACTGTTCAAGGCCCAACTGGACGACGCCACCCGCTACATTCCGCTATGGGTCAAAGTGGCGGTGGCCATCGCGCTGGGGCTGGGGACCATGGTTGGCTGGCGGCGCATCGTGGTGACCGTGGGCGAGAAGATCGGCAAGACCCACCTGAGCTACGCCCAAGGCGCCTCGGCGGAGGTGGTTGCCATGTGCACCATTGGCGCAGCGGACATGTTCGGGTTGCCGGTGTCGACCACCCACGTGCTGAGCTCGGGGGTGGCGGGGACCATGGTGGCGAATGGGTCGGGGATTCAGAAGCGCACGCTGTTCAACTTGCTGATGGCCTGGGTGCTGACCCTGCCGGCAGCGATGCTGTTGGCCGGCAGCTTGTACTGGCTGCTGAGCCACGTCTTCTGAACCCGTACTGCGCCCTCTGTAGGAGCGGCCTTGTGTCGCGATAGGGCCGCAAAGCGGCCCCGGGGTTTCAGCACTGACGCATAAATTGCCGGGGCTGCTTTGCAGCCCTTTCGCGACACAAGGCCGCTCCTACAGGGGCCGGTGTCCAGGGCTGGTTCTGCGTTATCAGCCCGGGATTTTCAAGCCGCGCTGCACCGCCGGCCGTTCGAGGAACGTGGCCAGCACCCGCTGCACTTCCTTGAACTGGTCAAAACCCACCAACTCCCGCGCGTTGTAGCGATCTACCAGGTTGCGCACCCAAGGGAAGATGGCAATGTCGGCAATGCTGTACGCGTCCACCATCCACTCCCGGCCTTTCAGATGCCGGTCCAGCACACCCAGCAGCCGCTTGGACTCGTTGACGTAGCGGTCACGCGGACGCTTGTCTTCATATTCCTTGCCAGCAAAGAAATGGAAGAACCCGACCTGGCCGAACATCGGCCCGATGCCACCCATCTGGAACATCAGCCACTGCAGGGTCTGGTAGCGCTGGGCAGGGTCCTGGCTGAGCAGTTGCCCACTTTTCTCCGCCAGGTACTGCAAGATCGCCCCGGATTCAAACAGCGGCAACGGCTGCCCGCCCGGGCCGTTGGGGTCCAGGATGGCGGGGATCTTGTTGTTGGCGCTGAGCGAGATGAATTCGGGGCTCAACTGGTCGTCGTTGTCGAAGCTGACCTTGTGCGCCTCGTAGGCCAGGCCGATTTCTTCGAGCATGATCGACACCTTGACGCCGTTGGGCGTCGGCAGCGAATACAGCTGCAGGCGTTCGGGGTGTTTGGCGGGCCACTTGCGGGTAACAGGGAAAGCACTGAGATCGGTCATGATCAACCTTGCCTGGGGAATGAGCCTTTCACTCTAGAGACATCCCCGGCCGCTGACCACCACCGACCGCTCATCAGCGCTGGCAACTCAGGCCTGGCCGTGGGCCTTGAGTTTGAGCTTTTCGGTATCGACACGGACAAACACCGAGTCGGCCGTCACGGTCAGCACATCGTCAGCCCAGACTTCGCAAATCACCCGGCTCTTGCGCCCCACATCCCCTTCCACCCGGGCCTTGAGCAACAGCTCGACGCCCATCGGCGTAGGTTTCAGGTAGGTCAGGTTGAGGGTGCCGGTAACGCAGTCGATACGCGGCAGGGTGCCCGGCTCGCGGCCTTCGTTGCGGTAGTGGTAGGCCATGGCCGTCCAGTTGGAATGGCAGTCGACCAGCATCGCCAGCAGGCCGCCATAAACCAGGCCGGGCCAGCCGATGAAGGTGCTGTCGGGCGAGTGCCGGCACAACAGGTGAACGCCGTCGGCGTCCCAGTGGCTTTGCAGGTGCAGGCCGCTGGGGTGGGAGCAACCGCAGCCGTAGCAGGTGCCGTCGGGTGCCGCGAGGGCCTGAAGGGAAAGAGGTTGATCGCTCATACGCTTCCTGTGCTTATTGATATGGGGGCGCGCAACGCCCCCATTAAAGCAGATACGTCAGGCGGTCTGGGCAACTACCTTGGCGCGCCGCTGGGTCAGCGAAACCAACAGGATGAATGCTGTCACACCAGCGGTCATCAGGGTTTCGTAGCGGTAGGCATCGCTGAACAGCATGTAGCCCAGCACCATGACGATGGTGCCGATCACCAGCCAGGTCAGCCATGGGAACAGCCACATCTTCAGCTCCAGCGGGCGCCCTTCACGGTCAGCACGGGCACGCATGCGCAGCTGCGACACGGCAATCACCAGGTACACCAGCAAGGCAATGGCGCCGGTGGTGGACAGCAAGAAGCCGAAGACCTTGCCCGGGAACACATAGTTGACCAGGCACCCGGCAAAACCGGCCAGCGTCGAGAAGATGACCGCCACCGTCGGTACACCCGAACCGGAGATGCGCTTGGTCACGCTCAGTGCCTGGCCGCGGGCGCCCAGCGAATAGAGCATGCGTGACGCGGTGTACAGGCCCGAGTTCATGCAACTGGTCACCGCCACCAGTACCACCAGGTCGACCAGCAGCTTGGCGCCCGGCACGTTCAGCACTTCCAGCACGCGCTGGAACGAACCGACCGCTTTCAGCGCAGGGTCGTTCCAGGCCACCAGCGACACCACCAGGAAGATCGAGGCCAGGTAGAAGATGGCAATGCGGTACACCACCAGGTTGGTGGCACGGCGGATCTTGTCTTTCGGGTTGGCGGTTTCGTCAGCCGCAATGGTGACGATTTCGGCGCCGAAGAACGAGAAAATGGTAATCAGCACGCCACCGAGCACAGTGCCGAACCCGTTGGGCATGAAGCCTCCTTTGTCCCACAGCCGGCTGACCCCGGACACCTCGGCCAGCGGCCAGAAGCCGAACACCGCCAGGGTGCAGACGCCGATGAAGCCGATGATCGCCACCACCTTGACCAGTGCGAACCAGTACTCGAAGGCGCCGAAGTTCTTCACGCTGATCAGGTTGGTACACGACAGCAACAGCATGATCAGGAAGGCGAACAACCAGGACGGTACCCCCGGGAAGTAAGCATGCAGGATGTCGGCGCCAGCAATGGCCTCGACCGGAATGATCAGCACCCAGAACCACCAGTACAACCAGCCGATGGTAAAGCCCGCCCAAGGGCCGATGGCCTCGGAGGCATAGGTGGAGAACGAGCCGCTGTTAGGGTTGGCGATGGCCATTTCGCCCAGCATGCGCATCACCAGCAACACCAGCAAGCCGGTCATGGCATAGGAAATGAGGATGGCCGGGCCGGCCGTGGCGATGGCGTTTGAGGAACCGATGAACAAGCCAGCGCCGATGATGCCGGCAATGGAGATCATGGAAACCTGACGGGACGTCAGGCCGTGCTGCAGGGAACGCTGTTTCTTGTTGTCTTGCGAAGCCATGAAGAACCCTCGAATGGGTCGGCCGCTTTGAGGCGGCTGAAGGTCGGAGCAGAATTCTTATAAATTTCTGACAGTCGTTGTTGTTGTTTTGCAGATGCCGGAAGCGGGTACTGACCTCCTCTTCACATGACCGGTTGTAATCGTTGATCCAGGTCAGTATTAATCTATAGGCCGGGGTCAACAAACGACCTTTTCGAACCACATGATTCCGCTTTGGAATGAACTCTTTCCTTTTTTGCTCGGTATTTGCCCGTCATGTCCAAACGCCTGATGCCTTCGACCACCGCCCTTCAGTGCTTCGAAGCGGCCGCCCGCCACCTCAGCTTCACCCGCGCGGCGCAGGAACTGCACCTGACCCAGAGCGCCGTCAGCAAGCAGGTGGCGCAGCTCGAAGACATGCTCTCGCACTCGCTGTTCCAGCGCATTCGCCGGCGCCTGCACCTGACCCCCGCCGGTGCGCTGTACCTCACCGAAGTGAACAAGATCCTCACCCAGATCGACATTTCCAGCCGCTACATCCTCAGCTACGGCGACGAAACCGAAGTGCTGCGCATCGCCACCCAGCCCACCTTCGGCGCGCGCTGGCTGGTGCCCAAACTCAAGGGTTTCGGCGACCGCTACCCGCGCATCCACCTGGACGTGCGCAACGAACTGGAGCCATTCGACCTGGTGCAGGCCAAGGCCGACGTTGCCTTTTTCTTCGGCCAGGGCACCTGGCCTGGGGCAACCTGCATCGAGTTGTTCAGCGAAGAAGTGGTGCCGGTGTGCAGCCCGCAGTTGCTGGCCAACCACCCTTTCGACAGCGCCCAGGCGCTGACCGAGCACCGCCTGCTGCAGTGCGTGTCGCGGCCGGAGGCCTGGCATGAGTGGTTCCTGGGGCTGGGGCTGCACAGCCAGAACAGCTACCACGGGCCGCGTTTCGACACGTTCTACCTGTGCATTCGCGCGGCGATTGCAGGCTGCGGTATCGCCCTGATTCCGCGCTACCTGGTGGCCGAGGAGCTGAGCGAGGGCAAGTTGGTGGTGGCCTGGGACCACCCGGTGGCGAGCAATGGCCGGCACTTCATTGCCCATGCCGAGCATGCGGCCGAAGTGCCCAAGATCAGGGCCTTTGTGCAGTGGATTCGCGAGCGGGTGGCTGAGGGGGATTGATTTAACCTGTGCCGGCCTCTTCGCGGGCTTGCCCGCTCCCACAGGACCACCACAGGTTCGAATACTGTGCAGTACCTGTGGGAGCGGGCAAGCCCGCGAAAGGGCCGACACAGGCAACAAGAATTCCGGCCAGATCACGAATCCAGGGAATGATCGCAATCGAATAATTCGTTTGCGGAATAACCCCTCGACACGCTTGGATAATAAGAAATTCGAACACAGGTCCCGCGTGCCCATGAACCAGGAAAGTATCAGCCAGTCCATCGCCATCGTTCACCCGATCACACTTTCCCATGGCCGCAATGCCGAAGTCTGGGATACCGACGGCAAACGTTACATCGACTTTGTCGGCGGTATCGGCGTGCTCAACCTGGGCCACTGCAACCCTGCCGTGGTCGAGGCGATCCAGGCCCAAGCCACCCGCCTGACCCACTATGCCTTCAACGCCGCCCCCCATGGCCCGTACCTGGCGCTGATGGAGCAACTGAGCCAGTTCGTACCGGTCAGCTATCCGTTGGCGGGCATGCTCACCAACAGCGGTGCGGAAGCGGCAGAAAACGCCCTGAAAGTGGCCCGTGGTGCTACAGGCAAGCGCGCCATCATTGCCTTCGACGGCGGCTTCCACGGCCGTACCCTGGCCACCCTGAACCTCAACGGCAAGGTGGCCCCGTACAAGCAACGGGTCGGCGAGCTGCCCGGGCCGGTGTACCACTTGCCCTACCCTGGCGCCGATACCGGGGTTACCTGCGAACAGGCACTCAAGGCCATGGAGCGGCTCTTCAGCGTGGAGCTGGCCGTGGAAGACGTGGCAGCGTTCATCCTCGAACCGGTGCAGGGCGAAGGCGGCTTTCTCGCCCTTGACCCGGCCTTCGCCCAGGCCTTGCGCCGCTTCTGCGACCAACACGGCATCCTGATCATCATCGACGAGATCCAGTCCGGCTTTGGCCGCACCGGCCAGCGCTTCGCCTTCCCGCGCTTAGGGATCGAACCCGACCTGCTGCTGCTGGCCAAGAGCATTGCCGGCGGCATGCCGCTGGGTGCGGTGGTCGGGCGCAAGGAGTTGATGGCAGCACTGCCCAAGGGCGGCCTCGGTGGCACCTATTCGGGCAACCCGATTGCCTGTGCGGCGGCGCTGGCCAGCCTGGCGCAGATGACCGACGAGAACATCGCCACCTGGGGTGAGCGCCAGGAGCAGGCCATCGTCAACCGCCACCAGCGCTGGAAGGCTTCGGGCCTGAGCCCGTACATCGGCCGCCTAACTGGCGTGGGCGCCATGCGCGGCATCGAATTCGTCAATGCCGACGGCAGCCCGGCGCCGGCGCAACTGGCCAAGGTAATGGAGTCGGCACGGGCCAAGGGCTTGCTGCTGATGCCCAGCGGCAAGGCGCGGCACATCATCCGCCTGCTGGCCCCGTTGACCATCGAAGCCGAGGTGCTCGAGGAAGGGCTGGATATCCTCGAGCAGTGCCTGGTGGAGCTGAACTGAGGCTTACAGGCCCAGTTCTTCGGGGGTGAGCATGTCGGATTCGAAGGCGATCCAGCCGCCTTCGAGTTCGGCATGGCCGTTGACGATCGGGCCGTAGTAGGTCAGGCCGTTCTCCAGGGTCACGCAGATGTGCGTGGCCGTCTTCTCAGGGGCCGCGAGCGTACCGACGAAATGCACCTTCTTCAGGGTTTCGGTCACCGCTTCCAGGCCAACGCGCATCTTGGGGTTTTCCGATGCCTCGGTATCTCCGCCACGGTCTTCGGCGCTGATGGTCACGGTGGCGGTGTACGGGTACTTGGTGCTCAAGCGGGGTTACCTCAGTGGGTGTGTAGGCGTAAGGGCGCGTAGAGTACGGCAGGCGGTCTCTGTTGTCTCTACTGGCCTCTTCGCGGGCACGCCCGCTCCCACAGGGATCGCATGTACGGCCACTGTGGGAGCGGGCGTGCCCGCGAAGAGGCCGGGCCTGCAAAAGGTGATCTGGTGGGCCCGATCTGTTAGGGTGCCCGCCGATGCACGCCACACCACACGAGGATCCCGAGTGAGCGCCGAAGAACCCCTGATCGCCGACCTGTTCGATGTCGACAAACGCCTGTCCCTCAAGCCCGTCGTGGAATTCAACAGCTACCTGCGCAACGCCTTCGGCGAAGGCCCGTGCCGCTGCCACCGCTGCACTGAAGGTGGCGACGAAAGCACCTATAGCCACGCCCACACCTTTACCTTCGAAAGCCGCCAGTGGCACCGTCGCTTCGCCAGCACCTCGGGCAGCGATGTCGCCCAGGTACTGAAAAAGGCCTGGCTCTCGTACACCAAGGCCGACCTCAACCTGGTCGGCACACTGGACCTTGCCACCCTCAAGACCTTCACCGAAGCAGCCTTGCACCCACGCCTGCTGGCCCTGCTGGCGGCCAGTGGCGTTGCCCGCGAAGTGGAAGGCCAGTGGATGCTGCAAGCCCAGGCCGACTGACGGCCCGGCGGCAGGGCAGGATTCCACCGGTCTGCTAACGTGGGGGAATCCGCCCACCCGCAGGTAGTCCGCCATGGCCCGTACAACGCCCATCGAGCTGTACCGCAATATCGGCATCGTCGCCCACGTGGACGCCGGCAAGACCACCACTACCGAGCGGATCCTGTTCTACACCGGGGTCAACCACAAGATGGGCGAGGTGCACGATGGCGCCGCCACCATGGACTGGATGGCCCAGGAGCAGGAACGCGGCATCACCATCACCTCGGCGGCGACCACCGCGTTCTGGCAAGGCTCGACCAAGCAATTCCCCGACAAATACCGCTTCAACATCATCGACACCCCCGGCCACGTCGACTTCACCATCGAGGTGGAGCGCTCGTTGCGCGTGCTCGATGGCGCGGTAGTGGTGTTCAGCGGCGCTGACGGGGTAGAGCCACAGTCCGAGACGGTCTGGCGCCAGGCCAACAAATACCATGTGCCACGCCTGGCCTACATCAACAAGATGGACCGCCAGGGCGCCGACTTCCTGCGCGTGGTCAAGCAGATCGACAAGCGCCTGGGGCATCACCCGGTGCCGATCCAGCTGGCCATCGGCAGCGAAGAGAACTTCATCGGCCAGATCGACCTGGTGAAGATGAAGGCCATCTATTGGAATGATGCCGATCATGGCACCAGCTACCGCGAAGAAGAAATCCCCGCCGAGCTGCAGGCACTTGCCGACGAATGGCGTGCGCACATGATCGAGGCAGCGGCCGAGGCCAATGATGAACTGACCATGAAGTTTCTCGACGGTGAGGAACTGAGCATCGAAGAGGTCAAGGCGGCCCTGCGCCAGCGCACTATCGCCAACGAGATCGTGCCAACCATCCTTGGCTCATCGTTCAAGAACAAGGGTGTGCCGCTGATGCTCGATGCCGTCATCGACTACCTGCCCGCCCCGTCCGAAATCCCGGCGATCAAAGGCACCCACCCGGATGACGAAGAAAAACACCTGGAGCGCCACGCCGACGACAAGGAACCCTTCTCGGCATTGGCCTTCAAGATTGCCACTGACCCGTTCGTCGGCACCCTCACTTTCGCCCGCGTGTATTCAGGTGTGCTCAGTTCCGGCAATGCCGTACTCAACTCAGTCAAAGGCAAGAAGGAGCGTATCGGCCGCATGGTGCAGATGCACGCCAACCAGCGCGCCGAAATCAAAGACGTGTGCGCCGGCGACATCGCCGCACTGATCGGCATGAAGGATGTGACCACCGGCGACACCCTGTGCGACATCGACAAACCGATCATCCTGGAGCGCATGGATTTCCCCGACCCGGTGATTTCCGTGGCCGTGGAACCGAAGACCAAGGCCGACCAGGAAAAAATGGGTATTGCCCTGGGCAAGCTGGCCCAGGAAGACCCGTCATTCCGCGTACGTACCGATGAGGAAACCGCCCAGACCATCATCTCGGGCATGGGCGAGTTGCACCTGGACATCATCGTCGACCGCATGCGCCGCGAGTTCAACGTCGAAGCCAACATCGGCAAGCCTCAGGTGGCCTACCGCGAAAAAATCCGCAATACCTGCGAGATCGAGGGGCGCTTCGTTCGCCAGTCCGGCGGGCGCGGGCAATATGGCCACTGCTGGATCCGCTTTGCGCCTGGCGATGAGGGCAAAGAAGGCCTGGAGTTCGTCAACGAGATTGTCGGCGGCGTAGTGCCGCGCGAGTACATCCCGGCAATCCAGAAAGGCATCGAGGAACAGATGAAGAACGGCGTGCTCGCCGGTTACCCGTTGATCAACCTCAAAGCCGCGGTGTTCGACGGCTCTTACCACGACGTCGACTCCAACGAAATGGCCTACAAGATCGCCGCTTCGATGGCCACCAAGCAGCTGTCGCAGAAAGGCGGCGCAGTGCTGCTGGAGCCTGTGATGAAGGTCGAGGTGGTTACGCCCGAGGAGTATCAGGGCGACATCATGGGCGACCTGAGCCGGCGCCGAGGGATGATCCAGGACGGCGACGAGACGCCTGCTGGCAAGGTCATTCGCGCCGAAGTGCCACTGGGGGAGATGTTCGGCTATGCCACCTCAATGCGCTCGATGACCCAAGGGCGAGCAAGCTACACGATGGAGTTCACCCGCTATGCCGAGGCACCGGCGAGCATTGCCGATACCATCGTCAAAAAGAGCCGCGGTGAGTAAAAAGCTTAGTGGCTCTTGTGGGAGCGGGCATGCCCGCGAAGAACCCGGCGCGGTGGATGGCACCGGCTTCGCCGGTGTTCGCGGGCACGCCCGCTCCCACAGGTACTGCATTTACCTTGAGCCCTGTGGTGACCCTGTGGGAGCGGCTTTAGCCGCGAAGAGGCCAGCACAGGCGACCACCAAGCCTCAGTGCTGCTCGCCAGCCCGCTTCAACAGCTTCTTGCACCGCTCGGACAAATGCACCACGCGCAAATGTTTACCCGCCTTGGCATACCGCTCACGCAGGGTTTTCAGCGCCGCAATCGCCGAGTAATCGACAAAGCTCAAATGCTGGCAGTCCAGCGTGACCTGGGCCGGGTCCTGGGCCGTGTCGAACTGGTTGAGGAACGAGGCGGTCGAGGCAAAGAACAGCGTGCCGTGTACCTGATAACGCTTGCCGCCTTCCGCGTCTTCATGGCTGTCGGCATACAGCTCCCGCGCATGCTGCCAGGCAAAGTTCAGCGCCGCGATGATGATGCCGAACAGCACCGCCATGGCCAGGTCGGTAAACACTGTGACCACGGTCACTGCAATGATCGCCAGCACATCGTTCACCGGCACCTTGTGCAGCACGCGCAGCGACGCCCAGGCGAAGGTCTGCTGGGCCACCACGAACATTACCCCGACCAGCGCCGCCAGCGGAATACGCTCGATCAGCGGCGAGAGGAACAGCACGAACAGCAAGATCATCACCCCGGCCACCACCCCCGACAACCGGCCACGGCCATTGGAGCTGAGGTTGATCACCGTCTGGCCGATCATTGCGCAACCGCCCATGCCGCCGCACAGGCCCGAAACCATGTTCGCCGCGCCCAAGGCCACGCACTCGCGGTCCGGGAAGCCACGACTCTCGGTCACTTCATCGGTCAGGTTGAGGGTGAGCAAGGTTTCCAGCAGGCCGACCATGGCCATCAGTACGGCGTAGGGGGCGATGATCCTCAGGGTTTCCAGGTTCCAGGGCACATCCGGCAGGGCCAGCCCCGGCAGGCCACCGGCGATGTGCGCCATGTCACCCAGGGTGCGGGTGGGCAGCCCCAGCAGGTACACCAGCAGGCCCACGCCGAGGATCGCCACCAGCGCCGGCGGCACCGCACGGGTCAGTTTCGGCAGCACGTACACTACCGCCATGGTCAGCGCCACCAGGCCGATCATCAGGTACAGCGGCGCGCCACTGAGCCAGTGCTCACCGTCCTTGAAATGCTCCAGCTGGGCCATGGCAATGACAATGGCCAGGCCGTTGACGAAGCCGAGCATGACCGGGTACGGCACCAGGCGCACCAGCTTACCCAGCCGTAGCAGGCCGAACAGGATCATCACCACGCCACCCAGCAAAACCGTGGCCAGCAGGTATTGCGCGCCGTGCTGCACCACCAGTGCGACAATCACCACTGCCATGGAGCCAGCAGCGCCGGAGATCATCCCGGGCCGCCCGCCGAACAGCGCAGTCAGGGTACAGATGATGAACGCGCCATACAGGCCCATCAGCGGGTTGAGGTGGGCCACCAGGGCAAAGGCGATGCACTCGGGCACCAGGGCGAACGAGGTGGTCAGGCCGGCGAGCAGGTCGGCGCGTAGTCGGGCGGGTTTCATGGGAATCCTGTGGGGCAGTCCGGGCGAGCGTTACAAAAACGAGGGGCGCGATGTTACGGAATTTGTCTGACAGCGACCACCGCAAAGCGGGCTAGCGCCCGGCGCGAGTCAACCATTCGGCCATGGACGAATCCTCCAGCGCGTACTCTCCACGATTGGCCTTCCATACCAGTTCCTTGTCGCGCAAGGCATCGAGGGCCTTCTGTACGTTAGGCGTGCTGGCGTTGACTTCTGCCTGGGCCTGCTCCAGCTTGCGCCTGATGTCCACCAAGGTCTGCTCAGTGAACGGCGAGAACGGATGTCGGCCCAGCGTGCGCTCTGCCATGACCTCAAGCACTGCCTGTTGCAAGGGTGAGAGTTCGTTCCAGGCACTTTCGTAGTCACTCCACACACCCGCCTGATGGTTGAGTGCCCCGGTGCGCAGCAGATCACCCAAGTTGCCCGCCTCACCCAGGCCAACGCTGACTTCGGCCAACAGTTTGTTGAGCATTTCCGGGCGCCGGCCGACCAGCTCGAAAGCGTACGCCAGGTCCTCTACCTTGAACTGGTTGTTATCGGCCAGGCGCCGGTTCCACAAGTCCGTGATGAATTCGACATATTCACGCCCCAGCAATGGAAATGGCGTGATGCTGGCACCGAAGAACGGCTGCTTGCTCTTGAGCACCAGGTTGGCCAACTTGTCGCGACTGGAGCCGGTGAACACCAGGCGCAAGCCGTCCGGACGGTCACCACGGTTGAGGTGGTCACGCGCAGCTTTCAGCGCAAACATCGCATTCAGGCCATCTTCGCTGTTCAGGGCGTGCTGGGCCTCGTCGATGATCAGCACCACCATCTGCCCTGATACCTCATGCAACACGGCAAGGGCCTGGGCCAGCGTAGTGCCTGCGGGGAGTTGCGGGCGGGTGAAATTCCAGCTGAGGGTGCGCAGCAGGTTTATCTTGTCGATACCGGCTTTCTTCGCAGTCCTGGCCAGCGCCCCTTCGAAGCTGCCCAGTGCAGTACCGATGGCGCCACTGATGAGTTCAGCCGGGGCAGCATCGCGGTCCGACCACAGGTCGAGGTAGACCGGTAGCCAACCTCGCTGTATGCACTCTGGAATGAGGTCGTTGTTGAGGAAGGTGCTCTTGCCCGTACGCCGGGGTGCGGCAAGGAACATACCCGAGCTGTAGTCGACCAGCGACTCGCCGGCCAGGTCTTGGGCCAGCGCGTTTGCCAACTGATCACGACGTAAGAGCGGGCGAACGGGAGACATGTAATTATCCTCAATTATCTTGCTGACTATAATTTATAGCCTACAAGATAAAATCCGATAAATCACCCAGTCATGCCACATCGCCGGCGTGACCCAGGTCCGGCAAGAAGCCAATAAATTTGCCATCATGTTGATTCCACCTGCGGAGATCATGGACATGCCGCTACGCCCCCTTTTCGCCTCCCTGCTGCTGGTTGCCAGCCTCGCCGCCCAGGCCGCCACCGAGGTGTTGCCACTGCAGCACCGCGCCAGCGCCGAACTGTTGCCTGCGGCACAGGCATTCATCGGCAAGGACGGCACGGTCAACGCCTTCGAGAACAAGCTGATCGTCAACGCCAGCCCCGAGCGCATCGACGACCTGCGCGCGTTGCTGCAGCAACTGGATACCGCCCCCAAACGCCTGCTGATCAGCGTCGACAACAACGACAGCAACTTTCAGGACAACCGCGGCAACGCACGCGTCATCCACTACGGCACCAGCAACCGTGACGGCGGCATGCAGCAGGTGCAGGCCAGCGAAGGCCAGCCTGCGCTCATTCAGGTTGGCCAGAGCATCCCTATCACCAGTACCAGCACCGACGGCTACGGGCGCATCCAGAGCAACACCGAATACCGCAACGTGACCCAGGGTTTCTACGTCACGCCAAGCCTGAGCGGTGACACGGTTCGTCTGCAAATAAGCACCAATAAAGACAGGATCAGCCAGGAACGTGCAGATGTAGTGAAAGTGCAAAGTACCGACACGACCGTCACCGGCAAGCTCGGCGAATGGATCACCCTGGCCGGCTACAACCAGCAGAGCCAAGCCGACCGCAGCGCGTCAAGCCGCAGTTACAGCACCCAGCGCGGTGAAAACATGACTTTGCGGGTAAAAGTCGACCTTCTCGACTGAACCCAGGCAACTCAAGGCCTCGACCAAAGGCCTGTAAACTGACCGCCAAGTCGCATTAGACCAAAGATGTAGTAAGTTAAAAAAGCCACTACAAAACATTTGACAGGGTCTTTTTCCCAAGGGCATGATGGCCTCGCTCCCGCTAATCAGGGGCCCTGGCAAGGGCCTTCGAGGCGTGCTCCTCCCACCCCTGGAGGCGCCTCGTGTCTATACGGCCCACAAGGCGGTTCGACGGGATTGCGACTGCAACGAAGAAGTTGTCCCGAGGGACGGAAGCGCATCACCGCAGTACTGGCAATCGCGTCGCACCGCAGCAAGGCAACCACGAGCCGACCTGCCGGAGCACACCTTCGCCTGACCTGCCCACCCTTCCCCCTTCGAGCCTTCGCGTTCGCCGCCGCACTCCTGCGAACAGGACAGCCGCCAAGCGCCCTGATCTGCACCCGAGCATCAGCACAATTAACCCAAGATCGATGCGACGAGGTTTATTTCCATGGCACTGACACGCGAACAGCAAATTGCAGCCCTCGAGAAAGACTGGGCCGAGAACCCGCGCTGGAAAGGCGTGACCCGTACCTACACCGCCGCTGATGTCGTTCGCCTGCGTGGCTCCCTGCAGCCAGAGCACACCCTGGCCCGCCAGGGCGCAGAAAAACTGTGGAAGCTGGTCACCCAAGGTGCCCACCCGTCCTTCCGCCCAGAAAAAGATTTCGTCAACTGCATGGGCGCCCTGACCGGCGGCCAGGCAGTACAGCAGGTAAAGGCTGGCATCCAGGCCATCTACCTGTCCGGCTGGCAAGTTGCCGCCGACAACAACTCGGCCGAGTCGATGTACCCTGACCAGTCGCTGTACCCGGTCGACTCGGTACCGACCGTGGTCAAGCGCATCAACAACTCGTTCCGCCGCGCCGACCAGATCCAGTGGAACGCCGGCAAGAACCCGGGCGACGAAGGCTACATCGACTACTTCGCACCGATCGTGGCGGACGCCGAAGCCGGTTTCGGTGGCGTACTGAACGCCTACGAGCTGATGAAGAACATGATCGAAGCAGGCGCCGCCGGCGTGCACTTCGAAGACCAGTTGGCCTCGGTTAAAAAATGCGGCCACATGGGCGGCAAGGTGCTGGTACCGACCCAGGAAGCCGTACAGAAGCTGGTGGCCGCGCGCCTGGCAGCTGACGTGTCGGGCGTACCGACCATCATCCTGGCCCGTACCGACGCCAACGCTGCCGACCTGCTGACCAGCGACTGCGACCCGTACGATCAGCCGTTCGTGATTGGCGAGCGTACCCGTGAAGGTTTCTACAAGGTCCGCGCCGGCCTCGACCAGGCCATCTCCCGCGGCCTGGCCTACGCGCCATACGCCGACCTGATCTGGTGCGAAACCGCAAAACCAGACCTGGACGAAGCCCGTCGCTTCGCCGAAGCAATCAAGAAGGAGTACCCGGACCAGATCCTGTCGTACAACTGCTCGCCTTCCTTCAACTGGAAGAAGAATCTGGACGACGCCACCATCGCCAAGTTCCAGCGTGAGCTGTCGGCCATGGGCTACAAGCACCAGTTCATCACCCTGGCTGGCATCCACAACATGTGGCACGGCATGTTCAACCTGGCGCACGACTACGCCCGCAACGACATGACCGCCTACGTGAAGCTGCAAGAGCAGGAATTCGCTGACGCCAGCAAAGGCTACACCTTCGTGGCGCACCAGCAGGAAGTGGGTACCGGTTACTTCGATGACATGACCACCGTGATCCAGGGTGGCGCTTCGTCGGTAACTGCCCTGACCGGCTCGACCGAGGAAGAGCAGTTCCACTGATAGTGGCTTGCTGCCGAACAACGGCCCAAGGCTCTCGCGAGCCTTGGGCCTTTCTCTTTGCTGATACCAGACCGACCAGGAATACACGGAACCTGCAGGAGCGGCCTTGTGTCGCGAAAGGGCTGCGCAGCAGCCCCAAGGTTTCGGCGCAGATGCACAAATTGCCGGGGCTGCTGCGCAGCCCTTTCGCGACACAAGGCCACTCCTACAGGGGTGATCGTGCAGGCCTGCGGTATGTCAGTGCTTCATGCCCAGCTCTGCGTCATCCATCAGCGCCTTGGCCATTGCACTCAGGTAGTGAGCAGCCCAGATCATCATGGGCTTTTCCTCCATCAGGCCAGTGATGGTCAGCTCACGGACATAGCCCATCAACTCCGACGACTGCTCACGGGCATCGCGGCAGGGAATGCCGGGTTCGATTCGGAACAGTGGGTGGGTGCCATTTTCGCCTTGATAGAAAGTGGTCTTGCCAACCGTGAACTGGGTGTCTTCTGCTGTCATTGTTCAATCCCCTGAAAATCCTCTAATGCCTGGGCCGGCCCTTTCGCGGGCTCGCCCGCTCCCACAGGTACTGTGCAAGTCTTGAGGCCTGTGGTGATCCTGTGGGAGCGGGCGTGCCCGCGAAGGGGCCGGCCCTGACAACACATTGATCCGCCTTAGTGCGAAGTCCTGGGCTCTGCGGGCATCTGCACCTGAACCAATGCCGACTCCAGCAAAGCCCGCAGCGCCTCCAGTTCATGCATGGAGGTCATCATCAGGATCGAAGCCGGTGATCTGGGCTGAAGCAGCAACGCCTGATGCACCACGGTGGCCGCGCACAGTGCGTAGTCGGTGGCCTGGATCAGGGTGTCTTCGAGGGAATGGGGGTTGTGGGGTGGGTCGGGGACAATTTTCAGCATGACTCGCTCCTTTCTTTCCTGTTTGGCTGTCATCCGCCTGCTGTCAAACGGTTGGGTGGCAGCTATGCGCGGGTTGACAGACCGGTGGAAAGAAAGAAAGACCGGCGCACGCGAACGTGCCCACACGCACAGCCGCCATTGAGGCAAAGCGAGTGCACCTTCTTTCAATTCCGGCCTGTCAAAGCCGTGTCGTTGATGTGCAACGACAGGCCGAGACTAGAGCGCTGCCAGAGGGGCCGCAATGGAAAAAAGGCGGCAAGAGTATGTTTGGGAAATGGCCTACAGGGAAGGGGTTAAATCCGACATTTCAGGTGTTCTGCGCCCGATAGCATCAGGGCGGCGAGGTGATCGGTTTGGATTTTGCGGTGCTGCGGAGATCGAGCGCCGCCCGCGCGGCGCTTCGCGGCACAAGGCCGCTCCCACATCTGTTTCGGGCCAGTCACTCCTGTGAGGCTACCGCTGCCCGCCTTGTCTGTCCCCTTCGATATTGAAGGTTGCATCGCTGCTCCTATCAATCTCCAGCCATGCACCCAGGGTCCGCGCGCCTATGGCACAGGAATAATTGGCCCGAAACAGATGTAGGAGCAGCCTTGTGCTGCGAAGCGCCGCGCGGGCGGCGCCCGGTCTCACAGGCGCCGCATTCCTTTCGCCAAGCCCATGGCAGCCCTGACACAACCCAAAGAGCAAATCCCAGGATCAGGTCTATGCTTGAGGCAGCACAGTAGCAAGGACCGCCCATGCCTCGTCCAAGCCACCTGATGATTCTCGCCCTGGCCGCCGCTGCCCTCTATCTATATGCACTGGCCAGCAACAACACCTTGCTCGCCCTGCTGGCCAAGCCCGTTCCCGTCCTGGCGCTTATCGCCTGGCTGCGCGGCGCCCCCGCCACACCGTATGGCAGGTGGATCTCGATCGGCCTGGGCTTCTCGGTCGTCGGCGACATACTGCTGGCTGTCCCTGCCGACCTGTTCGTGTTCGGCCTGGCCGCCTTCCTCTGTGCCCACCTGGCCTACCTGCGCGCCTATTGCGGCATCACCCTGCGCCCTGCCCTGCCCGCACTGATAGCCAGCGCCATCACCGGCATCTTGCTGCTCGGCGTACTTGCCAGCCACGGCCTCGGCCCACTGCTGATCCCGGTCGCACTGTATGCCCTGGCCATCAGCGCCATGCTCTGGCGCGCCCTGGCCTGTGGCGGGCTGGCCGCAATCGGCGCCGGCCTGTTCGTGCTCTCAGACAGCCTGATCGGCATCGACCGCTTCGTCAGCCCGTTCGCCGCCGCGCCGTACCTGATCATCCTCACCTACTGGCTCGGCCAGTGGGCGATTGCTTCATCAGCCAGTCACCGCTCAACCGATAAAGTATTGACCCAGAGCGGTGCGCGCAGTGTCGGAAGCTGCTAGAACAGGAGTCTTTCGCATTTGCAAGTAGGGGGACTCGCCAGATGAACTTTACAAGGTACAGAACAGCCAAATTACATGGCATCAGGTCAAATGATATTAATTATCATTCCGAAACTTGTAATTCGTTACCAGTCGCAAGAAACATAATTAACAAAATCGCACGCAATGCCCGAATTTCAAGGCTTTCAGCCATTTACGAGTGCCTTTTGTTCTTAATCCTACGAATAAATTTGCGACAGAAATTTTACTTGCACCAGGTTTACCCATAAAATCAGCGCGATTGATTCAGCTGCGACATTTGGTCACTGCACCTGCGACACCACGTCGCCGCTTTACTTATTTCAGACTGCAGAGCTGGGTCTCTGTGTATAAGGATCTTTAGCATGTCCGATTCGGCAGGACTCATCGCCCACAACTGGGGCTTTGCCATCTTCCTCCTGGGTGTCGTCGGCCTGTGTGCCTTCATGCTCGGCCTGTCCAGCCTGCTCGGTAGCAAGGCCTGGGGCCGCGCCAAGAACGAACCCTTCGAATCCGGCATGCTGCCCGTCGGCAGCGCCCGCCTGCGCCTGTCCGCCAAATTCTATCTGGTCGCGATGCTGTTCGTGATCTTCGATATCGAAGCCCTCTTTCTCTTTGCATGGTCTGTGTCCGTCCGCGAAAGCGGCTGGACCGGGTTCGTCGAAGCTCTCGTTTTCATAGCAATTCTGTTGGCAGGTCTTGTCTACCTATGGCGCGTCGGTGCTCTTGATTGGGCTCCCGAAGGTCGCCGCAAGCGGCAAGCGAAGCTGAAACAATGAGGCTTTGGCAATGCAATACAATCTCACCAGAATCGATCCGGATGCGCCTAACGAGCAGTACCCGGTAGGTGAACGGGAAACCGTCACCGATCAGCTGCTAGAGGACCAGGTCCACAAGAACATCTACATGGGGAAACTCGAAGATGTGCTGCGTGGCGCGGTCAACTGGGGGCGCAAGAACTCCCTCTGGCCGTACAACTTCGGCCTGTCCTGCTGCTACGTGGAAATGACCACGGCCTTCACGGCGCCCCACGACATCGCCCGCTTCGGCGCCGAAGTCATCCGGGCATCGCCGCGTCAGGCCGACTTCATGGTCATCGCCGGTACCTGCTTCATCAAGATGGCGCCGATCATCCAGCGCCTGTATGAGCAGATGCTCGAGCCGAAATGGGTCATCTCCATGGGTTCGTGCGCCAACTCCGGTGGCATGTACGACATCTACTCGGTCGTTCAGGGGGTCGACAAGTTCCTCCCCGTGGACGTCTATGTGCCTGGCTGCCCGCCACGCCCTGAGGCTTTCCTGCAAGGCTTGATGCTGTTGCAGGAGTCGATCGGCCAAGAACGACGCCCGCTTTCCTGGGTTGTTGGTGATCAAGGTATTTACCGTGCCGAGATGCCAGCCCAGAAAGACCTGCGTCGTGAGCAGCGCATTGCAGTAACCAACCTGCGCAGCCCCGACGAAGTCTGATCCAGCGACCTGCCGCCCGCTCCCCTGGAGCCGGCGGCCTGGCTTCATTCTTAACGTTGACCCAAAGCGACCGAGACCATGACAGCGGACAACGCTATTTTTATTCCGCCCTACAAGGCTGACGACCAGGATGTGGTCGTCGAACTGAACAACCGTTTTGGCGCCGAAGCATTCGTCGCCCAGGAAACCCGCACCGGCATGCCCGTGCTGTGGGTCAAGCGCGCCCAGCTCAAAGAGGTGCTCAGCTTCCTGCGCGGTGTCGCCAAGCCTTACAGCATGCTGTACGACCTGCACGGCGTCGACGAACGCCTGCGCACCCAGCGCCGTGGCCTGCCGGCCGCCGACTTCAGCGTGTTCTACCACCTGATGTCGATCGAGCGTAACAGCGATGTGATGATCAAGGTGTCGCTGAGCGAAGGCGACCTGAACCTGCCGACCGTGACCGGTATCTGGCCAAACGCCAACTGGTACGAGCGCGAAGTGTGGGACATGTTCGGCATCGACTTTGCCGGCCACCCGCACCTCAGCCGCATCATGATGCCGCCCACCTGGGAAGGTCACCCGCTGCGCAAGGACTACCCGGCCCGTGCCACCGAGTTCGATCCCTACAGCCTGACCCTGGCCAAGCAACAGCTTGAAGAAGAGTCGGCGCGTTTCAACCCGGAAGCCTGGGGCATGAAGCGTCAGGGCGCCAATGAGGACTACATGTTCCTCAACCTCGGCCCCAACCACCCTTCGGCGCACGGTGCGTTCCGTATCGTCCTGCAGCTGGACGGTGAAGAGATCGTCGACTGCGTACCGGACATCGGCTACCACCACCGTGGCGCCGAGAAAATGGCCGAGCGCCAGTCCTGGCACAGCTTCATCCCCTACACCGACCGTATCGACTACCTCGGCGGGGTGATGAACAACCTGCCGTACGTACTGGCAGTGGAAAAGCTGGCAGGCATCAAGGTGCCGCAGAAGGTCGACGTGATTCGCGTCATGCTGGCCGAGTTCTTCCGGATCACCAGCCACCTGCTGTTCCTGGGTACCTACATCCAGGACGTGGGCGCCATGACCCCGGTGTTCTTCACCTTCACCGACCGCCAGCGCGCCTACACCGTAATCGAAGCGATCACCGGTTTCCGCCTGCATCCGGCCTGGTACCGCATCGGTGGCGTCGCCCACGACCTGCCGCGCGGCTGGGAAAAACTGGTCAAGGACTTCGTCGATTGGCTGCCAAAGCGCCTCGACGAGTACACCAAGGCTGCCCTGCAGAACAGCATCCTCAAGGGCCGTACCATTGGCGTTGCCGCGTACAACACCAAGGAAGCCCTGGAATGGGGCACCACCGGTGCCGGCCTGCGCTCTACCGGTTGCGATTTCGACCTGCGCAAAGCCCGCCCTTACTCCGGCTACGAAAACTTCGAATTCGAAGTACCGCTGGCCCACAACGGCGATGCCTATGATCGCTGCATGGTCCGTGTCGAGGAGATGCGCCAGAGTATCCGCATCATCGACCAGTGCCTGCGCAACATGCCGGAAGGCCCGTACAAGGCGGATCACCCGCTGACCACGCCGCCGCCGAAAGAGCGCACCCTGCAGCACATCGAGACCCTCATCACGCACTTCCTGCAAGTCTCGTGGGGCCCGGTCATGCCGGCCAACGAGTCGTTCCAGATGATCGAGGCGACCAAGGGCATCAACAGTTACTACCTGACGAGCGATGGCGGCACCATGAGCTACCGCACCCGGATCCGTACCCCGAGCTACCCGCACCTGCAGCAGATCCCTTCGGTGATCAAAGGCAGCATGGTCGCCGACCTCATTGCGTACCTGGGCAGTATCGACTTCGTTATGGCTGACGTGGACCGCTAAGCATGAACAGCACGCTTATCCAGACAGACCGTTTCGCCCTGAGCGAAACAGAGCGCTCGGCCATCGAGCACGAGATGCATCACTACGAGGACCCGCGCGCGGCGTCCATCGAAGCCCTGAAGATCGTCCAGAAGGAACGTGGCTGGGTGCCGGACGGCGCCATCCACGCCATCGGCGAGGTGCTGGGCATTCCGGCCAGCGACGTCGAGGGTGTAGCCACCTTCTACAGCCAGATCTTCCGCCAGCCGGTCGGCCGCCACATCATCCGCGTGTGCGACAGCATGGTCTGCTACATCGGCGGCCATGAATCGGTCGTCAGCCAGATCCAGAGCGAGCTGGGCATCGGCCTCGGCCAGACCACCGCCGACGGCCGCTTCACCCTGCTGCCCGTGTGCTGCCTGGGCAACTGCGACAAGGCCCCGGCGCTGATGATCGACGACGACACCTTTGGCGACGTGCAGCCCGCTGGCGTCACCAAACTGCTGGAGGGTTACGTATGACCATTACTTCCTTCGGCCCGGCCAACCGCATTGCGCGTTCGGCCGAAACCCACCCGCTGACCTGGCGCCTGCGTGACGACGGCGAGCCGGTATGGCTTGCCGAGTACCAGGCCAAGAACGGCTACGCCGCTGCCCGCAAGGCACTGAGCGAGATGTCGCAAGACGACATCGTGCAGAACGTCAAGGACTCCGGCCTCAAGGGCCGTGGTGGCGCAGGCTTCCCCACTGGCGTGAAGTGGGGCCTGATGCCCAAAGACGAATCCATGAACATCCGCTACCTGCTGTGCAACGCGGACGAAATGGAGCCGAACACCTGGAAGGACCGCATGCTGATGGAGCAACAGCCCCATCTGCTGGTCGAGGGCATGCTGATCAGCGCCCGCGCCCTGAAGGCCTACCGTGGCTACATCTTCCTGCGTGGCGAATACACCACCGCAGCGAAAAACCTCAACCGCGCCATCGATGAAGCCAAGGCCGCCGGCCTGCTGGGCAAGAACATCCTGGGCTCCGGTTTCGATTTCGAGCTGTTCGTGCACACCGGTGCCGGCCGCTACATCTGCGGTGAAGAAACCGCACTGATCAACTCGCTGGAAGGCCGCCGCGCCAACCCGCGCTCCAAGCCGCCCTTCCCTGCCGCCGTGGGCGTATGGGGCAAGCCGACTTGCGTGAACAACGTCGAAACCCTGTGCAACGTACCGGCCATCGTCGCCAACGGCAACGACTGGTACAAGTCGCTGGCCCGCGAAGGCAGCGAAGACCACGGCACCAAACTGATGGGCTTCTCCGGCAAGGTCAAGAACCCGGGCCTGTGGGAGCTGCCGTTCGGCGTCACCGCCCGCGAGCTGTTCGAAGACTACGCCGGTGGCATGCGCGACGGCTTCAAGCTCAAGTGCTGGCAGCCAGGCGGCGCCGGTACCGGCTTCCTGCTGCCCGAGCACCTCGACGCGCAGATGTACGCCGGTGGCATCGCCAAGGTCGGCACCCGTATGGGTACTGGCCTGGCCATGGCGGTGGACGACAGCGTCAACATGGTCTCGCTGCTGCGCAACATGGAAGAGTTCTTCGCCCGCGAGTCGTGCGGCTGGTGCACGCCATGCCGTGACGGCCTGCCGTGGAGCGTGAAAATGCTGCGCGCACTGGAAAACGGGCAAGGCCGCGCCGAAGACATCGAGACGCTGCTGGGCCTGGTCAACTTCCTCGGCCCGGGCCGTACCTTCTGTGCTCACGCACCGGGTGCCGTCGAGCCGCTGGGCAGTGCCATCAAATACTTCCGCTCCGAGTTCGAGGCCGGTGTCGCCCCAGCCAGTGCTGCCGACGCCCTGCGCCCGAACCTGGCCAAGCCAGTGCCGAGCGGGCCGATCGTGGTCGGCGCATAACAAGATGAGCTGCGGGTGGTCCGTGCCACCCGCCAACCTGCAGGCCGGCCCGAATGATTCGCGGCGGGCCGCAGGCGTACAGATTTCCATTAGCCACGCCCGCTCACGCGGGCCAACGAAGAACTTTGAACAATGGCCACTATCCACGTAGACGGCAAAGCGCTCGAAGTCAACGGTGCAGACAACCTGTTACAGGCGTGTCTGTCGCTAGGCCTCGACATCCCTTATTTCTGCTGGCACCCGGCGCTTGGTAGCGTTGGCGCCTGCCGGCAGTGCGCGGTCAAGCAGTACACCGACGAGAACGACACCCGTGGTCGTATCGTCATGTCCTGCATGACCCCTGCCTCCGACGGCACCTGGATTTCCATCGAAGATGACGAGTCCAAGGCGTTTCGCGCCAGCGTCGTCGAATGGCTGATGACCAACCACCCGCACGACTGCCCGGTGTGCGAGGAAGGCGGTCACTGCCACCTGCAAGACATGACGGTAATGACCGGCCACAACGAGCGCCGCTACCGTTTCACCAAACGTACCCACCAGAACCAGGACCTCGGCCCGTTCATCTCCCATGAGATGAACCGCTGTATCGCCTGCTATCGCTGCGTGCGCTACTACAAGGATTACGCCGGTGGTACCGACCTGGGCGTCTACGGCGCCCACGACAACGTGTACTTCGGCCGCGTCGAAGACGGCGTGCTGGAAAGCGAATTCTCCGGCAACCTGACCGAGGTCTGCCCCACCGGTGTGTTCACCGACAAGACCCACTCCGAGCGCTACAACCGCAAGTGGGACATGCAGTTCGCCCCAAGCATCTGCCACGGCTGCTCCAGCGGCTGCAACATCAGCCCGGGCGAGCGCTACGGCGAACTGCGTCGTATCGAAAACCGCTTCAACGGCTCGGTCAACCAGTACTTCCTGTGCGACCGCGGCCGCTTTGGCTACGGCTACGTCAACCGCAAGGACCGCCCACGCCAGCCACACCTGGCCGACGGCACCAAGCTGGGCCTGGACGCTGCCCTGGACAAGGCTGCCGACCTGCTGCGCGGCCGTACCATCGTCGGTATCGGCTCGCCACGCGCCAGCCTCGAAAGCAACTACGGCCTGCGTGAGCTGGTCGGCGCCGAGTACTTCTACTCCGGCATGGAAGCTGGCGAACTGGCCCGCGTGCGCCTGGCCCTGAACGTGCTGAACAACAGCCCGCTGCCGGTGCCGACCCTGCGCGACATCGAAGACCACGACGCCGTGTTCGTGCTCGGTGAAGACCTGACCCAGACCGCTGCCCGCGTCGCCCTGGCTGTACGCCAGGCCACCAAAGGCAAGGCCGAGGCCATGGCCGAAGCGATGAAAGTGCAGCCGTGGCTCGACGCCGCGGTGAAGAACATCGGCCAGCACGCGCTGTACCCGCTGTTCATCGCCTCCCTGGCTGAAACCAAGCTGGACGACGTCGCCGAAGAATGCGTGCACGCCGCCCCGGCCGACCTGGCCCGCATCGGTTTCGCCGTGGCCCACGCCATCGATCCGAGCGCACCTGCCGTTGCCGGCCTGGACGACGAAGCCAAGGCCCTGGCCCAACGCATCGCCGACGCCCTGGTCGCCGCCAAGCGCCCACTGGTTGTAGCCGGCACCTCGCTGGCCGACCCGGCGCTGATCGAAGCCGCCGCCAACATCGCCAAGGCCCTGAAGCTGCGCGAGAAGAACGGCTCGCTGAGCCTGGTGGTGCCTGAGGCCAACAGCATCGGCCTGGCCATGCTCGGTGGCGAGTCCATCGATGCCGCGCTGGACGCGGTCATCAGCGGCAAGGCCGACGCTATCGTCGTGGTGGAAAACGACCTGTACGCCCGCGTATCGGCCGCCAAGGTCGACGCTGCCCTGGCTGCGGCCAAGGTGGTGATCGTTGCCGACCACTCCAAGACCGCGACTGTCGACCGCGCCCACCTGGTACTGCCGGCGGCCTCGTTCGCCGAAGGCGACGGTACCCTGGTCAGCCAGGAAGGCCGTGCCCAGCGCTTCTTCCAGGTGTTCGACCCGCAGTACCTGGACAGCAGCATCCAGATCCACGAAGGCTGGCGCTGGATGCACGCCCTGCGTGCCACCCTGCTGAACAAGCCGGTCGACTGGACCCAGCTGGACCACGTCACCAGCGCCTGCGCCGAAGCCGCCCCGCAACTGGCCGGCATCGTCAACGCCGCACCAAGCGCCGCGTTCCGCATCAAGGGCATGAAGCTGGCCCGTGAACCGCTGCGTTACTCCGGCCGTACTGCCATGCGCGCCAACATCAGCGTGCACGAGCCGCGTACCCCGCAAGACAAGGACACCGCGTTCGCCTTCTCCATGGAAGGTTACTCGGGCTCCGCCGAACCGCGCCAGCAGGTGCCGTTCGCCTGGTCGCCGGGCTGGAACTCGCCGCAAGCCTGGAACAAGTTCCAGGACGAGGTCGGTGGCCACCTGCGTGCCGGTGACCCGGGCGTGCGCCTGATCGAATCGCAAGGCGACCGCCTGAGCTGGTTCAGCGCCATTCCGGGTGCCTTCAGCCCGGCCCGTGGCACCTGGACTGCCGTGCCGTTCTTCCACCTGTTCGGCAGCGAAGAAAGCTCCTCGCGCGCCGCCCCGGTGCAACAGCGCATCCCGGCTGCCTACGTGGCCCTGGCCAAGTCCGAAGCCGACCGCCTGGGTGTCAACGAGGGTGCTCTGCTGAGCCTGAACGTTGCCGGTGTGGCCCTGCGCCTGCCGCTGCGCATCAATGAAGAGCTGGGCGCTGGCCTGGTCGCGCTGCCGAAAGGCCTGGCCGGCATTCCGCCTGCCATCTTCGGTGCATCCGTCGAAGGCCTGCAGGAGGCAGCACAATGAGCTGGTTCACCCCCGAAGTGATCGATGTGATCATCCAGGTCGTCAAGGCTATCGTGGTGCTGCTGGCCGTGGTGGTCTGCGGCGCCCTGCTCAGCTTCGTCGAGCGCCGCTTGCTGGGCTGGTGGCAGGACCGTTACGGCCCGAACCGGGTCGGCCCGTTCGGTATGTTCCAGATCGCTGCCGACATGCTGAAGATGTTCTTCAAGGAAGACTGGAACCCGCCCTTCGTCGACAAGATGATCTTCACCCTGGCGCCGGTCGTGGCCATGAGCGCCCTGCTGATCGGCTTCTCGATCATCCCGATCACACCGGGCTGGGGCGTTGCCGACCTGAACATCGGCCTGCTGTTCTTCTTCGCCATGGCCGGCCTGTCGGTCTACGCGGTGCTGTTCGCCGGCTGGTCGTCGAACAACAAGTACGCCCTGCTGGGCAGCTTGCGTGCTTCGGCACAGACCGTGTCGTACGAAGTGTTCCTGGGCCTGGCGCTGATGGGCGTGGTGGTGCAGGTGGGTTCGTTCAACATGCGCGACATCGTCGAGTACCAGGCGCAGAACCTGTGGTTCATCATTCCGCAGTTCTTCGGCTTCTGCACCTTCTTCATCGCTGGCGTCGCCGTGACTCACCGTCACCCGTTCGACCAGCCGGAAGCAGAACAGGAACTGGCCGACGGCTACCACATCGAGTATGCCGGCATGAAATGGGGCATGTTCTTCGTCGGTGAGTACATCGGCATAATCCTCATCTCGGCGCTGCTGGTAACCCTGTTCTTCGGTGGCTGGCACGGCCCGTTCGGCATCCTGCCGCAAGTGCCGTTCCTGTGGTTCGCCCTGAAGACCGCGTTCTTCATCATGCTGTTCATCCTGCTGCGCGCCTCAATCCCGCGCCCGCGCTATGACCAGGTGATGGACTTCAGCTGGAAGTTCTGCCTGCCGCTGACCCTGATCAATTTGCTGGTGACCGCTGCGATCGTGCTTTACAACACGCCAGCCGTCGCGGCCCAGTGAGGATTTGACCCATGTTCAAGTATATCGGCGACATCGTTAAGGGCACCGGCACTCAGCTGCGCAGCCTGGCAATGGTGTTCTCCCACGGGTTCCGCAAGCGCGACACCCTGCAGTACCCCGAAGAAGCTGTGTACCTGCCGCCGCGCTACCGCGGCCGCATCGTCCTCACCCGCGACCCCGATGGCGAGGAGCGCTGCGTAGCGTGCAACCTCTGCGCGGTGGCCTGCCCGGTTGGCTGCATCTCGCTGCAGAAGGCCGAGACCGAGGATGGTCGCTGGTACCCGGAATTCTTCCGCATCAACTTCTCGCGTTGCATTTTCTGCGGCCTGTGTGAAGAAGCGTGCCCGACCACCGCGATCCAGCTGACTCCGGATTTCGAAATGGCCGAGTTCAAGCGTCAGGACCTGGTGTACGAGAAAGAAGATCTGCTGATCTCCGGCCCCGGCAAAAACCCTGACTACAACTTCTACCGTGTTGCGGGCATGGCAATCGCTGGCAAGCCGAAAGGCTCTGCGCAGAACGAAGCCGAACCGATCAACGTGAAGAGCTTGCTCCCATAAGGACAGAAAGATGGAATTCGCTTTCTACTTCGCATCCGGGATCGCCGTGGTCTCCACCCTTCGGGTGGTGACCGGCACAAACCCCGTGCACGCCTTGCTTTACCTGATCATTTCGCTGATTTCCGTGGCCATGATCTTCTTCGCCCTGGGTGCGCCGTTCGCCGGCGCCCTGGAAGTGATCGCCTACGCCGGCGCCATCATGGTGCTGTTCGTGTTCGTGGTGATGATGCTCAACCTGGGGCCGGCTTCGGTCGCCCAGGAGCGCGGCTGGCTCAAGCCCGGTATCTGGGCAGGGCCGGTGATCCTCGGCACCCTGCTGCTGCTGGAACTGCTGTACGTGCTGTTCGTGACCCCGAGCGGCGCTGGCATCAGTGGCACCACCGTGGGCCCGAAAGAAGTGGGCATCAGCCTGTTCGGCCCGTACCTGCTGGTGGTCGAACTGGCCTCGATGCTGCTGCTGGCTGCAGCCGTCACCGCCTTCCACCTGGGCCGCAACGAGGCGAAGGAGTAAATCATGGGTGCTATCCCTCTCGAACATGGCCTGGCGGTCGCCGGTATCCTGTTCTGCTTAGGTCTGGTTGGCCTGATGGTCCGCCGCAACATCCTCTTCGTGCTCATGAGCCTGGAAGTCATGATGAACGCCTCTGCCCTGGCGTTCGTCGTCGCCGGCGCCCGTTGGGTCCAGCCCGACGGCCAGGTGATGTTCATTCTGGTGATCAGCCTGGCAGCCGCCGAGGCCAGCATTGGCCTGGCCATCCTGCTGCAGCTGTATCGCCGCTTCCACACTCTCGACATCGATGCTGCCAGTGAGATGCGCGGATGAACCTTATCTTCCTGACTTTCGTCTTCCCCCTGATCGGCTTCCTGCTGCTGTCGTTCTCGCGCGGGCGGTTCTCGGAGAACCTGTCCGCCCTGATCGGCGTCGGCTCGGTGGGCCTCTCGGCCGCCACCGCCGCCTACGTCATCTGGCAATTCAACGTCGCACCGCCTGAAGGCGGCGCTTACAGCCAGTTGCTGTGGCAGTGGATGTCGGTGGACGGCTTTGCGCCGAACTTCACCCTGTACGTGGACGGCCTGTCGGTCACCATGCTCGGCGTGGTCACCGGTGTCGGCTTCCTGATCCACCTGTTCGCGTCCTGGTACATGCGTGGCGAAGCCGGCTACTCGCGCTTCTTCTCGTACACCAACCTGTTCATCGCCAGCATGCTGTTCCTGATCCTTGGCGATAACCTGCTGTTCATCTACTTCGGCTGGGAAGGCGTGGGCCTGTGCTCGTACCTGTTGATCGGTTTCTACTACAGCAACCGCAACAACGGTAACGCGGCACTCAAGGCGTTCATTGTCACCCGCATCGGCGACGTGTTCCTGGCCATCGGCCTGTTCATCCTGTTTGCCCAGCTGGGCACGCTGAACGTGCAGGAACTGCTGGTGCTGGCACCGCAGAAGTTCCAGGCTGGCGACACCTGGATGGTGCTGGCAACGCTGATGCTGCTGGGCGGTGCGGTCGGTAAATCGGCCCAGCTGCCACTGCAGACCTGGCTGGCCGACGCCATGGCGGGCCCGACCCCGGTTTCGGCACTGATCCACGCTGCAACAATGGTGACCGCGGGCGTATACCTGATCGCCCGTACCAACGGCCTGTTCCTGCTGGCGCCAGACATCCTGCACCTTGTAGGTGTGGTCGGTGGCGTGACCCTGGTACTGGCTGGCTTCGCCGCCCTGGTACAGACCGACATCAAGCGTATCCTCGCCTACTCGACCATGAGCCAGATCGGCTACATGTTCCTGGCCCTTGGCGTTGGCGCCTGGGACGCGGCGATCTTCCACCTGATGACCCACGCCTTCTTCAAGGCCCTGCTGTTCCTTGCCTCCGGTGCGGTGATCGTTGCCTGCCACCACGAGCAGAACATCTTCAAGATGGGCGGCCTGTGGAAGAAACTGCCACTGGCCTACGCCAGCTTCGTGGTCGGTGGTGCTGCCCTGGCCGCCCTGCCGATCGTGACCGTGGGCTTCTACTCCAAGGACGAGATCCTCTGGGAAGCCTTCGCCAGCGGCAACACCGGCCTGTTGTACGCCGGCCTGGTCGGTGCATTCATGACCTCGCTGTACACCTTCCGCCTGATCTTCATCGCCTTCCACGGCGAAGCCAAGACCGAAGCTCACGCAGGCCACGGCATCAGCCACTGGCTGCCGCTGGGCGTGCTGATCGTGCTGTCGACTTTCGTTGGTGCCTGGATTCACCCACCACTGGCAGGCGTACTTCCGCAAAGCGCCGGCCACGCCGGTGGCGAAGCCAAGCACGCGCTGGAGATCACCTCCGGTGCCATCGCCATCGCCGGTATCCTGCTGTCGGCCCTGCTGTTCCTGGGCAAGCGCACCTTTGTCAGCGCGGTTGCCAACAGCGGCATCGGTCGTGTCCTGTCGGCCTGGTGGTTAGCCGCCTGGGGCTTCGACTGGATCTACGACAAGCTTTTCGTCAAACCGTACCTGCTGATCTGCCACATCCTGCGCAAGGACCCGGTAGACCGCAGCATCGGCCTGATTCCCCGGATGGCGCGTGGCGGCCATGTCGCCATGAGCAAGACCGAGACAGGCCAACTGCGCTGGTACACCGCCTCTATCGCCGTCGGTGCCGTGCTGGTACTCGGCGCCGTGCTGGTGGCTGCGGTATGACACTGAATCTTGCGACTTTGCCAAAGGAAACCAACCCGTCATGATTTTGCCTTGGCTGATCCTGATCCCCTTCATCGGCGGCTTCCTGTGCTGGCTGGGTGAGCGCTTCGGCGCCACCTTGCCGCGCTGGATCGCGCTGCTGACCATGTCCCTGCTGCTCGGCATCGGCCTCTGGCTGTGGGCGACCGGCGACTACACCCTCGCCCCCGCTCCGGGCGCCGAGCCTGCCTGGGCCCTGGAATACAAACTCCAGTGGATCCAGCGCTTCGGCATCAGCATCCACCTGGCCCTCGACGGCCTGTCGCTGCTGATGATCCTGCTCACCGGCCTGCTCGGTGTGCTGTCGGTACTGTGTTCCTGGAAAGAGATCCAGCGCCACGTCGGCTTCTTCCACCTCAACCTGATGTGGATCCTCGGCGGCGTGGTCGGTGTGTTCCTGGCCCTGGACCTGTTCCTGTTCTTCTTCTTCTGGGAAATGATGCTGGTGCCGATGTACTTCCTCATCGCGCTCTGGGGTCACAGCTCGGCAGACGGCAAGAAGACCCGGATCTACGCGGCGACCAAGTTCTTCATCTTCACCCAGGCCAGCGGCCTGATCATGCTGGTGGCGATCCTTGGCCTGGTGCTGGTCAACTACAACACCACCGGCGTGCTCACCTTCAACTACAGCGACCTGCTCAAGGCCGAGCTGCCAGCCGGTGTCGAGTACGTGCTGATGCTGGGCTTCTTCATCGCCTTCGCGGTGAAGCTGCCGGTAGTGCCGTTCCACTCCTGGCTGCCTGACGCTCACGCCCAGGCACCGACCGCAGGCTCCGTGGACCTGGCCGGTATCTTGCTGAAGACAGCGGCCTACGGCCTGCTGCGCTTCGCCCTGCCGCTGTTCCCGAACGCCTCGGCCGAGTTCGCGCCGATCGCCATGACCCTGGGCCTGATCGGTATCTTCTACGGTGCCTTCCTGGCCTTTGCGCAAACCGACATCAAGCGCCTGATCGCCTTCTCCAGCGTCTCGCACATGGGCTTCGTGCTGATCGGCATCTACTCCGGCAGCCAGCAGGCCCTGCAAGGCGCGGTGATCCAGATGCTGGCCCACGGCCTGTCGGCTGCGGCACTGTTCATCCTGTCCGGCCAGCTGTACGAGCGCCTGCACACCCGTGACATGCGTCAGATGGGCGGCCTGTGGCACCGCATCGCCTACCTGCCGGCCATCAGCCTGTTCTTCGCCGCAGCGTCGCTGGGCCTGCCGGGTACCGGCAACTTCGTCGGCGAGTTCCTGATCCTGATCGGCAGCTTCGCGCATGTACCATGGATCACCGTGATCGCCACCACCGGCCTGGTATTCGGTTCGGTCTACTCGCTGATCATGATCCACCGCGCCTACTTCGGCCCGGCCAAGGCCGACACCGTGCTGGCTGGCATGGACGGCCGCGAGCTGATCATGGTGCTGGGCCTGGCGGTACTGCTGATCCTGCTGGGCGTGTATCCGCAGCCGTTCCTCGACACCTCTGCCGCCACCATGAGTGGTGTGCAGCAGTGGCTCGGTTCCGCTTTCACTCAACTCGCTTCGGCCCGGTAAGAGCGCTATGGAATTCACCACTCAACACTTCATCGCATTGGCGCCGATGCTGATCACCACCATCACCACGGTGGTGGTGATGCTGGCGATCGCCTGGAAGCGCAACCACTCGCAGACCTTCCTGCTGTCCACCGTGGGCCTGAACCTGGCCCTGCTGTCGATCCTGCCGGCGCTGAAGGTCGCGCCGCTGGCGATCACCCCGCTGATTACCATCGACAAGTTCGCCTGCCTGTACATGGCGATCATCCTGGTGGCGACGCTGGCGTGCGTCACCTTGGCCCACGCCTACCTCGGCGAAGGCTCCAAGGGCTTCCCGGGCAACCGTGAAGAACTGTACCTGCTGCTGCTGATGTCGGCCCTCGGTGGCCTGGTGCTGGTCAGCGCCAACCACCTGGCCGGCCTGTTCATCGGCCTGGAGCTGCTGTCGGTACCGGTCTACGGCCTGGTGGCGTATGCCTTCTTCAACAAGCGATCACTGGAAGCCGGCATCAAGTACATGGTGCTGTCGGCCGCAGGCTCGGCCTTCCTGCTGTTTGGCATGGCCCTGCTGTACGCCGATGCCGGTAGCCTGAGCTTCGACCAGATCGGCAAAGCCCTGGCTACCACCAGCATGCCAAGCCTGGTGGCCCAGCTGGGCCTGGGCATGATGCTGGTCGGCCTGGCGTTCAAGCTGTCGCTGGTACCGTTCCACCTGTGGACCCCGGACGTGTACGAAGGCGCCCCGGCGCCGGTCGCCGCGTTCCTGGCAACCGCCAGCAAGGTGGCAGTCTTCGCCGTGGTCGTGCGCCTGTTCATGCTCTCCCCTGCTGCCAGCAGCGGCGTGCTGAGCACCGTACTGGCGGTGATCGCCGTGGCCTCGATCCTGGTCGGTAACCTGCTGGCGCTGACCCAGAGCAACCTGAAGCGCCTGCTGGGTTACTCGTCCATCGCGCACTTCGGCTACCTGGTCATCGCGCTGGTTGCCAGCAAGGGCCTGGCCATGGAAGCCATGGGCGTGTACCTGGTCACCTACGTGATCACCAGCCTGGGTGCCTTCGGCGTCATTACCCTGATGTCCTCGCCTTACGGCGGCCGTGATGCCGATGCCCTGTACGAGTACCGCGGCCTGTTCTGGCGCCGTCCGTACCTGACCGCGGTACTGACCGTGATGATGCTGTCGCTGGCGGGTATCCCGCTGACCGCCGGCTTCATCGGCAAGTTCTACATCATCGCCACCGGCGTCGAGTCGCACCTGTGGTGGCTGGTCGGCGCCCTGGTGATCGGTAGCGCCATCGGCGTTTACTACTACCTGCGCGTCATGGTCACCCTGTACCTGGTCGAACCAAACCTGCGTCGCCACGATGCCCCGCTGAAGTGGGAACAGCGCACCGGCGGCGTCATGCTGCTGGCCATCGCCATTGTTGCCTTCGTGCTCGGCGTCTACCCGCAGCCGTTGCTGGAACTGGTCCAGCAAGCCGGCCTGCAACTGATCGGCTGATCGCCCCGGCAACACAAAACACCCCGCCTATGCGGGGTGTTTTTTTATCTGCGCATTTTTTTGCCTGCCCCCTATGACGCCTCACTCAACCGGGCTGGCCTGGCCGGCCCCAGGCAGGGCGGCCTTGCGCAAATCGCCATTGGCCGAAGGCAGGTACACTTCCGGATTGGGCATCCCGCTGGGGGAGAGTTCATGGGTCATTTCGAATTCGGCGCGTACTGACCAGCCGCACGCCTCGGTGGTGCATTGCAAATAAGCGATACGCAGGAAAATATGGCGCCCTTCGCTGGTGCGTATGCGCATCCGGCTATGGCAATGCGGGCAAACCAGCTTGTAAGTACTCACGGCAAGTACCTGCTAGCATTGCCCAGGCCAACTTGTGTGTCAGTATTGGCTGCAACTGTGGGTGTATTCTTCAATTTGATGGTTCTCATTGCAGAAGTGCTCCTTAAAACGCAGGGCTGTATTCATAACGAGTAGTTTAAGCCCATGGAATATCATTAAACCAGTCATGGATATTTGTTATGAGTACTCACGTACTTGCTTCGGTGCTCACGCGCCTCAAGCTTCTGACCGGCGCCCAGTCCGATGCCGACTTGTCACGCGCACTGTCGGTCAGCCCGCAAACGCTCAGCAGCTGGAAGGTGCGCGACAGCATCCCGTACTCACTTTGCATAGACATGGCCAGGCAGCACGCATGCTCGCTGGACTGGTTGCTATTGGGCGAAGTGGAACAGCACCAGGCGCGCCAAGGTGAAGCAGGCTGGGAGTTCGACATGCTCGAGCGGCTGCGCACATTGTCGCCAGCTGATCGCCAGGCCATCCTGCTGCTCATCAAGGACAAGCAACGCATCCAGCACCTGGAACAGCAATTGAGCGAACTGACCAGCCACTTGCCCAAAGCCGCCAGCGGCTAACCTCGGCGGCGCCAGCGCTGGATGAGTTCGCGCGGGTCGAGCGTATCCAGCCAGACCATGACCTTGAGGCTGATGGGGATCACCACCACGGCGGCCACGAATGCCGCCATGCCGCGGGTCAACAAGGGCGCCAATGACGAAACCAGCGGCTCGAACAGGTGGCCGACACCCACGGTCACGAACACCAGCAACAGCTTCTTGCCCAGCGTCAGGCGCCTGGTCGCACTGGTGATCAACCGGTCGCGCGCCGCGCCCACCAGCAAAGCCCCCAGAAGCGCGGCAAACAACACACTGCCATCCACACTCAGCAGCTCAATCAGCCCCGGGGCCCAGCGGTCGACAACAGATTCCTCATGCATGAGCCGTCCCCCGACGCGCAGCGGGCAGGTAAGCGCTTGCGCCCAGGCTGTACAGGACCGCGGCTTCAACAAAGCGGATGTAGCACACCCGCAATGCGCGCCCTTGGTCATGCCCGGCCACATCCTCCAGGCGCTTGTAGCCCCGCTCTCGCAGCACCGCCCGCCAGCGTGCAAATTCCCGTGCGGCATCAATGGCGGCACAACGTGCGGCCACTTCCAGGGCGGCCTCACTGACCGGCCACGGCAGGTTCAGGCGCTCACGCAGCCTGCCAAGGTCCACCCGTGGCCAGAATGGGTCATGGCTGTCGGCATAACGCGGTAACCGAGGGTCGTTGCTCATACCTCACCCCCTCATTGCTCGGCCAGCATGCCGTAGCGAATGGCCTTGATCACTGCCGCCACCCGGGTAGGCACATCGAACTTGCGCAGGATGTTGGACACGTGGAAGTTCACCGTCGACTCCTTGCATTCCAGGATCCGGCCGATCTCCCACGAGCTCTTGCCGTAGGCACACCACAACAGCACTTGCCGTTCACGGGGCGTCAGGCGAACCGGGGCGTCCGCCGAGGGTTGCTGCGGGTGTAGTGCGTTGTCAGTCATGCTGGTACTCCACGGGTGATTGAGCGAGGCATCGCTGCCGATCTGCAGTCACCTTACGAAGCCCATGGCGCCTGGCTCCACCGCTGCGGCTTGTAAAGAACTTTCGTACAAAACCGTCTGACAAAAGTTACGCAAGATTTGCTGGCTTTCTGCGTGCTCCAAGCGGCATTTCGCTCGTCTCAACGCCGTTGTCCATTCGTCTTTCGCCTGGAGTCGTACAATGCGTTCCGTTTTTTCCCCATCGTCCTGCCTTGGCCTGCTAGCTGCCTTTGCTGCCGCCCAGCCCGCCCTGGCAGCATCCTCGGTCGAATTGGGCCAGGTGCTGATCACCGATGAGGAGCAGAACGACCTGACAGCTGCCAGCGAACGCCTGCGCGAGGTGCCAGGCGCCAGCAACCTGGTGGACATGCAACGCGTGGGGCAAGGCCGAGTGGCCAGCAACCAGGACGTGCTGGCCTACCAGCCCGGCGTATTCGCCCAATCGGCGGGCAACGATGGCATCAAACTGTCGATCCGCGGCTCGGGCATCAACCGCGCACCGGGTGCCCACGGCTCCGGGGTGTACACGATGTTCGACGGCCTGCCGCTGACTGGCCCGGGCGGTACACCCTACGAGCTGTTCGAGCCGCTGTGGCTGAGCCGTGCCGAAGTGCTGCGCGGCGCCAATGGTTTCGACCAGGGTGCCCTGGCGCTGGGCGGTGCGATCAACTACGTCACCCACACCGGCTACGACGCCGCGCCGCTGCAGGTGCGCTACGAGGTGGGCAGCCGCGGTTACCAGCACCGGCACATCAGCTCGGGGCAAGTGCTGGGCAACCTCGACTACTACGTGGCCCTGACCGACTCGGAATATGACGGCTATCAGGCGCACAGCAGCGGCAGCGCCAAGGGCATTGCCGCCAACGTCGGCTACCGCTTCAACCCGAACCTGGAAACGCGCTTCTACCTGCGCTACCGGGAAACGGAAAACGAACTGGCCGGGCGCCTGACCAAAGACCAGATCAAGCACCACCCGCGCGCAGCCAACCCGGCCTATCTGGCCCGCGACGACAGCCGCCCGCAACCAGGCAGCACCTGGGTGGGCAACAAGACCACCTTCTACCTCGACGACGATGCGCGCGTGGAAGCCGGCCTGGTCTATCACGACTACCCGATGGACCTGCGTGAAGGCCCGATGCGCCTGAAGGTCGCCTATACCGATGTCAGCGGCACGCTGAACTATTTCCGCCGCGACACGCTGCTTGGCCACGAAAGCAAGACCACCATCGGCTGGCGTACTACCAAGCACCTGCCCAACAGCGGCGCGTCACAATTTGCCCGCAATGGCGATGTATTCGGCGCGCGTACCCGTGACTTCACCTACCAGGGCTCGGACACCGTGCTGCATGTCGGCAACGACCTGGAACTGGTCCCCGACCTGTGGCTGACCACGGGCCTGGCGATGATCTACACCCGCCGCGAAAGTGACGTGACCTACCCGGCCGAAGGCGGCAAGGTGAGCATGCATGACTGGGACTATGCACCACGCCTGGGCCTGCGCTACGACATCCGCCCGGACCTGCAGGTGTACGGCAACCTCAGCCGCTCGGTAGAACCGCCCCACCCGTGGTCGCTGATCTGGAGCGCGCCCAGCACAGGCGGCAAGCAGATCCAGCCGATCGAGATGCAGAACCAGACTGCCACTACCCTGGAGCTGGGCGCGCGTGGCGACTCGGCACTCGGCCGCTGGGACCTTGCCTGGTACTACTCGCAAGTGCGCCACGAACTGTTGGCCGTGGAAGTGGTGCCGAACTTCACCTCGGAGTTCAACGCCAGCGCGACCGTGCACCAGGGCGTGGAGGCCGGCCTCGAAAGCACCCTGTGGGAACGCGCCGGTACCGGCAAGCTGAGCTTGCGCCAGGCCTATACCTTCAGCGACTTCCACTACCGTGATGACGACACGTTTGGCGACAACCGCCTGCCCGGCATCCCCATGCACTACTACCAGGCCGAACTTCGCTATGACTGGCCGAGCGGATTCTACGCCGGGGTCAACACGCAGATGGCCTCCAAGGTGCAGGTGGACTATGCCAACAGCTACCACGCCGATGAATATGCCTTGCTCGGCGCGCGCCTAGGCTGGGATTCACCGAAACAGGACTGGCAGACCTGGCTGGACCTGCGCAACCTGACCAACAAGCGCTATGCCGCGACGGTGACGCCGACCTACAACGACGCCGGCAAGGACAACGCCCGCTCGACGCCGGGTGAAGGGTTTGGCGTATACGCAGGGGTTTCCTACAGCTTCCGCTAACCCTTGCGATGCGCCGACCTGTAGGAGCGGCCTTGCGGCCCGGTACGGTGTACGTCGAACGCCAGCCGGTCTATTACGGGCCGCCGCCGGTCTACGTGCAACCGCCGCCACAGCCGGTGTACTACCAGCCGTACTACGCACCGGCGCCACCGCCCCCAGGCTACCGCACTTATTACGGCCCGCCCCCGGTGTACTACGGCCCGCCACGCTGGTAACGGTTGATAGAACTAATGACCACTATCGAGGAAGTTGATTTCAAACCGCCCGGGCTGCTGCGTATGGTAGAGCCATGTTTCACAGGAGGTCCTCATGGCCACTATCCAGATCATGTCCGTCGTCGGCAGCGCCGTCCCCACTCCACTGCGTGAGCAGGGCCTGCTGGCGTGCTGGTACCTGGTGCGCAACGGCGAAGCCGTGAGCGGCCCGATGCCGACCCTTGCCTCGGCCCAAGCCCTGGTTGAGCAGTTGCGACCCGGCACCCTCGTCGCCTGACCCGAATTTGTTGTGCGTTGCTCCCTACGCCCTTATGGCCCGCCAATCTGGTGGGCTTTTTTTTGCCCGGCCCTGTCACCTCAGCGTTGCCTCAGCGATGGGAGCTACGGCCCAGCTGGCTGGTCAGCGCCAGCACTTTGCCTTGCAACCGCCCTACGGTCAGCACCAGCTCGTTGCGCTCCGTGGCGAACTGATCAGCTTTGGCCTCTGCCTCTCTGCGGGCGTCCCGCTCAATGTCCAGCAGTTCGGTCAGGCGGCGGATGACTGCAATGTCTGCGCTGTCCATCGCTCGCTCGGCTGCATCCCGGGACAACCACTTGCGCAGCCACAGAAATGCACCCAGCAACACAGTGCCCGTACCGCTCAGCCAAGTGACTGTGCCCGGGCCGAGGTCGGTCGGATCCATGTGAACCTCATTACAGGTGATGATGTGACGAGCCCTGGACAAAAATGCCTCACGGGCTTTCCTTGTTGATGGATTTAATTTAGCCTACAGCTAACATTGTCACAAGAGCTAATTTAGCCATGCGCATATTTAGCAGCAAGCTAAACACTGGCATGCTTCGCCCTATGGACATCTACGACATTCGCAAGCACAACCTGGTCAAGCTCATCGGCAGCCAGAGAAAGGGATCCTGCGCAGAACGCTGGGGGATGGCGCCTGCACACCTGAGCCAGATCCTTTCCGACAAGACCGCGAAAAACCTGGGCGATGACGTGGCCCGCAGAATCGAGGGCATCGAAGGTTTGCCACGGGGTTGGTTCGACGCACTGTCGGCAGGCGACCCCGTGCAGGCGGCGGTCGAAGCGGGCGAAGGCAAGCTTTCGGCGGCCGACCTGGTCAAGCAGATGCTTGCCCGAAGCGGCAAGGGTATCTCTGAGGAAACCCGGCAAAGGTTGCTGGCCGCTGCAGAAGAACCGCAGGATGCCACGCTGATAAAGGCTGACCTGGTTCGCCCTGGCCTGGTTGGTGACGAAGTGTGGATTGCCCACTACGATGTGCGGGCCGCCATGGGCGGTGGCCAGATCCCCCACGACTACCCCGAGATGTTCAAGGACGTTCGCGTCAGCCCCAGCCATCTGCGCGAACTGGGTGTGGCGTTCACTGAACACCACCACCTGAAGATGATCACGGGTTGGGGCCAGTCGATGGAGCCGACCATCAAGCACCGGGACCCGCTGATCGTCGATGTCAGCATCCGCGAGTTTGTCGGCGATGGCATCTACTTCTTGTCCTGGGGCGACCACATCTACATCAAGCGATTGCAGATCGCTGACGATGACCACTTCGAGATGATTTCCGACAACTCGCGGCACAAGGACCGCATGATTCGCCGGGAAGAAACCTACATTCAGGCCAGGGTGCTGCTGGTGTGGAATGCGCACCTGGTATGAAGCCGAAGCCCGCCACCCAGGCGGGCTTTGCATAACGCTCAGAAAGGCGCTGGCGCTTCAACCTCCTCCTTGCTGTACGGCTCAACGATAAAATCGTCACGCTCCTCCACACTGCTGCGCTGCCAGCGCACGGTGACGCTTTCGTCGTCGTTGAACGTCAGGTCCAACTCGGGCGTGTCGGACAGCAGGCCCATCACCTCCTCCCATTCGGCATCACCGTCGGTATCCAGGCGATGCACAACGACCCAGCGCTGCGTCTGTGCGAGCGGGTGGTTGATCATCGATGACACCCGCAGGCCAAGCCGCTCTACGCCGGTCATTACCTGGTGCTGCCGGGGTGCTGCCTTCATGTGCTTAGACATATTCTCATCCTGATAGCTGTATATTCGTACAGTATTCAAGGAAAGCTTATCTCACCGCCAAATCCAGCGTAAAGCCCTGCCGCGGAAAAATTTCGCCAGCAGGTAATTTGTCTCAAAGCGAAATTTATTTAGCGCTTCGCTATTGACCAATTTTTAGCTTGAGGCTAACTTTCAATTCGGCAGCCAGATGCAAGGCTGCTGGAACGGTTCGTCATTCAAGCCACTTTTTTGTCAGGAGCCCCCATGGCCGTAGACATCAGCAACCTCACCCTCGCCACCCCGGTGGCGGTCTCCTCAACCAACCCTGTAGCACTCGAACTCAACGGTGCCGAAGCGATCGCCCGGTTGCCGAATGTGGTAAAGGTGCTCAGCGATGGCTCGATCCAGCTTTCAGCCCCCACCAAAGGTGCTTCGAGCAAAAGCACCCACAGGACCCGCTGCGAGTGGACAGAAACCGAAGACTGGACACTGGCCAGCGCCCAGGACCACTGGAATCGCCAAACCATGACGCTGACCAAGGTCAACGCGGCGCAAAAGGTGGTGATCGCCCAGATGCACGTGCGTGGGGATGACAGCCCGCCGGTAAAGGTGTTCTGGAACAAGGGCAACATTACCTTGGGGTTTCGGCGGACCTACAACCAGACCGACCCGGTAAACTCGACCGTGCTCAAAGGGGTGCCTCTGGGGGCGAAGTTCAACGTAAGCATCCACACCACGTCTGCAGGCGTGGTGAATGTAACGGCCAAATGCAACGGGGTGACCGGCGCATCCGGCGATTTACAGCTCGACAGCACCTGGGCGTCGCGCCTGTTCGAATTCCACGGTGGCATCTACAACCAGGTTGACTACACCGATGCAACACCGGCCGATGACGGCTCGGTCTGCATCATCAGCGAACTCTCGCTGATCCATCGCTGAGCGTCGAAAGCCGACCACACATCCCGATGCCCCCCACAGGTTGCATCGGGATGCCGGGTGACCAAAAGCGCAGGGTTGACATGTGTGACACGCCACGCCATTGATTAGTCTCGATGAGTCATATTGTTGCCTTCCCGTTCTCAGACTAATAATGAGCTATCTGCCTGGGGAGGCGCGAAACATGCAAGCAAGATTCGTTATCGTTCCTGCAGTGCCAGTGGAAGGCGAGTCCTTCCGCATTGGCAACCGGTTCTATGCCGCTACCACTTCGGGCGGCTTCGATATCTACGACAACCAGGAGAAACAGCGGCTCAAGCGCGGCTTTATCAACAAGTCCGAGGCTGCGACTGCATGCCGGTTGATGAACGCCGAATCACGCAATCCCGCAGAGCAGTTCCCGATATTGCGGACAGATTGATGTGCGGTATCACGCTTCCTGAAGGCTAGCGCCAACAGAGCACCAGCTCGCCCGCTGAAGGTGCATGAAAGAGGCGCCCAAAAGGGCTTGCCGTATCCTGTCGCCGTGCCGTAAATTTGCCCGATCCTGTCATTCCTGCTGGTGTTAAGGAGTGACGCTGAAGCCCAACACGCTGTTGGGCTTTTTCGTTTTTAGCGACAGGGCCATTTTTCATGGGTGTGCCGATTGTTGCGATTCATTAAAAGATTCATTAAAAGAAAGTTCTCCCGAGTGCTGCGAAAGTGGTTTGTCTACCTCGCGGTTGCAGGGCTGGCGGGCAACTACAGCCGATTGTTCGATCATCTTTCAATCTGGAAGCCTTGGCGCTTGGCCAAGGGCGTAGCGGCGTACCTGATCGCTTCCTGATGCGCCTTTCACCAAGCGCAGGATTAAATTTCGTTCACCTTGCGCCCTTTAGTCATAAGGCATTCGACAGCAATTCAGCCATACTCCAGAATGCAGCGGTTTTGGGGGAAAACCCTTGCACAGCCAACGACATACCAACTTTTAGTGAGCCTCAACGTGAAAACATCCCTGTCCATCCTCAGCCTGCTGCTGTTGCTCACAGGTACCGCGACCCTTCCGTCGACTGCTGCTGCACAACCCCCGGCTCAAGTCCAACGTGACCCGTCCAAGCTGCATCTGGCTTCAGGCAGCGCGCTGCTGATCGACCTGAATACCAACCAGGAGTTGTATTCGAGCCACGCCGACCGTGTGGTGCCGATCGCCTCGGTAACCAAGCTGATGACAGCGATGGTGGTACTGGATGCCAAGCTGCCCATGGATGACATGCTCACCATGACCATTGCCAACAACCCGGAAATGAAAGGCGTGTATTCGCGCGTGCGCCTGGGCAGCCAGCTCGACCGCCGCGAGACCCTGCTGATTACCCTGATGTCGTCGGAAAACCGTGCCGCCAACAGCCTGGCCAACGCCTACCCCGGGGGCTACCCGGCGTTCATCAAGGCGATGAATGCCAAGGCCCGTAGCCTGGGTATGGCACATACCCGCTACGTTGAACCGACCGGCCTGTCGACGCAGAACGTGTCCACCGCCCGCGACCTGGCCAAATTGCTGATGGCTTCGCGCAAGTACCCGATGCTGAGCGAGCTGTCGACCACCCGCGAGAAGACCGTGGCCTTCCGCAAGCCCAACTACACGCTGGGCTTTCGTAACACCGACCACCTGGTGAACAAGAGCAACTGGGACATCAAGCTGACCAAGACCGGCTTCACCAACGAAGCCGGTCACTGCCTGGTGCTGCTGACCCGCATGGACAACCGCCCGGTGGCCATGGTCATTCTCGATGCCTTCGGCAAGTACACCCACTTCGCCGATGCCAGCCGCATGCGCCAGTGGCTGGAGACCGGTGCCGCCAAGCCTGCACCGGCAGTGGCCATGCAGTACAAGACCGACCGGAGCAAGGGGCGGCTGGTAGCCGAGTAAGGCACTGGCGCTACGCGGTCCCCTGTAGGAGCGGCCTTGTGTCGCGAAGGGCCGCAAGGCGGCCCCAGGATTTCAGCTTCGTCGCATAGATTGCCGGGGCCGCTTTGCGGCCCATCCGACCGGTCCGGCGCCCCGGCAAGGCCGCTCCTTGTATCTCGACTTTGGCCTCCCAAAAGGCCAAAGTTCTCGACTGATCATCGAGGGAAGGTCTTGAAGCGGAGCCGCTCCGAGGGCATCGAGCCCGCACTGTAGATAACGCTCTGGCCTTCCAACCCCACTCGACTAGTTCGAACGGTATCTAGTGCCCGCCCCCGGCGTGAGCACGCATTAACAAGGTTGAACTGAGTGTAGGGTGATCGACTTTCGTTGTTTGAAGGAGAAGATCATGTCCGTTTTTGTTGGCGTTGATGTCGCCAAAAAATCTTTCGACATTGCCACCCCGCAGCCCAACGGCAAGATGCGCACCAAAGCCAAGCTGTTCAATGATCCTGGAGGGTTCAAGCAGTTCAGCGACTGGCTTGAGCGCCATGCCGAACCAGACGCCTGGATCGTTATGGAGGCTACAGGCACCTACCACGAAGCGCTGGCCGAGCATTGTCACAACCAAGGTTATCGGGTGTGCATTCTGAACCCCGCGGTAATCGCAAAATTCGCTGACGTGGAGCTTCGACGAGTCAAAACCGACAAGGCTGACGCCAAAGTCATTGCTGCCTATGGCCAACAAAAGGCTGTCTCGCTTCGCCAGTGGGAGCCTGAGCCCCCTGCACAGCGCCGCTTGCGTGCTCTAGTGCGGCGACTGGACGACCTCAAAGAAATGCGCCAGATGGAGAAGAATCGTTTGGATGTCGCACAAGATGCGGTACAGCAGTCGATTCAAGACGTAATCGGGCACATTACCGAAGAGCTGGAAAAGACCAGGAAGGCCATCGACCAGACGATCGATGATGATCCAGACCTACGCAAACGACGTGACCTGATTACCTCGATTGATGGTTTGGGTGAAACCACTGCTACGTTGCTGCTCGCCGAACTGGGCGATCCGCTGAAATACCAAAGCCCTTCTGCAATTGTCGCGTTCTCAGGCCTAAACCCGGTAGTGCAGCAATCGGGAGAGTTCATAGGTCAGAGCACAATCTCGCGTACAGGCGCCTCAAGGCTGCGTGCGGGCTTGTGGATGTCAGGCACTGTCTCAATCAGGCACAACCCTGTCGTGAAGGAACTGGCAGAGCGGTTGAGCAGCCGGCACAAAGCCTACAAACAGATCGTCTGCGCGGCGATGCGCAAGCTGCTGCACCTGGTTTACGGGGTGGTGAAGTCGGGGATACCGTTTGACCCCAAAATCCCTCTTGCGGGGTGAGGGTCAAGACGGTATCTACAGGTACTGCGCGGTCTGGAGGATTGCGTAAGACAATCAGGCCGTAGCGCTGACCATCCCGCCCGAACTGCTGCCACCCTCTTGCTGCAACAGCTCCAGCAGCTGCGCCGTGGCAGCCATGATCTGCCCGTTGATGGTGGCAATGCTTGCCTGCTTGGCGCCCACCGCCGCCGTCTTGGCAGCTTCATCCATCTTGCTGTTCTGCAACGCGGCCAGCTGTTTCTGCTCCTCGACAAGCTGCTTCTGCAGGTCCTTGATCAGCTGACGCAGCTCTTTTACGGCCTCAGACTCACCACTGTCTTCGCTGTCCGTAGGTTGCGCCTGGCTACCCGCAGAAACTTTCATGCTGTCGCTACTGATGCTCAAGGGGCCCAGTGCCTCGCCTGCCTGTTTTGCCTGTTCGCGTTCAGTCGTTGCGTTCGCGCTCAGCGTCTGCGCTGAAACGCCATTGATCATCAGGTTGCTTGCCGTGATTCCGCTCATGTCATTCCCTGCCGAAAGATAGGTCCTTGCCGTAACCACCCTATCGGCCCCCCCTCGCAGTTCTTTAGCCCACTTAAATTCCCCCCCGACTGGCTCGTTCCAACTCATGTACTTGCGCAGGAGCCGGAGCCCCGGCGGGCGTCCACATTCGACCATTCAGGGAATCGCAACCATGAGCCAGGCCTTACAGCAGGAAACCATCAAAGATCTGATCGGCGTGGGCTTCGGCCCTTCCAACCTGGCCTTGGCCATTGCCCTGGAAGAACTCGCCGAATCTCAGGGCCACGCCCTCGACGCGCTGTTCATCGACAAGCAGCAGGACTACCGCTGGCACGGCGAAACCCTGGCCACCCAGAGCGAGCTGCAAATCTCGTTCCTCAAGGACCTGGTGTCGTTGCGCAACCCCACCAGCCCCTACAGCTTCGTCAACTACCTGCACCAGAAGCAGCGCCTGGCCGACTTCATCAACCTCGGCACCTTCTACCCCTGCCGCCTGGAGTACAACGACTACCTGCGCTGGGCCGCCGAACATTTCGCCACCCAGGCGGTGTATGGCCAGGAAGTGCTGCGCATCGAGCCGGAAGTGCAGGCGGGCCGGGTCGAGCACCTGCGCCTGGTCTCGCGCGACGCCCAGGGCCGGGAATACAGCCGCCGCACCCGCTCGGTGGTGGTCGGCAGCGGCGGCACACCGAAAATTCCGGAAAAGTTCGGTGCCTTCAAGGACGACCCGCGGGTATTCCATCACTCCCAGTACCTGAGCAGCCTGAACACGCTGCCGTGCACCGCCGGCAAACCGATGCGCATCGCAGTGATCGGTTCGGGCCAGAGCGCCGCCGAGGCATTCATCGACCTCAACGACAGCTACCCGTCGGTCAAGGTCGACATGATCCTGCGTGGCTCAGCCCTCAAACCCGCCGACGACAGCCCGTTCGTCAACGAGATCTTCTCGCCGGACTACACCGACCTGGTCTACAACGAACCGGCCGACCAGCGCAGCAAACTGCTGGGCGAATACCACAACACCAACTACTCGGTGGTGGACCTCAACCTGATCGAACGCATCTACGGCATCCTCTACCGTCAGAAGGTCGCCCACCAGCACCGTCACAACGTGCTGTGCCGCCGCCAGGTGGAAGCCGTGGTGGCCACCCGCGAAGGCCTGGAACTGACCCTTCGCGACCTCGCCACCGGCCAGCAACAAACCCACCGCTACGACGCCGTGATCCTCGCCACCGGCTACGAGCGCCGCTCGCACCGTGACCTGCTGGCGCCACTGGCCGGTTACCTGGAAGACTTCAACGTCGACCGCAACTACCGCGTACTGGCCAGCCCCGACCTGCAGGCCTCGGTGTACCTGCAGGGCTTCTGCGAGAACAGCCACGGCCTGAGCGACACACTGCTCTCGGTGCTGCCGGCCCGCGCTGCGGAAATTGGCCGTGCGCTGTACCAGGACCTGGCGCAGTTGCACGGCAAACCGCAACCGGCTGTGGCCCTGACCCGCGCCTGACCCCTTTTGCGACACGCCCCTTCAAGGCCGGCCTGACGCCTCGCGCGCAGGCCGGCCTTGCGCTTAGAAACATTTGCTTGCATTTAAATCGGCAGGATTTCAATTCTCATTCGTCCTTATCAGTACAGCCCTCTTTGGTTGGGCATACGCTCGACCACCCAATGCAGAAGACCGTCTGATGGCCAAATCACCGAAAAAATCCAAATCCAGGCTGTGGTTCCTGGTCCATAGCTGGCTCGCCTTGCCGATCTGGTTCTTTGTCCTGATCGTTTGCTTCACCGGCATGCTCGCCGTGGTCAGCCAGGAAATCGTCTGGCTCGCCGACCCGGCCGTGCGCGCCAACAAGCCCGATGCCGACGTCGAACGCCTGAGTTTCCAGCAAGTGCTGGAAGCCTTGAACAAGGCCGAGCCGGACATGGTGGTAGAGCGCCTGAGCCAGCCAGATGGCTCGCACTTCGCGGTACAAGCCGGTGTCACCCTGCCAGACGGCTCCAGCCCGACCCTGTACGTAAACCCCTACACAGGGGCTATCCAGGGCAAGACCCCGGACTTCAACTTCGAAGCGTTCACCCGCGCCCTGCACGGCTGGTGGCTGGTGCCGTTCACCAACGGTTTCAGTTGGGGCTGGTACCTGGTGTCGTTGCTTGGCCTGCCGATGCTGGCTTCGCTGGTCACAGGCCTGGTGGTGTACAAGAAGTTCTGGAGGGGCTTTTTCAAACCGGTGCGCACCGGGCATGGCTCGCGGATTTTCTGGGGCGACCTGCACCGCCTCGCTGGGGTGTGGTCGATCTGGTTCATTGCGGTCATTTCCATCACCGGCATTTGGTTCCTGATCCAGGCGATACTGGTCGACAACCACATCACCATTTCCAGCCGGCCCCTCACTCCGGTGATCGCCCGAGAGGATGTGCCGCAAACGCCGGATGGCAGCCCCGCCCCGCGCATCGACCTGGATGAAGCCGCTCGCATTGCCGGCCTGACGATTCCAGGCCTGGAAATCAACTTCATTTCGTTGCCAGCTACCGCTTACAGTCAAGTTTCCATGAGCGGGCGCAGTTGGTATCCGCTGATGTCCCAGAGCGCTGCTATCAACCCTTACACGGGTAACGTAGACAGCCAGTTCCTGCTTAGCGACCGCTCAGCGCTGGATTTCGTCACCGAGTCCATGCGCCCGCTGCACACCGGCGACTTCGGCGGCTTGCCGATCAAGCTGGTGTGGTTCTTCTTCGGCCTGATCCTCACCCTGCTGGTATTCAGTGGCCTGCTGATCTGGACCAAACGCACCGCCCAGGCCACCGCCGCCGCCCTCAAGCGCAGCGAGCGGGCACCGCGTGCGGCACGTCGTGAAACTACCGTGGAGATGAACCCATGAGCCAGGCCCAAGCCCTGCCCGCCAGCCCGCTGAAGCAGCTATGGCTGAAGTGGCGTTTTCACCTGAACATTCTGCTGATCCTGATTCCACTGGGCTTCATGCCCAAATACTTCGCCGACGCCAAGTTTTTTCGCGGCGAGGCCGGCCTTGGCGCCAATGTGATCAGCAACATCCAGGTCGGTCCTTACAGCCTCGACCTGGCCGAAATGCGTGACGAGGCGCCACGCGCCGACGGCCCGGCCGGCTATTTCAAGTCGTTCAATGCATCGCTGTGCAAGGCCTGCATCAAGGACGTCAAGGCAGCCTACCTGCGCATCGGCAAGCCACGCAGCCTGCGCGCCGCCGGCACCATTTTCTTCGGCGCGCCCTACAACATGGGCACCTCGCTGCCCATCCCGCCCCGCACCAAACCCGACGCACAGATCTGGATCACCCTGGAAGGCTGGGACGGCAGCATGCACCAGGGGTCGGTCCCCCTGGCCAAAGCATCGCCAGCCACTGTGGCCTGGCTCGAAAAACAAGGAGGCAAGAAATGAAACAGCTGATGCGAACCCTCGCCCTGCCCTTGCTGGTGCTGGCCGCCGGCCCTGCGCTGGCGCACAACCCGATGTGCGAATGCGAAGAAACGGCCGGCGGCCAGGTCACGTGCACCGGCGGTTTCTCGGACGGCAGCGGTGCCCCGGGGGTAACCCTGGATGTGATCGGCTATGACGAACAGGTGCTGGTTGGCGGCAAGCTTGGCGATGACTCGACGCTCACCTTCAAGCGCCCGGACGGCGAGTTCTACGTGCTGTTCGATGCAGGCCCCGGGCACGTGGTTGAAGTCGACTACGCCGATATCGCCCAGCCATGAGCCGCGCCCAAGTGATTCGCCCGGCCGGCGCCGGGCACGAAACCCTGTACGTGCTTTTGATCAGCCTGCTGATCGTGGTGCTCGCCGCCAGCGTGGTGCTGCTGCGTGGCGAGCGCGAAGACGAACAGACCATCGCCAGCCACCAGATCGACGCCCGTCGCGACCTCACCGCCGCCGAGCAAGGCCTTTACACCGACCTGCGGGTGGCCTTCGACGAAATCCTGCTGTTGCGTGAAGAAAACGCTGCCGTGCCTGGCGTGCAGGCCCTGGCCGATGAAGGCCTGCCGCCCTTCGTGGTCGATGCCGGCAGCCAGAGCCGTGGCGGCCACCAATGGTCGTGGCTGGAGCCCGGCGCCTACCTGGGCCGCAGCCAGGCCCCTGAAATCGCCGGCAGCCTGCTGCTGATCCTGCCGGCCGACAGCACTGGCCAGGCCGATGTCTGGCTGCGCCGCGACAGTGCCGCCATGACGCCGGACGACCTCGGCCAGGCGGCCCTGATCGCCGCGGGCTGGCAGCAGGTAGTCAGCCACTACGACGCCGGGGTTACCCGCGAACACCGTCACTGAACCCAAGGACTTCCCCATGTTCCGCTCCGCCCTCGCCCTGCTCCTGGCCATTGCCCTGCCGACAATGGCCCTGGCCGATAACGGCAAGCCGCTGCGCATCGGCATCACCCTGCACCCTTACTACAGCTACGTGACCAACATCGTCGGCGACAAGGCCGAAGTGGTACCGCTGATTCCAGCGGGCTTCAACCCCCACGCTTATGAGCCACGGGCCGAGGACATCAAGCGCATCGGCACCCTGGATGTGGTGGTGCTGAACGGCGTAGGCCACGACGACTTCGCCGACCGCATGATCGCGGCCAGCGAAAAGCCGGGCATCAACACCATCGAAGCCAACCAGAACGTTCCGTTGCTGGCCGCCACCGGCATTGCCGCCCGCGGCGCGGGCAAGGTGGTCAACCCGCACACCTTCCTGTCGATCAGCACCACCATTGCCCAGGTCAACAACATCGCCCGCGAACTGGGCAAGCTCGACCCGGACAACGCCAAGCTCTACACGCAAAACGCCCGCGCCTATGCCAAACGCCTGCGTGCCCTGCGCGCCGAAGCCCTGGCCAAGGTCACCGAGGCGCCTAGCGCCACCTTCCGGGTTGCCACCATCCATGCCGCCTACGACTACCTGGTACGCGACTTCGGCCTGGAGGTGACCGCCGTGGTCGAGCCTGCCCATGGCATCGAGCCCAGCCCGGCCCAGCTGAAAAAGACCATCGACCAGCTCAAGGCCCTGGACGTGCGGGTGATCTTCTCGGAAATGGACTTCCCGTCGGCCTACGTCGAGACCATCCAGCGCGAATCTGGCGTGCGTCTGTACCCGCTGACGCACATCTCCTATGGCGAATACACCAAGGAAAAGTACGAAGTGGAAATGAAGCGCAACCTCGACACCGTGGTTCGCGCCATCCAGGAGAACCGCGCATGACCGCCGCCGCCAACCTGGTGACGGCCTTCGGGCCGCGCATCGAGTTCGCCGGCATCGACCTGACGCTGGGCCGCACACGCATCCTTGAACAGGTCGGTTTCAGCGTGGCCGCAGGCAGCGTGCACGCCATCGTCGGCCCCAACGGCGGCGGCAAGAGCTCGCTGATCAAGACCCTGCTCGGGCAGATGCCGCATCAGGGCCAGTTGACCCTGCATTGGCCAAGCGAACGCGAAGTGATCGGCTATGTGCCGCAGGCACTGGAGTTCGACCGCGGCCTGCCCATGACCGTGGACGATTTCATGGCCGCCATGTGCCAGCGCCGCCCGGCCTTTCTCGGCCTGTCGCGGCGTGTGCAACCGGCCATCGACGCGGCCCTGGCGCGGGTCGGCATGCTCGACAAGCGCAAGCGGCGCATGGGTGCGTTGTCCGGCGGCGAGCGCCAGCGCGTGCTGCTGGCCCAGGGCCTGATCCCCGAGCCGCAGTTGCTGGTGCTGGACGAACCCATGTCGGCGCTCGATGAAGCCGGTATCCAGGTGTTCGAGCAGTTGCTCAAGGGCTGGCGCCAGGCTGGCACCACCGTGCTGTGGATCGAGCACGACCTTGAAGCCGTGCTGCGCCTCGCTGACCGGGTAACCGGCCTGAGCCGCAAGGTACTGTTCGACGCCCCACCCGCCCAGGCCCTGACCCCGGAGCGCCTGCTCGGCCTGTTCTCCGTTCACCCGCGTAGCGAGAGCCTTGCCTCATGAGTTTTGAAGCATTTCGCCAACTGGTCCAGCAATGGGCTACCGCTGGTTACCTGCCCGAGGCACTGGCCTACGGTTTCGTGGTCAACGCCCTGCTGGCCGGCATGATGATCGGCCCGGTGCTGGGCGGCCTGGGCACCCTGGTGGTGGTCAAGCGCTTTGCCTTCTTCTCCGAGGCAGTTGGCCATGCCGCGCTGACCGGGGTGGCCATCGGCATCCTGCTGGGCGAGCCCTACACCGGCCCCTACGGCAGCCTGTTCGGCTACTGCCTGCTGTTCGGCATCTTGCTCAACTTCCTGCGCAACCGCACCGGGCTGTCGCCGGACACGCTGATCGGCGTGTTCCTGTCGGTGTCGCTGGCGCTGGGTGCCAGCCTGCTGCTGATGCTGGCAGGCAAGATCAACGTGCATATCCTCGAAAACGTGCTGTTCGGCTCGGTGCTCACCGTCAGCGGCCAGGACCTGGTGGTCCTGGGCATCGTCGCGGTGCTGGTGCTGGCCTTGGCGCTGCCGCTGTACAACCGCATCATGCTGGCCAGTTTCAACCCGCAGCTGGCGGCCGTACGCGGGGTGGCGGTAAAAACCCTGGACTACCTGTTCGTGGTGCTGGTGACCCTGGTGACCGTGGCCGCCGTGAAGGTGATCGGGGCCATTTTGGTCGGTGCGCTGCTGGTCATCCCCGCTGCCGCCGCACGCCTGGTCAGCCAGTCGCTCAAGGGCTTTTTCTTCCTGTCGGTGGTGATTGCCACCATCAGCACCCTGTTCGGCATCCTGCTGCCGATCGTTTTCGACCTGCCGGTGCCATCAGGCGCCGCGATCATCCTGGTCGCTGGCATCTGCTTTGCCCTGGCCGCCCTGGCCCGCGCCCTCGTCCCCCGCCTGCAAGGAAACCCGGCATGAACTTCAAACGCCTGACTCTGGCGCTGGCCCTGGCCGGCCTGCCGTCGCTGTCTTTTGCCACACAAGTGCTGACCACCCTGCCCGTCACCCACAGCCTGGCCAGCGCCCTGCTCGACGGCACTGCGGTACAGCTAAAGCGTGCGGCGCCGGCCAACCTGCCAGCCAGCCGCCAGCCGTCGTACTTCAGCGGGCGCGGTGGCGCCAGCCTGGAGAAAGCCGCACAGCAGGCCGACGCGGTGATCGGCGTGCGGTCGATCTGGCGTGACGACCCGCTGTACCCGATGGCCCGACGCACTAACATCCGCATCGTCGAAATCGATGCTGCGCGGCCGGTGGATGGCGCGCTGCCAGGCATTGCGGTCACGGGTGACGATGCCTACGGCGCCTACCCCTGGCTCAACCCGACCAACCTCGGGCGTATGGCCGATGTGGTGGCCAATGACCTGGAACGCCTGGCCCCGGAGGACAAAGCGAAGATCCAGGGCAACCTGGCGGGCCTCAAGCGCCAGTTGCTGGAGCTTTCGGCCAGCAGCCAGACACGCCTGGCCAAGGTCGACAACCTGACCGTGGTGAGCCTGTCCGAGCGGCTGGGTTACCTGGCCAGCGGGTTGAACCTGGACGTGGTGGAGCAGCCGCTGCCGGCCGAGTGGGATGCTGCCGCGCTCAAGGCGCTGGGAGAGAACCTGAAGGCGCAGGATGTGGCGTTGGTGCTGGACCATCGCCAGCCGGACGCGGCGGTAGCCGAAGTGATCAAGGCGGCCGGGGCGAAGTTGGTGGTGGTGGAGAGTGACCCTGAGGACGCGTTTGCAGGGTTGAAGGCCAGTGTTGACCAAGTGGTTGGGGCGTTGGGCGAAAGCTGATCGAGCAGGCCGATGCAGTCAATGTGGGAGCGGCCTTGCGTCGCGAAAGGGCCGCACAGCGGCCCCAGCAATTTTTGCATCAACGCAGAAACTTTGGGGCCGCTATGCGGCCCTTTCGCGACGCAAGGCCGCTCCCACAATGGATCGCGTCGCCTGACAGGTTAACGCTTCATGCACCGCTGGTAGCGCTCTTCCACCCGCCCTGCAAACCATGCCGTGGTCAGCTTGCGGGTGATCTTCGGGCTTTTAAGTTCGATACCCGGCAGTACCGCCCGTGGCACCGGTTTGCCGGCTTTGGCATCCGCCAGGGCAAACACTCCGCTGTACAGCTTGCTGTCCTCGAACGCCAGGCTGTCGCCCTCCTCCAGCTGGCTGCGAATCTGCGGGTTACGCAGCCCCAGCTTCACCCCCAGCTTTCTCGCGGCCTGCTCGGTGGTGCCCGGCATGATCGCCCCCGGCGCAATCAGGTCGCCGTCCAGGGCAAGCGGCACGCCGGTCGCCTTGCTCAATGCCGCCTGGAACGCCGCATTGCGGCTGGCGTACCAGCCTGCGTTGAAGTCGGCAAAACGGTACAGCTGGCGTTCGTAACTGGCCGGGTAGCCCAACAGGTGGGCAATACCGAAGTACATGCCGCCGCGCCGGGTGAACACTTCCTGGCGAATCGTGCCGTCATGGCTGTAGGGGTAAGCCTGTGCATGCTTTTCGGCGAAGTCGATGCTCACCTGCATCGGCCCGCCGGTGTGCACCGGGTTCAGCCCATCCAGCAAGGTCTTGCCCAGCGGTACGCGGGCAATGACCTCGTCGTACAGCTCGCTCAGTTGCTTCTCGCTGCGCACAGCCTGCAAGCGCTGCTGGTAGCTCTGGCCGTTGCCCGAAGGGGTTTTCAGAGCGCCGTCGACCAGCAGCCTGGGAATATGCAGGCGCGCGGCACGGCGGTCGATTTCCTCTCGGGCGATACGCCCCAGGTTGGGCACCTGCGGGTCGGCAGTGAAGGTGGATTCCTGCTCGGTCACCGCCAACACGGCGCACAGGTTGCTTTTGCTCGGTGCAATACGCTGGGCTTCGAAAGCCACTTGAATGTCCCTGGCCCAGCCCTCGCGGTCCTTGGCCTGCGCAGGCAGCAATCGCAGCAGCTGGGCGCGGACCTTGGCCGGGTCTGCTTCTGGTGCTTCTTCACGGCGCCCGGCACAACCTTGCAGCAGCGCCAGGGCCATCAACCCGGCAGCCAGTAACCGGCCGTTCAGGGCTGTTCACCGACCAGGTAGGTTTTGCTGATGTGGCGGAACAGCGGGTGGCCGGCACTGCCCATCAATTCGAACAACACCATTTCGCGGGTCACCACCTGCGCACCGGCAGCACGCATGCGCGCCAGGCCCGCCGCCTTGCTGGCCGGGGTGCGGCTGTCGCAGGCATCCTCGACCACGAACACCTGCTTGCCCAAGGCCAGCAGGCCAAGCACCGTCTGCAGCACGCAGACATGGGTTTCCATGCCACAAACGATCACCTGCTCACGCGCCATCAGGCTGGCCGGCAGGCACTCGGCGGCCACGCAGGAAAAATGGCTTTTTTCCACCACTTCGGCTGCCGGGGCTGCGGCCAGCAGTTCCGCCAAGGTGTGCCCCAGGCCCTTGGGATACTGCTCGGAAATCACCGTCGGCAACTCCAGCTCGGCAGTCGCTGCCAGCAACCAGCGGGCCCGCGCCCGAGTGCCCTCGGGGTCGCTCATGGCGCCGATAAGTTTTTCCTGGATGTCGACGACCAGCAGCGTGGCCTTGTGTGGATCGATCAGCATTGTCCGCCCCTTGCCTGGGAAAAGGCCTAGCCTCCCCCAGGCAAGCGGTGACGTCAATCAGGCAGAAAGCCGAAGCGGCTCCAGCGAAGCCGTCAGCGCGCCGAGCACGCGGTCCTCCTGCTCATGGATGAAGAAGTGGCCGCCCGGGAACATCTGCAGCGAGAATTCGCCGTGGGTTTCGTGGCGCCAGGCCTGCAATTGCTCGTCACTGGCCCGGTCGTCCACGCCGCCCAGCACGTGCAGCGGGCACTGTAAGGCCGGTCGCTGGCGGTAGGCGTAGGTGCCGCAAAGCAGAAAGTCCGCGCGCAGGGTCGGCAAGGTCAGGCTCATCAGCTCGGCGTTGGCCAGCACTTCTTCGGGCGTACCCTGAAGCTCGCGCAACTCGCTGATCAGCTCGGCATCGCTCTTGGGCTCACGCCAGTTCTTGCCGTCGTAGTCCTCACGCCGCGTGGGCGCCGCCGTGCCGCAGGCGAACAGCGCCAAGGGTGGCGGGCAGCCCAACGCCTGCAGTTCATGGGCCAGCTCGAAGGCCAGCAGCGCGCCCAGGCTGTGCCCAAGCAGCGCATAGGGGGCACTGGCCGCCAGGCGCTGCTCGCTGGCCAGTTGCCGGGCCAGGGCTTGCATGTCGGTGTGCAGCGGCTCGGCCATGCGTGCGCCACGACCAGGCAGCTCCACCGGGCGTACTTGCAGCCAGGCTGGCAGCTTGCGCCGCCAGCGGCTGTAGACCATGGCGCTGGCCCCGGAATACGGCAGGCACAGCAGGTTCAGTGCAGTCACTGGGTAGCGGCTTCGGCCATTTTCTGACGCAGGCTCAGCGGGCGCATGTCGGTCCACACCTCGTCGATGTAGGCCAGGCAGTCCTTTTTCAAACCACTCTTGCCCACGGCACGCCAGCCGTTGGGGATGGCCTTGTAATCCGGCCAGATCGAGTACTGCTCTTCGTGGTTGACCACTACCTGGAACTGGATATCGTCGCGGTCGAAAACGGAAGTCATTGCCTGTCTCCTTGAATGATGAGTGCCGCTGCACGCTTGGTGCAGGGGGGCTTTCAAGTAGACGTAGCACGCGTTGAAAAAATTAGTGGCGCCTGATCCGAGCCCTTGTAGGAGCGGCCTTGTGTCGCGATCGGGCGCGCAGCGGCCGCAATTCAGGCAACCGAGATTAGCCAGGAAAATGGGGACGCAGGTTTACGGCCGCTGCGCGCCCGATCGCGACACAAGGCCGCTCCTACAGAGACCGCGTGAATCTAGCCCTCAGGCGTCACGCAGCAGGTCGTGGGTATCGAGCAGGCGGAAGGCGACCTGCGGGTTGCGCTCCAGGCCGCGGCGGATCGCCGCCGGGATCGACTGCCGGGTCTTGCGGCACAGCCCTGGCTGGTCGTCCAGTTCGATGACGATGCCGCGCATGGTGCGCACTTCGTTGAAGCCGGGGGCAATGTGCACGCGGATGCCCAGGTTTTCGTACAGGCGTTGCTGCAGGCGTTGCAGGTCTTCCAGGTCCTTGAGGTTTTCCAGGCGTTCAAGCAGGCGCTTTTCTTCCTGTCGGGTCAGCAGGAGGATGCGCTGGGCCGCCTGCGGGTGGTCGACCAAGTGCTCCCGGCCGCAGTCGCAGGCACCAGGGGGGCAAGGTTGGCGTAGAGGGGGAGTGCTGGTCATTGGGCAAGCATAGCCAGTTTTTCGTCCAGTCTGCACCGGCCCTATCGCCGGCAAGCCAGCTCCCACAAAAAGCGTGACAAGCAGCAATAAACTTTCCTGTCAGGATAAAAAATTTCATAAACCCCTAGACCGTCACCCCTCATTTCGCCTATAAATCGCCTAAAGGAAATTTATATTCCTGCCAAGAAACACCCCTTCGCCTCCTCGCGAAGCCTCTTTTGCCCTTGTGCCCGACCTGCCCCACTCCATCACGAGGCCTATCCGACATGCACCCCGCTCCCGATCACTTCATCCTGCGCGTCAGTTGCCCGGCCGTGTCCGGCATCGTCGCTGCGGTGACCACCTACCTGGCCGAGCACGGTTGCTACATCAGCGAGATGGCGCAGTTCGACGACGAGGACAATGGGCGCTTCTTCATGCGCGCGGTGTTCCGCTTCAACACCGGTGTCAGCGGCGACACGCCGCAGCTGGAGGCTGGCTTTACCGACGTGGCCCAGCGCTTCGACATGCAGTGGAGCCTGCACAGCAGCGCCCGGCCGATGCGCGTGCTGCTGATGGTGAGCAAGTTCGACCACTGCCTGTCCGACCTGCTGTACCGCCATGCCAAGGGCGAGCTGGACATGCACATCACCGCCGTGGTCTCCAACCACCTGGACCTGCGCCCGATGGCCGAGCGCCAGGGCATTCGCTTCGTCTACCTGCCGGTGAGCAAAGACACCAAGGCCGAACAGGAAGCCGCGCTGCTGCGCATCGTCGAGGACACCGGCACCGAACTGGTGGTGCTGGCGCGCTACATGCAAATCCTCTCGGATGACCTGTGCCGCCAGCTGTCGGGGCGGGCGATCAACATCCATCACTCGTTCCTGCCCGGCTTCAAGGGGGCCAAGCCCTACCATCAGGCCTATCAGCGCGGGGTCAAGCTGATCGGCGCCACCGCCCACTATGTGACCAGCGACCTGGACGAAGGCCCGATCATCGAGCAGGAAGTGCAGCGCGTGGACCACGCCTACGCACCGGGCGACCTGGTGGCCATCGGCCGCGACACCGAGACCATCGCCCTGTCCCGCGCGGTGAAATACCACCTGGAACACCGGGTATTCCTCAACCACGACCGCACGGTGATCTTCAAATGAACGCCCTTCCCAGCGTCAAGCTGATCGACGGCAAGGCCACCGCCGCGCGGGTGCTGGCCGAGGTGCGCGAGCAAGTGCAGAAGCTGCGCCAGGGCGGCGTGCAACCAGGCCTGGCCGTGGTGCTGGTGGGCGCCGATGCCGCCAGCCAGGTATACGTGCGCAACAAGGTGCTGCGCGCCGAGGAGGTGGGCATCCGCTCGCTGGAGCATCGCTTGCCGGCCGACACCACTCAGGCCCACCTGCTGACCTTGATCGACCGCCTGAACCGCGACCCCGAAGTAAACGGCATCCTCGTGCAACTGCCATTGCCCGCACACATCGACCAGCACCCTGTATTGCAGGCCATCAGCCCGCTCAAGGACGTGGACGGGTTCCACAGCGAGAACGTCGGTGGCCTGGCCCAGGGCCGCGATGTGCTCACCCCGTGCACCCCCAGCGGTTGCATGCGCCTGCTGCGCGACGCCTGTGGCGAGCTGCGCGGCAAGCATGCGGTGGTGGTCGGCCGATCGAACATTGTCGGCAAGCCCATGGCTGCCCTGCTGCTGCAGGCCGACTGCACGGTGACCGTGGTGCATTCGCGCAGCCGCGACCTGCCGGCGCTGTGCCGCCAGGCCGACATCCTGGTGGCCGCAGTGGGCAAACCTCGGTTGATCGGTGCCGACTGGCTCAAGCCCGGCGCGGTGGTGATCGACGTCGGCATCAACCGCGTCGATGACGGCGGCCACAGCCGCCTGGTCGGCGATGTCGACTTCGCCGCTGCCCTGCCCCAGGTCGCCGGCATCACCCCGGTACCCGGCGGCGTCGGCCCGATGACCATTGCCTACCTGATGAAAAACACCCTGCTCGCCCTCGACCTGCAGCAGCAGGCCGCCCACCAGGAGCGCACCGCATGCCTTTCGCCCTGCTGAAATACGGCCTGAGTGCCGACTACCCGGTGGAGGTCGACCTGCCGCCACCGTGCGAACTCAAGCCACGCTATGACGTGGTGATCATTGGCGGCGGCGGCCACGGCCTGGCCATCGCCTACTACCTGGCCAAGTACCACGGCGTAACCAATGTCGCCGTGCTGGAAAAAGCCTACCTGGGCGGTGGCAACACCGCACGCAACACTGCGGTTATCCGCTCCAACTACCTCACCAGCGAGGGTGTGCGCTTTTACGCAGAATCGGTGCGCATGTTCCAGAACCTGTCGAACGAGTTCGACTTCAACATCATGTATTCCGAGCGCGGCCAGCTCACCCTGGCGCACACCGATGCCACCGTGCGCGCCTTCCGCCAGCGTGCCGAGGTCAACAAGCACTTCGGCGGGCGCACCGAAATGATCGACCGCCAACAGATTCGCGAACTGGTGCCCAGCCTCAACCTCGACCCTGGCCACCTGCCGGTGCTAGCCGGCCTGTGGCACATCGACGGCGCCACCGCACGCCACGACGCGGTAGCCTGGGGCTACGCCAAGCAAGCAGCCAAGCGCGGCGTGGAAATCCACCAGCTGACCGAAGTGCAGGACCTGCTGATTCGCAATGGCCGCATCGAAGCGGTCAAGACCAACCGTGGCACGGTGCAATGCGGCTGCGTGGTCCAGGCCGTGGCCGGCGCCAGTTCGCTGCTGATGGCCAAGGCCGGTATCCGTGCGCCAATCCACACCTACCCGCTGCAGGCCATGGTCACCCAGCCGTTCAAGCCGTTCCTCGATCCGCTGGTCAGCTCGTCAGCGCTGCACTGTTATGTGCAACAGACCAGCCGCGGCGAAATCGTCTTTGGCGGCGGCTCCGACCCTTACCCGCTGTACAACACGCGCTCCACCCTCGACCTCAAGGAAAGCCTGCTGGCCCACGCCATTGAGATGTTCCCGTTCATGGCCAACGCCAAGCTGATGCGCCAGTGGGCGGGGATGACCGACATGACCCCGGACTACAGCCCGATCATGGGGCTGTCGCCGGTGCACAACTACTACCTGGACGCCGGCTGGGGCACCTGGGGGTTCAAGGCGACGCCCATCTGCGGCAAGACCATGGCCGAGCTGGTCGCCAGCGGCGGCAAGGTGCCCGAAATGATCGCGCCCTTCGCCCTGGAGCGCTTCAGCCGCTTCCAGCAAGTCAACGAAATGGGCGCCACTGCGGCCAGCCACTAGGAAGCAACGACGATGAAGATCCTGACCTGCCCCTTGAACGGCCCGCGCAACATCAGCGAGTTCACCTACGGCGGCGAGTTCAAGCACATGCCCGACCCGGCCAGTTGCAGCGACGCCGAGTGGGCCGACTATGTGTTCAACAGCGACAACCTGGCCGGGGTGGTGACCGAGTGGTGGCTGCACAACGCTTCCAGCTACTGGTTTCTGGCCGAGCGCCACACGGTAAGCGACCAGGTGCTGCGCACCTTCGACCCGAAAGCACTGTTCGACCGCCGCGTCGACTTCACCCCCGCCGCCACCCCGGAGATCGCCGGATGAACAGCCACACTCGCCTCCCCGCGCCCATGGGCCTGCTGATCGACCGCGAGCGGCCCCTGCGCTTCCAGTTCGACGGCCAGGCCTGCCAGGGCTTTGCCGGTGACACCATTGCCAGCGCCCTGCTCGGTAACGGTCGCTGGCTGCTGTCGCGCTCGTTCAAATACCATCGCCCACGCGGCCCGCTGAGCATGGCCGGCCAGGACGCCAACACCCTGGTGCAGTTGCCTGAAGAACCCAACGTGCTGGCCGACCTGGAAGCCGCCCGCGATGGCCAGGTGATTGAGGGGCAGAACTTCAACGGCAGCCTGGAACATGACCGCGACGCCTACCTGGGAAAGTTCTCGCGCTTCATGCCGGTGGGCTTCTACTACCGCTCGTTCTACAAGCCCAAGGGCATGTGGAAAGTGTGGGAGCCGCTGATTCGCAAAAAGGCCGGCCTTGGCGTGCTCGACCTTGGCTTCAAGCCGCAGTACTACGACAAAGCCTATCTGTTCGTTGATGTGGCAGTCATCGGCGGCGGCCCCGCCGGCCTGCGCGCGGCGCTGGACGCGGCCAATGCCGGGGCCAAGGTGCTGCTGATCGAACAACAGCCGGTGCTGGGCGGCTCACTCACCTACGCCCGCTTCGACATCGCCGGCACCCGCGCCGCCAGCCTGCGTCAGGAGCTGCTGGCCGCCATCGAAAGCCACCCGAACATCCAGGTGCTGATGGAAGCCACCTGCAACGGCTGGTTCACCGACAACTACCTGCCGGTGATCCAGCACAAACGCTTGTACAAAGTACGCGCCAGCCGTTGCCTGGTGGCGGCCGGTTCGTTCGACCAGCCGGTGGTGTTCCGCAACAACGACCTGCCGGGGGTGATGCTGACCAGCGCCGCCCAGCGGCTGATGAAGCTGTACGCGGTAAAACCGGGCCAGCGCGCGGTGATCCTTACCGGCCACGATGACGGCTACCTGGCCGCCCTCGACCTGCAGGAGCAAGGCGTGGCCGTGGCCGCCGTGGTCGATATGCGCGCCGCGCCGGCCGATGCCGCACTGGGCGCCGAACTGAAGCGGCGCGATATCCCCGTGCACCTTGGCAGCACGGTGTACGAAGCGCTGCACGAAACAGGCATGCGCCATGTCAGCGGCGTGGACATTCGCCCGATCACCGGCCAGGGCAAGGTCGGCGCGCATGGCCTGCGCCTGGCCTGCGACTTGCTGTGCATGTCGGCGGGCTACATGCCGGTGTACCAGTTGCTGTGCCAGGCCGGTGGCAAGCTGGCCTATGACGTCAACCGTGACGAGTTCACCCTCAGCAACCTGCCGGCCGGGCTGGATATCGCAGGCTCGGTAAACGGCCGTCACGCGCTGGCCAATGTGCTGGCCGATGCCACGCGCGGGGCCGCCGAAGCAGTGGCGGCGCTGGGCCTGCAAGCGCCGTCGCAGCCGTTGTTCTGCGCCGAAGCCAAGGTCAATTTCCCCTGGCCGATCTTCCCGCACCCCAAAGGCAAGGATTTCGTCGATTTCGACGAAGACCTGCAAGTGCGCGACATCGTCAACGCCACCCGCAGTGGCTACCGTGACATCCAACTGGTCAAGCGCTTCTCCACGGTCGGCATGGGCCCGTCCCAGGGCCGCCACTCGGCGCTGCCCACCGCACGCCTGGTAGCCCACGCCACCGGCCGCAGCATCAGCGAGACCGGGGTGACCACTGCGCGCCCACCGTTCCAGGCAGAAAAGCTGGCGCATGTCGCCGGTCGCGCCTTCGACCCGTACCGGCAAACACCCATGCATCGCCGCCATCTGCAAGCCGGGGCGAAAATGATGCCTGCCGGTATCTGGCAACGCCCGGCCTACTACGGTAAGCCAGAGGAACGTGAGCGCTGCATGCAGGAAGAAGCCCGCCATGTGCGTGAAAAAGTTGGCCTGATCGACGTTTCTACCCTGGGCGGCCTGGACGTACGCGGCCCCGACGCCGCAGAACTGCTGGAGCGCGTGTACACCTTTGGCTTTGCCAAGCTGCCTGTCGGCCGCACCCGCTATGCGCTGATGACCAACGAACACGGCGTGGTGATCGACGACGGCGTCTGCGCACGCCTGGGCGAGCAACACTTCTATGTCAGCGCCACCACCAGCGGCGTCGACCGCATCTACCAACAGATGCTGAAGTGGAACGCGCAGTGGCGCCTGGACGTGGACATCAACAACGTCACCGCTGCCCTGGCCGCCGTCAACCTGGCCGGGCCACTGTCACGCCAGGTGCTGGCCAAGGTGTGCGATGACGTGGACCTGTCGGCAGAAGCGTTCCCTTACCTCGCCGTGCGCCAGGGCAAGGTGGCCGGCATCCCGGCACGCATCCTGCGGGTGGGTTTCGTCGGTGAACTGGGCTATGAAGTGCATGTGCCGGCGCGCCATGCCGAACGCCTGTGGGACGCCTTGATGCAAGCCGGTGCGGGCCTGGGTATTCGCCCGTTCGGTGTAGAGACCCAGCGCCTGCTGCGCCTGGAAAAAGGCCACGTGATCATCAGCCAGGACACCGACGGCATGACCCACCCGGCAGAGATCGACATGCAGTGGGCCATCGGCCGCAAGAAGCCGTTCTTCGTCGGCAAGCGTTCCATCGAAATCCTTGAGGCGCAGCCGCTAAAGCGCAAGCTGGTCGGTTTCACCCTGCCCAAGGGCAGCCCGCAACCCCTGGAAGGGCACCTGGTACTGGACGGCCCGGACATCAGCGGCAATGTCACCTCCTGCGAACACTCGCAAACCTTGGGGCAGATCATTGGCCTGGCCTATGCCGGCGCCCACCAGGCCACCCCCGGCATGCACATTCCGATCCGCGTGGAGGGCGGCGCGATGGTGCACGCCAAGGTGGTGCAACTGCCCTTCCACGATCCCGACAACCTGCGCCAGGAGCTCTGAGCCATGACCAGTTTGCAAGCCGAAGCGTTTATCCCTCGCAGCCCATGGGCCGAGTTGTTGTACACCTGTGCGTTGACCGACCTGACCGATGTGGCGCGGGTCGGGTTTCGCGGGGGCGACAGTGCCTCCTACCTGCAGCAGCGTGGCTACCGTTTGCCTCAGCAGCCGGACCAGGCCGTGCTTCAAGACGACGGCGGCTGGGTAGCGCGGTTGTCACAGACCGAGTACCTGTTGCTGGGCAGCCTGGCCGACGAGGGCGCACGTGTGGCTGCCGCGGAGGCCGAGTGGGTGCAGGATGCCCAGCGTAACTACCTGCTGCCGCGCCAGGACAGCCATGCCTGGTTGCAGCTGTCGGGGGTGCATGGCAGTGCGGTGATGGCCAAGTTGTGCGGGGTGGACTTGCGTGCCGAGGCGTTTCCGGTCGGGGCGGTGGCGCAGACTTCGGCGGCACGGATCAATGTGATTGTGGTGAATGTGGGCAGTGAAGAGCGGCCGGCGTTGCAGTTGCTGTTTGATCGGGCATCGCTGGCTTACTTGCGCGAAGCGATGCTGGATGCCATGGATGAGTTTGATGGCGGGTTGATTGGGCTGGGTGAGTTGATCGGTTGATAAGCAGTGCGGGCTGCGGGGGTTCGCCGCATGATTTTCAGCGCCTGGGGGATCGAGCGCCGCCCGCGCGGCGCTTCGCGGGGCAAGCCCGCTCCCACATTTGTTTCGGGCCAATTATTCCTGAGGCATTGGCGCGCGGCCCCTTGGCGCCTGTCTCAATATCGAGTCGGACAAACAAGGCGGACAGAGATGAACTCAAAGGAGTGACTGGCCCGAAACAAATGTGGGAGCGGGCTTGCCCCGCGAAGCGCCGCGCGGGCGGCGCTCGATCTCCCAGGCGCCAAAAATGCCCGGCCGAACGAACAAACTGTACAAAAAATTTCTTCTGTATAGATTTCCAGCGTGACCTGCACTATACCTTGTACAACAGATTCGTTTTGTACAGGTATTGTGCATGTCCAGCTACCTGCAATCCTTCGCCGAACGCTTTGCCACGCTCGATACGCACAACCTCGACCTGCTGACCGACCTGTACAGCGAGGACGTCGCATTTCGCGACCCTCTGCACCAGCTCACCGGCCTTCCCGCGCTGCGGGCTTATTTCGCCCAGTTGTACGCTAGGGTGCCCGAGTGCCATTACCGCTTCGAAGGCACCGACGAGCTGGAACCGGGCCACGGCTACATTCGCTGGACGTTGCACTATCGCCACCCCCAACTGGCCCGTGGGCAACTGATCAGCCTGCAGGGTTGCAGCCACCTGCGCTGGCATGAGCGGGTGTACTTTCACCAGGATTACTTCGACGCCGGCGCCCTGCTGTACGAGCATGTGCCGGTGATGGGCAGCGCCATTCGCTGGCTCAAAGGCAGGCTGGCATGAGCCGTTGCTGGCTGACCGGTGCCAGCAGCGGCATCGGTGCGGCGCTGGCGTTGCACTTGCTGGAGCAAGGCCACCAGGTGGCGTTGGGGGCACGCCGCGCAGACAAGCTGACGGCACTGGCCGAGCAGTTCCCGGGCCAGGTACTGCTGACCCTGGGCGATGTCGACCAGCCTGAGCAGGTGACGCAGATGGCCGGGCAGATCGAGCACGCCTGGGGCGCACTGGACCAGGTGATCCTCAATGCGGGCACCTGCGAGTACCTGGAACCGGGGCACTTCGACCCGGCCTTGGTCGAACGGGTGATGCGCACCAATCTGACCGGCACCAGCCTTTGCCTTGCGGCCGCACTGCCCTTGCTACGCCGTGGCCGGCAGCCACACCTGGTGGTCATGGGCAGTTCGGTTAGCTGGTTGGCGCTGCCGCGCGCCGGGGCCTATGGCGCGTCCAAGGCGGCATTGCGGTACCTGGTCGAATCCCTGCGCATCGACTTGGCTGGCGAAGGTATCGACGTCACCCTGGTCAGCCCCGGCTTCGTCGACACACCCCTCACCCGCCGCAACGACTTCCCGATGCCGCAACTGTGGAGCGCCGAACGCGCCGCCGCCCATATCATCGCGCGCCTGCCTCGCCGCCCGCTGGAAATCGCCTTCCCCGCCACCTTCACCCTGGTGCTGCGCCTGCTAGGCGCATTGCCGGCGCGCTGGCGCCTGAAGCTGGGCCGCCATCTGGCCCGCGAACAAAAGGGCTGACCCATGCGCATCGCTATCATCGGTACCGGTATCGCCGGCCTCACCTGTGCCCACCTGCTGTCACGTCGTCATGAAGTCACCGTGTTCGAGGCCGCGGACCGGGTTGGCGGGCATACCCATACCGTCGATGTGCAATGGCAGGGCCGGCACTACGCGGTTGATACCGGCTTCATCGTGTTCAACGACTGGACCTACCCGCATTTCATCCGCCTGCTCAAACACCTGGGCGTCGCCTGGCGGCCGACGCAGATGAGCTTTTCGGTGCACGACCCGCGTACGGGCTTCGAGTACAACGGTCACAACCTGGCCACCCTGTTCGCCCAACGACGCAACCTGTTGTCCCCTGGCTTCTGGGGGATGCTACGCGACGTACTGCGCTTCAACCGCCAGGCCCCGGCCGACCTGCAACAGCAGCGCATCGATGGCGCCACTACCCTTGGCCAGTACCTTAAGGCCCAAGGCTATGGGCGGCGCTTCATCGACCATTACATCGTGCCGATGGGCTCGGCGATCTGGTCGATGTCGCCAGCCGACATGCTGGGCTTCCCGTTGCAGTTCTTCGTGCGCTTCTGCCACAACCACGGCCTGCTGTCGGTCAACCATCGGCCGCAATGGCAAGTGATCGAGGGCGGTTCGCGCGCTTACCTCGCGCCATTGTGCCAACCCTTTGCCGAGCGCATCCGGCTGGGCTGTGCGGTGCAGCAGGTCAAGCGTGATGATCACGGCGTGGCGGTGGCCTGGGCAGGCGGCAGCGAGCGCTTCGACAAGGTGGTGTTTGCCTGCCACAGCGACCAGGCCCTGGCCCTGCTGGCAACGCCCAGCGAGCAGGAGCGCGCCATACTCGGTGCCATCCGCTACGCCAGCAACGATGTGGTGCTGCACACCGACACGCGCCTGCTGCCGCAGCGGCGCAAGGCCTGGGCCGCCTGGAACTACCGCCTGGGCGACGACCCGCAAGCGCCCGCCGCGCTCACCTACAACATGAACATCCTTCAGGGCCTCGAAGCGCCGACCACGTTTTGCGTAAGCCTCAACCAGGCAGGCCAGATTGACCCGGCATGCATACTCGCCCGCATCGACTACGCACACCCGCAGTACAGCCTTGCCGCCCTGGCGGCACAAGCCCGCCAGGGCGAATTGCAGGGGCCGTTGCACAGCTATTACTGCGGCGCCTATTGGGCCAACGGCTTTCATGAAGACGGCGTGCTCAGCGCACTGAACGTCGCCCGGCACTTTGGAGAACAGTTGTGAACAGCAGCCTGTGCCAGGGCTGGGTGAGCCACCGGCGCCTGAGCCCACGCCACCACGCGTTTCGCTACCGGGTTGGCATGTTCTACCTGGACCTGAACGAGCAACACCAACTGCTTGGCCTGTGCCGCTGGCTGGGGCCATCGCGGCTGGCGCCCTTGTGCTGGCGCGAAACCGACTACCTGCCGGCACTGACCCGTGAAGGCAAACCACTGGCCGAGGCCGCTCGGCTGTTGGTCGGCCAGGCGACGGGGCAGGTGCCCGAAGGCGCCGTGCACCTGCTTACCCAACCGCGCTGCTGGGGGCTGTCCTTCAACCCGGTAAGTGCCTACTTCTGCCATGACCGACAGGGCCAGCTCGCGGCCGTACTGCTGGAAGTGCGCAATACCCCATGGCGTGAACGCTTCCATTACGTGCTACCCGTGAACGGCGACCTGACCCGGTCATTTTCAGTGGCCAAGGCCTTCCATGTGTCGCCGTTCATGCCGCTGGACATGGAATACCGCCTGCGCTTCGCCCTCGATGCACAGCGGGTGCGCCTGCACATGGAGAACTGGCGCGCCGGGCACAAGGTGTTCGAAGCCGACCTGGCGCTGCAACGCCAGCCGCTGGACCGCGCTGCATTGCGGCGGCACATCCTGGCTTTTCCCTGGATGAGCCTGCGTACCCTCACCAGCATCTACTGGCAGGCCCTGCGCCTGCTGCTCAAGCGCACACCTGTGCACGACCATATCGCCAGCCAGCACGACCTGGCACTCGGCCAACCCGCCCGCGAGGAGCCCGACCATGCCCGAACCGACCCTGAGCGTTAGCAAATCGGCAAGCATTGCCCCGTTGCTCGGCGGCCTGGCCAGGCGCGCCGTACTCGCGCAGTTACGCCAGCTGCGCCATGGCAGCCTGCGCCTGATCAGCCATGGCGAGCAGTGGACCTTCGGCGACGTTGCCAGCCGGCTGTATGCGGAAGTGGAAATCGTTGACGACGCGGCCTGGGGCCTGGTCGCCGGCAATGGCTCGATTGGTGCCGGTGAAGGCTATATTCACGGTTACTGGCGCAGCCCGGACCTGGCTGCGGTCACCCGGCTGTTCGTGGCCAACCTGGATGTACTCGATGCCATGGAGGGCGGCCTGGCTCGCCTGGCGCGCCCTGCCCTGCGCCTGCTGCACCGCCTCAATCGCAACAGCCGGCGCGGTGCGCGGCGCAATATCCTGGCGCACTACGACTTGGGCAACGACCTGTTCGAGCGCCTGCTCGACCCCACCATGATGTACTCCGCCGCGCAGTTCGACAGCCCCGGGCAAACCCTGGAACAGGCCCAGACCAACAAGCTGCAACGCATCTGCCAAAAGCTCGAACTCACGCCCCATGACCACCTGCTGGAGATTGGCAGCGGCTGGGGCGGCCTGGCCATCCACGCCGCGCAGCAGCACGGCTGCCGGGTCACCACCACCACCCTTTCGGCGGCGCAGTACGCCCATACCCTGCAACGGGTCAAGGCCTTGGGCCTGGAACAGCGCATCACGGTGCTGCACCAGGACTATCGCGACCTGCACGGGCGCTTCGACAAGCTGGTGTCGATCGAAATGATCGAAGCCGTCGGCCACCGTTACCTGCCGACGTACTTCCGCCAGTGCGCGTCGCTGCTCAAGGACGACGGCCTGATGCTGGTGCAAGCCATTACCATCCGTGACCAGCGCTACGCCCAGGCCAGACGTTCGGTGGATTTCATCCAGCGGTATATTTTCCCCGGCGGCGCCTTGCCGTCGCTAAGCGTGCTGCTGGACACCGCCAGCCGCCAGACTGCGCTGAACCTGGTACACCTGGAAGATTTCGGCCAGGACTACGCACGCACGCTGCGCCATTGGCGCGACAACCTGCGCCTGGCGCGCGCGGAGCTGATGGGCCTGGGGTATGACGATACCTTTCAGCGCTTGTGGGAGTTCTACCTGTGCTACTGCCAGGGCGGTTTCGAAGAACGAACCATCGGCGTGGCGCAACTGCTGTGGGCCGGGCCGCAGGCGCGTCGGGCACCGCTGCTGGCCCCTTGAACATGGCGCGCAGCTGGCTGATCGGCAACGCACTGTGGCTGCAAGCTGGCTGGTGGGCCTGTGTGCTGGGCGCACACCTGCCCTGGCTGCTGCTGACTGCGACGGCTGGCCTGCTGGTACACCTGCGCCTCTGTCCACAACCCGTCAGCGAAATGCGCGTCCTGCTCTGCGTGACGATTGCCGGTTGTATGCTCGACAGCCTGTTGGGCATGCTGGGCGTGTTCCGCTTCGAACAATGGCCCCTGCCGCTCTGGCTAGCGTTGCTGTGGCTGGTACTGGCCAGTGGGCTGCGCCACAGCTTGGCGTGGGCCGGGCGACCGTTGTGGCGCGCCGCAGTGCTGGGCATGCTGGGCGGGCCGTTGGCCTATCTGGCCGGGGCCCGTGTGGCGGGCATCGATTTGCCATTGGGGGAGCTTTACACCGGGTTGATCCTGGCGCCGATCTGGGCGCTCGTCCTGCCGCTGGCATTGCGCTTCGCGGCAAGGTACTGAGGCCGGCCTACAACTGCACCAAGCGCTCGCGCAGAAAGTTCACAAACCCCTGCACCGGCCGCGCCACCTGTCGGTGCTGCGGATACACGGCTGATAACTGCAATGCAGGCGGCGTCCACTCTTCAAGCACATTCACCAGCCGCCCATCCGCCAACGCCTGCCCAACGATGAAGGTCGGCAGGTAGGTCACCCCCATACCGGCTATAGCCGCATCCCTGAGCAACTCGCCGTTGTTCGCACGCATGCGCCCCGTCACCTGTATCGCCTGCGCCTTGCCGCCCTGACGGAACTGCCACTGCACCTGTCGCGAATGGCCATAGGGCAGGCAGTCATGCCCTGCCAACTCCTCCGGTTTTAGTGGTACACCCCGCGCCTGCAGGTACGCCGGGCTCGCGCAATACACCCGCTCGACACTGGTAATACGCCGCGCGATCAGGCTGGAGTCCTCCAGCGCGCCAATCCGCAGAGCCAGGTCGTAGCCCTCGCCGATCAGGTCCACGGCGCGGTCACTGAGGTCCACCTCGACATCGACTTGCGGGTGCAATTGCAAAAACTCGGTCAGCAGGCAGCCCAGGTGCGACATGGCGAACGACAGCGGTGCGCTCAGCCGCAAGGTGCCGCGCAATGCCTGGGCCTGGCCGCTGATGTCGTGCTCCACCTGCTGCACTTCACCCAGCAGGCGCAGCGCCGACTGGTAGTAGTGCTGGCCCAGCGGCGTGGCGTCCAGGCGCCGGGTGGAGCGGTTGAGCAGGCGTACGCCCAGGCGCTCTTCGAGCTGCATCAGGCGCCGGCTGACCGATTGCTTGGACATGCCCAGGCGGTCGGCGGCGGCGGTGAAACTGCCGGCCTCCATGACCTGGGCAAAGATACGCATGTCTTCGTAGGGGTTCATTGTCTCGCTCATGGTGACAGTAAAACGCTTTATAGCGGCTTTTTCCCGCCAGTGCATCTGCCTAAGCTACGCACAAGTCGCAGCGATGGCCCAGCAGGCCAGGCAAGACGCCCACTACCAACACTTGCATGGAAAAGGATTTGCTCATGAACATTGTCCACAAACCCTTACCGCCTCCCTTCTGGCCCTGTCTGTTTCCAGCGCCTTCGCCGCAGGTAGCCCGGGTGTCGAGCAACACACCCAGGCGTTTCTCGAAGCCCTGGAACAAGGCGGCGGCAAGCCACTGGAACAACTCAGCCCGAAAGACGCCCGGGCAGTGCTGACGGGGGCCCAGGCTTCGGTCAAGGTCGACCTCTCGGGCATCGAGGTAAAGGAACGCACCATCCAGGCCAACGGCGAGTCGATCACGCTGCAAGTGGTACGCCCGGCCAACGTGAAGGGTGACCTGCCGGTGTTCATGTTCTTCCACGGCGGCGGCTGGGTGCTGGGCGACTTCCCGACCCACCAGCGGCTGATTCGCGACCTGGTGGTCGGCTCGGGTGCGGTGGCGGTCTATGTGGACTACACCCCGTCGCCGGAAGCGCACTACCCCACAGCGATCAACCAGGCCTACGCTGCGACCCGCTGGGTGGCCGAGCATGGCAAGGAGATCGGCGTGGACGGCAAGCGCCTGGCGGTGGCCGGCAACAGTGTCGGCGGCAACATGGCGGCAGTCGTGGCGCTGAAAGCCAAAGAGGCCGGCACCCCTGCCCTGCGCTTCCAGCTGCTGTTGTGGCCGGTGACCGATGCCAGCTTCGAGACGGCGTCGTACAAGCAGTTTGCCGAAGGGCACTTCCTGACCACCGGCATGATGAAGTGGTTCTGGGACAGCTACACCACCGATGCCAACGCCCGTGCGCAGATCTACGCCTCGCCGCTGCGGGCCAGCAGTGAGCAGCTCAAGGGCTTGCCGCCAGCACTGGTGCAAACGGCTGAGTTCGATGTGTTGCGTGATGAAGGTGAGGCTTATGCCCGCAAGCTGAATGCTGCTGGCGTGACCGTTACCTCGGTGCGCTACAACGGGATGATTCATGACTATGGGCTGCTCAACCCGCTGAGCCAGGTGCCGGCGGTGAAGGCGGCGATGCGCCAGGCAGCTGGTGAACTGAAAGTACACCTTCAATAACCTCATCCACCCATGCGGCAGGGCCAGGCGCCCTGCCGGTTCAGGAGAACCGTGATGCTTACCGTACGCAATGCCCAAGACCGCGGCCTGGCCTTCCATGGCTGGCTGAAATCCTTCCACACCTTTTCCTTCGGCCATTACCGGAACCCGGACGAGCAAGGTTTTTCTGACCTGCTGGTGATCAACGACGACCGCGTCATTGCTGGCAAGGGTTTCGGCGAACACCCGCACCGGGACATGGAGATTTTCTCCTACGTGCTCGAAGGCGCGCTGGCGCACAAGGACACGCTGGGCACCGGCTCGGTGATCCGCCCGGGCGATGTGCAGCTGATGAGCGCCGGGCACGGCGTGGCCCACAGCGAGTTCAACCACAGCCAGGCGCAGCCGGTGCACTTCTTGCAAATCTGGATCGTGCCGAACGTGCAAGGCGCCACGCCGCGTTACCAGCAACAGCATTTCAGTGCCGAGGAAAAGCGCGGCAAGCTGCGCCTGATCATCTCGCCGGATGGCGCCGAAGGGTCATTGCAGGTGCGCCAGAACGCGCGGGTGTATGCGGGCCTGTTCGACGGTGACGAGCGCGCCAGCCTGACCTTGCCGGAAAACCGCCATGCCTATGTGCACGTGGCCCGGGGCAGCATCGAGCTCAATGGGCAGGTGCTGAATGAAGGGGACGGGGTGCGGGTAAGGCAGGAACAGATGCTGGAGCTGGGTAATGGGGTGGATGCCGAGGTGCTGGTGTTTGACCTGCGGCCGCATGAGCTGCCAGGTATGCCATAAACAGGACCGGCCCTTTCGCGGGTAAACCCGCTCCCACAGGTACACCACAGCATTCGAAATCTGTGGCGTACCTGTGGGAGCGGGTTTACCCGCGAAAGGGCCATCAGCCCAAACTCAGGGTTCAAACCCTTCGACAATGATCACCTCGGCTTTGGCCACCCCCTGGCGATGGCTGCACGCCTCCTGGTACAGCGCGGACCGGTAACACGCCACCGCCTGCTCGTACGAATCGAACTCGATCACCACGCTACGCTGAGGGGTAGGCCGCCCTTCCATCGCCTCGCTGCGCCCGCCACGGGCCAGAAAGCGGCCGCCGAATGCCTTGAAGGCTGCCGGAGCGCGTTGGGTGTACTGCTGGTACTGCTCGGGGTCGGTCACGTCCACATGGGCGATCCAGTAAGCCTTCATGCGCTGCTCTCCAGTTACGGCGATATTTGTGTATGATGGTATACCATAATAATCACCCCACCACAGTGAGCGTGCAACATGGCTTTCAACACCATCGAGGAACTTCTCGAGGACTACCGGCAAGGCAAGATGGTCCTGCTGGTGGATGACGAGGACCGGGAAAACGAAGGCGACCTGCTGATCGCCGCGGAGCGTTGCGACGCCCAGGCCATCAACTTCATGGCCCGCGAAGCGCGTGGCCTGATCTGCCTGACCTTGACCGACGAGCACTGCCAGCGCCTGGGCCTGGAGCAGATGGTGCCGGCCAACGGCAGCGTGTTCAGTACCGCCTTCACCGTGTCGATCGAGGCGGCCACCGGCGTCACCACCGGTATTTCCGCCGCCGACCGGGCGCGCACCGTGGCAGCTGCCATGGCCGCCAACGCCCGCCCAGAAGACCTGGTGCAACCCGGCCACATCTTCCCCTTGCGCGCCCGCGAAGGCGGCGTGCTGACCCGCGCCGGCCACACCGAAGCCGGCTGCGACCTGGCGCGCCTGGCCGGCTTCAGCCCGGCCTCGGTCATCGTTGAAGTGCTCAACGACGACGGCACCATGGCCCGCCGCCCGGACCTTGAAGTGTTCGCCGCCCGGCATGGCATCAAGATCGGCACCATCGCCGACCTGATCCACTACCGCCTGAGCACCGAACAGACCATCAAGCGCATCGGCGAGCGCGAGATGCCGACCGTGCACGGCACCTTCCGTCTGGTCACCTATGAGGACCGCATCGAAGGCGGTGTGCATATGGCCATGGTCATGGGCGACATCCGCCGCGAGCAGCCGACCCTGGTGCGGGTGCATGTGATCGACCCGCTGCGCGATCTGGTCGGTGCCGAATACGCAGGCCCCGCCAACTGGACGCTGTGGGCGGCGCTGCAGAAGGTGGCCGAGGAAGGCGCTGGCGTGGTGGTGATCCTGGCCAACCATGAATCCTCCCAAGCGTTGCTTGAGCGCATACCACAGCTGACACAGCCGGTAAGGCCGTACCAGCGTGGGCAGTCGAAGGTGTACTCCGAAGTAGGCACCGGGGCGCAGATTCTGCAGGACTTGGGCGTAGGCAAGCTGCGTCACCTGGGGCCACCGCTGAAGTACGCGGGGCTTGCGGGGTATGAGCTGGAGGTGGTGCAAAGCATCCCGTTCGAGCCGGGAATGGTGAGTTGATGGTGGGTGTGTAGGTCCTAATTGACCGGAGCCAGGTCACTTTGACCGGCTCCGGTCATTTATGCCCATTACGTCAACCTGGACATGACTCAGGTTCCGGCAGGTGGAGCGGAAGCTTGATTGGGTATTCTGGGCTGCCAAAGGCGTAGCAGGAAGTGGTGACCTGGACATCGTCGCAGGGTAGGAAGTGGACGGTGATGCCACAGACTTTTTGGCCGGTGTAGTCCGGAACGGAAACCACCTGACTATGTTGTCGATTGTGCGCTCGTGCGGCATCTCTCCAAGCCAAATATTTCTCTCTATCGGCGTAACCAGGGAATCCCGCAGAAGTCCCTACGCCAGTCTCCCAATCAACACGTACCTGCATCCCTGAAACCCACTTATCTGAAGCGATATAGCAACACCCCCCTCCGCCACCTTGGTATGGCCCAATAATGTCTATTCCCGAGCGCCCATCTACACTGAAGCGGTTGATCGCCCAATGCGTATGATTGACAGCTTCGATGGTGCTCGCCTGAGCAATCGACATAGAGCCGCTGATAACAAATCCAAAACATACAACAGCCAAGCCAACTGAGCGTGCCAGAAAACTCAGCGGTTTGGGGTTATGCAACACATGGCCGAATCGCTTATGCCTGCCCATCGCGACCTCCTTCCAATGTTGCGTAGTAGTCGTCCCATACACTCTGGATTTTTTGTCGAAATTGAGCCCGTCGTTGGGCCTCCAGTATTCGAGACTGTGCAGGGTCGACTTCAGCAAGTGCAACGGAAGTACCAGAGTCGGTCGCCCCATCGGGGGTTAGAATGAATGCCACATCCCTGCGATTGGCCTCGCCAAAGAACACCATGCGTTCGGTGAAGTAACTGCCCCATGGCTCTCGCCCTGCCGCAACCGCAGTGCCTTTGTACTTGCTATTGAGCAAGGCATGAAGGAACCAGGCGCGGGAGTCATGCACATGGTCGTCGAACAGCGCCCTCAGCAAGCCTTCGGGTTGTTCACGGTTCCGGTTTTCGTCGACGTTGCCTCGGTGGGTTTCCGAGGTGTGGTTCTTCTGGCCTCGTGGCGGCGGAAACAGTTGGCTGACCTTGGCTTGGCCACAGGCCTTCATTCGCTCGTGCTCGGCGATTTTGTCCGCGCTGTTCCAGTAGGTAATGAATGCTGGGACGTTTACCCAGCGGGCGCGGCGGAAGAACGTCAGATAGGGGTCGCTGTCAAGATCGCGATATATTTTGCGGAACTCATCGGCGGCATCGCGTAGCTGGGTCTTGGATTTGTCCGGGTCGAAATCCTTGATGCCAGGTTCCAGCGGCATTGCCGGGGCACCACGGCGCTCAAGGTGTAGCTGCAACGCTCGACGCTTAACAACCTGAGACTGCTTATGGTCGCGTTCGGCCTCGGCCTTGGTCCGGGCCTCGGGAGTTGCATGTTCGTCAGTGGCGACACGATAGAAACCAGTGCTTTCTAGGCTCCCAAAAGCGTAACGATCAATTCGCCATGCAGTGAGCCAATCCATCTGACTACGAAGTGCGCTTTCTAGGTCGGCACTTGCAACATGAGGTCTATAACATACGATTTCAGCTGACGGTAACGGTTCGAGAGCTCGTGCCAACTGTAAAGTCACCTGACGCCAAGCGTTGAAACGACTAATCAGCAGAGATGAAACATCAAACTCATCTGTTGCTACTCGTCCCATCGCCCGCCAAGCTTCTTCCCGCAAATCGGCAGGCAAAACGTCTAGTGGTGTTTTAAGTGGAGCACCATTTTCGTACGCATCGGAGTACAGGTCATGGAGCGCTATTTGCGAAAGCAGCAAACCGTCGCCCTGCACATTGTTACTGCTCCAAGCCTTCCCCTGATCGCCTGGTGGATACCCTCCTCCCTGATCGCTATGCACCCCCGGATAAATCACCTCAACGCTGTTTTCCGGATACGTCCCATCTTCCCGCCGAATCGACTCCAGCGGAAAACTCAAGCGCTGCTCGTGGCTGGCGACGATATGCAGACACCGCTTTACGAGAGGGCCTTTGGGCAACTCCTGACTACCATCGCCCCAGCCCATGTGCCCGTTCGCACCCGGTGCAATATCAGCCAGCCCCACCGACACCACTGTATCCAGCAGCCCCAGGTACTCGATGCTGACCGGCAACTTCAAGCTGCTGATCTGTAGCGTCGGGCTGGGCTCCTTCGGCGCCAGCAACTGGTTGAACCAGTTGACGAATGCCCGCGCCGCAGCCGCACCTCGGGAAAAGCCGTACACATACAACTTCATGCCCACCAGCGTCGGCTGGCCGGGCGGTAGTGCGCTCAACGCTCTGCGCAACGGTTCTTCCAGCGCTTTGAGCTCGCGACGAAACACGCTGCCGCGGTTGGCACGGCCCATGATCCACTCGGTGCCACGCCAGGTACCCATGGCCTCGACGGCTGCCTTGAGCGTGGCATCGTCCAGCCGTGGCAGCCCCAGAATGCGGCGCAGGGCGTCGATGACCATCAGCAAGCCCCAGTTGATCCGCTCTTCACCGCGCCGGGCGAAGGCCAGGCCATCGCTGGTGTAATCCAGGTCACCCACCTCCGGGAAGGGTGTACCCACACCCGGCATGTAGTACTTGAAATATTGGTTGCCGCCGGTACCCGCCGCATCAGTCAGCCAGCGTGCCTTGCCACTGTGCATCGTGCCACCGGCGTGGCCATCGCCAATGCTCGCGCGGAACAGCCGGGCAATATTGGTAGGGTGCGGAACAGCCGACTCGTACAAGTCATTGCTCAGGTTGTTGCCTGTGCCGTCGAAGAACAAGCTGATATGCAGGGTTTGGCAGCACGGCAACATCACGCGGCGACCGGAGGCCACGCAAAGTGCGTCATGGTAGTCGCGCTCCATGCTGCACTGACGCCCGAGGTTCTGGTAGACCTCATGGGCCTGCTGAGGCAAACGACCCTGCAACGGAAACTCGGGGGGCAACCAGACAGGGGATTTGTTCACTTTGGACATGACTGCGGCTCCGGCAGGTGCAGAGGGGTTTTGATGGGGTATTCCGGGCTGCCATAGGCGTAGCAGGAGCTGGTGACCTGTACATCGTCGCAGGGCAGGAAGTGGACAGTAATGCCGCAGACTTTTTGGCCGGTGTAGTCAGGTACGGGGACGATCTTTCTATGACGGCGTTTCTGCGCGTCGGCATCAGCAAGCCATTTCAAATACTTTTGTCGATCTGCAAACCCTGGGAACCCTTTTGACCCCGACACACCTGTTTCCCAGTCCACTTTCACCGTCATGCCCGAATACCACTGCTCAGGCAGCACAAAGCAACACCCCCCCCGCCTCCTTGGTAAGCACCAATAATGTCTATCCCCGAACGCCCATCCACACTGAAGCGATTGATCGCCCAATGCGTATGGTTAACTGCTTCAATGGTGCTGCCCTGTGCATCATTCGCTGGCATCAGCGTGGTCGTGGCCAAAGCCGCGATTCCGAGCACTCGCCAATGCCATCCAACGGCATAAAAGTAACCACAGCACCGCCGCGAAGGCCTGCGTTGCAGGGCTGCGCCAATATGTGAGAGATCCATGCCAAGCTCCTTGCCGATTCATGGCCCCGGGTGCGTGGCCAAGCCGCAGCCCGGGAAGAATGCCAACGGCAATGAACGTGGCCCATCAGCCATGCACCATCAAGCGAAAGCCGGCAAAGCAGCGCATTTTCAGAAATGCCCTACAAATTCGCGCTATCTCGGCTGATTCAGCACCTGCCAAAGGCCACCGCAGCGCTTCTTAAAGGACGGAGTGATGGCCGGTCGCCTCATGCCTCTTGCCAAATGTTTGGAATACCATAATATGATATCCCGTAGACCTTGAATCTGCAGGCCGGCACCTACAATCACAAACGGCCACCAGGACACTTTGTTTTAGCTGCTCCCCGAACACTGTTGGCGGGCGCATCAAAAGCCCCGCCTCGAATAACAAAAGCAACGAGGGCGTAACCATGCTGTTGAGCAAACGTGTAACCGCAGTGCTGTCCGCCAGCCTGCTGACCCTGGCATGTCAGGCCGCCCAGGCCGCTGACAGCCTCAACTTCGTCAGCTGGGGCGGTACCACCCAGGACGCCCAGAAAGAAGCGTGGGCCGTACCCTTCACCAAAGCCACCGACATCAAGGTCGTGCAGGACGGCCCCACCGACTACGGCAAGCTCAAGGCCATGGTCGAAAGCGGCAACGTGCAATGGGACGTGGTCGATGTCGAAGCCGACTTTGCCCTGCGCGCCGCCAGCGAAGGCCTGCTGGAACCCCTCGATTTCAACCAGATCAAACGCGACAAGATCGACCCGCGCTTTGTCTCCGACCATGGCGTCGGCTCGTTCTTCTTCTCCTTCGTGCTGGGCTACAACGAAGGCAAGCTCGGTGCCAACAAGCCGGTGGACTGGACTGCACTGTTCGACACCAAGACCTACCCCGGCAAACGCGCCCTGTACAAATGGCCCAGCCCCGGCGTGCTGGAGCTGGCCCTGCTGGCCGACGGCGTAGCGCCAGACAAGCTGTACCCGCTGGACCTGGACCGCGCCTTCAAGAAACTCGACACCATCAAGAAAGATATCGTCTGGTGGGGCGGTGGCGCCCAGTCGCAGCAGCTGCTGGCCTCGGGTGAAGCCTCGCTCGGCCAGTTCTGGAACGGCCGTGTCTATGCCCTGCAGCAAGACGGTGCACCGGTGGGTGTGAGCTGGAAACAGAACCTGGTCATGGCCGACTTCCTGGTCATCCCCAAAGGCGCCAAGAACAAGGACGCGGCCATGAAGTTCCTGGCCAACGCCAGCAGCGCCGAAGGCCAGGCCGAGTTTGCCAACAAGACCGCCTACGCCCCGGTCAACGTCGACAGCGTGGCCAAGCTGGACAAAGACCTTGCGCCCAACCTGCCAACGGCCTACGCCCAGGACCAGGTCACCCTCGACTTCGCCTACTGGGCCAAGAACGGTCAGGCCATCGCGGCCCGCTGGAATGAGTGGTTGGTCAAATGAAAGTCGCCATCAACGCCCTGCATAACGCGCAAGGTGCCCCCACGGGCACCGGCGCCCCCGGGACGGTCCCTCGCCGCGCCAGCCTGAGCCAGCGCTGGAAGGGCAGCCGCAACCTGCTGCCGGCCCTGCTGTTCCTTGGCCTGTTCTTCTTCGCCCCGCTGGTCGGCCTGTTGCTGCGCGGGGTGCTGGAGCCAACACCGGGACTGGGCAATTACGAGCAGCTGTTCGCCAACTCGGCTTACGCACGGGTGCTGTTCAACACCTTCTCGGTGGCCGGCGTGGTCACCCTGATCAGCGTACTGCTGGGCTTCCCGCTGGCCTGGGCGATCACCCTGGTGCCCAAGGGCTGGGGCCGCTGGCTGCTGAACATCGTGCTGCTGTCGATGTGGACCAGCCTGCTGGCGCGCACCTACTCATGGCTGGTGTTGCTGCAAAGCTCGGGTGTGATCAACAAGGCGTTGATGGCCATGGGTATCATCGATACCCCGCTGGAAATGGTCCACAACCTCACCGGCGTGGTAATCGGCATGAGCTACATCATGATCCCGTTCATCGTGCTGCCGCTGCAGGCCACCATGCACGCCATCGACCCGATGGTGCTGCAGGCCGGCTCCATCTGCGGCGCCAGCCCGTGGACCAACTTCTGGAAGGTGTTTCTGCCACTGTGCCGTTCGGGGCTGTTCTCCGGCGCGCTGATGGTGTTCGTGATGTCGCTCGGTTACTACGTCACCCCGGCGCTGCTGGGCGGTGCACAGAACATGATGCTGCCCGAATTCATCATCCAGCAGGTGCAGTCGTTCCTCAACTGGGGCCTGGCCAGCGCCGCCGCCGCACTGCTGGTGGCGATCACCCTGGTGCTCTTCTACCTGTACCTGAAGCTGCAGCCGGAATCCCCGGTTGGCAACGCGAGGTAAACCGCCATGCTCCTGTCTCCCAATGCCATGGGCCGCCCGCTGCGTACGGGCCTGTACCTGACCACCGGGGTCATTGCGGCCTTCCTGCTGCTGCCGGTGGTATTCATCGTGTTGCTGTCGTTCGGCTCGTCCCAGTGGCTGGTGTTTCCGCCACCGGGCTGGACCTTCAAGTGGTACGGCCAGTTCTTCTCCAACCCGGAGTGGATGGACGCCGCACTGGCCAGCCTGAAGGTGGCCGTGCTGACCACCGTCGCCGCCGTGCTGCTGGGCCTGCCCAGCGCATTTGCCCTGGTGCGTGGCCGCTTCCCGGGCCGCGAGCTGCTGTACGGGCTGTTCACCATGCCGATGATCGTGCCGCTGGTGATCATCGCCGTGGCGGTGTACGCGCTGTTCCTCAAGCTCGGCTACACCGGCACGCTGTTCGCCTTCGTGGTCAGCCACGTGATCGTCGCCCTGCCCTTCACCATCATCTCGATCATCAACTCGCTGAAGCTGTTCGACCAGTCGATCGAGGATGCCGCGGTGATTTGCGGTGCCTCGCGGCTGCAAGCAATCTTCAAGGTGACCTTCCCGGCCATTCGCCCGGGCATGATCGCCGGTGGCCTGTTCGCCTTCCTGGTGTCGTGGGACGAAGTGGTGCTGAGCGTGATGATGGCCAGCCCCGACCTGCAGACCCTGCCGGTGAAGATGTGGACCACCCTGCGCCAGGACCTGAGCCCGGTCATCGCCGTGGCCTCGACCCTGCTGATCGGCCTGTCGCTGCTTGTCATGTTCATTGCCGCCGCCTTGCGCCGGCGCACCGAAACAAACGCCTGAGCGCGCGGAGAAAACAACAATGAGTGCAGTGATCAAAGACAACGCGCCAGGCAAGACCCTGGTCAGCCTGCGCGGCCTGAACAAGCACTACGGCGACTTTACCGCCGTGGACAACCTCGACCTGGAAATCCAGGACGGCGAGTTCCTGACCTTCCTCGGTTCCAGCGGCTCGGGCAAATCCACCACCCTGTCGATGCTGGCCGGCTTCGAAACACCCAGCAGCGGCGAAATCCTGGTCGATGGCCAGTCGCTGGTGAATGTACCGCCGCACAAGCGTGACATCGGCATGGTGTTCCAACGTTACTCGCTGTTCCCGCACCTGAACGTGCGCGACAACATCGCCTTCCCACTGGCCATCCGCAAGCTGAGCAGCAGCGAGACCAACAAGCGGGTCGAGGCCATGCTCAAGCTGGTGCAGCTGGAGCAGTTCGCCCACCGCAAGCCGTCGCAGATGTCCGGCGGGCAACAGCAGCGTGTGGCGATTGCCCGGGCGCTGGTGTACGAGCCACGCATCCTGCTGATGGACGAGCCGCTCGGCGCACTGGACAAGAAGCTGCGCGAAGACCTGCAGGACGAACTGCGCCAACTGCATCGCCGGCTGGGTATCACCATCGTCTACGTCACCCACGACCAGGAAGAAGCCATGCGCCTGTCCCAGCGCATCGCCATCTTCAGCCACGGCAAGATCGTCGGCCTGGGCACCGGTTACGACCTGTACCAGAACCCGCCGAATGCCTTTGTCGCCTCGTTCCTAGGTAACTCCAACTTCCTGCGGATCAAGGCCAGCAGCAACGGCGCAGGCAGCTTCGAGGGCCAGTCGGTGGCCATTCGCCTGACCCCGGGCCTGGCCGCTGCGCAGGAAGCGCTGATCATGGTGCGCCCGGAAAAAGCCCTGGCCCTGACCGCCGAGCAGGCCGCGCGTGAACCGCTGCCGGCGGGCTGGAACGAGGTCGGTGCCAAGGTTGGCGAAGTGCTGTTCCTGGGTGAAAGCCAGACCTGCCATGTGGTGACTGCAGGGGGTACCGAGCTGACGGTGAAGGCACTGTCGGCCGCGGGCATGCCGATGCAGCCGGGCGACAACGTGAAGGTGCGCTGGGCGGTGGCGGATGCGTGCATCTACACCGAATGGGCCGAGAGTGATTTGAGCAAGTCTGCCGGGGCGCATTGAGATCGCCGGGGCCGCTTTGCGGCCCATCGCAGGCAAGCCAGCTCCCACAGGTAGCGTGCTGCCTTCAGGAAGGGCACTGTACCTGTGGGAGCTGGCTTGCCTGCGATGGGCTGCGAAGCAGCCCCAATAACGCTGACTGCCAGATATCAGATACAGCACCTACTACCTGTCACATTATCATCACGCCACTGTCGTAATCTGCCGGCCAACTCTATGCCACAGGGCCACCCGGCATGCCCCGCCTGCTTGTATTGCTGCTCACCCTGATCCCGCTTGCGACCTTGGCCGAGCCCATGCACCTGCGTGCGCAAGGCTCCAACACCGTCGGCGCGGCCTTGCTGCCAGCGCTGGTGCAGGGGCAATTGCGCGGGCAGCAAGCCACTGCCATCGAGCAGCAACCCGGCAAGCGGGCCAACGAGACCGTGATCACCGCACGCGATGCGCAGGGCCAACCCGTGCGCATCGACATCGCTGCCCACGGGTCTAGCACCGGCTTCGTCGCCCTGGGCCGTGGCGAGGCCGACCTGGCCGCCGCCTCGCGACCGATCAACGACAACGAAGTACGCCAGCTGCGGGCCTTGGGCGACCTGCGCGCTGCCAGTGCCGAACAAGTGATCGGCCTGGATGGCGTTGCGGTTATCGTCCACCCCGACAACCCGCTGCCTCGTTTGAATACCGAGCAACTGGCGCACATTTTTTCCGGGAAAATCCAGCGCTGGGAGCAATTGGGCATTCCTGGCGGAGCCATTCACCTGTACGCCCGCGACGACCGTTCCGGCACCTTCGAGACGTTCAAGGCACTGGTGCTGGAGCCACAGCGCGACGAACTGTCAGCCAAGGCCAGGCGCTTCGAGTCCAGTGACGAACTGGCTTCGCAGGTGGCCACCGACCGCCAGGCCATCGGCTTCAGCAGCCTGGCGGCGGTACACGGGGCCAAGGTACTGGCGATAGCCGAAGGCGACGCACCGGCCATGCTGCCGGAGCGCGCGCTGGTGGCCAGCGAAGACTACCCGCTGTCACGGCGCCTGTACTTCTACCTGCCGGCCAACCCCAAGCCACAGGCCAGGGCGCTGGCCGACTTTGCCCAGAGCCCGGCCGGCCAGGCGATCGTCGCCCAGCAGGGCTTTGTTTCGCAGCAGATCAAGGCCCAACCCGTAGCGCCCCAGGCCGACATGCCACCGCGCTACCGCACCCTGGCCCAGCAGGCGCAGCGGCTGAGCGTGAACTTCCGCTTCCAGGAAGGCAGTGCCAGCCTCGACAACAAGGCCCTGCGCGATGTGCAGCGCGTGGCCGAGTACCTGCGCCAGGCCGGCAAGCTGCAGAGCAAGGCGGTGCTGGTCGGGTTTGGCGACCCCAAGGAAACGCCCGGGCGCGCAGCCCTGCTCTCGCGCCTGCGGGCCCAGGCAGTGCGCCGTGAGTTGGCGCGCGATGGCGTGGAGTTGCTGGAGGTGACCGGCATGGGCGATGAACTGCCCGTGGCCGGCAATGAGCTGGAGCAAGGGCGGCTGCGTAATCGCCGGGTCGAGGTGTGGGTCTACTGACCCGAAAGCTGCACACATCGCTGTAGGAGCAGCCTTGCGCTGCGAAGAGGCCGGTAAACCTTGCACAGATGTGTTGCCCATACCGGCCTCTTCGCAGCACAAGGCTGCTCCTACAGGGGCCTTGGCAAAGAAATGTAACAGCTCCCCATTCGGTATCTCCTGCAAACGGGTCTAGGCTCAAAATCATGTGATACCGGGCCCCTCTGACGGCTGCCAAGCCGCCATGTCGGATCACTGTTGCCATGCAACGTCGACATTCAAGGAGGGGCTCATGACAGCTCTGCAAGCATTCCTCACCACCCCTGTTCTCGGTACCAGCGCCTGGTTGTGGCTGGTGTTCATGGCCATCGTCATCGGTTTGCTGGTGCTCGACCTGGGCGTGCTGCACCGCCACGACCGCGAAATCGAAATGCGCGAAAGCCTGCTGCTGTACTCAGGCTACTTCAGCGTCGGGGTTCTGTTCGGCGTCGGGGTCTGGTACCAGCTGGGCGCTCAGTCGGCGCTGGAGTTCTACACCGGTTTCCTGGTGGAGCAATCGCTGTCGATGGACAACGTGTTCGTCATGGCGATGATCTTCAGCTACTTCGCCATCCCCCGCCGCTACCAGCACCGCGTGCTGTTCTGGGGCATCCTCGGGGTGGTGTTCCTGCGGGCGATCATGATTGGTGTGGGCGCGGCGCTGGTGCAGAACTTTGCCTGGGTGCTGTATATCTTCGGTGCCTTCCTGCTGTTTACCGGGGTGAAGATGGCGCTGTCGAAAGAAGACAGCCACCCGGACCTGGCCAACAACCCGATCCTCAAGTTCGTGCGCCGGCACATGCGGGTCACCGATCAGATCCACGGCTCGCACTTCTTCGTGCGCCAGACCCCGCCCGGGCAGAGCAAGGCATTGCGTTATGCCACCCCGTTGTTCCTGGCACTGGTGCTGATCGAACTGGCCGACCTGGTGTTTGCAGTCGATAGCGTGCCGGCGATTTTCGCCATTACCCAGGACCCGTTCATTGTCTACACCTCGAACATCTTTGCCATTCTTGGGCTGCGCTCGCTGTACTTCGCACTGTCGGCGTTGATGCACCGGTTTGTGTACCTCAAGTACGCGTTGGCGCTGGTGTTGATTTTTATTGGCTGCAAGATTTTCTATCACGGCATGGTCGGCAAGGTGCCGGCGCTGCTGTCGTTGGGGGTGACGTTCGGGCTGTTACTGGGTGGGGTGGTGGTTTCGTTGGTCAAGACAAGGGGGCAGAAGGCGGCTGTAGAGTCTACCCAGCAAGGAAATGTTTCGAATGGGCAGAAGGATGAAGACCCGCAATTGCGGGTCTGACCCAGTATTAATTTTTAACTATAAAGTAACCCATCAGCGACCAAAGCAACGCGATGAAAATGAGCCATAGCGCGATAGCCATTTTTCGCTTCAAGTACGGCGGGAAATGCTTAAGTTCCTCTTCATCCAACCAACCCATATGCAGATGTAGCCTAGGAAACGTGACCAAAGCGCTCACCGCACTCATCAGCAGACAGCGAGACCTCAGGCTTCCTCCACCCCATACGGGTTTCATCTGCTCCAGATAGGGGTTGCTTGTAATAGCTGACAAGGCGAGTTGAAAATCACGGGACGTTGCAATTCGCACATTTATAGCAAGACCTGAAAATCCAGTGAGAAAAGGGACAATCAGAAAGGCTAGTTTAAGCAGCGGCGACCAACTATCGAAGTTAATCATCTATCACCTCATAAAGTACCTCTCCAGTCTTTTCTCCGAATGCGCCAAGGCCAATAGAGCCTGCCGCAGAGCTGGCGCCAACGATGACAATCCCGCATACCGGAACGCCAAGCCCACCAGTACCGACCGCGAAAACACCGCAAAGAGCGGTTGCAGCAGCACCACCTCCCCAAGCTCCAAGCATACCGCCCCCCAGACCACCTGCGAAGCTACCCGTTTCGGTAAAACGAACCTTCTTGCAAGCTCCAGATTCACCGGCCCGACACACCTCCTGCACGTTCAAGTAAGACGAAGCGCCGCCCACCCCTACTGCAGCATGTCCGCCATATTTGAGGTAATTGCTAAGCTTCGCCACCTTAGCCAGATGCGTTGCATACCCCGGAATCTGCCCCGGCCCGCCCGCTTTCGACCAATGATGCACCAGGCTCTTGGTCGAAATATTCAAGCTCTTCCTCAAGCGTTCATAGTTCCCAAGGTTCAACTGCTTGTTCAGAAATGCCGTTTTCAACTGTCCATCCAGCTGCTGCAGAAGCCGCCGCCGTTCAGCGAAAAAGCCCGGGCTGTTCAGGTGGCCGTGGCGCATGAACTCCCGGTGGTGCAATTGCTCGATACGGGTCAACGTCTGACTGACCTGTTTCAAACCTTGATCCAGCATGTCCTTGCCCACGCCCATGGACAAACTTGCGTCGCTGAGCAAGCCAGCGATTTCGGCCTGGTGCTCCATCATGAAATCCGCTTCGGCGAAGTCCAGCACCTCCAGCGCGCGGCGTGCATGCTGGGCAGCCCCCATCAGTTCTCCCTCTTCGCGTGTACAGGCATTTGCGTTGTCCGGGTCACCGATTACGAATATTTCCCCGGCCTTGAAGCCTTTCTCAAACGTCGGGTTGAGCCGCTGCAAACGGGAAATCGGCAACGTGGCATCGTGCTCGGCCAATTGCACCAGCACCTGAGGGAACGACATGCGTCGAGGCACAACGTAGAAGCCAGGCTCCAGCGTACTGGGCAATGCGCCTATTACGGGCTGGGAAAAACGCTCGGGGTAGACGGAGGGTGATGGCTCGGCAAAGTGGGTATTGGTACGCCCTGCAATGGAATACAGGGACGGCGGGGCTTCATACAACGGCGCGACTACCCGGTTGCTGCCTGGGGAACAGCCACAGACAACCAACGCCCCGTCCATGGCCACCCGCTGGCCATCGGATATAAAGTGATCCACACCTTCGGCGACAGTCCCCACCTGCCCACAAAGAGGGCATGGCGTGGTCTGGTCGCCTTCACGGAGCACCATTCGGCCTTCGTCGAGATAGCCTGCGCCCGTTGCAATGCAGATAGCACCCGTTGTGGTCAGATCGCCATCTACAGCCTGACCTAATCCCTCTAGACTGACGCGCATAAACAAACTCCCTGTGTATGGTTCAGGTTGGAAAACCTAACACCAGCAAGAGAGGTTCAAGTGGCCTCCGTCGAAATTCAGAAACTTCCTACAAGTTGCGAGAGTTTTCCTTAAACGCATGCACCGTTGCCCCGCCACCGTATTCGCGGGCAAGCCCGCTCCTACATCGGTCGGTGGCGCTATGGAGGTCAAGGTGGGAGCAACTGTCTTGTTCAAAATCTAAGCGTTTGCGCGATCACTGTGGGAGCGGGCGTGCCGAGGCGTCGAACCGCCGCGAACACCGGCGAAGCCGGTGCCATCCACCGCGCTGGATTCTTCGCGGGCATGCCCGCTCCCACAGGGACCGCCCAGGCTTCGGGCTTATGCAGTACTTGTGGGAGCGGCGGTGCGGCGAAGCAATTTACCCGCGAAGAGGCCAGCTCAGCCTGACGAGTTCAGCGCCCGCCGCGCAACAACTCCACCGGCACATACTTGCCAATCTCATATTTGCCAATCGCCGCCCGGTGCACCTCATCCGGCCCGTCGGCCAGGCGCAGGGTGCGCTGCATGGCGTACATGTAGGCCAGCGGGAAATCGCCGCTCACCCCTGCCCCACCATGCATCTGAATTGCCCGGTCGATCACCTTCAACGCCACGTTCGGCGCCACTACCTTGATCTGCGCGATCTCGCTGCGGGCCACCTTGTTGCCGACGGTGTCCATCATGTACGCCGCTTTCAATGTCAGCAGCCGGGCCATGTCGATCTCCATGCGTGAGTCGGCGATCTTGTCGATGTTGCCACCCAGCCGCGCCAGTGGCCGACCAAACGCCGTACGCTCCACCGAGCGCTTGCACATCAGCTCCAGCGCACGCTCGGCCATGCCGATCGAGCGCATGCAGTGGTGGATACGCCCCGGGCCAAGGCGCCCCTGGGCAATCTCGAAGCCTCGGCCCTCGCCGAGCAGCACGTTTTCATAAGGCACCCGAACGTTCTCGAAGAGCACTTCGGCGTGGCCATGTGGGGCATCGTCATAGCCGAACACCGGCAACGGGCGGACGATCTTCACGCCCGGCGCATCGGTGGGCACCAGCACCATCGAATGCTGCTGGTGGCGTGGCCCTTCAGGGTCGGACAGGCCCATGAAGATCATCACCTTGCAGCGCGGGTCACAGGCGCCGGAGGTCCACCATTTGCGGCCATTGATGACCCATTCGTCGCCGTCACGCACGGCAGTCGCGGCCATGTTGGTAGCGTCCGAGGAGGCCACGTCCGGCTCGGTCATGGCAAACGCCGAGCGGATCTCGCCGCGCAACAAAGGCTCCAGCCACTGGCGTTTCTGCGCTTCGCTGCCATAGCGCACCAGCACTTCCATGTTGCCGGTGTCCGGCGCCGAGCAGTTGAACGGCTCTGGCCCGAGCAGCGAGCGGCCCATGATTTCCGCCAGCGGGGCGTATTCCAGGTTGCTCAGGCCGGCGCCGTACTCCGATTCGGGCAAGAACAGGTTCCACAGCCCTTCGGCGCGGGCCTTGGCCTTGAGTTCTTCCATGATTGCAGTGGGCTGCCAGCGGTCGCCCTCGGCAACCTGGCGCTCGAACACGGCTTCGGCGGGGTAGACATAGGCGTCCATGAACGCAGTAACGCGCTCGCGCAGTGCCTGGACCTTGGGCGAATAGGCGAAATCCATCGGGGCTACCTTCACGGTTCGGAGTACATGTGCCAGAGCCTAGAGCAGCATGCCTCCATCCACCTAGTCTATTTTCCGCGTGTATAAACATTCATAACCGATATATGATCGGCGAATAATTCCAACAAAGAGCGGCGCCCATGAACCTCAGCAAGGTCGACCTGAACCTGTTCATCGTGTTCGATGCGATCTACACCGAAGCCAACCTGACCCGCGCCGGGCAGATTGTCGGCATTACCCAGCCGGCGGTGTCCAACGCCCTGTCGCGGCTGCGCGAAACCTTCAACGACCCGCTGTTCGTGCGCACCGCACAAGGCATGGTGCCCACGCCCATGGCGCAGAACATCATCGGCCCGGTGCGCAACGCCCTGGCACTGTTGCGTACGTCGGTGCAGGAAAGCCGTATCTTCAACCCGCAGCAGGCCAACAAAACCTTCCGCATCAGCATGACCGACCTGACCGAGGCGGTCATCCTGCCGCCGCTGTTCCAGCGCCTGCGCCGCCTGGCGCCCGCGGTGCTGATCGAAAGCTTTCTGTGCAAGCGCCGCGAGACCACCAAGGAACTCGCCGCCGGCCGCCTGGACTTCGCCATCGACGCGCCCCTGAACACCGACCCGCAGGTGCGCCACGTCAAGCTGATGCAAGACCGCTATGTCTGCGCCCTGCGCCAGGGCCACCCACTGGCTGACAGCAAGCTGACCCTCGACAGCTATCTGGGCATGACCCATATCCATATTTCCAGCCGCCGCAACGGCCTGGGTTACGTCGACCTGGCGCTGGGCAAGATGGGCGTGCAGCGCAAGGTCGCCTTGCGCTCGCAGCATTACCTCATGGCTTCGCAGGTGTTGCAGCAAACCGACATGGCGATGACCGTTCCCGAGCGCTTCGCCCGCCGCCATCAATTGCGTTACCAGCCACTGCCGGTGGAAGTGCCCGCCGTGGAAACGCACCTGTACTGGCATGAAAGCACCGACCAGGACCCGGCCAACCGCTGGATGCGCGAGCAGATCACCGAATTGTGCGAACGCGTTGTAGCCGAGGAAGAGAAGGCCCTGGAGCCCGCCTGAAGACGTTTGCGAGGGGCTGTTCATTGGCCCCTTCCTGCCCGTAGAAAAAAATCCTACAAACAGTCCAACAGAGAGAAAGTTTTCTCCGGCCAATTGAGAAAACAGCTGCGGGAAGCGAAAAACATCTCGCGCACGGCGGATACGCTTACTCCAATAATCGCCGACTCCACGGCGACAGACATGGACCTGCCCTGAATGCCAAGCGCCCCGCTCTATTTCGATTACGCCGCCACTACCCCCGTCGACGATCGGGTCATCGAAACCATGCTTGCCTGCCTGGGTAGCCAGGCCAACTTCGGCAACCCGGCGTCCAGTGGCCACGCCTACGGCCAGGCTGCCCGACAGACAGTGGAGCAAGCCCGCCAGCAGGTGGCCGAGTGCGTCGGCGCGCAAGCCGACAACCTGGTGTGGACCTCGGGCGCAACCGAGTCCAACAACCTGGCACTCAAAGGCATTGCTCAAGGCATCGGCATGCCCGGGCACCTGATCACCAGCCAGCTGGAGCACAAAGCCGTACTCGACACGGTGGCCGAGCTGGAGCGCCAAGGCTGGGCCGTTACCCGCCTGGCACCGGATGCTGCCGGCCTGATTCAGCCCGCAAGCGTGCAGGCAGCGTTGCGCGCCGATACCCGTCTGGTATCGCTGATGGCGGTGAACAACGAACTGGGCACGGTCACCGACTTTGCAGCGATTGGCGAGCGGGTGCGTGCCCATGGTGCCCTGCTGCACGTGGATGCTGCGCAGGCTGTGGGCAAGCTGGCGATCGACCTGAACGCGATGGCCGTTGACCTGATGTCGTTCTCGGCGCACAAAGTTTACGGGCCAAAAGGCATCGGCGCGTTGTATGTCGGGCCGCGCGCCCACGCGCTGATGCGTGCGCAGATGCACGGCGGCGGCCATGAGCAGGGCCTGCGTTCCGGCACCTTGGCAACCCATCAGATCGCGGGCATGGGCAGCGCCTTTGCCTTGGCCGGCCAACCAGGCGACAGCGAGCACCAGCGCCTTGAGCAACTGGCCACACGCCTGCGCGACGGCCTGCTGGCGTTACCTGGCGTATCCCTCAACGGCAGCGCCAACCAACGCATTCCCCATACCCTGAACCTGTGCATCGACAGCAAGGGTTTCACTAGCGCGGCACTGGCCAGCGAGCTGGCCTTGTCGACCACCTCGGCCTGCAACTCGGCGAGTAACGCCGCTTCGCATGTGCTGCTGGCACTGGGGCTGGATGAGCGTCAGGCACGCAACAGTGTGCGCATGAGCATCGGCCGCTTCAGCACCGAGGCAGAAGTGGACAAGGCACTCGCCGTGTTTGGTCGGGTGCTGACGACGGCGTCGGCTGCACTGTGGTGAATACCCGCTAGAACAAGCGGCTGTCCGGGGTAAAATCCTCGACCTGGATTTTCGCGCGCTGCGCCTGTGCGTGCTGCGGGTTTAACAGACTCTAAGTGTGGGGGGGGGCGCTCTGCCCCCCCACATTTCTAGAAGGTCCCCGGATACGCTCCGCCATCGATCAGCAGGTTCTGCCCGGTGATGTACCCGGCATGCGCACTGCACAGGAAAGCACAGTACGCGCCGAACTCCCCGGCATCGCCAAAGCGCGCTGCTGGGATGGCCTTGCGCCTGGCCTGAGCGGTGGCTTGCACATCGCCACCCGCCGCCTGCAACGTCTTTTGCAAACGCGCCGTGTCGAACGCCCCAGGCAGCAGGTTGTTCAGAGTCACATTGCTGCCCGCCAGGCGCTGCTGCCGGGCCAACCCGGCAATGAAACCGGTCAGGCCACTGCGGGCGCCGTTGGACAAACCGAGAATGTCGATCGGCGCCTTCACCGCGCCAGAGGTAATATTCACCACCCGGCCGAAACCGCGCTCGGCCATGCCGTCGACCACTGCCTTGATCAGCTCGATGGGGGTGAGCATGTTGGCGTCCAACGCCTTCAGCCAGTCGTCACGCCCCCAGTCACGGAAGTCCCCCGGTGGCGGGCCACCGGCGTTGTTGACCAGAATGTCGACCTGCGGGCAGGCCGCCAACAGCGCCTGGCGCACCTGGGCATCGGCAACATCACCGGCCACGGTACGCACCTCGATGCCCGGGCAGGCCGCGCGCAACTCGCTGGCGGTTTGTTCCAGAGTGGCTTGGGTGCGGGCATTGATGACCAGGTTCACGCCTTCTTTGCCCAGCGCCTCGGCGCAGCCTTTGCCCAGGCCTTGGCTGGCCGCGCAGACGATGGCCCAGCGGCCGGTAATGCCTAGATCCATTGGTTTGCTCCTTGATGCAATAGGGTTACAGGGGTACTGGCAGGCCGTGCCGGGGGCAATCTAGAGCACAACGCAGGGCCGCCGATAATGAAAAGAGCTGATCCACCAATAACCCTCGCTTATCCCCATCAGCGACGGGCTGGATGCGGACACCGTCAAACTTCACGTGGCCGTCAATTCCTCCACCAACAACCGCGCCGCTGGCGATAGCGGCGCCGCCACACGGTGCACGATGCCGAACGGCTCGCTCAGCGCCCGTAGCTGCACCGCCAGCGACACCAGCAACCCGCGCTGCTCGGCAAAGGCCGCCACGGCACTGGGAATGACCGCCACCAGTGTCGGGTCATCTTCCAGCAGCATGAATGTCGCGAAGGTGGAGAAGGTTTCCAGCGGGTAGCGGGGCACCTCCACCCCTGCCTCGCTCAACTCGCGTTCCAGCGCCTGGCGCATGGGCATATTGACCGGGTAGACCACCCAGCGGTAATGGCTCAGGTCGCTGATTTCCAGTGCCGCTGCCCCGGCAAGCGGGTGCTGCGGGTGGGCAACCACCACCAACGGCTCCTGGGCCAGTTTGACAAAGGCATAGTCCGCCGCGTTGCGGCCCAGCCCTGGCCGGCAGATGGCCAGGTCCAGGCGCCCCTCGTCCAGCTGGGCGAGCAGGTTGGCGCTGGTATTCTCGGCAATTTCCACCGCCAGTTGCGGCTGCTTGCGGCGCAAGCGCCCCAGGGCGCTGACCAGAGTCGGCATGGCCCCCATGATGCTGCCCACCGCCAGCCGCCCACCCTGGCCCTGGACGATACCTAGCACTTCTTCGCGCAAATGCCCCAGGTCGCTGTGGATCAGCCGCGCATAGCGCACCACGCAACGGCCCACGTCATTCGCTACCAGACCGCTGGGCAGGCGCTGGAACAACGGTACGCCCAGCACCTCCTCCACCTCGCGCAACGCCTTGGTGGCCCCGGGCTGGGAAATGGCCATGGCTTCGGCCGCCTTGTGCAGCGAACCACAGCGGTCCAGCTCGATCAGCAGGCGCAACTGGCGTAGGCGCAGGCGAGAAAAAATGGAGTCCAGGGAAGGGATCATCAGGCAGGCTCGGCATGGGTCTTGTAATGCCGAGCACTATAGAGGGTCGTCAACGGGGGGAGTATTGAGTTTTGAGCAAATGACCCTTGAGCGCAGAACACGCATCCCGCATTTCTCTGTAGGAGCAGCCTTGTGCTGCGAAGAGGCCGGTACGGGCGACACTAATGCAGCGCCTGAACCGGCCTCTTCGCAGCACAAGGCTGCTTCTACAGGAGAGGCGTTTACCGCGCTCGGCGCCGTGCAAGGCAGGCATAAACCAAGCCCAGCACGCTGACCGCCAGTACGCCCAGCAGCACCATCAACTCGCGGCTGTAGCGGGCCACCATGGCCGGAAAACCGATGACCTCGTGGTACACCTGCACCTTGGCCACTCCGTCGGCGTGGCTGATGCTGACCCCGCCCTGGCGGATCTGCAAATAGTCTGCATCGAAATACACCCACACCTTGCACGTGCCACCCGGCTCGATGGCCGGGATGTCCACCTGCGCGGTGGCGGTCTCCAGCAGTGTGTCGTTGCCGGCAGCATCACGCACCTGCACCAGGCCCTTAGCTGGCAGACGGATCTTCACCTCCCGTACAGGCGCGTCACCACTGTTGAGTAGTTCGATAAGCAAGCCGGTACGGTGATCGACCAGCCCGGCCTCGAAAGGCTTGGCGAACAGCTGGGCATAGGGTGCCTGGGCCATTTCAATCAGGCGCTCGACCTGGTCGTGGCTCAGCGCGCCCTGGCCGATGCTGTTGATGCGCCCCTGCAACTGCTCATACTTGAGCTGCTCGCTGGCCTTGCTTATGCGCTCGCTGAACTGGGTGGGATAGGTGAGGTAGGCATAGGTCAGTGACGCCTCCAGGCGCGGGTTGCCCCTGAGCAACACGTAGGCGGCCAAAAGCACCATCAGGCCAACAAGCACGGCTACGAGGAGTTTCCCCACCTTGTCCCAGCTCAATGCAAACTTCCTTCTGTCGTGATACAGATGATTCAAACCGCCCAAGGGTGCCAAGTTCAGGCCCCCCAGGCAAGCCTGACTAGGGTTCTCGCTCGCCTTCGCGCGCCTGACGCACCTGCAGCAGCTGGCCATCGATCAGCGCCTTGGCCATGCCGGCCAGATAAAACGTGGCCTGCATCATCACCTTGCGGTCGCCTGGCCTGTCGATGGCCTTGCGGGTAATTTCGGTGATGCAGCCCATGATGCTCGATGCCTCTGTCAGAGCGGTCCTCATTGGCAGCTGCGGTTTCATCTGCACCAGTTCGGCATCGGCGTTGCCAAACCGGCTCGCTGCACGCACGACATTGAGCTTGCTGCTTTTCGGGGTGTCGTTGTCCATGTTGATTCCTCCGGGTTACGAGCATGCCGAGCCTAGGGCGCGGTCTGGCCCATCACAATGATCAGGAGGGTGGAAAGGGTCACTTTCGGAAATGGACTACAAAAACCCCTAGAAGTGGACGCTCTGCCACCGATCAGCCCCTTGACCGGCACCTGGCAGTGTCGGACGATCAACCTCCCCCACACCAGGACGAACACCATGCTACGGATACTGGGCAGAGCCTCTTCCATCAATGTGCGAAAAGTCCTGTGGGCCTGCGCCGAGTTCGAGGTCGCATTCGAGCGCGAAGACTGGGGCTCTGGCTTCAAGGCCACTGACAGCGCCGAGTTTCTGGCATTGAACCCCAACGCCATGATCCCGGTGATCCAGGATGGCGACTTCACCTTGTGGGAATCCAACAGCATCATCCGCTACCTGGCCAACCGCTATGGTGCCACCGCGTTCTACCCCGACGATGCCCAGGCGCGGGCCAGGATCGACCAGTGGATCGACTGGCAGGCCTCGGACCTGAACCGCTCGTGGAGCTACGCCTTCATGTCACTGGTCAGGCACTCCCCCGCCCATCAGGACCCGCAAGCCCTTGCCGCCGGTTGCGCGGACTGGTCACGCTACATGCACATCCTCGACCGCCAGCTGGCCAGCACCGGTGCCTACGTGGCCGGCAGCCAGTTCACCCTGGCCGACATCCCTATCGGCCTGTCGGTCAACCGCTGGTTCGAAACGCCGTTCGAGCACCCGCACCTGCCAGCGGTGCGCGATTATTACGAGCGCCTGAGCGAGCGCCCGGCCTATCACCTGCACGGCCGTAACGGTACGCCGTAACATCGGCAAGAGGATTGATTGATGGTTGCAGTTCTGCGACAGGCCACACCAGATGACATCGAGTTGCTGTTCGACATCCGCACCAGTGTGAGCCAGAACCACCTTTCGCGTGAGCAGATGCATGATCTCGGCATTACCGCTGATACGCTTGCCGATGCTATCGGCAATGGCCCCTGCGCATGGATTGCCGAGTGGCGGGACGAAGCCGTCGGGTTTGCCATGGTCGATCAGGAAGAGGGTGAGCTGTTTGCCCTGTTCGTGCGGCCTGGGCATGAAGGCAAGGGGCTAGGACGGATGTTGCTGCAGCGGGCGGAAGAGTCGTTGTTCGAACAACATGACGTGATTCACCTGACCACTGACGGCGATGAGACTATCCGTGCGAATGGTTTTTATCGGCAGTCGGGGTGGGTGTGTACAGGGGCGGTTGACGAGCGCGATGTACGCTTCGAGAAGCGTCGCTAGCAGTCTGGCTCCACCTGCAGGATTATGGGGCTGCTTAGCAGCCCATCGCGACACAAGGCCGCTCCTACAAGAGATCGCATTCCCCTGTAGGAGCGGCCTTGTGTCGCGAAAGGGGCGCAAAGCGCCCCCGGGGTCTCGGCCAGTTACACCGCAACCTGGCCCCCCGCTGCCACCACCCGACCACGCCAGGCAAACAGCAGCACCATCACCAACCCCAACGCCGCCATCGCCGCGCCCGCCAGGGAAATCGCCGGGTAGCCCAGCCCTGCGTTGATCACTGCGCCACCCAGCGCCGCGCCAATCGCATTGCCCAGGTTGAACGCACCAATGTTCACCGCCGAAGCCAGGTTCGGTGCATCCTTGGCTGCTTCCATCACCCGCATCTGCAATGGCGGCACCAGTGCAAAGCTGGCAGCGCCCCAGACCAGGATCGCAAGGGCCGTCGGCAACGGCCAGTCCAGCACCAGCGGGAACACCAGCAGCACGGCAATCAACAGCGCCAACGACAGGATCAGCGTGCGGTCGATCGAGCGGTCTGCCGCTTTGCCACCCCATACGTTGCCCAAGGTCAGGCCGACACCGAACAACACCAGCATGGCTGTCACGAAGGTGGTGGACGCCGCCGCCTCGCTCTGCAGGATCGGCGCAATGTAGGTGAACACCGTGAACATCGCACTGGAACCCACCACCGTCAGCAGCAACGCCGCCAGCACCGGGCCGCGGCCCAGCACACGGATTTCGGCCATGGCCCCGTCACCTTTGGGTGACGGCACATTGGGCAGCGCGTACCAGAGCGAGGTCATCGCCACCAGGCCAAGCCCGGCAATACCCCAGAATGCCGTGCGCCAACCCAGCATTTCACCAAACCAGGCCGCCAGCGGCACGCCGCCGATGGTGGCCAGGGTCAAGCCCATGAACATCGCCGCCACCGCCCCGGCGCGCTTCTCGGGCGGTACCACGCTGGCCGCGACAATCGAGCCGATACCAAAGAAGGCGCCGTGGTTGAGCGAGGTGACCACGCGGGCCACCAGCAGGCTGGCGTAGTCGCTGGCCAGGGCCGACATCAGGTTGCCCAGGGTGAAAATGGCCATCAGCCCGATCAGCAAGTAACGCCGCGGAATCTTCACCGTGGCCAGGGTCATCAGCGGTGCGCCGATCAGCACGCCAATGGCATAGGCACTGACCAGCAGCCCGGCAGCAGGAATTGAAACGCCAAGGTCAGTGGCGATGCTGGGCAACATGCCCATGGGGGCGAACTCGGTGACACCGATGCCAAAGGCACCGATGGCGAGTGCGACAAGAGGTGGATTGATACGCATGGCAAGCTCCTTATCTATGCCGCAAATGCTACGATCCATTTCAAAAGCGCACTAGACTGCTTTTTTGCGAACCACCTTTGCGCATGAGGCACAAATGGACTTCAGTGGAAGATCCGGAGAGATGGAGATTTTTGCCAGGGTGGCGCAAGAGGGCAGCCTGTCGGCCGCCGCGCGGGCACTGAACCTGACGCCTTCTGCGGTCAGCCGCATCATCGCCCGCACCGAACAGCGCCTGGGCACCCGCCTGCTGCTGCGCACCACCCGGGCGATCACCCTCACCCCCGAGGGTGAGGCATACCTGCGCGGTGCACGGCGGGTGCTGGCCGACATGCTCGAAGTGGAAGAAGCCATCACCGACCAGGGCGTGCCGCGCGGGCGCTTGCGGGTAAGCGCTGCGCTGGGCCATGCCCGGCTGACCGTGGTACCCCTGCTGGCGGCCTTCAGCGCACGCTACCCGCAAGTGCTGGTTGACCTTACCCTCAGTGACGAAGTGGCTGACATTCTCGGCGGCCAGGCTGACGTGGCACTGCGCTTCGGGCACCTGCCGGACAGCTCGTTGAGCGCCCGCGCCATAGGTGAAACCGGCCAGGTGGTGGTGGCCTCGCCCGAGTACCTGCAACGCTGCGGCACCCCGCTTGAGCCTGAAGACCTGGCCCGGCACAACTGCCTGCGCTTCAACTTCCGCCGCGCCGCGCCCGACTGGCCGTTTCGCCGCGACGGGCAGGTGTTCTCGTTGAAGGTGGCGGGGAACATCGAATGCAGCAGCGGCGAAGCCCTGGCGCAACTGGCCAGGATCGGTGCCGGCGTGGCTCGCATCGGTACCTTCACGGTGGTCGACGACCTGGCCAGCGGGCGGCTGGTGCCCTTGTTGGAGGCGTACAACCCTGACGACCGCGAGCCGATCCATGCGGTGTTCGTCGGTGGCCAGGCGATGCCGGCGCGGGTGCGGCTGTTCGTGGATTTTCTGGTAGAGCACCTGTCTGGCGGCCCACGCAATCCCTTGTAGGAGCGGCCTTGTGTCGCGATGGGGTGCGTTAGCAGCCCCGGCAATTCATGCGTCAACGCTGGCGTCTGGGGGCCGCTTTGGGGCCCATCGCGACGCAAGGCCGCTCCTACAAGGGGGCGAGTGCAGGCCCTTGCATCCCGGCCAGGATAAAGCCCATGAACATCCGCACATCTTCCCGGTGTGCGGCGATGTCCAGCGGCTCGCGGCTGCACAGGCGCAGCAACTGCAAGTGCCCGTAGTCGTTGATCAAAAACGCCGCGTACCCCACGTCCAGCCCTGCACGCAGCCTGCCGCTGTCACACAGGTCCTGCAGCAGGCACTTCAACTCGTTGACCAGCGCATCGTTGACCCGCTTGTAGGCCTGCGGCACGTCCTGCTGGCCACTGCCCAGCAACGGCAGTAGCGGCGGCAGTATTTCGCGCCAGAGCGGCGCAGGCAGCACCTCGAAGGCGTAATCGGTCAGGTGCGATTCGTAGCAGCACAGCGCCTCCAGCGCATCGGAAAACTCTGGCAGGCGCCGCCTGGCCTCAGCCACCGCACGGTGGTCGGCCTCGCGCAGCTTCTCCAGCAGGATTTCCTGCTTGCTGCCGAAGTAGGCAAACACCGTGGGCACCGACACCGCCGCCAGGCGCGCGATCTGCTCCATGGTGGTGGTCTGGTAACCCTGCGCCTCGAACAGGCCCAGCGCCGTGCGGCTGATGGTTTCACGGCGCATCGCCTTCTGCTGCTCGCGCAATCCGCTCACATTCACACCTTTTCCAAACCGTACAAGTCGGCCTCAAGCATAACGCAAAGCTGACTGGTAAAAATATTTTATTGACTAAAAGTTTTAAGCAACTCAAAACTAATGCGACATTCTGACCCAGGGAGTTGCCATGTCCATCGCCGCAGACCTCATCCTCCACAATGCCCGTATCTACACCGTCGACCCGCACAGGCCCTGGGCCCAGGCTGTGGCCATCAGCGGCGAACGCATCGTCTGCGTGGGCGACCTCGCCAGCGTCATGGCGTACGCCGGCCCTGCCACCCGGCTGCTGGATGCCGGCGGTAAACTGGTGCTGCCAGGCTTCGTCGAGTCGCACTGGCACTTCTCCTCTACCGCTTTCGCCTTCCAGGCGCTGGTCAACCACACAGACCCGCAGCAGGTGCTGGCCTTGCTCAAGGCCTACGTCGAGGCCAACCCTACGGAAAAAGCCATTACCGGCATGGGCTGGATCCAGCCGCTGATGCCAGAGCACATGCTGCGCCGCGAAGTCCTCGATGCCATCTGCCCGGACAAGCCGGTGTGCCTGCTGTCCACCGACTATCACACCATGTGGGTCAACAGCTTCGCCCTGAACGCCGCCGGCATCGACCGTGACACCCCGGCGGTGGAAGAAGGCGCCAGCTGGTTCGAAAAAGACCCGCTCACCGGCGAGCCCACTGGCGTGATCATCGACTGCGCCGCCTATTCGCTGCTGATGCAACGCCTGAGCGAAGCGGGCTACCTGCCAACAGGCATCGACCTGTACCTGCGCTCGATCCCTTTCTGGCAAGAAAAACTGGTGGCTGCCGGCATTACCACGGTGTTCGATGCCGGCTTCCTCGACCCCGCCGGCGACCAGTCGCTGCTGTATGAAACCCTGCAGCAACTGGAGCGCGAAGAGCGCCTGAAGCTGCGTGTGGTCGGCAGCTACATCAACATGGGCACCGAGGACGACCCGGTCACCCAGCTGCAAGCCCTGCGCGAGCGCTACGACTCGCCACTGGTCAGGGCGCAAACCCTCAAGCTGATGCTGGACGGTACCGAGCTGAACCACACCGCGTTCTTGCTTGAACCCTATTGCGACAAGCCACACAGCTGCGGTTCGACGACCATGCCCGAGGCGGTGTTCGAAGGCCACGTGCGCAAGGCCGACGCCCTTGGCATCGACGTGATGGTGCATGCCGTGGGCGATGGCGCCGTGCGCATGGCGCTGGACGTGTTCGAGCGCACCTTCGCCAGCAACCCGCCCCGTGACCGCCGCCACGTGATCACCCACGCCTTCCTCACCCACCCCGACGACATCCCGCGCTTTCGCCGCATCGGCGTCATGGCCAACACCCAGTTGCAGTGGGGCGTGGTCGACGCCTACGCCGAGGCCATCCAGCAGACCTACGGTTACCCACGCTGGGCCTCGATGTACAAGTTCCGCAGCTTCATCGACCAGGGGGTGACCGTGTCCATCGGCATGGACGGCCTGGTGTGCCAGTGCCGATGCCAGCACAAACCGGTGGAGCACATCGAATCGGGCCACACCCGCCAGCTCAGCGGCGAACCCGACGCCCCGGTGATGCCCGATGCCGACGAGCGCCTGAGCATCCCGCAACTGATCGCCGCCTACACCCTCAATGGCGCCTACCAGTTGGGCCTGGAGCAGGAAATCGGCTCGATCACTGTCGGCAAGCGCGCCGACATCATCGTGCTGGAGCAGGACCTGTTCGAACTGGACCGCTACCAGATCGGCAATACCGAAGTGGCGCTGACCGTGATGAACGGCCGCATCACCCATGACGCAGGTACCCTGCCCCGCGCCTGACCCCGGACCCGACCATGCATAACAATAACAACACCCTGCTTCTGCGTGCCGCCCTGATCTACATCGCCGCCACGGCGCTGATCATCATTGGCGTACAACCTATCTTCATCGGCCTGTTGGCCGAACGGCTGCAGCTGGACCTGAGCCAGCAAGGCTGGGTGCTGTCCAGTGAAATGAGCGGGACATTGCTTGGCTCCCTGCTGCTGCCGGTGCTGGGGCGCCGCCTGAGGGGTCGCGGGCTTTACCTGGCTGCAGCCTTCGCAGCGCTGATGCTGAACGTGCTCAGCGCGGCACTGGACACTTTGACGACGCTCATCCTGTGCCGTTTTGCCTGTGGCATTGCTGCGGGTGTGCTGTATGCCGGGGCGATCAGCGGGCTTGGCCGGCTGCCGGGCCAGGATCGGTCGTACGGCTTGTCGCTGCTGATTCAAACGGCTGTTTTCGCCACGTACGCGACGTGCATGCCACAACTGGCCGAGCAGTTCGGTAACCGCGCGGCGATTGCATCGCTGGGTTTCTGGTTCGTGCTGATCGGCGTGGCTGCGCTGTTCATTCCGGACCAACGGCTGCGTGCAACGCCGGTGCGCCTGCCACAGCCAGGTGGCGGCTCGGCGCTGATCGGACGCTATGCCTTGCTCGGGATGCTGTGCCTGCAACTGGCCATCTATTCGCTGTGGGGGTTTGTCGACCAGTTGGCGCGCGAACGTGGCATCGACGCGGTGGATGTGGGCTGGGCCTTCGGGCTGGGGATACTGGGTGGCTTGCCTGGTGGTGCCCTGCCCAGCCTGCTGGGCGCACGGGTGAGCCGTGGGCCGATGATCGGCCTGGGCTCGCTGGTGGTATTGGTGTCGATCGCCATGCTCGCGCGCTACACGCATGACGCCGACCAGCTGTGCATGGCGCTGTTCCTGATGAACTTCGGCTGGGTGCTGGCGCTGACCTACTACATGGGGGCGATTGCCACCAATGACCCACGGGGCACATTGACGCCCTGGGTCAGTGCGCTGCAGCTGGGGGCCGCGGCAGTAGCGCCGGCGTTCGTGGCGTTGCAGCAGCAGAGTGCCGGGCGGGAGATGATTTTTGCCAGTGCGGGGGCAGCGGTGGTGCTCGGGTTTGTGCTCAAGTGCTCAGCAGGCTTGGCCCAGCGGCAAGAGAAAGCGGCTTGATGCCAGGCTCGGTCACTGTGGGAGCGGGCGTGCCCGCGAAGAACCCAGCGCGTTGGATGGCACCGGCTTCGCCGGTGTTCGCGGGCATGCCCGCTCCCACAGTGATGGAGCAAACTCTTAGATTTTGAACAAGACAGTTGGTCCCACAATGCTCAGGCATCGCTTCATGCAACTGGCTGTGCCTGGGTACAATGCGCACTTTCACTCAGGCCACGCAAAGGACCGCCCATGCTTTACGTCGTCATGCTCGGAGGCCGCCACCCCGGCGCCAAGATCGAAGTCCACGACGTGGTATTCGCCCAGGCCGACACCTTCGAACAGGCCTACCCGCAGTTGCGCCAGGCCTGGTTCGGTAGCGCGAAAGGCTTGCACATCGACTCGTGGCTGGAAGTGCACGGTGTGGACGGCCAGCGCATCGAACTGCGCCCGGACGCCCCCGCGCGTGGCGCCCTGCACCTGTACTTCATCAACCTCGGCGGTTACGAACGCGATGTGTTCGGCGAGGCGCACCGCTACCTGCTGGTTACCGCCCACAACAAGACCGAAGCCAAGGCCCTGGGCAAGCAGCGCCTGCAGGCACACTGGCTGAAGCCGCACACCGACGCCTTGCTTGATGTCGACGACTGCCTGGCAATCGACCAGGTGGGCGGGCAGTTCGTGCACCTGGTCGAAGGGGCGCACGAGCCGGTGGTGGTGCGCAGCGACTACATCCTGATCTGACGTTGATGCCACCGGTTGGGTTATCTTCGACGCTTCACTGTACCGCCAGGGCCAGACCACCATGCGCATTGTCATTCCCGACGACTACCAGGATGTGATCCGCACGCTCGACTGCTTCGGCAAGCTGAGCGGGCACGCTGTCAGCGTACTTCATGAGCGCCAGCCGGCCACGCTGGAGCAACTGGCAGCACGCTTTGCCGATGCCGACGCACTGGTACTCACCCGCGAACGTACCCGCATCGACGCCGCCTTGCTCGACCGCCTGCCCAAGCTCAAGCTGATCAGCCAGACCGGCAAGGTGTCCGGCCACCTGGACCTGGCTGCCTGTACCGCACGCGGCATTGCCGTCACCGAAGGGCGCGGCTCGCCGGTGGCGCCTGCAGAACTTGCCTGGGCGCTGATCCTCAATGCCCGCCGGCAACTGTTGCCGGCCATCGACGCCTTCCGCCAAGGCCAATGGCAGGTCAACCTGGGCCAGGCGCTGGCCGGCCAGCTGCTGGGCATCTGGGGCTACGGCAAGATCGGCCAGCGCCTGGCGCGTTACGCGCAGGCGTTCGACATGCCCGTGCTGGTATGGGGCAGCGACAGCAGCCGCGCCGCAGCCGAGGCCGATGGCCACCGTGCTGCTGCCTCGCGTGAGGCATTTTTTGCCGAAGCAGATATTGTCAGCCTGAACCTGCGCCTGTCCGACCAGACACGCCACGGGGTGACCTTCGACGACTTGTCCCGCATGAAACCCGACGCCCTGCTGGTGAACGTCAGCCGCGCAGAACTGATTGCCCCAGGGGCATTGCTGCAGGCACTGGATGCCGGGCGGCCGGGTTACGCGGCGGTGGATGTGTACGAGGAGGAGCCGCTGCTCGACACCACCCATCCGCTGCTGCGCCACCCACGTGTACTCAGTACGCCGCACCTGGGGTACGTGGAGAAGAACGGCTACGAGCTGTACTTTGGCGATGCGTTCGACAATGTGCTGGCGTTTTTCGAAGGAAAGCCGAAGAACATTGCCAACCCTGAGGCCCTGGCGGCCCGACGCTGAGCCATTTGGGAGCAACCGTCTTGTTCACAATCTAAGCGTTTGCGCGATCACTGTGGGAGCGGGCGAGTCGAGGCGTCGAACCGCCGCGAACACCGGCCAAGCCGGTGCCATGCACCGCAGTGGCTTCTTCGCGGGTAAACCCGCTTGTGTCTTGGAGAGGGAATAGAATCTGAAGTGAGAGCGGTGAATGGCAAGCTGATAACCCGAGGTGCCCAGAGCACGTGTGGGAGCAAAAGCTGCCATTCACCGTTCCACTTTGGCGAGAGCCCGAACAGTTGGAT